>JALOAL010000013.1 GCA_023228825.1 Dehalococcoidia bacterium | reverse complement strand
GTCCAAATCGCCGAGGTCGACCTCCGGGCCGCACCTCGCGACCAGCCGACGAGTGTCCGATATGTCCCCGAACACCCGTCCGACATGTCTCCGGTCTGAACAGCGGGGGAGGGCTGGGGTGGGGGCAATCCCGGGGACTCGGAATTCACGAGTCCGCCCGGTAGAATCAGCGACCGCCCGCGAGGGCGGTCGCTTCGCGTCCGGCGCCCGGAGTCCTCGGAGGCCCTCGATGCCCTCGCTGTACCACTTCTCGGAGGAGCCCGGCATCCAGGAGTTCCGCCCGCGCCTGATGCCGCAGCGTCCGGAGATGACCGTCCCCGTGGTCTGGGCGATCGAGCGCTCCCACCAGCACATGTACCTCTTCCCGCGCGACTGCCCTCGGGCGCTGCTGTGGCCCGTGGAGAGCACGACCGAGGCGGATCGGGAGGCGTGGTTCGGCCGCTCGGATGCGCGGGTGATCGCGCACGTGGAGTACGCCTGGCTGGAGCGCATCCGCCAGGCCACCCTCTACCGCTACGAACTGCCGGAGGAGGCCTTCGAGTCGTTGCATGACGCCGGGATGTGGGTGAGCCGCCAGGCCGTGACGCCTCGGCGCGTGGAGGTGCTGGGCGACCTCTTCGAGGCGATGCGGGAGGCGGGTGTGGAGTTGCGCGTGATGGAGCGCCTGACGCCGCTGGCGGGCGTGTGGGAGGGGACCACGTTGCACTGGTCCGGCATCCGTCTGCGCAACGCCCGGGGCTGGACCGTGGCGTCCTCCCAGGCCCCGGAGGTCCTCCGAGGTGGCGGGGCGGCATAGACTGCGGGCGGCACGAAGCCCGAGCGTGAACGGAGCCCCCATGGCCGACCCCGAGCCCATCACCGTCCTCGAAGCCTTGCACTCGACGCCCGCGAGGCGCTACCTGAAGCCCGACCCCATCCCGGACGACGTCCTGTGGGCGATCCTGGACGCCGCAATCCGAGGCCCCTCCGGCGGCAACTCGCAGGGCTGGGGCTGGGTGGTCGTCACCGACCCGGACGTGAAGCGCCAGGTCGCCGAGTGGTACCGGGAGGGGTGGGAGGCCGCCTACGGCTCGCGCCGCGACCAGATCCTGGGCGAGGGCGCGGCGGGCGACGCGCTGGGGCGTCGGAACTTCCTGAGCGCGGAGCACCTGGCGAACCACCTGGAGGAGGCCCCCGTGTGGGTCATCCCGGTCATGGAGCGCGCCGCGAAGTCCCGCAACCCCCGCGCCGGCTCCTCGATCTACGGCGCCGTGCAGCACCTGATGCTCGCCGCGCGCGCCCACGGTATCGGCGCCACGCTCACCACGCTCTACGCGGGGCACGAGGAGGACACGAAGCGCCTGCTGGGGATCCCGGAGGACGCGCTGACCATGGCCCTCATCCCGCTCGGCTATCCCTCGCAAGGCCGGTGGGCGCAGCCCAGGCGCAAGCCGGTGGAGCAGGTGACGTACTGGAACCGTTGGGGCGAGACGCGCGGACGCTGACACGCGGGCGGTAAGGAGGCGGACGATGCCTACCATCGAGACAGTACTGGGGCCGATCGAGTCGGACCAACTGGGCTTCACGCTCAGCCACGAGCACACCCCGCGGCCCCCCGCCATCCTGGGTTCCGAGTACCCGTGGATGTTCGACGTGGAGGAGATGCGGCAGCGCGGGATCGCGGAACTGACGGAGGCAAAGCAGGGCGGCGTGGACGCCATCATTGACCTCAGCACGCCCGACCTGGGCCGGTCCATGGCGCTGTCCGTGGACTATGCGCGGGCGTCCGGCATGCACATCGTGGTGGCGACCGGCATCTGGCGTGAGGTGCCGCGCGCGTTCCGGTCGTGGACGCCAGAGCGGGTGGCGGAGGTGTTCATCCGGGAGATCCGGGAGGGCATCCAGGACACGGACATCAAGGCCGGCGTCATCAAGGTCGCCTCGGACGCGGAGGGCGTCTCGCCGGAGGCGGAGGTCATCCTCCGCGCCGCCGCCATCGCCTCCCGGGAGACGGACTGCCCGATCAGTAGCCACCAATGGGCGCCGCTGGAAGTGGGCATGCGCCAGGTGGAGATCCTGCGCGACGCTGGCGCGCCCATGGACCGGGTGTGCATTGGCCACAGCGCGGACACCACGGACGTGGGGTACCTCGAACGGCTGCTGGAGGCCGGCGTGTACCTCTCCATGGACCGCTATCCCGGGGGCAGCGTGCCCACCATGGACGGCGGCACCCAGGAGCGTCCGACCTGGCAGCAGCGCAACGACACGGTGCGCGCCCTGATCGACCGAGGCTGGGCGCACCGCCTGATGCTGGGCCACGACTACGCCCCCGGCCTCCATCCGCGCGAGACGCCCACGCGCTACCTCTTCGTCAGCACCGTGGCCATCCCCGCGCTCCTGGAAGCGGGCGTCAGCCAGGACACGGTGGACCTGATGATGCGCGAGGTGCCCCGCCGCTTCCTCGCAGGGGAGTAGCCCGAAGCCATCTGCTCATCCAGGCCTGTCGAAGGGTGTGCCCGCTCAGGGTGAGCGGGTGGTTGAGGTGTGTCCGCGGCGAGGAAGCGTCTGCAACACCTGCGGGCGTGTCCCCTAAATCCCCGAGGGCGCGAGGCAGGTCTTGTGGCCGCAGGTGCAAGCCAGGTCGCCCTGCGAGCAGGGGCAGCCGGGGCCGCACTCGCCGCCTTTGAGGATGCCGAGCGACTGCAGCGCCTTCAGTCCGAGGCCAATGATGACGGCGAGGATGACGAATCGACGGAGCAGGCGCATCTGGATCCCTTCGAGTGGGCTTGAATCGTGGGCATTGTTTCAGGGTCGGGCAACACCCGGGGGTGACGCCTCGACGTGACCGGTGTCGTCGGCGTCTCCGGCGCCGTCCAGCGGGTCGGTGGTGCGGTCGGTGAACTGCTCGCGGTAGAGCGAGGCGTAGAGGCCGCCCTGCGCCAGCAGTTCATGGTGCGTGCCCCGCTCCACGATGCGCCCGCCGTCCAGCACCAGGATCAGGTCGGCCGCCACCACGGTGGACAGGCGGTGGGCGATCACCACGGTGGTGCGCCCCTTCGCCAGGATGGCGGTGGCTTCGCGGATCTCGCGTTCGAGGCGCGAATCGAGTGACGAGGTGGCCTCGTCCAGCACGAGCACCGGCGGGTCCTTCAGGATCGCCCGCGCGATGGCCACCCGCTGCTTCTCGCCGCCGGAGAGGCGGAAGCCGCGCTCCCCCACCACCGTGTCCAGGCCGTCCGGCAGGCGCTCCACCAGCGACCACAGCCCGGCGGCGCGTGCGGCTTCCGCGACCTCCTCGTCGCTGGCCTCCAGCCGGCCGTAGCGGATGTTCTCCGCCAGCGAGGCGTGGAAGAGGTACGTCTCCTGCATCACCGCTCCCACCGTGGCGCTCACGGAGGACAGTGTCAGATCGCGCACGTCGTGCCCGTCGATGCGCACGGCGCCTCGCTGCGGGTCGTAGAAGCGCTGGAGGAGGTACGTGACCGTGGTCTTGCCGGCCCCGGACGGCCCCACGAGCGCCACCATGGTGCCCCGTGGCGCCTCGAACGAGACGCCGTCCAGGGCTGGCCGCCCGCCGGGGACGTAGGCGAAATGGACGTCCTTGAACGCCACGTCGCCGCGAGGCGCCTCGAGCGTGACGGCGTCCGGGCGCTCGTCCACCTCCGTGGGGAGATCCAGGTACTCGAAGATGCGCTCGAAGAGTGCGGCGGAGGAGAGCAGGGTGGTGTTGAGGCGGGCCAGCGTGGCGAAGGGGCCAAAGACGCGCTGGGTGAGCATGGCGAAGGCCACTACGTCGCCGGTGCTCAGCGCATCGCCACCCAGCACCGCACGGCCGCCGTACCAGTAGACAACGCCGGGCACGAGCGCCCCAAAGAGCGAGGTGCCCATGTTGAACCAGCGGCCCGCCATCATGCGCCGGATCGCCAGGGTGCGCAGGGACTGGTTGGACGCCTCGAAGCGCTCGCGCTCGTGGTCCTCGCGGCCGAAGGTCTTGACCAGCATGGAGCCGGAGACAGAGAGCGTCTCCTCCAGTTGCGTCGTCATGCGCGCGGACTCCTCGTGCCACTGCAGCATGAGCGCGCGCATGCGCTTGCCCACCGCGATGGTGGGATAGACCCAGAGCGGCAGGACCACCACCGTGCCCAGGGCCAGTTGCCAGTTCAACTGGAACATCAGGATCAGCGCGATAGTCAGCGCCAGCACGCTGGACAGGAACTCCGTAAACGTCCCGGTCACGGCCTGCTGCACCGCGTTCACGTCCGTGGAGACGCGCGAGAGGATCTCGCCGGTGCGGGTCTGCGTGAAGAAGCGCACGGGCAGTCGCTGGAGGTGCGCGTGCAGGTCCGAGCGCAGCGTGACCATCACCCCCTGGCCCACCACCTGGTTCACGTAGGACTGCGCCACGCCGAGCAGTGCGCTGCCAAGCACGATCGCGAGGAAGACCAGGAACAGGCTGGTCAGGCCCTCCGTGGTGCCGCTGGTCATCTCGTCCACCATGGAGCCGAAGAGGCGGACGCCCACCAGGTCCAGCGTGGTGGTGACGGTCAGCAGCGCCACGAGCACGGCAAGGCCGGCGCGGTAGGGGCGGAAGAGGCCCGCCGCGCGTCCCAGCAGCGCCCAGCGCGAGCCCGTGGGCTGCGCGCGCTGCAGGCCGCCTCGCATGCCGCCCCCTCGCATCATCCGAGGGCCGCCTGACGTGTCACGTAGGTCATCAGCATCGCCATCCCATCGTCTCCGGTATCGTCCGCCGGGACACCCGCTCGCGTTGGAGGAGGATTCCAGTATGGCGAACAGCAGCGAAACCGTCGGCTTCATCGGCCTGGGCATCATGGGGCTGCCCATGGCCCGGAACGTCCTCAACGCCGGCTTCCCGCTGGTCGCCTACAACCGCACGTCGAGCAAGGTGGACACGCTGGCGGAGGCCGGCGCCGAGCGGGGCGAGTCCCCCGCTGACGTCGCCGCCCGCTCCACCGTCATCGTCACGTGCGTCACGGCCTCTCAGGACGTGGAGGACGTGGTCGTGGGGACGGAGGGCGTCCCGGGCATCCTGGACGGCGTGCGCCCCGGCTCCGTGGTGGTGGACATGTCCACCATATCGCCGGACGTCACGCGTGGCCTCGCCGCGCGGCTCTCAGCACGAGGCGTGACGATGGTGGATGCGCCGGTGTCGGGCGGGGAGCAGGGCGCCATCGGCGGGACGCTCTCGATCATGTGTGGCGGAGAGGCGGAGGCGCTGGAGCGCGTGCGGCCGGTGCTGAAGGCCATGGGCCGCACGATCACGCACTGCGGCCCCAGCGGTGCTGGGCAGACCGTGAAGTTGTGCAACCAGATCGCCGTGGTCCTGAACAACCTGGCCATGGCGGAGGCGCTTGTCTTCTGCCAGCGGTCCGGCGTGGACCCCTCCGTGATGCTGGAGGCGATTGCCTCGGGCGCCGCCGGCTCGTGGCAGATCTCCAACCTGGGCCCGCGGGTGGTGGCGCGTGACTTCGCGCCGGGGTTCAAGGTGGGGTTGCAGCAGAAGGACCTGCGCCTGGCCCTGGAGGCGGCGGACCGCCTGGACCTGCCGCTGGCCGGTACGTCGCTCGTGCACCAGTTGTTCCGCGCCGTGGAGCATCGCGAGGGCGGCGACATCGGCACGCAGGCGCTCGTGCAGGCCCTCGAGGTGCTCACGGGGGTGGAGGTGCGGAGCGACCGTCAGCCGCAGTTGTAGGCGCGCGGACGCACCGGGGGTAGATTGCGTCATGTAATATGCGCCGGTCGCATACAGCCTGTACGTAAGTCTCGCCGCACGGGCGCGACATCATGCCGCGAGGCCCTGCCACGAGACCATGGCACGAGACCAGGCCAAGTGCGGGGCACACAGGGGGAGGATCAGATGAAAGCAGCAGTCCTGACAGGAGCGCGTGAGCCGCTCGTGATCGAAGACATTACGATCGACGAGCCGCTGGCGGGCGAGGCGCTGGTCAAGGTCATCGCCGCCGGCGTGTGCCACTCCGACCTGCACTTCATCGAGGGCACCTACCCGGCGCGCTACCCCCACATCCTGGGCCACGAGGTGGCCGGCGTGGTGGAACGCGTGGGCGCAGGCGTGACGAACGTGGCCCCGGGAGACCGCGTCATCCTCGGCTTCGTGCAGCCGTGCGGCCACTGCTCGTTCTGCGACTCCGGGCGGCCCTCGCTCTGCCAGACGCCCTCCGCCACGAGGCCGGCCGACCAGCCCGCGCGCACCCGGGCGGACGGCAGCGCCGTGACGGCCATGACCAACGTGGGCGGCTTCGCGGAGTACTCCATCACCCCGGCCGTGGGGCTCGTGAAGGTGCCGGACGACATCTCGTTGGACATCGCGGCGCTCGTGGGCTGCTCGGTGATGACGGGGTACGGTGCGGTGGTGAACACCGCAGGCGTGGAGCCCGGGACCACGGTGGCGGTGATCGGTGCGGGGGGCGTCGGCCTCAATATCATCCAGGCCGCGCGGCTGGCGGGCGCCGAGAAGATCATTGCCGTGGACATGGTGGAGCACAAACTGGCCACCGCGAAGCAGTTCGGCGCCACGGATCTCGTCAACGCCGGTGAGGGCGATCCCGTGCGCGAGGTGCAGCAACTGACCGGCGGCGGCGCGGACTACGCGTTCGAGGCGATCGGCCTGAAGGCCACCTCCGAGCAGGCCTACAACATGGTGGGCCGCGGGGGCACGGCGGTGATCGTGGGCATGGTGCCGCCCATGGACCAGATCTCCATCTCCGGCATGATCTGGATGCAGGAGAAGACCCTGAAGGGCTCCTTCTACGGCTCCGCCCGCTTCCACACGGACATGCCGCGCATCCTGAACCTGTACCGCCAGAAGAAGTTGGACCTGGACTCCCTGGTCACCCGCCGCTACGAACTCGGCCAGATCAACGAGGCGTTCGACGCCCTCCGCAACGGCGAGGTCTCCCGCTCCGTGCTGACCATCGGCCAGGAGTAGCGCGCGAGGCCACGAGGGCGGGCGGGGATCGGGTTCCCCGTCCGCCCTCCGGCCGGATCCTTCGACGCGGCTCGGGGCGGGCGGGGGACGGACAGCCAAAGGACAGACGATGGCCATCGCGCGGACGACTGAGCCCATCACTGACAGCGACGAGGTGCTGGAGCGGTCCCTGGGGGACGCCCACCTGCCGGCGCTGCTGCCCGCGCTGGCGCTGGCCAGCGGCGACCTCTCGTTGTTGCGGGAAGACCTGCGTCCCACCATGCAGTCGCCCCCGCTCCCGCAGGGCGGCCTCTCTCGCGAGGCGCAGGCCGAGGCGAAGGCGGTGGCCCTGGCGGCGCTGCGTCGCATCCGCGACGGCGAGGTGCGGCAGGCGCCGACGATGGAAGGCCTGCGGCGGGCGATCGAGTGGATGACGGGGTCGAGCGCACAGGCGGCGTCCGAGTACCTCCCGCTGGTCATGGAGGAACTCGCGATCTCGGAGGAGGATCCGCGCGCGCCGAAGTGGCGGAAGCCCTCGGCCGTGGACTTCACCGTGGCGATCGTGGGTGCGGGGATGTCCGGGATCCTGGCGGGCATCCGCCTGCGACAGGCCGGCGTGCCGTTCGTGATCCTGGAGAAGAACGCGGACGTGGGCGGGACGTGGTTCGAGAACACGTACCCCGGCGCGCGGGTGGACGTGTCCAACGCGTTCTATTCCTACTCCTTCGCGCAGCGCGTGGACTGGCCCACGCACTACTCCACGCAGGACGTGCTGCTGGACTACTTCCGCGACTGCGCCCAGGAGTTCGGCGTGCGCGAGCACGTCCGCTTCCAGACCGCGCTCGACCGCGCCGAGTGGGACGAGGAGCGCGCCCGCTGGGTGCTGTACCTCGATACGCCGGAAGGCCGCGAGACGCTGGAGGTGCAGGCGCTGGTGAGCGCCGTGGGGCAGTTGAACCGCCCGAAGATGCCGGAGATCGAGGGCCTCGACACCTTCGGCGGGGCCTCGTTCCACTCGGCGCGGTGGCGGCATGACGTGGACCTGGCGGGGCAGCGCGTGGCGGTGATCGGCACGGGCGCGAGCGCGGCGCAGTTCGTGCCCGCGATCGCGCCGGAGGTGGCGTCGCTCACGGTCTTCCAGCGCACGGCGAACTGGCTGGCGAACGTGCCGCACTACCACGACGAGGTGCCGGCCGGACAGCAGTGGCTCTTCCGTCACGCGCCCTACTACGCGCACTGGTACCGCTTCTGGCTCTTCTGGGCCACCGTGGAGGGCCTCCTCCCGGCCGTGCGCGTGGACGAGACGTGGGGGCAGGGCGAGCGCTCCGTCAGCGAGCGCAACGACCAACTGCGCGCGCTCATGACCATGTACCTGCAGCACCAGTTCGAGGGCCAGCCGGACCTGTTGGAGCAGGTGATCCCGGACTACCCGCCGGGCGCCAAGCGCATCCTGCTGGACAACGGCGCATGGGCGGGCGCACTGAAGCGCGAGCACGTGAGCCTCGTCACCGCGCCCATCGCGAGGGTCACCGAGGCCGGCGTGGAGACCGAGGACGGCCGCCTGCACGAGGCGGACGTGCTCATCTACGGCACGGGGTTCCACGCCTCCCGCTTCCTCACGCCGATGCACGTGGTCGGTCGCGAGGGCGCCGACCTGCACGTGGAGTGGGACGGGGACGCGCGCGCCTACCTGGGCATCACCGTGCCGAAGTTCCCCAACTTCTTCATGCTCTACGGGCCGAACACGAACATCGTGGTGAACGGCAGCATCATCTACTTCTCGGAGTGCGAGGTGCACTACATCCTGGAGTGCGTCCGCGCACTGATCGAGGGCGACCATGCCTCCATGGAGTGCCGCCAGGACGTGCACGACGACTACAACGAGGTCATCGACGCCGGCAACCGCGAGATGGCGTGGGGCGCCTCCAGCGTGAACTCCTGGTACAAGAACGAGACCGGCCGCGTGGCCCAGAACTGGCCGTTCAGCCTGCTGGACTACTGGAAGCAGACCCGCGCCCCACGTCCGGAGGACTACCTCTGGCGCTGATCTGGCGCTGAGCGGGCCCTCAGTCGGGCTCTCTGGAACGCTCGTCCCTCAGGCGGCCTCGGCACTGTGAGCGTTTCGTGATGCGCCCCTGCCGCGGGATACGGCGGGGATAGCGGCCGCGCGCGATCCTCCAGCCGCGTGGCAGGAGGGCCGCTGTGACGTTCAAATGGACCTATCTCGCAGCCGCGGTGCTCGGGGTGGCCGCCATTGCGGTCTCCGTGTGGGGCGGCGGGCTCGCGGGGGCGTCATCGCACATCTACGCCATCGGCCTCGTGGCCATCGGGGGGCTCTTCATCATCTGGGCGCGGATGGGCCGGGTGCCCACCAGGCTGGAGGGCAGCGACAAGCCGTTTGCGGGCTACCCGAAGAACCAGGTGATGGGCATCTTTGACACGCGCCAGTCTGCGGCGGACGCCCTGAACGACCTCCGCCGCTCTGGCTTCGCCCAGGACGACCTGAGCGTGTACGCGCGCGAGTCCGGCGCCAGGCAACTGGACTCGGAGGGCAACAGCCACGGCCTCGCCGCCCTCGCCCAGCGCTCTATCGAGCACCTGGTGGCGGACGTGGACGACCTCAAGGGGTACGAGGACGCGGTGCACCGGGGCGGGGTGGTGCTGGCCGTGCTGGCGCCGGAGGAGGAGCGACGCGAGCACGTGCAGGACGTGTTCCAGCGTCACCAGGGCCATGACGTCCACTACTTCGGCGAGATGGCCGTGGAACGACTGGACGTGGACCGCACTCGCACCCGCGTGGACTGAACCACAGCGTCAACGACGAGGGGCACGCGACGGGCTACTGGTAGATGACGTAGTCCGGCGGGATCGGCAGGGCCATGACGTCTGCGGGCGTCATCAGCGGCTCGTCCCAGTGGAAGAACAGTTTGATGGCCGGTCGCTCCGCGTAGTCCGCCAGGGCGTACGCCCGGTAGTTCTCGGACTTCGGCCACGGCGGCCCCCAGCCGTCCATGTCCAGCACCACCTCGACCTGGTCTACGTCGTCGTAGTCGTGGGCGTCCGGGAGCATGTCCTGCCGGAACTGGTGCAGCACGAGCGCCTTTGGCGGGATGCCATTCTCCGCGACGACCTGGGCGAGGTACGCCTGCACCGCGTTCACGTCCGCCGCCAGCAGTTCGCCAATAGCGAGGCCCGGTGCAAGCCCCTCCGACTTCGTCGCGAACTCCGGGTCGATGGCCAGGTGGACGTGCGGTTCCGCGAGGAACGTGCCCAGCCGGCGCACGTCCGACATCAGATCGCTCCAGCCGATCTGGATGTCCAGGAAGAGGAGCATCTGGTGCTCTCTGGCCAGGTCCACCCACGCCCGCACGGTCTCCAGCGGCATCTGCTCCAGGTAGCGCCCGTCCGCGCCGGGCGTCGCCTGCGCGACGTCCACGATCAGGTGGAGCGCGGCCAGAGTCTGGCGGTCGCCGTTCAGCGCGTCATACTCGGCGGCCAGGTCGCGCGCGGCCTGCACCGCGTCCGCCGGGTCGGGGTGGCAGCCGAGTTCGCCCATCACGCACACACCCGGGTGCCCGTAGACCGAGACCACCTGCGCACCCTCGAAGATCGAGGCGTGCACGGGAGTAGGGGCGGGCGGAGGCGGCTCTTCGATGGGCTGCATCAGGTCCGCCAGCGTCACGGGGACCAGGAGCGGCTCCACCTCGTCCGCCGGGGGCGGGCCGGCGGCGGGCTGCTCCGCGACGAGGCGGGCCGGAGTCGAGGAGGCATTCGTCGTCCCGGGGAGAGCAGCGACGACGAATGCAACGAAGAGCGAAGCAGTCAGCGCGGCAAGGCGCAGAGCCTGTCGCATCAGACACTCCATCGACCCGGACCGCCGCGCGACGCCACCGTAGCGGAAACGGGCACTCGAGTAAACACCTGAGCAATTCCTTCCCCGGAGGCGGGTGGCGCCCGCAGACGCCTCGCGATCCGGCATGACACCACGGTACGCCCGTAGAGGTGGCGGAGCCGTGAAGAAGTGCAAGGACTGCTGGCACGCGCGGCACAAAGTCCCTCACCACAGGTGCTATCGTCCGCGCGTGAGCGGAGGTGCCACATGGCCGATCAGCCCGAGTACCAGAACATCCTGTATGAGACGAACGGACGGCTGGCGTACATCACGCTGGACCGACCGGAGAAGTTGAACGCCCTCTCCAACGACCTGCGCGGCGAGGTCTTCCACGCCCTGAAGGAGGCGGAGGCCGACCGCGAGGTGGGCGTGATCATCATCCGTGGCGCCGGGCGCGCCTTCTCGTCTGGCTACGACCTCACGCCCTCGCGGGAGGCCTCGCCCGACTCGCGCTTCGTGCACCCGCGGTCGCGGATGCCGGACACCGGCACCACGCACCCGGCGCACTACGACTGGTCGCGCCACGTGCTGCTGGCCAACTGGACCATCTGGGAACTGGCGAAGCCGGTGATCGCACAGATCCACGGCTACTGCCTGGCCGGCGGCACGGAGTTGGCCTCGTTCTGTGACTTCCGCATCGTGGCGGAGGACGCGCAGATCGGGTATCCGCCGGTGCGGGCCATGGGCACCATGGACATCATGTGGGCGCCGTGGCACCTGCCCATGACCAAGGCGCGCGAGTTCGCCTACGTGGGCGACTCGTTCTCCGGGCGCGACATGGCGCACCTGGGTTGGGCCACGTACGCGGTGCCGCTCGAGCAACTCGAGGAGTTCACGGAGCAGTTCGCCCGCCGCATGTCCCACATCGACAACGACATGCTGATGTACTCCAAGCGCTCCGTGAACCGTCAGTACGAGGCGATGGCCATCCGCAATGGCCTCATGTCCGGCACGGACGTGGAGGCCATGAGCAAGCACCGCCCGGCGGCGGAGGAGTGGCGCACGCGCCTCTCCCGCGACGGCCTGAAGGGCGCCCTCGAATGGCGGGACGGCCCCTTCCGCGACTTCCGAGGCGGACGCGCGACGGCTCCCTCTGACCGCGCGCTGGCGGGCGAGTCCGGCGCCACGGGTGCGGCGCCGAAGGGGGCGTACGAGTAGGCGGGGCTAGACCGCGCCGTGGCCGCGTGTGGCGGTCTCGTTGCCCTCCACGCCGCAGCGTGCCAGGTGCTCCGCCAGCAGGCGGTTGAACTCCTGCGGCCGCTCCAGGTTGGAGAGGTGGCCGGCGCCCTCGATCACCTCGAGGTGCGCGCCCGGGACCTGCTCCGCCATGGGCTTCGAGGCCTCCGGCGGGATCAGCGTGTCCGCGCTGGAGGTGATGATGAGCGTGGGCACGTCGATCCCCGCCAGGTCAGGCACGGAGTCGGCGCGCTCCGCCATGGCGAGTGACGCGGTGGCGATCGCCTCCGCAGACTGGCGGCGAATCAGCGTCTGCACGCGCTCGCGCACCTCGGCAGGGGCGGCGTCCGAGAGCAGGGGCGGCGGCGACTCCACGAGGAAGCCGTGTCCTTCCGAGCGCAGCCGGGTGGCCAGGTCGCGCCGGCGCTGCTTCGCCTCGGCGTCGTCCGGGGTGGCCTTCGTGTTGGCGAGTGCCAGTCCGGCCACGCGCGCGCGGTGCCGCCTCCAGTAGGCGAGGGCGACGTAGCCCCCCATCGAGAGCCCGCACACGACGACGCGGTCGATGCCCGTGCCCGCGAGCGCCGCGTTCGCATGGTCGGCCGCCTGGTCCATCCACGTGGAGGGCGCCCCGGTCACGGGGGCCGCGCCGCCGAAGCCGGGCAGGTTCACGGCGACCACGGGGAACTCGGTCAGCCCGGCGACCTGGTCGTCCCACATGTCGGCGTCCAGGGGGAAGGCGTGCAACAGGAGCAGGCCGGTGGTCATGAGGATCTCCATTCTGACACTGCCCGAGCCTACTCCCCTCGCCATATCGCTCTCATCACGATTGTGCAGGGGAGGGCACAGAAGCCGGAGAAGGCCGTCCCGGCGCCCTCTGCCATCCCCATTCTGCGTAGGGGCGTCATTCCCATTCTGGGTAGGGGCGTAGCGTGCTGCGCCCGTCACCGGGGATGTCGAGGCGCAACGCCGCCGTCTCCGGGCAACACAAACGCAGAAGGGCGGCCACGCGGCCGCCCTTCGGTGTACCTCGCAGCGAGGCGTGCTAGGAGACGTCGAGCGTGGTCTCGCCCTCGGTGGTGGCGTTGACCAGGATGGACATGTTGCCGGCCGGGTGGGCGTTGTCGTGCATCAACTGGTGTGCGTCGCCCACGCCGGTGAACGGGAACACTTGCGAGAGCACCGGGTCCACCTGGCCTGCGGCCACCATCTCGTTCAGCGCGGCGCATTGCTCCGTGTTCGCGAAGTGCGAGCCCTGCAGGCGCTTCTGGCGCATCCAGAGGTAGCGCAGGTCCACGTCCGCGTTGAAGCCAGAGGTGCCGGCGCAGATCACCACCATGCCGCCGTTGTCCGCCATGAAGACGGACGTGGGGACGGTGGCCTCGCCCGGGTGCTCGAAGACGATCCTGGGGCTCTTGCGCTCGCCCAGGACCTCCCAGAACTTCGCGCCGAAGGCCCTCGCGCCCTTCGCCCAGGCCGCGAACGCCTCCGCGTCGTCCACGTCCGGCAGGCGGCCCCAGTGCGTGAAGGCGGGGTCGCGCCGGTTGATCACGCCCTTGGCGCCCAACTGGTAACACATCTCGAACTTGGACTCGTCCGAGACCACGGCGATGGGGACGCCGCCCTTGGCCTTCACGATCTGCGTGGCCATGACGCCCAGCCCGCCGGTGGCGCCCCAGACCAGCACCGGGTCGCCCTCCTGCACCACGTGCGGCGGCCAGCCGCAGAGCATGCGGTACGCGGTGGCGCCCACCAGCATGTAGGCGCCGGCGGCCTCCCACGTCAGTTGCTTGGGCTTGGGGTGCACCTGGAAGTGCTTGACGCGCGTGAACTGGGCGAAGGAGCCGTAGTTGGTCTCGTAGCCCCAGATCTTGTTGCTCGCGGACATCATGGGGTCAACGCCGGCCTGCACGTCCGGGGCGTCCTCGTCCCAGTAGCCGCAGGAGAGGACCACCTCGTCCCCCACCTTGCAGTTCTGGACTTCCGAGCCCACCACCCACACGACGCCGGACGCGTCCGAACCGCCGATGTGGAAGTCCTCCGGCTCGCCGGCCTTGTTGCGGGCGGCGATCACGTTGACGGGGTAGCCCAGGGCCGACCAGACGTTGTTGTAGTTCACGCCGGCGGCCATCACCCAGACGAGCACTTCCTTCGGGCCCACCTCCGGGACGTCCACGACCTCCACGGCGAAGGCGTCCTTCGGCTGTCCGAAGCGCTCCTGGCGGATGAGCGAGGCGTACATCTGCTTCGGGACATGCCCGAGGGGTGGCGTCTCACCGAGTTCGTACAGGTCCTTTTGCTCGGGCATCGTGATCCCCCTGATCGCTGGTCTCGATCACGCATCCGGGTGCGCGTTGCGGGCCAATGGTCTGCCCGTCACCGTCGATCCCCCGATCGGCCGGCTGGCGGGCCGCCGGTATCCTACCATCCGCCCGAATGCGGGACAGCATGACGATGGTGAGGCGGATAGAGGGGAGGGAGTCCCAGACGCGCACGGACGCGGGCCACCGGGCCGTAGTGCGCCCGGTACCAGCGCCTCAGTCCAACGCCGCCAGCACCTCCGCGATGCGGCGTTCGAGGCGGGCCACCTCGTCCGGGGCTTCGATGCGGGCGCCGGTTTCGCGCTGGATGTAGAAGGCGTCGAAGACCTCCGGGCCGATGGTGTCCACCTTGGCCAGGTAGATGTTCACGCGCAGTTCGTGCAGTGCGCGGGTGACGGCGTAGAGCAGGCCACGACGGTCGGGGGCGGAGATCTCCAGCACGGAGTAGTCGCGCGAGGCGGTGTTGTCGAGGTGGATCTTCGTCGGGATGTCCTCGCGGCGAGGGGGCTGCGGGTAGGAGCGGCGCACCTCGTCCAGGCGGTCGGTGATGTCATACTCGCCGCGGGCAGCGGCGGGGAGGGCGGCCAGGATGCGCGACCAGCGTCGCTCGTCGATGCCCACGCCCAGGGCGTCGCCCACGTGCCAGACCTCGATGGCGATGCCGTCCGCGCGGGTGTAGGCGACGCCGCCGAGCATGTTCACGCTGAACCCCGCCAGCGTCCCGGCGACGTCCTGTAGCAGGCCGGGCCGGTCCGGCGCGACGATCGTGACCCGGTCGATCGCGCCGAGGCGCTCGTAGCGAGCCGCCGCGCCCTCGGACCCGCGGGCGGCCTCGATGAGTGCGAGGTGGTCGCCGACGGCGGCGGGCGACGTGGACACCAGGTAGCCCGGCTCCAGGCCCTCCAGGTGCGCGCGCACCACCTCCGGTGCGAAGCGCTCCGCGAGGGCGCCCACGACCACCTCAACCTCCGGGACGCCGGCCGGCTGCTGCGCCTCCAGCACGGCGAGGACGCGCTGGTAGAGGGAACGCATCAGTTGTGCCTTCCACTGGTTCCAGACGTTCGGCCCGCTGGCCCGCGCGTCCGCCACGGCGAGGACGTACAGCAGTTGCAGGGTGGGCACGTCACCGATCAGGCCGGCTGTTTCCCGGATCACCTCCGGGTCCGCGATATCCCGGCGCGTGGCGACTGCGGGGAGCAGCAGGTGATGGCGCACCGCCGCCACGAGGCGGGCGGCCTCGGACGGGGGGAGGGCGGCGCGCGCGGCGAAGCGCTCCGCGATCACGGCGCCGGCGGCGGGGTGCTGGGCGCCGGCGAAGCCCTTGCCGATGTCGTGGAGCATGGCGGCCAGGAGCACCTCGTGCGGGCGGCCCAGCGCCTGCGCTACCTGGGGCGTGCCGCTCTCGAAGTCCTCGTGCTCCATGACCGTGCGTACCTCCACCAGCGTGCGCATCGCGTGGACGTCCACGGGGTGGATGTGGAACGGGGCCACGTGGGGGCGTGCGCGCAGCGCCTGCCACTCCGGCAGCACCCGGTCGAGCCACCCGGCCGGCGGTAGCGGGTCGAGCGGCCCCCCCGCCCGCACTGTGTCCATCGCCTGCCGCAGCAGTCCGAGGGGGCGCGACGTCTCGAGGTCCTCCGTCTCCGTCTCCGTCTGGGCCTCCGTCTCCGCCTCGGACGTGCGGGGCGCGCGCCACGGCCATCGGGAACGCGGAGGCGGCGGCTGGATGGTGGCGGCGAGCGCGGCGTCCACCTCGCGCATGCGCTCATAGAGGCCACGTGACCAGTCGAACGGGTCGACCTCGAGCCAGCGGGCGGCGTGCGCGGCCACCTCGGGCCGGTAGACGTCACCTGGACGGTCGACGCTGGCATGGACGGCGTGGCGGGTGAGCATCAGGAACTCGCGCGCATCACGCAGGCGCGACGACAGCGCACGCTCGGGCTGGGGGCCGTCCCAGTCGCCGCCGGCCACCGCCTCCGCCGCGGCGAGCCAGTGGAGCGCGTGGAGGGCGCGCAGGCCACCTCGCCCCTCCTTGAGGTCCACGGCCAGCAGTTGCCACGGCTGATCGCGCAGGAGCGCGGCGTAGCGTCCGGCGAATTCCTCTCGCAGCCCTGCGCGCGTCTTCCGCACCAGCGCTCGCCGTCCGGCCAGGAACTGCTCGTACAGTCGCGGCTCGCCCGCCAGGAAGCGGGCGTCCAGGATGCTCGTGTACGTCTCCAGGCTGGCGCGGGCTGCCTCCGCCACCTGGGGGACGGTGCGCACCGAGTGGCCGACCTTCAGCGCGGCGTCCCACAGCGGGTAGAGCGTGCGCACGGCCGCCTCGGCGTGGCGGTCGGCGTCCACCAGCAGCATCACGTCCACGTCGGAGTGGCGGGCGATCTCGCGGCGGCCGTAGCCCCCCACCGCCACCAGGGCGAACGAGCCGTGCGGGCCGCCCTCGGACAGGGCAACCACGGCGTCGTCCAGCAGTTCAGTGAGGTAGAGGCTCATCTCCACGCCGCTGGGCCGGACGGCGGCGGAGGGCAGGGCGGCGCGCTCGGCCAGGGCCGAGCGCGCCGCCATGAACCTCGCGAGTGCAGAGGGCCGTCCCACTTCGTGCGCCCTCGTGCCGTTAGAGGGCGTCCCGCCCGCGCTCGCCGGTGCGGATGCGGACCACGTCCTCCACGGGGAGGACCGCGATCTTGCCGTCCCCGATGGAGCCGGTGCGGGCCGTCTGCTCGATGGTGTCGATGACCGCGGGGGCCAGCGAGTCGTCCACGAGCACCTCGATGCGGATCTTGGGGACCATGTCCACCTCGTATTCGGCGCCGCGGTAGGTCTCCGTGTGGCCGGACTGGCGGCCGAAGCCCTGGGCGTTCATGGCGGTGAGGCCCGTGACGCCGGTCGCCTTCAGCGCGTCGCGGATCTCATCCAGCCGGAAGGGGTTGATGTAGGCAATGACCAACTTCATCGTTCCGGCCTCCTAATCGACCAGCACGTAGGACTGCTCCTCGTGGAGCGCCAGGTCCAGTCCGTTTCGCTCGTCCACCTCGCTCGCGCGGATGCCCATGGCTAGGTCGAGCACCCTGGCGATGACCCACGTCACGCCGAAGGAATAGGCGAAGGCGATGACCACGCTCAGGGCCTGCCGGCCCAACTGGTCCACGCTCCCGGCCACCCCGCCGTACGCCTCCTCCGCGAGGACCCCCAGCAGCAGCGAGCCGATGATGCCGCCCACCAGGTGTACGGCGACCACGTCCAGCGAGTCGTCGAAGTTGAACATGAACTTCAGCCGCAGCGCCCAGTAGCAGACCACGCCCGCCACCAGGCCAATGGCCATGGCGCCCAACGGCCCCACGAAGCCCGCCGCCGGCGTGATCGCCACGAGGCCCGCTACGGCGCCGGAGACGAAGCCCAGCGTGCTGGGCTTCCCGGTGGTGGCCGCCTCCGCGATGATCCACGCCGTGGCGGCGGTGGCTGCGGCCACCTGGGTGGTGAGGAAGGCGTTGCCGGCGGCCTGATCCGCGGCGAAGGCGGAGCCGCCGTTGAAGCCGAACCAGCCGAACCACAGGATGCCCGCGCCCAGCACCGTGAACGGCAGCGCGTGCGGCCGGATGGCCTCCTTGCGGAAGCCGATGCGCGGCCCCAGCACGAGGATCAGCGCCAGCGCGGCCGCGCCGGCGTTGATGTGCACCACCAGGCCGCCCGCGAAGTCCAGCGCGCCAATGTCTTCGCCCACGAAGCCGCCGCCCCACACCCAGTGCGCCACCGGCACGTAGACCAGCAGCGCCCACAGGGCGACGAAGGCCGCCCAGGCGGTGAACTTCATCCGCTCCGCGATCGCGCCGGCGATCAGGGCCGGCGTGATGATGGCGAACGTCAACTGGAACATGATCATGACGTTGTCCGGGAACGTCAGTCCAAAGAGCGTGTTGCTCGCCCCCAGGTTCCGGAGCCCCCAGAGGTCCAGATCCCCCAGCACGCCGTAGTCGCCCAGCGTGGTGCTGCCGCTGAACGTCAGCGACGCCCCCACCAGCACCCACAGCACCGTCACGATGCCCATGGCGACGAAGTTCTTCATCAGCATGGCCAGCATGTTCTTGGCGCGGACCATGCCTCCGTAGAAGAAGGCCAGGCCCGGTGTCATCAGCAACACCAGCGCACAACTGGTGAGCATCCATGCGGTATCTCCGCTATCCATCCACCGCTCCTCCCAGGTCAGGCGAATCGGGCCGCCCCGCCGGTGGGGGTGGCGCCCGCCTTGAGAGACTCGGTGTTGCGCGTGTCGCGGGAATGTCTGCGGCGTTACGTCCGTGTTACGGCTGCCCAGCCGCTCACGGCCGTCCGAGGGCTGCTAGAAGCCCTCCAACACGTGCGGCCGGTAGGCTGTGCGGAAGAGCGCGTCCGCGCGCTGGAGCGCCTCCCGGTCGCCCTCGATGCGGCCGCCGCGCGCCAGTTGGGTGGCGGTGCGGAAGCCCGAGTAGAGCGGCGACAGCGCCGCCACCGGCATCGCAAGGTCAGGGGCGCCGCTGGCGGGCCGCACGGTGGCCTGGCCGCCCTCGACGCTCAGGCGGTAGGTGCCGGTGTTCCACGGGCAGAGGTCGTCCCGCACCGCGATGGTGACCGAGCCCCGCGCGTCCGTCTCGTAGCCCCGCGCCTCCAGGGCCGCCGCCACGTCCACGATGCGGAGCCACATGCCGTCGCCGGTGCGGCGCTGGAGTTCGCGCGGCTCCAGCAGCATGTCCACCGTGGGGTCGTCCTCCGGGACGAAGCCCAACTTCACCTGGCGCACCAGGTCATGGGAGCGGATGTAGTTCCACATGGCGCGGTGGGCCTCCAGCGTCAGGGGGATGAACTGCTCTACCTCCATCGACTGGTCAGGGCCCGGCTGGAAGGGTGCGCCCATGTCCTCCGCCGTGCTGTAGATGAGGAAGCCCTGTGGCGCGGCCTCGCCGTCATAGGCGATGGCCACGTACTTCGTGCGGTCCTTGCGGCGCGCCACCTCCCAGTGCCAGTAGACCTCCCAGTGGACCGAGTCGCGCTCGATGGCGAGCGTGCGGGGGGCGATGTACGCCTCGTACAGCCGCTCCACGAGCGGGCGGTGCGTGGCCGCATCGACGAGGCGCACCGCGTAGCCGTCCTGGCTCGGCGGGTCGGGGTCGCGCAGCGCCACGAACCGCGGGTCGAACGTGTACATCGTGTGCGCGGAGGCCAGCCCGTAGCCATAGCGCTGGTAGATCGCGCCGAAGGAGGCCCACAGCATCGCCAGCGGCTGCCCAGCCTCCCGATGCCATTCGAGCGACCGCGCCATCACCAGGCGCTGGTAGCCCTGGCGCCGGAACTCCGGCATGGTGCCCACGGTGGTGACGCAGGCGGTGGGCACGGAGCGCCCGTTGACCCGGGTGCGCCAGTCGTGCGCCCCCAGCGTGGAGGCGATGCGCCCGTCCACGAAGGCGGCCATGGTCGCGGACGTTGGGTACTGGCCCTCGATCTTGTTGAGTTCGGCCCACTCGTCCTGGGCGTCATAGGACATCCCGAAGACGTAGGTGGGGACAGCGAAGAACGCGTCCATCTCCGCCGGCGTGCAATGCCTCACCTCGACCGCCACAGGCGGCTCCCCCTCTATACCCGCAGTGCGAGGCGAACCCCCATGCCGCAGGCCCACGTGCAGACAACGCGCGTGGTGGCGCCGGGGTTGCCCTCGGACGGAGGGGTACCGAGGGCGGTGGGGGGGGGGGGGGGGAGGCTACGCCTCCGTGAGCGCCTCCACGGCCTGCTCCGCCCACACGACGCCGGCCTCACGCAGGCGGGCGACGTCCTCCTCGGTGTAGCCGAGTTCGCGCAGCAGGACGTCCGTGTGCTGGCCTGCCAGCGGGGCGGAGGCGATGCGGTTCGGTGTCTGGCGCAGCCGGACGACGGGGCCGTGGCGCTCCATCTCTCCGTGCTGCGGGTGCACCACCGTCGCCTTGTACTCGTTCACCTGCACCTGCTGGTCGGTGTGCCAGAACTCGCCCGGCAGGGGGCCGTCCGCGCGCACGCAGCCGAGGCCGGCCACGCCCAGCAGGCGCTCCCAGTCGTCCGCGCTCTCCGTGAGGAAGAGTTCCTCCAACAGCGCGGTCAGGGCCGGGGCGTTCTCCTGCCTGGCCACCCGTGTGTCGAAGCGCGGGTCGATCGCCAGTTCCGGGCTGCCGATGCGGCGGCAGAAGCGCACCCACTCCTTCTCCAGCAGGATGCCCAGGAAGACCCAGCCTTCCTTGCACGGGTAGAGGCGGTAGAGCGGGCCGGTGCCGAGGAGGTCAGGATCGACGTCCGGGCGCTCCTCGCGGTCCTCGTACCAGAAGAAGTCGTCCGAGTTGGCGAAGGCGTTGGCGCCCATCATGTCCACGAACACCTCCTGCCCCATGCCGGTGCGCTTCCGTGCGTAGAGGGCCAGCACTGCCGTGGTGGCGACCACGGCGGAGGTGTTGGGGTCCGGGTTCACCTCGTTCGCGCGGAAAAGACGGCGGGCGCCCTCCCGGATCTCCTCCAGGCTGACGCCGGTGGGGAGGCCGCCGGACTGCCAGGTGGCGCCGCCCAGCGCCGCGCCCGGGATGGGGTGCGTGGCCGGCCGGTGGGCGCTGGGGCCGGCGGGGCCGTAGCCGTTCACGTTCAGGTAGATGATGTCCGGCTTGATCGCCTTCGCGTCCTCGTAGGAGATGCCCAGGCGCTGGGGCACGCCGGGTCGGTAGTTGTGCACGATCATGTCCGCCTGTTCGATCAGCGCACGCACGATCGCCTGGCCCTCCGGGTGCTTCAGGTCCACGCAGATGCTTTCCTTGCCGGCGTTCGTGCGGATGGCGCCCAGGCTCCCGTTGCCCATCCAGCGCCACGGGTCGCCGCCCACCTGCTCCACCTTGATCACCCGCGCGCCCAGGTCCGCCAGGTGCGAGCAGCCCAGGGGCGCCGCGATGATCGTGCTGAAGTCCAGCACGGTGACGCCGTCGAGCGCGGGGGCGTGGCTGCGCTGCTCCTTGTTCAGGGGCTGCCAGGGCGTGCGCTTGTCCTCCAGCATGGCGCGCGTGTGCTGGCCCACGGCGGGGATGTCGCCGTGGATCTCCGCCGGGGTCTCCGTCAGCAGGGCCACCGGGCCGATCTGCTTCATGGGCGCGCGCTGGTGCGAGTCGTCGCCGTAGAAGCCCAGCACGGCCTCCATGACCGTGGTGGCGTTCTTCAGGGTGCCGCGCGGGTCCGCGACCTCGATCACGTGGCCGTTCATCACCAGGTCCGGGTTGTCCAGCGCGTCCTGCGTGGTCTCGTAGATGGTGGAGACCACGCCGCCGTTCTCCACGAAGATGCGCTGCCACTCGTCCGCGGTCTTCTCGCGCATGCGGTTGAACATGCGGTCGCGGAAGGCCTCGCGCACCTCTTCCTCCCAGAGCGCGGGTGAGCCCTCGTGCTTGCCGTCCGCGAAGATGTCCACCATGTCCGTGGCGGCGATGAAGTTGTCGAAGAGGTGCTGGAGCAGGTTGCCCAACTGGATCCAGCGCCCGTCCTTCGCCATCACGGGCTGGTAGTTGATGGTGGGCATGCGTCCGGCTGCCGCGGGCACAGCGTCCAGCGACCACTGCTCCGGGTCACGCTCCCGCAGCGACGCCATGGCGAGGCCGGCCAGGTCGTACGGCATCAGCCCCTGCAGCAGGCTGGTCTCCACGTACTGCCCAAAGCCGAGGTGCTCCCGCGCCAGGAGGGCGGCGAGCGTGCCCGTGACAGCGGCCTGCGCGGCCGCGTGGCTGCCCACCTGCAGCGCCGCGAACTGCGGGCCGGGGCGCGGGGCGGTGCCCTCGAACGCCATCATGCGGCCGGCCTTGGCCGCCACCACGCCCTCGTAGCCCGGATAGCCCACGTACGGGCCGTAGGGGCCGAAGCCGGAGATCTGAGTGTAGACCAGGCCGGCGTTCTGGTAGGCGAGCACGTCGTAGTCGCAACCCAGGTCCACCGCCTCGTGCGCCCGGAACGAGGTGACCACCACGTCCGCCGTCTTCACCAGGTCATAGAGGCGCTGCTTCTCGACCTCGCGCTTCAGGTCCAGTTCCACGCTCTTTTTGCCGCGCAGCCACATGGGCGCGCTGGCCAGGAAGCGGAACGGGTCGCCGCCGGGGCGCTCCACCTTCACCACCTCCGCGCCGAAGTCCCCCAGGATCATCGTGGCGATGCCGCCCACGGGCCCGTTGCTCAGGTCAATGACGCGTAGATCGTCCAGCGGACCGGCCATGTGCTCCCCCTTGCAGACCGCGCCCCACCACCCCCCGGCGGCGAGGCGTACCGGGTGCATGTTATGAGGCGTGCCAAGCGTGGCAAGGGCCGAAGGGCTACCGCACCGCCGTCACCATCGCCGCCCCCGCCTCCCGCGACACGCGCGCGCCGAGGTCTGCCGTCACGCCCTCGAACGCCGCCCGGGCCGCGTCCTCGCCCAGGGCGATCATCCCGCGGCCGGCCAGCCGTGCGGCGTCGCCGGGGTGGGCGGTCGTCCGCGCCTCCCGGAACCCGGCGGCCAGCAGCGCCTCCGCCAGCCACGAGGGCGTCCACCGCCTCAGTTCGACGACCGACGAGGCGAGGGCGAAGGGCGCGAGGCGCTCCAGCACCTCGGTCGCCAGTCCGCCTTCCACAAGGGTCTCGCCGTAGGCGCGCGGGGCATCCGCAGTGGCGACGAGCGCCTCGGTGTGGGCGAGCCGCGCCTCGGGCGTCGCGGGCAGCGCGAGGACGTATCGACGTTCGCGCGCGGGCTCCTGCGTGCGGCGGGCGTAGGTGAAGAGCAGGGAGTCCACGCCTTCGGTCAGGGTGACGGTCTCCATCTCCGGAGACGGCAGCGCCCAGACCTGAGACTGCACCCGCAGGACACCACCCGGACGCAGGACGCGCGCCAGTTCACGCATCGCCGCTTCCGGGTCGGCGCACTCCTCGAGGGAATGGGACGCCACAGCCAGGTCGAGGGCGCCGTCCGCCACCGGCAGCGCCGCCCCGTCCCCCGCGAGGAACGAGGCGTTCCCCACGCCGAGGCGCGCCGCGTTCGCCCGGCAGACCGCGACCCGCCTCGGCGAGGGGTCCACGCCCAGGACGGCTGACCCCGGCAACGCCGCCGCGAGCGATATCGAGGGCCATCCGTCGCCCGGCCCGAGGTCGAGCACCCTCGTGCGCCCCTCGACTCCCCCGACCGGCAGGTGCGACGCGAAGTCGGCGACCAGGGCGGCGTAGGCCCAGTGCTGCTCGCGCAGCGGGTCGTACGCCGCATCCACCCCCGGCAGGTTCCCGGACGACCAGAGGGCCACCCGCTCGTACAGCCCTCGAGCGGACGCCGCCGCCTCGGGCGGGGCTAGTTCGCGCCAGCGTCGCTCGGTGGGGGTGAGGGAGTCCTGCGATGGTGGGTTCATCCGCGAGGAGTGTCGGTCGAGTCCTCGACTGAGTCCTCGTGGAACGGGTAGAGGCGGATGCCGGGCTTTCGGAAGTGTGGGAACGACTCGTAGAACCCGACAGCGTCGTCCTCGCTCAGCAGGTCGACGCGTTCGCCGCCAGCCAGGCGTAAGCCCTCAGTCACGAGGAGACGTGCTACGCCCTGTCTTCGGCGTGCGCTGTCCACGGCCATGTTCGCCAGGAACGCCTGCAACTCGCCGTCGCTGAACATCTGGGCGAAGCCCACGACAGCCTCTCCATCGAGCGCCACGACCGTCGTCACACCCGGCGCGGTCAGCACCCGCTGGGCGCGTACGGGGTCGTCAGGGAAGGAGGGCCAGCCCTCCGCCTTGCAGAGCCGAAGGATGCCCGCCAGGTGCTCTGCGCGGTAGCGCTCTATCTCCACCATCGTGTGGGAGTCTAACCGCCTCCGCCCCGGGACAGAGGATGGGCCGGAGCAGACGAACGGCCCCTTGCGGGGCCGTTCTCGTGCACGCCTCGGGCGGCGGGGCTAGTCGACGCGGGCGGTGGCGGAGCCGGTGAGGACGGGGGTGCCGTCCTGGTTCTTGGTGACGATGTCCAGGTCCACCACCTGCTGGCCGTCCTCCTCGCGGACTTCCTTGACGGTGGCTTCCGCGGTCAGGGTGTCGCCGGGCCAGACCTGGGAGACGAAGCGGACGCCGTACTTCGTGAGGCGGCCGTCGCCCACGTAGTTCGTGAGCATCCTGCCGGTCATGCCCATGGTGAGCATGCCGTGGGCGAAGACGCCCGGGTAGCCCGCGTTCTTCGTGAACATATCGTCCGAGTGCAGCGGGTTGTAGTCGCCGGAGGTGCCCGCGTACATCACGATCTGCGTGCGAGAGAGTTCGTGGCAGATCTCCTCGGAGTGAGTGTCGCCAACCTTCAGGTCGCTTGCCTTCAGTGCCATCGTGCGCCCCCTAACCCTGCGTGGCCGGGCGCTCGGTGCGGACACCGACGGAGCGCGCCGTGATCACGAGGTTGTCGTCCTGGTCGTAGTACTCCGTGATGCTCTCGGAGAAGTTCAACTTGCCCGCGCGGCGGCCTTCGGCCTCCCAGGTCTTGCCGGGCTTGCTGACGGAGTGCAGGACCATGCCGGGCAGCAGCGGGCGGTGGTACTCGTAGTGCTGCTCCGCGTGCAGGCCGCCGCCACCGCCGCCGGTACGAGCAGCGCCCTCTGCGGCGGGCTCTGCCGGGGCGTTGGAGCCGGAGGCTTCCTTGCCGGAGCCGAACCAGCGCTTGCCGATCTTCGGCCGGAGGAAGTAGTCCGGGTCGAACTGGGCCGAGGCCTGCACGAAGGTGGGCGGCGCGATGATCTGGCCGGGCTCGGTCTGCTTCGCCGCTTCCTCGTCGTAGTAGATCGGGTTCGCGTCACCGATGGAGCGCGCGAACAGCATGATGTGCCCTCGCTCGATCGGGAACTCGTCGGATGCCATGTGCTCCTCCTTCAGCCATATGGCTCGGGCTTCAGCCGTGTGTGGCCTGGGCTCAGCCGCTGCGGTACGACGCGTCCCCCGTGCAGAGGGCTCCCTGTCGTCCCAGCGGCGGCAGAGTAGCGAATTCCGGCGCCACCCATCCACCCGAGGTCGTGCGAGATGTCTGGGGGGCCTCGAGAGGGGCCCTCCGGACGCTGGACGGCCGCCCCGGAGGGCGGCCGTCCGACTGCGGCGCACAGGGAGCGCCGCAGGGCCTGCTTCGGCCGGGGGCTGCCTCGGCCGGGGGCTGCCTCGGCCGGGGGCTGCCTCGGCCGGGGGCTGCCTCGGTAAGTTCGCTACTCGAGCGCGCCCACCTCGCGCAGGAGGGCGAGGGTGCCTTCGAGGTCCTCCAGGTCGTCCAGGTCGATGGCCGGGGGCTGGATCTCGTTCAGGCCGGGGAGGTCAGCGTTGGCCGGGACGGACGCGACCACGGGGTACTCGTACGTCTCCTCCGCGAAGTAGGTCTGCGCCTCGTCCGACAGGAGGAACTCGATCAGCCGGACGGCCGCGTCCTTGTTGTCAGAGGAGGCGAGGATGCCGCCGCCGGCCACGCCCACCAGGGCGCCGGTGTCGCCGGCATCCATGTAGTGGTTGCGGGCGGTGTAGGACTCGCCGTGGTCGGCCAGGAAGCCGTGCAGGTAGTAGTGGTTGACCAGGCCGACTTCCACCTCGCCAGCGGCCACGGCCTCCACGATCGGGCGGTTGCCCTCGTACGTGGCCACGTCATTGGCGATCATGCCCTCCAGCCAGTCGCGGGCGACGTCCTCGCCGTGCTGGATGCGCAGGGCGGTGACGAACGCCTGGAACGAGGCGTTGGTGGGCGCCCACGCCACGCGGCCGCTCCACTGCGGGTCGGTCAGGTCCAGGATGGAGCCGGGAAGGTCCGCCGGGGTCAGCGACTGGTTGTTGTAGACCAGCACGCGCGCGCGGCCGGAGAGGCCCACCCAGCCGCCGTCGTCCGAGCGCCATTTTGCGTCCACCTGGTCCAGGATGTCCTGCGACAGCGGCTCGAAGAGCCCGGCGTTCTGCACGGCGCCCAGGCCGCCGGTGTCCTGCGCGATGAAGACGTCCGCAGGGCTGTTCCCGCCCTCTTCCAGGATCGTGGTGGTCATCTCCGTGGTGGAGCCGTAGCGGACCGAGACGCTGATGCCGGTCTCGTCCTCGAACTGCGCGAGCAGCGGACCGATGAGGCTCTCCGAGCGGCCGGAGTACACGGTCAGGCTTTCGTCGCCGTCGTCCCCGCCACAGGCGGCGCCGACGGTGAGGGCCAGGAGCAGCGCGGGGACGGTAGCCCAGCGCCAACGGGTGAGTCGCATGTTGGAACCTTCCCTGTCGTGTGCCGGGTAGAGGTGGCACTACGGTCAGGCTGGAAGATTGAGTTAGTCCAGGCTAAGTGTCAATTGAAGCGCAAGCGTCTCGGTCCAACCCCGACGACCGGGTGACGGCCACGACAGGGTGAGGGGACGACAGGGCGAGGGGCGACAGGGTTGAGGGGACGACAGGGTGAGGGGTGGGCCGCTAGAAGATCGCGCCGGTGCGGATCTGGCGCTCGATGGCGTAGACCACGAGCAGCACCGCGGCGATGGCGAGCCACTTCCAGTAGTACTTACCGGGGTCTTCCAGCAGGTTCACGCCCTCAGCGTAGGTGTTTCTCCACCTCACGCGCGAGCGCCAGGCTGGAGGTGAGCCCGGGCGACTCGATGCCGCCGAGGTGGACGTAGCCGCGGTGTCGCCAGATCAGGAAGTCCGCCTGCCCGCCGCCGGGCGCCTGGAGTTTCGGGCGGTAGCCCACCTGGCCGGGGGCGATCTGGTCGTCGCGCAGGCCAGGGAGGAAGCGCTGGCCGGAGGCGAGGAAGCGCGCCCGCAGCGCGGGGTTGTCCGGGTTGCGGTAGTCCAGCGGCACGTCCGGCTCGATCCACTCCGCCGCGGGGCCCAGGTGCACGCCCCCGTCGGTGTCCACGGTCAGGTGCAGGCCCAGTCCACCCGCCGCGTGCTCCGGCAGCGGATACACCGGGCGCGAGATCCGGCGCGCCACCTCGGGGTCCACGATGTCGTAGTAGACGCCGCGGTTCACGCGCTGGCGGAGGGCCGGCACGGGAACGCCCTGCCCTGCCCCGTCCTGGAGGAACCCACCGTCCAGGGGATAGTCCAGCATCTCCGCCACGTGGTGGGCGTGGAGGCCGGCCGAGTTCACCACCGTGCCGGCGCGTAACTCGGACGTGGCGCCCTCGGCGTCGCGCAGGGCCAGGCGGAAGCCGGCGCCCTCGCGTTCGAGGTGGGTGACCTCGTGGTGCGTCACCGTCAGGGCGCCGTGGGCGCGTGCCGCCGCCTCGTACGAGCGGGCGAGCGCGAACGCGTCCACCACACCGGTGCTGGGCGACCAGATCGCCTCCACCACGGGGACGTGCGGTTCCAGTGCGCGCGCCTGCTCGCCCGACAGGCGTTGCAGGTCGCGCGCCTCGTTGGCGGTGGCCTGGCGGAGCACCTCGTCCAGGCCGGGGCGCTCCTCCTCCGTCATGGCGGCGATGAGTTTGCCGCAGCGCAGGACGGGGACGTGGTGGGCGTCCGCCCACTCGTAGATCAGCGGGTTGCCCTCCCAGCAGAGGCGGTGCTTCAACGAGCCGGTCTCGTAGTAGATGGAGGCGTGCACCACGCCGCTGTTGTGCGCGGAGGTCTCCCGCGCGATGCCCTCGTGCCGCTCGAGCACGACGACCGAGGCGGACCGCGCGAGCCGCTCCGCCACCGCGAGTCCCACCACGCCCGCGCCGATCACGACCACGTCCGCGTCGAACGTGTCGGCTGGGCGAGCAGGGCTGGGAGGCGCGGGAGTCATGGCGGGCATGATCCCACATCCGGGGTGTGGGTGGACGGACTGGGCGTCGCGGGACTTCTGGCATTGCCTGCTGTGATGCGTGTTGTATGTTTAGTAAGTCGAGACTGTCCTTCCGCCAACGCTCGTACTGAATCCCAGCCAGTGTCCGGTCACAGCGCACCCAGCGAGCAGCGGAGCACGCGTTGACCTCACTCCCCCTCCTGTTCCCCTTCCGGCCACTGAGCCGGCTCAATGCCCGCGACGTGGCGGCGGCGCGCCCCAACGCGCTCCTGATCATCTCGGGGCTGCTGGTGGGGCTGCTGTGCCTGGTGCCGCCGGTCTACCTGGTGGTGCGGGCGGCGGGGTCCTGGGGTATGGCGTGGGACACCATCACGTCCACCGCCACCCTGCGCGTGACCGTGCGCACGTTTGCACTGGCGGGCACGGTGACCGTCGCGGCCATCGCGATCTCGCTCCCGCTGGCGTGGATCGTGGAGCGCTCGGACCTCCCGGGGCGGCGTGCGCTGGGCGTGCTGGCGGCGCTGCCGCTGGCGGTGCCCTCCTACGTGGGCGCCATGGCGTTCATCGCCGCCTTTGGGCCGCGAGGCCTGGTGCAGGGCTGGCTGGAGCCGCTGGGCGTGGAGCGCCTGCCCTCCATCTACGGCTTCCCGGGCGCGGCGATCGTGCTCACGCTGTTCACCTACCCCTACCTGTTCCTGGTGCTGCGGCCGGCGCTGGCCGCAGCGGACCCACGCGTCGAGGAACTCTCGCGCACCTTTGGCTACAGCGCGTGGACCACGTTCCGGCGCGTGGTCTTGCCCTCGCTGCGCCCGGCGCTCGCCTCCGGCAGCCTGCTGGTGGCGCTGTACGTGCTCTCTGACTTCGGGGCGCCCTCCCTGATGCGCTTCTCCTCCTTCACGCGCGTGATCTACGTCCGCTACACCACCACGTTTGACCGCTCCACCGCCGCAGCGCTGGCGCTGGTGCTGGTGGTGCTGGCGCTCGCCGTGGTCTCGCTGGAGGTGTGGGCGCGCAGCCGGCGCCGGCTGGATGCGGTGCGCAGCGCCGGCCGGCCCGCGTCTCCGGTGGCGCTCGGCAAGTGGCGATGGCCGGCGTACGGCTTCGCCGCGGCGGTGCTGATCCCGGCGCTGGTGCTGCCCGTGGGCGTGCTCCTCTACTGGTTCGTGAAGGGCGTCCAGCAGGGTGTGGCGTTCAATGACGTCCTCACGCTCATCTCGAACTCCGTCACCGCCGCCGGCCTGGCGGCGGTGGCGGCGGTGGTCGTGGGCCTGCCGGTGGCGATCCTGTCCGTGCGCCACCGCGGCTGGTTCAGCCGCGGGATCGAGGTGGCCTCGTACACGGGGTACGCGCTGCCCGGCCTGGTGGTGGCGCTGGCGCTCGTGTTCGCGGCGGTGCGCATCTCCTGGCTGTACCAGTCGCTCCCGCTCCTGGTCGCCGCCTACGTGCTGCTCTTCCTGCCGCAGGCCACCGGCGCCATGCGCGTCTCGCTCGGCCGGGTGCGCCCCTCCATGGAGGAGGCCGCCCGAGGCCTGGGCCGCCGTCCGTGGCAGGTGCTGACCACCATCACGCTGCCGCTCGCGGGGCGTGGGATGCTGGCGGGCGCGGCGCTGGTGTTCCTGACCACCATGAAGGAACTGCCGGCCACCCTCATCCTGTCGCCCACCGGGTTCCACACGCTGGCCGCCCGTACCTGGGGCGCCAGTAGCGAGGCGCGCTTCGGCGAGGCGGCGGGGCCGGCGCTGCTGCTGGTCGCTATCTCCGCACTCGCGCTGGTGGCGTTCCGCCTCGGGTCGGGGCGCGCATCATGACGCCGCAGCACGCCGCCAGCACGCCGCACGAGCGCCGCTTCCCGGACCACGCCGTAGCCGTGCGCGCGGACGGCCTCCGCGTCCGGCTCGGCGGCGCCGAGGTGGTGCGCGACCTGACGCTGGAGGTGGAGGTGGGCGAACTGTTCGCGATCCTCGGCCCTTCCGGGTGCGGCAAGACCACGGCGCTGCGGCTGATCGCGGGCTTCGAGCGCCCCACGGCGGGCTGCCTGACGCTGTTCGACGAAGAGGTCGCGTGCGGGAGCACCTTTGTCCCGCCGGAGAAGCGGCGCGTGGGCATGGTCTTCCAGGACTACGCGCTGTTCCCGCACATGAGCGTGGCGGAGAACGTGGCCTACGGCCTGCCGAAGAGCGCGGACCGCGAGGCGCGGGTGCTGGAGGTGCTGGATCTCACCCGCCTGACCGGACTGGGCGACCGCGACGTGCACGCGCTGTCCGGCGGCGAGCAGCAGCGGGTGGCGCTGGCCCGCGCGCTGGCGCCGGGGCCGCGCATCCTGCTGCTGGACGAGCCGTTCTCGAACCTGGACCAGTCCCTGCGCGGCCGCGTGCGTGGCGAGGTGCGCGACATCATCAAGCGCGCCGGCGCCACGGCGATCCTGGTGACGCACGACCAGGAGGAGGCGCTGTCCATCGCGGACCGCGTGGCGTTCATGTGGGGCGGACGGGTGGAGCAGGTGGCCACCCCGGACGAGATCTACACCTCGCCTCGGACGTTGAATGCCGCGGACTTCATCGGCGACGCGAACATCCTGCACCTGCCGGTGCGGGACGGCCACGTGCAACTGCCCTTCGGCGACTTCGACGCCCCCGAGGGCGCCGAGGCCGCGGCGGTGGTGATCCGGCCGGAGGACCTGCAGATCATGCCGGGCGGCGTGTACGGCCAGGTGGTCTCGCGTGAGTACTACGGCCACGACCAGGTGCTGCACGTGGAACTGGAGGAGAGCGGGCTGGTGCTGCGCGTGCGGGTGGCCCCGCACGAGCGCCTCGGCATGGCGGGGCCGATCTCCATCGGCCTGCGCACGGATCCGCTCGTGCTGGCGGAGTCAGGGGCCGAGGACGGCGGCTGACCTCCGGCCAGAGCGCGACGTACCATCGTCAGCATGCCTGCGACAGCGAACCTCCCGGCCCTGCCGCCCGCCGCCACCCGTGAACCCGTGGTTACGCCCACCCGCACCCCCGCGCGCACTCGGGGCGAGGAGACGCAGCAGGAGCCGGAACACCTCTGGCGGCTGGTGCTGCTGGACGACAACGACCACACGTACGAGTACGTGATCGAGATGCTGGGCACGATCTTTGGCTACGCGCCCGAGAAGGCGTTTGCCCTCGCGAGGCTGGTGGACACCCACGGCCGCGTCACCCTGATGACCGCCGAGCGGCGGGAGTGCGAGGCGAAGCAGTCCCAGATCCACGCCTACGGCGCAGACCCGCGCATCCCCACCTCCAGGGGCTCCATGTCCGCCATCGTGGAGGAGGCCACCTGAGCCGTTGAGCGCCCGACAGGCCGTTATCGGGTGCGGATTCGGCCCCCTCTACGGCGTGCTTGCGATCTCCGTTAATCTGCACTCCGACGGATCGAGGGCCTCTCGGGCGGGGAGTCCTCGATCCGTCGTGTTGTCTCCCCGGACTGCGCCGGTTAGCGGCCGGTGAACTTCGCGGGGCGCTGCTCCAGGAACGAGGCGCGGCCCTCGGCCACGTCGGCGGTGCCGCGCAACTGGCCCTGGGCGGACCACTCGAACTCGATCTGGGACTTCAGGTCGGCGCCCCAGGCGTGGCGCACCTCTCGCTTCATCCACATCATGGAGAGCGGGGCGCCCTCCACCAGTTGCGCCGCCACCTCGAACGCGCGGTCCAGCGGGTCCTCCACCAGTTCGTTGCCCAGCCCCAGGGCCAGCGCCTCTTCGGCGAAGACGTCCCGGCTGGTGTAGAGCAGTTCGAGCGCCTTCGCCGGCCCCACCAGGCGGGGCAGGTGGTAGGTCATGCCGCAGTCCGGGCTCAGCGCGCGGCGGCCGAAGACCGTCACGAAGCGCGCCTGCGGCCCCAGGTAGCGGATGTCGAACGACAGCGCGAAGGCGTACCCCGCCCCCGCGCAGACGCCGTTGATGGCCGCGATGGTGGGCTTGTCCAGGCCCGGCATGGCCAGCCCAATGGTGGAGATGCCCATGGAGTCGTTCGGCGAGGCGTTTGGCGTGCGCTCTGGGTCCACCGGGTTGCGCTGGGCCAGGTCCGCGCCCGCGGAGAAGCCCCGCCCCTCGTGGGAGCAGACCACCACGCGCACGTCGTCGTCCACCTGGAAGCGCCGGCCCAGTTCCACCACCTCCCAGAAGGTCTGGGTGCGGAGGGCGTTCAGCACCTCTGGCCGGTTGATGCGGAAGTGCCCAATGCCGTCCTGGACTTCCACGATCAGGTCCTCGAAGTCGTCGTACCGGATGGCCATCAGCGTCCCCTCTGCTTGCAGCGTGCTGTCTGGGTTCTAGCACACGCAGCGCCCGGCGGGGTGGGGGGCCCACAGCGGCTGAGCAGACTCGCTGTTACAGTGCCGCATTCGGAGGCGCGGGTGGAGACAGTCCTGGAGTACCTGTTCCTGGTGGTGGCCGGCTTCCTGGCCGGCGCCATCAACGCCGTGGCCGGCGGTGGATCGCTCGTCTCCTTCCCGGCGCTGGTGGCGGTGGGCTACGCGCCCAAGGTGGCCAACATCACCAATACCGTGGCCATGTGGCCTGGCTACATCGGCGGCACCATCGGCTACGCCGAGCAGTTGCGCGGGCAACGCCGCCGCGTCCTCATCCTCACCGCCCCCAGCATCGCGGGCGCCATCGCCGGCTCCGCGCTCCTGCTCTACACCTCCGCCGAGTCGTTCGAGGCAATCGTGCCCTTCCTCATCCTCTTTGCAGCGGGCCTGATGGCCGCCCAGCCGCGCCTGGCCACCTGGGTGGCCGACCACCGGGGCGACCGCGCTCAGAGCGACGCGAACGTGGAGGTGCTCGCAGGCGTGTTCATTCTGGCGGTGTACGGCGCCTACTTCGGCGCGGGGCTCGGGATCCTGACGCTGGCGGTGCTCGCGATCCTGCTGCCGGACGACCTGCACCGCTCGAACGCGCTGAAGGGGATGCTCTCGGTCATCATCAACGCGGCGGCGGTGGCCTATTTCGCGATCTGGGGGCCGGTGGAGTGGGCGCCGGCCGCGGTGCTCGGCGTTGCGGCGCTGGCGGGCGGGTTCCTGGGCGTGGGCTGGGCGAGGCGCCTCAGTCCGCAACGCCTGCGCCAGGGCGTGATCGGCTATGCCGTGCTGGCCGCCGTCGTGATCTTCTTCACATAAGTCCTGTCCGGGGCAGGTCCGAGACGCCTCGACGCCGGGGTATCATCGGCCGCGGAGACCCCTCGTGGAGGACGCATGACGAACCGACGCCGGGCCATCGAACTGACCGAGGACGAGCAGCGCGCGCTGATGGCGGAGGCACGCATCCTGCAGGTGGCCAGCATCAACGCGGACGGCCGCCCGCACCTGGTGCCCATGTGGTACGAGGTGGACGACGAGGGGCTGATGGTCTTCACCACCTACGGGACCTCGCAGAAGGTGGTCAACCTGGAGCGCGACCCGCGCGTGACCGTGCTCCTGGAAGCCGGCGACACGTACGACGAACTGCGAGGCGTCTCCATGGACGCGCGCGCGGAGGTGGTGCGCGACCCGCAGGTGACCGCGCGTACGCTGGCCCTGGTGGGCGCTCGGTACAGCGGCCGGCCGAGGCCGCCATTGCCGGCGGCGCCGTCGCCAGAAGCGGACCTGCCGCCAGCGGCGTTCAAGCGCGTCACCGTGCGCATCCACCCGGAACGCGTCCGCTCCTGGGACCACGGCAAACTCGGCTAACGCTGCTGTGACACAGACGGTGACACTACCCGTGACCGCCCTCGCCACTCCACCCCGCGCCACCACAGAGGCGCCCGCCCGCCAGGGCCAGACGCGACCCATCGAGGAGACGCTGCCGCCGTACGTGGTGATCCTCCACAACGACGACCACAACACGATGGACGGCGTGGTGTACGCGCTGCTGGCCTCCGTTCCGGAGTTGGACATCGAGCGTGCGGTGGAGGTGATGCTGGCGGCGCACCACCACGGGCAGGCGGACGTGATCTCGTGTCCCCTCGAACGTGCGGAGTTGTACCGCGACCGGTTGGAGCAGCGCGGCCTGACGGCCACGATCCGCAAGGCGTGAGGCGCGACGTCAGCCCGCGGGTGCGGCCGGTTCGGCCGGCTCGGGGGGCGGGGGCGGGGGCGGGCGGTCCGGACGGGGTGGCTTGCGCACGAGCATGACCACGAGGGCCGCCACGATCCAGCACACGCCCACGCCCACGAAGACGCCGTTGTAGTTGCCCACCATGTCTCGATAAGTGGCGACGATGAGTGGGGAACTGGCGCCGATCACGAGCGAGATCGGCATAGCCACGCTACGCACGGACCCGAGGTAGCGCCTCCCGAAGTACGAGCCCCAGATCGTCTCCTGCAGGGGGATCTGCCCGCCGAAGCCCCAGCCCATGAGCGCGTAGCCCAGCACCAGCAGCGGCACCGCGTCCGCGTTGGCCGCGAACACGATGACGATCATCGCCACGCCCGCCTGCCCGAAGCCGATGGCGGCGGCAGTCTTGGGTTCGATGCGCTCCATGGTCCAGCCCCAGAACGGCTTGGAGATCAGCGCCGGGAAGGACATGGTGGTGGCCATGACCGCGCCGAAGCCGGTGCTGAAGCCGTTGTCCTCCAGGAACGGGATCGACTGCACCAGCATCACCTGGATGCCCACCCCGCCCAGGCCGAACGCCAGCACGATCAGGTAGAGGGCCTTCGTGTGCAGTGCCTCGCGGCGGGTGAAGGAGTTGTCGTAGTCCGCCTGCGCGGCCGCCCCGCCACCCGCGCGCATCTGCGCCTCGTCCAGCCCGTCCGGGTGCCAGCCGTGGTCCTCCGGCTGGCGTCGCATGATGGTGGCCGTGGGCAGGATCGTGATCACGGTGATGAGGGCCAGCACCCGCCAGGCGTCCTCCCACCCGAACTGGGCAATGAGCACCGTGGCGACGCCCGGGAACGTCATCCCCGCCAGCGACACCCCCATGGAAGAGAAGCCGATCATGCGGCCGCGCTTGGTCACCCACCACTTCGCCATGGTGACGTTGACCACCAGGTTGCCCACCAGGGCGGCGCCCATGGTGAACATCACGCCGCGGAGCACGATCCACTGCCACAACTCCGTGACCGATCCGGCCAGGAACAGCGAGAGCCCCAGGATCAGTCCGCCGGCCAGCATGAACCGCCGCCCGCCGTGCCGGTCCACGGACGCGCCGATGAAGAAGCCCACGCCGGACATCACGAAGCGGCTGACCGTGGTGGCGGTGAAGAACTGGGAGGTCGTCCAGCCCAGGGACTCCGTCATGGGGTTCACGAATGGCCCCACCACGGAGGTCATCATGGCGATGGTGATCAACTGGGAGACGAACGCGCCGCCCAGGATCCAGTACCCGTAGTAGAACCCCGGCCAGGGCGGCCGGGCGGGCGAGCGGGACTCGCCCGCCTCGCCGGCGTCCGGAGGCGCCGGTCCGCGGTCAGCCGTGACGGCCATGGGGAGTCCTCTCCAACGGCCGCGCGAGCGCGCCAGTGCCGGTGCCGAGCACCGGTGTGATGCGCGTTATACGCCCTTCCTCACGTGAGCGTAAAGGTTGAGGCCGCCCGCAGGGGGCCGGGACGCGGCGTCACGCGCGACTGGGCCGCAGCGCGCCGAAGCCGAGCGCCAGGCGCCGTGCATTCGCGGCGCGGAAGACCACCGGGTCGCCCTCCAGGAAGCGTCCCAGCGCCGCGGTGCTCAGGCCCAGCGCGGAGGCCGCGTCCGAGAGCCGCCAGCCCGCCGCCTCCAGCATATCGAAGGTCTCCGCCACCACCTGCGGGTAGAGCGGGTTCCGCTCCGCCACCGCCAGGCGGCCCCGGATGACGCGCTCCGCAAAGACCTCGGACCGGCGGTACGCCTCCAGATCCACGGACTCGCGCATGGCGAGGGCAATGGCGACGCGCAGACGGCGGAGGGCGCGGGCCCGGTTCTCGTGCTGGGAGCGCGACTCGACGGCGAGCGACTCGAGGCCGGTGGGACGGTGGCGCAGGCGGACGGCCGAGTCCGTCTTGTTGCGCTTTTGCCCTCCCGGCCCGCTCGCGCGGAACCGGTCCACCTCGCACGCGGCCAGCAGGTCCTGGTCCGACTGACCGAGGTACGCGCGCCAGCCGTCGGGGGCGGGGTCTTCTGCCATGGCGGCAGGCTAACGGCCGCCGCGCCCCGCCGTCCCGCCCGCGACCCTCAACGCATGGCCGAGCGTGACGAGCGTGGCGAGCGAGATGCCCGAGCCGCAAGGGCTCTCTACACTGACTGTTCATCGCGCACCGGAGGTTCTTGCAATGGCTCCCATCCGCGCCCAACTGGTCGGCGCCACCGGCTACGGCGGACTCGGCATCCTCGAACTGCTGCTTCAGCACCCGCACTTCCAGGTCTCCACGCTCATCGCGCGTGACGACGCAGGGAAGCGCATTGACGAGGTCTATCCGCACCTGGCCGGGCGCTGCGACCTGGTCGTGCAGTCCTCGGACGAGGTGGCGGTGGGCGAGGACTGCGACGTGGTGATCTTCGCCACGCCCGACCGCGTCTCGCAGCAGTACGCGCAGGACCTGCACAGCCGAGGCGTGCGCTTCATCGACTACTCAGGCGATTTCCGCTTCACCAGCACCGCGGACTACGGCCGCTACGCCGCGCGGCACCCCTCGATCAGTGACGCCACGCACGGCGCGGCCGACCTGCTAGGCCAGAACGCCTATGGGGTCTCCGAACTGAATGGCGAGGCGATCGCGCACTCGAAGATCGTGGGGAACCCCGGGTGCTTCGCGGTGGGCATCATCCTGGGCCTGGCGCCGCTGTTCGCGGACGGCCTGGTGGAGGCGGGCACGGTGCAGGTGGACGGCCTGACCGGCTCCAGCGGGGCCGGCAAGAAGCCGGCGCCCCTGCAGCACTTCTCCCACCTGAACGACAACGTGGTGCCCTACCGCGTCCTGAACCACCAGCACGTGGTGGAGTCGGAGATGACGTTGGGCCGCCTGGGCCAGGCCTCCGGCGCCACGGTGGACTTCATCCCGCACCTGCTGGGCACCACGCGCGGCATCCTGAACACCATGCACCTGACGGCGAACAAGACCGTGACGCGGGAGGGCCTGCTGGAGCGCTACCGCGAGTTCTACGCGGGCCAGCACTTCGTGCGCGTGCTGGACTCGCCGCCCACGCTCAAGGGGCCCCTCGGTTCCAACTACATCGACCTCTCCGTCTTCGTGGCGGAGGGTGGGCGGCGAGTGGTGGTGATGTCGTCCATCGATAACCTGATGAAGGGCCAGAGCGGATCCGCGATGCAGAACCTGAACCTGATGTTCGGGCTGCCCGCCACTGCCGGCCTGGAACGCGGCCCGCTCTACCCGTAGCGCCACCCCGGTACCCGCGCTCCGGCGCGGCTACGACCCGTCGAGGATCCTCGAACGGGGCATGCGGCCGTGCCACGCGGTGGAGGCGCGCGCCACGCCATAGGCGATGAGTAGCAGCGCGACGGGGGCCACGGTCACCACGGCGCCCACGCCGATGGAGGAGGCGACCGCGCCCAGCAGCAGCAACTGCGGGATGGCCAGGCCGTCCTTCAGCGCGCCCAGGAGCGCGAAGACCCGCCCGTGGATCCCCACCGGGACGTACTTGCCGATGTAGGTCTGGGTGGCGGCCGCCGCCAGCGTGATGCCCGCGCCCACGAGCAGCGAGATCGCCGCCGCCATCTCCACCTCGTCGCCCACGCGCGGGATGTCCAGCAGGAGCATCCAGCCGAGCATGTCCGAGACCCGGCTGACCTGGCCCAGGGCGATCATGGCGAGCGAGACCACGGTGAAGCCCGCCACCGCCACGGCGCGTTCCCCCGCCACGCGGATGGCCAGCGGCGCCAGCAGCAGGCCCCCCACTACCCCCAGGGAAGCCGGGGCGAAGACGTAGAACGTGAGCGTGGGGTCCACCTCCAGCACCTGCTTCACGTACTGCGGGCCCAGCGTGCCCAGCACCACGTTGATGGTGCTGGCCATGGCGGCCAGCAGCAGCATCCAGAAGGCGCCCGGTTCTTCCAGCAGCCAGCGCACCGCCTCGATGACCCCGAAGCGGCGCACCTGCCTACGGTCGAACACCGTGTCGTCCGTGTCCGGGCGGAACTTGACCACGCGCAGGGCGGAGAAACAGAACATCAGGCCTGCGATGAACGTGACCGGCCGCAGCCCCCAGAACCGCACGACCGCCGGCGCCAGCAGCGCCTTGCCGCTCACCTCGCCCACTGACGAGGCCAGCGACAGGAACGAGTTGGCAGAGGCGAGTTCCGCGTGGCTGGCCACCAGCGGCGCAGCCGCGGACTCGGCCGGCTGGGAGACCTGGTGCAGCACGCGCACCAGGAACAGGATCACCAGCATCGCCCCGAAGCCCGTGCCCGTGGTGGTGGGCACGAGCAGCGCCAGCACCCCCATGGCCAGGTACGCCCCGAAGAGCGCGACGCGCTTCGGCACGGCGTCCGCCACGGCGCCGCCCCACGGCCCCAGGATCACCCCCGGCAGCAGGAACGCCACGCCAATGGCGGCGGCCTGGAGGGCGCTGTCACTGGTGCGCGCGCTGGCGATGAGCGCGGCGTAGTAGAGGGCCTGCAGCGCCAGGTCCGCGAAGAACCGCGAGGCGAGGAGCGCCTGGAAGTGCGGGTTGCGCGCGACGGAACCGGGGGGGATAGCGAACCAGAGCACCCTGAACAGCCGGTCCTGTCCGCGACTGACGGCGTCGTCAAACCGCCGGAAGGATCGGCCGGGAGGCTGGTCGAACTCGGGGCCCAATGCCATGCGCGCATCCTAGACCGAACGAAAGCGGAGCCGTCACGTTCTACGTTTCGCAACCTCACATGTGGCCCTCAACGCGGACGGTGATGCGAGGGCCAACCTGTCGAGGAATGACGAGATGAAGCGCACGGACACGTTGCGCCCGGCGCCCCGCCCCGGTGCGGCAGCCCCCGGCCCGACGGTGCTCGCCTTCGGTCTCGTCTCCAGCGTAGAGGCTGTGGCCGCTCCCGCCCGAGCGGCCTCCTGCACCCCGCTGGAGGCGAGCCCGGACGCCGGCGCCGCCCGGGGTTGCGCGGACGAGCCGGGCAGCGGCGACAGGGAGGAGCGCGCCCCCTCGGGGTGCGGAGCCATGGACGTTCGGTGGCGGACCAGGGAGCCGGTGTGTCGAGCGTGATGGGCGTAGCCTCGCCCGTTCCCGGCATCATCGGGCACACTGGAGCCCCACCCGCACCTCGTCCGAGGGGTGCGAAGCCGAACGAAACGGGGCTCCCTTCGTTGGATCAATCGGAAGCGCGGGAACGTGCCGTCCCCGCGGGGACGGATGAGGATGCGGGGGTCATCCGTCCTCTCGTCGACCGCGCGAAGACGGGCGACGCCGAGGCCTTCGGCGCCCTCTATGACCGCTTTCGGCCGGAGATCTTTCGCTACCTGGTGGTGCGGGTACGCGACCAGGACGTGGCGGAAGACCTGGTCCAGCAGGTGTTCCTGAAGGCCTGGCGGGCCATCCCTCGGTACGAACATCGAGGCGCGCCCTTCCGGGCCTGGCTCTATCGGATGGCCCACAACCAGATGGTCGACTTCTTTCGGACGCGCCGCCCCACCACTGACCTCGAAGGCGTGGACCTGCCCGAACCTTCCGAGGCGGAGGAGCGCGTGCTGGTGGGCGAGATGAACGACGCGCTCCAGGCCGCCATGGAACGCCTGTCGGAGGACCACCGCGAGGTGCTGGTGCTGCGCTTCCTGATGGAGAAGTCCGCACGCGAGATTGGCGAGATCATGGGGCGCAAGGAGGTCACCGTGCGCGGCCTCCAGATGCGCGCCCTGCTGGCGTTGCGCCGCGAGATCGAGTCGCAGGGAGGTCTGCCATGAGCCAGCCGCTTCCCTTCGAGTCCGTCCTGGACCTGTGCGTCCAGCAGATCGTGTCCGGCGCCGCCACGGTGGAGCAGTGCCTGGCGCGCTACCCCGAGCACCGCGATGCGCTGGAGCCCGCCCTGCGCACCGCGTCCGAACTGGTCGCCGCGCCTCGGCCGGCCGTGCCGCCCCTGGATCCCGCGCGCCGCGAGGCGTTCATGGACCTGATCCGGGAGACCCCACAGGACGCGCCGCCGCGCCGCGTTGGGAAGGTGGGCGGCGTGCGTGGCGTGCTCTCGAGGCTGCGCGCGCCTTCACTCCGGGAGTGGGGTGGGCTGGGCCTGGGCGCCGTCGCGTTGCGTGTGGCGCCGGCTGCGGCGGTGGCGCTGTTCGCGCTGTTCATGGTCTTCGGGCAGGGGGCCACGCCGGCGGCTGCGGCCACCCTCACCGTCTTCACGGGCGAGGTGGAGCAACAGGTGGACGGCGCCTGGCTCCCGCTGGCGGACGGCGCCGCCGTGCATGAGGGCGAGGCGATCCGCACGCTCCCGGGCGGCCACGCCCTGCTCACCTTCTCGGACGGCTCCACGGCCTCGCTGGCGCAGGAGACGCAGGTTCTGCTGACACACCTCTCCCGAGGCAACGCCCGCCACATCGAACTCGACCAGGCCAGCGGTCGCCTGTGGAACGACGTGGTGACGAGTTCGGGCGACGGCCTGTACCTGGTGCGCACGCCGCACGCGACGGTGCAGGCGCAGGGCACGGTCTTTGCGACGCTGGTGGCGGCCACCAGCGGTGAGACGGAGGTCTCCACCGTGGACGGCCTGGTGCGGGTCATCTCCGCCGGCTCGTCCGTGGACGTGGAGACCGGGCAGGTGGTGCGCGCGAACGCCGAGCGCATCGCCACGCCCAAGGCGATCCCGTTCGTGGGGGAGATCACCGTGCGCGGGCCCGTGGCGGCGGCGCTCACCTCGCCAGACGGGGCGGCGACCGGCCTGCTGCCCTCGGGCATGGTGTTCCGCCAGGTGCCCGGCGTCACCACCACTGGCGCGCGCGAGACGCAGCAGCACATGTACGTGGGAGACATCCGGCCGGACGTCTACTCGCTCTGGCTGCGGCGCTACGACGAGGGCGAGGCGATCGTGGTGGTGGAGACGGCGGACGGCCGCCTGAACATCCCCGTGGCGGGCAACGTGGCCACCGCCCGCATCCTCATTGCCATTGACATCGTGGACGGCAGCGTGTTCATGCGGGCGCTGGACACGACAATCGAGACCGTCCCGGAGGCCGAGGCGCCGCCCGTGCGCCTGGTGGAGTCCGCCCGCACCCGCAGGGCGGTGGACCTGGGCACGGCGCGGGCGCAGCGCACGGACACGCTCACGGCGGATGCCACGCAGGCCGCGACCGAAACCCCCTCGCCCACGCGTACTCGCGAGGGGCGAGGGGGGCAGGCCACGCCGAGCGCCACGGCCACACCGGCCATGACCTACGCCACGGAACTGCGCGCCGCGGTGGACACCGCTCTCGACACCGGCGACAACACCGCGCTCGCGGCCGTCCTCGGACGGCTGCTGGAGGGCGACCGTCGTCAGGACCGCGAGCGCCTGGAAGCGCTGGCGGAGGTGCTGGAAGACCCGGCGGCACGGGTGCGCGTGGTGGCTGTGCTGCTGGTCACTGCGGACGACGAGGTGCTTGAGGGCCTCCAGGACGCAGTGGACGCGCTGGACGCGCTGGACGGAGGTCGCGCCTCGCGGGCCGACCGCCGGCTGCACGAGCGGCTGGAGGAGGGCCTGCAAGACCTCTGGCGATCCCGCGACGACCGCGACCTTCGCAACGGCCGGGACGACGGCCCCGGCAATGATCGCAGGAATGATCGCGGGAACGACCGGGAAGACGGCCGGGATGACGACCGTGGCCGCGGCAATGACCGAGGCCGAGGCGCTGCCACCGCCGAGCCCTCGCCCTCCGCCTCGCCGGCCGCCACCGAGCGGCCTCCTTCCGACCCCGACGACGACCGTCGAGGTGGTCGCGGCAACAACGACCGAGACGACCGCAGCGACCGCAGCGACCGAGGCGACGAAGACGCGCCCGCAGGCCCCTCGGACCGTCGCTGGGGTGGACTGGCGGAGTTGCTGGAGCGCTGGCGAGAACGGCTACGCGGCGGACGCTAGTCAGCCCTCCTGCAGGCCGCCATTGCGTGCGGACAGCCTCAGGGCGGGGGCGTCCTGTTCCTCCAGCAGCAGGCGTCGCGCCGGGTAGTTCATGCGGATGCCCTCGCGCGCGAAGCGGGCGTGGAGACGCTTGATGAGGTGGTGCTTGATGTCGTACGAGTCCAGCCAGGTGACCGCGCGCATCTCCAGCAACGCCATCACGTTGGACTCGCCAAAGTCCGTGTAGGAGAACACCGACGTGTGGGACTGGAGCGCGCTGGGGCGCTCGTCCTTGACCTCCTGCATCACCTCGCGCGCCACCTGCTCCACGCGGTCCAGGTCCTCCTCGTACGCCACGCCAAAGGTGACGTAGGCGTCCGCCTCCATGCCGCTGAGCGTGTAGTTCGTGACCGTGGACTGGGCCAGCGTGGCGTTGGGCAGGATCACCACGTTGTTCGAGAACGTGCGGACGCGGGTAGCCCTCCAGCCGATGTCGTCCACCTGGCCCTGCAGGCCGCCCTGGATCTCCACCCAGTCGCCGATGCGGATGGAGGAGTCCGACAGCATGTAGGAGGAGGCGAAGACGTTGGCCAGCAGCGGCTGCAACGCCAGCGCCACCGCCAACCCGCCAATGCCGAGGCCGGCCAGCAGCGGGCTGATGGCCACGCCCAGGGTGTCCATGATGATCAGCACCGCGGAGGCGCCCACCAGGATCGTGATGCCTCGGCGCACCAGGGGCAGTGATCCCGGGTGCAACTTACCGCCCGCGCCTGGCCGGCCAGCCTGCCACTCCAGCAGGTCCACCAGCACCCGGCGGAAGGCCACGGCCACCACGATCACGCTGAGGGCGATGCCGGCGCGCGTCATCCACGCCATGTGGCCCTGCGCGTAGGACAGCGTGCCGCTGCCGCTGGCCAGGGCCCAGATGGCGGCGAGCAGCACGAAGGGCGTGCGCACGCCGGCGGCGATGTGATCGTCCAGTTGGGACTCGGTGGCGCGGGTGAAGCGATGGACGATGCGGCCCGCCACCGCCGCCACGAGCGTGGCGACGAGGATGACGGTGACCATGATGCCCGCTGCGAGAGCGGTCTCGAGCCACTCGTCGCGGGTCAACCCGAACGGCAGTTCATCCACCGCAGTCATGCTACTGGTTGCGTTGCGATAACCCAACAGGCCTTGCAGTGATCTATACTTTCGGAATGTTTGAATCTATCGGTCGCACCTTCTCTCTCATCAAGCAGTCATGGCATGTCCTGATGGAGGATCGGCGCCTGATCCTGCTGCCGGTCATGGCCGCGGTGGCCCTGGTGGGCGTGGCGGTCATGGTGGCGGTCCTCGCCGCCGCCACGGGGACGCTGGACCGCCTGGACACCGCCGTCGCCGGAGCAGAGACCGAGGCGACCGCCGTGGACTTCGTCCTGGGCGCGCTCCTGCTGGGCCTGTCGTACTTCATCGTCATGTTCTTCAACGCCGCGCTGATCGCCACCGCCATGGAGCGCCTGCGCGGCCGCCCTCAGGGGATTGGCTACGGCATCTCCGTGGCCACCACGCACATCCCGGCGCTGCTGGGGTGGGCGCTGATTGCGGCCACGGTGGGCCTGGTCCTGAACGCGCTCCGTAACCGCACGGACGGCCTGCTGGGGCAGATCGCCGTCAGCATCGCCGGGGGCGTGTGGGCTTACATGACGTTCTTCGTCATTCCCGTGATGGTGGTGGAGAACCTGGGGCCGCTCGCCGCGATCAAGCGCTCCGGGTCACTGCTGAAGGAGACCTGGGGCCAGCAGTTCACGGCCAACTTCTCCTTCATGTTCATCTACATCGGGGCCGTCGTAGTCGCGGTGATCCCGGCGGCGCTGCTGTTCGGCATCTCTCCGATCCTCGGCTTCGTGGTGGGGGTGCCGCTGGTGGCGCTGGCCATGGGCACGGTGCAGGCGCTGGAGGGCATCTTCAAGGCCGCCCTGTACGACTTCGCCGTGGGCTCCACCCCGCACGGCTTCGACCAGGCCACGCTCCGCTCGGCCTACCGCGCGCTCTAGCGGCCACCGCCCTCTCCGAGGGCGCCCGTTGACTGCCCGCCGTCCGTGCTCCTACCCGCGGCGGCGGGCCAGCGCCGCCGCGAAGTCCTCCGGGGTGTCCACGTCCACGAACGACCAGCCCTCCGGGTCGGCGTGGCGCCACTCTTCCTCGCGCAGGCGCACCATGCCCAGGTCCGCGGCCACGGCCATGGGAGCGCGGTCGCCGGCGGCCAGGTGCGTGCGGATCACCTCCAGTGCGTCGCGCGCGAAGGCGGAGCACAGCGGCTGGGGGCGTCCGTCCGCGATGGGGAGCACCCACCGCGCGCCGCCTCGGACGCGGTCCGCGAGCAGGCGCAGCAGGTCCGGCTGCAGGAACGGGTGGTCCACGCCCACCACCACCGCCACCGGCGCCGAGGCGGCGTGCAGGCCCGTGCCCATGCCGTAGAGCGGGCCCTCGCCCTCCACGGCGTCCTCCACCACCACCAGGCTGCCGCGCGGCTGCACGAGGGGCAGCGACTGTCCCGGCGCGCGTACGATCACCACCTCGTCCGCGACGGCTTCAAGGGCGCTCACGGTGCGTTGCAGGAGCGTGGCCCCGTCCATTACCAGCGAGGCCTTGTCCTGGCCCATGCGGCTGGATCGCCCGCCAGCCAGGATGATGCCCGAAACCTCTGCCATGGGAGCCCCCTCCTCGCCGGGGAACGCTATCGGTAGTGTCGTGCCCCTACGATCCTAAGGAGGAGGCCGCATGGCCCACACGGGAGAGACCGGCGCTGTACGCCCGGGGGCGTCCGGGCCGTCCGGGGCGCCGGGACTTCCGGCCACGCCGCTCTGGGACGCGCTCGCCCTCGGCGACCCTGCACCTGGCGTCCCGGTGGTCGTGGCCATCGTGGGCGGGGGCGGGAAGACCACCCTGCTCTACCGCCTGGGCCAGGAGGCGGTCGCCCGAGGGCTGCGCGCCGTGGTGACCGGCACCACGCGCTTCACGCGGCTGGAGCCCATGCCGCCGCTCCTCCGCGGGCCTCAGGAGGGCGCCCCGGAAGCCATCGCCCGGCACTGGGCAGCGCTCGACGACGCCGAGGGCGGCTGGGTGGCCGTGGCCGGCGACCGAGACCAGCCCGCAGGACGCCTCGACCCGCTGGAGGTGGAGACGGTGGCGCGGGTGGCGGCGCTGCCGGGGGTGGGCCTGGTGGCGGTGGAGGCGGACGGGAGCAAGATGCGCCCGTTCAAAGCCCCGTCAGAGGACGAACCGGTGATCCCGGACTGCGCCACGCACGTGGTGGTGGTGGTGGGCGCCGACGCGCTGGATGCCCCACTGGACGAGGGCCACGTGCATCGCCCGGAACGCGTGCGCGAGATTCTGGGCCAGAACCGCATCCGCTCCGTGGAGGACGGCGCCACCTGCGACGCCGACCTCATCGCCGCGGTGCTCGCGCACGCGGAGGGCGGCCGCAAGGGCGTGGGCGACCGCACGTTCGCCGCGCTCGTGAACAAGGCGGACATTGACCTGGACTCCGCGGTCCGCCTGGCCCGTGCGGTGCACCGGGCCGGCGTGCCGCGCGTGGTCATCGCCGCCCTGCGCGAGGAGACCACGCCCGTCCGGGAGGTCATCACCTGAGCGCCGCTGGCGCGTGCACGACGGAGACGAGGAGTAAGAGGCCATGCCTGAACAGACCGACCTGGAGGAGTACCGCGCGGCCAAGGACGAGTTCTTCCGCACGGACGTGGGGTCCCCCATCCCGCCCGACGAGCGCGACTCGTTCACCGGCCTCCCCTACTACCCGCCTCGCGACGACCTGGCCTTCGAACTTCACCCCGTCCCGTTCGAGCAGGTGGAGACGGTGGTGCTGGAGACCTCAGACGGGGCACAGCGCGAGTTCGAGCGGTGGGCACGTCTGTCGTTCGAGATAGACGGCCAGCCGGCTGCGCTCGCGCTGTTCCGAGACCCGGACCATGGCGACCTGTTCCTGGCGTTCCAGGATGAGACCAGCGGTCGCGACACGTACGGCGCCGGGCGCTACCTGGAGGTGCCCGTGCTGGAGACGACGGAGGACGGCGAGCCCCTGCGCGTGCTGCTGGACTTCAACTACGCCCACCACCCCTTCTGCGCCTACAACCCCCACTACTCGTGCCCGCTCCCGCCGTCCGAGAACCGTCTCTCCGTGAGCATCGAGGCGGGCGAGCGCAACCCGTAAAGGGGCGAGCGCAGCAGATTCCGACGGCCTCGGGTCCTTCGGCGGACACGAAAGAGGCCCGCCACGGGGCGAGCCTCTTCGGTGTGCTGCGCAGGCGACAGGCTATGCGCGGCCTCGGGCGGGGCTGCGCCGTCGCTGTCCGCCGCTGCGGCCGCCACCACGAGGCTGCTGCGACGGCTGGCCGCCGCGCTCGTCGCGGCCACCACGCCGGGCGCCGCGCTGGGACGAACCACCTCGGGCGCCCACCATGCCGCGCGGGGCCGACATCGGGAGGCCGCGCGGCGGCTCCCACTCGTCCAGGCGAGACAGTCGCGCGTCGTCCGGATCCATCGGCACGATCGACAGGTCGATGCCGGCGGCCCGCTCGATAGAGGTCACGTCGCGCTCCTCCTCCGGGAGGACCAGCGTGACCACCATGCCCTGCTCACCGGCGCGGGCCGTGCGGCCTGAGCGGTGGAGGTAGACCTTGTGGTCCTCCGGCGGGTCGAAGTGGATCACCAGGTCCACGCCGTCCACGTGCAGGCCACGCGCCGCGACGTTCGTGGCGACCAGGATGGGCGACTCGCCTCGGGAGAAGGCGGCCAGGGTGCGCTCGCGCTTGTTCTGAGAGAGGCGTCCGTGGATGGCGGCTGCGGAGAGGCCCTCGCGGTTCAGCAACTTGGCCACGCGGTCCGCGCCGTGCGTGGTGCGCACGAAGACGATGGCGCGGTTGGCGCCCGCGCAGATGCGCGCGGCCACCTCGATCTTCGTCTCGCGGGCTACGCCGATGAAGCGCTGCTCCAGCGTGTCCACGGTCTCCGTCTCGGACGCCACCTCGTGGCTGACGGGGTCGTCCAGGTACTTGCGAATGAGGACGCCCACGGCGCCGTCCAGGGTGGCGGAGAAGAGCAGGGTCTGAGGACGCCCCTCGATTTGCTTCAGGATGCGGTCCACCTGGGGCAGGAAGCCCATGTCCGCCATCTGGTCAGCCTCGTCCAGCACCACCATGCTGACGTCGGACAGGGTGAGTTCGCCGCGCTCCAGGAGGTCGTTCAGGCGGCCGGGGGTGGCGATGACCACCTCCACGCCCTCACGCAGCGCCTTGATCTGGCGCACCATGGACACGCCGCCGTAGATGGCGGTGAGCCACAGGCCGCGCGTCTCGCACAGCGGGGCCAGTTCGGCGGCCACCTGGTTCGCCAGTTCGCGCGTGGGCACCAGCACGATCGCCCGAGGGCGGCGCGAGCGGGCGCGTTCCATGCTTTGCACCAGCGGCAGGCCAAAGGCCAGCGTCTTGCCGGATCCGGTCTTCGCCTTGCCGCACACGTCGCGGCCGGCCAGCGCGTCCGGGATGGTCATCACCTGCACCGGGAACGGCGAGGAGATCCCCGCTGTGTCCAGCACGCGCGCCAGGTCAGGCGCCACGCCCAGGTCCGCGAACCCGACGTCCGTGGCCAGGGAGTCGTGGGTGTCCGGGGTGTCGGTCAGGGGATCGGTCGAGTCGTCCTCGGAGTGAGGGGTGGCGACGGCTTCGGGCCGCCGACGGGTAAACAATGCCAAGGGGTCTCCGCATTCGTACTGGGCTGCGAATGGCGAGGGTCAGCCGCGCAGCAAGGCCGCGCGATCGAATACCTCGGGGACGCCCGCAGCCCTGCGGACGCCCTCGGTTGAAGTGGTCTCAGAGACGGACACCCGATTGACCGGCCCTCTGTGGGGCGGGGAGCAGGGGCGCTCTTCCGGGCTCGCTAGAATCGACGCACGCGAGAGAAAGAGATACGCGTCTGAGGTCCGACGGGGCATCGCACAGCGACCTCCACACGTCGGATGGTGATCCCACCGTACGGCCCCTCCCGCTAGCGCGCTATGGGTACCAGCCGGTTACAGCGACGCGCACGGCGCAGATGACCCGGAGCACCCCCATGCCACGCGACCAGAAGCACGACCCGTTCTTCGAGACGAACCTGGCCCGGTGGGACGAGGCCGTGGCGATCCACGCCGCCTCGCAGGGCTACGACCTGCAGGGGTACCTGCGGGGAGAGAAGACCCTCTACCAGGTCGAGATGGACGAGGTGGGGGACGTGCGGGGCCGGACGCTGCTGCACCTCCAGTGTCACTTCGGCATGGACACGCTGAACTGGGCACGCCTCGGCGCGACCGTGACCGGGCTGGACTTCTCGCCGTCCGCCGTGGAGCGCGCGCGCCTGCTGGCCCAGGAGGTAGGGATCCACGATGCGCGCTTCGTGCTGTCCAACGTCTACGACGCGCCCGCCGTCCTGGCGGAGCAGTTCGACATCGTCTACACCGGGATTGGCGCGCTGAACTGGCTGCCCGACATCACGGCCTGGGCGCGCGTGGTCGCCTCGTTCCTGAAGCCGGGCGGGTTCCTCTATCTCTACGAGGGCCACCCGATGGCGGCCGCGATGGACGACGAACGCGAGGACGGCGCCCTGGTCGTGCGCTACCCGTACTTCGAGGTCGAGCGGCCGATCGAGTGGGACGATGAGCACACCTACACGGACGGCCCACCGCTGAAGAACACACGCGGCTTCGAGTGGAACCACGGCCTGGGCGAGGTGGTGGACGCGGTGCTCCAGGCGGGGCTGCGGCTGGACTTCCTGCACGAGCACCGAGATGCCGCCTGGCAGGCGCTCCCCTGGATGGAGCCAGTCCATCACGTTCCGGACGGCAGTCGGCACCAGCGCCGGACGCAGTGGTGGCTGCCGGCGGCGCAACGGGACCTGGCGCCACTGATGTACTCGCTCAAGGCGACCCGGCCCGCCTGATGCCCCTCGGAGGCCCTCAAACGCCCCTCGGACGCCCCTCGAACGCCCCTCGAACGCCCTCGCCACCTCCGGTACACTCCGGCGCTCACCCCCCCGTCCATCTGCTGCTGCCTGCAAGGAGGAGCCTGTGGCTGTCCAGGCCGTGATCTTTGACTGGGGCGGCACGCTCTCCAACTGGGCGCTGGTGGAGTTCCACGAGATCTGGCGGCTGGCCGCGCACCACCTCTCGCCCTACCTCGGCGAGCCGCCGGAGGAACTGGAGCAGCGCCTGGCGCGGGTGGAACTGGACGCCTGGGCGCAGATGGACCACGACCACCAGGCGTTCACCTTCCGCGACCTGGTGAACCGCGCCTCCGTCGCCCTGGGCGCCGACGTGGCGGACGCCATCATCGACGAGGCGTCCGACCACTACCTCGGCTCGTGGCTCCCGCACATCGAGCACGACCCTGAGGCGGCCCCACTCCTCGAGGCCCTGCGCGAGCGCGGCATCCGCACCGGGCTGCTCTCCAACACCCACTGGCCGGCCGACTTCCACGAGCGCATGTTGGAGCGCGACGGCCTGGCGCACCTGCTGGACGCACGCGTCTACACCAGCGACCTGGCCGTCACCAAGCCGCACCCGGACGCCTTTCGTGCCGCGCTCGACTCCGTCGAGGTGGCCGACCCCTCGCGGGCCGTCTTCGTGGGGGACCGGCTGTTCGACGACATCTTCGGCGCGCAGCGCGTGGGGATGCGCGCGGTGCACCGCCCGAATCCGGACGTCCCGCCGTACGAGGTGCAGCCGGACGCGGTCATCGAGCGCCTCTCGGAACTGCTGCCGCTCGTAGAGGGCTGGCGCCAGGGGTAGAGGCGCCCGATCCGCGCATGCGCTCGGCCGGTGCAGGGTCTGGTGATGTCTGGTCAATCCCGCTGATCTACACTCGCGCTAACCCGGCGACCGGCAGACGGGCACGGCCATGTACCAGACGATCCTGTGGGCCCACGATGCGAGCGACCGCGCGGAGCAGGCGAGGCCACACGTCATCGCGGTGGCGGACGCCTTCAAGTCCACCGTCCTCATCTGTCACGTCGTGGAGGTGACAGAGAGCGTGGGTGGCGGCGACGTGAGCGTGGCGCAGGGCGTGACCTACTCCACCCGCCTGGAGGCCGCGGCGCACGAACTGCGGGAGGCGGGCCTGCCGCACGTGGAGACGGTGGTGCTCCAGGGCGTGGTGGACCAGGCGCTGGCGACGCTCGCCATCGAGCGCGAGGTGGACCTGATCGTCACCAGCACGCGAGCACGCGGATTGCTGGCGCGCGCGGTGCTGGGGTCCGTGTCGGAGTCGCTGGTGCGGAACACGCCCGGCATCCCCGTCTTTGTCGTGCACGGCGCGGAGGACTAGCGCGACGCCTCGCGCATGCGTCGCGTGTGCGCGTATGCCTCGCGACGCCGGGGGCCCCGAGGCGGCGCTACACGACGTGGTCGGCGCTCCCTGGCGGGATGCCGCGGAGCGCGCGTGACCAGCGCAGGTAGCGCACCACCAGCAGCACCACGAGCACCACGGTGGTGAGGTTCGCCGCCTGCCGCACCGGGCGCGGGCCGTCCTCGAACGTGACGAGCGTGACGGCCACGGCCACCACGATCACGGCCAGGACAAGCGCCACCGTCCGATAGCGGCGCAGCACACCGAGGATGCCCGGCTGCCCTGCCCTGGACGCACGGCGGAAGCCGTGTCCGAGCAGCGCGGCGCCCAGCGGTAGCAGCGCCACCAACGCCACGATGTGGGCGAGGCTGAAGACGGCCGTCCAGTATTCCGCCCCCACCGCGCGCAACGCCAGCGTGGTCAGCAACATGGCGATGGTGACCTTGCCGGCGTTGCGGAAGAGCCAGTCCGCGCGGGCGAGCGCCGGGCTCAGAGGCCGCGCTCCCTGCACAGGTCCTGGTCGAACAGGATGTGGCCGGTGAACTCGATGCCCTGCTGGCAGATCCAGGCCGTGCCCTTGCCCATCTCCCACGCATCCTCGAACTCCAGGTCCGGGTTCTCCCGGTCGTTGGAGGCGAAGACGTTGCCGGGGGTCTTGATGCGGCCCTGCGGCGAGAGGACGTTGACGGAGATGTTGTCGTCCTGCAGTTCCATGGCCAGGCCCTGCGAGTAGCGCTCCAGGCCGGACTTCACCATCCCGTAGAACGCGCCGCCGGAGCGGGCCTCCGGGTAGGGGCCTGGCCCCGGGAACACGCCCGCCCGCGAGGAGACGTTCACGATATGCCCTCGCCCGGCGGCCTTCATGTGCGGCAGCGCGTACTTGATGAGCAGCAGCGGCCCGCGCAGGTCGATCTGCCAGATCAGATCGAGGTGGCGCTCCTGCACCGTCTCGATCGTGCCCGGCACCAGGATGGCCGCGTTGTTGACGATGATTTCGAGGCCGCCCCACTCGTCGACGACCTTCTGTACGCCGTCCTTGATGCTATCGGCGTCGCGCATGTCCATGCGCACGGCGAGCGCCTCGCCGCCGTCGTCCTTGATGCGCTGCGTGACGGTGTGGATCGTGCCCGGCAGGCGGCTGTCGGAGACCTCCTCCGTGCGGGCGGCCACGGCCACCCTCGCCCCGTCCGCCGCGAGGGAGCGCGCCACGTACTCCCCAATGCCCCGGCTCGCGCCGGTGACGATCGCGGTACGTCCATCCAGTGGTCCTGCCATCACTCGCTCCTCCGCTGCGCGCCTACCTCGATGCGGGGTGGCAGGCGGCGACAGGATAGCGCGGCGGGGGTGGAGGACGGTCTGCTGAACAGCGCAGCCGTCGCGTCGTGGCATGGGAAGCAGCGCACGGTGGAGGCGTTGACGGGCTGGTGTGTGGGGGGATTACGGTTGTGGTCGAGTTGGGCTCGATGTCGGGGTTCTAGGACGCGATAGAGAGGCGGGCGAGATGGCAATGCTTCGGTTGCGCTGGAGGCGGATTTCGGTGATTGTCGCCGCTCTTCTCTTCGCGACGGTGAATCGCGCGACGATTGTCATCGCTGCTGTGGGTGTCGTCGGAATCGCCGTGGCATTCGCCTCGGTCGTGAGTCTCGTCTGGGCCGATCCCGCCCCTGAGCCGGCGGCGGTGGCCCAGAAGCCACCGCCCGACGCTGGCTGAACGTGATCGCTCACTCCTCTGGGGGCTAGCCCGCAGGGTTCGGCGTAGCGGGCACGTTCGGCGGGACGAACTCCAACGTCACCAGGCGCACCACAAAGTGGTAGATGCGCGCGATCACCTGGCACATCGGCGAGCGGCTGCACACCCCGTCGTGCAGCGCGCTCGGTGCGTCGAGCAGGGCTTCGAGGAAGGCGTCGTCGCAGGCGAGGCGCTCCACCACCTCCGCCACCGGTCCGAGCGCTTCGAGGCACTCGTCGTGTCCTCGGCAGGCGTCGGTGAAGAGCCAGCCGAGCGGGCGGTCGGGTGACTGCGTGCAGTAGTCGTCCGGGTGGCCCTCCTGCGCCGAGACGCCGGACGGGGCGCCTGCGGTGACAGCGAACACGGCGAGCACGGCGAGCACGGCGAGCAGCAGGGCTACACTGGACAGGCGGCGCATCCGACCTCGATTCAGTGTTGGTTCAGCGACGATTCAGCGATGTGTTCGAGCGTTCGGTGGGGCTGTCCCATCGTAGACCTGCACCGCAGTCCGGCTCTCAGGATGACCCAGACTCCCGCCCTCGACCTGCTGCACCCCGCCGTCCGGACGTGGTTCGAACGGCGCTTCGGCGCGCCCACGGACGCCCAGTCTGCGGGCTGGCCGGCGATCGAGGCGCACCGCGACGTCCTGCTCGCCGCGCCCACCGGCTCCGGCAAGACGCTGGCGGCCTTCCTCGTCGGCATCGACTCGCTGGTGCGGGAGGCGGAGCGGGGCGCGATGGAGCCGGGCGTCCGCATCCTCTACGTCTCGCCGCTCAAGGCGCTCTCCAACGACATTGAGCGCAACCTCGACACACCGCTGGAGGAGATCCGCGCGACGGCGGCAGAGATGGGCTACGACCTGGCGCCGATCACCACGGCCGTGCGGACCGGTGACACCCCGCAGTCCGAGCGCCAGGCGATCGTGCGTCGCCCGCCGCACGTGCTCATCACCACGCCGGAGTCGCTCTACCTCATGGTCACCTCCGACCGGGCGCGGGAGGCGCTCCGTTCCGTGCGCACCGTGATCGTGGACGAGATCCACGCGCTGGCCCGTGACCGGAGAGGCACGCACCTCTCGCTCACTCTCGAACGCCTCGACCACCTCGTGCAGTCCGCCGGCAACGCGCGACCGCAGCGCGTGGGACTGTCCGCCACCCAGCGGCCGATCGAGGAGATCGCGCGCTTCCTCGTGGGCACGGGTGGGGCGGAGGGCGACCGTGGGTGCGAGGTGCTGGACCTGGGCCACCAGCGCGACCTGGACCTGCACGTGGAGGTGCCGCCCAGTGACCTGGAGGCGGTGGCGCCCAAGGAGCAGATGGCGGAGGTCTACAACCGCCTCGCCGAATTGATCACGGAACATAAGACCACGCTGGTCTTCGTCAACACGCGCCGGCTGTCGGAGCGCGTGGCGCTGCACCTGGCGGAACGCCTGGGCGAGGACGCGGTCGCCTCGCACCATGGGTCGCTCTCCAAGGAGCGGCGGCTGCGCGTGGAGCAGCGGTTGAAGGCGGGCGACCTCAAGGTGCTCGTGGCCACCGCCTCCCTCGAACTCGGCATCGACATCGGCAGCATCGACCTGGTGTGCCAGGTCGGCTCGCCGAGGGGTATCGCGACGTTCCTCCAGCGCGTGGGGCGCTCCGGGCACGCGCTGGGCCTGCGGCCGCACGGGCGGCTCTTCCCCACCACGCGCGACGAACTCGTGGAGTGCGCCGCCCTCGTGCGTGCGGTGCGGGCCGGGCGGTTGGACCGCATCCACCAGCCCGTGGCGCCGCTGGACGTGCTGGCGCAACAGATCGTGGCCGAAGTCTCGTGCGAGGACTGGCGCGAGGATGACCTCTTCGCGCTCGTGCGCCGTGCCGCGCCCTACGCTGCCCTCGAGCGCGCGGCGTTCGACGACATCGTGGAGATGCTCTCGGTGGGCATCGGCGAGGGGGCGGGCCGCGCGGCGCCGTTGGTGCACCGCGACCGCATCAACGGCGTCCTCCGTCCCAGGCGTGCCGCGCGCCTGACCGCGATCCAGAACGGCGGCACCATCCCCGAACTGGGCGACTACCGCGTGCTGGCGGAGCCGGACGGCGCCGTGGTGGGCACCATCAACGAGGACTTCGCCATGGAGTCCTCCATCGGCGACATCTTCCTGCTCGGATCTACCTCGTGGCGTATCAGCCGTGTGGGGCCCAACACCGTGCACGTCACGGATGCGCAGGGCGCGCCGCCCACGATCCCGTTCTGGCTGGGAGAGGCGCCTGGACGCACCCTGGAACTCTCGGAGGAGGTGGGCCGTCTGCGGCGCGACGTGGCAGACCGGCTGGACGGGGACCACGAGGCGTTGCGCGCGTTCCTGATGGAGGAGGGCGCCCTTGACGCCCTGGGCGCCGAACAGATCGCGGAGTACCTGCGCGCCACGCGGGACGGCCTGGGCGTGGTGCCCTCCGACACGGACGTGGTGTTCGAGCGCTTCTTCGACGACTCCGGCGGCATGCAACTGGTGGTGCACGCCCCCTTCGGCATGCGCATCAACCGCGCGTGGGGCCTCGCGCTACGTAAGCGCTTCTGCGTGGCGTTCGACTTCGAACTGCAGGCCGCCGCCAACGACGACGCGATCCTGCTTTCCAGCGGCCCGCAGCACTCGTGGCCGCTGGAGGAGGCGTTTGGGTGGGTGACGCCTCGCAACGTGGAGGAGTCCGTGCACTCCTCCGTGTTCTACATCCCCATGTTCCCCACGCGCTGGCGCTGGAACACCACGCGCGCGCTCGCCGTGCCTCGTATGCGCGGGGGCAAGCAGGTGCCCCCGTTCATCCAGCGCATGCGCGCGGACGACCTGATGGCGGCGGTGTTCCCGGAGCAGGTGGGCTGCCAGGAACACATGACCGAGCCGCTGAGCCTCCCGGACCACCCCCTGATGCACCAGACCATGCGCGACTGCCTGTTCGAGGCGATGGACGTGGAGAACCTCCGCCGCGTCCTGGAGCGCGTGGAGGCGGGCGAGATCCGCTACCACGCCCGCGACACCGTGGAGCCCAGCCCCATGGCGCACGAGATCGTCAGCGGCAAGCCGTACACGTACCTGGACGACGCGCCGATCGAGGAGCGCCGCACGCGCGCCATCACGCTGCGTCGCGGCCTGCCGGAGAGCGCGCGCGACCTCGCCGCGCTGGACGAGGACGCCATTGCCGCCGTCGCGGAGGAGGCGTGGCCGCAGCCTCGTAACGCCGAGGAGGTGCACGACGTCCTCCTTGGCGTGGTCGCCATGGACGAGGGGGCGGTGCTGGACTGGGTGGACTGGCTGGAGGAACTCCGCGCCGCTGGCCGCGCTGCCGCCATCGACACGGGCGACTCGCGCGCCTGGTTCGCCGTCGAGCATGTCGAGTCGGTACGCCTCGTGTACGAGGGTGCGCGGCTGCCGCTGCTGGACGTGCCCTCCCGCGCCGTCCTCAAGGTCGAGCATCGCGAGGGCGCTCGCGGATCGATGCTGCGCGGGCACATGGAGGTCGCCGGCGTGACCACCGTGGGCGAACTCGCGGCGCGGACAGCCCTCGGCGCGACGGACGTGGAGCATGGCCTGGTGATGCTGGAGGCGCAGGGGTTCGTGCTGCGCGGCCGCTTCTCGCCCGGCGCCGCCGCCCCGGACGCCGCCCCCGGGGCGAGTGCGGACGAGTGGTGCGACCGCCGCCTCCTGGCCCGTATCCACCGCTACACGCTGGACCGCCTCCGCAAGGAGATCGACCCCGTCGCCAAGCAGGACTACATGCGCTTCCTGCTGCGCTGGCAACACCTGGACCCACGTGCCCATGCCGAGGGCCGTGGCGGGCTGCGCGCGGTCATCGCCCGCCTCGCGGGGTTTGAGGCGTCCGCCAGCGTGTGGGAGAGCGACTTGCTGCGCGGCCGGATGCGGGAGTACCACGCCTCATGGCTGGACGAACTCTGCCTGGCTGGCGAGGCCACCTGGGCGCGGCTCACGCCTCGACGCCTGGAGGTGGACGGCCGCCTCGGCAGCGCCGCCACGCGCGCCACCCCCGTGACGCTCGCCCCGCGCCACGCACTGCCGGGCCTGCTCGCCGCCGTGCGAGGCGCACCGGGCGGCTGGGGCGGGGGTGATCCGCCGCTCCCGCAGGCCGGGGCCGCCGGTGAGATCGCGGCGCTCCTCGAACGTCGGGGCGCGCTCTTCTTCGACGAGATCGTGAGCGGCACTCGCCGCCTGGTGACGGACGTGGAGCAGGGCCTGCGCGAACTGATCGCCGGCGGCTGGGTCGCCTCGGACGGCTTCCAGGGCCTGCGCGAGATCGCGGGAGGCAGCCGCTCGCGCAGCCGGCATCGGCGGCGAGGCAGCGGCAACTACCTGCGCGGGGGCATGTTCGCCGGGGGTGGCCCGCCCGGCCGCTGGTCGCTCGTGCGCTCCCCGGAGTTCGACCCCACCCGCCAGGACGAGTTCGACGACGACCTGGCGGAGGAGGTGGCGCAGGTGCTGCTGGCCCGCTACGGCGTGGTCTTCCGCGACATCGCCCAGCGCGAGTCCTTCGCCATGCCCTGGCGCTACGTGATGCGCGCCCTCCGCCGCCTGGAGGCGCGCGGCCTCATCCGAGGCGGCCGCTTCGTCATCGGCGTGGCCGGTGAGCAGTACGCGCTCCCGGAGGCCGTGACGCTGCTGCGGGAGGTGCGCCGCGAACCCCATGACGGCACTCGCATCACCGTCAGCGCCGTGGACCCGGTCAACCTCACCGGCTTCATCCTCCCCGGCGACCGGGTGCCCTCGCAGCGCGGCCGCACCGTGACCTTCGTCGACGGCCTGCCGGAGAACCCGCTCGTGGGGACGCCTGCGGGGTAGGACGCCGCTCGGCGGCGGGGCTCATGGGGGGACTCCTGTCGGCAGGCACTCGAAGTGGACGTCCGTCCCGGACTCCGAGTCCTCCCATCCTTTCGGTTGAAGGCCTTCCGCCCAGACGCGGCGCCGTCAGGAGGCCTCGGGCGGGCGAGGTATCCGCCGCCTGTCTCGATCACCATGAGGGCGCAGCACGCTGCGCCCTTGCATCGGAGGGGTACCCCCCGCGGTGCTGTCCGATGATGCGCTTCCGGCGTCAGCCCTCGGGTGTGGCGGAGTCCATGACGCCCACGACGTTGCCGGCGGGGTCGCGGATGAGGGCATAACTCACCATGCCGGGCACGTCGGTCTGGCCCTGAACCACCTCGGCGCCGTTCTCCTTCGCCCGGTCCAGGTAGGCGTTCAGGCCGTCCACTTCGATGAAGATCAGGACCTCCGCGCCACGGTCCGAGGCGTCCACGGCGCCGCCGATGCCCGGAGCGTCGTCGGCCTTCTCGACCATCCCGTAGTCGTTCGGGAGGTTCTGGCCGAATTTCCAGTCGAAGGTGTTGGCGTAGAAGTCCTGGAGGGCCTTTTTCTGGGACTCCGGGCCATTGATCTCGAACCACGCGACGGGATTCATGCGGGGCTTCCTTCCGATGGGCGTGTGGCTTGCGGGAGCCTGAGAATAGGCGAGAGACTGCCCGCCGCCGGGCGTTGAAATGGCACTTTCCCGAACCCGAGACAGAACCCCAGGAGGTCGCGATGGATCTGCAACTGGCCGGCAAGCGCGCGCTCGTGACCGGCGGGAGCCGCGGCATCGGCAAGGCCGTCGCGCGTGCCCTCGCGGAGGAGGGCGTGGATGTGGCGCTCCTCGCGCGCGGGCGGGAGGCGCTGGACGCCGCCGCCGAGGAGATCCGAGGCGCCACCGGTCGCAACGTGATCGGCGTGAGCGCGGACACCGGGGACGACGCCTCGGTGCACTCGGCCGTGCACCAGGTGGTGGCGGCGCTGGGCGGGGTGGACATCCTGGTGAACTGCGCCGCGCAGCCGGGCGGCCAGGGCGGGCGGCCGCCTCGTGCGGAGGAGGTGAGCGCCGAGGAGCACCTGAACCCGGAGATCAACGTGAAGGTGATGGGCTACCTGCGCTGCGCGCAGGCCGTGATCCCCTACATGAAGGGCACTGGCTGGGGCCGCATCATCAACGTCTCCGGGCTGGCGGCGCGGCAGTCCGGCTCGGTCGTGGGGTCGATCCGCAACGTGGCGGTGGCGGCGCTGACGAAGAACCTGGCGGACGAACTCGGCCCCCTGGGCATCACCTGCACCGTCGTCCACCCCGGCCTCACCCGCACCGAGGCCACCGCGGACGTCCTGGCCCGCCGCGCCGAGGCCTCCGGGCGCTCCGTCGAGGAGGTCGAGCAGCAGATGGCGGAGGGCAACTCCGTGCGCCGCATCATCGATGCGGAGGACATCGCCTACGTGGTTACCATGCTCGCCTCGCCGCGCTCGATCGCCCTCAACGGCGACGCCATCGCCGCGGGCGGCGGGGTGCCGCGCGCGATCTACTACTAGCGGCGGTGTAGCCTCCCCTCATGTGGCCACGCACTGACGCCCAGGCACGCCTCCTCGCGACCGCCGAGGACCTCGCCGCGCGCTTCGCGCTGACGGCCCCCGCCCACGACCGCGAGGGCTCCTTCCCGCACGAGCACTTCGAGGCGATGCGCCGGGCCGGGTACCTGGCGGCGGCGGTGCCGGCGGAGTACGGCGGGGCCGGACACGGGCTGGACGACCTGGTGCTGGCGCAGATCGCGCTCGGGCGCGGGGACGGGTCGACCGCGCTCTCGGTGGGGATGCACCACATGGTCGTCGGCACGGAGGCGGTCGCCCGCCGCTGGCCGGACGCGCTGCGCGACCGCGTGTTCCGCGAGGTGGCCTCGGACGGTGCGCTCGTGAACAACATCGCGGCCGAGCCGGAGATGGGCTCGCCTCGTGGTGGAGGGCGCCCCGCGACCACGCTGACGCCGGACGGGCGTGGCGGCTGGCTGCTGGCCGGGCGCAAGACGTTCTCCACGCTCTCGCCCGTCCTCACCTGGGCCATCGTGTTCGCCGCCGTGGAGGACGACAGCGGCGACACCGCCCGCGTCCTCGTGCGCTGTGACGCGCCGGGCGTGCGCGTGGAGGAGACCTGGGACTCCATGTCCATGCGCTCCACCGGCTCACACGACATGTTCTTCGAGGGCGTCGCCGTCACCGAGGCGGACATCGTCGCGCGCCGGCCCTCGGGCGCCCCGCCGCCGGAGGGCCGGCCAGAGGCGTGGTTCCCGCTGCTGGTGGCCGCGGCGAACCTCGGCGTGGCGTACGCGGCTCGGGACTACGCGGTGCGGTTCGCGCAGGAGCGGCGGCCTACGGGAGCCCCCGCGCCCATCGCGAAGATCCCGCACGTGCGGGAGCAGGTGGCGCGCATGGAGGCCTCGCTGGTCGCCGCCCGCACGATGCTGCTCACGGCCGCCGAGGACTACCAGTACCACCCCGAGCGCGACGCCGACCTGGGGGTGCAGATCCCCATCGCGAAGCGCCTGGCCACCGAGACCGCCGTGGAGGTGACGGACCTCGCGCTGCGCATCGTCGGCGGCGTGGGCTTGCAGCGCTCGGAACCCCTCGAACGCTACTTCCGAGACGTCCGCAGCGGCCTGGTGAACCCGCCCATCGAAGCGCGCGCGCTGGAACAGATCGCCGCCCACGTCCTGGACCAACGCCTGGACTAGGACCTCGAGTCCACTCGACGGCCCGCGGCCCGCCCTTCGACTGGCTCAGGGCGAACGGGTTTGCGGCGCGGGGACTGGCGGGGGCGGCTACACCTCCACGCCCTCGGCCTCTGCTCGCGCGGCGCCCTCGCGCTCCTCGAGGGGGCGGGTGCGGACGAAGGCGACGGCCTGGAGGACCACCACCGCGCCGAGGGCCAGCGCGGCACGTGCGCCCCAGGCGGCGACGATAATGGCGAAGACGGGGCCGTTCCCCACCTGGCCGATGGAGTCGCCCTGGCCGACGGCGGAGAGCACGGTGGCGCGGGTGGCGGGGTCCAGCCCACGGTTCACCCGGGCCATGCGGAACGGGTACTCCGCCGTCCGTGCGAGGCCCACCGCCAGCACGAGCGCCACTGCCACCAGAACGGCGTCACGAACGCGAACGCGAGGACGGTTCGCTCCGTGCTCAACGCGCCGGGCTCGAGGACCGATCCTGAACGCAGCAGCGCCAGCCCACTCGGACTGGCGCTGCTGCGTTCGGCTGGGAGGGGGCACCGGCCCTTCGCCCCGATCAATGCCGGCTCACCTCAGCAGGCTCCACCGGCCCGGACGTTGATGCACGGTACACGCGTGCGCTGGTGGTCGAGCACCGGGCTGCTGTCGACCCACCGCGCGAATCCCCAGTTGCGGATGCCCTGGCTCAAGGGGCAGTCGAAGAACCCGGTCGCGTAGCCGACCGTGGGCGACGTCTGGCTCGACCAGCTCACGTTGTTGTTGATCGTGTCGTTGTAGTAGTCGGTGGAGGCGCTGCCGTTGCAGATCTCCTCCATCCAGACCACGTTGTACAACGTGTCGACGTTCGTGCTGAGCGCTTCGGCGTAGGTGTCTCCCCGGTAGTTCCCGGCGCTGAGGTCGGTCACTCCCATCGCGGAGTACAGGCTGTATCCCCCGACAAAGTCCGTGCCGCTGAGCGTCAAGGCGTACACCGACCCGACCATCGTCGCGGCGACGATGAGCGCTGCGACCGTGGCCAAAGCACCCTTCTTGACGTGTCTCATCTCGTCCGTCCTTCCTGGACGATGTCATCCCATGCAGACGACGGCAGGGTCTCGCGGGTCAGCCAGCGCGTTTCTTCGATGACGATCTGCGATCCGTCGCTGAGCACACCGGTGACTTCCTGGAACCGAAGCTCGCGGTTGCTGTCAGCGAACGCCACGTGCCTCTTGATCTGGAGCAGGTCGAGGTCGCCGAGGAACGGCACCGTGACAGCCGTGGTTGAGGTGGAGCCATCGCTGGCCTCGGCGGTGCCGGGCGCGACCTGGCTGGGCGGCAGCTGTTCGATGAAGATCGCGAGCGTCTCGCCATCGATCCGCCCGACCCTGACGAACCCGACCTCACCGGTATCCATGCGGTGCTGGTAATGCGCCCATCCTTGTTCGGCGAGGACATCGGGCGGCAGCACCACCGGCATGCCGGTCGTGCGTGTGGATCTCCGGACGTCGCCGCTCATGACGTCCTCGACCACCAATTCGTCTGCGGTCGTGTGTGAGCGCTGGAGGACCTGTCCGTCCTCGGTACGGACGACGGCGTAGAGCTCGACGAGTCGCGAGTCGGCATCGACGAGCGCCCACGAGTCGCGGACATAGGTCTCAGGGAGCACGCTGCCTGCCGGCCAGGACGCGATCTCTCCGGCGGCGGCACCGTGCCGCGCGAAGACGCGTTCTTCGAGGTGGAATAGCGCCCCAGATGCCGGTAGGTTCGGAACATAGGCGGGCATGGGCGGCGGAAGGGCGGGCTGCTCGCTTGCCACCGAGCCGCCCGACGGCCGCAGGGCGACCACGGACGCGAGCGTGGCGAATAGCAGGGCCGCGAGTATCAGAGGGATTCGGGCCGGAGCGGGAATGCGCATCGGTGGCGACGCCACCCCTGGAATGCGATCGACCGTCATGGCGATCTTCCTTTCATCCAGATCAGATGTGTTGACCGACGTCAGCGAGGCTCCCTCCTCTCCCATCGCGGACTGATGCAAAGTGGACTAGTACACTTTGGTGTCGAATGCTAAGATGGACTAGTCCACTTTGCAATCGGAGAGGTGCCCGCAACATGTCGAATCCCCCCAGAATCCTCGCGTTAGTGCTCGACGTGCTCGTGCAGGGGCCCATGCACGCGTATGAGGTCAAGCGACGGCTGGCGCCGGACGCGGGACACTCGTCCATCTACGCGGCCCTGTCACGCGCGGAGGGCAAGGGCTACGTCACGTCGACGTGGGAAGCGCTCGACGCGCGCCCGCCCGGCAGCGGTCCGCGACGGAAGTACTACGAACTGACGGCGCTCGGGCAGGAGGCGCTCAACGACCTTCGAGAGGACGCCGTGGCGTGGCGGATCTCCCCGATCAGAAAGGCACCGCGGAGCGTCCAGTCATGAGGCCGGTCGTCCGGGCGATCCTCGCGGCGTACCTCAGCATCTTCACGTGCTGGGCGCGTCATCCCGTACACGCTCGCCGGGAGCAGGAGCTGATCCTCGGGAGTGTCGAGGATGCCTACCTCCACGAACGGCGGCACCGTCCGCGCGCGCAGGCCGGGTGGCTGGCGCTGTGGTCGCATCGCACGGAACTGCACCCGCTGGCGGTGGCGGCGCGGGTCCGAGCGGAGGATGCGTGTGCCGGCGGGAACGCTGGCGATCGCGGCGGGCTGATGTGGATCGGGACCGCCGTCCTGGTCATCGCATCAACAGCTGCACTCTGGCGGTGGGGACCCGAAGTCGCCGTCTGGCTGTTCGTTGCCGTTGGCGTACTGACGATCTCTTGGATCGCGGGTCATGTGTGGCGGCGCGCTGCGCGCTGGCTGATCCTTCCTGCGGTGGTGTTGCTCGCGTGGCCGTTCGTGCATGCGCTTGTGGTGGGTCGTGAGAACGGTTCCGTCATCACCCTGGCCGTCGTCGTCGGCACCGTCGTTGCCGTGACCGCCGCCCTCTGGCGCTGGCGAGGCGATGGTCGGCCGCAGCAGCAACACGCCGCCATGGTGCTATCGATCCTGGCCGTCGGCTGGTGTACCGGCGCGCTGCTGCACGGAGGCGTCCGCGAGTGGGTCCTCGCCGGCACCGCGGACGAGATCGGCGTTGACCGAGTCGTGCGCGTGCAGTGGCTAACGGTGGCGCTGATCGTCCAATACTGCGTGTACTGGCTGCTGGTCGGGGCCGTCGTGTCGCGGTTCGCCCGCGCGTGGGCAGTTGCGCTCCCGGAACCGCAGGAGGATCAGCGGTAGGATCGTCGCGGGGGTACGGGAAGTCTCGCGTTCCCGCCTGCGACCGTCAACCGGCCGGGATGAACGTTCCTTGGGCGGGCGGTGTATCAAGCACAGGTGACTGAAGAGCGTTCCTCCGCCGATGCGCGCGACGGCGAGGACATCCGGGCAGCGGCCGAGGGAGACCTCGAGGCGTTCGGCCGGGTCGTCGAGCGCTATCAACACGTGGCCCTGCGGGCGGCGTGGCTCGTCGTGCGCGATGAGGCGACGGCGCAGGACGTGTGCCAGGAGGCGTTCCTGCGAGCCCACCGGAGCCTGGCCCGCTTCCGGGCTGACGCCCCCTTCCGCCCGTGGCTGCTGACGATCGTCACGAACGTGGCGAGAAACACCGTGCGCGCGGAGAGCCGGCGGGGTGGGATGTGGTCTCGACTGACGCGCACGGTGCGCCTCGTCCAGTCGGGGCCGGAGCGCGCCGTCGAGCGAGCGGAGGGGAGGGACGCGCTGTTGGAGGCGATCGCGCTGCTGCCGGGCGAGGACCAGGACGTCATCCACCTGCGCTACTTCCTGGAACTTCCGGAGGCCGAGGTCGGTGACGCGCTGGGTATCCCGACGGGCACCGCCAAGTCCCGGCTTAACCGCGCACGCCGACACCTGCGCGAGGTGATCGCAGCCCACTACCCAGACCTGGTGCCGGCCGCGCTGGCGGTGGAGGACGTTGATGTCTGACCTCGACGACCGGCGGTTGGACGCGCTGCTCCGCGAGACGGCGTCGCGCGTGGCCTACCCGGAACCGCGAAACATGCGCGCGCGTGTCCTGGCAGCCGTCGCGGACGATGCCCGCCCTGTGCGCACGGCTTCCGGTCTGGCGTGGCGTCCGGCGCTGGCTGCCGCTGTCCTCGCGGCAGTCGTGGTGCTGGCGACCCTCCTGGCGCTGCCAGGCACGAGGACTGCCGTGGGCGAGTTCTTTGGCATCGTGCCGGGGCAGCGCATCGAACTGGTGACCGCCACGCCGACACCGACTGCCGCCGCGTCGCCCGGCGCGACCGGGACGCTCTCCCCCTCGGTGTCCCCCACCCCTTCATCATCGCCCACGTTCTCCCTCTCGGGCGTGGCCACGGTCGTGACGGTCGAACAGGCGGAGGCGCTCCTCCCGTACCCGCTCGCCATCCCGGAGGGTGCAGGCGAGCCACAAGAGGTGTGGGCGATCCAGTGGGGCGGGCAGGCGCTTATCGTGATGTCGTTCGCCGACCTGGACCTGTGGCAGACGCGCGGGGGCGGCTACTTCGGCAAGAGCCTGCCGGAGGACGTGGCCCTGGAGCAGTTGCTCGTGAACGGGCGCCCCGCGTGGTGGGTCGGCCGCGTCGACCACCTCACGTCGTTCCATGATGCCGGCGGCAACGAGGTGCTTGGTTCCCGCCGCACAGTGGACCGCAACGCGCTCATCTGGCAGGGCGAGGCCACCTACTACCGCATCGAGACGGAACTCCCGCTCGACCAGGCGCTCGCCATCGCCGAGTCGCTTCCCTAGCGCACAACCCTCGTCAGGGCGCGACTGCGAGGTCGAGTGAACGTTCCGGCGCTCGCCGGGGTATCAGCAGTGAGCCCCAACTTAGGTGCAAGGAGCGGACGATGACCCGGATGATCACGCGGAGGGCCATACAGACGGCGGTGCGGTCAGGAGTCGCGGCGCTCCTCGTCGCGGTGGCCGCACTGGCGACGGCGAGCCCGGCGCAGGCGGGCGGTGGTGGCTGCCACAGCACAGCGCTCACGACCGGCAGCGGCGAGGCGGTCGACATGGAGTTGATCTGCTTCGGCCCTACGGTGCTGTACGTGGAACCCGGGGCCACCGTGACGTGGACGAACCGTGACCCGGTCGATCACGCGGTCACCGGCGCAGCCATGGCCTTCGGGAGCTATGACCTCGTCGCCCCCGGAGGTACCGTCTCGGCCACGTTCAACGATCCGGGCGTGTTCCCGTACTTCTGCTTCCTGCACCCCTCGATGGTCGGCGCCGTTGTCGTCGGCGATGCCGACGCACCGGCAACGTCCGAGTTCAGTGCTGGTGACGAGGGTACCGAGGCGGGCGCGGGCGCGCGGATCGCCCCCGGACTCCTCCTGGGGCTCGGCGGGCTGGTCGTCGGGGCGGCCGGGATGTCCGTGGCGCCGCGTCTCATGCGCAAAGACTGAGGCGCGAGTGCCCTCACCCCCTGCGGGTGCGCCACTCCTGCTCGGTGATGGCGTAGAAGGCGGTGTCGTGCCACTCGCCTCGATGCCAGCGGTCGGCGACGAAGAGGCCCTCCTGCCGGAAGCCAAGGCGTTCCGGGATGGCGCGGCTGGGGGCGTTGCCAGCGAGCGCGCGGATCTGCACGCGGTGGAACGCCATCTTGTCCATGACGTGGTCAGTGAGGGCGGCCACGGCGCGCGTCATGTGTCCGCGCTTCGTGTACGGCAGGCCCAGCCAGTAGCCCACCTCCGCCTCGAAATGGTCGCGGTCGATGCGTACCAGGCCGCAGCCGCCTGCGATGGCGCCGTCGATCTCGAGGCACATCTCCAGCCCGCTGCCATCGACGTACGAGGCGAGCGCCCGGCGGATGAACCCGTCAGCGCGTTCCAGGGTGTAGTCCTCCGCCCAGGTCAGCCACTCGGCGACGTGCTCACGGCTGGCCTCGATGACCCCGGAGAGGTCGCGCGCATCCTCCGCACGCCAGGGGCGCAGCCTGGTGGTGGCGTGGACGGTGAGGACGGGCGGCGCGAGGGGCATGGGGCTACGCCCTCCATCCCCGGAGGCGGCATCTCCGGAGGCGGCGCGCCGGTTGCTCTGGCCCTCGAGCGCGGATCATCACGAGCGTGCCCCTCCTCAGACACGGAATGCTAACGCGACGCGTGCTCCGGGGTATCGCCGTCAGCCCTCGTACGGGCGTAGTTCGAGGTCGACCGCCCACTCGACCGGGCCGAAGCCGGCGCGCGCGTAGAACTCGCGGGAGTCCTCGCTTGGCCAGAGGATCAGGAACTCCAGGTCCGCGCCCAGCGCCCACGCTTTCACCCACTCCACGAGCGTGCCGCCGACGCCCTGGTTGCGCCACGCGGGCCGGGTGTAGACGTTTGTGACATACCCCCAGCGGTCATTGACTCGCCCCGGCTGCGGCACCTTCTCCACCAGGTTCACGAAGGCGTGGGACACCGGCTCCCGGTCCACCTCGGCAAGCCACACCGTCCAGGTGCCCAGCGCCAGCCGGTGGCGGATCCAGCGTTCGCACGCGCCCAGGAAGGCCTCGCGGTCGGCGGTCTCGGCCAGGTCGGGGCGTTCCTCCACGCGCGAGTCCCAGCGCATGAGGGCGAGCGCCGGCGCGTCGTCCATGCAGGCCGGGCGGTAGCGAGCGCCGGTGGGAGAGAGGTCCGTCATCGCGCCATCCTGTCACCCGCAGGCAAGAGAGGCCCGCTCCCGTCTCCTCGCCCCGCTCGGAGGGAGGGGCGCGTCCTCTTGCTAGTCGATCCGCACCGAGCGCAGGCGCAGGCTGTTCAGCATCACGGAGACGCTGGAGAGCGCCATGGCGGCGGCCGCCACGATCGGGTTGAGGAAGCCCTGGTGCCCGAAGATCGGCTGGAGCACCCGTGGCACCTCTTCGACACCGACGACCTGCTGGAACACGAACCAGCCGAGGCCGGCGGCGACCGGGATCAGGACCACGTTGTAGCCGAAGGCCCAGCCCAGGTTCTGCCACATAGTGCGCATGGTCGCGCGGGAGAGAGCGATGGCGTGGGCCACGCCTCGGAGGTCGGCGCGCATCAGGGTGACGGGGGCCGCCTCCATGGCGATGTCCGTGCCGCCGCCGATGGCGATGCCCACGTCCGCGAGGGCGAGCGCCGGCGCGTCGTTGATGCCGTCGCCCACCATGGCCACCACGCGGCCCTGCTCCTGCAGTGATCGCACCACGGCGGCCTTCTCGTCCGGCTTCACGTTCGCGCGCACGGAGTCCGTGGGGTCAATGCCCACCTGCGCCGCTACTGCGCGGGCGGTCTTCTCCGCGTCCCCGGTGAGCATCACCACGCGCAGGCCCAGCGCGTGCAGCCGTGCGATGCCCTCTGCCGCCGATTCGCGCACCTGGTCCGCGACGGTGACCACGCCGGCGGCGGCGCCGTCCACCGCTACCAGCAGCGCGGTCTCGCCTCGGGACTGGGCCTGGTCCGCCTCGAAGGCCAGGCGCATGCCGCCTCGGGTAGTGTCGTCCACGCCGCCGCGCTCCATCAGGTCGGCGTTGCCCACGAGCACCGCGCGCGTCACGCCGCCGAGCGCGATCGTCGCCTCGATGCCGAAGCCGGCGTCCTCCTTGAACGTCAGCGGCCACTCCAGGTCCAGCGCGCGACGCTCGGCCTCGCGCACGATCGCCTCGCCGTAGGGATGGTCGGAGCCGCGCTCAGCGGAGGCGAGGAGGCGGACCAGGGTGGCCTCGTCCACGGGTGCGTCCGGCGCCATGACCAGGGCCACCACCTCCGGGCGGCCCTGGGTGATGGTGCCGGTCTTGTCCAGCACCACCGTGTCCACGTCTCGCGCCTGCTGTAGCGCCTCGGCGTTGCGGATGAGCACGCCGGCGCGGGCGGCGCGGCCCAGGCCTACCATCACCGCAGTGGGCGTGGCCAGGCCGAGGGCGCACGGGCAGGCGATGATCAGCACCGTGACGGCGTTGATGACGCCGAGGGTCAGCGCCGGCTCCGGCCCCAGCAGCCACCAGCCCAGGAACGTCAGCAGCGCGATCACCAGTACCGCCGGCACGAAGACCGAGGCGATGCGGTCGGCCAGCGCCTGGATGGGCGCCTTGGACGTCTGCGCCTCCTCCACCAGCCGGATGATGCGCGACAGCGCGGAGTCCGCGCCCACGGCGGTGGCGCGCACGCGGATCAGGCCGCTGGTGTTCATAGTGGCGCCGAAGACGGCGTCGCCGGGTTCCTTGCTGACCGGCGCCGACTCCCCCGTTAGCATCGACTCGTCGACGGCGGACTGGCCTTCGACCACCTCGCCGTCCACGGGGATCTGCTCGCTGGGGCGCACGAGCACCAGGTCGCCGGCCTGCACGGCGCGCACGGGGATCTCGAATTCCTCGTCGTCCTCGACCACGCGGGCCAGGTGCGGGCGCAACTCCACCAGCGCGCGCACGGCGGCGGAAGTGCGTCCCTTGGTGCGCGCCTCCAGCCAGCGCCCGAGCAGCACGAGGCCGATGATGGCCGCCGAGGCCTCGTAGTAGGTGTGCGTCTCGGCGCCGTGGATGCCCTCCAGCAGTCCCGGCCAGAACGTGGCGACCACGGAGTAGCCGAAGGCCGCGGAGGTGCCCACGGCGATCAGCGTGTTCATGTCGCTCATGCCGTGGCGCGCGGCCTTCCAAGCGCCTCGGGGGAACTGCGCGCCGGCCCAGAACTGGACCGGCGTGGTGGCCAGGAACATGAGCGGATGCACCACGCGCAGCGGCACCTCCTGCGCCCAGCCGATCTCCACGCCGGTAAAGGCCTGCCCGTCGCGGAGGAGCATCCACGTCATGCCCGCTGCCGCCACGGCCAGCGCGAACACCATGCGGGTGCGGAGGCGGCGCTCCTCCTGCCGTCGCTCGCGCTCCAGGGAGTCGCGCGCCTCGTCCTCATCCTCGTCGGCGCCGGGCAGGATGAGGTCGTAGCCGGCGCGGTCCACGGCCCCCCGCAACGCCTCCAGGTCCAGCGCCGGGCCGGCGTCCACCGTCGCCTGCTCCGTGGCGAGGTTTACCGAGGCGCCGGCGACGCCTGGCACGCCGTCCAGCGCGCGCTCCACGCGGCGCACGCAGGAGGCGCAGGTCATCCCGCGCACGCCGAAGCGCAGGCGCTCGGCGGCGGGGGTGGGGCTCTTGGTGGCTTCCGTGGTCATGTGGCTACCGGTCCTTCATGGCGTACAACTCTAGGAGTTCGCCGAAGACCTCCTCCTGGCGTCCTTCGCCCACGGCCTCCAGCACGCAGTGGTGCAGATGCCCGTCCAGGACGCGGGACTCCGCCTTCTCGATGCCGCGGCGGACGGCGTACATCTGCTTCAGGACGTCCACGCAGTAGGTGTCGTCCTCGATCATGCGCCGCACCGCGGCGAGGTGCCCCTCGACATATGCGAGGCGCTTCAGCACGTCGCTCTTGCTCTCCCCGTCCATGGCGTGTCCCCTCTGGGTTACCCCTTCGACGCGAAGGCCGCCTCGACTGGCTGGCCCCACGGCATCTCCAGGGTCTGCACGTCCACCTCGTAGCCCGGCTTCAGCGCGCGCAGTCGCTCGCCAGCGCCCGGCTGCACCAGCAGGTGGTGGTCGCAGCAGGAGCCGAGGTCCTGCTCCGGCCGGGAACGGTCGTAGGTGTAGTGCTCCGTGGTGCTGCCGCAGGGGCAGGTGTAGGTGATGGAGGCGCCCTCCGGCGACTTCTCCACCGTGTACGACGGGGCAAAGGCGCTCGCGGCCGCCTCGGATGCCGCGTCCGCGCCGTCGCCCGTGGAGGCCACGGGCGCAGCAGCACGCGCTGGCGCCGCCGGGCCCAGCGGGTAGCCCTCCGCCGCGAGGGCCTCCGAGAGGCGGTCAAGCACCGCGCCCTGCGCCAGGTCCACGGCAAAGGAGCGGGAGTCCGGGTCGCCCTCGATAAAGCGGGCGCCCTCCACGCGTTCGACGGTCTTCTGGATGGTGGCGATGCAGTGGTCGCACGTGACGTCCGGGGCGAACAGGGTGATCTGAGGCATGTGGTGATGCTCCGTGTGGTGGGGATTCGTCGGTGGGGTTCGTCTGCGTCATGCTAGCACACCCCCACCGGGGGGGTAGGGGTATGGGCGTGCAGAGCGGGAATGTGCGGGGATCGCGCGGGCGTTACCGTGGGCCCTGCGGGATCCGGCGTACTTGCTGCGCGGACGCGGCGCTGATCGCAGGAGTGAGGGGGACTCGTGCGCTGGAGGCGACCACCTACCCCCTACACGTTCCGAGAACGCTGGCGCTTCCGAAACCAGCGCCCCACCAACCACCCCCGCACCTCCTACCAGACCCGCGTATGGGGCACGACCTCGCAGCGTTGGTTCTACGTGGACGGCGTCGTGTCCGCGATCGTGGACGTGGCGCTGGTGCAGTTCCTGGCGGTCTACGCCATTGCCCTGGGCGCCACGGACGCCGAGGTGGGCCTGCTCTCCGTGGCCGCCGGCCTGGCGGGGTTCCTGGCGCTGGTGCCGGGCGCGCGTATCGCGGAACTGACGAACTCCAGGCGCTGGGTGACGCTGGTGGGCGGGGCGGGCATCGGCCGCATCGCAGTCCTCGTGATGGCGCTGGGGCCCACGTTCGTGCGCGCCCCGAACGATGCGGTCTACCTCCTGATCGCCATGGCCTTCGTGCGGTCGTTCGCCATCAACGTCTCGCACGCCTCGTGGGTCTCGCTGCTTGCGGACATCATCCCGCTGGACCTGCGGCGCTTTTACGTGGCGCAGCGCATGCTGGCGATCACCGTCGCCGGCGCCGTCACCGCGCCGCTGATTGGCTTCGGCATCCGCGCCATCGGCGGCGTCCAGGGCTACCAGGTGATGTTCGGCTTCGCGTTCGCCGCAGGGATCGCCGCGTGGTACGCCTACTTCCGCATCCAGGAGCCCGCGCGCCCCGCGCGCGCCGAGCGGCCTCGAGGCTCCACGTCCGGCATGCTCCGCGATCGGCGCTTCATTCGGTACCTGGGCGCGCTGCTGGTGTTGAATGCGGCGACCATGGTGGTGGGGCCGTTCTTCCTGGCCTACTTCGTGCGGGACCTGGGCGGTTCGGTCTCGGACGTGGGGTTGTTGGCCACGCTTGAGCAGTCGCTGGCGGTGGGCGCGCAGTTCCTGCTGGCCCTCTGGGTGACGCGCTTCAACACAGAGCGTCTCTTCAAGGTTTCGCTGTTCCTCCCGGCGCTGATACCGGCGGCCTGGCTGCTGGTGCAGGAGCCCTGGCAGGCGGCGGTGCCGTTTGGGCTGGGCGGGATCGGCTGGGCGATCTACAACGTGGCGCTGTTCAACCTGCTGATGGAGTACGCGCCGAACCAGAACATCCCCCGGTACGCCGCACTGCAGCAGACGGTGATCTTCTTCGCGAACCTCATCGGCCCCGTGACGGGCACGCTGGTGGTGGCGGCGTGGGGCATCCGCACGGCGATGGTGATCTCCACGGTGGGGCGGATCCTGGGCGCGCTCATGATGTTCATCCCGCTGCGCTGGATCCCCGCGCTGCCCGCTCCCGCGGCCCCCGTGGTGGCGGGAGCCATGAACCTGGCCCCGCCGGTCAGCCACGCAGCGCCTCCACTCGGCCCGCAGCCCGAGGCCCCCAAGTCCGATGCGCCGCCGCAGATCGATGCGCAGCCCGAGCCCGAGGCGGCGCCGGACGTGCCTCCGGCTTCTGAGCACGCCACCGAGCCGCCGGCGGACGGCGAGTAGCGGGCGTGGCCTGGAGGCGGATGGCCCGTAGGTAGCCACGGACGGATGATCGCGCCTCCCTCGCACACCGCGAGGCGTGGCGATGACAGCGGCGGGCGTCTCCGCGCGCCGCTCGGGGTGTGGGATGGCGAACGACTCGGACACGGACAGACGCCCGACTCGCGATGAGCAGGGCGTTTCGGGCGCCCGTGGCCAGCCGGTGGAGCCTGGACTGCCGCCCGTGGGCGGGCCGTTCGTGTCGCTGCGGTCCAGGGACTTCCGGCTGCTGTGGTTCAGCACCGTGGCCACCGGCTTCGGGCAGTGGGGCCAGCAGATCGGCCTCAACTGGCTCGTCTTCCTCCTCACCGGTTCCGCCGTGCAACTGGGCGCGGTCTCCTTCTTCGGCGGCATCATCTCGCTCATCCTGACGCCATACGCGGGCGTGCTGGCCGACCGCTATTCGAGGCGCATGATCATCCTGATCGCCACGGTGCTGGGCGCGGTGCAGGCGGCCGGCCTGGCCGTGCTGGTGCTGGCGGACGTCGTGGAGGTGTGGCACGCCTACGTGTTCGCGGTGTTCGCCGCGGTCACGCAGGCCATGAACCAGCCCGCGCGCCAGGCCTACGTGAACGACGTCTCCACGCCCGAGACGCTGCCGAACGCCATCGCCCTCAACTCCATCGCGCAGAACGCCTCGCGCATCGTGGGGCCGCCCCTGGCGGGGCTGATCGCGGGATGGAACGTGGGCGCGGCGTTTGTCTTCGTCGCCGTGATCCGCGTGATCGCCTCGGGCCTGACGATGATGCTCAGCGCCCGTCCGCAGGCCGCCACTGCGGGACGTGGCAACCCGTTGCGCCTCATCGCCGGCGGGTTCGACTACCTCTTCCGGGAGGGCAACCTGCGGCTGCTCCTGGTGGTGAACGCGCTCACGGCGCTGTTCGTGTACCCGTACGTCTCGTTCATGCCCGTCTTTGCGGAGGAGGTCTTCCGGGGCGGTTCCAGCACCTACGGCATCCTGGTCTCCATGATCGCCGTGGGCTCGATCATCGGCCTCTTCGGCCTGGCGTGGCTGCCCAACCTGCGGCGTCGAGGGCTGCTGATGCTGGTGGGTTTCGTGGGCTACACGGCGCTCCTGATCGTGTTCACGCAGGCGCCGGTGTTGATCGTGGCCATGATCTCGCTGGCGGTGGCCGGGCTCTTCTTCGGGGTGGCGTCCGCCCTCAACAACACGCTCTTCCAGGTGATCGTCCGCAACGACATGCGAGGCCGCGGCATGGCGGTGCTGCAATTGGCGGGCGGCCTCTCACCCATCGGCGCTCTGTCCATGGGCTTCCTCATCGAGGCGATCGGCATCCGCCTCGGCGTTGCGCTGCACATCGCCGTGGCGTTCGCCGGGCTGGTGCTGGTGCTGGTCTTCGGCAAGGCCATCCGCCGGCTGTAGGCGGGTGCTGACCGGGAAAACAGTCGAGGTGGTGCACTACTTCACCGCACCGTGGAGTAGTGGAGCCCGTGGACCCCGTGGACCCCGTGGTCGATCCTCAGCCGAGCACGCCGCGCCGAGCCCGACCCGCGCAAGGGCTGGACAACGGCGCGGATAATGCCCGCGTAGGTCGCCACGACGCCCGCCCCTCGGGCGCTCGGAGGCAGCATGACCAGAGGGCAGCCATGGCCGCGGTCGCCGGGCCCACGTCCCCGTCAGAGGCTCCGAGCAAGCCGGGCCCCTTCCTGTCGCTTCGCAATCGAGACTTTCGCTGGCTCTGGATCAGCACGGTGGCGGTGGGCTTTGGCCAGTGGGGGCAGCAGATCGCGCTGGGGATCCTGGTCTACAACCTGACGGGGTCGGCGGTACAACTGGGCGGCGTCACCACCGCCAGCGGCGTGGTCTCCCTCAGCGTGACGCCCTTCTTCGGGCTGCTGGCGGACCGCTACTCACGACGCACGATCATGGTGGTCTCGTCGTCGCTGGGAGCCTTGCAGGCGGGCATCCTGGCGGTGCTGGTGCTGTCGGACGTGGTGGTGGTCTGGCACGCGTACGTCTTCGCGGTGCTCACGGCCCTGACCCAGGCGGCGAACCAGCCGGCCCGGCAGGCCTACGTCAACGACGTCTCCACGCCGGAGACGCTGGCGAACGCGATCTCCCTGAACTCCATCGCGCAGAACGTCTCGCGCATCGCCGGCCCGCCGCTCGCCGGCTACCTCGCCGTCCTCAACGTGGGCGCGGCATTCCTCTTCGTGGCGGGCATCCGAGGCGTGGCGACGCTGGCTACCATGCTGATGGGCCGCCGCCCCCACGAGCGCACCGCCGGCAACCGCAATCCGTTCAAGCAGATCCTGGACGGCTTCGCCTACCTCCTGAGCGAGCCGCGCCTGCGCCTGCTGCTGGCCATCAACGCCGTGCCCGCGCTCATGGTCTACCCCTACATGTCGATGATGCCCATCTTCGCGGAGGAGGTGTTCCACGAGCCCACCGCCTACGGCTGGCTCGTGGCGATGATCGCGGTGGGTTCGGTGGTGGGGCTCTTTGCGCTCGCGTGGTTGGGGGACATCCCTCGGAAGACGCAGATCATGCTGGGTTGCTTCCTGGTCTACCTGGTCCTGGTGCTGCTCTTCACGCGCACGGACCTGCTGTGGCTGGCGCTCGGCACGCTGATCGTGGCGGGCCTCTTCCATGGCGTGGCCCTGGCGCTGAACAACACCGTCTTCCAGTCCGAGATCCGTCCGGACATGCGCGGCCGCGGGATGGCGGCCTGGCAGATCGGCTTTGGCCTCATGCCGCTGGGAGGCCTCCCCATGGGCGTGCTGGTGGACCGGGTGGGCATCCAGGACGGCGTGGCCATCCCCATGCTGGCCTGCCTCGCCGTCTTCGCGATGATCGTGGTCTTCGGCCGCTCGCTGACCCGAGGCGCCTGACACGGCGGTCCCCTGCCCCGCGCTGCCGCGCACGCTATGCTCGGGCCGTGAGCACCGTGCACACCGTCTTCCACCCCGGCACGCCCGGCCCGGATCCCCTCCCCACGGTGGTGGCGATCCACGGGCACGGCGCCAACGGCTTTGACCTGCTGGGGCTGGGGCCGTACCTGGCCGCCGGGCGGGTGCTGCTGCTCTGCCCGGAGGCGGAGTTCGTCCTGCAGCCGGGCCTGCTCTCCTACACCTGGTTCGAGTCCGCCCCGCCGCAACGCCGCACGGAGCGCGAGTTCGAGCGCGTCACGGCCATCCTGGACGAGTTCATCGTGGAGGCCGTCCCGCGCTACGGCGGCGACCCGGACCGCACGGTGCTCATGGGCTTCTCGCAGGGGGGCACCCTGGCCTACCGCCTGGGCCTGGCCGCCCCCGCCCGCTTCCGAGGCGTGGCCGCGCTGTCCACCTGGCTACCGGAGGAGGCGGAGGCGCGGGCCGAGCGCTCCGGCCTGGCGGCGCTGCCGCTCCTCGTCCAGCACGGCCTGGACGACACGATGATCGACGTGGAGCGCGCTCGCGACTCGCGGGACCGCCTCCACACGCTGGGCGCACAGGTGGACTACCGCGAGTACCCCATGGCGCACGAGATCCGGCCGGAGAGCATGCGCGACCTGTCCGCCTGGCTGGAGCGCGTCCTGGAACTGCCGGAGGTGGGGACGGGCGCGTAGCGGCGAGCACGCAGCGTCGCCCGTGTCGCCTGCGGCACCACGCCCCGAGGCGTTATCTCGTAGACTCCCTTCGCGCACCAGGCCCCGCGTGATGAGGGAGGGCACCGTGACTGTTTCCACCACCGACTACCTGGACGACATGAAGGCCTGCGCCGAGGCCATCGGCCTGGGCGTGACGGAGTACGTGCAGCCCCAGGACCGCTGGGTACGCCTCAACGGCATCGACTTCCACTACCTGGACTGGGGCAACAGCCACCTGCCGCCGCTGGTGCTCCTGCACGGCGGCGCGCTGACCGCGCACACCTGGGACATGGCCTGCCTCGTCCTGCGGGACCAGTACCACTGCATTGCCCTGGACCAGCGCGGACACGGCGACACCGGTTGGACGCCAGCAGACCAACTGGACGAGAACAACCAGGACCTGATGGCGCAGGACACGCAGGCGTTCATTGACTACCTGGCCTACCCACGCGTGGCCCTCTGCGGGATGTCCATGGGCGGGATGAACGCCATCCGCTACGCCGCGGGGCACCCCAACCGCCTCTCCCGCCTTGTGATCGTGGACATCGCGCCCGTCACCATGACGGAGGGCCTGGTGGAGATGGAGGCCTTCCGCCGCGAGACGGAGACGATGCGCAACTTCGAGGGCTTCCTGGATCGCGCGGTGAAGTTCAACCCGCAGCGCAAGCCGGAACACCTGAAGTACTCGCTCCTGCACTCCCTCAAGCAGGTGGAGGACGGCTGGACGTGGAAGCAGGACCACCGCCCCCGCGCGGAGACCACCCCGCCCAGCGAGGAGGAGCAGAAGCGGCGCATGCAGGAGGCCCGCCAGGCCCGCGCCGATTCGCTCTGGTCGGACGTCAAGGCAATCTCCACTCCCACCCTGCTCATGCGGGGCGCCATCTCCAAGATCCTGTCCGAGGCGGCCGCGGACGAGATGGTGGCCGCCATGCAGGACGTCGAGCAGGTGGTGATACCAGACGCTGGCCACTCCGTGCAGGGCGACAACCCCGGGGCGTTCGCCACCGAACTGCACGCCTACATCCAGCGTCGAAGCCTCTCCTAGAGTCGAGGCCAACCGGGCGCGGCCGAATCACGCTCGCGCGTGTCGCAGGGCTTGGTAGCCTCTGGCCCTTGATGTTTCGTCGTGTTGACGTGGTGATGGAGTGAGGTGGCCGTGGCTGGCGAGGCAGACGCATCACAGGCGAAGGGGGCGCTGGACGGCATCCGCGTCCTCGCCTGCACCCAGATCGTGGCCGGGCCGTTCACCGGCGTGGTGCTCTCAGACTTCGGCGCGGAGGTGGTGAAACTCGAACCGCTGGAGGGCGAGGCCTACCGCGCGTCCGGCGCCGTGATCCCCAACGAGGGCAAGCGCTTCCAGTCCCTGAACCGCGGCGCCAAGTCGCTCGCGATTGACCTCGGCACTCCCGAGGGCCGCGAGGCGGTGCATCGCCTCATCCCCGGGTTTGACGTCATCATCATCAACTACCGCCCGGGCGTCCCGGAGCGACTGGGCCTGGACTACGAGACGCTCGCAGCGCTCCACCCCGGCCTGATCTACTGCTCCATCACCGGCTTCGGCGAGGAAGGCCCGTGGGCGGACCGAGGCGCCACGGACCTGGTGGCTTCCGCCTACGCCGGTCTGATCGCCGGCGACGAGAAGATCCACCCGGACGGGTCGCCGGAACAGATGACGCCCGCCATCTCGGACTACGTGACCGGCCTCGCGTGCGCCGCCTCGATCGTGGCGGCGCTCTACCACCGCAAGGAGACCGGCAAGGGCCAGCGCATCGACGCGGCGCTGCTGCGCTCGGCACTGGCGATCCAGGACTTCTACGTGATGCGCCAGGACGTGACGGACGTGCTGCTCCGCGACCCGATGCTGGAGGGTGTCCGCAAGTTGCGCGCCGCCGGCGGGACGTACCAGGACGTGCTGGACGCGCGTCGCGCCTACCGCTGGGCCGGCGCGGGGCCGCCTCGGCTCTACTACACCGGCTACAACTGCGCGGACGGCTCGATCGTCCTCGGCTGCCTGACGCAGGCCACGCGCGCCGGCGCCCGCAAGGTGCTGGGCATGACCCACGACGAGTCGGACGACGAGGGGTTCGACCCGCGTCTGCCCGAAAACGTGGAGAAGGTGTCCCGCTGGAAGGAAGACGTGGCCGCGAAGTTCCGCGAGAAGCCCGTGGCGTACTGGCTGGAGGTCTTTGGCAGGGAGGGCGTCCCGATCGCCCCCGTGCAGTTGCCGGAGGAACTCTCGGACGACCCACAGGTGGCGGCCCTCGGCGCGATGGTGGACTTCGACCATCCGGTCACCGGCCCCCAGCGCGTGGTGGGCCCCATCACCCGCATGTCCGAGACGCCCACCCGCGCCTACCGCCCCGCGCCCGCCCTGGGCGAGCACTCGGACGAGGTGCTGGCGATGGGTGGGTTCAGCCCGGAGGAGATCGCCGCGCTCCGGCAGCAGGGCCGCGTGGTCTGACGCCGGCGCCGGTCCAGCACTGGCCGAGCCGGCCCGTGACAGATAGCCTCCGCCCACCTGAAGTGCGACGGGAGGCCAGAATGGCAGAGCAACCCCATCACCCGGAGTCCAGAGGCCCGCTGGACGGCGTGCGCGTGCTCGCGGCCACGCAGATCGTGGCCGGGCCGTTCGCGGGCGTGGTGCTCTCCGACCTCGGCGCGGAGGTGGTGAAACTCGAACCGCCACAGGGCGAGGGCTACCGCAACTCCGGTTCTGTGGTGCCCGGCGAGAGCAAGCGCTTCCAGTCCCTCAACCGCGGCTCGAAGTCGCTGGCCGTGGACCTGGCCTCGGAGGACGGCCGCGCGCTCGTCCAGCGCCTGGTCCCCGGCTTCGACGTGTTCCTCACGAACTACCGCCCCGGCGTCCTGAGGCGCATGGGCCTGGACTACGACACGCTGGCCGCGCTGAACCCCGGCCTGGTCTACTGCACCATCTCTGGCTTCGGCGAGGTGGGCCCCTGGGCGGGACGAGGGGCCACGGACATGGTGGCGCAGGCATACTCCGGCCTGCTCGCCATGGCGGACAAGGTGGGGCCGGACGGCGAGCCGCAGCAGGCCTCGCCCGCGATCTCGGACTACACCACTGCGCTGGCGTGCACCACCTCGATCTGCGCGGCGCTGTACGAACGCAAGGAGAGCGGCCTGGGCCAGCGCATAGACGGCGTGCTGATCCGCTCCGGGTTGGCCATCCAGGACTTCTACGTCATGCGCGAGCCCGTCACGGACGCGGTCCTGCGTGACGACATGGTCGCCCGCGTGAACGAAATCCGCGCCCGGGGCGGCGACTATCGCGAAGTGACCGAAGCGCGCAGCAACGCGCGCTTTGCCGCCGCCGGCCCGCAGCGCCTCTACTACACCGGCTACAGCGCCTCGGACGGCCAGATCGTGCTCGGCTGCCTCACGCAGGCCACCCGCGACGGTGCGCGCCGGGTGCTTGGCATGACCGAGGACGTGACCGACGACGACGGCTACGACCCGAACGACCCCGAGAACGCGGCCAAGGTCGTGCGGTGGAAGGCGCAGATCGCGGACCTCATCCAGGCGCAGCCCGTCCAGTACTGGCTGGACGCCTTCATCGCGGAGGGCGTCCCCGTCTCTCCCGTCCACATCCCGGAGGAGATGTCGGACGACCCGCAGATCGAAGCCCTCGGCGTGATGGTGGACCTCGAACATCCCGTGACCGGCCCGCAACGCGTGGTGGGCCCCGTGACGCGCCTCTCCCGGACGCCCTCGCGCGCGCAGGGCCCCGCGCCCGCCCTCGCGCAGCACACGGCGGAGGTGCTCCGCGCCGCCGGCGTCAGCGACGAGGAGATCGCCGCGCTCCGTGAGCGCGGGGTGGTGCGGTAGCGATGGCCTCCGGGCCGATGCACCCGGACGAGTTGCACTCGGACGAAGGGATGGTCGCCCGGCTGGTGGCGGCGCAGTTCCCCCGGTGGGCGGCCCTGCCGGTGCGGAGGTACGACTCCGCGGGCACCGTGAACGCGATCTACCGGCTGGGCGACGAGTTGGCCGCGCGGCTGCCGCTGCGCCCGGGCCGCGACGCCACGCTGGAGCGCGTGCATCGCTGGCTCCCGCGCCTGGCGCCCCGGCTGCCCCTCGAGACTCCCGAGCCACTCGCGACCGGCGACCCCGGCGAGGGGTTCCCGGAGCGGTGGTGCATCCACCGCTGGCTGGAGGGGGAGGCCCCCACGCCGGAGAACGTCGACCTGCATCAGGTGGCGCAGGCCCTCGCCGCGTTCATCCTCGCCCTGCGCGCACAGGACGGCACGGACGGGCCACAGCCGGGGCCCGACAACTACGGGCGAGGCGTACCGCTGGCGCGACGAGACGACGCCACCCGGAGGGCCATCAAGGCGTCGGCCGGCCTCGTGGACGTCGAGGCGGTGACTGAGGCGTGGGAGGCCGCACTCGCCGCGCCGGCATGGGATGGGGCGCCCACCTGGCTCCACGGCGACCTCATGCCGGGGAACCTGCTCGTGCGGGAGCGCCGCCTCGTCGCGGTGCTGGACTTCGGATCACTCGGCCTCGGCGATCCCGCCTGCGACCTGATGGTCGCGTGGAACCTGCTGACCCCGGACGCGAGGCAGGTCTTCCGGCGAGAGGTCGCAGCGGACGACGCCTCGTGGGCGCGGGGCAAGGGATGGGCGCTCTCGCAGGGCGTGATCGCGCTCCCGTACTACCGGGAGACCAACCCGCGCCTGGCGGCCCTTGCGAAACGCACGATCGAGGCCGTGATCGCGGACCGCGTCTAACTCGCGGCGTAGCCGCCGTCCACGGGCAGCACCACGCCCGTCACGAAGTCGCTGGCGGCGGAGGCCAGGAACACGCCAGCGCCGGCGAGGTCCTCCGGCTCTCCAAAGCGGCCTGCGGGGGTGCGGGCGATGATCTGGTCGTACATCGACTCGTTCGTCTTCACGCCCTGCGTCATCTCCGTAGTGATCCATCCTGGGACGATCGCGTTGACCTGGATGCCCTCCCGCGCCCATGCCGTGGCCAGGGACTTTGTCAGTTGCACCACCCCGCCCTTGCTCGCCGAGTACGGGAGGACGCGAGGTGAACCGAAGAGCGAGTACTCGCTGCCGATGTTGATCACCTTGCCTCGGCCGGCCGCCTTGAACATGGGGTAGGCGACCTGGCACGCCTCGAACATGGCCGTGAGGTTCGTGTGCAGCACGCGCGACCACGTCTCCATCGAGATCTCCTCGGGCCGCCCGCCACCTGCCACCCCCGCGTTGTTCACGAGGATGTCGAGGCGCCCGAACTCCTCTCCCGCGGCGCGCACGGCGGCCTCGAGGTCGGCGCGCTCCAGCACGTCACAGGGCACGGCCACGCCTCGACGCCCCAGGGCGCGCAGTTCCTCCACCACGGCGGCGTTCTTCGTCTCGTTGCGGGCGGCGACGACGATGTCAGCGCCGGCCTGCGCCAACCCGAGCGCGATCCCGCGGCCGATGCCGCCGTTCCCGCCGGTGACGAGCGCCACACGTCCGCTCAGGTCGAACAGGCTGCTCATGATCTCCCCCGCCGCCGCGATCTGTGCAAATCACGTGGAGCATACGCGCGCGGGTGTCAGGAGGAGGTCATAGTCACTACAGAAAGGAGTAGACTCTCGCCCGATCAATCTGCCGCAGTCCGGCCTACTACCGCAGGAGATGCCTCATGACTGTGAACGTGCTTGTCGGGACCCGCAAGGGCGCCTGGATATACACCTCGGATGAGACCCGCAGGGAGTGGTCGGTCTCGAAGCCGATCATGCCCGGTTGGACGGTCTACCACATGGCCGTGGACACCCGCCGCGCGACGCCTCGCATCTTCGCGGCTGGCAGCCACTGGGCGTGGGGCCCGATGGTTGCGAAGAGCGACGACGGCGGCGAGACGTGGGACCAGCGCTCGCCGGGCATCGCCTTCCCGGAGGACATGACGGAGCGCGTGGGCAGCGTCTGGAACGTGCGCCCTGGCCGCGCCTCGGAGCCGGGGGTGGTGTACGCCGGGACGCAGCCCGCTGGGCTGTTCAAGAGCGAGGACTGGGGCGACACCTGGGCGCCCGTGGAGGAACTGAACCGCCACGAGTACCGGCCCTTCTGGGGCGAGAGCGGCGGCGGCGACTCGGCGTTGCACTCGATCGAACTGCACCCCACGGACCCGCAGACCATGTACGTCTGCATCGCCACCGGCGGCACCTACGTCACCCACGACACCGGCAAGACCTGGGCGCTGTGCACGCATCGAGTGCTGGCCACGAACAAACTGGCGAAGAAGATGGAGGACGACTTCAAGGAGCGCTACCCGCAGTTCGCGGACTACCAGCCCCCCGTCCCGCCCGGCGTGGACCCGGCGGCGCTGAACGAGATGCACAAGATGCGTCTGAATCCCAGCAATCCGGACGTCCTCTGGGCGCAGACACACGTGGGCGTCTTCCGCTCCGGAGACGCGTCCGGCACCTGGGACGACGTGACCGAGGGCCTGCCCTCGTTCCACGGCTTCCCCATCGGCGTCTCGCGCAACGGCGAGGACAACGCCTGGGTGGTGCCGCTGGCCTTCGAGGCGGACAACTTCCGCGTCTGCGACGGCCAGTTTGCGGTCTACCGCACCACGGACGCCGGCGCCTCGTGGCAGGCGCTGACGGAGGGCCTCCCCGGCCCGGACGACTTCCAGAGCGTCTACCGCGAGGGCATGGACACCGACGGCCTGCCGGAGGAGGGGGTCTACGTCGGCACCACCAACGGCCAGGTCTACGCCTCGAACAACCGCGGCGACTCCTGGCGGCGGTTGCCCGGCACGCTGCCGCCGATCCTCAGTGTGTCCGTGACGGTGGTGTAGCGCCGACCGCGGCGGCGGCAGCCTCGCCAGGCCCGTCCGAGCGGAGTGAGTCGTAGCACGGACGGGTCGAGGACGCTCCGGGCGCGCGTGGAATTGGGCGCACGCGTTCCGTTATATTCGGCGGACGGATACAGCCTGTATGTCAGCGTCCCCCGGGCCGTGGTGCTGGTGCGAGCGCCCAGGCCGAGCGGTGGCGCGGGCTGCGGAGGGAGGACGCACGATGACGAACGACACGGGCGGGAAGGACACGGTCTCCCTGAAGGGCGGCGGCGGGAGCCGTGAGTACATGGCGGACTTCGCCCGCGGCCGCCAGGATCTGCACTGCGAGTCCTGCGGGTTCAACATGCGCCGGAACTCGGACTTCGGGACCACCTCGGACAGGGAGATGACGGAGCAGTACTGCTCCGTCTGTTACGAGGCCGGGGCGTTTCGCCACCCGGCGGCGTCGGTGGACGAGTTCATCTCGGCGGCGGTGGAAGACATCGCCAGCGCCCGGAAGCAGTCGACCGGCAAGTTGAAGTTGCAGTTGAAGAAGGACCTGCCGAAGTTGGCGCGCTGGAAGAAGTAGGCGCTGATGGGGGCGACGGCCGGAACGCGGCTGCCTCCCGTCTGGTGTAGGGGCGCAGCGTGCTGCGCCCTCATGGCCCTCGGTAGGCGGGGACGCGTCGCAACTTCGAGGTGACCGAATGCCCCCACCCCAACCCTCCCCCGCTGTTCAGACCGGAGACATGTCGGACGGGTGTTCGGGGACATATCGGACACTCGTCGGCTGGTCGCGAGGTGCGGCCCGGAGGTCGACCTCGGCGATTTGGAC
>JALOAL010000032.1 GCA_023228825.1 Dehalococcoidia bacterium | reverse complement strand
AGCGGAACAGGGCATCATCAGTGGTCAACGGCGGTGCTCCTCTCGTGCTCTGGAAAGCACACGAAGGATGCACCGCCGTCCCGTATTAGTGGGGCCGAGGTGTCGCGTCTACTCGGGGATAGGACAGTCTAGATGCGCTCCGCGCGGATGATCGTCCGGTGCGAGTAAGAGGCGGAGGAGAAGTCAAACTCGCCGCCGCAGGTGAACAGGGTGATCGAGTCCACCGCCACGTCGCTCGTCCAGTACTGCCGCCAGTTGGAGCCGCCGGCGGGGACCTCCTCGATCCAGACGACCGAGTAGCGAAGCGTCTCCCCGGCGTAGTCCACCTCGATGATGCTGCCGGCGGTGAGTTGGTCCAGCGCCCAGAAGACCGCCGGGCCTCGGTAATGGGCGTCGGCGTAGGCCACGTTGCGGTTCAGGTCCACGTGCGCGCCGAAGACGGCGTTGCCGCCCTCGCCGGGAAAGCCGCCGAGGCCACTCCAGGCGGAGAGGTCGTAGAACGCTACGTCCACCGGGCCGTACGGCTCCGGCATAATCGAGGCGTCCACGATCCACCGCCCCACGGGCGCGTTCACGTTGATGGCCGGGATGCGCATGGTGGCGAAGTCCGTGTTGGGCGGGTCGCCATGGTCTGCGGCGAACTGTTCCACGGAGTCCTGCTGCTGGGGCAGCGCGCCATCGTCGTCCCGGAACTCGTCGATCTGTCGCGCCGACGTGCCACCCAGGGATGCCTGCGCGTCGCCGATGCCGAGCAGGCGGATGCCGCCTGCGCCGTCCGAGGCCGTACCGATGAGAACCGCGACGCTGAGCGCCACGGCTGCGATGCCGCCCCAGAGGAGCAACTGGAGCCGCCGCCGAGATCTTGAGGTGTGCACGAGGTTGTTCGCCCTGACTTACCCGCCCAGGATGAGCCCCCGCTCGCGATCGAGCGTACGGCGGTTCTTTCTTAAACGCTGAGTGTCGGGCCCACGTTCCTCATGGTGGCCGGCGTGGGAATCGATGGGGTGCGCTGCGAGGTGCGGGCGGCGCTGAGGGCTACGCGGGCCTGTCCGGCACCACCCGGCGGGAGGCGAAGCGCCATTCGCCGTCCACGCGGCGCAGGGTGTCCTCGTAGCGTGCGGAGGTGATCACCTCCGGGCCGCGCACCAGCATGAGGTAGCAGCGCAGGGTGGCCTGGTCGCCGTCGCCCTGGATGATCAGATTGTTGTTCCAGTGCCGAGTGCCGGCCATACGCTCTGCGAACCCGGTCGCGAAGGCCGCCAGCGCGTCCGTGCCCTGGTGCGTGTGTCCGCCGCTCTCGAACGTGCCGTCCGAGGTGAACGTGGCGGCCCACGCCCGGGCGTCGCCGCTGTCGATCGCGGTGTTATACCGCGCGGCCAGGTCCTGGATGTCCAGCCGGTCGGCGAGCGTCAGTGTCATGTCCGTCCTCCCGAGGCGTCCCCCGGCGCCCTACCCCGGCGCCGTCTGCGCGCGACGGTACCACAGCCGTCATGCTGCCTTGTGGCGACGCCTGCGCTTGGGCAGGGTGGGGGCTAGGAGACGACGAGGCGGAGGTTGGGCGTACGACGCGGACGCGGGGAGAGGTCGTGGTGATCGTCCTGGTGTCCGGGGGCTTGAAGTCCGGGGGCTTGATGTCCGGGGGCTTGATGTCCGGGGGCCTCGTCGCGTCCGAGGCCGCGCACCAGGTGCAACTCCGGGCGCAACTCCGGGCGACGGCAGCAGGACGTGGACTGCGGCTCGCCGGTGGCGGCGGAGCGCTCGATGGCGTCCAGCAGCGCGCCCTGCAATGCCGCCCGGCCTCGGTCTTCCCGGCGGGCGGGGTGCGCGGCGCGTTCGGCCTCCGCGGCCCAGTGATCCACCGCGTCCGGGCGGTATCGCAGGTGCTCCCCCTGTTGCGAGGCGGACGAGGTGAAACGGAACTCTGGTCCGCCGTCCCGCACATGCAGTTCGGCGGCGCCTCGTGCGGAGTCTGCGGTGATGCGGACGAAGGTGGTGGGGGCGTGTCGCACGCGGATCGTGCTTCGGCCCTCGCCCGCCTCCAGGTCCACCGCGTACGCGAGGGCCGCCTCTGGTGTCGTGGTGGCCGGGTGGGGCCAGGCGCTGGCGCGGACGGCGCCGTCTACGTGCTCCAGGACTTCCGCGAGGTAGCCCACGGCCGTGCGCAGCAGCATGGCGGCGTCTACCGGCGCCTCCACGGTGATGTCCAGGCGCACCGGCACATCCACGGCGACGGCCTGCCTCAGGTCAGCGATGCCGGCGTCGTGCGTGGCGGGCTGCAAGAGGGTGAGGGGCACATCGTGCGTGGTGGCGGCCGCGGCTGCGGAGAGCAATGCGGCGCCGGGGACGCCGTCCGCCAGGACGAGCAGGTGCGCGCCTCGGGCGGCGGCCACCACGGCTGCCGTCGGAACCTCCTGGGCGCCGGTGGCGCGTGTGGCGGCGAAGAGGATGGCGTCGTACTCGGCTGCCCGCACCATCTCCGAGACGTGCTGGAAGCACGGGAGCCCGGTGGCGCGCCTCGCCTCCACCAGGGATGCGCCCAGGCGGTCGCCCACCGCCGCGCCGGTGAAGGCGCCGGTGGCTTCCAGCGCCCCCAGGGCCTCGCGGGCCCGTTCGTCCCAGCCGCAGACCGCGAGCCGGGAGGGTGGTCGATGGGTGACGGGTGTGTTCACGGGCGCAGCCTACGGGCGGCGTCCGCGCCTCCCGATGGGGAGAAACCCGGCCTCGGGTCCCGGGGAGCCCTCGGCTGGTCGGGGGGCGTCCCGTGGACTGGCGTCAGGAGTGGGGAAAACCCTTAAGTCGTGCGGGTGGCTGCCGATGATGGCGGTGGAGCACCTCTGCGCATCCGGAGCGTTGGAGGCTTCGCCCATGCCGGCACGGATGCCGGGCAATCGCGGCTGAGGAGGCCACCGAACATGGCAATGATCATCAACACGAACGTGTCGGCGTTGAACGCTCAGCGGAACCTGAGCAACACGTCCGCCAAGATGAGCAAGAACCTGGAGAAGTTGTCTTCCGGTCTGCGCATCAACCGCGCGGCGGACGACGCCGCCGGCCTGGCGATCAGCGAGAAGATGCGCTCGCAGGTGCGCGGCATGCAGCAGGGCCAGCGGAACGCCCAGGACGGCGTCTCCATGCTCCAGACTGCAGAGGGCGCCCTGAACGAGGTGCACAACATCCTGCAGCGGGTGCGGGAGTTGGCGGTCCAGTCCGGCAACACCACGCTGTCCTCTTCCGACCGCGCTGCGATCGGCGAGGAGATGGTGGCGCTGCGCT
>JALOAL010000031.1 GCA_023228825.1 Dehalococcoidia bacterium | reverse complement strand
CGGCCGCGACACCGAAGATGTCCGCGTTCCAGGTGTCCAGCACGCCCTCGTAGGTCGTGCCGTTCTCATCGGCCACCAGGCGCACGAACTCGGACGCGGCCTCGAGCGCGGCGGGGTCCACCGGCGAGGCGGCGCGCTCGTCCTCGGGTGCGCCGTCGCTCGGCTCCTCGTCCTCCTCGGCGAAGGAGCCCTCGATGATCTCGCCCGTCTCCCGGTCCACGTCGGCGGGCGCCTCGTCATCGACGCCGCCCACCGGCACCAGGTCGGACGCGGCGGGCTGCGCCGTCTCGGTCGGCAGGAATCGCGACACGCGCTCCGGGATGCTCAGCATGGAGACACCCGGCAGCGCGGAGATCCCGGTCGCCTGCATGGCGGCGAAGTCCACGGCGAACGTGAGGCCGTAGTACTTCCGGCCCCGCATGTCGTAGGGCTCCAGGCGCATCACGAGCGGGACCATCGCGACGCGACCGTCCGTGAAGCTCATGAGGTACGCGAGGAAGTCGTCCAGCCGCTGGATGTTCACCATCGAGCCGGTGTCGATCTGGAAGATGCCGAGGCCAGGGAAGCCGCGCACGATGACCTGCAGGTGCATCGAGGCCTTGCAGTCCCGGCCGTTCGCGAACTTCGGGCACGGTGGCTCGCCGTCGTAGCCGAGGCCGAAGCACGGGATGACCTCGCGCACCTGCTCGCTCTGGTCATTGCCGGCGCGCGCCGTCGAGCGCCAGACGTTCTCCGGCACGGGGATGCGCTTGCCGCCCGCCTGCTGGCGGTACTTCGCGAGGTTCGCCGGGTCCACGAGCGCGAGCGCCTCGACGCCGTTGCCGCGGCACTTCAGCGTGCCCGCACCCCACATCTCGAGGTTGCGGCGCGCGAACTCGGCGGGCTCGTCGGTGGGGAACGCGACCGGGATCTCGGTGCACTGGTCGCCGAACGCCTCGTAGAGCGCGGCACCGGCCGCCGTGTCGCCGTCGAACACGAAGAAGGGGGACATCTCCGGGTGCGTGCCGTTGCCGTTCTTGTTCGGCACCTGCACGCCGAGACGGATCTTGCCCAGGCGCGGGGTGCGGCGCTCCTCGCTGACGCCCCGGATGCCGCTGGGGATGTTCACGGTGCTGGTCATCGCGTTACTTCCGTTCCCGGCGCAAGGCGCCGTCGTGGTGGCTGAGAAAGAGGCGGAGGAGCCGCAGCTGCTCGGCGGCGTCCTCCACGTCGAGGCGACGCCAGGTGAGGCAGTGCACGGCGCACCGGACGCGGCCTACCGTGACGGCGAGCGGGACGCTCGGCGCCTGCGACAGCAGCAGCGCCCCCATGGCCTCGATCTCGCGCTCCCGCATGTGACCGATGTGGGACATGAGGACGCTGGCGACCCGCGCCGCCTGCCTCGCCGCCCGCTCCCACGGCTCCGGCTGCGTCACCGGGTCGTACGACAGCGCCGCCGCCACGAGGTCGTGCAGGTGCATCGCGTCGCTCGCGCACACGGCGGCGCGGGTGGTGGTCGTGGAGGTCGTGGAGGTCATGAGGCCCTCCGGGGAGGCTTCGCGTGTAGGCGAGCCACAGCGGAGGCGATCGCCTCATCGCGGTACTTAGCGATGTACTGACGACAGCGGAGGCAGGCGTGGGCCAGCCCGAACACATCGCGCTCCCAGCCCTCGGGCATACCGCCGCCTCGCGGCGCCTCAGCCTCGACGCGGCATCCGTCGCAGATGAAGACAGCCAGGCGGAGCATCTACATCACCTCCGCGACACTGAGGTCAGGTGCGTCGAATCGGGCCATCGCGGCCTCGACCCGCTCGGGTGTGGGGGCGGGGCGGGACGCCATGCGCTCGCGGAGGCGCTCGACCTCCTCGTCACGCAGGACGCCCCCGCGCTCCACGTACCAGTGGGAGCGACCGCGCAGCGTGCCGGTGGTCGTGGCCACGCCGCGCTGGCGGACCACCCGGTAGGCGTCGCACTCGTACCGGCCGGGCGACCGCTCTGCCGCCGCGCGCGCGAGCTTCTTGCTCGCGTACGTCCCCACCAGGCGGCGAGACGCACCGTGCTCGGTGGGCTTGCCGACGCGGAACAGGCGGTACTCGTCGTGGTACGCGGCCCGTGGGCCGTACATGCCCGAGGTCATCGCGCACCACCCGTCCGGGCGTGCGCCCACGCGGGCGGGTTGCCCGGCGTGCGCCGCCGCGCCCACAGTCGGCGTGAGGCGGAGCAGCGGTTGCAGCGCCTGGTGACGGCTGCGGTGCAGTGCGTCTCGTAGATGCCGACGCGGGCGACCTTGGTGTGCTGCTCCACGTCGGGCCAGTCGCACCCGCAGAAGCGGAACACGTTGGTGGTCTCCCAAGCGTGCCGGCCGATCAGGCATCGGGGGTCCTTCATCACGCGCCTCGCTCTCGGGTGGTGGTGCGCGCGCCGAACAGCAGCGCGACCGCGACGGTGGGGGCGATGAGCACCGCCCGCAGGGGGTGGCTCCGGCCCGAGTCGCCGTGCCCCGTGTCCGCAGGCCGCGGCACCACGGCGGTGCTGGACGCGACCGGCGTCACGGTCGGCGTAGGGGCCGCGATGGGTGCGGGCGTGGGCTCCTGGAGGATGGTGGGCGGTAGAGGCGTCGCCGCAGCTACCGGCGTCGGAGTGGCTGTCGCGATCCCGTACCCGCCACTCGTGGGCCCGGTGGGGACGTAGTCACCGTCGTAGGGCGTGGGGGTCACGCTACTTTCGGGCGTCGAAGTAGGCGTCGGCTCCGGCGTCACTACCGGGGTGGCGGTCGGGGTGGCACTGGGCTCCGGGCACGCCCCCTTGGTCGCGCCGAGGTAGCCGTAGGGCCACCACTGCGCCGCGGGGATCGTGAGGGTGCCGCCCTCGTGGCAGATCTCGATAGTGCCCTGCGGCCCGCTCCCGCCGTTGGCGAGCGCGACCGCTGGGGCCAGGGCCACCACGGCGCCAACCGCGAGCGTGCATGTAGTACGGCGGGTCACGAGGCGACCGCCTCAGCGACGCGGTCCTCGGCGCGGGTCCACTCGACTGCGCCAGCGACGCGGCGCACGGTCCAGCGGTGGCCGTTGATGCAGCCCCACACGGTGGTGGTGGAGTCGCTGCGGTAGACGACAAGCATCACGCGCTCGCCGCAGGGCTCCCCGCCCAGCCGCTCGACGGTGCAGTAGCGCCGCACGACCTCGCCGCTGCCGGCGCACAGGTCGCAGGCGTCGAACGCCTCGCCGCGCGCGAACCCGCCCATGCCGAGACAGGCTCGGCAGGGCTCCACGCGCTCAGTTGGTGTCGCGTCGAGGTGGGTCATGCCACACCTCGCATCCCGCGCCC
>JALOAL010000012.1 GCA_023228825.1 Dehalococcoidia bacterium | reverse complement strand
CAGCCGCGCGAGCTCAACCGCCCGCCTCCGGAACTCGGGTGGGTACCTGGTAGCCATCTCGGACTCCTCCCTGGGCGACCAAATCGCCACAGTCTAGGTGTCCGGGAAACCGGGTCAGGCTCACATATACTCTCCATTATTGGGTAGAGTCAGGCCCATTCGCAGGAGGGACTGATGGTCGGTGGACACACACTTCCGCTGAAGGTTGACAATACCGGCTTCCTGCTGGATCGGCTTGGTGAGGATTGCCATCCGCTCCAGTACATCCGGGAGTTAACACAGAACAGCATCGAAGCAATCGCTCGGGCGGGAACCCCGGGCGAGATCGTATGGGACGTCGAGTGGAATCAATTTGACGAAACCGGCGTCTATAAGCTGTGCATCACTGACACCGGTGATGGCATGGCCGGCCCCGATATGGTGCACTACATCAACACGCTCTCGGCGTCAGGAGGCACCCAATCTTTCGACAAGAACTATGGAGTCGGGGCCAAGATAGCGGCGGCGACTCGTAACCATCGGGGGCTCGTCTATCTATCGTGGCGCGATGGCGCCGGCTCGATGATCCACCTGTGGAGGGAACCGAACACCGGCGCGTACGGTCTCAAGCAAATCAAGCAGGACGAGGACACGTACGACCATTGGGGACCAGTCGCCGAGGATGTCCGACCCGCTCTGATCGATCAGCATGGGACGATGGTCGTTTTGCTCGGTCAAAGTGACGACGCGAATACGGTGGCAGCACCAGCCGGCGTGCGTACCCCTTCCAGGTGGATCGCTCGCTATCTGAACACTCGGTACTTCCGCTTCCCGGATGGAGTGGTCGTCCGGGCACGTGAGGGGTGGGAACATCTCAGGAGCGACGTCGACCGCAACCTCCTTAGGCGCGTCAACGGGCAGGCCGAGTATCTTGCCGCCCACTCCGAGTCCAGCGGCCAGGTGCAACTGACCGGGGCAATTGCTCACTGGTGGGTACTGAAAGACGAAGGCGCCATAACACAGAACTCCGGCATCACCGCATCCAGCGGACACATCGCTGCCCTCTACCAGGACGAGCTGTATGAACTCCAGGAGGCCCGATCCGGGACGGCTCGCCTCCAGCATTTCGGGGTGGTCTTAGGGGCGCAACGCGTCGTCTTGTACATCGCACCGCAGCCATCCAAGGAAGTACGCCTCACGACTAATACGGCTCGTACGCACCTGCTGGCGAACAGCGAGCCGCTGCCTTGGGCTGACTGGGCTGCGGAGTTCAGAGCACGCTTGCCGGCCGAGATCACCGATCTCATCGCAAGGGTCGCAGCGCAATCAAAGTCTCCGGATCACGAGAAGTCGATTAGGGAGCGGCTGAAGCAAATCAGCGACCTCTTCAGAGTCAGCCGCTATCGGACAGTGCCCGGTGGGGATCGTCTCGCCGACCCAGCAACTACCTCGGGCAGTTCCGGATCTGCCGGCACAGGTGGGACGGGCAAGTCTGACGGAGGATCCGGTGCTGGCGAAGATGGTAGCCCTCCCGATCCCCCCGGCGGATCGAGTACTCGTGAGGGGGACCTGCACTCGTTGTACTTGTCGAAGGACGGCGTGCCGGCGAAGGAGGCGAAGCCTGATCCATATCCGAAGGCGCTGTGGGTATCCGTCACTGACGGAACCCGTACTCCTGGCGACATCGAGGATCGGGCCGCAAAGTACCTTCCAGAGCAGAATCAGCTGCTGATCAATCGAGACTTTCGAGTGTTCGAAGACATGATCGTGCGTTGGGAATTGCAATACGACGGAGTCCCTGGTTCCCGAGACGTCATCGAGGACGAGGTGCGTCAGTGGTTCGAGCAGAGCCTGGTCGAAACGGTAATCGGCGTCCAAGCTTTGAGGAGTAGCAAGGAGTGGAGTCTCCAAAGTATCGACCAGGCCCTGTCAGCAGAGGCTCTCACGAGCGCGGTCATGCAGAGATACCACGTGGACGTGGCCCTTCGGCGTGCGCTCGCCACACGACTTGGCTCGAACGCCTGAATCGGAAGTGGCTGCCCCCGAACACACAAACAGCCCCCCGTCACCGGGGGGCTGTCGCGTCTCGCAAGTACGAGGCGTGCCGAGGCTGCCGAGGGCTACTCCTGCGACTTTGCCTGGGCGCGCTCCTTCAGGAACTCCTCGACCGTCTGGCGGCCGTTCCACATGGCGGGGGCGTCCTCCAGGGACGTGATCTGGGCCCAGTTCTCCTGCACCCACTCCACGGACTTGGGGTCGCCCAGGCCGGGGCGGATGCCGGGGCCCTTCACGACGGCGGCGCGGTTGAAGTTGCCGGCGCCGGCCTCGATGAGGAGGCCGGAGTCCTCGCAGTCCTCGGAGGCCATGTAGACGACGGCCGGGGTGACGTACTCCGGCTTCATCGCCTCCACCATCTCGGGCTTCATGACGGTGGCGGTCAGGCGCGTGCCGGCGACCGGCATCAACGTATTCACGTTGATGTTGTACTTCAGGCCTTCCTGCTTCAGGACGTTCATCAGGCCCAGCATCGCCGTCTTGGCGGCGCCGTAGTTGGCCTGGCCGAAGTTGCCCCAGATGCCGGAGGACGACGAGGTCATCACCACGCGGCCGTAGCCCTGCTGGCGGAAGACGGGCCACGCGTGGTGCAGGACGTTGTAGGTCCCCTTCACGTGGACGTCGAAGATGATGTCCCAGTCTTCCTCGGTGATGTTGTGGAAGGCCTTGTCGCGCAGGATGCCGGCGTTGCAGATCACGATGTCCAGGCGGCCCCAGCGGTCCATGCACTGGCGCACCATCTCCATGCCGTTCTCGAAGTCGGCGACAGATCCGAGGTTGGAGATGGCGTCTCCCCCCATCGCCTTGATCTCCTCGACGACCTTGTTGGCGGCGGCGGCGTCCGCACCCTGGCCCATGGGGTCGCCGCCCAGGTCGTTGACCAGCACCTTCGCGCCGCGTCGCGCCAGTTCGAGGGCGTACGAGCGCCCAAGTCCGTGCCCCGCGCCGGTGATAATGGCGACGCGTCCTTCGAAGTCCAGTGTCATGTGATGCCCTCTCCTGCTCGCTCTTGCCTCGGAGCCGGGTCTGCCCCGGAAGCCCGGGAGGACGGGAGTCCTCGGGCGGCGGGAGCGCGCGCCGGTCTCGGTGGCGTACAGCCTGTCAGTGTGCGCGCACACTGTAGTGGCGACGGGGGAGGGATGCGAGGGGGGTGGGGCCACGACAACGCCCGCCGGAAGGCGGGCGTCTGAGTTCGGTTCGGAGTGGTGGAGCCGAGGGGGATCGAACCCCTGACCTCGACACTGCCAGTGTCGCGCTCTCCCAGCTGAGCTACGGCCCCACGGGGGAATGGCGGTAGTCCGCCGTCTTCCAGTGTACGGATCGGCGCTGGTCTGGGTCTACCACCGAGTTGCCTCATAAGAACTGTTACCGAAGTCAGGGTGATGCCTCAAAACTCGGTTACCAGACCGAGGAGGCAGCATGACGCGTGGGGCGGTACGAGAACTGGCGGCGCGGGTGGTACAGCGGTACCGCAGAGCGAGCCGTGACGAGAAGGGCGGGCCCTCCCCCTCCGTACGCCTCGCTACCATGCACGCGCGCAAGCACGGGAGGGCGACCGATGACCACGAGGGCGATCGACTGGCCGGCGGTGCATGCGGAGGCGCTGGAGATCCTGCGCGCGTATCTCCGCATCGACACCACCAACCCGCCGGGCAACGAGGCGCCCGCCGCGCGCTACCTCGGCGCGTTGATGGCGGCGGAGGGCATCCCCGTGGAGTACATCGAGACCGCTCCGGGCCGCGAGGTGGTGGTGGGGCGGCTGGCGGGGGACGGGAGCAAGCGCGGACTCATGCTGGGCAACCACCTGGACGTGGTGCCGGTGGAGGCGGAGTTCTGGACGAAGCCGCCGTTCGAGGGCGTGGTGGAGGACGGACGCATCTACGGCCGCGGCGCCATGGACATGAAGTCCTGCGGCGTCATGCAGGTGGTCACCATGCTGCTGCTCAAGCGCCTCCGGACGCCGCTCAAGCGGGACGTGGTCTTCGTGGGCGTGCCGGACGAGGAGGCAGGCGGGGCGCTGGGCATGGGCTACCTATGCGAACACCGGCCAGACGTAGTGGACGTGGAGTTCGCCCTGAACGAGGGCGGCTCAGGTCGCACGACCAACGGCCGCACCATGTTCAACGTGGCCACCAACGAAAAGTTCGGCGCCGGGCTCACGCTGACGGCCGTGGGCCAGCCCGGCCATGGCTCCTTCTTCCACAACGACAACTCCATGGTCCGCCTGGCCCGCGCCCTGGTCCGCCTGGACGAGTGGAACCGAGGCGTCACGTACATCCCGGATACCCGCGCCTACCTTGAACGCATGGTGGCGGCGGGGGTATTCGAGGGCGGGGGCGACGCCGTGCTGGAGGCGCAGATCCGCGCGCGCAACGGCATGCGGCCGATGTTCATGAACACGCTGAACGTCACGGTGGTGCGCGCAGGCGTCAAGACGAACGTGCTCCCCGCCAGGAGCGAGGCGAACCTGGACTGCCGCCTGCTCCCCGGCCAGGACCCGGAGCAGTGGCGACGCGAGGTGGAGCGGGTGGTCGACGACCCCTCGATCAGCGTCGCCTTCACCTCGGGGCGGACGCCGGTACAGCAACCGCAGGTGCCGTGGGACACGGAGTTGTTCCACGCCATCGAGGCCAGCGTGCACGCGGCGATGGAGGACGCGGTCGTGACGCCCTCCATGACCATCGGCATCACGGACAGCCGCTACCTGCGCGCCCGAGGCGTGGCCGCCTACGGCTTCATCCCGGCGATCTTCAGCAGCGAGGAGAACCGCACGTTCCACGGCAACGACGAGTTCATCACCATCGAAAACCTGAACCTGGGCTGCGAACTCACCTACGACATCGTCCGGCGCGTCTGCGCCTGACGGCGGGCCATGCCCCGTCGTCCGCCCGGGACCCTAGCGCTCGCCCTCGGACGCGCGAGGAGGACGCGCACCTCGCATCAGGCCGTGCGTGAGCAGAACGAGGACCACGCCGTTCAACGGGTGCAGCGCGCGAGCCCAGCCCATGGCCTCCCGGTCCAGGAAGACGAACAGCGGCTGAATATGCACCAGCACGACGGTGACCACGAAGAACACCCACCAGCGCCGGTCCAACTTGCTGAACAGGGCCGCCACCAGCATCAGGAATGGCCAGTACGTCATCGACCAGCCCAGCGCCTCGTGGACGGTCAGGAAGTCGCCGTCCCACATCAGGAAGGCGCCGGCGAGGTAGGCCTGCGCCAGCAGCCCCAGCATGAAGATGCCGGTCAGCGTCACCAGCACCCGCCGGGCCGACACCGCCCGGCCCGAGAGCACGCTCGTCGTCGCAGCAACGGCGGCGGTCGAGGAGGTCGAGGAGGTTGAGGTCGTCAAGGACGTCCTCCTGGTCCGTTGCTACTGGACGATGACCCGGCCGGTCATGCCACCGTGCAAGGTGCAGATGTAGTTGTAGGTTCCCGGTGTGTCGAAGACGTGGGTGAAGGTGCCCTCGCGGAGCAGGTCGGACTGGAAGCCGCCGTCGCCCACCACGTTGTGGCGGGCGCCGCCTTCCCATTCCCAGACGACCTCTGTGCCTGCGGGGATGCGGATGACCCGCGGCTCGAAGACGTTGTCGTCCACGGCCACCGTGCTCACCCCCTCCACCGGCTCAATGTCATCCAGGGAGGTACCGCCGCAGGCCACGAGGGCCACCGCGAGCAGCCCCGCAGCCGCGAGGAGGAGCGTGCGCTTCACATTGCATCCTTTCAGCACGGGTAAATCGTCCCTCGCCCGCACGCCGCCGTCGACCCCATGCCGTGATGGGCCGAACCTTCCGGGGGCCTTCCGACTCCCGAGGCGGTTATGTCAGGAGCACCTCGACGTATCGTCCGATCGCCAGGCTGGCGGTCAGCCCGGGCGACTCGATGCCGCCGAGGTGCACGTAGTCCCCGGCGCGGAAAATGAGGAAGTCCGCGGGCGTGTCCCCCACCGTGACCAGTTTCGGCCGGTAGCCCACCTGTCCCGGCACCAGGTCCTCCGCCCGCAGGTCGTCCCCCAGCAGCCACCGCCCCGCCGCCAGGAACGCCTCGCGGCCCTCGTCCACGGAGCGATAGTCCATCGGCCCGCCCTCGGGCGAGGCGTCCGGCATCCAGGCCGTGTCCGGCCCCAGGTGCGCCACGCCGTCCACGTCAATGCTGATGTGCACGCCAAGGCCGCCCGCGCGCGCCTGGTGGCGCTGCACGTCGCTGCTGCCGGGGGGCACGGGGTAGACCGGCCGCGAGACGGAGCGCGCCCACTCGGGATCGGCGAAGTCGTAGTAGCGGCCTCGGTTCACGCGCTGCCGCAGGATCGGCGTGCGCTCGTCGCCGTCCAGCGGGAAGCCCAGCATCGAGGCGATCGCGGGGGCGCCATGCCCGGCGGCGTTCACCACGGCGCCCACGCGCAGCGTGGAGGTGTGGCCGTCCACATCTCGCAGTCCCAGGACGAAGCCGCCGCCCTCCCGGCCGGCGGAGACCACCGAGTGCTGATAGGCGAACAGCACGCCTCGGTCACGGCAGGCGGACTCCAGCGACCGCGCGTACGCTGCCTGGTCGACCACGGACGAGGCCCCCGACCAGACCGCGGCCGCCATGCGCACGCGAGGTTCCAGAGCGCGCGCCTCCTGCGGCGTCAGGTGGCGCATGCCGGGCACCTCGTTCGTCACGCCTCGTTCCCAGACGCGCTCCAGGCCGTCCAGGTCGCCCGGCTCCACGGCCACGATCAACTTCCCGCAGCGGCGCAGCGGCACGGTGTGCGCGTCCGCCCACTCGTGGAGCAGCGCGTTACCCTCCAGGCAGAGACGGTGCTTCAGGCTGCCCGTCTCATAGAACATGCCCGCGTGCACGATGCCCGTGTTGTGGGCGCTGGTCTCGCGGCCGTACGCCTCGTGACGCTCGACGACCACGACCGAGCGACGCGTGCCACCTGCCACCCCGCCAGCCGCGAGGCGTTCCGCCACCGCGAGGCCCACGACACCCGCGCCGATGACCGCGATGTCCGCATCCAGTGCGGGAGATGCTTCCCCTACCATTGAGCCTCCCGTCACACTTTCGCATCCCCTCGCGTTGCTGTCGCTCGACGTCGCACAAGCGAGCGGACGCTCACCCGGAGGTCGCATGCCACCTCTCTCACCGGCACACCCACGGGCTCTCTCATGGGCATGCCCACGCGCGATACGCAGGGCCGCCGTCCTCGGCCTGGCGGTGCTGGCCGCCACGTTCGCCGTTGCCTGCCTGGACGCGGACACTCCCGACGGCGAAAGACCACCGGCGACCTCAACAACTACCGAGGGGACGGCCACCGGGGACGCAGGGGGCACGCCCACGCACACGGCGACGCAGGGTCCGCGCGCCACGCCCACCTTCCCGCCCCCGGTAGCGCAACCGGCGCCCGTGGGGCTGGTCACCGCCTACCCCTCCGTGACCCCGGAGCGCCCGGTGGAACTCTTCTCCTACCCGCTCGGCGGCTACGAGGTGGCCCTGGTGGAGCGGGAAGGCGTGGTCTACGGACTGGACGAGGACGGCGCGACGCCGATCCTGGACCTCCGGGACCGCGTCCGCCGCGAGGGCAGCGAGGAGGGCCTGCTCTCGGTGGCCCTCGACCCTCAGTTCTCCACAAACCGGCACGTCTGGGCGTACTACTCCGCCTCGGATCCGCGTCGCACGGTGCTGGCGCGGTACGAGGCGACGGCGGACGGCAGCATCGACCCGGCGAGCGAACTGGTGGTGCTGGAGCAGGAGCAGCCCTACGCGAACCACAACGGCGGCGCGGTTCGCTTCGGCCCGGACCGCATGCTCTACCTGGGCCTGGGCGACGGCGGTTCCGCGGGCGACCCGCTGGGCAACGCCCAAGACCGCCAGACGCTGCTGGGCTCCGTGATCCGCATCGACGTCCGCAACGCGAGCGAGGCGCAGCCTTACGCGATCCCCTCGGACAACCCCTTCGTGGACGACCCCGAGGCCCGGCCGGAGGTCTGGGCGTACGGCCTGCGCAACCCGTGGCGCATGGACTTCGACGCCGCCACGGGCGACCTCTGGGCCGGCGACGTGGGCCAGGGCGCGTGGGAAGAGATCGACATCCTGCGCGCCGGCGAGAACTACGGCTGGCCCATGTTCGAGGGCGACGCCTGCTACCAGCCGGGCAGCTGCGACGATACGGACGGCCTGACGTTCCCCGTGGCCGTATACGACCACTCCGGCGGCCGCTGCTCCGTGACCGGCGGCGTGGTGGCGCGAAACGTGAGCGCGACGGCCGTGGAGGGCGCCTTTCTCCACGGCGACTACTGCTCCGGTGAGTTGTGGGCGCTCTCCACTGCCCCGGACGGGGCGGAACCGGTGCTGGTCGCCTCGGATGTGGGGCCCCTCACCTCGATCGCACAGGTGGGGACGGAGATCTACCTCCTGACCTTCGGGCAGCCGCTGCAGCGCCTCGTGGACCAGTAGGGTGGACCAGGAGGGTGGACAGTGAGCGGGATCTAGGGGGATGGACGGCGAGCGGCGCCCATCCCAGACTAGGAGGACAGACCGAACGTCGGCCCCGCGCGGGGGTCGAAGGGAGGCCGGAGACCAGATGCCCGTCCTGATCGCGCTCTTCATCCTGTACGTCGTGGTGAGCGCCTACCAGATGCGTCGCGCGCTGGCCACGCAAGAACCTCGCGCACGCCTCGTGGAGGCCAAGCGGCTGCTCTTCACCACGTTCCTGGGCGTCCCGCTGCTGGTGGGCTTCATCATCATGGCGTAGCGGCGCGCCGGCTCGCGGTTGACGCTCCCCACCCCCGCTTCCGATACTCCAAGCACGATGACCGAGCACGCCTCCGACTTCACGTCCGCGGGCGCCCTGGGTGCGCTCCTCCTCGTCCTTATGTAGGCGGCGTCCGCTGCGCGCGGCGTCGCCCGGGTGGAACCTCCGCCCTTCCCAACCTCAGGCGCCCCCGCGGGCGCACCTGACGAACGCAGGACGAGCACCATGACCACCGAAGCCAGGACCGACCCCGGTCGTTACCAGCCTGCCGACATCGAGGCGCGCTGGCGCGAACGCTGGGACCGCGACGGCATCTACCGCGTCGCCGACCACGTAGAGGGCCGCCCCAACCGCTACCACCTGACCATGCTGCCGTACCCCTCCGGCGACCTGCACGTGGGGCACTGGTGGGCCATGGCCCCCAGCGATGCGCTGGCGCGCTTCTACCGCATGCGCGGCTACAACGTGATGTTCCCCATGGGCTTCGACTCCTTCGGGCTGCCCGCTGAGAACGCGGCCATCAAGGGCGGGCGACATCCTCGCGACTGGACGGACGCCAACGTGGAGCGCATGCGCGGCCAGTTGCGCGCCATGGGCGCCATGTTCGACTGGGACCGCGAGGTCGACAGCAGCCAACCGGAGTACTACCGCTGGACCCAGTGGTGGTTCCTGCAGTTGTTCAACCGCGACCTGGCTTACCGCAAGAAGGCTTTCGCCAACTGGTGCCCCTCCTGCAACACCACCCTGGCCAACGAGCAGGTGGTGGACGGCCGCTGCGAACGCTGCGACACGGAGGTCATCCAGCGCGAGATGGAGCAGTGGTTCTTCCGCACCACCCGCTACGCCGAGGAACTGCTGGACAACCACGACCTGGACTGGCCGGAACACGTCAAGGTCATGCAGCGCAACTGGATCGGCCGCTCCCAGGGCGCCGAGTTCACCATGCAGGTGCAGGGCCGCGACGACGCCGCGTTCCGCGTCTACACCACCCGCCCAGACACCGCCTTCGGCATGACCTTTGCCGTGCTGGCGCCGGAGCATCCGCTGGTCGAGGCGATCACGGCGCCCGAGCAGCGGGCGGCCGTGCAGGAGTTCGTGGAGCGCGTGCGCCGCACCACGGAGATCGAGCGGCTGTCCACGGAGGGGCCGGCGGAGAAGCGCGGCGTGTTCACGGGCGCCTACGCCATCAACCCCTTCAACCAGCAGCCGGTGCCGATCTACCTGGCGGACTACGTCCTCACCTCCTACGGCACGGGCGCCATCATGGCCGTGCCCGGCCAGGACGAGCGGGACTGGGACTTCGCCCAGGCCTACGGCCTGCCCATCGTGCGCACGGTGCAGCCCCCGGAGGACTTCGAGGGCGACGCGTACATGGGCGACGGGCCGGCGATCAACAGCCAGTGGCTGGACGGCCTGCACAAGGCCGAGGCGATCGAGCGCGCGGTGGAGTGGCTGGAGAAACAGGGCATCGGCGAGCGCAAGGTGAACTACCGCCTGCGCGACTGGCTGATCTCTCGCCAGCGCTACTGGGGCGCGCCCATCCCCATCGTCCACTGCGAGCGCTGCGGCGCAGTGCCGGTGCCGGAAGACCAGTTGCCGGTGGAACTGCCGTACGACGTGGAGTTCTTGCCCACGGGCCAGTCGCCGCTGGCGCTGTCCGAGGAGTTCGTGAACGTGGCGTGCCCTCAGTGCGGGGGCCCGGGGAAGCGTGAGACGGACACGATGGACACGTTCATGTGCTCCTCGTGGTACTTCATGCGCTACGCGGATCCGCACAACGACCAGGCGCCCATCTCCTCCGAGAGCGCGGAGGCGTGGCTGCCGGTGGACCAGTACACCGGCGGCTCCGAGCACGCCACCATGCACCTGCTCTATGCGCGCTTCTTCTACAAGGCCGCGCGAGACATGGGCCTGGTCCCCGGCGACGAGCCCTTCACGCGCTACTTCTCACAGGGCCAGATCCTGGGCCCGGACGGCCGCCGCATGTCCAAGTCTCGAGGCAACGTGGTCGCCCCGGACGGCCAGGTGCAACGGTGGGGCACGGACACCTTCCGCGCCTACCTGATGTTCCTGGGCCCGTGGGACCAGGGCGGGCCGTATGACGTGGAAGGCATCGTCGGCGTGCACCGCTGGCTGAGCCGCCTCTGGACCGCGGTCACCGACCCACCCGCGCTCTCCGAGCGCCCGGAGGACGCCCCTGACCTGCTAGCCACGGCGCACGCTGTGCTGAAGAAGGTGGGCGAGGACTACGACCACAAGCACTTCAACACCGCCATCGCGGCGATGATGGAACTGACGAACGCCCTCCAGCGGCTGCGTGACCAGGGCCAGGTGGACCGCGCCTCGTGGGAGGAGGCGGTGCGCCTGCTGCTGCTGATGGCGGCCCCGGCCGTGCCGCACATCACGGAGGAGTTGTGGGCGCGCGTGGGTGGGGGCTACTCCATCCACCAGCAGCCATGGCCGGCGTTCGACCCCTCGCTGATAGCGCGGGACGTGGTGGAGGTCGTGGCGCAGGTCAACGGCAAGGTGCGCGCACGTATCATGGTGGCGCCCGACGCCAGCGAAGAAGCGGCGCGACACGCGGCCATGGAGGACGAACACCTGTCCTCCCTGGTCGCCGGCAAAGAACTGGTGCGCGTGGTCTATGTGCCCGGGCGCCTCTTGAACTTCGTGGTGAAGTAGGGGGCAGATGGGGCGTCCTGGCTGGTCATGGCTGGCGATCCCCGTGCTCGCCCTGCTGCTCGCGGCGTGTAGCGACAATCCTCCCCCGCTCCGGGAGCGGGCGGACGGCGCCGCCACCGTGGTGCTGGCCACGGAGGATGGCCTGCGCCTGGACGCCCGCCTCTGGGTGACCAGCCCGTCCCGCGTGGCCATCTACCTGCACGAGTACCGGGAGGACCAGACCTCCTGGTGGACCTACGCCCGCCAGCCTCGGAACCCCGCCATCTCCGCGCTCACCATCGACTTCCGAGGCCACGGCGAGTCGCAGGGCGAGGCGGACGACATTGCGGGGATGCTCCTGGACGTGGACGCCGCCATCTCCTACGTCCGCGAGGCGGGCTACCAGCACATCACGCTGGTGGGGGCCGGGATGGGCGGGGCGCTCGCCATCGTCGCGGCCGCCGGACACCCCGAGATCAGCGTGGCGGGCCTCTCCGTCCCCAGCGAGTTCAACGTGGTCACGGCCCTGACCGTGGCGCCGCTGCTCGAAAGCCGCCTGGCGCTGGCCGCCTCCCGAGACGACCTTTCAGCCGCCTACTCGCTGGAGGAGTTCCAGCAGGCGGTGGACCTGGGGCCGGGCCACGTCGCGCTCTACCCTGGCCGCGCCCACGGCGTGGACATGCTGAAGGGCCGAGCCGGGGCGGACGTGCGGGCCTACCTAGACGGCGTCCTGGCCACCTTCGGGCGGCAGGCCCGCTCCGCCAGCCGCTAACGCCGGCCCCGCCTACACCTCCAGCCCGATCTCGCGGAGGAAGGCCTCGTTGCGGGGCTCGCGGCCCAGGAATTCGCGCAGCAGGTCGTCGCCGTCTCGCATGCCACCGGCCTCCAGGATGGCGCGACGGTAGAGGATGCCCGCCTGCGGATCCTCCTCGAAGCGCGTGTACATGTCGTCGCCGAAGACCTGCGACCAGAGGTAGCCGTAGTAGCCCGCGTCATAGCCAAAGAGGTGTCCGAAGCCGGCCTGGAAGTGGGTGTCCGGGACGAACTCGAAGCCGGTGATGGGGTGCAACTCCTGCGCCAGCGCGTCTGTGTCCTGCTCGCGCCCGGGGCCGTGGTAGGCCAGGTCCAGGCGCGCGAAGTAGATCTGGCGCAGATAGTGGATGCCGCTGCCCACGTTCTTCGCCGCGATCATGCGTTCCAGCAGGTCCTCCGGCAGAGGCTCACCGGTCGTGACGTGGCGGGAGAAGCCGCGCAGCACCTCCGGCTGCCACACCCAGTGCTCCAGCATCTGGCTGGGCGCCTCCACGAAGTCACGCTCCACGGCGGTGCCGCTAAAGCGCACATAGGGGGCGCGCGTCATCACCTGGTGCAGGATGTGGCCGAACTCGTGGAAGAGCGTCTCCACCTCGGAGTGGCGGAGCAGGCTGGGTGTGTCTGCGCCGGGCTGGGTGAAGTTCGCCACGATCGAGGAGACAGCGCCCTGGTAAGAGCCGTCCGGGTGACGCCGGCCGGGCCGCAGCGTGAACGCGGCCGCGTGGCCGTACTTCCCGGGGCGCGGGTGCAGGTCCATGTAGAAGTGGCCAATGTGGTGGCCGTCCTCCGCGTCCTCCACGCGGTAGAGACGCACGTCCGGGTGCCACGCCTGCGCCTGCTCCACGGGCACAAAGCGGACACCCACCAGGCGCTGATAGACGTCGAACATGCCGTCCAGCGTGGCCTGCAGCGGGAAATACTCGGCCACGGCGAACTGGTCCACCTTGAACTGTTCTTGCTGGACGCGCTTCTGGTAGTAGCGCCAGTCCCAGATCTCCAGCCTCGCCTCCGGATCGCCCACGTGGCGGCGCTTGGAGGCGCGGAGTTCCTCGATGTCCCGGTCCGCCTTGACGCGCACGCGCCGTTCCAGATCCACCAGGAAGTCGTGCGCCGCTTCCGGCGTCTTCGCCATCTTCACCTCGATGACGTACGCGGCCCACGAGGCGTACCCGAGGATCGAGGCGATCTCGTCACGGATGGCGATCGCCTCGGAGAGGAGATCCATGTTGAGGTCGGCGGCCTTGTTGTGGTTCTTGATGAACAGCGCGCGCCGCAACTCGCCGTCCTCCGCGCCCTCCAGGAACGGGTACATCTCCGGGTAGTCCAGGGAGACGCGGTAGCGGACGCCGTCGTCCGTCTCCACGGTCTGCAGGCGCTCAATGAACGAGTCCGGGAGGCCCGCCAGTTGCTCGCGCTCCAGGAGCAGGTAGTCCTCGAACTCGTCGATATTGCGGCGGAACTGCACGCCCAGGCGCACCAGGCGTTCCTTCAACTCCTGGACGCGGGCGCGCGGCTCCGATTCCAGGTCGAAGCCGTTGCGGCGGTAGTCGCGCAGCGTGCGCTCCAGCAGGCGCGCCTCCCCGCCCTCCAGCGCCCGCGCCTCCGGAGTCTCGGCGTACTCGCGCACGGCGCGGTAGAGGTCCTCCCGGAAGCCGAGGCCGGTGGAGTACGTGTCCAGCCGCTGCTCGTTCTCCAGGGCGACGGCACGCAGCGCCTCGTCCGGGTGGACGTAGGCCATGAAGCCGAAGGCGCCGTCCGCCTGGCTCAGGACGTTGCCCACCTCGTCCAGTGGCTGCATCGTGTTGGCCCACGTGCGCTCGCCCGTGGGTACGGCCACCACCTCCGCGAGGATGGCGTCCGAGCGCGCGATGCTCTCGTCCGTGCCACGCTGGACGGCGTCCGAGGTGATGGCGGCGTAGTCGTAGGGAGCGGCAGTCGGGTCGTTCGTCGTCATGCGCGCATCATGCCGCATCGGACGCGTGGTCGCATGCCCCGGCCGCCACGGTGGCGCCGCCACCTTTCTGCACGACGCATGTTGTACGATGACCGGCCGTACAGCCAGTATGCGAGCCGTCCTCCGGAGGCCTCCCATGACTGATCAGACCACCCCAACCCCCCAGACCACCCAGACCACCCAGACCACCCAGACCACGCCAACCACCCCAACCACGCAGCCGGCGGAGTCCCGGCATCCCTTCTCGCCCGAGATGAAGGAGTGCCCCTACCCGCACTACGAGGCCTGGCGCAGTGAGGCGCCGCTGGTCTGGAGCGACGAGGTGGGGGCGTGGCTGGTCACCTCCTACCCGGTGGCGAAGGGCATCCTGGACGACAACCAGCGTTTTTCCAGCAAGAACTCCGTGTTCGGCGGCCCGCAGGTGGAACACCCGGAGTTCCCGAGCATGATCAACCGCGACGAGCCGGACCACCGCAAGTTGCGGGCGCTGGTCTCCAAGGCCTTTACGCCTCGCACGATCGAGGGGGCGTGGGAGCCGCGCATCAACGAGTACATCCAGGAATTGCTGGGCGCAGTGGAACAGCGGGGCGACGGGCGCCTGGAGGTGGTGGGCGACCTGGCCTACCCGCTGCCGGTGCAGATGATCGCGGAGATCATCGGCATCCCGCCCTCCATGCACGCGCAGTTCAAGCACTGGTCCAACCTCATCGTGCAGGACATTGGCCGCGTGCCGGAGCACGGCTACGAGTCGCTGGAGGAGGTGGCGGAGGCCGTGGGCGAGCAGGCCCCGCCCCGCACCCAGCAGGAGCGTACGCCAGAGGAGATGCGCGCGGAGTTCGAGGAGTACGCGCGGCGCGTGCAGGCGGGTGAGGAAGAGCCCAGCCTCTTCATGTACTTCTACATGCAGATCTTTGACCGCCAGCAGAACCCGCGCGACGACCTGATGACCCGCCTGGTAGAGGCGGAGGTGGACGGGGAGCACCTGACCAACAACGAACTGGTCGCCTTCCTGGTGCTGCTACTGGTGGCCGGCAACGAGACCACCACCAACCTCATCAGCCACGCCCTGCGCAAACTCTCCCAGGACCTGGAGTTGCAGCGGCAGGTGCGGGCTGACCGCTCCCTGATCCGGCCGCTCATGGAAGAGGCGCTGCGCTGGGAGTCCCCGATCCAGGGCTTCTACCGGCGTGCGCTGGAGGACGTCGAGGTGGAGGGGGTGCACGTCAAGGAGGGCGACGCCCTGCTCATCCTCTATGGCGCCGCCAACCACGACCCAGAGAAGTTCGAGGCGCCAGAGGAGTTCAGGTTGGACCGCTTCGCCGCACAGACCGGCTCACGCGATCACCTGGCCTTTGGCTATGGCATCCACTTCTGTCTGGGCGCCAACCTGGCCCGCCTGGAGGCGGGGCGCGCGATCGAGGGTGTCCTGGATCGCTGGTCGGAATTCACCGCCATCACGCCGCAGGACGAGATCGAGTGGTGGGACACCCCGTTCTTCCGGGGCCCTATCGCCTTCGAGATCGCGCTCAAGCAGTAGCGGGGGGCTCTAACGGACCGGCCGCGTTAGGCGGGGACGCGGGCGGGGACCGCGCGCACTCCTACGGCGCCCAACACCGTGCGCCCCTCCACGGTCAGGATCGGGGCGTCGAACGCCAGGTCGTCCTCTGGGGTCACGTCCAGGTCGTGCGCACCCATCATCGCCTGCCCCAGCAGCGCCACGCGCCAGCCGCGGGGCACGGTGATCTCCGTGCCGCCCATGATGGTGGTGACCTGCACGTACGCTCCGCCCCGCGCCAGTTGCGCCTCCGTCAGGTCGAGTTCAACGCCGCCCATGATGTTCTGGATGGAAGCCGCCCGCAGCGCGATGGCGCGCGAAGCGAACTCAGTGCCCTCCATGACGTTGACCAGGTCGAACTCGTCCGCCAGCGGATCCGCCGCGCCGGGCGTGCGCCGGCGCATGACCAGGCGCGCGACCTGGCCGGCCACGAAGGTCACGAGTTGCACTGCCACCACGATCGCCAGGACTCGAACGATGCGACGCATGAGGCTTCTCCCGGGCTTTGAGGACTGGAGGACACAACCTGGCGAGCGTAGTCCCCCGGAGGCCAGGCGCGCACAGGATACGAGGTAGGGCGAGCCTCCGGGGCTTCGCGCCCGGCGGGGCGGAGCGAGCGGGCTACCGGACGCGCAGGCCCTCCAGGATCGCGGCCAGCGCCTCACCCACGCGGCGACGCTCGCCCGGCGCGTCCGCGGAGGAGGCGATCATCTGGGACGCTTCATTGGCCACGCCTCGGAGCAGGTGCGCTAGTTCGTCCGTGGGGGCCTGGGGGGCAATGGCGCCGTTCTCGCGCAGGCCGCGGAGCGCGCTCTGGAGCAGATCCAGCGTGTAATCCAACTCGCGCCAGCGCTCCCAGCCCAGCACGGCCGGAGCGTCGATGAGGGCGATGCGCTGGATGGTGGGGTCCATGGAGTGATTCAGGTACTCGTCGAAGCCGGCTCGGAACGCCTCCCACGGCGTGGTGTGGAGGCCGGCAGCGCCGCGGATGCGCGCACGGGCCTCGTCCTGGATCTCCAGGAAGACCGCCTCGAACAGGTCGTACTTGTCGCGGAAGTGGTGGTACAGGGCGCCCCGCGTGACGCCGGCCTGGTGCACCACCTCCTCCGTGGAGGTGGCGGCATAGCCCCGGTCTGCGAAGAGCGCACGGGCGACTCGGACCAGCGTGGCGCGGGTACGGTCAGACTGTTCGGACTTGCGACTGCGAGTGTCGACGCCTTCAGAGGTCATCGCCATGTGGAACTCCCGTCATGCCCCCGGGAACATAACCCTACGGCATGGTGACGTTGTACGGGATGAGGGCCGGGGGCGCCCCCCGTGGAGACGCTGGAGACGCTCATGCTCGGGCGGCGTCCCGCGCTTCCGAGGCGCCCGCCGCGCTCGAGGCGTCCAGCGGGATCCACGCCTCCGCCCACGAGGACAGCGACTCGATGACCGGCGTCAGTTGGCGGCCCTTGTCGGTCAGGCGGTACTCCACCCGGCCCGCACCCGCGTCCAGCGTCACTCGCTCGATAAGGCCCTCGGAGGTGAGTTCCTTGAGGCGCTCGGACAGCAGGCGGTCGCTGAGGCCGGGGACGGCGGCGGCCAGGTCAGAGAAGCGCACGCAGCCGGCGAGCATGGCGCGGAGGATTGCGCCGGTCCAGCGGCGCCCCACGAGTTCCACGGCGTGGTGGAAGCGGGGGCAGAACGGCGTCAGTTCGCCGTCCGCATGCTCCGTGCGGTCAACCTGTGCGGGATGCGGTGTGCTCGGCGGCATACCTTGATGATACGCGCCCGCCTTACCTCTCGTAAGCCCCCCACGCCCGTACCCCCGGCCGGACGCGCCTCCGGGCTTCCGTCAGCCTCGGCGTGAGATGACGCGGTAGGTCACCAGGAGCGAGCCAAGGACCCACGCGCCCAGCACCAGCCAGGACGGCCACACCGCGCCGGTGACAAGGCCGTCCGTAAGCGTGGAGCGCATCACGATGGCCGAGTGTTCCATGGGCAGGACGTGGTGCAGCGCCTGGAGCCACTGCGGGAATCGCTCCGAGGGAAAATTGATCGGCGAGAAGATCGCCACCACAAAGATCAGCAACTGCGTGATCAACTGCGTGACCCGCGGCTGCGGCACCGCGTGGCCGATGGCATACCCGACCGCCGAGGCCACGGAGACCACCAGCAGCGCGGCCGGCACCGCCAGCGGCGAGAACGACAGCGCCAGGTCATACCGCCACGCCGCGATCGCAAGGGCCGCCCCCGCCGGAGGGAGCGCGATCACGGAGAAGACGGTGAGGCCGGCGAAGTACATCGCCATGCGGGGCACCGGCAGGGAGAACAGGAAGGCGTACGTGCCCATCAATTTTTGTTCCGCCACCTGCTGCGGAATCATCACCAGCCCCAACGTCAGCAACGGCATCACCGCGCCACCCACGGCCAGGTAGGTGGCCTGCGGCACGCTGATCTCCTCGAACAGGAAGCCGAAGCCAATCACGATGCCGCCGCCGATGAGCAGTTGGACGGCCGCCATGATGGGGAGGAACAGCCGCAGGCTGAGCACCTCCCAGCGCATCATCAACACATAGGACTGGAACCAATAGGAAGGCCCGCTGCGCAGCCCCAGGTCCGCGGTGCTCGTGGGCGCGACCGGTAGCGCGATGCTCATGGCTCGTGATCCTCCCTGCGGGGTTCCACCGTCTGGCGGAACTCTCGCACCTCATGTGGCGACGTGAGACGGATGAAGCGGATGTGCGCCGCGCGAGGGTCGGCCTGTGCTGCCAGGAGCCGGCGCCGCATCATTCCCGGCTGAGTCACCGCCATCCTGAGCAACGACTGCGCGTCCCAGATCTTCAGTTGCGGCCAGAACTGCTCGTAGTTCGTCCCCCACAGGCACTCGCTGGAGCGCATGCGCTTCCACGACCGCCGCACCACACGCGGAATGAGCGTCCGCGGAGGAAGGTCCAGCCAGACAAGTGTCTCGAGACGCGACCAGAAGGCACGCTCGCAGAACGGCGAGTAGATCCCTCCCACGACCCAGGCGTCTCCGGCGGTCACTTCGTCCACGCGACGCTGGAGTTCCTCGGGGTCGGCCTGGTGCAGTCCCACCCAGCCCGGAAGCCAGTTGAGCCCGTCCATATCCACGAACGGCGCGCCGATGGCCGCCGCGAGTTGACTCGCCAGGGTGCTCTTGCCGGAGCAGGTGGGCCCCACCACATGGATGCGATGGCCAATCACGGAGGTCACCCGTGCACCTGAGGCGCTGGCTCCATGCCGGCGGCGCCATTCTCAGCACCGTTCTCCACCGCCTCGGCGCCGACGAGGCGGACGTAGGTGTCCTCCAGCGTGGCGGCGCCCAGGCCGAATTCCTCGGCAATGTGGGCGCGCACCAGGCTGCCCACCCATTCGATCGCGGCGGCCGCCGCCCCCTCGTCCAGGGAAACGAAGAGGCGGCGGCCCGCCCGCACCGGGTCTTCCGCGAAGGCGGGCAGCCCCGGTTCAGCCGCGCCCGGTTCGAGGACGACCTCGAGCCGGAGCCGGCCACGGTCCGCGGCCTTGAGGGCAGAGGGTGTCCCCTGGGCGACGACGCGTCCGCCATCGACCACGGCCAGCCGGTCCACGGCACGTTCGGCCTCCAGCACGTTGTGGGTTACCAGCAGCACGGCGGAGCCGCCTGCGGCGAGCGCGCGGATCTCCTGCCACAGCAGGCGACGGCGCAAGGGGTCTACATCGTTGGTGGGCTCGTCCAGGATCATCACGGGGCGCGGCACCGCCGCCGTCATGGTGAAGCCCACCAGGCGCTTCACGCCCCCGGAGAGCGAGGCGCCCAGCGAGCGCTCCCACGGCCGCAGTTGCAGCGCGTCGAAGAGTTCGCCCACGCGGCGGCGCACCTCGGCGGGACGGCCGCCCCGCAGGCGCCCGGTCAGCACCGCAGCCTCCATAGCGCGCAGGGATTCAATGGGCAACTGGGCCTGGGGGAGATACGCGCACAACTGGCGCGCCACGCCGGGATCGGCCACCAGGTCCACCTCGCCGAGGTGGATCGAGCCGGAGGTGGGCTTCAGCAGTCCCACGATCTGGTTGACCAGCGTGGTCTTCCCCGCCCCGTTGGGGCCCAGGAGTCCGAAGACCTCGCCGGGTTCGATGCGCAGGGTGATCGCGTCGTTCGCGCGCACGCCGTCCGCATAGACCTTCGTGATGCCGTCTATGCAAAGGGCGTGCGTGTACTGCGGGCGTGGGGCGGCGGGCCCGTCAGCGGCGGCCTGGGCGGAGGTCACCGACCGAAGATGACGGCGCGGTGCGCGCGCAGCCGGTGCTCGTAGTCCTGGCGTGCTTCCTCGCGCGTCGGGTGCGAGGCACGGCGCTGGCGGAGGATGCCTGAGTAATAGTCGTTGAGTCGCATGTCCATCTGTCCTTCTCCCGCTGATTACGAGCGGGTACCGTCTGTATGACACCATTGTGACACCATCTCGCCGCCTTGTCAACCCTCCCGCCCGCCGCTCCGGAAGGGCGGCCGCGGAGGGCCTCGGCAGATCCGCTAGGATCGGCCCTCGTCACACATCGCACCGGAGGAGGACCTCCCTGGCCACGCCCACCGACCGCCGCCCCGCCACCCCGCTCACCGAGGACGAACTGCGCGCCCTGAGCGCGTGGCCCACGCCCGCCATCGCGAACGCCATCGAGACGTTCGCGGTGCGCTCCCGCGCGACCGGGTTCATGTCCTCGGACCTCCAGTGCCGCTTCCCGGAGTTGGGGGTGGGCGTGGGCTACGCGGTCACGGCGAAGATCCGCGCGAGCATCCCGCCGGCGGACGACCCGGCGACGGTGGATCGCGAGGCGTGGGTGGACCACCTGCTGACCGTGCCCGGGCCTCGCATCGTCGTCATCCAGGACATGGACCAGCCGGCCATCGGCTCCTACTGGGGCGAGGTCAACGCCACGAGGCACAAGGCCATGGGCTGCCTGGGCGTGATCACGGACGGCGGAGTGCGCGACCTGGACGAGATGCGCGGCATGGGCTTCCAGGCGCTCTCGAAGGCCGTCCTTGTGTCTCACGCCTACGTGCACATGGTGGAGGTGGGCGGCCCGGTAACCGTGGGAGGCCTCACCGTGCATTCCGGCGACCTGCTGGCGATGGACCAGCACGGCGCGATCCACATCCCCCACGAGATCGCCTCGCAGGTGGCGGCCGCAGCGCAGCGCGTGGAGGACGAGGAGCGCGAAATCATCCGCTTCTACACCAGCCCGGACTACCGCCCGGGCGCCCGCGATGGCGGACGCTACCCGTAACGCCCGGAGCGGAGAAAGCGAAGGAGTGGCCGAGACCATGCGCGCCGTCCTCTGCCATGCCTGGGGTGACATCGACGACCTCCGCCTGGAGGAGGCCCCCTCCCCCGCGCTCCCCGAGGGCTCCGATGGTTGGGTGCGCATCCGGGTGCACGCCAGCGGCGTGAACTTCGCGGACACGCTCCTGATCCGAGGCGAGTACCAGGAGAAGCCGCCGTTCCCCTTCTCCCCCGGCATGGAGGTCGCCGGCATCGTGGCCGAGGTCTCCCCCGGCGTGGAGGGCATCCGCGAGGGCGAGCGCGTGCTGGCGATGCTGGAGGCGGGCGGCGGCTACGCCGAAGAGGCCATCGCTCGTGCCTCGGACGTGACGCCCATCCCGGACGCGATGGACTGGGCCGTCGCCGCCTCGTTCCCGGTGGTCTACGCCACCTCGCACCTGGCGCTCAGCCACCGTGCGCGCCTGCAGCCCGGCGAGGTGCTGCTGGTGCACGGCGCATCGGGCGGCGTGGGCCTCACGGCGGTAGAGGTGGGCAAGGCGCTGGGCGCCACGGTGATCGCCACCGCCTCCTCGCCTGAGAAATTGGCGGTCGCGCACGCACACGGTGCGGACCACCTGGTGAACTACGCCACCGAGGATATCCGCGAGCGCGTGCTGGAGATCGCGGGCGGCGTGGACGTGGTCTACGACCCCGTCGGCGGCGAGGCATTCGCGGCGTCCTTGCGCAGCATCAACCCCGGCGGGCGCATCCTGGTGATCGGCTTCGCGAGCGGCAGCATCCCGCAGATCCCGGCGAACCACCTGCTGGTGAAGGACGCGGCCGTGCTCGGCCTCAGCCTGGGCCAGTTGCGCAACCACCGCCCCGAGGTCGTCCAGCAGGCGATGCGCGAGTTACTCGCCTGGCACGCGGAGGGGCGCCTGCGTCCGCTGGTCTCGCAGGTGCTGCCGCTGGAAGACTACGCCGAGGCGCTCCGCCTCCTGCGCGACCGGCGTTCCACCGGCAAGGTGGTCCTGCGGGTGCACGAGTGACCACCGGCAGCCCTCGGCGGGTCGCGGTCATCGGCGCGGGCGCGGTGGGCTGCTACTACGGAGCGCGCCTGGCGCAGGCGGGCCACGATGTGCACTTCCTGATGCGTGGCGACTACGCGGCCGTGCGGGAGCGCGGCCTGGAGGTGCGCAGCAAGGACGGCGACTTCCACCTCCACCGGCCCTCCGTGCATCGGACGGCGGAGGAGATCGCGGCGACCGGGCCGGTCGACTGGGTGGTGTGCGCGCTGAAGGCCACCGCCGTCCTCGAGGCGCGCGCCCTCATCGCCCCCTGCGTGGGCGAGCGCACCCGAATCCTGTTGCTGATGAACGGCCTGGGCCTGGAGGACACGTTCGCCGGGTGGTTCGGCGCGGAGCGCATCTTCGGCGGGCTGGCGTTCACCTGTATCAACCGCCTCCGCCCCGGCGTGGTGCACCACATCGACTACGGCGCCGTCACGCTCGCGCACTTCCTCGACGCCCCCGAGACGCTGGAGGACGCGCGGTCGCTGTGGGACGGCGCCGCGGTGACCGTGCAGACCGCGCCGAGCCTGCTGGCCGCGCGGTGGAACAAGTTGCTCTGGAACATCCCCTTCAACGGCCTGGCCGTCACTGCCGGCGGGATCACAACTGACCGTATTATGTCCAACCCCGACCTCCGCGCCGCCGCCGAGGCGACTATGCGCGAGGTGATCGCCGCTGCGAACGCCGACCTCGAGGCCCACGGCGCTTCGACACGCCTCGATGCGGGGGAGGCGATCCCCGCGATGCTGCGCGCGACGGAGGCGATGGCCGCCTACCGCCCGAGCACGATGATCGACTTCGTGGAGGGCCGCCCGCTGGAGGTGGGGGCGATCTTCGGCGAGCCGCTGCGGCGCGCGGAGGCCCTGGGCGTGGACGTGCCGTATCTCACGCTGTTCACCGTCCTCATGCGCGCGCTTGATCCCGCACGTGCGTCTGCGGGGTAGGCTCGGAATGCACTTCAGGAGGTACCGATGGGTTTCGCCCCCACGTCCATGCAACTGACCAGCCCCGCCTTCACCAGCGGCGGGCCCATCCCTCAGAAACACACGGGCGAGGGCGAGGACGTCTCGCCAGCCCTCGCGTGGACCGAGCCGCCGGAGGGCACGCGCTCGTTCGCGCTGATCTGCCACGACCCAGACGCGCCGCTGGTGTCGCCCGGCTCGTACGGCTTCGTGCACTGGGTGCTCTACAACATCCCCGGTGACGTGCGCTCACTGGCCGAAGGCGCCACCGAGTACACAAACGGCCGCACGGACTTCGGCAAGACGCAGTGGAACGGCCCCATGCCGCCCAACGGCCACGGCGCACACCACTACTTCTTCTGGCTCTTCGCCCTCAGCGAGGAACTGGACCTGGAGCCCGGCCTCGCCCACTGGCAACTCCTCCAGGCCATCGAGCCCGTCACGCTCGGCATGAACCGGCTGATGGGCACCTACGAGCGCCAGTAGCGAGGGCCTGCGGAGTCAGGCGCACATGCGGCGGACGATCTCGTAGGTGAGTTCGCAGCCCATGTTGAGGTTCTCCACGGTCAGGTACTCGTCGTTGCCGTGGAAGCCCGCGCGTTCTTCCGCGCTCAGCACGCACGGGGCGAAGCCGTAGGCGGGGATGCCGCGGGCGCGCAGGAAGCGGTTGTCCGTGCCCCCCACGGTCATCGAGGGCACCACCACGGCGTCCTCGATGGCCTCGGTGATGACGTCCTCGATCACGCGGTAGAACTCGGTGTCCCAGGGCGCCGAGGCGGGCTCCACGTCGCCGGCGATCTGCTCGTGGAAGTCCACGGTCACGCGCTCGTCGCCGATGCGGTCCTGCACGGACTGTCGCCAGTCCTCGCGCGACTGGCCGGGCAGCAGGCGGCAGTCCACGACGGCGGTGCTCTGGGCGGGGATCACGTTCGCCTTGATGCCGGACTCCAGCATGGTGACGTTCAGGGTGTTCGTGAACATCGCCCGCAGCGGAGGCGAGGCGCGGATCGTGTCCTCCAGGCGGGCGCGCTCGTCGAAACCCGGGAGGAGCCCGGCCTCTGCCAGGCGCGTCACCCAGGCCTCCGTCTCCGGCACGAACGTCAGCGGGCGCTCCCACTCCGCGAGGCGTTGCACGGCCTTCGCGAGGCGTACTGCGGAGTTCTCCTCCAGGTCGTGGGGCACGCTGCCGTGTCCGGGCGTGCCCACAGCGGTCAGGCGCAGCCAGCAGACCTGCTTCTCCGTGGTGGCCACGGTGAAGACCTGGCGCGCCTTGCCCTGAAACTCGGTGGAGCCGGAGCCGCCCTCGTTCATCTCGTACTCGACCTCGTCCACCAGTTCCGGGTGGTGGTCGCAGAGCCACTGCATACCGTAGGCGCCCAGCGCCTCCTCGTCCGGGACGGCGCAGAAGATCAGGTCGCGCTTCAGGGGGATGCCGCTCCGCTTCACCAGCAGGAACGCCATCAACTGCATGACGCCAAAGCCCTTCATGTCCACCGCGCCGCGCCCGTAGATGCGGTTGCCCTCCTCCACGCCTTCGAAGGCCGGCTTCGTCCAGAACTGCGGCTCCACGGGGACCACGTCCGTGTGGTTGCAGAGCATGAAGGCGCGCTTGCTGCCGTCGCCCGGGATGCGCGCGTACAGGATCTCGCGCTCCGGCGCCGTCTCCAGGTAGCGCGTCTGGATGCCCTCGGCCTCCAGGAGCGCGCCCAGGAAGCGTGCGGCCGGCGCCTCGCGGCCCGGCGGGTTTGACGTGTCGATGCGCAGGTAGGCCTTCAGGATGTCCAGTGCCTCGCGGTGGACGCTCGGCCAGTTGATGACGCTCCCGTCGATGGCGTTGGCCATCGGTTCCCCCTCCCCTGGTATCCCCCGCAGGGGCCGCCAACGCGGCGGGCGCCGCGCTCCCTCATGGCGGTGGGCCGCGACCTACCGAGGCCCACGCGGAGACGCGCAGTCCTCAGACACGAGGGCGACGGCTCCGAGTAGTATCGGCAGGCGAAGCAAGCACACTCACGTGCGGGTGAACGCCTGACCGGCGAGCGGGGGTCCCGATGGCAGGTGATCGAGCGGACATCATCTTCAGCGGCGGCCCGGTGCACACCGTGGACGCGCAGGACTCGATCGCGGAGGCCCTCGCGGTCTCGGACGGCCGCATCCTGGCCGTGGGCTCCACGGCCGAGGTGCACGCGACGGCCGGGCCGGCCACGCGGCGCGTGGACCTGCGCGGGCGCTCGCTGCTCCCGGGGTTCATCGACGCGCACCAGCACTTCAGCGGCGTGGGGGGCGCCCAGGAGTCGATCGACTGCAAGGCGCCGGGCATGGACAGCATCCGCGCCCTGCAGGAAGAGGTGCACCGCCGGGCGGCCGCGCTGCCCGCCGGCTCCTGGATCCGAGGGCGGGGCTACAACCAGGACTATCTCGTGGAACAGCGGCACCCGAACCGGGCAGACTGGGACGCCGTGGCGCCGGACCACCCGGTGCTCTTCACCCGCACCTGCGGGCACATCGTCTCCTTCAACACCAGGGCCATGGAACTCGCCGGCCTGGATCCGCAGGCGCCGGACGTGGACGGCGGGCGCTACGACCGGGACATGGAGGGCAACCTCACGGGCGTGGCCTACGAGCGCGCCACGGGCCCCCTCCGCACCCCCGCCGAGCCCACGCGCGAGGAGTACCGGCGCTGGCTGCTGCTGGCGAATGAGGCGAACCTGGCCGCCGGCTGCACCAGCGTGCAGGACGCCGGCGGCATGGCCGGCGACACCATGAACATCGCCACCGACCTCCTGGACGCGGGCGACCTGCAGGTGCGGATCTACGCCTTCGTCACCGTGAACGGGCTGGACCACCCGCACGTCCCGATCCTGAACACGGGCTTCCGCACCGGCTTCGGCAACGACCACCTGCGCATCGGGGCGTTCAAGGTGATGACGGACGGGTCGTCCTCCGGCCCCACGGCGGCCACACGCGAGCCGTACACGAGCGACCCGGAGGACTCCGGCATCGCCTACTGGCGCCAGGACGACCTAGACGGCCTGATCGGACGGGCGCACCGGGGCGGCTGGCAATGCACGGTGCACGCCGTGGGCGACCGTGCGGTGGAGCAGACGCTGACGGCCATGGAGCGCGCCCAGCACGAACACCCGCGCGAGGGCCTGCGCCATCGCATCGACCACTGCGGCATCACGCCGCCGGACCTGCAAGACCGCATCGTGGCCTTCGGCATCGTGCCGGCCATGCAGCCGGCGTTCTTCTGGGAGTTCGGCGACGGCTACATCAAGAACTACGGCCGGCGCCGGGCGGACGTGATGTTCCCGGCGAAGTCGCTCATGGACCGAGGCGTGATCGTCGCGGCGTCCTCCGACTCTCCGGTCACGGACTACCGCCCGCTCTTCCAGATCGAGCAGGCGATCACCAGGGCGACCCGCGCGGGCGACGTCTGCGGCCCGGACGAGCGCGTGGACCTGACCACGGCCATCCGCATGCAGACGATCAACGCCGCCTACGCCTCCTTCGACGAGCGCAAGAAGGGCAGCCTGGAGCCCGGCAAACTCGCGGACCTCGTGGTGCTCGCGAACGACATCGCGCGGGTGCCCGTGCAGGAACTGCGGTTCCAGGGCGTGGACATGACCGTGGTCGACGGGCAGGTGGTCTACGAGCGCGCCTGACGCCTCTCGGGCGACCTCAGGCCGCCGCGCAGCCGTCATTTCCTGCGTTATCATCGCCCGGCTTCACCTTCTGGTAGTCACCCCTCCCGCCGAGGGGTAGACGGGCCCGTCCGATGGCGCAGACCGCCCCCACACCGCCGTCCACGGCGCCGCCCGGCAGCCGCGAGGCTCCCGCTCAGCCCTCGGACGCGAGGCCGCCCGGCGTGATGGACCTGTTCCGGGACGCCTCGTTCCGGAACTACTGGGCGGCCACGTTTTTCTACTTCCTGGTCTTTGGCGCGCAGCGGTTCGCGTTCGTGCTGCTGGTGCTGGAACTGACAGAACGTGCGGGGCTGGCCGGCGCCGTGGGGTTTGCGCTCGGCATCCCCGCGTTCTTCGTCACCATCCCCGCCGGCGTGTGGGCAGATCGCATGGATCGCCGCCGGATGGTGGTCGTCGCCAACGTGGCGGGCGCGGCGGTGCTCACGGTGGTGGCGGTGCTCTCGTGGACAGGCGCGATGAACGCCTGGTTCGCGCTGGCGACCGCGCTGGCCGTGGGGTTCGCGACGGCGGCCGTGCAACCTCCGCTGACGGCGATCGTGCAGATGATCGTGCCCACGGAGCGGCTGATGAACGGCATCGTGCTGCGGACGATGGGCCAGAACCTGGCGCAGTTCTTCGGCACCGTGTTCGCCGGCGGCGCCATCGCCCTGTTCGACTTTGGCGGCGCGTTCGCGCTGCAGGCTTCGCTCTACCTCGTGGCGGTCGCGTTCATGCTGGGGGTGCGCCTGGAGCGGCCGGCTCAGCCCGCCGCCCGCCCCGGCATGCGCGAGGCGGCGACGGAGGGGATGCGCTTTGTCTTCGGCGACCCCGCGCTCCGAGGCCTGGTGATCGTCTCGATCTTCACGGGCCTGTTCATGCTCGGGCCCACCTTCACCCTCATCCCGGAGGTGGCGCGCACGAAACTCGGGGTGGGGCCGGCGTTGAACGGCCTGCTACTGGCGTACACCTCGATCGGCATGCTGGCGATGTCGATCTTCCTGGTGACGCGCCGCGAGATGACGGGGAAGGGGAACGTGTTCGTCACGAACCTGCTGGTGGCCGGCCCGGTGATCTGCGTCCTGGGCCTGTCGCCGTGGTACGCGTTCACGGCCGTGGTGATGGTGGTCTGGGGGCTGGGCGGCGGCATCTACGTGAACATGAACCAGACGCTGATCCAGTCCAACACGCCCAACGAGATGATGGGCCGGGTGATGAGCATCTACTCGCTGTCCATCGCTGGCCTCATCCCCCTGGGGGCGCTGCTGAGCGGCATTGGCGCCGAGTTGATCGGCGCGGACCGTTACCTGGTGCTGTCCGGCGTCATCCTCACCGGCTGTGCGGTCTGGGCCTTCCTCACCCAGCACGACCTCCGCGCCCTCGACTGAGGGCGACCGCACGTGGGAGGGCTCCCTTCAGCGCCTCGGCTGGTCAGCCACCGGCGGCCTCGGCAGGGGCGGGGGCGAGGTGCGCCCGGAAGCGGCCGGTGCGGAGCAACACGCGCAGGTCCGGAATCGCCACGATCGCGCCGAGGAATGCGGCCGCCCACAGCAGGCCGGGCACGATCAGCAGCGGCCGCACGCCCACCACGTCAGCGGTGGCGCCGAAGCCGAGGTTGATGAAGGCCATGTGTCCCGCGGCGAGCATGACGAAGGTGGCCATCACGCGGCCTCGGACGTAGTCCGGGGTGACGCCCAGGATCAGCACCTGTGACAGCGACATGTACGCCGCCTGCGTGGCGCCGGCCAGGAAGGCCCCCAGCACCAGTACCTCGATCACCGTGGACGTGCCGAGCACCACCATCGCCCCGCCCGATCCGAAGCCGGCGATAGCCAGCGCGCGCCCGGTGGAGACGTCCGCCTGCAGCCGCGAGATCGTGACAGTCCCCACCACCGCCCCCGCACCGAGGCCAATGAGGATCGCCGAGTAGCCTCGTTCGGCGGCGCCCACCTCGCTCGCGAGCGCCGGCATCATGGAGTCGAACGCCATGGTCAGGCCGCAGTGGAAGATCACCAGGATGATGACGAGGGCGATGCGACGGTCCGTGAAGGCGTACTCCACGCCCTCGCGGACGTCTGTCAGCAGGCCCTCCGTGAGACGCCTCGGGACCTCCGGCGGGGCCGAACGGTAGCGGATGCGCCAGAGGGCCAGGCTGCCCGCCATCATGGCCACTGTGGACAGGCCGAACACGGCGCCCGGCCCCACGGTTTCCAGGAGCACCGCCCCGAACAGCGGCCCCACAATGCGCGACCCGTGCACAGAGATGCTCTGCAGCGCGATGGCGTTCAGCAGGTGCTCCGGCGGTACCAGGCTGGGCACCATGGCGTTCGCTGTGGGCTGTTGGGCCGCCCTCGAGATGCCGCCAAGCAGGGCCAGCACCACCACGTGCCAGACCTCGACCATGCCGAGGGCGGTCACGAGCGTGAGGAGGCCGGTAGCGATGATGCTGACGTAGGCGGCCTGGAGTTGCAGCAGCCGCCGGTCCACGCGGTCCGCCAGCGCTCCGGCGATGGGCGCCGCGAAGATGAACGGCGCCATCCCCGCGAACGTGACGAGGCCCACGGCGGTCGAGGACTCGGTCAGGTCGTACACCAGCCACCCACGCGCCAGGATCAGCGCCCAGTTGGCGGCAGCCACGAACATGGAGTTCGTGAAGAGCAGGGAATAGTCGCGCGACGCGAGCGCCGGGAACTGCCGGACGAGCACGTTCGGGCGGGCCGCGGTGTCCTCGCTCACGCGCGTCAGTGTACGCCTCGCCGCACAAGGGGGCCGCACAAGGGGCCGCACAAGGGGGAGGCGCCCGTAGGCGCCCCTCCCCAGCCCCTCACAAGCCTGGGTGCTAGTTGGGGCATCAGGTGATGCGGGAATCCCGGCGCACCATAGGCATGCTCCTCACAACCGCACACCATGTAGTAGAAGTCCGTCATGTAGTAGAAGTCCGTCGATCCGCAACGGTCTCCGGCGTTCCCGGATGCAAGCCCTGCACTTCCTGCATCGCGTCGACGGGATACGCCGCAGCAGTAGCAGTGCTGGGAAGAATGTGAACTGCGGCGACCACCAACGTGACGGCTGCCAACAGCGCAAGCGGCACGCGGTTGGCGCCGGATCGTACTATGCACGTGATGCCTGTCGCCGGTGATGGTACCGATGCCTCCATCTCCCTGGCCGTAGACCGTATGACGCATCGGGTGACGGACTCAGGAGGCCCACGATGATGACCAACGTCCACTTCGGCACCATGGTGCCGCAGATCAAGCGGATCTGGGAGGAGTCCCGCACCGCCGCCACGGAGTTCGAGGCGATGGGCTACGACTCGCTCTGGGTGAACGACCACCTCTACGGGCCCACCTCGCCCCAGATCCCCATGCTGGAGGCGTGGAGCATGGTGGCGGCCCTCGCCGCGATCACCATCCGGGTCAGCATCGGCACGCTCGTGACGCCCGTGGGGATGCGCAACCCCGCGCACCTGGGCAAGACGATCGCGACGCTGGACCACATCTCCGGCGGGCGCATCATCCCCGGGCTGGGGGCGGGGTGGATGCCGCGCGAGTTCACGGACTTCGGCGTGCCCTTCAAGTCCACGAAGGAGCGCCTGCGGCAACTACGCGAGGGCGTGGAACTCCTGCGTCGCATGTGGGGTGAGGAGGACGCCGTCACGTTCCAGGGCGATCACTTCCAGACGGAGAACGTGGTCACCCAGCCGAAGCCGGAGAAGCAGCCGCGCCTGCTGATCGGCGGATCGGGCGAGAAGGTGACCATGCGCATCGCCGCCCGTCACGCGGACATCTGGAACAACCTGGCGGGACAGCAGGACAACATCGCCCACAAGGTGCGGGTGCTCCATGAGCACTGCGAGGCCGTGGGCCGCGACCCCTCCGAGGTCACGGTGGCCCAGCAGTGCCTGGTCACGATCGCGAAGGACGAGGCCACGCTGGGGCCCATGCTGGACACGGCGCAGAAGATCTTTGGGGGCCACATGGGCAACCCGAAGGGGGACCTCGCGCTGTCCGGGACGCCGGGGATGGTCGCGGAGCGCATCCAGCAGCACATCGACGCCGGGTGCACGATGTTCAACCTGGAGTTCTTCGGGCGGGACACGCGCGAGCCGGCGGAGTTGTTCGCGAAGGAAGTCATGCCCCAATTCCGGTAACCGTCCGGTAGCGAAGGGCCGCAGCATGCGTCCACCCTCGGTCCGTCCGTTCCAGGCCGCCGACCTGCCGGCGTGCGCCGCGCGGCTCGCAGAGGGCCATCGTGTTGCGCGCACCCGCCAGCACGCGTTGCCGCCACGCTTCGAGGACGCCGAGGCGTGCGGGGCGCTCATCGAGAAGGCGCTGGAGGGGCAGTCGGACGCGTGGGTGGCGGAGCGCGACGGCCGGGTGGTCGGCTACCTGGCGGGTACGCGCTCGCTGCAGTCACCCGACTCCTTCGGCGCGCAGTACGCGCCGCCGCATAGCGTCTCGGTTTCCCTCGCCGGCCACGCCCTCGCCACGGACGAGCCGAGGGAGACCTACCGCTCGCTCTACGCCGCGGCCTCCCGCCAGTGGGCGGAGGACGGCTTCTTCGTCCACCGCGTCAGCCTGAGGCCGGCCGACACGGAGGCGCGGGAGGCGTGGTTCCTGCTGGGCTTCGGCGCCAACACCACCTTCTCCACCCGCACGACCGCCCCCATCGACGGCGGGGTAGACCCTGCCTCCGCCGATGTCGAGGTGCACGCCGCGAGCCTCGAGGAGTTGCCGGTGGTGAGGCACTTCGACGAACTGGAGTCGCTGCACCACCGCGACGCGCCGATCTTCTGGCCACACCTGGGCCGCGACGTCGCTTCGTCCGTGGAGGCGTTCCAGCGCGCGGCGCTGGAGGGTGAGCGCAACCCGATCTTCATCGCGACCCGCGAGGGCGAGCCGCTGGCGATGCACTTCGTCATCCGCTCGGGCGGCTTCGGCGGCCCCATGAGCCAGCCGGACGGCTCGATCTACCTCTACCAGGCGATCGTGGAGCCGCAGGCGCAGGGCAACGGTGTGGGTACGGTGCTCTTGCGCCACACCGTGGACTGGGCCCGCGCGGAGGGCTTCGGCTGGATCAACCTCCATTACGCCTCGATGAACCCGACCGGCGCACCGTTCTGGCAGCGTCACGGCTTCGAGGGTGTGGAGATGAGCGTGGGGCGCACGCTGGACGACCGCATCGCGTGGGCACGGGGGCGGTAGGCGCGAAACAGCGGTCGCAACCGCTAGCGCTGGATGGTGAGGCCGGCCTCGGAGTCTGGGTCGACGACGACGGAGGTCTTGCCTTGGAGCCACTCCAGGAGGTCGCCGCCCACGAGGTCGCGGCGCCACCCGTGGAGGAGCGGGATGTCCGGCTCGACGCTGCGGTCGCCCACGAGCCACCAGGCGATGAGGTCGTCGATGTTGCTGCGCGTAGCCACGAAGCGCGGGGCGATGGAGGCCTCGCGGCAGCGGGCCTGCACGATACCGCTGAGGATCGCCGGCCATGACTGGCCCAGGTTGGGTACGCGCGGCGGCGTGTCGTCCTGCGGGGGCGGATCCTCCGCGCCTGCGAGTGCAGCGTCCATGATCGCCTGGCCGTAGCGTGCGGCTGTGCCCTCGCCCAGGCCTCGGACGGAGCGCAGTTCGCGCACGTCGGACGTGGGGTGGCGGGCGATCTCCAGCATCGTGCGGTCGTTCAGGATCCAGGACGGCGGCCGGTTCACCCGCAACGCCTCCTCCTCGCGCCATGCTGCGAGGGCGCGCAGGGCGCCCTGGCCGCGGCGGCGGAGGCTGTTCCAGCCGCGGACGCGACGGTACATCTCCTCCGGCGGAATGCGCTCGGCCCACGTCTCCGCCAGGCGGTCGCACTCGTCCAGCGCCCAGTCCAGGCGGTCGCGGCCGGCCAGTTCGTCGCGCAGTTCCTCCCAGGCGGCGCCCAGGTAGCGCACATCGTCCAGCGCGTAGCGGATCTGGTCGTCCGTCAGCGGGCGGCGCGACCACTCGGTGAACTGGGAGCCCTTGTCGATCTGGACACCCGCCATGCGCTCCACCAGCGCGGCATAGCCGATCTGGTCCCCCATGCCGAGGAAGGCCGCGGCGATCTGCGTGTCCACCACGCCTCGACCGCGCACGCCGAAGACCGCGCCCATCAGCGCCAGGTCTGCCTGCGCGGAGTGGATGACGACCTCGACGTCCGGGTCGGCGACGAGATCTGCGATGGGGCTGGCGTCCACCTGCAGCGGGTCAATGGCGCGCACGTTGGGCCCGTCCGGGTCGCCCCAGCCCACCTGGACCAGCGAGAGTTCCGCGATGTAGCGGCCCTCCGTCATGAACTCCAGGTCCAGGGCGAAACCCCCGGCCTCCCGAATGGCGCGCACGATGCCCGCCACGTCCGTTGCGGTCGTGATCAGGGCGGGCGCCGGCTCGAGAGTGGTCACTGCTCGACAATATCACGGCGCACTCGAACGCTCCTCTCACGCCGGGACGCCCTCACCCTTCGGAGGTGGCGCGGACCGACCTCTTGCCGGCGGGTCTACGATCCGCGGCGCCCGTGATAACGCACGGGGTAGGCAGTGCAGACGGGGGGCGGATGCGAGCCCTCGAAAGGACGGGATCGTGGTCGCGATGAAGGCCGCGGTATTCCATGCCGCGAACGAACCTCTGACGATCGAGCAACTGGAGATCGCCGAACCCGAGGGCTTCGAGGTGCGCGTGCGCACGGTGGCCTCCGGCGTCTGCCACAGCGACCTGCACTTCGTGGACGGCTTCTACCAGATGAAGACGCCCGCCGTGCTGGGCCACGAGGCGGCCGGCGTGGTGGAAGCGGTGGGCCCGCTGGTCACGGAGTTCCAGCCGGGCGACCACGTGATCGCCTGCCTCTCCACGTTCTGCGGCAAGTGCGAGCGCTGCCTGGAGGGCCAGACTCACCTCTGCACCAACAAGCCGCAGCGCAGCCCTGACCAGCCGCCCGCCCTCACCTGGAACGGCGACCCGGTGGGCCAGGGCTTCCGCGTGGCCTCCTACGCCGAGCAGATGCTGATCCACGAGAACGGCCTGGTGAAGATCGGCGACGACATCCCCATGGCCAGCGCGGCCCTCATCGGCTGCGGGGTCACCACGGGCGTGGGCGCCGTGCTCAAGACCGCCAAGGTCGAGGCGGGCTCCACCGTGGCGGTCTTCGGCTGCGGCGGCGTGGGCCTCGCGGCCATCCAGGGCGCCCGCATCGCCGGGGCGCGCAAGATCATTGCCGTGGACATGGTGGAACACAAACTCGGCACCGCGCGCGAACTCGGCGCGACGCACTCGGTAGACGCCTCGACCGGCGACGCGGTGGCGAAGATCCGGGAGATCACGGGCGGCGGCGTGGACTATGCGTTCGAGGCGATCGGCCTCAAGGTGGCGGCGGAGCAGGCGTTCGAGGCGATCCGCCCGGGCGGGACCGCCACCATCATCGGCATGATCCCGGTAGGCCAGAAGGTCGAACTGCCGGGCGCGGCGTTCCTGGGCGAAAAGAAGATCCAGGGCTCCAACATGGGCTCGAACCACTTCAAGGTGGACATGCCGCGCTACATCGAGTTCTACCAGCGCGGCCTGCTACAACTGGACCAGATGATCACCGCGCGCGCCCGCCTGGAAGACGTCAACGACCGCCTGCGGGCCATGAAAGAGGGCGAGGTCGCCCGATCCGTCCTCATGTTCGACTAGCACGGCAGGGCGAGCGCCCCCGTCAGTGAAGGGACCGGCATGACCACCGGCAGGACCGATGTGGAGATCCACGGACACTGTGACCCGCAGTTCCAGGCGGTGGCGGACGCCTTTGCCCAGAACTTCCGCGAACGCGGCGACAACGGCGCCTCCGCCTGCGTGACGCTGGACGGCCGCGTGGTGGTGGACCTGTGGGGCGGATGGAAGGACCGAGACCGCACGGAGGCGTGGGAGGCGGACACGCTAGTCAACGTCTGGTCCTCCACCAAGGGCATGGCCGCCGTGGCGGGACACCTCGCCGCCGACCAGGGGCTGCTGGACTTCGAGGCCCCCGTGGCGCACTACTGGCCGGAGTTCGCGCAGGCCGGCAAGCAGGACGTCCCGGTGAAGTGGCTCTTCACCCACCAGGTGGGCCTGGTGGACTTCGACGGCGACCACCCGGACGGCGTTGCCCTGGACTGGCACGAGGTCTGCCGGCGGCTGGCGGCGACGGCGCCGCAGTGGACGCCGGGCGCGGAGTGCGGGTACCACGCCACCACCTGGGGCTGGCTGGTGGGCGAGGTGGTGCGGCGGGCCGCGGGCGTCGCCTCCTTCGGCCAGTACTTCCGTGACCAGGTGGCCCGACCGCTGGGCGCTGACCGCGACTTCTATATCGGCCTGCCAGACGCCGAGCACCACCGCGTGGCGCGCGTCTTCCGCGCGCCGGAACCCGACCCCGCGGGGGAGGCCCCGCCTCCGGGCAACCTCGGGGCGGTGCGCGGAGACCCGGTGGCCGCGCGCTCCGGAATCCTCGGCATGCCGAAGTGGTCCGCCAGTCCGGCCAGCGCGGAGTGGAAGCGTGCGGAGATGCCGGGCATGAACGGCCAGGGCAACGCGCGCGGGCTGGCTCGGGTCTACGCCGCGCTGGCGAACGGCGGCGAGGCGTTCGGCGCGCGCATCATGTCGCCGGCCTCGGTCGAACGCTCGGCGCGCGTGGAGTACGAGGGGCCGGACCGCTGCCTGGGCGTGCCGGTACGCCGCTCGCTGGGCTTCATGCTCCCCGCGAGCGACCTGGACACCCGCCCCCCGGAGGTCTTCGGCCACGGCGGCATGGGCGGATCGATGGGCTTCGCGGATCCGGTGCGGCGCATCTCCTTCGGCTATGCGATGAGCCTCATGGCGCCGGCGGCCGGCGCGTCCGGCGCCAACGACCAGCGAGGGCAGGCGCTGGCTCAGGCGGTGTACGCCTCTATTGGTGAGCCGCTGTAGTGTTCTCCCAGACGCGACCGCAGGGGTAACGGAGGCTCAGATGGGCTGGCTCAAGGACTTCGTGGCGAAGTTGTTCCGGGACGCAAAGCGCACCACCAAGAGCGAAGCGCAGAGGGCCGTAAATAAGGGAATCGACAAGATGTTCAAGTAGGCGCCCGGCCCCGACCTCGGCTGGTGGGGCCACCGGCGCAACCTCGATTCTTCTGTCGATGAGAAGAATTGGGGGACTCTGGGGCGGCTGCTACTTGACTTCTTACAGATAAGCGTAACGTGATAGGTGAAAGTGAGGGTCAAGCCATGAACCCCATCTCAGCCTTCATCAACCGCATCACGGGCAAGGCCTCGCGCAAGGCCAAGAGCGCCGACCAGACGGCCGCGCAGAAGCGCGCCAACGACGCCATGGACGCGATGCTGAAGCACTAGGCGCCCGCCGCCGACGGTCCCAGGCGGCGCCCGGTGGGCGCCGCTTGTCGTTTCAGAGGGCGCCCACCGCCTAGGCCAGCGGCTGTCCCCAACGGTCCTGCGAAGTCGCCTCGGCAAGGGGCTTGCGAGAGACTGGGCCGAACTTCCCGCGCGGGTAGCCCACCGGGACGGCGTAGATGACGCGCGCGCCCTCTGGCATGTCGAAGAGTGCCCGCACGTCGTCCACCACGCTCGGGTGCATGTTCGTGATGGTCGCGCCCAGTCCCAGTGCCCGCGCCGCCAGCAGCAGGTTCTGCGTGGCGGGGATCACCCCGGTCATATCGATCACGCTCGGCGAGGTCGCGCAGACGAGGATCACCGCCGGCGCCTGCCCGAACTCGTCCGCCATGCGCATGGCGGAGCGCGCCACGCGGTCCTCCGCGGGGATGTCCTCTGGCCCGTGGATTCCGGCGTCCGCTCGCTTCGCCCACCACGCGCGCCGGTAGATCTCGCCGAAGCGGCGTCGCTGCTCCGCGTCCCGCACTACCAGGAAGTGCCACGGCTGGCGGTTGCTGGGAGAGGGCGCCTGGATGGCCGCCTCGATCAGGCTGCGGATGTCCTCGTCCGCCACCGGGTCCGGCTTCAGGCGGCGGATGGCCCGCATCCCGAACATGACTTCGCCCAGGGGCATGGAGAGTCGGTCTTCAGTGGCCTCAGTGGTCATGGCTTTGGCTCCACGGCGAGTACGCCCGATTCCACCAGTCGCTCGATTTCGTCCGCGGCAAACCCCACGCGGGAGAGCACCTCCACGCTGTGCTCGCCCGGCTTCGGCGCGCCCTTCGTGGCGCCACCCCGGGTGCGCGAGTGCTTCACGGGGGAGTTGGAGACCTTGAGCGCCCCGCCGGTCCACGTGGGCAACTCGACGATCATGTCCCGCGCCAACACCTGTGGGTCCTGCGCCGTCTCGGCAATGGTGTTGAGGGGCCCCACCAGGAAGTGCTCCCCCAGGGCGTCCAGCCACTCTTGCACGGTGCGCTTGCGGAAGGCCTCGAACAGCAGGGGTTCGAGTTCCTCGTAGTGACGGGTGCGATCAGCGTTGAGGGCGAAGCGCTCGTCCACGGCCAGGGCGTCCAGGCCCACAGTGCCGCAGAACAACTGCCAGTTGTTGTCCTTCACCCCGGCCACCACCACCCAGCCGTCGCTGGCGGGGAGCGCCTGGTGCGGAGTGCCGAGGGGATGGCGGAGGCCGGCGCGCTGCTGCACCTCGCCCGTGGCGAAGTAGCGCACGATCGGGTTCTCCATCAGCGCCACCTGGCAGTCCAGCATGCCGATGTCCACGTGCTGCCCCAGTCCGCTCTTCCCTCGCTCCACGAGCGCGGAAAGGACGCCAATGGCGGTGAACAGCCCTCCCGCCATGTCGCCAATGGAGTAGCCCGCGCGCGAGGGGAGTGGGTCGCTTTCGTGGCCGGTGGTGCTCATCAGGCCGCCCATGCCCTGCACGATGATGTCCACCGCGCCCCGGTCCCGGTATGGCCCGGTCTGCCCGAAGCCAGAGGTGGAGGCGTAGATCAGCGCCGGGTTCACCTGACGCAGGTCCTCGTACCCGAAGCCCAGGCGCTCCATGGTGCCGGGCGAGAAGTTCTCCGTCAGGACGTCCGCCTGCTTCACCAGGCGATGCACCACCTCCGTGGCCTCCGGCGCCTTCAGGTCCAGCATGATGCTCTTCTTGCCGCGGTTCACGGAGAAGAAGTAGGTGCTCACGTCATGGACGTAGGGGCCGTTGCCGCGCCGTCGCTCGTTCTGGAACGGCGTCTCGATCTTCCAGACCTCCGCGCCCAGGTCCGTCAGGACCATGGAGCCGTAGGGCCCGGCCAGCGCCCAGGTGAAGTCGAGCACCGTGATGCCCTCAAGTGGTCCGGCCATGTCATCCCCCCACTACGGCCAAGCGCTGCGTATCTAGCGACCGGTGACTCGACGCGTCGCGTCGCGGAAGCGCTCAGTCTGTTCCGGGCTGCCTCGCAGCCTGCGGTTGGTCGCTTCCTCGTCCGCGCGCGCCTCTGCGGAGATCGTGGCGAGATCCACCACGCGCTTCGACTCCTGCACGGCGATGGCCGAGTGCTCGGCGATCACCTCGGCCATTTCCAGGGCGGCGGGAAGCACCTGCTCCCGTGGCAGCACGCGACTGACGAGGCCGGACTCCAGCGCCTCCGCCGCATCGAAGCGGCGGGCGGTGTAGATCCACTCCTTCGCGCGCGAGACGCCGACGAGCCGCGGCAGCATGGCGGCGCCCACCACCAGGCCGTACTCCGCGCCCGGCAGCCGGAAGGTAGCGGTGTCCGAGGCGAGCCGGATGTCGCAGGCGATCGCCAGGCGCAGGCCGCCGCCGTAGCAGTAGCCGTTGACGGCCGCGATCACCGGTAGCGGCGTGGCGGAGACCTCGGCGTAGCCGTTGCGCCGCTGGTCTGGCGGGGGCAGGGGCGCGGAACCGGTCTCCAGGCCGGACATCTCGCTCATGTCGCCGCCGGAGCAGAAGGCCTGCTCGCCCGCCCCGGTGAGGACGATCACGCGGACGCCGTCCTCGTGCGCCCGGGCCACGGCCTCCCCCAGCGCGTGGTTGAGCGCGGCGTTCAGGGCGTTGTGCCGTTCCGGGCGGTTGAGGGTGAGCAGCAACACGTCGCCCCGGCGCTCCTCCAGCAGGACCGGGGGCGGCACGGGCGAGGCGGCATCGGTCATCAGGGCACTCCGTCTCATCTCGGGACTACTCGCGGACTCGTGATGTTGGGGGCGGGCGGCGGCGTGATGCCGCAGTGCGCGGACGCTATCACAAGGGCGAGGACCACTGGCACAAGGGCGAGAACCACTGGCACACGCACGAGCCACACTGGCGCCGGTATGACGGTGTACTGTGCCCGGGCGTCTGGCACTCCAACAGAGGCGCAGAAGGTAGCGAGGTATCAGTCATGGGGCTCCTGGATCCAATCCTGTCGAAACTGCCGGGCAAGTTGGGACGCAACGCCAAGACGAAGGCGAGGAGCGCCGCCAAGAAGGCCGCCAACCAGGGCATCAGCAAGACGTTCGAGTAACCGCGTCCGCCAGGTGCAGGAGGCCGCCCCACGGGGCGGCCTCTTGCGTGCGCCGGTGTCGAGGGCTCAGCGACCGGTGAACTGGCCGGGGCGCTGTTCCAGGAAGGCGCGCACGCCCTCCCGGAAGTCCTCGGTCTTGGAGAGCGCCCGGAAGTACATCATCACGTGGTCCACGGTGGTCTCGAAGGTCTCGTGCTCGCCCAGGCGCATGAGGCGCTTGGTGACCTGCACGGCCGCCGGCGCGTTCTCCGCGATCTCCTGCGCCCACGCCCGCGCCGTGTCCATGAGGTCGTCCGAGGGCACCACCGCGTTCACGAGGCCGAGTTCCAGGCACTCCTCGGCGCCCACGATGCGGCCTCGGAAGAAGAGTTCCGCCGCCTTCGCGTAGCCGATGAGACGGGGGAGCAGCCAGGTGCCGCCGCTCTCCGGCACGATGTTGCGCTTCACCACCACGGCGGCCAACTTTCCGTGCTCGGAGGCGATGCGGATGTCGCAGAGCAACGCCAGGTCCATGCCGTAACCGGCGGCCGCGCCGTTGAGCGCGCAGATCACCGGCTTGTCCATGTGGTACAGCGCCGTGGGCGGAGACTCACCAAGGTCGATCAGGCTGAACGGCGGCGCCTCCTGCGCCCGGGCGTCCGCGCCGCCTCGCTCCACCAGGTCCAGGCCGGAGCAGAACCCGCGGCCGGCGCCGGTGATGATCACCACGCGCACCTCCGGATCCTTGTTCGCGGCGATGAGTTGCCGGGAGAACGCGGAGAGCATGGGGGCGCTGATGGCGTTGAGCCGCTCGGGACGGTTGAGGGTGAGCGTCAGGACGTGCCCCTCCCGCTCCGCGAGCAATTCCTCGGTGCCGGTGTCAATGCGCTCGATCGTGGTCATGCTTCGGTCCCCCCTCGTGCCTTCGGGTGTGCTGTATCGGCTGTCACGCGCGCGCAGAATAGCGCCACCGGGGGCGGTGCGGGGTGACGAGGGCGTCCATGCTGACGAGGCGTCATGCCGCCGGTGGCCTACCGGTCTGTGGCCGAGCGGTAGTCCTGGTATGGGCCGTCTCGCCAGGCCAGGGCCTCCTTCAGGCCACCGCTGCGCATGTGGTCGCTCCACTGGTAGGACTGCGACGTGAAGGTGCCGGCGGCGTCCAGGTCCGTGCTGGAGTGCACGCTGGAGTAGATGCCCATGTTCTCGTGGAAGCGGTTCATGTGGACCTTCAACATCGCGAGGTGGTCCGCCGGCAGGATCGCGATGCGGTCCGCCAGCGCGATGGTCTCCTCCTCCAGCCGGTCGAGCGGCACCGCACGGTTCACCAGGCCCATGTCCGCGGCCTCCGTGCCGCTGATGTTGTCGCCGGTGTAGAAGAGTTCCTTCGCCTTCCGCATGGGGATCAGCAGCGGCAGGATCATGGAGGTGCGCGTGCCGGCAAAGCGCAGGCCGGGATGGCCGAACTTCGCGTCCTCCGCGCACACCACCAGGTCCGCCATCATCGAGAGTTCACAGCCGCCGGCAATGGCGTAGCCGTGGACCTGGGCGATGGTGACCTTCTGCACATTCCAGAAGTACATGTGGATGTTGGTGATGCGCTGCATGCCGCCGCGCACGCCCTGCCAGAGGCGCCGCCCCTGCTCGTCCTGGGTGCGGAACTGGCGCACCACTGCGTCCGCCCCCGTGCGCTGCGGCGGCGTCAGGTCGTAGCCGGCGCTGAACGTCCGCCCCGCCCCGCGCACGATGATCACCCGCGCGCTGCTGTCAGCCTCGAGGTGCTCGAGCGCCTCCCGGAACTCGAAGAGCAGTTCCTGGGACAGGGCGTTCATCTTCTCCGGGCGGTTCAGGGTGATCCGCGCGATGCGGTCATCCGTCCCCACGCGGTCGATCAGCAGGTTCTCGAACTCCGGGTCGGCCATGGTCCACTCCTCCAGCCGGGTGAGTCAGCCGCGTGAGTGTAGACCGCGCGTCGAGGGCCTTTGCATCCACACATCGCCTCGAAACAGGCGGGCTGGCTGGCGCCCGAGCCTACAATGCGTGCATGACCACCATCCACGACGTTGCGAACACCCAGACCGGCCTGAAGGTCACCGTCGTCTCGGACTTCATCTGTCCGTGGTGCTACGTGGGCCTGGAGGTCATCGACCGCCTGTGGCGGGAGTGGGACATCACCCTGGACTGGGCGCCGTTCTTCCTGGACCCCACCATCCCCCCGGAGGGCAAGACGCGCCGGCCTCACACGGCCGAGGGCGACCCGAAGTCCGACCTGGAGTTGCGCGGCGAGGCGCTGGGCATCGAGTTCAGGCGCGGCCGCACGTTCATCCCACACACCCACCTGGCACTGCAGGCCAGCGAGTTCGCGCACCAGCACGGCGACACCCGCACGGTGATCGCCTACCACCGCGCGCTGTTCAAGGCGCACTTCACGGACTTCGAGGACCTCATGGACATCGAGGTCCTCGTGAAGCACGCAGCCGCCGCCGGCCTGGACGCCGACGCGATGCGCGCCGCCCTGGCGGAGGGCACGCTGGTGGCGGATGTGGACCGCGGCATCGAGCACTCGTACGCCATCGGCGTGTCCGGGATCCCCACGTTCATCCTGAACGACGAGTACGCGATCGTGGGCGCCCAGGACTACGCGACCTTCGAGAAGGTGATGGAACGCCTCGGCATCTCCCGCCGCGAGGAACCTCTGGAGGGCTGACGCCTCCCTGCCTTCTCCCGGCAAGGGCTACACCCGCCGGGGTAACTCCACCTCGGCGGTGCCCTGGACCGGGCGCTCGCCGCGTTCATTCTCGAGCGCGAGATCGAGGCGGACGATGCCGGGGGCGGCGTCCTCCCGGCCGTCGATGCCGGGTTCGCCGTCGCCGCCGGTGTCGGTCACCACGGCGAGGCAGCGGAGGCGGTCGCCGTGCAGGACCGGGCGGCGGAACGAGACGTCGATGGAGACGATGCGGCCCAGCGGCCCCATCCAGTCCGTGACGATGCGCGTGATCATCGCAGTCGACATGTTGCCGGGGACGATCGGGCGCTCCATGCCCTGGCTGCGGGCGGCGGCGGCGTCTCTGAAGCGCGCGGCCCCGGGGTCCGAGGAGTCACGACGGCCCATGGAGCCGGACTCCATGAACGCGAGCACCTGCTCGCTGGTGGGCTGCTGGAAGACCTCGAACTCCTCGCCCACGGAGACTTCCTCGAAGTAGCGCTGGGCATCCAGGACGCTCGTCACGCCTCGCCTCCCTCACCCGAAGGCCGGACCTGGCGGTGGACCAGCGAGGATTCGGTGGTGGCCACGTCTTCGCCGTGCTGGTTCACGTAGCGCGTGCGCCGCACCACGAAGGCCATGCGCCCGCTGCGGCCGGTCTTCTCGTAGACCTCCTTCACCTGGGCGTAGGCGTCGATCACGTCGCCCGGGCGGATGGGGAGGAAGTACTCCTGGCGCGAGCCTCCCATGAACGTGCTGTTGCCAAACTCGACCTTCGGATCCGGCGGCTGGCCCAGGCGCGCCGTCTGCAGGAGCCCGGGCGGCGCGATGAGGCCGCCGTACGGCCCGTGCTCCCGGGCGAAGTCCTCGTCCACATAGAGCGGGTTCCGCTCGTCCAGCGCCTCGCAGTAGGCGCGCACCGCCTCTGGAGTCACCTCCAGCCGGCCCACGTGCACCTCGCGGCCCACCGCCGAGCGGTCGTACTCCAGCGCGTCGCCGCCCAGGTCGCCCTGCCGGCTCGTGGACGGGATGAGCGAGGCGAGCGTGGGGCGCTCCGGGATCTCGGCGCCGGGCTTCGTCTCCTCCAGGCGCACCGGGAGAAACGCGCCGGCGGGGTCACGGAGCACCGCCACCAGGTCGTCCATATTGCGGATGTCGCCATCGAAGCGGGTCATGCAGCGGCCCAGCGCACTCACGAAGTGCGAGTCGGACGCGCCCACCTCACGCAGGCCATGGGCGGCCGCCAGGTCGTGGCCGCGCGCGTTCTCGAAGTCGCTGCTGCCGCCGTTGAGCGCCTCCACCAGCGTGACCGGCGACAGGTCGATCGCGCGCTCCTCGTAGTGGTCGACCAGGCCGATGCGCGGACGGCCGGCATGCGCGGCCACGGCCACACCACCCGTCTCCCACGCCGCACGGAAGACCTCGGCATAGGGCAGGCTCACATCGGTCAGGTCGAAGCGCTCCAGGAACTGCGGGGTGACGCCAAAGACCAGCACGTGGCCAATGTCCGTCTCCACCTCCACGCCGGGCAGTACGATCGTGTCGTAGCGGGCGGCGAGGTCGGAGTAGTCGCGGTCCAGGTCAAAGCGGCGGTGCTCGGTGAGGACGAAGCCGTCCAGTCGGAAGCCCTGCTCGCGCTTGGCGGTAGCCCACTTCAGGTAGCCCTCCACGCTGCCGCCCGCATCGTCCGAGCCGTCCGTGGAGTGCACGTGCAGGTCGAGGTAGGTCTCTGTCATGTGGGGTGTTTCTAGCGCTGGTGGCGGTGGACACCGAATCTCGCCCCGGCGGGAGGTATGCGTCAACTACTACCCGCACCCGAACCGGGCCCAGCGGGGTAGGATGCATGACCTCCATCGCACTGCGGCCGCGCATCTGGAGGCCACCAGTTGCGGCAAGTGCCCACTGAGTGCACGATAGAGCCATAAGTATAACGTGCGCGTGAGGGTGAGACTCCTCGCGTGGCGCGGGAGACCGATGAACAACCACGTCCTGGTCCGCCTCCTGGGGTTCACCTGGCACTACAAGCGCCAGTTGTTCCTCACGCTGGGCACCACCCTGGGATCCGGGGTGGCGGCGCTGGCCTTGCCTACCATCGTGGGGTACGCGTTGGACCGGGCGCTGGCGCAGAATGCCGATGGCGTCCTGCATCTGCAGCCGCTGCTGATCGCCGCCGGCGTGCTTGGCGCGGTGGCGGTGCTGCGCGCGGGGTTCGCCTACGGGCAGCAGTACATGGGCGAACTCCTGGGCCAGTCCGTGGCCTACCGCCTCCGCAACGCCATGTACGAGCGCCTCCAACGCCTCTCCTTCGCCTACCACGACGAGGCGCAGATCGGTCAGATCATGTCTCGCGCCACGCAGGACGTGGAAGCCGTGCGCATGTTCGTGAACATGGGCGTGGTGCGGCTGCTCTACCTGGTCATCCTGCTGCTGCTGGCGCTGCTGATGATGGCGCGCTCCAGCCTGACGCTGGCCTTCGCTGCGTGGTCGTTCATGCCGGTCATCGCGGTGATCTCGATCGTCCTCAGCCAGCGGCTGCGCCCGCTCTGGACGGAGGTGCAGGACGCGCAGGGGCGCATGAGCAACGTCCTGCAGGAGGCCCTCTCCGGCGTGCGGGTGGTGAAGGCGTTCAACCGCGAGGACCACGAGCAGCGGAAGTTCCGCCGGGACACCACCGCGCTCTTCGAGACGGCCTACAAGACCAACAAGATCCAGGCCTTCAACAACCCGCTCATGACCTCCCTGAACTCGGCCGCCCTGGTGGTGACTGCGGTGGTGGGGGCGCACGAGATCGTGAATGGCAACCTGACGCCGGGCCAGTTGACGACCTTCATGGTCTACGTCCAGATCCTGCAGCAGCCCGTGCGCATGCTGGGCTTCATGGTCAACATCTTCGCCCGCACCTCCTCCGCCGGCGAGCGCGTGTTCGAGGTGATCGACGCGGAGAGCGCGGTCCAGGAGAAGCCGGACGCGGTGGCGCTGGGCCGCGTGCAGGGTCACGTGGAGTTCCGCGACGTCTCCTTCGGCTACCGCCAGGCCCCGCAGGTGCTGGACGGCGTCTCACTGGAGGCCCACCCCGGCGACGTGGTCGCCCTTGTGGGGCCCACCGGGTCCGGCAAGTCCTCGCTGGTGAACCTCATGCCGAGGTTCTACGACGTGACGGGCGGCGCGGTGCTGGTCGACGGGCACGATGTGCGCGACGTCACCATCGCTTCGCTGCGCGACTCCATTGGCATCGTGCAGCAGGACGTATTCCTGTTCATCGACACGGTGCGCGAGAACATCCGCTACGGCCGCCTCGAAGCCACGGACGAGGAGGTGGAGGCCGCCGCGAAGGTGGCGCGCATCCACGACTTCATCATGTCCCTGCCGGACGGCTACGAGACGTGGGTGGGCGAACGAGGGGTCACGCTGTCCGGCGGCCAGAAGCAACGCATCTCCATCGCCCGCACCCTGCTCCTGGACCCGGCCATCCTCATCCTGGACGACTCCACCTCCAGCGTTGACATGGAGACGGAGTACCTCATCCAGCAGGCGCTGCAGGACCTGATGCAGGGCCGCACCACCTTCGTGATCGCCCAGCGCCTGCGCACGGTCCGAGATGCGGACCAGGTGCTAGTGCTGGACCGCGGCCGCATCGTGCAGCGGGGCAAGCACGAGGACCTGGTCCGCCAGGAGGGCATCTACCAGCGCATCTACGACCTGGAACTGAAGGATCAGGAAGAGGCCTTCACCCAACTCCAGGAGGGCGTCCAGGCTCCACCCGGCCACGCCGGACCGTCCACGGTCACGGGCGCGTAGGAGGCTCGCGATGTCGATGTTCGGCGGCGGCGGGATGGGTGGAGGCTGGGGCGGCGGCGTGCGCCTGGCTCCCGGCCCCAACGAGATGCGTCGGGGCCTGCGTGGCGACGACGGCTGGACGGACGACGACCTGGGCAAGGTCTATGACGGCGAGGTCGTCCGCCGCCTGGGCTCCTACGTGCTCCCGTACAAGACGCGGGCCGCCCTCGCGCTGATCAGCGTCATCGGCTTCGCCATCGTCAACGCGTTCCAGCCGCTCATCGTCGGCTTCGTGGTGGACGCCGCCACCGAGGGCGACCTGGGGGGCGTGAACCGCTGGGCGATCTGGCTCGGCAGCCTCGTGGTAGCCGGGTGGGGGTTCCAGTACCTGCAACTGACGCAGACCGGCTACATCGGCCACCGCATGCTGCTGCAACTCCGCAACGACATGTTCGCCCACCTCCAGAGGCTGTCGCTCTCCTTCATGGACCGGCACGAGGTGGGCCGCGTGATGTCCCGCGTCACCGGTGACGTGCAGTCCCTCCAGGAACTGCTCACCACCGGCAGCCTGCAGATCCTGGCGGAGGTCATCTCGATCGTCATCGTGGTGGGCATCCTCCTGAGCCAGGACGTGACGCTGACCATGGCGACGATGGTCAGCGTGCCCCTGCTGCTGGTGGGCATGCTCATCTGGCAGCGCCACGCGCGCCTCGCCTTCGTCCGGGTGCGGCAGGCCATCTCCGGCGTGAACACCACCCTGAACGAGAATGTCTCCGGCGTGCGCGTCATCCAGTCCATGGGCCGCGAAGACGAGAACGCCCGCCGCTTCGAGGAGATCAACCGCCAGAACCTGGCCGCCAACGTGGACGCCGGACGCCTGAGCGCCATCGTCATGCCCATGGTGGAAGGCGCCGTGGCGCTCTCCACCGGCGTGGTGATCGTGCTGGGCGGCGTGCGCCTGGCGCAGGGCAACATCACCGCCGGCGAGGTGGTGGCGTTCGTCCTCTACGTGCAGCGCTTCTTCGAGCCCATCCGCGCACTCGTCATGCAGTACACCCAGATCCAGCGCGCCATGGCCGGCGGCCAGCGCATCATCGAGGTGCTGGACACGAAGCCCGAGGTCGTCGACGCACCGGACGCGCAGACCATGCGCATCGAGGGCCGCGTGGACTTCGAGGACGTGACCTTCGCCTACGTGCCCGGCCGGCCGGTGCTGCGCAACATCAACCTGCACGTGGAGCCCGGCCAGTCCGTGGCCTTTGTCGGCCAGACCGGCGCCGGCAAGAGCACGATGATCAACCTCATCAGCCGCTTCTACGACGTGACGGACGGCGCCATCAAGATCGACGGCGTGGACGTGCGAGAGATCACGCAGGCCAACCTGCGCGACCAGATGGGCATCGTCCTGCAGGAGCCGTTCCTGTTCTCCGGCACCATCGCGGACAACATCCGCTACGGGAAGTTGGACGCCACGGACGAGGAGGTGCGCCGCACCTGCCAGATCCTGGGCGCGGACGAGTTCATCGAGCGCCTACCGGACGGCTACGACACCGTGCTGGCGGAACGCGCCCACAACCTGAGCATCGGCCAGCGTCAGTTGATCTCGTTCGCCCGCGCGCTGATCGCGGATCCGCGCATCCTCGTCCTGGACGAGGCGACCGCGAACGTGGACACCCAGACCGAGCAGATCATCCAGCGCGCGCTCAACGAGTTGCTGCGAGGCCGCACCTCGTTCGTGATCGCCCACCGCCTCTCCACCATCCGAGACGCCGACCTCATCGTCGTGCTCGACCAGGGCGAGATCGTGGAACAGGGCACGCACCAGGAACTGCTGGACCAGGACGGCGTCTACGCCCGCCTCTACAAGATGGCCTACGCCGGCAACACCAACGGCGCCAGCGCCGAGGCGAGCCCGGGACTGTAGGCCCTAACTCCCCGGCACACAGGGCGGACACGTCCACCGTTGTCCGCGCGTCACCCAGGTAGAGCGTGCGGTCTCGGCTCTGCACCACGTCCAACCGGTGGCCATCCGAGTCCCGGATACGGCGGTCGCCCTCGCTTGCTCGTCATGCGAGGAGTCTAGGCAGGAGGCGGGCGATTTACCCCGTCCGCCCCCTCCCCCTACAGCGCTCGGAACCAGCGGCCGCCCTCGAGCCGTACGACCTCGCCGAAGCCGGGCTCGGCGAGGTGGCCCACCACCACGCGCATGCGTTCCGCCTCGATACGGTCGAGCAGGGCGTGGCGGGTCTCGATGGCCTGGTCCATGTCGAAGTCGGAGGCGAAGGGGATGTCCGGCCGCGAGATTGAGATGGGGCTGGTGAGGGCATCGCCAGTGATCACGGCCTTCTCCCCAGCCGAGGCGACCAGCAGGCTCATGTGCCCCGGCGTGTGGCCCGGCGTCTCGATCGCGGTCAGGTGCGGCGACAGCGTCGACTCGCCCTCCAGGAGGTCGAGGACCCCGGCGGCCTGGAGCGGGCGCACGAAGCGGTTCACGAACGGCGGCACGGGATCGCGGCCGGTGAACTCGTCCCAGTCCTTCTGGTGCAGGATGTAGCGCGCCCTGGGGAAGCGAGGGCGACCGGCCTCCTCGTCCACGGCCCAGCCCACGTGGTCCGGGTGCGAGTGGGTCAGGAAGACGTCGTCGATGTCCTCGGGCGTCACGCCGGCCTCGGCGAGTGAGTCGAGGAGCGAGCCGTGCATGCCCGCGTAGCGCGGGTACGGCCCCACCCCCACGCCGAGGTCCACCAGCGTGGTGCGGCCGGCGCTGCGGACCAGGTAGCAGCCGTTGTGGATACGCCAGTGGTGGTCGGGGCCGTGGAAGTTCTCCGGGTAGGCCTCGTGGTAGACGGCCCAGTCCACGGGGTTCGAGGCGGAGTTCACGGGCCACGCGGGAAGGCTGGCCGCGCCGTCCGGCACGGACACGATTTCCACGTTGCCAACTTGCATCCGGTGGATCGCCATCGCCGCCCCCTGTCCGCCGGCAGTATGCCACGACGAGGGGCCGCCACCGGCCTCGCGTGGGATACTCGCGCCATGTCTCATGACCTGGCTCCTCACCACATGGATCCTCACCACATGGACCCTTCGACCGAGGCGGCGCTGCTCGCCTGGATGCACGACGTCCTGGGGGTGGAGGGCTACCGACGCGTGGTACGCGCCACGCGGGACGAGGTGCTCGTCTCCAAGTTCGAGCCGGGCTTCGCCGCGCGCCTGCACTCCCTGCTGGACGAACTCCCGGAGATCTTCGACGAGGACACGGTCGTGGAGGCGTACCAGCGGGCCGCGCACGACCTGCCGGCGGACACACCGCGCGTGGACGCGTGGCACGCCGCGATGCACGGCGCCCTCGCCGCCCTCGGCGAGCGCCTCGGCGTGGAAGACCACCGCCTTGCTGAGGTGCGCGTGGGCATCGACTCCGTGCGGGCGGTGCTGGAGGCGGTGATCTGGAGCGCGCCCAGCGTCACGGACGAGTACAGCCCTCGGAACGGGGAGGTGGAGGCGTACCGCGACGGCATGGCCGCGCTGGCGGACGACCGGGACATCTTCACCCGCTACTACGGCGACTTTGACGGGCGACCGGTGGTCAACCACTGCCCGGGCGCCCAGTTCGCGCGGCGGATGCTGGCCCAGGGCTGGCTCGCATGCACGGGTACGCAGCCTCCGGTGTGATGCCCGTCCGGTTCCTGTTCGCGCTCCTTCTCCCTTCTCCCTTCTGACCTGCCGGGGCAGCCCGCGGCAGCGCGTCCTGGAGTACCCCGGATCGACGGCGCGAGCACAGGCCGGGCAGTACGCAGGCACGCCTGCGGGAGTTGGAGGCTGTCGCGGGCGATCAGCCCTGCATCAGGCGATGGCGGACCAGGTGGCGCTGCAACTTCCCGGACGCCGTGCGGGGGAGCGGGCCCGGCCACGACTCGAAGCGCCGGGGCACCTTGTACCCCGCGAGGGCGGCGCGGGCGTGGGCTTCGAGGGTTGCCTCGGTGGCCTCGCCGACGACCACGGCGACCACAACGGCGCCCCACCGATCGTCCGGCAGGCCCACCACGGCGCACTCGGACACACCGGGGGCGGCGAGCAGCGCCGACTCTACCTCCGCGGGGTAGACGTTCTCTCCGCCGCTCACGATCAGGTCGTCGCGGCGGTCGGCGATGTAGAGGTAGCCCTCGCCGTCCAGGGTGCCGAGGTCGCCGGTGTGCAGCCAGCCGTCGCGGATCGCCTGGGCCGTCGCGTCCGGCCGTCCGAGGTAGCCCGCGCACACGGTGGGGCCGGCGACCAGGATCTCGCCTACCTCGCCCACCCCCGCCGCGCGGCCGTCGACCTCGATCCGGACGGTGGAGGAGAGGAGCGGCAGGCCCGCCGAGCCGAGTTTGCGCAGCGCGTCCTCCGGGGAGAGCGTGGCCACCTGCGACGCCGTCTCCGTCAGGCCGTACGTCTGCAGGACGGGCAGGCCTCGGTCGCGGGCGGCCTCCAGCAGTGGCCGTGGCGCGGGCCCTCCGCCCAGGAGCACCGAGCGCACGGTCTGCGGGTATGGCTCCGGGTCGGCCTCGAACATACGGGTGAGCATGGTGGCGACGACCGAGAGGAGCGTGACGCCCTGGTGGCGCAGGGCGTGGTTCACGCGCGTCTCGTCGAAGCGCTCGTGGATCACGGCGGTCGTGCCGTAGATGGCGGAGCGCAGCAGGATTGAGAGGCCGCCCACGTGGAACAGCGGCATGCACGCCAGCCAGCGGTCCCCCTCCGCCAACCCGAGGTTCGCCGCGGACGCCACGGCGCTCCAGTAGAAGTTGCCGTGCGTCAGCACCGCCCCCTTCGGCCGCCCCGTGGTGCCGGAGGTGTAGATCACGCTATGCGGACGCGCCGCATCGATCGCCGTCTCGCCCTCGATGCCCGCGTCCGGCAGCCAACCGGCGTCGTCCGCGTCAAGGACGGTCACATCGAGGCCGCCGGCGGCTTCACCGGCAAGCGGGGCGAACTCGCGCGTGGCCACAAGCAGGCGAGCGCCCGAGTCTCGCAACTGGTACGCCATCTCGGCGGCGGAGAGGCGCGCGTTGAGCGGCATGAACAGCCCGCCGGCGCGAGGCGTGGCGTGTGCGAGCACTGCGATCGGCACGCCGTTCCCGGCGAGCACCGCCACCGGCGCGCCCTCGGACAGCCCGGCAGCCCTCAGGCCAGCGGCGGTGCGCGCCACGCGCCTGTCCAGGTCGACGTAGGTCAGGCGTTCGTCCTCGCACTCGAGGGCCAGGTGGTGCGGGTGGGTGCGAGCGCGCTCCGCCACCCAGTCGCGGATGTCAATGGAGACGGTGCGCGCCGTTCCGGGAGGCATCGCTAGCCTTCGGCGCTCCGCCACGGCGCGGTGGCCGCGGCCTCCAGCGCCGCCTCGTCCACGGTGACGCCCAGGCCGTGCGCCACGGGCAGGGCCAGCCGGCCGCGCTCGGGGGCCAGGGTGGTCGCCGTGAGGTCGGTGGCCAGGTGCTCGCCCGTGGCGAGGCCGTGCGCCACGTCTGCCGGCAGCGCCGCCGCAAGATGGAGCGCCGCCGCCGTGCCGATGGAGGAGTCGAACGTGGTGGTCACGAAGGCGCTGATACCGCGCTGCGCCGCCCGGGCGGCCACTTCAGCCGCGGCGGTGAGCCCGCCGAGCACCATCGGTTTCAACACCAGCAGGTCGGCCGCGCGTTCGTCGAGGACGCGCGCGAGCGTCTCCGGGTCGCCCACCGCCTCGTCCGCTGCGATGCGCATCGGCCCGTGCGCCCGCAGGCGGGCGAGCGCCCCCACCTGCGGGGCCGCCACCGGCTGTTCGAGGAGTTCAATGCCCAGCGGGGCGAACGCCTCGGACGCCTCGCGGGCGGTGGCTTCGTCCCAGGCGCCGTTCGCGTCCAGGCGGAGCACCGCCTCCGGGCACGCCTCCCGCAGGCTGGAGAGACGCCGGTGGTCCTCGCTGACCGAGGCGACGCCGACCTTCACCTTCAGCACCGCATACCCGTGCTCCACGGCCGCGCGGCCGTACTGCGCGACCTCCTGCGGCGAGCCCCCGCCGATGACGGCGTTCGACATCACCCACGGCGCCGGCGGCGCGACCGCCAGCAGCGAAGCCACGCTCCGTCCGCCGGCCTGCGCACGCAGGTCCAGTGAGGCGACGTCCAGCGCGCAGCGCAGCGCGTCCGCTCCCAGCCCGGCCAGGCCCGCGGCGCAGGCCGGATCCAGGAGGTCCGCGCGGTGGGCCTCGAGGAGCGCGAGCACGTCGGTGATGCTGCCGTGGCCGAGGGAGGGCATGGGCGACGCCTCGCCGACACCGACGCGGCCATCCGCGTCGCGGAGGCTACTCAACACGCCCTCGCGGTCTTCGAGTGCACCGTGGGCGGCCTGGAAACGGTGGCGCATCCGCAGACGGAACGGCCTCCAGCGGAGTTCACGCACCGCCGGGCGATCGCCCTGCATCCCCGGCGCCGAGGTCATACCGAGACGCCGACCGCCAGCAACATGCCGAAGAGGAGGTGCAGCCGCGCCGTGGAGCGCAGCGCCTGGTTCAGGGACGGACCGTCCGTACTCGCCATGACCGCCCCCACCGGGACGAACGCGGCCGGCACCGAGAGCCATGAGAGCAGCACCCAGCCCGAGAACCCGCCGAGCAGCCAAAGCGAGGCGGACGCGAGGTACGCGCCCGCCACCACCAGCACAAACTCCGTTCGCGCCAGCCGCCGTCCGAGGTAGACCGCCAGCGTGAACTTCCCGGCCAGGCGGTCCGTGTCGATGTCGCGGACGTTATTCACCACCAGGATGGCGGTCACGGTCAGCGATATGGGGATCGAGGCGGCAATGACCGCGCCGGTGACCTCGCCGGCCTGCACGTAATAGGTACCAGCCACCGCCACCACGCCGAAGAAGATGAAGACGAACACCTCGCCCAGCCCTCGGTAGCCGAAGGGCCACGGACCGCCGGTGTAGGTGACCGCCGCCACCATGGAGGCAAGGCCGATCGCGATGATGGGCCAGCCGCCGATGTAGACGAGGTAGAGCCCCACGAATGTGGCGATGCCGAATGACGTAAAGATGGCGCCGATGACCTGTCGCTGCGTCAGCAGACCCAGTTGCGTCGCCCTCGGCGGGCCCAGGCGGGAGTCATTGTCCGCGCCACGGCGGTAGTCCGAGAGGTCGTTCGCGAAGTTGGCGCCGATCTGCAGGGCCAACGCCCCCACCAGCGCGGCAAGGGCGGCTGGCCACTCGCGGTAGCCATCACGGAAGGCCACGCTGGTGCCAATGGCCACGGGCACGATGGCGGCGGTGAGGGTGGGCGGACGGATCGCGAGGATCCATGCGCGCAGACTACCGGGGGCGGGAAGGGCGTGTGAGTTAGGCAATGGCGGCGTTCCGTACCGTCTCTCCCGTCGGGCTGCCCTCCAGCGGACGGGGCCCTGTCACGGATGGGGGCGGCTGCCTACTCGCTGAGTCTGGCCCGCACGCCACGCAAGAACTCGAGCACGGTGGAGTTGAACGCATCGGGCTGTTCGAGGTGGGCGGCGTGGCCGGCATCCTCGATGATCCGCAGCGTCGCCTCGGGAAGCGTTGCCGACATCTCCTGAGCGATCCCCACGTACTTGCGATCCAGACTACCCGCCGCGAGCAGAACGGGCACGCGCACTCCTGCCAGGCGGTCGCCCAGCCACCTCTGGGAGCCGGTGCCCATCCCCCTCAGCGAGTTCGCGAGCCCCACCCCGCGCTGGGCCAGGCGCTGTTGACGCAGGGCCTCGCGCTGAGGGCCGGTGAGGCGTGTCTGCTGGCTCTCCCACAGCGGAATGGAGGCCCAGTAGTCCACGAAGGTCTCCAGGCCGTCCTCCTCGATCATGCGCGCCAGGGCCGCGTCCGCCTGCACGCGGGCCTCGCGCTCCTCGGCGGTGGGGAGGCCGGGACTCGCCCCGAGGAGCACCAGCGCGGATACGGCCTCGGGATGACGGTCGGCCACCTGTAGCGCCGTGCGGCCGCCCAGCGAGTACCCCACCCACACGGCGCGCTCGTGCCCCAGCGCGCGCATCACCGCCACCAGGTCGTCCACCGCGCGGTCCATGCGGTAGCGCTCCACCGAGGCGGGCGACGCGGACCGTCCGTGGCCGATGTGGTCGACCGAGTAGGTAGTGAACTCCGCCTCGATCAGTCGCACCAGGTCGTACCAGGTGCTGCGGGAGCCGGTGAAGCCGTGCAGCAGCATGACCGGAGGACCCTGGCCATAGCGGTCCACCCAGTAGTCCAGGCCATCGACCGTGATGTGCCCCACCGCTACGCCGAGCCCATCGTCACGCCTCGACCGGCGCGAGGGTGGCGCGGATAGCCTCCGCGGCGCGGCCCCACACCTGGCCGTGCAGCGCCACGTTGCGCTCGCGATCCGTGCGCAACTCCAGCACGTCCAGCCCCGGCCGTGCGAGGGCGGCGGCGATCGCGTCGACCTCGGCGCCTGCGCCGAGCACGGTGTGGCGTCCACCGTGCAGCGCGACGGCGTGCGAGAGGTCCAGGCCATGCGGGGTGCCCCACCACTCGTCGAAGCGCGCGGGTGTGGCGGTGCGCTGCGGCAGGAAGGAGAAGATGCCGCCGCCGTTGTTGTTCACCAGCACCACCGTCAGGTTCAGTCCGTGTCGCGCCACCGGCCACAGGCCGTTCAGGTCGTGCAGGAACGACAGGTCCCCGATCAGGAGCGCCACCGGCCCGTCCGAGGCCGCCGCAGCGCCCACGGCGCCGGAGACCACGCCGTCGATCCCGGAGGCGCCACGCGTGCCCACCACGCGCACGTCCTGCTCCATGCTGAACAGGAACGAGTCGATGTCCCGCACGGGCATCGAGTTCCCGGCGACGAGCGTGGCGCCGGAGGGCCCCGCGCTGGCGGCGAGGGCAGCCGCGAGGTCCAGCACCGGGCGGCCCTCGAATGGCTCGCCGGCGGCGGCGATGTCGTCGACGGCCTGGCGCATGGCCGTGCGCGCCGCATCGTTCGCGGTGGCCCACAGGTCGAGGTAGGCGCGATCCGGCGCATGTCCCGCCAGGGCGGCCGTGAGCGCGGAGGCGAAGGCGCCGGGGTCCGCCTCAATCGACTCGTCCGCCTGCAGGTCCGGGTCGCGCCAGCCCGCGGTCGCCGGGCCGGCGGCGTCCACCACGATGCGGTGCACTCGGTCAGGGTGCGTGGTGGCAAGCCAGGTGTTGAAGGGCTTGGAGGTCATTGCCGCGCCGAAGCGCAGCACCACCTGCGGGACGGCGGCGGAGGCGAAGCCCGCCTCGCGCACCAGGGCGTCCGCGCAGTCGATCACGCCGGAACGGTCGTGCCCGCCCGTGCGCAGCCCCGACAGTGGGTCCGCCACGACCGGCCAGCCGAGGGCGGCCCCGAGCGCGACGATCTCCCCCGCCGGCAGCGGCGCTGACTCCGGCCCGCACACGATCAGCCCTCGACGCCCCGGGAGCATCGCAGCAAGGCGTTGAACGACTTCCGAGGACGGCGCGGGCGGCGGCGCGGCGATGCGCGCTGCGGGCGGGTCGATGCCCTCGAAGGGCGCGTCTCCCGCCTCGATCAGCGGCTCGCGGAAGGGGATGTTGAGGTGCGCCGGGCCGGCGGGGGCCTCCGACGCCACGGCGGCGGCGCGGGCGCCGGCGGAGCGAGCGTAGCGCACCAGTTCGTCCAGCGCGCCCTGCTCCGCCACCGGCAGGTCGGCCGCCCACTTCACGTGGCTACCGAACATGCCCACCTGGTCCACGGTCTGCGAGGCCCCCACGTCGCGCGCCTCGGGCGGACGATCTGCCGTGAGGAGGATCAGCGGCACGCGGGAGAGGCGCGCCTCCACGGCGGCGGGGAGGAAGTTCGCGGCGGCGGTGCCGGACGTGCAGGTGACCGCCACCGGCTCACCGAGTTGCCTCGCCATGCCGAGCGCGAAGTAGGCGGCGGAACGCTCGTCCAGGTGCAGCCATGGCCGGAAGGGCGATCCGGCGGCGGTGAGGGCGGTGGTGAGCGGAGTATTGCGGGAGCCGGGCGCGACCACCACGTGACGCACCCCACCCTGGTAGAGCGATTCGAGCAGCGCGCGCACGTACCGGTCCGCAGGGAGGCCCATGGCGGCCATCCTACGCTCAGGAGGGCGCACGGGCGATCAACGGCCGCCTGCGGCTCGCCGGCGCTACGTCCCCAGCGCCTCGCCCAGGGGGCGGAACTTCCACTGCACCTCGGCCAGTTCGGACTCGGGGTCGGAGTCGCCCATGATGCCGTTGCCGGCGAAGAGCCAGGCGTGGGAGCCGCGCACCACGGCGGAGCGCAGGCCCACGGCGAACTCGCCGTCCCCGGTGGCGTCCATCCAGCCGACGGGGCCGGCGTACCAGCCGCGGTCGAAGTCCTCGTGGTCCTGGATGACCTCGCGGGCGACCTCGGTCGGCCAGCCGCAGACGGCGGGCGTCGGGTGGAGGCGCTGCACCAGGTCCAGCACGTCCACGCCGGGGCGCACGTGGCCGGTGATGTCCGTGGAGAGGTGCTGGATGTTGCGCAACTTGCGGAGGCGTGGCGCGTTCGGCGCGTGCAGTTCGTCCGTGACCGGCGCCAGGCGCTCGCGGATCGCGCGCACCACGCTCTCGTGCTCAATGCGGTCCTTGGCGCTCGCCAGCAACTCCGCCCCCAGGCGCTCGTCGTCCTCGGGCGTCTCGCCTCGTGCGAGGGACCCCGCCAGTCCCAGGGCGTGCACGCGGCCATCCGTGAGGCTCACGAGCAACTCCGGGCTGGCGCCCAGGAAGGTGGCGTCGTCCGCGGTCATGGTGAACAGGTGGCAGTTCGGATAGTTCTCGCGCAGCCGCGCAAGCGCCGCCCCCACGGAGATCGGGTGGTCCGCCGCCAGCCGCTGCGTGGAGGCCAGCACGGCCTTCTCGTACGCGCCCTCCCGCACCTGGGCGGCGATGCGCGCGACCGAGTCCAGCCAGCGGCTGCGGTTCATGGGCCGCTCCACCTCCAGCGTCGCGCCGTTCGAGGGCGCCTCTCGGCCCAGCGTGCGCTCGGCGGCACGGGCGGCCTCGCGGGGGTCCACGTCCGGGGCAATGACCACGGCGGTGGACTCCCCGTCCAGCACGAAGAGGACGCGGGGGAGCAGCAGCCAGCCGGCGCCGAACGCGCCCCAGGGCTCGCCGGTCTCCGCGGCCGGGTTGAAGCGAAAACCACCGAGCAGACGCGGCCGCACGCCCGGCGCGTCGCCCGCCAGCGGGCGCTCCAGCAGCCGGCGCGCATCGTCACGGATCGAGGCGGGGCCGCGGCCGGGCGCCACCTCCACGCGGTCCGCACTGCCAATGCCCACCAGCGCCAGCCCTCGGTCCGGGCGTTCGTAGGAGGCGACCACACCGCCGGCAGCGGGGTCCGCCAGCAGGCGCAGCGGCTGGAAGTCGGGGTTGAGCACGATCGACTGGAACGAGGCGGAACGGGGGAGCGCGCCAATGCGTGCGACCAGGTCCGAGGCGTGCTCGTCGATCACTGCTTTGCCGTCCATTGCCTGCGCCAGGGGCTCGCGGGGTTACCTCCCAGTATAGAAACGCCCGGACTAGGCGAAACGGCCCCCCCGCGCGGCCGTGGACTGGGCCTGCTCCCGGCGCCCGGCGTAGACTGGAAACATGAGCAAACCCTTCCTCCGCACCTTCTGGCGCACCGGCGTGAAGGGACTCTGCCCCAACTGCGGCAAGACCTCCATGTTCTCCGGATACATCGAGATGCGTGAGCGTTGCGCGAACTGCCAATTGCGCTACCAGACCTCCGCGGGCGCCTGGCTGGGCGCGCTGGCGCTGGGCTACACGATTGGCGCGGCGGTGGCGATCGTCCTCACGCTGGTGGAGATCGGCTACCGACCGATGCGCGACGCGGGCCTCGACCCGGCCTGGACGATCGTCATTATCGCGCTGGTGGGCACGGCGGTGGGCTACCGCTGGGCGAAGTCCTTCTGGTTCTCGCTGCTGTACCTGTACGACTTCATGGCCATTGGCGACGTGCCCCCCGGCCCGCCGCCCGTCTCCGAGCGCCACGTTGGCCGCGTCCGCGAGCCGTAGCGCCGTCCGAGGCCGCACCTCTCCTGATGCCGGACTCCGAACACCGCAGTCCGGCTACCGGATGCGGATGCGGTGCTCCAGCGTGGGCGTCCCGGAGCGCTCGCTGACCACCGTCGCGAACGCCGCGTGGCCGCGGTCCGAGGGCGACAGCAGGCCGATGCACACCTGCCCCGCCCGCACGTTGCCGCAGTTCAAGATGCGGCGCGCGGTGGGGTCGTCCTCCGGGCCGGAGTAGAGCGAGACGCGGCGCGCGGGGCCGTCGATGTTGGCCACGCCCACGATGGTGAAGCGCATGCTGGAGCCGGGCACGTCGTACGCCATCGCGAAGTAGTCGTAGTCCACGTCGTACGCCGTCCAGCGCAGGCCCCCGGCGTGCGGCCCTACCCCCACCGGCGAGCAGCCCTCGTCGTTGCAGGCGCGCATGGAGGTCTCCCGGGTGCCCGTGGTGAAGATGCGCCTCGGTCCGCCCTCCACGGCGTCGCGAAGCACCGTGTCCCATGTCACCGCCGCCAGCGGCGAGTCCTGCCGCACGCACGAGGGCCGGCCGCCGCCCGTGGCCGCCGAGCAGAACTCGTACTCCGTGGCCGCCTCGGACGTGCTCCACTCCATGAGCATGTGCTTCGCACCCGCGGTCAGCGCCCCCAGCGAGGGCGCCGAGCGCGGTGGACTGGAGGCCTCCTGCACGCGCACGGTGATCGAGGCGTCCGCGCGGTGCAGGTAGCGGTCCGTTGCCTCCACGCGGAACTGCAGCGTGACGCCCTCGCGGTCAGGTGCGACGAAGGTGAGCGTGGGGCCGGAGGGCGTCATGGCCACCGATGGCCCGCCCACCTGCGTCCACGCGTATGTCAACGCGTCGCCGTCCGGGTCCATGGCCACGGCGGAGAGCGTCACGCGCGAACCCGCCACCGCCGTCCGAGGCCGCTGCCCGTCGAACACGGGCTTGCGGTTCACGCCGTACAGGGCCTGCACCGCCTGTCGCTCGCCCGCGCTCGGCCCGGGGGGACACGTGGACACGTCTGCGGAGTTGAAGGAGGGATACATCAGGTCGCCGAACGCGCTGGAGTGGCCCAGGCCCAGCACGTGGCCCAGTTCATGGGTCATGGTGCTCAGGAAGCACTGCTCCGGGACGTTCAGGAGGTGGTCAAAGATGATGTCAGCCTCGGCGAAGGGCCGGGCGTTCAGGCCGATCACCCAGGCCCCCTGCGTGATGGCCGCGGCCGGGCTCCGCACCACGTCCCGCGCGTCGTCCCAGCCGATCTCGTTCAGATTGTTTTCGAAACGCCAGGTGGGGGAGGCGGTGAGGCAGTCTCCGGTGTAATTGAAGCCCACGCGGGCCTCGGCCTCGCTCCACTGGTCCACGGCGTAGACCACGGCCGCGCGGAACTGCTCCGCGCTGATCCAGGCGGGACGGTTTGCCTGCTGCGTGCAGAGCGGCACCGTCGGGACCACGGACGTCTCCCAGCGCACGCGCGGCGTCCCCGTGGTGAAATAGTCCACCATCAACTCGAGCGGCATCGAGTTGGTGTGCTCGTAGTCCGCCGGCAGGAGGAGCGAGCCGCCGTCGTACGGTGTCCAGCCCTCGGACATCGAGGGCGGGACGTCAGCCTCTGCGGCGCTCGGAGCGACGGCGGCGAGCAGCGCGAGCGCGAGCAGGAGAGTGACGCTCACCAGCACCAGCCGGGCGGGACGAGGCAGGGCGAGACGCAGGAGCAGCATGCCCTCCTTGGGCGGGCCGACCGGGATGAGGTGGAACGCTGTTATTCTAGCGGCACGGCAGGCATCGGTGTTTACACGCTTGTGAAACGTGGTACGGAGCACTTTGGCAGGTTGACGGACACTCACCACCGGGCATACTTCTGCCACGGCGGGGCCCACTCGGTCACCCGCGCCCACCCACCGGCCACTCGCCCCACGGCAAGCAGGGAGGGCTCCCCTGGCTGACCCGGCACCCGAAGACATCCCAGGCCTGCGGCCCGCGGCGATCGAGGCGCGTATCCGCGCCTTCGAGGCCCTCGGCATCCATCGCACCGGCTGGGACGGCGACGACCGCACGAGCGCCTGGCTGCGCGACGAACTCGCCGCCGTCGGCGTGACCGCCGACCTCGAACGGTTCGACTTTCCCCGCGTGGAGTACCGCACCGCCCGCCTCACGTGGCCAGACGGCCACATCGACGGCGTGCCGATGTATGACGGCGGCTTTACGCAGTACGGCGGCATCCAGGGCGAACTGTGCGAGGACACGGACCCGGACCTCTTCGGAAAGATCGTGGTCGCCACCTCCGCTACGCGCGGGGACCGGCGCTGGACCGCTCCCAACGCCCGCGCGCACTACGAGGCGCTGGCGGAACAGGGCGTGATCGGCGTGGTGGCGCCCTCCGGTACGACCGGCGCCGACGACGGGCCACAGGTGGCCCTCCGCAACGCCGAGCACATCCTCACGCCCTTCGCCCTCCCGGTGCTGCAGGTGGCCGCGCGGGACGCCCGCGCCCTGGCGTCGTCCCTCGTGCTCGGCGGGGTCGAGGGCACGCTGGAGGTGGACGGCGAGCGCCTGAAGTCGCGCGCGACCAACGTGGTGGCCTCCGTCCCCGGCGCCGAGCCGGACGCGGGGCCCGTGGTGGTCATGACGCCCAAGTCCGGCTGGTTCACCTGCGCCGCGGAGCGCGGGGGCGGCATCGCAACCTGGCTCGCCCTTGCCGATGCGGTGGCCCGTGCCCGGCCACGGCGCACGGTGCACTTCGTGGCGACCAGCGGGCACGAACTGCACCACCGCGGACTGGAGGCGCACCTGGACGCGCGACGCCCCCTGCCCCGCCAGGCGGTGGCCTGGCTGCACCTGGGCGCGTCCTTGGGCGCCCGCTACCCGCAGCCCCGCGCCGGGGCCAGTGACCAGGCGCTCCACGCCCTCGCTACGAGCGCCCTCGGACAGCACGAGTGCGAGACGGTGGCCCCCGTCGAGTTCCTGGACGTCGGCTCCCCCGGTAGCGGCGAGGCGCGCAACATCGCGGAGCGCGGCGGTCGTTATGTCACCTTCCTGGGTGGGCATCGCTACTTCCATTCGCCGCAGGACACCGTGGACATGGCCGTGGACGCGGAGAATGTGGCTCGCTGGGCGAGCGCCGCGCTGGACGTGTTGCGCGGCATGATCGCCCTCCCCGACCCGCCACCCCCACCCGAGGCCGACCGGCCCACCGAACGAGTGCGCTGATCCCCACCCGGGGCGAGCCGTTGAGGAGGACATGATGGCCAGCGTGAACACGATCCGAGGCCCCGTCGACAGCGTGGATCTCGGCTGGACGCTCTCACACGAGCACCTCAGCACCAGCACCCCCGGCGCGGATCGCATCCCCGGCCTGATGGACTCGCCGGAACGCCGCCAGGAGATGATCGACCGCTCGGTGGAGGCGCTCGCCACCGCCCGCCGCTCCGGCATCGAGAGCATCATCGACCTCACCCCCTTCGACCTCGGCCGCCAGGCGTGGCTGTTCGAGGAGGTCGCCCGTCGCCACGACGAGCACCAGGTGAACGTGATCTGCGCGACCGGCGCCTACCGCTGGATCTCGCCCGTCTACTTCGGCTGGTCAGAGGACGAGATCGCGGAGCGCTTCGTGCGAGAGATCGAAGACGGCATTGACGGCACTGGCCCGCGCGCCGGGATCATCAAACTCGCGTGGGACCTGGAGGCGCGCATCACGGACGGCGGCCGCTGGTCACCCCGCACGATCCTGGAGAAGGTCGCGCGAGGTGCGGCGCGGGCGGCGAAGGCCACGGGCGTGCCGATCTCCTGCCACACGCTGGCGGCCGACCAGGTGGGCATCCCACTGCTCGACCTCTTCGAGGAGGAGGGACTGGATCTCCGCGCTGTCACTATCGGCCACTCCAATGACACGCAGGACATGGACTACCTGACCGCCCTGGCAAAGCGAGGCGCGACGGTGGGCCTGGACCGCTTCTTCCTGACCACCCCCGAGTACGTCGATCAGCGCGCCGGCATTGCGCTCGCCCTCGCTCAGGCGGGGTACGCCGAGCAGACGTGCCTGGGCCACGACGCCCAGCCCGCCGGCTTCTGGGCGCGCTGGTCCGAGGAGCGCCGCCCGTCCCTCTGGACGCTGGTCCCCGACCACCAGGTGCCGTGGCTACTGGACCACGGCGCCACCAGTGAGCAGGTGGACGCCATGATGCGCGCCAGCATCCGCGCTACCTTTGACGCTGCGGCGGGTATGAAGGGGTAGATCTGCCTCCCTCCGGCCGGCGCGCCCGCCTCCCCTCGCGCTACCTCGCGGTCCTCGGGCTCGCCGTGCTGGCGTGCGTCCTCCTGGCGTGCGTGGGCGGCTCGACACGTGGCGCCGGGATCACGGTGGCGCTGGCGACGGACACGCCCACGCCCGCGCCCACACTTTCACCGACGCCGCCCGAGGAGCCCGAGACGCCCGGAGGGCCGGAGCGCATCACCGTGGCGTTCGTCGGCGACCTGATGTTCCAGCGCGAGGTGGAGCAGGCGATGGTGGAGATCGACGTGGGGTACCCGCTGGAGCGGGCGCTCGAGTTGTTCGAAGGCGCAGACCTGGTGGTGGGCAACCTGGAGGGCGCGGTCACGGACGTGGGCGTGCCGCTGGTGAAGCAGTACCAGTTCGCCCTGGACCCCGCGCTGGCGGGCGGACTGACTCCCTTCTGGGCGGTGAGCCTCTCCAACAACCACGCCACGGACTACGGCCTGACGGGCCTGGAGCGCACGCTGGAGACGCTGGACGAACACGGGATCGCCTGGTTCGGCGCCGGGCGCACGGAGGCCGAGGCGCGCGCGGGCATCGTGGGCCGTCTGCCGGGCGCGCCCACCATCGCCTACCTCGGCTACGACGACATTGGCGAGGTGATCTGGGCGTCCGGGGAGACGGGCGGCGTGGCGCGCGCCTCAGCGCCGGCGATCGCGGAGGACGTGGCGCGCGTGCGAGCCGCAGGCGACGTGGACTTTGTGGTGGTGACGCTGCACGCCGGCACGGAGTACACGCACCGCGTCACGGCCCGCCAGCGCGAACTCGCCTACGCCGCGGTGGACGCCGGCGCAGACCTGGTGGTGGGCACCCACCCGCACGTCCTGCAGCACGTCGAACGCTACGAGGACGGCCTCATCCTGTACTCGCTGGGGAACTTCGTGTTCGACCTGGATGAGGACGACCTGGTGACGCTGGGCGAGGGCCCGTTCCAGTCCGTGGTGGCGCTCGTCACGTTCGAGGCCGGCCAGCCGCTCGCGCTGGAACTGCGCCCAGCACGCATCGACGTGTACGAGAACCGTCCGCGGCCCGCCACGGCGGAGGAGGCGGAGGCCATCCTCGCGCTGCTGGGCCACGCGGAGGCCGGGAACTAGTCCAGGTCATCCTCGCGGCGGTCACGGGCGGGGCGGAGCATCGGGTCGTCGTCGTACGGCTCGTTCTCAAAGTCGTCGATCACGCCGGGATTGGCCGGTTCGGGCGCCGCGTCGTCGTCCAGCGCCATCTGCGCCAGTGGACGCCGAGGTTGCAGCAGGTTCTCCAATTCGCCCTGGTCACGGGCCCCCTGGTCACCGGCCCCCTCGTCACCGAACAGCGAGCCACCAGCCCCTCGCGACTCGCGCACCCAGGTCGGCTCGTCGTACGGCGGCGTGGGGGCGGGGCGGTCGTCCGAGTAGCGGACCTGCGGGGCGCCGTATCGCGGGTCGTCCTGGTCGTGCAGAGGCGCCGGCCGGTCCGGGAACGGGGGCGGCTGCGGCTCCAGTTGCTGCACACCCGCGTGGATTGAGTTCTGGAAGGCCTGCAACTGTCGCTCCAGCCGGATCAGCAGTTCGCGCGCGTACTCGTCCGCGGCTTCCATCTGCTCCCGCGCGATGCGGCGAGACTCCTGGATGCGCTGGGCAATGTCCTGGTTCGCGGCATCGATCTGTTGCTCCAGGCGGCGCTCCGCCTCGACAGCGATCTCCTCGGCGCGGCGCTTGGCGGCGGTGGTGATGGCGTGTTCCTCCACCAGGTCCGCCGCGCGCTCCTCCGCCCGGGCCACAATGATGCGGCCCTCCTCCTCCGCCTCGCGCTTGATGCCGTCCCGCTGCGCCACGATGTCCTGCGCCTCCCGCACCTCGTTTGGGATGGCGATGCGCATCTGATCGATGAGGTCCAGCATGCGCCGCCGATCCAGGATCGCGCGGTTGCCGATGGGCATCTTCTGAGCGCCGGCGACCATCTCTTCGAGTCGGTCCACCAGGTGGAGTAAGTCCATGGGTCCGCCTCCTCTGGTGCTGGTTGCGGTGGTGTTGGGTGCGGTGGTGTTGGCGGCCGCCCCGGTCGGGACGGATCGTACGGGCGTCCGGCCTACTTCGGCTGGGCGAACTTCTTCAGGATGGCATCATTCACGGCTTCCGGCACGAACTCGCTCACGTCCCGGCCGAACGAGGCCAGTTCGCGGACGCGCGTGCCGCTGACGAAGGAGTGTTCCAGCGCCGTCATCAGGTACACGGAGTCAATGTCCGGCGCCATGTGCCGGTTCATCAGGGTCATATCGAACTCGTAGCCGAAGTCCCCGGCGCGCAGGCCACGCACCAGCACCTGGGCCCCCTGGGCGCGCGCCTCGTCCACTGTGAGCCCGGCAATGGCCGTGACACGCACGTTCTCCAGCCCCGCGTTGCCGAGGGCGCCCTCGAACAGCGCGATGCGCTCCTCCAGTGAGAACAGCGCCGAACGGCTGGCGGCGACGCCGATCACCACCTGGTCAAAGATGTGCGCCGCGCGCGACGCGATGTCCAGGTGTCCGTTCGTGACGGGGTCGAATCGACCCGCGTACAGCGCAACCGTCATGTAGTGGTCCCCTCCAGGTACCTGCTGTCTGTGCTGCCAACGTCCGTCCGAGGCGTCTCGTCGCCCTCATCGATCTCGTCGCTCGCCTCGTCCCAAACTTCGTCTCCGCCGTCTGCGGTGCGCCGATAGATCGCCACGGCGCCCGCACCCTGCCGCCGGTCCCGCCACAGCGGGCGTCCGGCCAGCGAGTCCGGCGCCTCGCGGCGCGCATCCCGCTCCACCACCACGGCAGCGCTGTCCGACAACGCGCCCCGCACCGCAGACTCCACGGCGGCCCACGGCGTCGCGCCATCATAGGGGGGATCGGCCAGTACCAGCGTGTAGAGGGTGCCCTCCGGCGGCCGCCAGCGGCCCACCCGTGCCACGCGCACCTGGGCGCGATCTTCCATGCGTACGCGTCTCAGATTCTCGCGGATCACCGCCGCCGCGCGTGGATCTGACTCCACGAACGTGGCCTCGCCTCCGCCCCGCGAGAGCGCCTCGATACCCAGCGCGCCGCTACCGGCGTACAGGTCGAGCACGGAGTCGAAGGAGACGCGAGCGGCCTCCAGCATGGAGAAGAGTGACTCGCGCAGGCGGCCGGTGGTGGGCCGCGTCCCCCCGGACTTCGGCCACTTCAACTCGGTGCCGCGCGCGCTGCCCGCGATCACTCGAGGCCCGTGCGCCGGCATCCTAGTCGTTGCCCGCCGGGCCGGCGGGCTCGTCAGTCGCCGTGGGGGCGGGGGTCTCCGTGGCCGTCGGTTCGTCCGTGGGCTCGTCCGTCGGTTCGTCCGTGGGCTCGTCCGTCGGCTCGTCCGTGGGTTCCGCCGTTGGCTCGTCCGTGGGTTCCGCCGTCGGTTCCGCCGTGGGTTCCGCCGTCGGTTCCGCCGTAGGCTCATCCGCCGGCTCGGAGGTGGGAGCCTCCTCGCCCACGCGCAGGAGGACCTCCTGCGCGACGAACGTGACGCCGTCCGACACCACGAGGCGCACCGTATACGCACCCTCCGCCTGGGGGGCGCGCCAGACCACGGCGCTCGTGTCCGCCTCCTGCGTCCAGCACGGCGGCTGGCCCTCCACCTGCCCGTCCGAGGCCTCCCAGCAGGCGGTGAGGTACGGGCCATACGGCTTCAGAAGGGTGACGTTGCCCTGCTCGATGAACTCCGCCACGGGCTCCCACACGTCCGGGTGCGCGGCGTCCGCCGCCGCCGAGGCCACCGCGATGCCGCCGAAGCCCGCGTTCCCGGCCGCCTCCAGCGCAAAGGCGAAGGCGTAGCGGTTCTGGATCCACACGCGGTGCTCCAGGCTGTTGTCCTGGTACGTGAAGGAGACGGCGCGGGCCGCCTCGTCCCAGTGCAACGCGGCCTCCCCGGCGCCGAGGTACCGCGTGCGCATGGTCACCGGCGAGCCGGGGCCAATGGCGTCCACGTTCAGGTCCATGGCGCTGGCGGTGGTGAGCGCCTGCAGCAGCGTGATCGGCTCCGCCGGCGCGGCGCCGCTCGAGATCGCCGACCGGCGGTCCAGGATGAGCGAGACGCGGCTGGCGTCCACGCCGCTCGCGCTGGTCAGGATCGAGCCCACGGTGTCGTAGTACGTCGTCGGGTCCAGGGGCGCCCTCACCCAGAGGGAGTCCGCGGCGGCCTGCAGGCCTGCCCAGTCGTAGCCGCCGGATGCACCCGCCGGGACGCCCACGATCAGGCCCATGGAGGCCTGCGTGAGCCGCTCGTCCAGTTGCGTGACGAGCGCGGTGAACGCCGCGCCCTGCTCTGCGGAGACCCCCTGGTAGTCCAGGTAGACGCCGTCCACGTCCAGTGACTGGACGGCCGCCGTCACCTCGTCCACGTGGGCGGTGATGCTCTCCGCCGTGGCCAGGATGCCCCGCGGGTTCACGTCGCCGGAGATGCCCAGGTAGACCGGCGTATCGCCGGCGGCCTGCACGGCCGGCTGCACCAGCGCGGGCTCCGCGTTCATGGTGCCCTCGCTGTCACCGTCGGGCAGCAGGTAGCCGGCGAGCACGACCACGGTGGACGCGCTCTGCAAGCCCACTGGGTCCGGTGTCTGTCCGGCGTCCACGATCAGGCCCAGGCTGTGCGCCAGCGCGGTGCGCTGGAGGACGGCCAGCGAGAGCACGGCAGTCTGCGCCGGGATCGTGCCTGTGGCCACGCGGCCAGCCTCGTCCAGTTGCGCCGCCGCCAGCCGCTCCCAGCGGTCGCCCACCCAGGAGTAGATGGCCACGTTGGAGCCGTCGTCCACCCCGTCCTGCAGGGGGATCTCCACGGAGAGCGAGCGTCCCACGTACTCCGCCGGCACCTCGATCTCGAAGAGGCGGCTCAGGCCGGTCAGCCCCTCCGGCACCGTGGGCAGGTCACGCGCTTCGGACGGGAAGTCGTCGTCGTCGCCGCCCACCACGGAGATCGGGGACCACGGCAACACCAGCGCGATGATGACCACGCCGAGCACCGCGATGATGCCCAGCACCCGCAGCAGACCGGCGTCGCTCTCGTACTCCGCTGAGGGGCGGAAGGAGCGCCGCCGCTCGTCCTCGTCGTCATCGAACACCACCGGGGCGAACATGGCCCCGTCGTCCCGCCGTGGGGCGGGCGGCGGGGGCAGGTCGTCCTCCGGCGGGAAGCCGGGGTCCTCGTAGTCGTCCTCGAAGGCGTAGTCGTCCTCGCGGTCGAAGTCGTCTGGTGGACGGGTCATCGCCGATCCTCCATGAGCATGCCGCGCCAGAGCGGGCGCGGGCGTGTCGCCTGCGGCGGGTGCCGTCTGTGACTGCCTATCGGCGGGACGGCCCGGGCCGATGCTGGAACGGTCATGGCGCGCTCCGAATTGCGATGCGGACCGGCCGTGGTTCCACGGTCACGTCTCGCGTCTCCCCGTTGCGCCAGACGCTCAGGGTCACCCGATCACCCGGTTGAGCGCTAGCCAGCAGGTTTGGAAATGGCGCCAGCCCTTCAATGGCCACGCCACCCACGCCCAGCACCACGTCGCCGGGCTGGATGCCTGCCAGTGCGGCCGGGCTCTCCGGCTCCACCGCCAGCACCAGGGCGCCGGCGGCCATCGGCAGGCCGCGCTCCGCGGCCAGTGCCGGGGTCAGCGGGACATGGTGCCGCCCCAGCCGCTCAATGCCGATGCGGCCACGGGGGTTCACGCCGTCCGCGCGCACGGCCTGGATGAAGGGCCGGAGGTCCTCCATGGCGTGCGCCATGGCCACCCCCTGCACCTCCTGGCCGTTGGCGTTGGTGCGCACGACGAACGTGACCAGGCCAATCACCTCGCCCTCCGCGTTCACGAGCGCACCGCCGGAGTCGCCGTTGTTCACGGCGGCGTCCGTCTGCAGCAGGCCCTCCAGGATCACGCCTTCACGAGGAAACGCCAGGTCCCGGGCGGAGATCACCCCCACCTTCACCTGGTTGTCGAACGTCACGATGCCGCTGGCGATCACCGCGATGGGGTCGCCGGGCATGGCGGCGGCCGAGTCCCCCAGGCGCGCGGTGCGTAGCCCTCGGCCGTTGGTCTGCAGCAGCGCCACGTCGTGGAACGGGGCGTCGTCCGCGAGGGGTGAGGCCTCGCGTTCCTCGCCCGTGGGGAGCACCACGCGGATGCGCGAGGCGCCCTCCAGCACGTGCTGGTTCGTCAACACGAGGCCGTCCGAGGAGACCACCACGCCGGTGCCGAAGTTCTGGCGCTCGGTAGGCTGGCCGGCCTCGGTCTCCCCGGGCGGCAGGTCCACCAGGATGCTGACCACCGCGTCCATCGCCTCCGGGAGCGAGAGGCGCAGGCGCTCGCCCGCATCCGGCGTGGGGGTGGCGGGAGCCTCCGAGGCGACGCGTGCGCTCTGGGCGTCCTCGTCCAGGGCATTCACCAGCAGGGCCCCGGAGACGCCACCGAGCGCGCCAGCCGCGAGGCATAGCATGGCGAGGCCGACGATCCGCACGGGCGTCGCGATGATGGCACGCACCCCCAGTTCGGTCGCCGTACCAGCGTCCCGAATCTGCCCCGCTTGGCGCGTATTCTAGCACCGTCGCACCGCGAAACGGGCAGGCGCCCAATCATTTCAATAGATTCAAGCATCCCAACAGTTTCGGCCTCGGCGCGCGGGCAGCGGGACGTGGGGTTGGCATGCTCCACCCCGCTTATTCACCATGAGCCGGAAATCTGCTAGTATCGCGCGCATTCAACGCGGGCTTGCCGGGCTCCGGTAAGTCCGCCTTCTTGGTTTACGAGCCAACCCCGCCGCATGCGGTCGTCCCCTTCGGACGCCGTCACCGGCAAGCCCCCCAACTCAAGCACGCCCTATTGCGAGGCAAGACGATATGGTCGACGAACCGGCGCTCCTGACGAAGGCTGGCTACGACCGCCTGGTGGAGGAACTCCACACCCTGAAGACCGTCCGCCGCGCGGAGGTGGCCGCCCTGATCCGCGAGGCGCAGGAACTGGGCCCTGACCAACTGGACGCCCAGTACGAGGACGCCAAGAACCAGCAGGCGTTCCTGGAGGGCCGCATCGCGGAGATCGAGCGCACGCTGGAAAACGCGGCGATCATCGACGAGAAGGCCGCACAGAAGTCCAAGACCGTCCAGGTGGGCTCCAACGTGACCGTGAAGGGCCAGGACGGCAAGAGCCGCAAGTACCAGGTGGTGGGCCCCACTGAGGCGGACCCCACGCAGGGCCGCATCAGCCACAAGTCCCCCGTGGGACGCGCCCTCATCGGCAAGAAGCGCGGTGAGACCGTGAAGATCCAGACCCCGCGCGGCGAGACCGAGTTCACCGTCACGTCCGTCTCGTAGGCGGCTCCTCGCGGCTGACCGCCGTCCGAGGTCGCCCCCGGACGAGGCCCCGGACGCCCCGCGCCCGGGGCTCTCGGTAGCCCTCGCGGCCCCTCGTCATCCTGCCCCCGAGGCGCGTATCCGGACGATATGCGAACGTGGATCACGACGGGGAGGGGTGCCATGGCGTCCGAGGACGAACTCATCGAGCAGCGCTTGGCGAAGCGCGAGCGGCTGCTTTCGATGTCAGACGCCTACCCGGCGCGCGTCAGCCGCACTCACACCGCAGCCGAGGCCGTCCGGGCCTTCCTGGACGCCGGCGAGGTGGAGAACCAGGTTGCCGTGACCGTGGTGGGACGGGTCACGGCGCAGCGAGTGATGGGCAAGGCCGCCTTCCTGGACCTGCGCGACCAGGGCGGCCGCATCCAACTGCACTTCCGCCGGGACGCCCTGGACGACTTCGAGCACCTGGACCTGGTGGACCTGGGCGACTTCCTGGAGGTCACCGGCAGCGTCTTCCGCACCCGCATGGGCGAGGTCACCGTGGCGGTGGCCTCCTGGCGAGTGATCACGAAGGCGCTGCGCCCGCTGCCGGACAAGTTCCACGGCCTGAGCGACATCGAGGCCCGCTACCGCCAGCGCTACCTGGACCTGATCGCCAACGAGCGCTCGCGGGAGATCGCGTTTACCCGCTCGCGCGTGGTGTCCGCGATCCGTCGCTTCTTCCTGGACCGCGACTTCCTGGAGGTGGAGACGCCGGTGCTGCAGGACCACGCCGGCGGCGCGGCTGCCCGCCCGTTCCTCACGCACCACAACGCCCTGGACCGCGACCTGTACCTCCGCATCTCCCTGGAGTTGCACCTGAAGCGCCTGCTGGTGGGCGGCTTCGAGCGCGTGTTCGAGATCGGCCGCGTCTTCCGCAACGAGGGCATCTCCTACCGCCACAACCCGGAGTTCACGCTGCTCGAGTCCTACGAGGCCTACGCCGACTACCACGATGTGGCCCGCATGCTGGAAGAACTCCTGGCCTACGTGGCGCAGGACGTGCTGGGCGCCACGGAGTTGGTGCACGGCGAGCACACGATCTCGCTGGCGCCGCCGTTCGCGCGCATCACCTACCGGCAGGCCCTGCTGGACCACACAGGCATTGACCTGGACGCCCACCGCTCGGTGGAGTCGCTGACGCAGGTGGCCCTCGAGCGCGGGGTGCGGCCGGACGAGGGCGCCTCCTGGGGGACGGTGCTGGACGCGCTGATGTCGGAGTTCGTGGAGCCGAACCTGATCCAGCCCACCTTCATCTTCGACTACCCCACGGAGTTGTCGCCGCTGGCCAAGCGCAAGGTGGACGACCCGGCTGTGGTGGAACGCTGGGAGTTGTTCGCCCTGGGCTACGAACTGGCGAACGCCTACAGCGAGTTGAACGACCCCGTGGACCAGCGCGAGCGGATGGCCGAGCAGGCTGCGAAGAAGTCCGGCGGCGACGAAGAGGCCGAGGTGGCGGACGAGGACTTCCTTGTGGCCATCGAGCATGGCATGCCGCCCGCCGGCGGCCTGGGCATCGGCGTGGACCGCGTGGTGCAGTTGATGACCGGCGAGCGCTCCCTGCGCGAGGTCATCCTGTTCCCCACCATGCGCGAACGCCAGGGCGAACGTCCCCACGAACATCCTGGCGATGCTGGCGACGCCGCGGAGGTCGACGCCGCCCGCACGGACGTCTCCGAGTGACGAACCACATGGCGGGGTTCGAATCCGCCCCGCGACGGAGCGGCGGCTGGGCCACCCTGCGCGAAGACGTCCACGTCCACGTGGGCGCGCCAGACGTCCGCGCCCACCTGGCCGATCCCACCGGCTACCACCGCTGGCTCCCGCCCGCCGTCCGAGACGTGCGCGCGGACAGCGAAGGCGCCTCGTTCGTCCTCGGGCTGCCCGGGCGGCAGGAGGACGTCTCGCTGCGCCGCACGCCCTCTGATGATGCGCGCGAGGTGGTCTACCGCATGGACGACGGCGGCGTGGTGGACACGCTGCGGTGGGGCCTGTATCCGGAGGGCCCTCGGGAGTGCCACGTGACCGTGGAACTCGTCTACCGTCCTCCCCGAGGGTTCCTGGGCGGTGCAATGGAAACGCTGCTCCATCGCGGCCAGCGGACGCAGTTCCTGCGCGACTTCCTGTGGAACCTCAAACGCGATATCGAACGGTCCGCCGGGCGACTTGGCGGATCGGCGGAGGTGGCTGGCGGATGACGCTGCAGCCCTCACCCGGACCGCAGGCGCCCATCGAGGCCGTGATCTTCGACCTGGACGGCGTGCTGGCGGACACGGAGCCCGTGCACCTGGAAGCCTCGCGCCGCGTGGTGGCGCCTGCCGTGATTCCCCTGGAGCAGTACGCGCGCTTCGTGGGCGGCGGCGCGGACTCCTACACCGAGTGGATCGAGCGCACCTACAGCATCCCGCGCCCGGTCTTCCGGGAGCGCTACACGGACACGCTGGTGGACCTGCTGCGCTCCGGCCCCACGCCCGCCATGCGCGGCGCGGACGCCGTGGTGCGCGCCATCCACCGCCGGGGCCTACGCCTGGCCGTCGCCTCCATGTCTCGCCCCGCCTGGGTGCAGGCCACGCTGGCCGCCACCGGCCTGACGGATCTGTTCCCGCTGGTGGTGACCGGCGAGGAGGTACAGCACCCCAAGCCGCACCCGGACATCTACCTCCACACCGCCGCACTGCTGGGCGTGGAGCCGCACCACTGCCTCGCCGTGGAGGACTCCGCGCACGGCGTGGCCGCCGCGGCCGCCGCCGGCATGTGGGTGATCCAGACCCGGCAGGCCTCGATTTTTGCCGCCACCCCGCAGCCCGGCGCCCACGCCGTCATCGACACCTTCGCGGCCTTCGACCTCGGCTGGCTGGAAGGCCGTCCCCTCCCCCGCGCCGTCTGAGACGCGAGGGTGCCGAGGAGCGTGGCGGGGGCTCGCACGGGTGCGCCCGGCATGGGGGGGCGGTACGCTCGCGGCCATGTCCATGGAGCGGCACTTCACGGTCACGGGCTTCGTCTCGCATGCGGGGCGGACGGCGCTGCACTGGCATAAGTTCGGGATGTGGCTGCCGCCGGGCGGGCACATCGAACCGAACGAGGATCCGGTCCAGGCGATGCTGCGCGAAGTGCGCGAGGAGACGGGCCTGGAGGCCGAAGTGCTGTCCCTGCCGGGGGCTCCGCGCTTCGAGTACTCGCACCCGCCGCAACTGGCGGCGCCGGCGACCATCGCGGTCTACGACATCGTGAACGGCGACGGGCAACTCGCGGAGCCGCACCAGCACATCGACCTCATCTACTTCACCCGCGCGGTGGAGGCGGCCCCGGTGCTGCCGCAGGAGATGCGCTGGCGCTGGTTCGACGAGGCGGCCATCCGCGCCGCCACCGACCTGAACGACGACGTCCGCGAACTCAGCCTCGCGGCGATCGAGGCGGAACGAGTCGCCTCGGCGGCCCGCTAGCGGGTCAGGCCGAGGCGCGCACGACAGCAGGGGAGGCCACGTGCTCTCGATCCAGGTGATCCGTGAACGCACTGACGAGGTGCGCCGCATGCTGGCGGACCGCCGCACCTCTGCGCCCCTGGACGAGATCCTGGTGGCCGACGAGCGTCGGCGCTCGCTCATCCAGCAGGTCGAAGAGATGCGCAAGGATCGCAACGACGCCAGCAAGGCGATTGGCACGGCTAAGGATCAGGACGAACGCCAGCGCCTGATCGAGGCGCAGCGCGCCGTCTCGGGCCGCCTGGACGGCCTGGAGGCGGATCTGCGCGAGGTGGAGGCGTCGCTGGACTCGCTGCTGCTCCAGGTGCCGAACATGCCGCACGCGGATGTGCCCCTGGGCGGCGAGGAGGACGCGGTCGTGATCCTGGAGGGCGACGCGGCGGCCGGCACCGAGCATCGCTTCGACCCGCCGCTGCCGCTCGCGGAGCACGCGCTGCCGGAGACGGAGGCCGCGCTCAAGCCCCACTGGGAAGTGGGCGAGGAGTCCGGCCTGATCGACTTCGAGCGCGGGACGAAACTCTCGGGATCCTCGTTCTACATCCTGCGCGGGGACGGCTCGCGGCTGCAGCGCGCGCTGATCGCGTGGTTCCTGGACACCCACGGGCGCCAGGGGTACGAGGAGGTCTACACGCCGTTCCTGGTGCGCACGGACATGCTAGTGGGCACGGGCCAGTTGCCGAAGTTTGCGGACACCATGTTCCACGCGGCGGACACGGACCTGTGGCTCGTCCCCACGGCCGAGGTGCCCGTGACCAACATGTACCGCGACGAGATCCTGGAGCAGGCCTCGCTGCCCGTCCGCCACACCGCGTACACGCCCTGCTTCCGTCGCGAGCAGTTCAGCGCCGGGCGGGAGGTGCGAGGCATCAAGCGCGGCTGGCAGTTCGACAAGGTGGAGATGGTCCAGTTCACGGATGAAGCCGACTCCTGGGCCGCGCTCGAACGCATCCTGGAGGACGCCCTGCAGGTGGTGCGCGCGCTGGGCCTGAAGTACCGCGTCCTCCGGCTCGCCTCCGCGGACCTGACCTTCGCCTCCGCCATGACCTACGACATCGACATCTGGGCGCCCGGGGCCGGGGAGTGGCTGGAGGTCTCCAGCGTCTCAAACTTCGTGGACTTCCAGGCGCGCCGCGCCAACCTCCGCTATCGAGGCGAGGACGGTCGCGTCCGCTTCCTGCACACGCTCAACGGCTCCGGCCTCGCCCTGCCGCGCGTGGTGGCGGCGCTGCTGGAGGCGGGCCAACTCGAAGACGGCAGCATCGAGGTGCCGCCCGTGCTGAGGCCCTACCTCGGCGGACAGGAAGCCCTCCAGCCCCTCGGGTAGGCGACCGCCCTGCGTCTACCTCGGCAGACCCGTGTGCCACCGGCAGTTGACACATCAGAACGCTCGTTCTAACTTTTCCCTGTTCGGAGCGTACATCTGTTCTACATTGCCTCCGGAGGCGTGTACGGCGGACGGGGGATCGCAATGCTGCTCACGATGGTGCTGGGGATCACGATTGGCGCGCTGGGGCTCGTCTTGCTCCGGCAGTTCCTGGAAGGCTCGTTCGAGGAGCATGGCGCTCCCATCCTCTCGCCCGCCTCGTTCCCGCGGCTGGCGCCGCCCACCCGCGTGCGCACCCCGTACCGCCGGGCCCTACCGCCACTCCCCAGCCACCCCACGGCCCGCGGGCTCTCCGCCCGCCGCGCGGCATAGCCTTCTCGCTGCACCGGCCGCATCCGGGAGTACACTCGCGCCATGGCTGACAACCTGCTCACGCGGCTCTTCCTGGACGCGCAGGACGCGTTCCTCGAGGCAGTGGACCACGTCCCGGCGCCCGGGCAGGGCGGGCCCATCGGCGCTCTGAACGCGCCGGGCTGGATCGTCGCCCACATCGCCAGCGGCATGGACGCGTGGATCGAACGCCACGCCGCCGGGCAGTCCATGGAGCCGTGGGCCGAACGCACGCAGGACGAGATGATCGCCGCCTATCGCGAGGGCAAGCCTCAGCCCGCCTATCCCCTCTCCGAGGCGCGCGACGCGTTTGTGCGCGTGCAAGAACGCACCGCGCGGTGGGTTACCGAAGCCTCGTGGGAGCATCTGCAGGGCCCGGCCGACCTGAGCGGCACCCCCTTCGCGAACGTGCCGACCAGCCGTGTCTACATGGTCGCCCGCTCCGTCGCCCACCTCTACGTGCACGCCGGCGAACTCAGCGTGATCGCGTCGCTGATGGCGGCGGGCGACCTCGGACTGCCGGGAGCCCTCGTCCGTTCGGGCGCGCCTACGGCAGCGGACGACGCCTCGGGCCCCGTGGTCGCCGCGCTCCTGCGTGACGGCTACGTCGAGGTGGAGCGCGCGGCGCAAGTCACGCCGACGCCGGCGGCGGAGGGGGCGATGGACCGCCTCAACGCCGTCGCGGAGACGCTCATCCATCTCGCCGGCCGGGAGGACCGCGTGTGCAACGTCGCGGGGCAGGCCCTGGGCTCCAGTTCACTCCTCCTCGCCGCCACACCAGATCCGGCGACCGCGGGCGCCCCGCCCTGGGCGCCCGCGCGGGACGCGTACCGCGACGTCGTCTCGGCCGCCCATCCGTGGCTCGAGACACTCACCCCGCAGGCCGCCGCGCAACCCATGGAGTGGCGAGGCACGCCCAGCAGCCTGGGCGCACAGATCGCGCGCAGCGCCGGCCACCAGTTCGCCCACGCCGGCGAGATGATGGCGCACGCCTCCCTGTACGGGGTGGCCGATCTCGGGATGCCGGGACAACTCGCGCACGTGGCCGCTACCGCCCCGCCCGTGGAGGCGTAGCATCGGGACATGACCGCGCCTGAGAGCACGCCGGACGCGCCTCGCATCGCCCTCGGCTCCGTGTACCACCCGCCGGACGAGCCCTACCCTCGCCTGCTGATCATGCGCCGCTGGCCGCGAGGCGTGGCGAAGGGCTCGGTGGACCAGTGGGAGCCCGAACTCGGACCCTCCAACGACCTGCTCAACCGGTACCTCCACGAGGGCCTGTCCTGGGACGACTTCGCGGAGGGCTACCGCGCCGAGGTGCTGGAGCGTCGGAACCTGCTGGCGTGGGCGGCGCGCATGGCGGAAGCCACCGGCGTCACGCTCCTGTGCAGTTCGCATTCGGACGAGCAGTGCCATCGCTCGCTCCTCGCCGCGCTCATCCGCGAGCACCTCGCCGGCGCCCTCCCACCCGAGGCGCCCTCCACGTGACCGCGACCGGCGACCTCCCGCGCGCGCATCGAGGGCTGATCGATGACCTGCGGGCGGCCCTCGTGGCGCAGGGCGACCCGGAACGCGCGGTACGGATGCAGACGTACATGAAGTCGGCGGTCCCTTTCCACGGCGTGCCCGCCCCGGCTGTCGCGGCCATCGAACGCGACGTCTTCCCTCGGCACCCCCTGGCGGACTACGACACCTGGCGCGACACCGTGCTCGCCCTCTTCCGTGAGGGCGGCCACCGCGAGGAGTGGTACGCGGCGGTCGCCCTGGCCGACCACCGGCACTATCGCGCCCACGCCCGGGAGCAGCGCGCGCTGGAGGTGTACGAGGAACTCGTTGTGACCGCGGCGTGGTGGGACGTGGTCGACACCGTCGCCGGCCACCTGCTGGGCGGCCTGCACGCGGCGCACCCAGCCTGGATGGCCCTCGAGATGCGGGCGTGGGCCTCGGACGCGTCGATGTGGAAGCGGCGGGCGGCGATCCTCAGCCAGTTGCAGCGCAAGGACGAGACCGACCTGCGCCTGCTCTACGCCTGCATCGAGGCGAACCTGCCGGGCACCGCCGTGGGTGGTGAGTTCTTCATCCAGAAAGCCATCGGCTGGGCGCTGCGCCAGGTTGCGTGGCGCGACCCGGGCGGGGTGGTGCGCTACGTGGAGGCGAACCGCGAGCGTCTGAGTCGCCTCAGCAAGCGCGAGGCGCTCAAGAACGTCCTGAAGTCCGGCGAAATCAGCGCGATTCCCTGACGACCCTGGATGTGGCGCTTTACATACAGCCTGTACGTGTGTGATATCGTCGTGCATATCCGTGCAAGACGAACAAGACCAACCAGGGAGGCTGTCTTGACCACCGCAGAAGCGACGACGGTCCGCCGCCATCAGCAATTCATTGGGGGCCAGTGGGAGGACGCGTCCTCCGGCGCCACCTTCGACCGCACCAGCCCCGCCACGGGCAAGGTCATTGCCACCTACGCGAACGGCGGCGTGGAGGACGCACAGCGCGCCATCCTCGCGGCCCGCAAGGCGTTCGACGAGACCTCGTGGCCCACATCTCGCGCCTCGGACCGTGCGGCGATCCTGAACAAGGCGGCGGAGATCCTCCGTCGCCGCGCAGACGACGTAGCGCAGAGCATCTCGGCCGAACTCGGCCGCCCGATCTCGCAGGCGCGCGGCGAGGCGTACGCCACGGCCAACGTCTTCGAGTATTACGCCGGCAAGGCGCTGGACCTGCGCGGCGACGCGATCACGCAGCAGGTACCGAGCGCCGTGGGCCTGATCGTCCACGAGCCGGTGGGTGTGGTGGCCTTCATCACCCCGTGGAACTTCCCGCTCATGCTGCTGGGCTGGAAGGCGGGCCCGGCCATCGCCGCCGGGTGCACGATCGTGGCGAAGCCGTCCCACTACACCCCGTGGGCCGCCCTCATCCTGGCGGAAGTACTTGCCGAGGCGGGCCTGCCGGACGGCGTGTTCAACGTGGTGACCAGCGAGACCGACAACGGCGCGCTGGTGGGCCAGCACCTCGCGCAGTCCGAACTGGTGGACAAGGTGGCCTTCACCGGCTCCACCGCCGCCGGGAAGTCGGTCATGCGAGCCGCGGCGAACAACGTGAAGAAGGTCTCCCTGGAACTGGGCGGGAAGTCGCCCAACATCGTGTTCCCGGACGCGCCCATCCAGGCCGCCGCCCAGAATGCCTTCACGGGCATCTTCATGAACGCCGGGCAGGTGTGCTCTGCGGCGAGCCGCCTGCTGGTCAGCCGCGAGATCCACGACGAGTTCGTGGAGACGCTGGCCGGCATGGCGCGCAAGATGCCGGTGGGCGACCCGATGGATCCGAAGACGGCGATGGGGCCGGTGGTCAACGAGGCGCAACTCGCCCGCGTGATGGGCTACCTGGAGCGCGGCAAGCAGGAAGCCCGCCTGGTCACCGGCGGCGAGCGACTGACCGAGGCGGACCTGGCGCAGGGCCTCTACATCGCCCCCACGATCTTCGACCAGGTCGACAACTCGGACACCATCGCCCAGGAGGAGATCTTCGGCCCCGTGCTCTCGGTCATCTCCTTCGACGACGTGGACGAGGTGATCAAGACGGCGAACGACACGATGTACGGCCTCTCCGCCGCCGTGTGGACCAAGGACATCGACGTGGCGTTCAAGGTGGCGAAGGGGCTGCGCGCGGGCCAGGTGTTCGTGAACGCATACAGCGCCTCTGGGCTCTCCAACATGCCGTTCGGCGGCTACAAGCAGAGCGGTATCGGCCGCGAACTGGGGCCGGACGCCGTCAACGAGTACCTGGAGACGAAGGCGATCCACATCAAGTTGAACTAGTCATGTGCGGGCTCTCCCCCGCCCGCCCCCTCCCCGCACAGCACAGTGCGCCAGACGCAGGACGGCCCCGGCAAATTGCCGGGGCCGTCCTGTGTCGCAGCGATTGAGTCTGCCGAGGCGCCTCGATACGTCGATGCGAGGCTGCCGCCCGCGGAGGGCTAGGCCTCCTGGACGATCATACCGCCGGGGCTCCAGCGCCAGGTGCGGAACTTCACGTTCTTCATGCCCACGGATGTGGCCAGGTCGCGCGCCACGCCCAACATGCCGGCCGGCACGTAGAGGTAGACCGGGCAGTCCTTGTTCTCCAGCGCCGCCCAGACGTGTGTCGCCTGCTCGCGGGTCATGGTCTCCTTCGTCTCCACCTGAGCGATCGCCACCGGGAGGAAGCCGGGGTGCTCCAGCGTGACGATGTCCGGGAAGATCTTGTCGCCCGAGCCTCGGAGTTCCACGCCCATGCTGGGTTCCGGCAGGTTGACGTACGTCTGCAGGTCCGGGTTCTCGTCGTTCGGGAAACTGAAGCGGTCGCGCGCAATCTGCTGCACCACCTGGGCCAGGTTGTAGCGCCGCGACTCCTCGTTCGGGCGCCACCACACGCCGCTCTCCCGCCACGTGTGCATCCGGCGGCCGTGGGAGGCGGCGAACAGGTTGAAGACCGGCACCTGCGTGGCGATGAGGAGGATGAGCAGGACCGGCACCAGCGGCGCCAGCGCCAGCACGGTCAGCCCCACCTGGCCGCCGTTGTCGATGCGGACGGCGGCAAAGAGATCCGCCGCCCACTCCACCGTGGCCACGGTCGGGCCGGGGAAGACGAACATCGCGTACAGCGACACCATGAGCGCGGCGAGGAGGCCCACCGGCAACGCGGAGGGCAGGCGGTACTGGGACACCTCGGGCGCACGCGCGTCGCGGACGGCGGTCACCTGGCGCACCCGCGGCAGCGCTGCGGCTGCGACGGCTACCTCCTCCGCGGGGGCGGCGGCCGGAGCGGCCGGAGCGGCGGCAGTTGCGGCGGCCGCTGGTTGAGGCGACGCCGCGGCCTCGGTGGCTGCGGCGGTCTCGGCGGCGGGTTCCCCTGCGGGAGCGGCGGCCGCGCCCTCCGGTTCGCTGGACGCGGCGGGCGCTGCGGCCGGAGCGGGCGCACCCGCGCCGTCACCGACCTGGGTGCGTGCGGCGTCCGGATCCTCGAACCAGAGTGCGTTGATATCGGTGTACTTCGCCTGCGCCTCCGGGACATCAGCCTCCGGGAAGATGGCGCTCACGGGGCAGGCCGGCTGGCACGCTCCGCAGTCGATGCACTCCACCGGGTTGATGTAGAGCATCCGGTCTTTGCCCTCTTCGAAGTGGATACAGTCCACAGGGCAGACCGCGACGCAGGACTGGTCCATCACATCGATGCACGTGTCCGTGATGACGAATGTCAAGGGGATAGCCTTTCCGACGGGGCTCGCGCGTCCGCGGAGCGCCGAGGCGGATCGCCACGATCTTACGAGCCGTCCCGGTGGAGGTCTACGCCGTCCCGCTGAGCATACCCGCCCGGTCGAGCACTCCTTCATCACGCACGACATTGAGCGCGTCATCTGCGCGTTTTTTCCGCCGTTTCGAGGCGCATCCCGAGGACCGCTACCCGGCTCACCCTCGTGCCACGTCGACCCTCCGGGCCGCCCTCGAGCCGGGCGTCCCCGCGCCGGAGGGCGGCTGGCGGGAGTCGCCCTCATCAGATCGGTATGGAGGAGGGGCTTCCTGTCACCGTTCTGGAACACCCACAGGCGGCCGCCTCGATATCGTCGAGACGTGGACGAGCCCCCGGAAATATCGGACGTTGCTCGCGTCGCGTCGCATGCGGGTCGCCTGGGAGCGCGAGACGTTGAAGAACGCTCGTGGACCTCGGATCTCCTCGACCTGGCGCAGGATCAGCGGTGGGCGCTCGGGTTCATCGGCGTGGCGCTCGTCGCGCTCATGGTGCGCGCGCTCTTTGTGCTACCGGCCGGGTTCCCGCTGAACGATGGCGGCCTGTTCGTGGTGATGTCGCAGGACATCCAGGCCGCCGGCTACGCCCTGCCGTGGACCACCTCCTACAACCCCGCGGGGTATGAAGCGGCCATCCCCTTCGCCTACCCGCCGCTCGCGTTCTACATCGCAGCGCTGATCGAAGACCTCACGCCCTTCTCCATGCTGGAGGTGTACTGGCTGCTGCCGCTCACGGGGTCCATGCTCACGGTGGCCGGCGTCTACTGCCTGGGCCGCACCTTCTTCGAGGGCCGCCTCATCCCGTTGCTGGCCGCCTTCGCCTTCGCGCTGACGCCGCGCTCGTTCACGTGGCTGGTGATGGGCGGCGGGCTGACACGCAGCCTGGGCCTGGCCGCGGCGCTGTTCGCGCTGGCGGCGTTCCGCATCGCCATGCGGGAGGACGCCGCCCCGGCCACGCGTCGACGTGCGCTCGTGGCCGCCACGCTGCTCTCGGCCGCCACGCTGGGCACCCACCTGGAGGCGGCTGTCCTCCTGGCCACCGGCATCCTGCTGTCCTCTGTGCTGCCGCCCACGCGCTGGAGGGTGACGGTGTTCCTCACCGTGGGCCTGGGCACGCTGACGCTGACGGCGCCGTGGTGGGCCACGGTGCTGGTGCGCCATGGGTTCGAGCCGTTCCTGGCGGCGCGCACGTACGGCGGCGACGTGCTCTCGGACGGCGTGATCTCCTCCAACCTGTTCGAGCGATTGATCACGCCGGTAATCACGCACGAGCCGTTCTTTGCGGTCGTGGGGGCCACGGGGGCGCTGGGAGCGTTCATCGCGGTGGCGCGCGGCCACTGGGTGCTGCCGGCGCTGTGGGGCGCGCTGATCCTGCTGAACATGCGCGCCCTGGCCACGTTCTCGGTGGTGCCCACGGCGTTGCTGGCGGGCTACGCCACGGCCCAGGTGCTCATCCCCATCCTGCGCGACGCCGCCACCGGCGAGGGCGACGATCCCGCCGCCAGCCCGGACGTCACGAGCGATGCCACCGCTCGCCGGCCACGCTCCGAGTTCGCCTCGTGGCGTCCGGCGCTGCTCGCCGGCCTTGTCCTGGGCATCCTCTTCTACGGCGCGACGCACCAGAGTCGAGGCGAGGCGGCCTACCTCCGTCCGGTCTCAGACGTCGACCAGCGTGCGATGTCCTGGGCTGCGCTGGCGCTGCCGCCGGACTCCACGTTCCTCGTGATCCCCATGCGCCCGTGGCCGGCGGACCGAGAGGGCGAGTGGCTGCCCACGCTGGCCCACCGCCCCGCCGTCAACGTGCCGCAGGGCTACGAGTGGGTGGACGGCGCCTTCGACCGGCGGGTCTACCTCCACGACCTGGCGTGGACCTGCTGGTACCAGGACGCTGACTGCATCGAGGCCATCGCGCAGCAGGTGGAGTTCACGCATGTGTTCCTCCCCAACGGCTGCTGCGATCCCCTGCTGATGTCCTTCATCAGCGATCCGCGCTACGACGTGGAGTACCTCGCCGGCGCCGCCATCGTCCGTCGCGGCCTCTCCTCGCAGTGGCGGTAGCCCGCCACGGACGGCACTGTCTCCGCGCGATAGGATCGCGGAGCCGCCGCACGGAGGGGTGCCGGAGCGGTTGAACGGACTCGTCTTGAAAACGAGCGTCCTCGCGAGAGGACCGTGGGTTCGAATCCCACCCCCTCCGCCATGCACGCCACGCCCCCTCACGCCGAGGCGCCCCGACGGCCCCGCCTGCCTCGATGGCGGGCAGGGCCTGTGGACCTCGCGGTTCGGAAGGGTCAGGACGCACGCGGTCGGTGGAGGCGGACGGAGCGGTGCGGGCGGCCGTGGGTGCAGCGGCCCACGCTGGCCAGATCCTTGAACAGTTCAAACTCGATGGCGCACTCATCGCAGCGGACGATCGTGGTACGGGGCATCACAGGCATCCCTTCTGATTTCCCTCCCTGGCTCAACCTCAGCATGCGCTCCTCCGGTAAACACCCCGTGAACGCTGCATTGCGACCTCGTGAACCTGGAAGCAGGCGTTCAGGGTTTCACCCGACACCAGGAGATCGGCACGGGCCGATGATGGCGGCACACGATCCGTCCCGGGCTCGTGCGCCGGTCGGTGCGCGGGGGCGAGGGCGGTAGCCGCGGGACATCGAAGGACTCGTCCGTGGAGCCACAGCCGAGCCTGGATCTGCTGATCGCGGAGATCGGCGAACTGCAGCCGCTCCCCATGGTGGCGGTGCGCGTGCTCGAAATTGCCGAGGGCGACCAGTTCTCCGCGCACGAACTGGCGCAGGCGGTCTCTGCGGACCAGGCGCTCACGGCGAAATTGCTGCGCCTGTCCAACTCCGCGTACTACGGCTTCCCTCGACGCATCTCCACCGTCCGCGACGCCGTGGTGCTGCTGGGCTTCCGAGCCGTGCGCTCCGCCACGCTCGCCTCCTGCGTGATCGACACCCTCCCGGGCGGCCGCGTGCTGGATGCGATGACGGCCTGGCGCTACTCCGTCACGGTGGGCCTCCTGGCGGAGGTGCTGGCGAGGGCCACGAAGTTGCACCAGGACGAGGCGTTCACCGCGGGCGTCCTGCACAACATCGGCCGGCTGGCGCTGGACCAGCACCGGCCTCGCGAGTTGCACGCGTCGCGCATGCTGGTGGAACGCCAGGGTGGCTCGCTGGCGGACGCACAGCGCACGATGCTGGGGTTCACGGACGCGGAACTGGGCGGGGCGCTGGCGCTGCACTGGAACTTCCCGGAGCCGCTGGCCCGCGCCGTACAGCGTCACCACCTGGACCCGAACGACCTCCCCGACCCGCAGTCCCTGGAGGCCTTCGTCGTCCGGGCCCGCCTCTTCGCCCGCGCCCACGGCATCAACGACGGCTTCGAGGTGGACCCCGGCCGCCCGCCCACGGCCCCGGAATGGCACTCCGGCGCGGTCAGCAGCGCCCTCCACCAGAGCGGCGGCATCGACGGCATCCTGGAGCGTGTGTCCGCGTTCATGCAGAGCACGAACGGCTAGCCCGCGATCGCCCGGGGTTACCGCTGGGCCAGGTTCACCACTCGTCCCAGGCGGGCTTGTGGGCGCCGTCGTCCCAACCCCGGCCGGGCCGCCGCACGGCACGCGCAGAGGGTGCCGCGGTCAACGCGCCGGCGCGAACTCCTCAATGCTCACGGTGAACCGCCCTTCGCCGCGGGTCTCGATCCAGGCGACGGTGCCGGGCACACGGAACGAGGGATAGCCCTGCCCGCCGTTTACGAAGTGGACGCCCGCGTGCACCTGGGACAGCGGCACGTGGATGTGACCGTAGGCGATGACGTCCAGCCCGCCCGTGTCCGCCTCCGGGAAGTCCGGCAGCAGTTCCACCGGCGGCGGCTCCTCGCGTCCCCAGGCCGGGTGGATCACGCCGATGCGGACGCCGTCCACCTCGAAGACCTCGCGGTAGGGGAGCGCCTCGCGGACGTGAACCGGGTCGGAGTTCCCGTGCACCATCACCGCGCGCCGCGCCTCCTTCCGGAAGCCCTCGACAGCACCGATGCCGGTCCAGTCCCCGCAGTGCACCGCGATGTCCGCAGAGCGCACGCGCTCCCGCAGCGCGGGGTGCACCTCGTCCCACTCGCGCACATGCGTATCGCCGACGATCAGGATGCGTGTCACGCCCTCGTTGTTAGCACGAGGACGGCGTAGGGGTGAGGGCTCGCAGTGTTACTGAACGAGGGCTATGGCTTCATCAACGGCTGCGAGCGTGTAGTTGATGCTCACCAGGAGTGCTTCCTTCCCGACCACGCTGAGCGGGAAGTCCAGGCACGGCCCAACGAGCAACCGCCAGTTCCCGCCACCCTCTGCGTGCCACGCATCGCATTGCCGAGCGGCTTCACCGATCACCTCGAGTTTTGCGGCACCGGGGTCGTCGCGTCGCTCGGTGAGGTCCCGAAGGAGGGCCAACCGCTCACGGGCCGGGGCGAGGTCGCGAGGGAAGTCAGGGGGGACAGGCGGAGCGTCAGCGAGGACGTGCTCCGCACGCTCGCGCAGGGCTTCCGTGAGGGCGCGCATCTGGCCCTCATCCTCATAGCCCCACGTGCGAAAGTGCATGGTTGCCCTTGCAAAGCCACCTGTGAGATGCCCGCCCGCGGACATGCCGAGCCAGGCCCCACCGTTTAGATCGACGGCATCCGGAGGGCGCTCGAATACGTCCCAGTCTTCGGCTTCCGCTTCCGTCGCAAACGCGCGGACAACGAAGGACGCCGCGCCGTACACCCAGTTGTCCTGCGTTGCCGCGTTCAGGCGCCCCTCCTCACCGAGGTAGGAGGCCGCAAACACCCGGTCGGAGAGGCGCCATCCGCCGAAGTGCAACTCGGGTCGCTCGCCCGTGACCTCCTCGATGGCGTCCCGGGTCGGCAGCACTTCAGTCGCGAGCCACGCATCGTATGAGGTGACCCGCTCAAGGACGGCGGTTTGCTCCGGTGTTGCCGCCGGCTCGTCGTCGGAGCAGGCGGTGAACAGGAGAAGGGCGATGAGTGGGAGTACGAGCACGCGTGACATGGAGGAAGCCTAGCGACGTTCCCAACCGATCGCCCTCTCCTCCTAGCCCTCACCCGCCCCGGTGCTAACATCGCCGGCGGGCCGCGGACTGCGGCCCGTTCCACGTCCCACTGCCCCGAGGGCGCTGCCAGCGTTTGCGCTGCCCTCGGCATCCGATGGATCGAGGCCGCATGAAACTTCACGAGTACCAGGCGAAAGAGGTTCTCGCGCGCTTCGGCGTGCCGGTGCCGCGCGGGCGCGTTGCTCGTACTCCGGACGAGGCGGAGGCGATTGCGAAGGAACTGGGTGGGCGCGTGGTGGTGAAGGCCCAGGCCCACACCGGCGCACGAGGCAAGGCCGGCGGCGTCAAGTTGGCCGCTGACCCGGCGGAGGCGAAGGCCCACGCCGCGAACATCATCGGCATGACGCTCGTGACGCATCAGACCGGGCCGCAGGGCCTGCCGGTGAGTTCCGTGCTGGTGGAGGAAGCGATCGACATCGAGCGGGAGATCTACCTCTCGGTGGCCATCGACAACTCGCCCGGCATGCCGGTGATCATCGCCAGCGCGCAAGGCGGCATGGACATTGAGGAAGTGGCCGCGAACACGCCGGATGCCATCCACAAGACGTGGATCGACCCGGCCTGCGGCTTCCAGCCGTTCCAGGGCCGCCAACTGGCCTTCGCCGTGGGCCTGGACGGCGAGCACCTGAACCCGGCCAGCACGCTCATTGGGAACCTCGCAAAGTCGTTCCTGGACAGCGACGGCTCGATCGTGGAGATCAACCCGCTCGTGGTGACGAAGGACGGGCGCCTGCTGGCCGCCGACGCCAAGTTCTCCATCGACGAGAGCGCCGAGTTCCGCCAGCAGGCGTTGGCGGAGCAGCGGGACCGCTCGCAGGAGGCGGAGAAGGAACTGGAGGCCCATGACGCGGGCATCCAGAACTACATCAAGTTGGACGGCAACATCGGCTGCCTGGTGAACGGCGCCGGCCTGGCCATGGCCACGCTGGACGCCATCAAGTTCGCGGGTGGAGACGCAGCGAACTTCCTGGACATCGGCACGGCGAACAACCCGGAGGCCGTGGTGTCCGCGTTGAAGATCATCGGCAGCGACCCGGACGTGAAGGCCGTGCTGATCAACATCTTCGGCGGCCTGGCGCGCACCGACATCATCGCGGAAGGCGCCGTGCAGGCGATCAACCAGGGGCTGGTGAAGCAGCCCGTGGTGGTGCGCCTGGCCGGCACCAACGTGGAGATCGGCAAGCAGGTCCTGGACGACGCCGGCCTCGACCTTGGTCGGGCTGACGGCTTTGCCGAGGCGGCCCGCATGGCCGTCGAAGCCGCCCAGAACGCCAAGAACGCCCAGAACACGCAGTAGTCGAAGCACTGGAAGAAGGAGACACAACATGGGCGTGCTGATGGACAGCAACAGCCGCGTCGTCGTCCAGGGTTTCGGCGGCGCCGGGCAGCGCGAGGCGAAGACCTCGCTCGCCTACGGCACCCAGGTCGTCTGCGGCGTCACCCCGGGCCGAGGCGGCCAGGTGATCGAGGGCGTGCCGGTGCTCAACACCGTGCGCGAGGCCGTGGAGCAGCATGGGGCGAACGTCTCGCTCATCTTCGTGCCGGCCCCCTTCGCCGCAGACGCGATCCTGGAGGCGGCGGACGCGGAGATCCCCACTGCCATCTGCATCACGGAGGGCATCCCGGTGCTGGACATGATGCGCGTGAAGCGCGCCCTGTCCACGAAGGTCACGCGCCTCATTGGCCCGAACTGCCCGGGCGTCATCAACCCCGCCGAGCAGGCGCGCGCCGGCATCATGCCGGTGGACGTGTACCTCCCCGGCAACGTGGGCGTCATCTCCCGCTCCGGCACGCTGGTCTACGAGGCCGTGGACCAGTTGACCCGCCTGGGCATCGGCCAGTCGGGCTCGGTGGGCGTGGGCGGCGACCCGATCATCGGCACCAGCCAGCGTGAGGCCCTCGAACTGTTCGAGGCGGACCCGGACACAGCGGCCGTGGTGCTCATCGGCGAGATCGGTGGCACGGCGGAGCAGGAAGCGGCCGAGTACGTGAAGCAGATGTCGAAGCCCGTGGTGGCGTTCATCGGCGGCGCGACGGCGCCTCCGGGCCGCCGTATGGGCCACGCCGGCGCCATCATCGCCGGCCCCGCCGGCACCGCCGCCGCCAAGCAGCAGGCGCTCCGCGAAGCCGGCGCCGAGGTGGTCGAAAACCCCGGCGAGATCGGCACCACCATGCAGCGTGTCCTCAAGGAGCGCGGCCTGGCGTAGGGCCTGCACCTCCGGCCCCCCTCCCCCCTCGCGGGTGTTCAGACCGGAGACATGTCGGACGGGTGTTCGGGGACATATCGGACACTCGTCGGCTGGTCGCGAGGTGCGGCCCGGAGGTCGACCTCGGCGATTTGGACGGTAGCGAATACGACGGCGTA
>JALOAL010000011.1 GCA_023228825.1 Dehalococcoidia bacterium | reverse complement strand
GGGGCCAGTGTCGTGGGGGCCAGTGTCGTGGGGGCCAGTGTCGTGGGGGCCAGTGTCGCGGGGAGTGGCCTCGAACCGGAGGACGGCGGCCCAGTCGAAGGGGACGGCGGTGCGCAGGGCCTGCATCACGGCGCGGGCGGCGGCGGGAGCGTCCGAGACGTCGCGCAGCGCCTCCAGCGCGTCCACCTGCGCGGCCAGCGCCGCCGTGCCTGCCTCGGGCGGGCTCGCGGTGGTGAGGTCGGTGCCAGGGTTGGTGCCAGGGTCAGTCATGGTGTCGCCGGGCCCGGCCTCGAGGGCTGGCCCGGCCTCGAGGGCTGGTGCGGTGTCGAGGGCTGGCGTGGGGGCCTCGGGCTGGCGGGCGCGGGGCTGCTCCGGGCGCGCGGGCGCCGCCTCGCGTGCGGCCTCCTGCACGGCCTCCCGTGCGGCCTCAGGGCCGGAGGTGGTGGTGGGGGGCTCGATGGCGACGACGGAGAGGTCGGCGGATCGGGTGACCGGGGTGATGGCGGTGTCCAGGAGAACCTCATCCCGTGCATACCGGTACGCCAGGCGTCCCGTCCATGTCCCGCCCGTGGCCAGCGCGATGAGCGCAGCCACGGGGGCGCCTGGTTCGAGTGGAAGGAGCGAGGCCCAGTCGCGGCCAGCCAGGGCGTCCGCGTCAGGGGCGCCCAGCAGCAGGCACGCTCGCCGCTCCGCCGTGACAATTGTGCCGTCACGACGCACGATAAGCCAGCCGGATCGGCCCCCCGGCGGTTGACGCTTCTCGTCAGGTCCTTCGTCCATCTCGCCCTGGGCCTCGGTGGGCGCGGCCGGCCCCGGCGCCGCACGCGCGGATCGAGGGCGATGCCCCTGTTCGGTCATGCGGTAATCGTCGGAAATGCGCGGCCCGCGCGTACCCCGTCCATCGCGGTGCATGCCCCTGCTGGGGATGCCCACTTCTGCCGATGATTGTCGCAGGCCACGCAATCCTCCCCCACGCCCCGAGGCGCGAGGATCGAGGCGGGGCGAGGGCGCGAGGGCGCGAGGGCCAGAGGGCCAGAGGGCCAGGGCATCGCCCCGTTCCGGCGTCTCGTTCGGGCGTCTAGTTTCGGCGCTCCACGCGCGCCCAGCGTTGCGCCACCACGGCCTGCGCCTGCTGGTGCGTGGCGGTGATCGCGCCCGCGAGCACCTCGGACGCCAGGTCCAGGCGCTTGCGCACGCTCAGCGCCGCCAGCACGCGCTGCAGCGTGCGCTCCGTGGCCAGCCCGCGCGACACGCCGCCGATGGCGTCCGCGAGGGCGCCCGGGGTCTCTGGCGCCTCCACGTGGCGGTGGTACTCGTTGGCGATGGTGTGGCGCAGGCGCTGCAGTTGGCGGTAGCGCTCGCGGGTCTCCTGCAGCAGTTCTGCGGAGACCTCCGCCGCCTGGTCCACCGGGTACTCCACGCGCGCGGAGAGGTACGGCTCGCCCTCCAGCGTCTCCAGGATGCGGAAGCGGCGCACGCCCACCACCTGCACCGCCAGCCGGCCGTCCCGCGTGGGCGCCACGCGTTCGAGGCGCGCCGTGGCGCCGATGTTGTGCGGCACCACCGGGCCCCCGCCTACCTCGTTGCCCTCGCGGATCAGGACCACGCCGAAGGGGGCGCGGGAGTCCAGGCATTCCGCCACCAGCGTGCGGTAGCGCTCCTCGAAGACCTGGAGCGAGAGCGCCATGCCGGGGAACAGCACCGTGCGCAGGGGGAAGAGGCGCAGGCGTTCCGTCATGACGCCGCGAGGCGCACGAGCACGAACATGCCGAGGCCGCCCAGCGCAATGGCGGCGCCCACCAGCAGGTCGCGCGTGCGCATGGTGCGCCGGCTCCACGCGCGTCCCTGGCGTCCGTCCCACCCGGAGTCCACCAGCGCGGCCACCGCGGCCTCCCGGTCCGGGCGGCGGACGACCACCACGTGCACAAAGTCCAGCGGTTGCGCGCCCAGCACGCCCACCAGCGGCGAACTGCCGGGCTGCACCACCTGGCGGTCACTGATCTCCACGCCCACGGCGATGCCTGCCTCCTCGATGATGCGCGCCCACGCCTCGGCCTGTCCGGGGCTCTTGGAGACCAGCAGGGCGATGCGGCCCTCCGGGGCCCCCCCGGCCCCCGCGTCGCCCTCGTACTCCCGCTCGTTGGCGCCGTCCTGGGGGAAGTCATCCTGGGGGAAGTCGTCCTGGGGCAAGTCCTGAGACATGTCCTGAGGGTAGCCCGTCCGAGGCGTTGCCCACGAATGGAGCGGCACGAGACGCGCCAGGCGGCGGTGCAGGGCGCCGTGATGGAGCCGTCTCCGTGCGCGCGATGGGACGCCACAGGTGGAGCAAGGGCGTGCGAGATATGGAGCGATTGAGGGGCGGATGGGCGGAGGAGTGATGGATCGTCAGAATTAGCAGCCACGGACTGTGTAAATGCGCGCACATGTTCGGGTATTATCCCTGCGGCTACCGCGCGAAGGTCCTGAGACACAGGACGTGCAGATAGGGGTACACATGACAATCCGGGGCATACGCCCGCATCCGTGGGAATTGATCGCGTTCCTCGTGGCCGCCGCGATGCTGGCCGCCGTCGCCTTCGCCGCATCGCCGTCGAAGGCTCACGCCGACACCCGGACGGAGAACCTGGAAGCGCTCAACGACCTGAACAGCGGCGGCTGGTCGTACCTGGGGGCCGCTGATGGACCCGAGTACGACATCGCACTTGTGACTAACCACACTGCCGCTCCGGACGCCTTCGGCGACAAGAGCCTCCGGATCTCAAACGCTGTCACCTCGGGCAGGTTTGAAGACTGGGTGTTCTCCGCGGCGGTCTCGGACGAAGCGGGCGAGACGGACGCGCTCAACGCCGATGAGTCTGGCGGGACTCGCCAGAACACGTTCATCGCTGAGTGGTCGTTCATCCCGACTACCACTGACCATCAGGAAGGCCTCAAGATCGGCATTGCGCCCACGCGTGGCGACCTGGCGCGGATGAGTTGGGTCGAGATGGAGGACGTCGCAGAAGGCCTCAAGATCACCTTCCATGACACCAAGACTGACGGTTCGTTCCAGTCCACCGTGGTGGCCTCTGCCCTCGTCCGGAACGTGGAGCACACGGTGCGGCTTGAGATGACCTTCGTGGATGGCCCGAGTAACGACGTCGTCAAGGTGTACGTCAATGACGAACTGAAGCACACCGGGACATCGTGGGAGCAGTACTACCGCACCAACGCGACGGAGATCGCGGAAGCAGGCGACAAGGCGGAGTCGCGGACGGTGGACTCCCTGATGTTCGTCGCACGCGGCACCGCAGCCCCGGCCACAGAGGGCAAGGGCTTCCTCTTCGACAACATCACGCTGACCTCGTCGACGCCCCTGGATGTCGACTACACGTTCACTGGCCTGGGCTCAAACACCACCGGCGCTTCAGTGGACTACAGCATCAGCGTCAAGGTTGCCCAGAGCGGCGGGGTCGACGCGGCTACCCTCGTGCGCTACCGCGCGCGTCTTACCCGTGGAGGCGTTGGCGTCGCCGGACACGACACGATCTATCCCGACCTCGGTAAGATCCCGCCGGACGATCCGGACAACCAGGACGACTGGTCGCCACTCACCACGGACGGCAACGGCTACGTGTGGTTTGGGCCGTCCACGGGCTTCTCGCTGAGTTACCTCGATACGGAGCGCGTGACACGGTTCAACACCACCTTCACCACGCCCGGGGACTACGTGCTGACCGTCGAACTGTTCGTGATTACCGGCGGGACCCCGGCGGCCGAGCCGCTCGCCGGGTCCACGGGCTCGACCACCTTCAAAGTCAGCGCCCCCTTCATCCCCAGCGACCCCGCCCCGGCGGCTCCGACGCTGCCGAACGAGTCGGTCGAGGTCGAGGTGGAGGACCTGCAGGAGACCTCGGTGCCGGCGGATGAGCCGGCCACGGTCGAGAGCAAGGCCTCGGACGGCAGTACCGCCTCGGTGACCGCGCCTGCGGGGGCGCTGCCGGAGGGGAGCACGCTGCGCGCCGCCGCGATCACGAACATTGACTCGCTGAAGGAGCAGGCGCCGCCGCCCTCGGACGCCACGATCGCGCTGGCCTTCTCCATCCAGGCGGAGGACAGCAACGGCGAGCCGATCACGGAGGGCTTCACGGAGCCGATCCAGATCGACTTCACCGTCCCGGCCTCGTCCGTCCCGGAGAACCTGGACCACCTGGTGCTGGTCTTCTGGAACGGCACGGCATGGGTTGAGGTCGCCGGCGAGGTGACCCTCAACCAGGACGGCACCGTGACCATCACGGCGCTGGTGGACCACTTCACCGTCTTCGCCGTGATGCAGCAGCCGGACCGCGGCACCCTGTCGCCGGCCCCGGCCGCCACGGGCATCACCCTCACCAACTGGCGAGGTGGTGGCTACGCCCTGCTGGAAGCCGCCCTGGACGAGGGCGACTCCGCCTGGGTGTTCGTGGACGGCAAGCCGATCGGCTACATCGTGGGGGCGATGCCCTCCGTGAACGCGGACTTCATGGCCCGCTTCCCGGGTGGCGTGCCCATGGGCACCAGCCTGGTGGTTGTCACCCATTAGCGCCCACCTCGCGCCCGCGCATCACGCGCACCAACAGGGAGCCCCGCCATCACTGGCGGGGCTTCTCTGTGTCTCCGTGTCTCCGTATCCGCGAGTCGCCGCGGCGGGATGCCTCGGACGGTCGCGGGCGGCTCAGGAACCGTCACCAATCACCGTCGCGCGTCTGAAACGTGTTTGTAATACCCGAGGATCGCCGGTACTACCCGCCGGCCGGGTGACAGCGGCATACTGTGGCCTTCGAGGAAGAGGTGTGATCGTGACACCATACGCAACCTACGACCAGGAGTCGGACGCGCTCTACGTGCGCCTGGCCGAGGGCGAGGTCGGTAGCACGGTGATGCTCGATGACCTTCGCATGATTGACTACCGAGCGGATCAGACCGTGATCGGGATCGAGTTCCTGGAAGCATCCGAGGGTGTCGAACTCGATGGCGTGCCGTTTGCGGAGACGGTCGAGAAGGCCATCGGTGAGTCAGGTCACCAGATTCGAATCTTCGCCTGAACCGCGGCTGACTGAGGGCAGACCGGGCTGACACGGCAGGTTGACAAGCCCCGCCATCACCGGCGGGGCTTGTCTGTGTCTCCGTGTCCGCGAGTCGCCGCGGCGGGATGCCTCGGACGGTCGGGCGGCTCCTAGGCGGGCTGGAGGGCGCGCAGGCGGACGGCGGGAGCGCCGGCGGCCTGGCCGTCCAGCGGGTAGAGCGCCAGCACCGCCCCAGCGTCGAAGTAGAGGGGCACGTACACGGTGCCGGGGGGGACGCCGTCGTCCAGCCTTGCGGCGATGTGCACGGTGCCCGCCTCGCCCACCAGGTCGATGACGTCACCCGTGCGGATGCGGGCGGCCTCGGCGTCGCGCGGGTTGATCCACGCCTGCTCCTCGCGGTGCAGTTTGTCCGCCTCCTCCGACCGGATCGAGGAGCCCTCCCAGGAGTGGTAGAGCGAGCGGCCGGTGATGAGCGTCAGTTCGCCCTCGCCTCGAGAGCCCTCGCCTCGTGGGGAAGCGGGGGCCGGCGCGACCGCCTGGGCCGAGGCCCGGGAGGGCGAGCCCACCACGCGCGTGCCGCCGGGGGCCGCGCCGAGCATGGCGTTCGTCGGGTAGCCCGGGACCTCCGCCGCCAGCGCCTCGGTCACCGCGGCCGGAGACTCGAACGCCACGGAGGCGCCCAGTCCCTGGGCCAGCGCCTGCAGCACGGACAGTCCGGAGGGCGCCTTGCCCTTGGGGGCGGCGTTGTGCCGGAAGACGTGCAGGTCGGCGTTGGTGAGCGTGCCGCTGGAGGCGAAGAAGGGCGCCATGGGCAGCACCACGGTCGCGTGCTCCGCAGCCGTGGAACGCACCTCGTCCACCACCACGAGCGCCTCCAGGTTGGCGAGCGCGGCGGCAATCGCCGGGCCGCCGGGCGCGGTGAGCAGCGGGTTGTCCCCGTGCAGGACCACGGCCCTGACCTCGCCCGCCTGCGCCGCGGCGACGATCTCCGCGAAGGACTTGCCGCCCGGCCCCGGCGCGATGCCGGCGTCGGTGGCGCCTCGGACGTTGGCCTCGGTGGGCATGTAGAGGAGGTGGTCGGGAGCAGCCTGCCCGCGCAGGGCAATGGCCAGGTTGGCGGCGGCCTTCGCGCCCTCGCCGGCCAGGGCCACGTCCTGGTTGTTGGGGGCGTAGACCACCGTGGCGAGCGACTCGGCGTCCGCCTGTGCCGCCGCCAGTGCGTCCAGCGCGGCCTGCCACTGGGCGGCGTCCACGCCGTCCGGTGCGGCGGCGCCGTCCACCAGGGCCTGCGTGACAGCGGCCTCGTGGCCCGGCTGCACGCGGATGACCGCGTGGGAGAAGCCGTCCATCTCGCTCCACATGGGCGAGATGCGGACCAACTTCGCCTTGCGCTTCACCACGGCGTCCCGGATGCGGAGCGCCACCACCTGGTGGGACTCCTCCAGGTCACGGGCGATGGTGACAATGGTGTCGCTGCGCTCCAGGTCCGCAAGGCTGGCCGGCAGGCGGTCCGTGCCGAACGCGCCCTCCAGCGCCTGGGACACCGCGCGGTGCACGGCGCCAGAGGCGAAGTCCACGTGCGGCGTGCCAATGGCGCGCGCCAGCGCGGCCAGGACGAACGACTCCTCGTTCGTGGCCATGGGCGAGCCCAGCACCGCCACGGCGCCGGCCCCCGCCGCCTGCTTGACCGCGCTCACCGCCTCCACCGCACGCGCCAGGGCGTCCTCGGACGACGCGGGCAGCAGCCGGTCCCCCGCGCGCACGAGGGCACGGGAGAGGCGCTGCTTGTCCGGGATGGCGTCGTAGTGGAAGCGCCCGCGGACGCAGATCTGGTCTCGGGAAGCCGGGTTCACCCGATCCGGCCGCACAATGGTGGGGCCGAAGTCGTCGTTGAGGCCGTAGGAGATGGTGCAGCCCACGGAGCAGGAGTTGCAGACGGAGTTCGTCCAGTCGTCCGCCTTGCCCACCCACTTGTTGGGCTTCTCCATCAGCGTGGCCGTGGGGCACACGTCAATGCAGGCGCCGCAGAAGTCGCAGTCGGACTCGTGCACCTGCCCGCCGGTGCCAAAGGCGATCATCGTGGTGTGGCCCTTGCCGGAGAGCGTGATGGCGCCGGTGTGGCGCAGGTCGTCGCAGGCGCGGACACAGCGGGTGCAGATGATGCACATCTGCGGGTCGAACTCCAGGAAGGGGTTGCCGCGGTCCGGCTCCGGGGGCGGCGTCTCGTAGTAGGAGCGCGCCTCGCCCACCCAGGGCTCCTCGAACTCTCCCTGGTCCAGGTTCTCGCAGGAGGTCTGGAGTTCGCAGCGGTAGTTCTTGGAACAGGTGAGGCAGCGGTGGGTGACCACATCGTCGCGGAGACAGATGTCGCCGGGCATGCAGTGGACGCGGCGGTGGCAGGAGAGGCAGCGATCCGGGTGGTTCGCCATGATGATGCTCATGACGGACTGGCGGGTGCGCTTGGCCTCCTCCGTGTGGGTGCGGACCACCATGCCCTCGGTAACCTGGGCCACGCAGGACAGTTGCAGGGGGGTGGGGCGAGCGCCCTCGATCTCCACGATGCAGGTCCGGCAGCCGGCGTACGGCTCAAGGCCGTCGATGTAGCACAGGTTGGTGATGGTGATGCCTTGTTCCTTGATCACCTCCACCAGCCGGCGGCCCGGCTCGGCCTCCACCGTGTGGTCGTTGATGGTGATCTGGACCACGGTTTCCCCACCTTCGCCCGTGTGCGCCGTCCGGCCGCCGGGGCCGGACGAGGATGCTTCGATCAGTCGCGCTTCTCAGAGATGTGACGGCCGGGGAGGCGCTGCGGCCCGAAGCCGCCCTCGCTGCCGGCGACCTCCACGCGAGAGCGTCCGGTCTTCATCTCCGTGCGGAGCGGATTCTCCGCCTGGGTCTGGCCGTTCGGGTAGCGGCCGTCATTCGCGCGCAGGTACTCCTGCGACTCCCGGGTGAGCGATGTACGGTCGCGATACATGTTCTCGAAGACGAACACCGCATCGTTGTAGCGCCCGCCAGACTGGATCGCCTGGTACGGGCACGCCTCCGTGCAGAGGCCGCAGTACATGCAGATGCGGAAGTCGATCTCGTAGCGGTCGATGGAGAGCGTGCCGTCCTCCCGAGGGGAGGTGGCCACCAGGATGCAGCCGTCCGGGCAGGCCTGCGCGCAGGTGGAACAGCCGGTGCAGCGCTCCTCGAACCACAGCAGGTTCGTCCGAGCGCGCACGGGTACACCGCGCTCCTGCTCGGGATAGTTGACCGTGATGGCTGGGCGGAAGACATGCTTCAGGGTCAGGAGCATGCCCTTGGCGACGCCGATTCCGTACGCCACAAAGCCCCGCTTCCCGTGAATCCCAGCGCCGTCCGGTCGCCTGGGACGCCTGCGCCCGGAAGCATACCGGACGCCTGCCGCAGGAGATAGCCACGGCACTTCGTGCACCCTATCACAAGCCTGCGCAGAGCGACTGGGCCTTTCCTCTCATCCCTCGCGTGATCCTTCGCGCGTCTCACCTCTGGCGCTCGGGTCACCGGCCATCCATCTCCCCTCACCCCGGCCCCCGGCCGGCGTCCGCTAACCTCCAGGCCATGCGCCGCCCTTGCTCCTTCCGCCCCACGCTGCGCCTCGTGCTGGCCGCCCATGCCGGGTACTACGCCGTCGGCGGCCTGTGGCCCCTGCTCCACTACCGCTCGTTCGAGGCCGTCACTGGCCCGAAGCGCGACGCCTGGCTCGTCAAGACCGTGGCGGCCATGATCCTGGCGGTGATGGCCACCCTCCTCCAGGCGCTCCGCCGCCCCGAACCCCCGCCCGAGGCGCGCCTGCTCGCCATCGGCAGCGCGACCGCCCTCGGAACGTCGGCCGCGTGGTACGCCCTGCGTGGTCGGATCTCGAAGGTCTACCTGCTGGACGCCCTCGCCGAGGGCATCCTCGCAGCGGGGGCGCTGATCGCGCGCCCCACGCCCGAGCGTCCCGGCCGCGCACCCGGAGCCGAGTAGCCCCCGCCCCTACGCTCCCAGCGCCGCGCGAGCCGCCTCGTACGCCTCGGGCGTGTCGAGGTCGAGGCCGACCGTGGGGTCTTCGATGGCGACGCGGTGGACGCGCCTGCCCGCCAGGACACCCCGCAGGCCCTCGCGCTCCTCGGTGGCGGCGGCCAGGTCCGGCAGGAGCGCGGCCGCGAGGAGCACCGGGTGCCCGCCGTGCTCACGGCCCTCGGCGTCCCGAGGGTCGACGTAGATCGGCTGCACGGCGTCCGCGCCGCTCGACCGCAGTTCCGCGAGCAGGTGCGCGATCACCTCGGCCGTGGTGGGCTGGTCGACGTTCTGGACCAGGACGGCGTCCGGGGGATCGCCCGCGTTGCCCTCGAGCAGGGCGGCCGCGCCTCGTGCGAGCGAGGTGGCACGGCCCGAGGCCCAGCGCGCGTTGAAGACCAGCGGCGCCTCCGCACCCACCACCCGGCGCACCGCCTCCGCGTTGCTCCCCACGACCACGGCGACCCGAGCGACCGAGGCAGCCCTGAGGACCTCGAGTTCGTGCTCGATCAGCGTGGCGCCGGCCCAGGGCAGCAGCGGCTTCGGCCGGCCCATGCGCCGCGACGCCCCCGCCGCCAGCAGGATGGCCGCAAGGCCGCTCACGGCTGCCCGCTTCCAGCGCGCGCTCGGTAGGCCTCGACCGCCTGGGTGACTGCGGCTGCGGCGAGCACGGAGCAGTGCACCTTCGCCCTCGGCAGCCCGCCCACTGCCTCGGCGTAGTCGTCCCGGCCCAGGGCCGCCGCCTCCGCAGCGGTGAGGCCCACCACCATCTCCGTGGCCGCAGAGGACGTGGCGATGGAGGCCGGGCAGCCGGACGACAGGAACGAGGCGCGCTCGATGCGTGGCTTGCCACCCTGACTCTCGTCGCCGTCCTCGGGGACCGCGAACTTCAGGAAGAGGCGCAGGGAGTCGCCGCAGACCGGGTTGGTCACGTACGCCTCGGCGTCCGCGTCATCCATGGCGCCCGCGTTGCGCGGGTTCTGGAAGTGGTCGATGAGGACGGCGCTGTAGACCTCGGGCGACAGTGATTCGGCCATGCGCCCATTCTCGCACGCGGACGCGATCCGCTGGGCCCTTCCTACCCCTGCGGCGCCATCAGCGTCTCGATCGGCTGGAGGCAGCGCAGCCCGTCCACGGGCGCCCCGCGTGCGAGGGCCAGGACACGGATGCGTCCGAGGCCGGCGGGGTCGGTCAGCGTCTCCGCAGCGCGACGGTCGGCGGCGTAACGCTGGGCATCCTCGTGCGCACGGGCGGCCGCCGCCTGCATCGCCGCGGCCAGCCCGAGCACGCTCAGGGCCTCCGACTGCGCAACGGGCGGCGCGGCCTGCCAGCCGTCGCCGGCGGCCCGGGCGAGCGAGGTGAAGTCCACGTGGTACGTGAGGTCCGTGAGGCCTGGCCGGGCGAGCGGATCCGGCTGTGGACTGTGGCGGCGGAAGGCCATCAGGGTCCCCTGCTTCCGCCAGGAGGCGTACAACTCCGCCGCCGTGTAGCCGTAGTCGATGGTCAGCACGTACCCACGCTCCACGCGCGCAGCCAGGCGTCGCATCGCCTCGACAGCAGCCAGGCCCACCTCGGCACGTGCGCCGTCGCCGGGGAGCAGGCCGAGGCCCTTGAAGTACGCCTCGATCGCCGGGGTGCTCGGTGCGCCCTCGACCAGTGCGAGGGCGCCCTGGCCGTCCGCGGTCACGTACCACTCCAGCAGGTCGTCGCCGCGCCGCTCCACCAGGTGCGCCGGGAGGGCGTCGAAGAACTCGTTGGAGATGACCACGCCCGTGACCTGGCCGGGCTGGCTGAGCCAGTCCTCGGTCAGCGCATGTTCCACCTCAAACCCACGGGCGAGGAGGGCCCGGCGCTGGGCCTCGATGCGGTTGGGGTGGCCGTCCAGCACGGTGGGGCGGGCGGCGGCGAAGCACTCCGGCGCACGTGCGCGGAGCCAGGTGAGCATGGCGGCCATGAAGGCGCCCGAGCCTGCCCCCGGCTCCACCAGTGCGAACTCGGACGGCCGGCCGAGGCGCTCCCAGCACTCACGCACCTGGCGCGCCCAGAGGTAGCCGAAGATCGAGTGCACCTCCGGACTGGTCTCGTAGTCGCCCTCGCGGCCCCAGCGCAGGTCGGCCCGGCTGTAGTAGCCGTGCTCCGGATGGCCCAGGGCGAGCGCCATGAAGCGCGCGAAGGGGATGCGGCCGCCCGCGCTCGCGATCTCCCCCAGGACGTGGGGGAGCAGCGGCGTGCTCTCCGCCGCGAGGGCGAACTCGTCCGCGAGCGCGAAGTCGTCAGAGGGGGGTGCGGGCTGGGTCATGCTGCCTCGGATCGTACGTGCTAGAGCGTGTTGAGCACGCTGAGGCGGTTGCTCACGAGTTGGTCGATGCCCCACGCCTTCAGTTCCAGCGCGCGGTCGGCGTCGTCCACCGTCCAGGCGCCCACGCGGCCGGCCCGGGCGCGCACCGCGTGCAGCAGGGGCGCGCTACGGATCATGCTCTCGCGGATGGTGACGTGGGTGGGGCGGCGGCGGCCGGCGTCGACGTCCGCCAGGAACTCCCGCAGTTGCCGGGGCGAGCGGATGGAGTAGTTCACGTCCAGGCCGGGCAGCCACTCGCGCAGCCGGTCCGCGGTAATCCACGCCTCGCAGGCCACGCTGATGTGGCTGAAGTCGTCCAGGCTCGCCGCCAGCGCCCGCGCGAGGGCGGGCGCGGGGTCCCAGAACCACGACCGCAGGTCGATGACGAAGTTGGAGGTGTCCTTCACGGCCTCCAGGATCACCTCGAGCGGCACGCGGTCGGCGCTGCGCGCGGGGCCGTGGTTGCCCAGCAGCCACGGCCCGATGGGCCGCTCGTGGTGGGCGACCAGGTGGCCTCGGACCACCCAGATGTCCGCCTCGATCGCGTCCACGGCCGGGTGTCCGGCCAGGTGCAGCAGGTCATGGAAGTTGCCGGCGCGATGCAGGATGCGCGTGGGCCGGCGGACAGGCTGGTCGTTGGGCGGGGGGCCACTCACGGGGACGGTCGGGCGGTCTCTACCCGCCCACCCCCAGCGCCTGCACAAACACCGTGCGAGGCCGCGCGTGGTCCAGTTCCACCAGGAACAGGCTTTGGTAGAAGCCGATGTGCGCGGCGCCGTTGTGGACGGGCACGGTCTCGCTGGCGCCCAGGAACAGGTGCTGGCAGTGCGCGTGGCCGTTGGCGCACTCGCGGTCCGTCATGTTGTGGGTGCGGATGGAGAAGTCGTTGTGTTCGTAGTAGTCGCCGGCAGGCGCCATGCGCGAGAGGACGCGCGCCATGTCGTTCAGCAGCAGCGGCTCGTGCTCGTTCAGGACGATGGCCGCCGTGGTGTGGTTCGACATGATCACCGCCTGGCCGAACTTCACGCCGGAGCGGGCGATCACGTTCTGGACGTCAGCGGTGATGTCGATGAACTCCAACGCATGGTTGGTGTCGTATTCGAGGGTCTCCGAGTAGGCCACGAACGAGGTGGCCGGTGTGACCGCGGAGTGCAGCGGCCGTACCGAAGGGCGAGGGTGGCTTTCGACCATCGTGCTCTTTCGCGCTCGAAGGGCGGCTGCACCGAGCGTACCAGCCACCCACGGGCGGCGCCAGACGGCGAGGGTCATGGCGCCGGATGCGCCAGGTCGGCGCACCTCCACTGTAGGCGGCGCAGCGTGCTGCGCCCCCATTGCCCCGCGACCACACCCCTGGGGCGGAACCGCTGTCAGCCCTCGGGGGCCTCGCCCTGGACGTGGCGGCGGAGGGACTTCACGGTCTCCGCCACCGTCTGGATGTCGCGCGCACCGGGGCGGAACTGGACGTACTGCTCCAGGTCACTGAGCGCGGGAGCGACATCGCCCAGGCGTTCGCGCAGCATGCCTCGGTCGCGGATCTCGTCCAGGTCCCACGGGTAGAGGGCCAGCAGCAGGTCGATCACCTTCGCCGCACGGTCCTCGTCGCCGCGCTGCAGGTAGCCCGCCTTCAGGTTGTGGAGCAGCCGCTGGAGCACCTGCCGAGGCTGCAGGCTCGCCAGGTAGTGGTCTTTGAACTCCACCCGTGAGCCGAAGATGTTGCGCACCAGGATCTGGCAGTCACGGCGCGTCATCAGGCGGCCGAACGAGAACACGTCCAGCAGCAGGTCGTCCGCGTCCACCTCGACGCCGTCGGGGCGGTAGCGGCAGACCACGTGGCCCGGCAGGCCCACCGGCTGCACGTCCAGGCCCACGCGCTGGCAGACCTCCGTGTAGACGATCGACATCGTCACGGGGATGCCCCGGCGCTCTGAGAGCACGTAGTTCAGGTAGAGGTTGCGAGAGTCGTCGTAATGGTCGGTGTTGCCTCGGAAGCCGAGTTCTCGGTAGAGCAGTTGGTTGACGGTGAGGATGGTGCGGCGCGGGTGCTCGCGCACGCCGGAGCGTCCCAGGTGCTGCTCCAGCGTCTCGGCGATGTCCTGCAGGCGGCGCTCATACGCGTCCACGTCAATGTCGGGGTACTCGGCGCGCGCGGCGATGAGGGCGGCCCGTGCCAGCGGTACTTCCTCGGCGGGGCCGGTCACGGCCTCCCGGAATTGTTCGAGGACGTCCTCAAACGAACTCATCAGGCTCCCGAGGCGGTCGGGTGCGAGCGGGCGTGAAGCCCTCGAAACGGATGATCTTCAAGGCCACCACCGTCAGCAGCAGGATGACGCCCAGCACCTTCACGTCCGGGTACGCCTGGGCGTAGGCGAGCGCCGGGATGGCGAGCAGGCCGATGATGCCGGCGAAGCGCTTGTTCCGCACCACCGCGTAGATCGCCACCGCCAGCCCCGCCGCCGGCAGCGAGGCCTCCGGGACGAGCGCGAACAGGGCGCCCACGGCGGCCGCCGTGCCGTTGCCTCCCTGGAACCGCAGGAAGAGCGAAAAGTCATGGCCCAGGACGGCCATGATGCCGAGGGTCACGGCCATGGGGTCGCCGAAGCCCATCCAGTACGCGACGCCCACCGCCGCCATGCCCTTGCCGATGTCGCCCAGGCCCACCAGGATCGCGGGCCGCAGGCCCACGTTGTCCCAGACATTCATCATGCCCGGGTTGCCGTTCCCGATAGACCGCACGTCTCGTCCCGTGAAGAGGTGGACGACGATGTACGAGGTGGGGATCGACCCGAGTAGATATGCGACTGCCAGTGCCATCGCAACGGTCACGGACGAAGCCTCCGGGGAGTTCGGGGAGCAGCGGGCCGTGTGTGATCCGGCCCGCAGAGTTGGGCCAATAATAGCACCGCATCCAGTGCGCGTGATGCGTTGCGCCCGGCGCGGACGCACGCAGTCGGTCGCCTCCCACCCCGAGGTGTGAGGGCAGCCCGGGCGGTCGCAGACGCCCGGGCTGCGGCTGGGAGCGCGGCGGCCCTGTCGCAACCGCGCGGGGCTAGGACAGGCTAGGAGACCGTGATCTCGGCCGTCATGTCCGGGTGCACCGCGCAGAAGTAGGAGAACGTCCCGGCTTCTTCGAACCTGTGGCTGAAGGTGCCGCCCTGGATGCTGCCGGAGTCGAACGAGCCGTCGTCCGCAGTGGCGGTGTGCGGCACGCCGTCCTGGTTGGACCACACCACCGTGGTCCCGACCTCGATGTCCAGGGAGGGCAACACGAACCCGCCGATGGGCGCCTGCCGAGTCGCGCCGGCGGCCGCCTCGGTCGTGGCGGTAGCCGTCGCCGTCGTGGAGTCAGTGGGCGAGGCGGTGGCGGCGACGGTCGTTGTGGGCGTCGCCGTCGCCGTGGGGGCGTCCGTCGCTGTGGGTTCGTCCGTGGCTGTGGCCTGCGCCGCCTCCGACGTGGTGGCGGCCGTGGGATCGCCATCGGCAGAACAGCCGGCGAGCAGCGTGCCGAGCGCGAGCGCGCCGGCGAGGAACAGTGCGGGATGCCTCATGTCGTGCCTTCTCGTGGGTGGTGGGCCCGCGATGCGCCATCACAAACGCATATATGGTTGTACGTTCAACCGTTTCGTACGGATGCCTGCTGAGGAACGGTAGAGGGGAGTGGACATAAAGAGACTGCGGCGGGCCGATGCCCACCGCAGTCTGTACGGTCCCTGCGTGGTCACAGTCGCAGCACCACTCCCGACACGCGAGGGGGCTACTCGGCGACGATCACCCACACCTCGTCACCGCCGTCCAGGGAAGAGGCGAGGCGATTCCCATCACTGCGGGCGCAGAGGACGTGTCGGAACCCTTGCAACGGACGCCTCGAGGCCCGCTGCACGACGCACGTGGTTGCGGGGGAGGCCGAGCGGAGCGGGCGGTTAGAGCGTGGTGGGGTTCGGTGGCGGCGCCGGCCACGGCGAGGGAGAGGGTGAGGGGGCGGGGCGCGCGTCGCTGGTGCTGGCGCCGGGCGCCTCGGCACGCGGGGTGTGTGGCGCGTCTGGGGCGAGCGTGGGTTCGGGCGCGTCGGTGAACTCAGCGTCCTCGTAGTCACCGCCCAGGCCAAAGTCGCGGGCGTCCAGGCCGGCGAACTCGAAGGCGGTTCGTTCGGCCTGCGCGCGCAGGCGTCCGAGGTCGCCGCCGAGCGCGCCCACGCCGAAGTTCACGGCGAACGCGGCCAGCCACGAGGGGATGCGAAACCAGGACCAGGGCGCGTCCTTCACCCGGAAGGCGGCCACCAGGCCGGGGATCAGGTCCTGCACTCGCAGGGTGATGCTGGACGGCTCAATGCTGGAGAGCGGTTCTCCCGCCTCCATCTTTTCCCGCGCCTGGAGCGCGATGCGGCCTAGCACGGCGCCGGCCGCAGCCGCCAGGAGGACGAAGAACGCTGATCGCAGGCGGCGGAACATGGGGTTGCCTCCAGGGACGGCGGGCGCCGGACGCGCGGGTGCCTCGCAGTTGTGACCTCGACGGTACGTTTCGGCGCTCGGCGCGGTCAACGCCTCCGCCCGCGCCGGCGTGATGCGTGGGGCTGGCGCGAGCGTTGAGCGCCCGCTCGGATGTAGCGGCGCGCCTCGTTACGCTGCGGACTCGCATCGTCACCAGCGCGTCGATCACCCGCGGGATCGAGGGCCTCCTGAACGCAACGCCGACCGCACCGCGCCCGGCGCGGCGACGCCTCTACTACGGCTGGCGCGTGGTCGTGGCGGCCTTCTTCGCCACCTTCGGCTCGGTCGTCTTCTTCAACCCGGTGCTGGGTGTCTTCTCCCAGTTGCTGGAGGACGACTTCGGCTGGACTCGGTCTGAGGTGTCCGCCGCGATCTCCATCGGCGGGCTGGTGGCCGGAGTGATCGCACCCGTCACCGGCATCCTGGTGGACCGCTGGGGCGGGCGCTGGGTGGTCGTCCTGTCCGGCGTCATCATGGCCGCGTGCGCGCTGACCCTGAGTCAGATGCAGGCCCTGTGGCACCTGCTGCTCTTCTACTCGATCGGCCGTGCCGTCTCAGTGGGCGCGATGTCGCCCGCCGGCTTCGTCGCCACAGCCAACTGGTTCGTCCGCCGCCGGGCCGCGGTCGCGGGCATTGTCGCGGTGGGGCCTCGCATTGGCATGGCCCTCTTCCCGCTCGTGGTCGCCGTGGCGATCGAGGTCTTTGGCGGGTGGCGCGCCGGCTGGGTGGCGCTGGCCGCGATCGCGCTGGCGATCACGGCGCCGTCGCTCCTGTTCATGCGACGCCGCCCGGAGGACATGGGCCTGCGTCCGGACGGCGACCCAGAACCCATGGACCTGGACGGGCTGCCGTCGGCGCCGCTGGAGCGCGACTTCACGCTACGGGAGGCGATGAGGACGCGCGCGTACTGGCTGGTGGGCTTCGCCGTGGCGCTCACGATGTTTTGCGGCGGCGCCATCAACTTCCATCAGATCCCGCACCTGGTGGACCAGGGGCTGCCTCGGACGCAGGCGGCGCTCGTGATCACCGTGTTCTCCGGGATGGGCGCCGTGGGGGCGATCGTGGGCGGGATGGTGGCGCAGCGGGTCACCATGCGCTGGGCCATGGCCGGAGCGCTGGTGGGCATGGCGGGCGCGATCCTGCTGCTGATGAACTCCGCCTCGCTGCCCGCAGCCATGACGTATGCGGTGGTCTACGGCTCGTTCTTCGGCGTGCAGGTGTCGTTGATGCACGTGGTGTACGCGGACTACTTCGGGCGGGCGGCGCTGGGACGCATCCAGGGCTCGTTCGGGCCGGTGCAGATGCTCACGAATGCGGCCGGGCCGTTCCTGGCCGGTGTCTGGTACGACCGCGTCGGCTCGTACGACGCCCCGTTCGTCACCTTCGCCGTGATCTTCCTCGTCGCAGCCCTCGGCATGGTGCTGTCGCCCTATCCCCCCGCGCCGAAGACGCCCGAGGGCATCGAGGCGGGTAAGGCGCTCGCAGCGGGTGAGGCGCGGGCATGACGCGAGAGACTACCGGCAGAGCGTGAAGACGTTGCGCTCCGGGTTCGCGGTGCCGTATTCCCAGAACTCCACGTACTGCGCCTGGAACGCCTCGATGTAGATCTCCACGGCCGAGCAGGCCTGGGAGGCGGTGGCGCCCTCGCCCACGACCGCGAGGTACTGCGCGGCAATGCTGCCGTGCATGGTGTCCGGGTACTCCGTGGCGGCGCGTCCGAGCAGCACGAGCGACTCCGTCACGTCGCCCGCGCGCCCTGCGGCGAGCGCCGCTCGGAAGGTCGAGTACGCGCGCAACTCCGCGCGGCCGGCGGGCTGCCCCACCTCCGCCTTCCAGTCCGGCAGGGTGGAGTTGCTGGTGGCCGCGAGATACTGCGCCTGGGCGTCCTGGTAGTCGGCGGCGGCGAAGGCGCGGTCCGCGTCGTTCACCAGGTGGACCAGGTAGGCCGCCTCGCCCGGGACGGTCTCCAGCCGGAAGCGGCTCCCGGCCCAGGAGACGCGATGCGTGGCGCCGCGTTGAGGCCCGGCCTCCTCGCTGCTGACCAGGCCGCCCTGCATCGAAATCGTGCCGTCGCTCACCTCGAACTTCTCCAGGCCCTCGATCGAGGTGTCGTCGGGGGCCAGGTCCTCCAGCACGCCGTTGTGGTGGCTGGCGATGAGGAGGTGGGTAACGCAGGTGGAGCCGTCGCAGTCCTCCCACGTGGCCACAATGTCCTGCGCCCCGTCGCCGGTCAGGTCCTCCACGTAGCGCAGGTAGAGGCCGGAGGCGGACCCGTTGGCCAGCGCGCGGGCGGAGTTGAAGAAGCGGTGGCCCTCGTCAGGCGACTCGAAGAACCAGAGGTCCGCGGGCTGGGGGCCGTCCGCCACCGGGAAGGAGATGACGAAGGCGTACTCGTTCTGGCGGTCGCCGTCGATGTCGATGAGCAGGCATCGAGGCCCCCGTATCTCCGTGGCGAGGCGCCAGGTGCGCACGAGGTCAGGCAGGCACCCCGCCAGGTCCGGGTTGCCGGACGCCAGGTAGCCCTCCACCACGCGGCCGGCGGCAAAGGGGTTCTCCGGCATCTCCGGGACGGGCGCCAGCGTGGCCGCCGGGGCGGCGCTCAGGAGACTGGCGGGCGTGGGGGTGGCCGTGCTGGTGCTCGGTGTGGAGGTGATGGCTGTGATGCGGATGCCGCTGTCGCCGCCGCACGCTACGAGGAGCACCGCAGCCAGCAGCGCCACCCCGACGAGAGCGCGTCGCGTGGCGCACACCGGCGACCACACCGGCAGCCACGAGGCGCCCCAGGGGGGCCTCGTGGCGTGCGTCGACCGGTGGTGGATGTTCAGCCGCCCCACGGCGGGGAGCCTAGCACCTCGGAGCCGCACGTTCCTGCTGGCCCCGGGCATGCGGGGATCTGTGGAATACTCGATCTGATCATGCGTGTTGACTTGTTCACCGTTACGTGGTTCTATTTGCCAGTCGAGGGGCCGCCGTTCATAGGGGCGGTCCCCGCGGGAGGGGACCAATGGGCGCGGCGATCGATCCCCGCAAACTGCTTGCCGAGGCAATCGGCGTGTTCACGCTGGTCTTCGCCGGCGCTGGCTCGATCGTGCTCTCGGTCGGGAACGCCGGCATCGGGCTTGTCGAGATCGCGCTCGCGCACGGCCTCGCCATCGGCCTCATGGTCCTGGCGCTGGGATACATCAGCGGCGGCCATTTCAACCCCGCCGTGACAGCCGGCTTCTGGGTCACCCGTCGCATCGGTTCGCTGGAGGCCGCGGGCTACGTCCTGTCCCAACTCGTGGGTGGCATCGTGGCGGCCGTGCTGCTGGTGCTGCTGTTCCCGGAGGGACTGCGGGACGCCTCGAACCTCGGCACGCCGGCGCTTGGGCCGGGCATCGAGTTCGCACAGGGCGTGGGCATCGAGGCGGTGCTGACGTTCTTCCTGGTGCTGGTCATCTTCGGCACGGCGGTGGACCGCCGCGGACCGAACATGGTCGCCGGCCTGGCCATCGGCCTGAGCATCACCATGGGCATCCTGGCGGCTGGGCCGCTGACCGGCGCGGCGCTGAACCCCGCGCGAGCGGTGGGCCCCGCGCTGCTCACGGGGGACTGGACGAGCCACCTCGTCTGGTGGATCGGCCCCATCATCGGCGGCGTGCTGGCCGCGCTGCTCTATCACTACGTGTTCGCGGAGCCCCCGGAGGTCGTCGAAGAGACCACGGCGCTCTAGTCCCGGCGCGGCCAGTCCGCGCAGCGTTTCAGAAGCCGCATCTGTCGAGAATCAGTACCCCCGCCGCACGGCAGATGTTGGTGAGAGAGCGGACCGCAAGGTCCGCTCTCGCCTTGTCCGGAAGACGTGCCCGAAAGGTCCGCCGCCCCGGCCTGCCGAAGCCGAGGCCACCCGATTCTGCCCGCTACACGCCCGTGGAGCCGTGGCCTCCAGCGCCCCGCTGCGTGTCCTCCAGCGAGTCGACCTCGCTCCACTCCACGGGGGCGAGGAGACTGACCACCAGTTGGGCGATGCGGTCCCCGTCGTTCACCGTGAACGGGGCGGCGTCTGGCAGGCAGTAGAGCGTCACCATCAGTTCGCCTCGGTAGTCCGCGTCCACCGTGCCCAGGAGGGCCATCACGCCTCGCGAGGAGAGGCCGGAGCGCGGACGTACCTGCACGTCCGTCCCGGGCGGCGCCGCCATGGCGATGCCGCAGGGCACCTTCACCGGCATCGTGCCCACCTGGACGGGCGCATCGAGGCAGGCGTGCAGGTCGAAGCCGCTGGCGTGCTCCGTCTGGCGCGAGGGGGTGCGTGCGCGGGGGTGTAGTCGCACAAAGCGCAGGGGGACCACGGCCTCACTCACCGGCGTATCCGCGCACGAACCGCGCCAGGACGCCCGCCAGACGGTCCGGCGCCTGCGCGTTCGGGAAGTGCCCCACCCCGTGGAAGACGTGCAGGTGCCTCCTCGTGGCGTCCAGTTCCAGGTAGCCTCGCACCGCCACCTCCGGCGCCACCACGTCGTCCGCGTCGCCGCAGACCACCAGGGTGTGCACGGGGATCTTCGGCGCTTCGCCCTCCAGGCCGGGCCAGGGGGACGCCTGCCCGCGCATGCGTTGCGGCGGGTTGGCGCGGATGTCACTCCAGAGGGCGTCCCGCGTCTCCGCGCTCAGTCCCTGGTGCTGCTCCTGCCACGAGTCCGTGGGCGTCTCAGGCGCCTCGGCTCCCGCGCGCGAGGCGCGCTGTGCCTGCTGCTCGGGCGTGAGGGCGGCGCGGGCAGGGTCGGGGCCCGCCATCAGCACCAGCGCGTCCACGCGCTCGGCGTGGTCCCGCACGTAGTAGCGCGACACGAGCGTCCCCAGCGAGTGCCCCACGAGCGTGAACCGACGCAGCCCGAGCGTGTCGAGGGCGGCCGCCAGGTCGCGTGCGTAGGAGGCGGGGGCGTAGCGGGCGGGTTCCTCGGGCTGGCTGGAGGCGCCCGCGCCCAGCGTGGAGATGGCCACCGAGCGCACGCCCGCCTCGGCGAGTCGTTGCTGCACGGTCTCCCAGATGCGGGACGAGGAGGATGCACCGTGGACGAGCACGGCCAGGGGCGTCGCGTCCGAGGCGTCCGCCGGTCCCGTCTCGAAGTATTCGAGTTCAACGTCGCCGGCGCGTACGAGTGGCATTGGTGGTTCCTCCTGCGGCGGTCTGCGTATGGGCGGCTGCCCGGTCGGGCGCGAGCATACCCCGGACGCGAAACAGCCCCGCCAGGGCGGGGCTGTCCGTGGTGCGTTGCGCGGAGCGTCAGGCGTTGGCGTTGGCGCGCTGGAGGCCCTTGCCCCTCTTGGGGGTCAGGATCTCCAGCGGGTAGACCTTCCTCTTCAGCATCTCCCGCGGCGGGTCGATGTAGATGGCGGACCAACCACACGCCTGCTCGCAGAGGCGGCAGCCCACGCACTTCTTCGGGTCCACAGACGCCATGCCGTAGAAGTCGTGGTGGTTCGGGGCGTCCTGCAGCGAGAGGGCGTCGAAGGGGCAGATGTTGATGCAGAGTTCGCACCCGGAGCCGATGCAGTTTTCCTCCACCACCTTGGCCAGCGGCAGTTCGCGGCGGGGGAAGGTGCGGCAGATGTCGCCCACCTCGTCCAGGATGGCCTCGGGCGGGCAGACCGCGCCACAGGCGCCGCAGTCGATGCACAACTCGGGGTCAATGACGTGGAGTTCGTTACGGAGACCGGAGATCGCCTCTACAGGGCACTTCTTCACACAGGCCGTACAGCCAATGCAGGTCTCGATGATCTTGTAGGCCAAGATAGGACCTTTCGGGCTGGCCCGAGCCCGGATGGCGGGCACTGGACCGTGCTATGGGAAGGTATCACCGGCCTCCGGTGGCTTCAACGTTTCGCGCAGGCGAGTGCACCATTTGCACGCTCCGGGGCGCCTGCGTCCCGTCCGAGGATCCGCGTCCGGTCAGGCCGCTGCCGGCATGAAGCGCGCGACCAGAGCGTTTACGTCCATGGGCAGACGCAGCACCTCGATGCCCGCGTCGCCGAGGTCGTCGTCCGCCAGGGTGCGCTCCGCCATCAGCAGGATGCGCGCGTCCGGCGCCGCCTCGCGCAGGCGAGCCGCGAACCGAGGCGTGGCCACCCCCGCGCCGCCGGCCAGCACCACGTCATAGCGGGCGCGCCGCAGCCAGCGCAGGGCGTACGCCGGCTCGGAGCCGAGGTCCACCGTGTGTCCCATCTCCTGCAGCACGAGCGTGGCGGCCACGGCAGCGCGCGGGTCCGTGATCAGCACGAGCGCACTGCGCGTGCCCATCCCGCGACCGAGCGGCTCCCGGCCCGGGGGCGCGAGCCAGTCTTCGGGGTGAGAGCCATCCCGGTGCGACCCACGGTCCATGTTCGCGCCTCCTTCCTCGTAGTTATCGGCCGGGTGCGGGAGTTCCCGTAGGACTTGGTATCCTGCCACTGGCGTCGCTGCGCCTCGCCCCAGCGTGCTGGGCCGCTCCTCCCCAGCCGGCGACCCACGATCACGCACAGCCGCGTCCGTCCGAGGCGCCTTCAACGCTGGGCGACCGGCGGGACATCCCGGGCACACCGGGACGCCGCACGGACCGCAAGGGGGAAGTCATGAGCCCACAGGCAGAGCAGCGCATCCAGGTCGGCGGTCACGTCTCCTCCTCGGGAGGCCTCTACCGGGCGGTCGAGCGCGCGCTGGAGCGGGAGATGGAGGCGATGCAGATCTTCGTGAGCGCGCCCCAGACATGGCGGGCCACGAACCACTCGGACGAGGACTGCGCCCGGTTCCGCGAGGCCCATGCCGCCGCCGGCCTGGGCGAGGTATGGATCCACAACATCTACCTCGCGAACCTGGCCACGGAGACCCCGGAGCAACTGGAGAAGTCAGTGGGCTCCGTGGTGAACGCCATGCGCATCGCCGAACGCATCGGTGCACAGGGCGTGGTGCTGCACACCGGCTCGCACCGCGGGCAGGGCCTGGAGGCGGTGCAAGACCAGGTGGTGGGCGCCATCACGCGCATCCTGGACGAGGCGCCGGGCGAGGCGCTCCTGGCGCTGGAGACCATGGCCGGGCAGGGCGGCGCTATCGGCACGCGGTTCGAGGAGATCGGCGCGCTCATCGGCGCAGTCGGGTCGCCTCGGCTGCAAGCGTGCGTGGACACCGCGCACTCGTTCGCGGCGGGCTACGCCATCCACACCGCAGACGGCCTGGACGAGGCGATGCGGGAGTTCGACGCGTACATCGGCCTGGACCGGCTCGCCGTGGTGCACGCCAACGACTCCAAGATCCCGCTCGGCGGCTTCCGCGACCGCCACGAGAACATCGGCGACGGTCACATCGGCACTGAGGGCTTTGAGGCGATCATGGCGCATCCAGCCTTCCAGGGCCGCGCCTTCCTGTTGGAGGTGCCCGGCATCGCGACGGAGGCCAAGCCCAAGGGGGACGGCCCGGACGCGGAGAATGCACAGCGCCTGAAGGCGATCCGCGACCGCGTCTCCGGCACGGGCAAGGGCAGGAAGAAGGCGGCCGCCCGCTAGGCTCGGCGGGCTACCCAGCGGGCTACCCAGCGGGCTACCCAGCGGGCTGCGGGGGCAGGGCCCGCGTAGCAGCCGGCCGCAGCGTTACGAGGGGCGCACCTCGCGCGGGGCGCCTGCCATGGCGCGGAACTCGTCCTCCCAGTGCAGGATCTCGCGGACAATGAAGTCGGAGACGGCGCCTTCCTGCGTGGGGATGTCCGGGTCCTCGTGGAAGATCGCCATGATGCGCTGGGTCATCTGGCCATGGTCCATCAACTCGTCGCCCGTCTCCGCCCGGATCTTGAGTTCGGTCTCGATGACCAGGTCACACAGTTCTGCGGGGATGAAGCCGCCGAGTTCTTCGCTGACCATCTCGGCGATCCAGTCCGCGCCCTCTTCAAGCGTCTTGCGGTCCAGTGTCATGTGGCCTCGTTCCTTCACTCATGGCACTGCCTGGCTGGCGGCGGTCTCTCACGGAGGGTACGAAGACCGGGGGTGTCGCTCCACCCCCGAGTGCCCACGCTCACGAATCAACGCCCACGAATCATAGGCATCACCAGGGCGAGGACGAGGCCTACCGCAGGACGTCCTCCGCGATCAGCCGCCCGATCTCGTCCGAGGTGAGCCCGAGGACTTCCGAGGCGACCTCGAAGGTGTGCTCGCCCAGCAGGGGGGCGGCGCCACGGACCTCGTGCGGCGTCCGGGAAAGGCGGAAGCCGGGGCCGTCGTAGGCTCGCGGGCCGGCCTCGGGGTGGTCGGGGTAGGCGTAGTACGCGCGCTCGGCCAGGTGTGGGTCGTTCAGTACCTCCGTGGCGTTCAGCACCAGGCCGGCCGGTACGCCCGCGGCCTGCAGGGCTGTTGCGGCCGCGGCGCCCTCCTGTGCGGCGGCCCACTCCGCGACCAGGGCGTCCAGCGCGTCTTCGTTCGCCTTGCGGTCCGCCACGGTGGCGAAGCGCGCGTCCTCCGCCCACTCCGGATGCCCCATGGCGGCGGCCGCCGCCCGCCAGTCGTCCTCCGTGAGGCAGGCGAGGGCGAGCCACAGGTCGGGGCGCTCGGGGTGCTCGGCCACGCGGTACGCGCCGTGAGGCGCGGCGTAGGGGACGCGGTTGCCCTGCCGGACGTACTCCAGGCCGGCGTTGTCCCACGCGAAGACTGGCGCACTGAGGACGGCCGCGGACGACTCGAACTGAGACATGTCGATCAGTTGGCCCTCGCCGGTGCGGCGCTGGTGGCGGACGGCCGCGAGCATCGCGATGACGCCGTGCCCGGGGTTCACGACGTAGTCCGGATAGTTGGAGCCCACGCCGATCGGCCGGTTCTCCTGGTGCCCGGCCAGGTAGTTGAGGCCGCAGAGCGCGGACAGCACCGCGCCGAAGCCCATGTACTCCGTGTGCGGCCCGGTGTTGCCCTGCATGGGCTCGTACATGCCGATGATGCGGGGGTTCGCCTCGTGCACCTGCTCCCAGGTCATGCCCGTCTGGCGCACGGCACGGTTGGTCATGTTGGTCATGAACAGGTCCGCCCACTCCACCAGCCTCATGCCCAGGGCGTGTCCCTCCGGCTGCGTGAGGTCGATCGTGATCGAGCGTTTCTCCGCGTTGAAGTTGTTGTAGTAGCCGGACGTGTTCAGGCTGTTGTCCCCCACCGGCTTCGGCCCCACCACGCGCAGCCCGTCCGGCCGCTTCTCCGTCTCGATGCGCACCACGTCCGCACCGAGGTTGGCGAGGATCTTGGTGGCAATCGGCCCGGCGCCAAACCACGTCAGGTCCAGCACCTTCAGCCCCTCCAGCGGGCGCGGGTAGGTCTTCGTGCTCTCGCTCGTCGCGCTGGTCATCGTGCTACCCCCGCGGCGAGCAGTGCGCCGCCGTCCACGCCGGCTTCCGTCAGCACCTCGTTCGTGTGTTCGCCCAGGAGCGGGGCCGGGCGGCGCAGGCTCGCGGGCGTGGCCTGCAGGAGCCATGGGGGGCCGGGGTAGCGCAGCGTGCGCCCGCGGGCGGGATCCTCCACCGTGCGGAACCAGTCCCGGGCGGCCAGTTGTTCGCTCTCCGAGATGTCCTGCGGCGTGTTCACCGGGCCCAGCAGGACGCGCAGTTCCTGCCCCCGCTTGTAGAGCGTCTGCGTGGGGTGGCGCCGGAAGAAGTCCGTCGCGATGTCGTCGATGCGGCGCAGGGTCTGGATGATCTCGCCGGCGCCCTCGGGATCCTGCATGGCCTGGATCAGGAGGCCGGTGTTCATGCGTTCCTGGACGAAGGAGAAGAGCGGCTCCTCGTGGATCTCGCTGGGGCCGTCCAGTTCGCGCATCAACTCCACCAGGCCCTGGAAGCCGGAGCCGGCGTTGCCGGTGCACATGGAATACAGCGCGCCGTCCGCCGTGTCGTACACGCCCAGGCCGGGCATCTTGAAGCCGGTGGCGCCGCCGCCGCCCGTGCGCTGGCGGTTGGTGCCCAGGATGTCCGCTGCCTGCATGGCCGTCTCCTGCGCCATCAGCAGCGACTCGTGCATGGAGACCTCCACCCGCTGGCCCTCGCCCGTGGCGTCGCGGTAGAGGATCGCCGCCATCACGCCTGCGGCCGCGTTGATGGAGGCGCAGTGGTAGCCCTGATGGTCCGGGAGTTGTTCCGGCGGCCCGTCCGGGAACCCGGCCAGGTTCATCACCCCAGACATCGCCAGCGCCACGATGTCCGCGTAGGCCCACTCCGCGTACGGCCCGCTGAGGCCCCACCCGGTCACCGAGGCGTGCACCAGGTTGGGGTTGGCCGCCTCGATCACGTCCGGCGTCAGGCCGAGCACCTCCGCCTCCCGGGCTGACCAGGACTCCAGCAGCACGTCCGCGCCGGCGACCATGCGCAGGAAGGCCTCGCGCCCCTCGGTGCTGCCGAGGTCAAGCGCGGCGCCTCGCTTGTTCACGTTCAGCAGCAGGAACTGCAGGCCCGCCTCTGGCTCCGGAGTGTCCGGGAGGAGCGGCGGCCAGCGTCGCGCGGGGTCGCCCTCCAGCGGTTCGACCTTGACCACGTCCGCGCCCAGGTCTGCCAGCAGGTAGCCCGCATAGTGGCCGATGGGCCCCGTGGCGTCGATCACGCGGATGTCGTCCAGTGCTCCCGCCATGGTGTCCCCTCCAGCGGCTCGCCCATGAGGCGTAGGGCCGAGTGTGCGGCGATTCAAGTCCCCACGGGGACGCCTGTCAAACGCATACCACCAAACGCATACCGACAGCATGCGTGCCGGGCGCAAGCCCCCTGCATCCGTCTTGTCGAGGCTGTCTGACACCTCGGACTCTGACGTTGACGGTAGAGTTCGGGGATCCCTACGATCCGCTCCCATTCCGCACTTCTGGCGCAGTCGACCGATGCGGCGGCGAGTGCTGGCAGCGAGGTCTCCATGGCTGGTCGCGGCACAGTGGGAGCGCCAGGTGGCGCACCGATGGGAGGCCCCGGGGGCCCCCCCATGGGCTCCAATCGCCCGTCCTTGCGGAAGGCGATGTTCGTCTTCCAGTACCGGTATTACCGGCTGCTCTGGCTGTCCTCTGCCTTCTCGTTCACGGGCATGCAGATGCAGATGGTGGCCCGCGCCCTGCTGGCGTGGCAGTTGACCGGCTCGTACGGCGCCATCGGCATGATCTCGCTGTCCTTCGGACTGCCGATGCTGCTGTTCTCCCTCATCGGCGGTGCGATGTCGGACCGCATGGAGAAGCGCAACCTGGTGCTGGCCACGCAGGTGATGAACGCCGTGCTGGCCATCGCCCATGCGGTGCCGGTGGCCACCGGGTCGATGACTATCGAACTGCTGTTCGTCCTCGGACTGTTGCAGGGGACAGGGTTCGCGCTGGGCATGCCGGCACGCACGCCGCTGATGGCGGACGCGGTGGGGCGCGAGAACATGATGGCGGCCATCGCCATGTCCAACGCAGCAATGAACGCCACCAGGCTCTTCGGTCCCGCGCTGGCCGGCATGATGGTGGCCGTCTGGGGCATCGAGTCCGCCTACTTCGCGCAGGCGGGCCTGAACACCCTGTCCGCCGTCGTCATCCTCTTCGTGCCCACGGGGTTGGCCGCCATGAGTGGCGCGCGCCAGATGGGCCAGCGCGTGCAGGGCAGCATGTTCGTGGAGATCGGCCGAGGGCTGCGCTACGTGGCCACGCAACCACGCGTGCGGCTGCTGATGGGCATGATGTTCGTCGTGTCGCTCTTCGCCATGCCCTACGTCATGTTGCTGGCTGGCTTTGTGCAGGAGGACCTGGGCCAGGGCGAAGAGGCGTATGGGTGGCTGCAGTCCATCTCCGGCATTGGCGCCATCGTGGCGTCCGTGGCGGTGGCGGCGTTCACGGACTTTGACCGCAAGCCCATGATCCAGTGGGCCACCGGCATCATGGGCGGCCTCTCCCTGGTGGCGCTCGGACTGGGTTCGTCCGCCTTCGGCTTTCCGGGGGCGGTGGTCGCCGTGGTGCTGCTGGGGCTGTGGCTCACGGCCTACCAGACGCTGAACAACACCATGGTCATGGACGAAGCGGATCCGGAGTACTACGGCCGCGTGATGAGCGTGAACATGCTCACCTTCTCCGTGATGCCACTCATGGCGGTGCCCCTGGGCGCGCTGGCCGACATGATCGGTGCGGCCAAGATGTTCGGGATCATGGGCGGCATCGTGGTGGTCGTGGTGCTCCTCACTTCCGTAGTGAACCCGCGCTACACCTTCGGCCGGCAGGAGCGGCGCGACTACTCCACGCCACCGTCCGACGCGATCCCGGGCGGTGGCCGGCCCCCCGCGCCCGTCGGTGGCCCCGCGGGCGGCGGTGGGGGCGGCGGCGCCTGATCCGGGAAGCCGCCTCGGTATCCCCGAGAGGACCCGTCCGCACGTTCCGCCGCGGGCCATCGGCAGGGCGCCCCCGACCGAGGTGCCTTGCCCTGGCCGCCTACCATCCATGCAGTACGGATGTGTTTCGCGTCCTGGTCGCCTGGCCGCCCTCGAGAGACCGCCCTGTAGGAGGCCGTAGTCGGGAGGCAGAAGCCGGGGGAGCGGACGCTGGGGGGAGTGTGGGATGGGCTGGGAGCAGGAGTACCAGAAGCGGATGCTGTCGTTCTCGGACGCGGCGGCGCTCATTCAGCCGGGTGACATACTGCACACACCCATCGGGGGAGACGCGCGCTCGTTCATGCCAGCGGTCTTCAACCGCGTGATCGAACTGGACTTCAACGTGCGGGTGCGCGCCTGCGCCCCCATTGCCCAGGACTGGTTCGAGGAGGCTTACGCCGACCTGCCGTGGGACATCGCGGTGGACATCTACGGCGGGCCGCGGTCGCGGGAGGCGCTGGCCAGCCGTCGGGCGGACTTCTACCCGCAACTGTTCTCGAACCAGTTCAACCTCTGGGACTCGCGCGGCGACGACCAGGAGCCGATCGACGTCTTCACCACCTACTGCACGCCCCCGGACGCGGAGGGCTACGTGACGTTCGGCGGCCAGCCCTGGCACAAGGGCGACTTCGCCCGCCGTGCGCGTACCTCGATCATGGAGGTCTCGCCGTGGGCGCCCAACGTGCGCACCACGGAGCGCCTCCACGTGACCGAGGTGACCGCCTTCGTGATGACCGAACTCACGGAGCGCCCGGTGCTGGCGGCCACCGAGCCCCCGCCGGAGACGGAGATCATCGCCGGCCTGGTGAACGAGGTGCTGGAGGACGGCGACACGATCCAGATCGGCGCCGGGCGCACGGCCACGCACATCGTGAACGCCGGCGCGTTCCAAGGGAAGCAAGACCTGGGCTGGCACTCCGAGATCACGCCCACCGGGGTGGTGGAGCAGATGATGGCGGGGGTGATCAACAATTCGCGCAAGACCCTGGACCCGGGCCTGGGCGTGACCACCTCCGTCAGCCCGCGCACGCCGGAGGAGGAGCGCTGGCTGGTGGAAGACGGCCTGCTGGAGACGCGCGCCGTGCGGGAGGTGAACGCCATCCCCGTGGTCGCCGCACACGAGCGCATGGTCGCCATCAACAACGCGTTCATGGTGGACCTGACCGGGCAGATCTGCTCGGAGAGCCTCGGCACCACGGTCTACAACGGCACCGGCGGGCAGCCCGAATTCCACGTAGGCGCGTTCATCGCGCCGAAGGGGAAGGCCATCACCGTGCTGCCCTCGTCCGCGTCCAACGGCCACATCACGAGGATCATCCCGCGCATCGAGGACGGGACCTACGTGACCGTCACGCGCTCGTTCGCGGACTACGTGATCACGGAGCACGGCGTCGCCCGCCTGGCCGGCCGCAGCCAGCGCCAGCGCGCGGAGAACCTTATCGCCGTCGCCCACCCCGACCACCGGGGCGAACTGCGGCGGGCGATGAAGACGTTCTTCTACCCAGGCTTCCCGAGGGCGATCACGGACGAGGGGACGGGCGAAGCGGCGGAGTAGCACCCAGCAGCCCACGGATGTGGGCCGAGTGCTCGCGGTAGTGTTCGAAGGTGTTGCCGGCCACGTGCGACCCGACCTCCACCGGCTCCAGGCGGGCCCACGGCGTCGCCTCGATGCGTGCGACGAGTGCTGTGTGCGAGGCCTGAAGGCGTTCGAGCGTCTGCGCCAGCGTGAGGTCACGGTCGCGTGCATGGAACCAGTCGTTCAGGCCGGACTCGGCGCGCATGTGCTCTGTGGCGCGCGCAGTGGCCTCGTCCATCCCGGCCGCCTCCGCGAAGGGGCGGCCCTCCAGGTAGACGGTCCGGGCCACGTGCTCCCAGCGCGTGACGTGCGCCAGGTGGTCCTTCACGGACCAGCCTTCCCGACCGGGCCGGGTGAGCGCCGCTTCGTCGTACCCCTCGAACGAGGCGAGCAGGTCAGCCCACGCGGCCTCGATCAGGCCCAGCAACTCCGGGACGCGGGGCGGACGCGCGGGGTCGGCCATGCGGCGTGCCTCACTCCTGCGCCAGCAGGGCCGTCAGTTCGCGCCACTCGCCGGTGGACATGCCCACGTCCTTCGCGGTCACCTGCTCGCCAGCCAGCATGCGACGCACCGCCTCCATCCCCTGCTTCGAGATCTGGGCGCTGCCCAGCCGGTAGTTCGTGAAGGCGCGGTGCGTCATGGGCGCCCAGCGCTCCAGGATGTCCGCCATCACGTCCGCGTAGGCGCGGATCTCGTACTGCGCGTGGGCGTCCGCGCGCAGGCGCAGGAAGTGCATCAGGTTGTGCAGGTCCGTCTTCCAGTACCACTGCGTGTAGAAGTTCAGGCTCAGGTTCATGCGCGCCAGTTCGCGCGCCACCGACGGCGCCTCCGGATCCCGAGGCTCGCCGTCCGGCCCTTCGTTGAGCAGTTCCTCGTAGTGGGCGTAGGAGCGCAGGGCGTCGTCCCGCAGGATCTCCTGCACGCGGCGCGCGTCCTCCTGGGTCAGCACGTCGCCTCGGCCCTGGCGGTTGGTGGCGGACTGCACGGCGATGTGTTCCGGGGCAGGGATGTAGAACTCGTTGTCCAGGATGGAGTAGCGGGCGCTGTACTCGTTGACGTTCGCCGTGCGGTGCCGGATCCACTGCCGGGCGACGAAGATGGGCAACTTCACGTGCAACTTGATCTCACACATCTCAAAGGGCGATGTGTGCCAGTTGCGCATGAGGTAGTTGATCAGGCCCTGGTCGTCGCGCTGGCGCTTCGTGCCGCGCCCGTAGGAGACGCGCGCCGCCTGCACCACCGCCGCGTCGTCCCCCATGTAGTCAATGACGCGGACGAAGCCGTGGTCCAGGACCGGCAGCGGCTCGTAGAGGACCGCCTCCAGCGCCTCCACCGTGGCGCGCCTCGTGGTGAACGAGGCGGCGCGCTGCTCGTCGATCTCCGCGCGCTGGGCGTCGCTGACCGCGCGTGCGGCGTGCTGCTCGCTGCGCTCGGGGCCGGAGCCGTCTCTGGGGGTGGTCATGGTGGTCATTGTGTGCCCTCGTCCCAACTGCGGGCCACCGGCGCGATGGTGCAGTGGTTGGACGGGTTACGAGGGGGCGGTCGGCCAGGCCGTCTGGGGAGACGCTCGATCCCGGTGTGCTTCGGGCGAGGATACCGCGCCGGGCGGGCGGCGTCGAAACGGAAGTGGCGCGCGCGGGCGGGCCTACCGGGCGAGGCGCTTGGCTCGAGCGCGGGCCTGGTCGTTCGGGTCCCAGAGGCCGCAGTTCGTCTCCATGTCCTCAAGAAACGGCCCGATGCAGTCCTGTCCGTCACGCACGATGTGCGTGCAGAGCATGACATACGGGTCCGGCCGTGACGGCTCGATCGTGCGGCGGAGCCACTGGCACTCGAAGGCCATCTTCGGTAGCGGGCGGTCGGTCATCGACATGCTGTCTGTCCCATCGTCCGAGTCTACGAGGCGATCCCCCTGCGGGCCATGCTCCCCCGGCACGTCCGGGCCACGTACGATGGCCCCGATGAGTCACGAGCGACCCCACGACCAACCCTCGCCCGCGCAGGCCACGCCGTGGCCTCGCTTCACCGCGCCGGACACGCCCCCGGGGCACGAGGCACGGCCACGCGCCGAGCAGCCCTCGGACGGGCGGGAGGCGTCGTGGGCGCGCTGGGGGAGCCTGCCGCCACGCGAGTCGCCGCGTGTCGCCTTCGCGCCGCCGGCCTCCGCGCCCGCCGTGACCCAGGCGGCCCCGACGCCAGCGCCAGCCCCGACGTCGCCAGCCCCGACGGCGCCAGCCCCGGCGCCGTCAGCCCCGGCGCCGCCAGCCCCGGACGCACCGCCAGCGCCGGAGACGTCGAGAGCCCTCGTGCCCGTGCGTATCGACCGCGAGATAACGCTCGCGGACCTGGGCCACGCGGCGCGGCGCGCGGCGCCCGTGGTGGCGGTGGCGGGCCTCGCCGTGGTCGCCGCCTCCATGCTCTTCCGACGCCGGTAGCGCCTCGAGCCCCTTCGCGACGCCTCGAACAGACCGAGGTGGAACGATTGTGAGGGTGTGGCCGTCCGCGCACACGCAATTCACCTGGCGGCAACAATCCGGCAATTCGCCCTCAACGTCCGACGCCCACGATCCGCACACCTCACTCCGGAGGTGCGTCACGGCCCGTCACGGGCCCCGGTCGGTTGGAGGCACACCATGATTTCCGCTCACGCCTGCCCCCGGTGCCGCGGAGTGCTTACTCGCGTGGAGGACATCGGAGACACGTACCACTCGTGCGTGCAGTGCGGCTACGTGATGTACGGGCGGGCGCCCGCCACGGTCGAGGTCACCCGTCAGCGCCAGTGGCGGCCGCGCCAGCCCGCCGACCGCTCCACCGTGCGCCGCCGCCAGATCGCGCGCGCCCGTGCTCGCGCACGCACGGCCGGGGACGCCGTTGCCTGAGGCGCGCCCGGCCTACCCGTAGCGCCGGAAGACCGCAGCCGCGTTCTGGCCGCCAAGGCCGAACGAGTTGGACATGACCACGTCGATCGCGTGTTCCACCGCCACGTTGGGGGTGACGTCCAGGTCGCAGTCCGGATCCGGCTCCTCGTAATTGATGGTGGGGGGCACCACCCCGTGGTGCAGCGCCAGCACCGAGGCGACGGCCTCGATGCCCCCGGCGGCGGCGGCAAGGTGGCCGGTCATGGACTTGGTGGAGGACACCTTCAGGCGACCCGCGTCCTCGCCCATGGCGAGTTTCACGGCCTGGGTCTCCGTACGGTCGTTGTACTGCGTGCTGGTGCCGTGGGCGTTCAAGTAGTCCACCTGCTCCGGAGAGACGCCGGCGTCCTTCATGGCGCGGGTCATGGCCAGCGACTGGCCGCGCGGGTCGGGGGCCGTGTCGTCCGTGGCGTCGAAGGACCAACCCACGCCGGCCAGTTCGCAGTAGATGCGCGCGCCGCGGGCCAGCGCGTGCTCCTCGGACTCCAGCAGCAGCACGCCCGCGCCCTCGCCCAGGATGAAGCCGTCGCGCCGGGCGTCAAAGGGGCGGCTGGCGTGCTCGGGGTCCTCGTTGTTCTTGGAAAGCGCGCCCAGGCGGCCCATGGAGGAGAGCGAGAGCGGCGTGATCATCGCCTCCGCGCCGCCGGCCAGCAGGGCCTGCGCGTGTCCCAGGCGGATCATGCTCAGCGCGTGGCCCAGCGCGTCCGTGCCGGAGGCGCAGGCGGTGTTGATGGTGGTATTGGGGCCGCGCACGCCGATCTGGCGGCCCAGCCGGCCCGCACCCATGTGCTGCCCCATGCGCGTCACGATGAACGGGTCCACGCCTCGGGAGCCGCGCTCCAGGTAGACCTCCCACTCTGGGCCCATGGCGAAGGAGTCGCCTGAGGTGGCCATGATCACGCCGATGTCGTCGCGGTTGTCGTCCGTGACCGCGAGCGCCCCGTCCTCCAGCGCCTGCACGCCGGCGGCGAGCGCGAACTGTGCGAAGCGGCCCGTGCGCCGGGCAACCTTGCGCTCCAGGTACTGCTCCACGTCGAAGTCCTTGACCTCGCCCGCGATCTGCACCAGGAGGTCGGACGGGTCAAACGCCTGCACGCGGCCCACGCCGTTGCGGCCCTGACGCAGGCCGTCCCAGAAGTCCGCGGTGGTGTTGCCAATGGGCGTCACCGCGCCCATGCCCGTGACCACCACGCGATGAATCTCTCGCTGCATTGCCGCGCTCCGCTCGTCGCGCGACCTCGAACTGTCGAGGCCGGCCCCGCCATCCCTCGATCCTACCGGGTCGCAGCCTCTCGCTCGACGTGGGGTGGCGTGCGACGGGGCGAGGGAGATCGATCTGCGGGATAACACTCGACGTGTCGTGCGAGAATGCGGGCGATCGGGCGTGCCGGCGCCCGCGGATCAGAGGCGCCGGCGCGAGTGGGGAGGGAATCGTGGCGCAACTACCGCTGCAGGGCTTCCGCATCCTGGACCTGTCGATCTGGCAGCAAGGCACCTACGCCACCGCCATGCTGGCCGACATGGGCGCGGATGTGATCAAGATCGAGTCCTACGCCAACGTGGATCCGGGCCGAGGGATGGCCTCCGCCAGTGGACAGGGCAACCCGTACTTCAACACCCTGAACCGAGGCAAGCGCTCGCTGGTGGTCGACCTGAAGACCGAGGCCGGCCAGGAGGTCTTCTGGAAACTCGTGGAGACGGCGGACGTCTTCCACAACAACATGCGCTACGGCGTCATGGAGCGCCTGGGGGTCACGTTCGAGAGGATCCAGGCGGTCAACCCTCGCTGCATTCTCTCCAACGCCACCGGCTGGGGGCACCTGGGCCCGGACGCGCGTCGAGGCGCCATGGACACGCTGGCCCAGGCGCGCGGCGGCTTCATGTCCGTGACCGGCGAGGGAGAGGAGTCTCCGCCCACCATGGCCGGGTTCCCGCAGGCGGACCACGTGGGCGCGATCGTCTCCGGCTACGGCATCGTCCTGGCGCTGATGCACCGCGAACGCACGGGCGAGGCGCAGGAGGTGAACACCTCGCTGTACGGCTCGCAGTTGGCGATCCAGTCCTACAACATTACGGGCGCCCTCTGGACCGACGAGACGGTGGGGCGACGTCGACATCATGAGCGCCGGCCCACGTGGAACCACTTCCAGGCCGGCGACGGGAAGTGGTTCATGATCGGCGCGCTGCCGCCGGACAAGTGGTGGAAGCAACTGTGCGAGGTCATGGGCACCCCCGACCTGGCCACAGGCGAGAACGCCACGGCGGCGCAGCGCTGGGAGCGCAACGAGGAGATCATCGCGCGCATGGACGAGGTCTTCCTCACCCGCACGCGTGACGAGTGGGTGAGGGCGTTCCACGAGGCGGACATGCTGGTGGAGCCGGTGCTGGACTACCTGGAGATCGGGCAGGATCCGCAGGCGTGGGCCAACGACTACCTCGTGAAGGTGCCGCACCCCGAGACGGGCGAGGAGATGCCCATGGTGGGCTCGCCCGTGAACCTCTCCCGCAGCCCCGCCCGCATCGAACGGATGGGCCCGGCCTTCGGACAGCATACGGAGGAGGTGCTGCTGGAGGCGGGGTACACCTGGGACGACATCACCGCCCTCCAGGCGCGCGGGGCGTTCGGTTCGCCGCCCGATTAGCGCGATGTGAGGCGTGATATGAGGCGTGATGTGAGGCAGGCAGCGCCAAGCGCGGGCGCGTGAGGGCGAATGCCGTTAGTCCGTGGCGTCCAGTTCGTTCTGGAGCCGCATCACGCGCTGCAGCGCGGCCTTTGCGTCCGCGTTGGGGGCATCGTCCAACTTGAACGTGGGACGTTCCGAGGGCCAGTGACGCAGGAGGTCTGCGCGCGCCTCGGAGAGTTCGGCTTCCACCTCGTGGCGGGTGCGCTTGGACATGGGGGACACCTCCTCTGCCGCGGGCGTCCGTCGCGGGGGGACGGCTACTCGTCCGCCCAGCGTACCGCCTGCCGGGGGCAGAGGCGGACGGCGCGCTCCACCTTGCCGAGCAGGTGCGGGGGCACGGGGTCCAGGATCACCCGCGAGATATCGTCCTCGTCCAGCGCGAAGACCTCCGGCGCCGCGTTCTCGCAACGACCGTGGCCTTCGCACGCCAGTTCGTCCACCGTCACGCTACGAGGCGCGCCCGCCGGGGGCGCTGCTTCCGGAGAGAGGGCGTCCGTCATCCTGTCCTCCTCGCCACGATCCCGAGCCCCGGTCCCTAGCGGTACGTGACCGGCAGGTGCTTCACCCCATTGATGAAATTGGAGCGCAGCCGGTCCGGCGGGCCGGCCAATTCAATGTCCGGGAAGCGCGTGAACAACTCCTCGAACATCACGCGCACCTCCTTGCGGGCGAACCCGGCGCCGAGGCAGAAGTGCTCGCCGATGCCGAACGCCAGGTGGTCGTTCGGGGTGCGGCCGATGTCGAAGCGATACGGGTCCTCGAAGTAGTCCTCGTCTCGGTTGGCGGACGGGTACCACATGATGACCTTCTCGCCGGCGGAGATCTGCTGGCCGCGGATCTCAACGTCCCGCGTGGCCTCGCGCGTCATGTGGTGCAGGGGCGAGGTCCAGCGGACGATCTCCTCCACCGCAGAGTCCACCAGTTCGCCGTCGCCCTCGCGGATGGCGGCCTGCAGGCGCGCGCGCTCCTCCGGGTGCTGGCACAGCGCAATGAGGCCGCCCGAGATGGCGTTGCGGGTGGTCTCGTTGCCGGCGACCACGAGCAGGAAGCAGAACGCGAGGATGTCGCCCTCTTCCAGGCGTTCGCCGTCGATCTCAGACTCCAGGAGGATGGAGACCAGGTCGTCCGTGCGGGGGTTCTTGCGCCGGTCTTCCAGTTGGTCGCGGAAGTAGCCGATCATGCGCATGAAGCCGGCGGCGCCGGTCTGCTGCGCGCCCTCCGCCGTGCCGACCTTCTCCGCGTCCACGTTCTGCGCCTGGTACTCCGGGTCGCCACTGCCGAGGATCGAGTTCGTCAGTTCGAACATCAGCGGCCAGACGTCCTTCTCCAGGCCCATCATTCCGCAGATCACCGCCAGCGGGAGTTGGCTGGCGACCTCCAGCACGAAGTCGCCGTCGCGCTTGTCGCCCACCTCGTCCAGGATTTCGAGCGTGATCTGGCGGATCTTTGGCTCCATCGCGTTCACCGCGCGAGGCGTGAAGCCCTTGTTCACCAGCCGCCGCACCTGCACATGCCGAGGCGGGTCCATGGTGATGATGCTGGCGTTGCCCTGGCCCGGCCGCAGGAACGCGGACGGGTCCGGGTTGCGCAGGCCCGGCCCGGCAATGCCCTTGGAGGAGATGAACGTCTCCGGGTTGCGCGAGACGTACATGATGTCGTCGTACTTAGTGATCGACCAGAAGCCGTTGGTGCGCTCCGTGCCGGGGTTCCAGTGCACAGGCGCGTCACGCCGCAGCAGGCGGAAGGCCTCGTGCGCGCGTTCCTCCTGGAACAGGGCGATGTCGCCCAGGTTGATGCCGTGGGGTAGTTCGGTCGGGACGAATGCGGTCATTGGTCTCTCCGGTGGCGGTAGCGGCTCCAGGTCTGACACGTCGGGCCTGACAGGTAAGGTCGGATACGGCAGGTCGGACGCGGAGCCAATCGTGACCGATTGCATACATACAGCCGGTATGTGCGGTGCAGGGTAGGCATCGCACGATCAGGCCGTCAACCGTCACCCGGGAGACGTCCCGCCGCTGCGAGGCGTCGCCACGGGCGTCCTCGGACATGGAAGCGGCGGGCCTTCAAGGGCCCGCCGTCTCCTTCGCTGCCTCGGAGGGGACCGGAGAGCAGCGTGCTGGGCTGGGTGGACGCTAGCCGCGAGGCAGGCCCAGGCCGCGCGTAGCGATGACGTTGCGCTGGATCTCGCTCGTGCCGCCCGCCAGCGTGGAGGACACGCTGTCCAGGTAGCCCGTGGCGGCGCGGCCCTTCTCGGCCTCCGCGCGGTTCTTGTCCCAGAGCACGCCATAGAGGCCGTACATCTTCAGGTGCGTGCGCGCGATGCGCTGGCGCAGTTCGGTCGTGAACAACTTGGAGATGGACGCCTCGTAGTTCGGGATCATGCCCCGCGCCTGCAACGTGATCACGCGGTTGGACAACTGGCGGGCGATGTTCGCCTCCACGATGCGGTCGGCGAAGTCCAGCCGCCAGGTGGGGGACTGCTGCGTGGCGTAGGTCGCGTCGGGGGCGTCCTTGCCGCGCTTCAGCATGTTCTGCAGCCCGCGCATGGTGCCGACTGCGCTGCCGATGCCGGAGCGCTCGAAGTCCAGCGTGGTGGCGCCCACGTACCAGCCGCGGTCCACCTCGCCCACGACGTTCTTCGCCGGGACGCGCACGTCCTCGAAGAACATCTCGTTGAAGGTCTCCTGGTTCGCCATGGTGGTCAGCGGGCGGATCTCGATGCCGGGCGTCTGGCGGTCGATCAGGAAGTACGAGATGCCTCGGTGCTTGGGGGCGTCCGGATCCGTGCGGGCGAGCATGAAGATCCAGTTGGAGAACTGGGCCGCCGTGGCCCAGATCTTCTGGCCGTTGATCACGAACTCGTCGCCGTCACGCACCGCGCGAGTCTGCAGCGACGCCAGGTCCGAGCCGGCCCCCGGTTCCGAGTACCCCTGCGCCCAGCGCGCCTCGCCGCTGAGGATGCGCGGGATGTGCTCCGCCTTCTGCTCCTCCGTGCCGTGCGTGAGCAGGGTGGGCCCCAGCATCATCACGCCCATGCCGCCGAACATGCCGGCGCTCAGGCCGTGCTCCGCCAGTTCCTCGTTCAGGACGAACTGCTCGAGGACGGTGAGGCCCGCGCCGCCATACTCCTTGGGCCACGCCGGGGCGATCCACCCCTTGGCCACCAGCGCCTCGCGCCAGGCCTGCATCCCAGCCATGCGCGCACGCATGGTCTCCGGGTCCGGCATGCCCTCGCCGCCGTCATCGCCGCCGGCCGGCCGTCCGCCGCCGCGCGCCTTGTGCCCGTGCTCCCGGACGAACTCGCGCACTTCCTCGCGGAAGGCTGCTTCCTGGGGGCTGTCGCCGAGGTCCATGGGGGATCCTCCTTCGATCGCCGGCCGGGGGCCGGGCGCACGCCGTATTGATTATCGGAATCGTAACAGATCAGCGACGCTTGCCAAGCAGGAATTCCTCGGGCCGGTGAAGTCAGGAGTGGGGCGTTGTCCGTGATGTCCACGCCTACGGGGCGCGCGTACAACGGGCGCCTCCAGGTTCACACAGCAGCCCAGTGGAGTTCATGCCGACCGGCATCCAGAGGGCGATCCTGCACGACGAAGTATGGCCATTGCTGCAACACACCGGGACGCTCGCGGATCGATCGGTGCGCGTGACCGACGTACCGAAGGGTGATCGGCTCGCCGGGCTGTCACGACGCCTCGCCGTCACCAGGCAGCATCGTGCTCGCCCATCTGCGGTGGGGGGCGTTCCCAGCGCGGCATCGCGCCGGGGATGCGCCCAGGCGGGCGGACGTGGGTGATCGAACCCGTCGTCTCGAGGTATGGCGAGGGGTCGGGTTCGGCGGCGGCGTGGCCGTCCGAGGCGCGTCCCAGGTGCTCCAGCCACCACCCCGTGCGAGCGAGCGAGACCTCCACCAGCCACGAGCCGCCCTGGGCGTGGCGGCGGCGTAAGGCCGCGATGGCGCCCAGCGCGGCGAGGTAGCCCGTGGCGTGATCCAGCGCCTGCGCCGGGAGCGACCGGGGACGGTCGGGGTGGCCGGCGGACTCCGTCTCCGTGGCGACGAGGCCGGAGGCCATCTGCAACAGCGAGTCGAAGCCGCGGCGGTCCTGCCACGGGCCGCTCTGGCCGTAGGCGGAGAGTTGCACGGACACCAGCCCGGGGTTGAGCCTGGCGAGCGCCTCCGGGCTGAACCCGAGCGCACCCAGGGCGCCCGGCCGGTAGGCCTGCACGAACACGTCCGCTTGGCGGACCAGCGCACGTAGTGTCTCCCGGCCGTCCTCCATGCGCAGGTCGACAAAGCACGATCGCTTTCCGAAGCCGGTATCGAGGTCGAGCGCGGGAAAGGTGGGGAGATGCGGGCCGGACACGCGCAGGACGTCCGCCCCGTGCGCTGCGAGGAAGCGCCCGCAGACCGGCCCCGCGAGCACCCTCGAGAGGTCGAGCACGCGCAGGCCCTCGAGCGGTCGGTCGGCCGCGGGCAGGGGCCGCTGTGGCGCATTGCCGAGGCGGCTGAGGGCGATCAGCGGCAGGCCCTGCACGGCCGCGCCCTGCGGGTGGCTGCGCCACTCCTCCGGCGTGCGCCACGAGGCGGCCGCGCCGCCCTCCGCCATGATGCGCTCCACGAGGTCGGCGGCGTGGAGCCCGGCGACGGCGGCCTCCACGTCCGCGCGAGCGGTCTCTGGCCCGGGTGGTATGCCCAGCGCGCGTAGGGCGGCATCCCGGTGGTGGTCGAAGTTGGCGTGGATGCGCACCCAGCGGTCGGCGGCGCGGTAGTCCCCCGCCAGGGGGCCCCAGAGGTCGGCGGGCGTCTCACCGTTCACGCGCAGGTAGCGCTCGCTGCGGAAGGCCACGGACGCCTCGGCGCGGTCGACCTTCACCCGTACATCCGGGCCGCCACGGTCATGCCAGAGGGCGGCCGCGGCCAGCGTCGCGGCGCCGATGGATCCGACGGCCACGTCCGTCACGCGGTAGGCGGACGGCAGGTTCGCATCCCCGGTGATCGTGAGGTGTTCGAACTCGCGCGGGTCGCCATCGACGGCGGCCCACGGTTCGGCCGCTGGAGATGCGGCCTGGTGTTCGGGGTTCATCGCGCCTCCGGGTCGCGAGTATACGTTCGCTGGATTGTGGAGGGGGTCAGGCCCGGGTGTGGAATGGGGCTCAGGCTCACGGTGAGCGTGGTAGGCGGGGCGGAGAGGAGGTGGTGGGGCGAGGGCCGGGGGCTTCAGGAGTGGCGGGCAAGGAATTGCAGGAGGTGCTCAACAACGGCCTGCGGTTGTTCCTGCTGCACCCAGTGGCCGGCGCCCTCGATCAGGTGGGTGCCCTCGAAGTGGGGGTGGCGTCCCATCGCTTCGAGGCCGCCTGGGCGCTGGTAGACGCCCCAGTCCTGTGCGCCGGAGATGAAGGTGGCGGGCACGTCCAGGGTGCGGCCGGCAAAGACGGCGGTCTCGCTGGCGGTGACGCCGCCGCTGCCGGCGCGATACCAGTTGAGGCCGCCCTGGAAGCCGGTGCGGCCGTACTCAGCGCTGTAGATGGCCAGTTCGTCCTCGGTCAGCCAGGCGCAGGCGGCAACTTCGGCGTCCGAGGGCATCACCTCGGCGACGGTCTGCGCCATGGTCTGGCCGGCGTGCATGACGTAGTACGTGGGCATCTGCGCCGCTTCCTCGGCCGTCCAGGCGGCGAGGGGAAAGGGCCGGTTGCCGGGCCAGTCCGCGCTCTTGTGGTGGTAGTAGCCGCGCAGGAACGCGTGCACCCCCTGGGGCGCTCCCCGCATGTCCGCGTCCGCCTCGCGCGTCGCGTAGTAGCGCTGGTAGTGCTTGCGCGGCGGATCGAGGGCGAGCAGGTCGGCGTGGATGTCGCCGCCCCGCCCCGAGGCGGTCGAGGGTGTCGAGGCGGCCTCGGCAGAAGGCCACGGCGCGGGGCCGCCGAAGGGTGCGCTCATCATCGCGGCGCTGCGGAACACGTCCGGCCGGACCACCGCACACCACCCGGCCACGCTCGACCCGAAGTCGTGCCCCACAACCGCGGCCACCTCGCGGATGCCGAGGCGGGCCAGCATGCCCACCTGGTCGCGCACCAGGTTGAGCATGGCGAAGGGGCGCAGGTCCACCTCGAATCCGTCGTCCCACCCCGTGGTGAGGCCGTAGCCGCGCTGGTCGGGCGCCAGCACGCGGTAGCCCGCCGCCGCGAGGGCGGGCATCACCTTGCGCCAGGAGTAGGCGAGTTCCGGGAAGCCGTGCAGGAGGAGGACGACCGGCCGCTCCCCCTCACCCGCCGCCCCTGGGGCTGACTCGAGGAGGTGCATCCGCAGGCCGTTGCCGTTCTCCACGAAGCGTGAGCGGATGCCCTCCGGCAGGCGGTCGGCGTAGTGGGCTTGCTCGTCGGCGTCGGGCATGAGGGCTACCTCGAGGTGCGGGGGCGGCAAGTGCGGCGGCGGGGAGTGCACAGGGGGGCGTCGCGAGACGCCCCCCTGTGCAGTGCGTGCGAGCGGTCCGCTACCGGGTAGTGGTGAGCCACGCGAACTTCTGTGGCTTGCGCTTCGCCTCCGGGTCCAGCGGGACGTTGATGAGCGACGGCCCATCGATGGCCAGCGCCTGCTTCAGGGCCGCATCCAGTTCCTCGCTGTTATTCGCGTTGAACGCGGCGCCGCCCAGGCCCTGCATCATGATGTCGTAGCGGGCCTCCAGGCTCATGCCGCCCACGGGCTTGTGCGCGCCCTCGAACAACTCCGCCTTGTGGCCGCCGATGCCGCCGTTGTTGAAGACGATCCACGTGATCGGCAGGTTGTAGCGGACGGCCACCTCACACTCGGTGCCCGCGAAGCCGAATGCGCCGTCGCCCTGCAGGCAGATCACGCGCTTGCCGGGGTTGGCGGCCGCCGCGCCAATGGCAAAGCCATGGCCCAGGCCCATGGAGCCGAACGAGCCGGCGTCCAGCCGCGTGCGCGGCAGGAACTGGTCGATGACGGTGCGAGAGATGTCCATGGTGGACGCGCCCTCGGAGACGAAGATCGCGTCCTGCGGGAGCACCTCGTTGATGGAGCGCAGCGCGCGGTAGTAGCCGAGCGGGCTGGTCTCCTCCTGCATCATGGCCTGCACGGACTCGGCGTTCTGCTTCGCCTCCACGCGGACGGTCTGCAGCCACTCGGAGTCCTGCGGGAACTGCCAGCCCTCGCGGTCCAGCACGTCCAGCAACTGGCCCAGGGTGGCGCGAGCGTCGCCGATCATGCCCACCTCGGTGGGCACGTTGACGCCGATCTCCTCCGGGTTGAAGTCCAACTGCACCACGCGCACGTCCGGGCGGAAGCGCGGCGGCAGGCCGAAATGCAGCATCCAGTTCAGGCGCGCACCCACCAGGAACACCAGGTCCGCGTTCTGGAGGACGAACGAGCGCGCCGCGGCGGCGGACTGGTCGTGGTCGTCCGGGATGATGCCCTTCGCCATCGGCATCGCCAGGTAGGGGATGCCGGTCTTCTCCACGAAGGCGCGCATCTCCTGCTCCGCGCGGGACGCAGCCACGCCCTTGCCGAAGATGATCAGCGGCTGCTCTGCGGTCTTCAGGGCCGCGATCGCCGCCTCTACGTCCGCGGGGTCAGACTGCACGCGCTTGGGGTCCGGGACGCGAGGCGCCCACTGCACCAGGTCCTCGTCCACCTTGCCGGCGATGATGTCGCCCGGGAGGTCCAGGTAAGAGGGGCCAGGGACGCCGTGGAGGGACTTCTTCACCGCCTCCGCGATGTAGATCGGCAGGCGCTCGATGCGCTCCACGCGCGCGGCGAACTTGGAGAACGGGAGCAGCGGCGTGAGTTGGTCCGCCTCCTGGAAGAAGCCGCCCAGGTGCCCGGCCTGCTCGTACGAGCCCCCCAGCAGCAGCATGGGCCAGCGGTTGGACCATGCGTTGGAGTACGCACCCACGGCGTTCAACACGCCCGGGCCCGAGACCGCCAGCGCAGCCCCGAGGCGGCCACCCAGGTACGACACGGCCTGCGCGGCGTACGTGGCCGGCATCTCGTGGCGCATGCCCACGTAGTTGATGCCCTGACGCTGGGCGGCCATGGCGATGCCCGTGACGGGGATGCCCACCACGCCAAACATGTGCTCCACGCCCTGCGTCTTCAGCGCGCGGGCGATGATGGTGTGTCCGTCGATCTCTGCCATTGGATCCTCCCCCTCGTCCCACAGCGGGATGTCGATCTCTTGTTCGATCCCCGCGCGGCATCTTACACGGGATGCGCGCTCGTGTTCGCGGTCCGGGTAGACGAGTCGCTTGTGCGCCCCCACACCTCCTCGGAAGTCAGGCGCGCCGGAACAGCGGGAGCGTGATCTCCTCGTTCAGCGGCTCGAAGACCACATGCACAGGCATGCCGATCTCGATCTCGTCCGGCGCCACGTCGACGAGGTTCGAGGCCAGGCGGGGGCCCTCCTCCAGTTCGATGAGCACCGTGGCGAAGGGCGTGAAGCCCTGCAGCGCCGGGTGGATCGGCTGGTGGGTGACGGCGTACGTGTAGACGCTTCCGCGCCCGCTGGCCTGCCGCCAACCCAGGTCGAACGAGCCGCACGAGGCGCACATCGCGCGTGGCGGGTGCTGGAGCGCAGAGCACGAGGCGCACGCCTGGAGGTGCAGTTCGCCCTGCTTCAGCGCGTCCCAGAACGGCTCATTGTCCTGGCTGGGGACGGGGGCGGGGAAGGGAGGGCGCCCGCCGGGTTGCGGCGCCTGTTCGCTCGTCATGATGCGCGCTCCAACAGCACAGCGCCGGTGCCGACGCCGGTATCCACGAAGGACAGGTGGCAGTCCTCCACCTGCGCGGTGGACTGGCCGCGCACCTGGCGGGTGGCCTCGATCAGGTGGTTCATGCCCTGCATGTACGCCTCGGACAGGTGCCCGCCGGAGGTGTTGACGGGCAGGGCGCCGCCGTCCCAGCGGATGCCGCCGGACTCCACGAAGGGGCCGCCCTCGCCGCGTTCGACGAAGCCGTAGTCCTCCAGCGCGAAGATGACATAGGGCGCGAAGTGGTCGTAGATCTGCACCACGTCCACCTCGCCCGGGGCCACCTCGGCCTGTCGCCAGAAGCGAGGCGCGAGGCCGGCGGCCGCAGTGTCGACATAAGCCCGACCGCGCCCGCCGCCGTACTGCGCCGCCGTGCGTATCAGGGCCGGGGGCTGCTTCAGGTCGCGCGCGCGCTCCGCGCTGGTCAGGACAATGGCGCCGCCGCCGTCCGTCTCCAGGCAGCAGTCGTACAGGTGGAACGGTTCCACGATCAGCCGCGACGACTGATGCTCCTCGATGGTGAGCGGCTTCTCGTAGAACGTCGCGCGCGGGTTGCGGTTGGCGTGCTCGCGCTCCGAGACCGAGACGTAGCCGAACTGGCGGCTGGTGGTGCCGAACTCGTGCATCCGCCGCCGCGCGGTCATCGCGAGGGAGTGCTGCGGCGTCAACAGGCCGAACGGCTCCGTGAACGCCGCCCCACCCTGGCCTCGCCGCCCCGTCACATCCCCGCGGCCGTAGCGGCGGCCAGAGCGCCCATTCACGCCTCGATAGATCACGACCACGCTGGCAAGGCCGGCGGCGATCGCGCTGGCGGCGTGGGCCACGAGGGGCGCCCCCACGTTGCCGGCCTGGTTGACCTCCCCGAACCACGCCAGGTCCCTCACCCCCAGATTCGAGGCGATCTCGCCTTCCGAGGAGGTGTCCACGGACCACTTCATGAGGCCGTCCACCTCGGTACGGTCGATGCCGGCATCGTCCAGCGCGGCGGTGATCGCCTGCAGGGCGAGCACGAGTTCGGACCGCCCGGAGTTCGTCGAGTAGTCGGTCTCGCCCACCCCGGCGATGGCGACACGATGGCGGAAGGAGTCCACCGGCACGTCCTTTCTTCGGGAGCCCTCGCAGCGTGCGAGGGCCACCCGTGTGGAACTTGGTTGGAGCCTAGATGGCCCCGCGCTCCTTGAGCGCCGTGATGTCGTCCCAGGTGTAGCCCACCGTGAGCAGGATCTCCTCGGTGTGCTGGCCGGCCACGGGCGCCGCGCCCTGGATGCGCGGCGGCGTCAGGGACATCTGCACCGGTGGCCCCACCATCTTCATGGGCCCAAAGACGGGATGGTCAATGTCCTGCACGTACCCGTTCTCCACGAACTGTGGATGCTCCACCACGGCCGGGTAGTCCAGCACCGGCGCGTGGGGCACGTCGTGCGTGGCCAGGCGGTCCAGCCAGTACGCCTGGGGGCGGGTGAGGAACGTCTGCTCCATCTCCGCCACCAGCAGGTCCTTGTTGCGGCTGCGGTCGAACGGGCCACGGAAGCGGTCGTCCTCGCGCATCTCGGGGCGCTCCAGGGCGTCCGCGAGGCGCTCCCACATGGCCTGTGTGTTCGCCGCGATGGCCACCCAGCGCCCGTCCTGGGCCTGGTAGTGCGTGTACGTGGCGCTGCGGCGGTACTCGAAGCCCGGCTGGTGGCCCGTGCCCATGTAGATGGTCATGGGCCGCTGCTGCAGCGCGAGCATGGAACCGATGAGCGAGGCGTCCACGTGCTGGCCTTCTCCCGTGCGCTCGCGATAGTAGAGGGCGGTCATGATGCCGTACGCCAGCATCATGGCGCCGATGCTGTCCGCGAATCCGCCGATCAGGGCCTGCGGCGTGAGCGCGGAGCCGCCCCCCTGCTCTGACATGACCCCGCTGAACGCCTGCGCCACGTGGTCATAGCCGCCTCGAGACGCCCAGGGGCCTTTGCGGCCCCAGCCGGAGCCGGAGCCCATGATCACGTCCGGCCGAATGGTCTTCAGGTCCTCGTAGCCCAGGCCCCAGTCCGCCATGCGGCCGGGGCGGAAGTTCTCCAGCACCACGTCCACGGTGGGGAGCAGGCGCCGGACCACATCGCGGCCCGCTTCCTCGCGGAGGTTGATGGTGATGCTGCGTTTGCCGCGGTTGTTGGCCTCGTGCATGCCAGAGAAGCCTCGTTCGTCCGCGCCCTGGCGTGCCTCGCCGCCGGGCTCCTCCACCTTCAGGACGTCCGCCCCCATGTCGGAAAGCAGGACGCCCGCGAACGGCCCCTGCTGGATCTGGCCGAAGTCCAGGACGCGGACGCCCTCCAACGCGCTAGCCATGAGGAAATTCCCGCCTACGGGCGCCGGAGTGTCCGCTCCGGCGCCCGGCTCGATGCGTGTCCCGTCTGGTCGCGAGCCTGATCGCTACACGTCCAGCCAGTAGTGCGCCACTTCCTCGGTCGCGGAGCCGTAGCCGCGCGTGGTGCGGATGCCGCGGACGGGGCCCTGATAGGCCGTGAAACCGGTGCCGGCGCCGGTGGGGAAGGGGATGTAGTACATGTGCTCCGCGTTGATCCGCTGGATCTCATGGATCTGTTCCACGCGTGCGGCCTCGTCCAGTTCGGTTGCCTGCTGTGCTCGCAGGTCGTTGATGCGCTCGTCGTTAACCTTCGTCGCGTTCGAGGTACCGCTGCTGAAGAAGCGGTCCACGAAGCCGGAGACCTCCGGGTAGCCGGGCGTGACGCCCTGGGCCAGGCCGTGGAAGTTGCCGGCGCGTGTCTGCGGGAAGTAGATGGCGTTGTAGTCCTGCACCTCGGTCTGGATGGTGAGGCCCAGTTCGGACATCATCTGGCCGGCTGCCTCCGCCACCCGGTCGAAGGTGGCGCCGTACTGCTGGCCGGCATACTGCCACTTCATCGTCGCGCCCTCCGCGCCCATTGCGGAGATCAGGCGCATGGCCTCTTCCGGGTTGTACTCGAAGTTCGCGGCGGACGGCCCCTGCGCCTCCGACTGCGGATCCAGCCACCACTTGCCGAGCGTGACGGAGACCACGTTGTTCCACGCGGAGGAGGGGTCCAGGCCCGCGTCCTCCATGGCCTTCAGGTTGTAGGCCAGTTCCATCAGGTCGGCGCGGTTGAGGCCCATCGAGATGGCAATGCGGAATCGCTCGTCCCGCCATGGCGCGTCCGGATCCATCTCCGGAGGCGCGAAGAAGGCGTAATGCAGTCCGCCGGAGACCACGCCCACCCACTGCCAGTCCGGGTTGTTGCCGTACATGTCCAGCACGTCGTCCGCAGTGACGCCAATGGCGTCCAGGTTGCCCGCCTCGAACTGGGCGCGGCCGTTGGCGTACTCCGGGATGATGTTCCGGGTGATGCTGTCCATGTAGGGGGTGTCGGTCTCGTAGTAGTTGGGGTTCCGCACGTATTCCACGCGCGAGCCCACCTGGTAGTTGCCCAGCATCCACGGCCCGGTGCCGATGGCCGTGGTGGTGATCTGGTAGTCCTGCGACTCCACCGGCACCACCCAGAGGTTGTTCGCGTCCGCCAGCTTCTCCATGAAGATCGCGGTGGGTGCCACCGTGGTGAAGTTCAGCGTGCGGTCGTCCACGGCTTCCGCGGAGACAATGTCCTCCACGTTCACGGCATTCACGGACTCCGGCGCCTTCAGGCGGTCCCAGGAGTAGATCACGTCCTCCGCGGTCACCGTGCGGCCGCTGACCGGGGCGATGTCGTGGTAGTGGACATCCGGACGCAGCACCACCGTCCAGTGCTGGCCGTCCTCGCTCTCGGCGGACTCCGCCAGATCCGGCAGCAAACCCTGGTTGTACGGGTTGGCGTTGGGCTGCGCATCGATCTTGAACAGGCGGCTGTAGACGTGCCCGGAGAACTCCTTGGTGGTGAAGGAGGCCGTGGCGTACGGGTCCAGCGAGGCCGGGTCGTTGGTGATGCGCGTGCGGTAGGTGCCGCCTTGCTTCGGGCCGGCGCCGACCGTCGAGGTGCCCTCGGCGGTGGCGGTACCGCCCGTGGCCGTGGAGGTGGAGGTCGCTGTTGCGCCGGGCTCGTCGTCCTCGCCACAGCCGAGCAGCGCCGCGCCACCGAGTCCCAGCGCGGCCGTGCCCGTACCGCGGATCAGCCCCCGGCGTGTGATGGAGCGTCCGGTCATTGGCGCGCCGGCCTGGCGGGGATGGATGTGCGGTTCATGGTTCATGCTGTCTCCCTCCGAACTCCCTCGGGCTCTCTGGGCGCCCTCGGGGGTGATGAAGCCCTGTCGGGACGATAGGGAGCCGCCGCCCGCGTTCCCATTGCACATCCGTTATAGTGCCGTTCGACGGCCGAACAGCCTCATACCGAAGCCGTCTGTCGATGCGCGGCCACCGATGCTTGAGAACGTGACGCTGGTCCAGTTGCGGTCCTTCCTCGCCCTGGCACGGCGCCGGAACTTCACGCACGCCGCTGCGGACCTGGACTACACGCCTCCCGCCGTCCACCAGCAGATCCGCGCGCTGGAACGCGCCCTGGGCATGAACCTGGTGCGCCGTCGCGTGACGCCGGTAGCCCTGACCGAGGAGGGCGAGGCGCTCCTCCCGCACATCGAGGCGCTGCTGGACCAGGTGGGGGAGATCAGCGCGGTGGCGCGCAACCTGCGTACACAGCACCGCGTGGTGCTGGGCGCCGCCGAGAACACGGGCACCTCGCTCCTGCTGCCCATGCTCAAGCAGCGCGCGGAGGATGTCCCCGGCGAGCTGGACCTGCAGGTGCACGATGCGGAGCACCTGGTGGAGATGGTCCGCGAGGGCGAGGTGGACGTGGCGATGTCCGCGCGCTTCGGACGCCTGCTGGGCGAGCGTCGTGCGGACCTGCGGCTGGTGCCCTGGACGCGAGACCAGCTGGTGCTGGTGGGCGGCCCAGGGGAGTGTCCGCGTACGCAGAACATCTTCATCCCGCCCTACGTGAACGCCGCGAACGTGGCGCCCGCGCTCGTCAGCAGCCATCCTGCGGGACGCCTGGCCCCCGTCCTCACCGGCGACGCCGGCCGCGCGGCCGCGCTCGCGGACATGGGGCTGGCCGTGCTCCCCGTGAGCGCGGTGGCCGGCGACGTCCGCGAGGGCCGCCTGCGGGTCGTGGGCGAACTCGGACGGCCGTACCGCGTGTCGCTCCTGCACCGCCACGCTCCGGCGCTGAACGCGCCGACACGCGCGTTGATCTACTTCCTGCTGAAGCACCGCCCCAGATTCCGCCCCACGTGCGAGCAGGTGCAGGCGTCCGTGTAGGCTGGGCGCATGACGGCGCAGGTCATCTTCATCACCCACAGCACCAGCGAGGACAACGAGGCCGGCCTGGCGTCCGGGTGGTTCGACACCCCACTCTCCGCTGCCGGCGAGCGCCAGGCGGTGGAGGTGCGCGACCGCTGGGCGGGTACGCCGCTGGACGCCGTGATCGCCTCGAACCTCGAACGTGGCAGGCGTACCGCGCAGATCGCATTCGAGCCTCGGGTGACGGTCCGCATCGACCCCCGGCTACGCGAGGTGGACTACGGGGATCTGACGCGCCGGCCACGCGCGGAGATCGACCGTCAGCGCGTGAGCCGGGCCCATGACCCACACCCCGGCGGCGAGTCCTACGCTCAGGCGGTGGAGCGCCATCGCCGGCTGCTGGACGAGGTCGTGGCGGAGTATCCGCGGGGGCAGGTGCTCCTCGTCGGGAGTTACGCCTTGTGGATGGCGATGGAGCACGTTGCCGGCGGCCGCCCCCTGCTCGAGGTAGCCGCCGAGCAGCGCGAATGGCAGCCGGGCTGGAGGTACACCTATGGCTGACGCCGCAGAGCAGCCTCACGGCGCACTGTCAGGTATCCGCGTGCTGGACTTCACCCGCTACCAGCAGGGGCCCATGGCCACGGTCTTCCTCTCCGACCTCGGTGCCGAGGTGGTGAAGGTGGAGGAGCCCGGCGGCGAGCCGGGCCGCGCCAACGGACTCCAGCCGGACGGCTTCTCCGCCTACTTCGAGGCCCACAACCGCGGCAAGAAGAGCATCACGCTGGACCTCCACATCGAGGCCGCCCGCGAGGCCGTGCGACGTCTCGTGCCGTCGTTCGACGTGGTGGTGGAGAACTTCCGGCCGGGCGTCATGGAACGCTGGGGGCTGGGTTACCAGGACCTGCGGGCGCTGCGGCCGGACATCATCCTGGCGTCCGGATCGTCGTGGGGACGCCTCGGGCCGTGGGGCGACCGGCCGGGCTTCGATCACGTGGGACAGGCGCTCTCCGGCGTGATGGTAGAGCAAGGCGGCGGCCCGGGGGCCACGCCGCACGCGCTCATCGGCGGCTTCGCCGACCAGATTGGCGCCATGCTGCTCGCCTACGGCATCTCGTCAGCCCTTGTAGCGCGAGAGCGTTTCGGGGTGGGGCAGCACGTGGACGTCTCGCTCATCGGCGCGATGGCGGCCCTGCAGGCGATGCCGCTCACCCGCTTCCTGCGCACCGGCAAGCAGATCGGCTTCGAGGAGCGTCGCGCCGCCACCTACACCCACTACGAGGCGAGCGACGGGAAGTACGTGGCCATCGCGGCCAACACCCAGGCGTTCTGGGAGCGCATGTGCGACGCCCTGGAGCGCTCCGACCTGGGGGCGGACGAGCGCTTCGCCGACCCGTTCGCCCGTGCGCGCCACAAGGACGACCTGGTCGCCATCCTGGAGGCCCACTTCCGTACGAGGCCCGCCTTGGAGTGGTGCGAGCGCCTCACTGCTGCGGACGTGCCGAACGCCCCCGTGCTGGACTACGCCGGCGTCGCAGAGCACGAGCAGTTCTGGGCGAACGGCTATCTCCAGGAGGTCGACACCCCAAACCTGGGCCGCATGCGCGTCCTGGGCCCCGCGGTGCGCATGAGCGAAACGCCCTCCCGAGTGCAGGGCGGCGGCCCCGAGTTGGGCCAGCACACGGAGGAGGTCCTCCTGGCCGCCGGCTTCACCTGGGACGAGATCGCCGCCCTCCGCGACAGCGGCGCCACGCGGACAGTGTGACCGGTCCTTCGCCAGGCAACACCCTGCCCGCACGCGTCTCGCGGCTTAGCGCTCGACGAGTTGGGTGAGGACGCCGCCGGTCACCGAGGGGTGGAGGAAGACCTGGCCCTTCACCGGGTTGCCCTCGCCTGGGTCGCCGATGAGGCGGATGTTCTTCGTGCGGAGGTCGGCGACGGTGGCTTCGAGGTCATCGACCTTCATCGCCACCAGGTGGATGCCCTCGCCCTGCTCGTTGAGGCGCTTGGCGATGGGGCCGGCGTCGCCCAGGTTCGTGACGAGTTCGACGTAGGAGTGCTCGAAGCGGAAGAAGGCCATCTGCATGCCGGCCGCCTCGCTCTGAGAGCGGTCGCTGACCGGCGTGCCGTAGATCGCCTCGTAGCGTTCGATGGAGGCCTCGATGTCCTTCACCGCAATCACGACGTGGTCGATTCCGTTGAACATGGCTACCTCCTGCGGCGTGTGTGGGGTCGTGCGCATGGTAGGGGGAGCAGACCTCCGCTGCGGTAGCCGGGTCACCACCCCACGGTCAGACCTGCACCACCTCGAACGGGAGGCTGACGATCTCCTGGCCGTCCAGGGTGACGTTGACCTCGTGCGGGCCCTGGGTGCGGAGGTCCAGTTGGACCAGGTCCACGATCATGTTGGCCTTGCCGCCCACCTCGTCGCCCACGTTCAGGTTGATCTGGCCCTCCACCGGCGGGGCGATGTCGCGCCCGTCCGCGTCAGAGACCCGCACGCGGAAGGCGTGTTCGCCCGTGTCGCTGCGGTTGAAGCCGAACCGCACGACGGCCACGGCCCGAGGATGCACCACGGGCAGGGTACGCACGGTGATGCGCTCGAAGCCGATGCCGAGCGCGTGCACCTTGCCGCCGCTCTCCGTCGCGGCGTCACACAAGAAGGCAAAGTCCACCTGCACGAGATTTCCTCTCCACTGTGGGCGTCTGCTCAGGGCATGGCGGCATGGCGGCATGGCGACGTGGTGCGGAGTGTATGCGCGTCGCGCCTGCTGCGGCGCACGAAAGGTTGAGGGCCGGAGACCGCGAGCCGCCTGCCGAGGCTTACCGGCGCGCGCCCGCGGCCCGTATGCCCTGCGGCAGGATGTCCCCGAACACCGGCCCAAAGTTCCGCGCCCGGACAATGCCGTCCGGGTCAATGAAGAACGTGGCCGGCAGACCGATCACGCGGTAGTGCTCGCGCACGCTGCCCTGACGGTCCAGCACCACCGGGAACGTCAGCGCAAACTCCTCCACGAAGCGTTGCACGGGGCCGTCCGGTTCCTTGTCGTTCACGGCCAGGACCACCACGCCGTCGTCCTCGTACGCCGCCTGCAAGTCCGGCATCTCCGTCCGGCAGGGCACGCACCAGGTGGCCCAGAAGTTCAGGACCACGGTCTGGCCTCGGAAGTCGGAGAGGCGCACGTGCTCGCCGGTGCCGGCCATCTCCAGGACGAAGTCCGGAGCCTCGGCGCCCAGGTCCGGCCTCGGTGCGTCCGAGGCCACGCCCAGCGCGTCCGCCTCGTCGCCCGGCAGCACGTCGCGCACCACGAAGATGCCACCCACCGTGAGGACGATGGCGGCGACCGTGGCGTACCGGGCAGCCCTGCGGAGGTCCATGCGAGACCAGCGTAGGCCGCCCCGCAGTGACGAGGACCGCGGAGGATGAGCGAAGTGTTAAGCCGTGGGTAACGCGGAGGCCGCGCGCCCCTACTCCCGGCGTCGCGGCCTCGGTAGGATGGCGGGCGTGACGTCCGACACTCCCGGTCCTTCCCACGGCTCGTCGTCGAGCGCCCTGGGCGACGCCATCGCGCGCGCGGCCATGCTGCTCGCGGGCGCCTCGCACACCGTGGTGCTGGCCGGGGCGGGGATGAGCAAGGAGTCCGGCATCCCCACGTTTAGAGGTGACGGCGGCCTGTGGACGGTGAACGGCGAACCCCCGCTGGACCAGTTCCAGACCTTCGCCTCTGACCCGCGCCGCTGGTGGGAACGTCGCCTGGAACAGTCCGCGGAGGGCGTCACCGGCGCCACCCCCACTGGCGGCTTCGGCGCTTCGATTGACGCCGCGCAGCCAAACTCCGGGCACCTTGCCCTGGCGGAGTTGGAGGCGATGGGCGTGGTGGGGCACCTGATCACGCAGAACATCGACGACCTGCACCGGCGCGCCGGGCAGGCCTCGATCACGGAGATCCACGGCAACCGCCACTGGATGCGCTGCATGCACTGCGGCGCGCGCTGGCCGAAGGCGGAGTTCCCCGTGGACCCGGAGGACCTGCCGCCCCGTTGCGCTTCGGACGGATGTCAGGGCATCGTAAAGAGCGACACGGTCATGTTCGGCGAGCCGATTCCCGGCGAGGCGCTGCTGCGCTGTGCCGAGGAGACCCGCCGCGCCGACTGTTTCATGACCATCGGCACCTCCGCCGTGGTGTACCCGGCGGCGCAGTACCCCCTGGACGCGGTCCGGCGCGGGGCGCCGCTGATCGAGGTCAACCCGGAGGAGACGCCGCTGAGCGAGGTTGCGTCGGTCGTCGTGCGGGCCGCCTCGGGCGAGGCGCTGCCGGCGATCGTCGCCGCGGTGCGGGCCATCCGTGCCGAACAGGGGCGGATCGAGGGGACGTGAGCAGGTGAAGTTGACTCCCGCAGGACTGGCGATGCGCGGATGGTGATCCGGCGACGTGACTATGAACCCCTCGGCATCATCCTCGCCCACGACCACGGCCTCGCCACCGTGGTCCCCGGCGGCGAACCCCAGGAGGTGGTGGCCGGCCACCGGTTCACCTCCACCGACTACTACGACGGCCTGGCGATGGCCGGCGCGCCCGGCGTGGGTGCGTGGGTGCATGACGGCAAGCGCTGGAAGCAGCGCTGGGAGGGCGACGCCCGCTCCGTCTCCGTCCTCCCCAACGGCGACCTCTTCATCGGCGTGGGCGACGGCCGCCTCGTCCGCTCCACGGACCGAGGCGAGACGTGGGAGGAACTTGAAGGCGTCCTGAACGTCATCAAGCACGGCAACAACTTCGTCCCACCCCGTGGCGAGTCGAAGTGTTTCGTGCGGGGCGTGGTGCAGGTGGAGGAGGGCATTGTCCTGGCGATCGGCGGTGGCGGCGCCTGGCACACGCGGGACAACGGCAACACCTGGCTGCGGCGTACGGACGGGCTGGACGCCAAGATGCACGGCGTGTGGTCGCACCCGGAGCACCGGGACCGCCTCTACGCCACGAGCGACTCCGGCGTCTTCCGCTCAGAGGACGAGGGCTTCTCGTGGCTCCAGTCGCTGGGCGGCCTGGACCGGTCGTGGGGCGGGACGCTCGCGATCATGCCGGGAGCGCCGGACGCACTGATCCTGTCCATGGCCCGCCACGCTCCGCCGGAGCCGGGGGGCTCGGCCACGGAGGGCACGGTCTTTCGCTCGCCCAACGGCGGCGTCTCCTGGGCGCGCGTGATGCTGGAGGGCGACGACGAGTGGCCTCGCATCCCGTGCGTGACGCGCCCGTGGGACTGGGAGGACGTGGCCTTCGTCGCCGCCGGCGAGAAACTGTGGGCTTCCCACGACCGCGGCAAGAACTGGCTCGCGCTCAGCGACGGGCTACCCGTGGCCAACTCGATCGCGGCATCGCTCTAGCGCTTCGCGTAGGCGCTTCGAGGAGGGGAGACGGCCCGCCATCATTTCTGTGATAGAAATGGGGCGTGTAGCGAGGGTGGCTGGTACATTCGGTCGCAGGGCCTGATCCGCTCCGCGAGGGGGCCCGCACCACCCAGATTCCGCACGTGACGATGCGTGAACGAAGGCGTCCCCTTCGTCCTTCCTTGTGACGGATCCTGTCCGACGGCCAATGACCCAGGAGAACTTGATGGCGAACCCCACGAAAGCCCGCGACGAGTTCGTGGAGGTAAACGGCCTGCGCTTCCACTACCGGGAGTCGGGTGACCCGCGCAGCCGCCACGCGCTGATCCTGCTGCACGGCTACGCGGCCACGGCGGACATCTGGACGGACGTGGCCTCTGACCTGGCGCGGGAGTTCCGAGTGATCGCCCTGGACCAGCGCGGCTACGGCCAGACGGACCGCGCGGAAGACATGGACTACACCCGCGCCACGCAACTGGAGGACCTGGAGGGCGTGATCGAGGCCCTGGGCCTGCGGTCCGTCACGCTGGTCGGGCACTCCATGGGGGGCGCGCTGGCCCTGTGCTACGCCGCCGAGCACCCGGAGGTCACCACCGCCCTCGTCGTGGTCGAGGCGGCGCCGGAAGTGCTGCGCTCCGGCGTGGAGAACCTGCGCCGCCTGCTCACCGCTGGCGAGTCGTGGGGCTCGCTGGAAGAGGCCATGGAAGCCATGCGTCCCCACCTGCCCAACACGAGCAACGAGCAACTGGAACGCCGAGTGCGCGCGGCCATCACCACCGCAGAAGACGGCGGCTTCACATGGGACTTCGACGAAGCCTTCCGTGACCCGCAGATCCGCCCGCCCGAGCCAGACCCGGGCCAGCGCCGCCTGAACGACCTCTGGGACAGCGCGGACCGCGTCCAGTGCCCCACGATGATCGTGCGAGGCCAGGACACGGACATGCTGACCCCGGAGGCGATCCAGCGTCTGCACCGCCGCATCGCCGGCTCGCGCGTCTCGCTGATCGAGGACGCCGGACACAACGTGCCCAGCGACCAGCCGGCCTCGCTCGCCCTCAACATCCGCGAGTTCCTGCAGAGCATCGCCGCGATCTAGCGGCGCGCTACAGACATGACCGGGAGGGCGCCGACTCAGGCGCCCTCTCTGCGTCCTACAGGGGCGTCCTACCGGGAGGCTACGCGCCCTCGGCCAGGCGAGAGATGACGCTCGCCATCACTTCCGGGTTGACCAGGCCGTGGAAGTGCCCCGCCTCGATGCGCCCTACCTGCCAGCCCAGGGCTTCCGCCTCGCGGGCGGCGTGGACGTAGGGCGACGACAGGTGCAGGTACGCGCAGCGTGCCGCGCTCCCGTCCTCGCCGGAGGGCGGCCAGTTGGGCGCGGGGATGGGCTCCGTGAAGAAGTCCAGGCCTCGAGGCTGCACCTCGGCCAGCATCGCCTCGCGGCGGTCGCTGTCCGGCACCAGGGGCGCGAGTTCGTCGCTCGTCCACGCCGGAAACCGCGCGCCGCCCTCCAGGTCCGCGCGGATGCCGCGGGCGAACCCGGGATCGTGCGCCGCCATCTCATCGAGGCGACTCCAGCCGTGGTTGGGGAGGGCGGCGTCCACGAATACGATGGCGCGTACCTGCGCGATGGACATGTCGGCCACCGCCGCCACCAGCGGCCCCGCGCCCGAGTGCGGGACCAGCACCACCTCGTCCGTGCCCAGGTCCGTGATCGCCTCAGCCGCGGCGTCCGCATAGGCGCGCCACGCCGTCACGCCGCCCGACGATCCGAGGCGCTCCTCCATGCGGGGAGCCACCGCGCGAAAGCCCAGCAGGTCCAGTTCCTCGCGCACCGGAGCCCACGAGGCGGGGCCCAGCAGAGGGCTGTGCAGCAGGACGAAGGTGGGGTCAGACATGGGTGCCGCCGTTCGGTACGCATCGTAACGCCCGCGCAGGCGCTCGGAATCCCGCGCAGGTGGTGACGTGGCGAGCGGCGTCGGAGGCGACCTCGGCCAGGGTTCGGCCCCGCGAGCGGCCTCGGAGTTGGGGCGGCGAGTCGATAGCGAATCGGACACAGAGTTGGCCGCCGGTAGGCATGCAAGGTGTATGCGCCTCCGTTACCATGCGCGCGCGAGAGGCCGGTCCTGGAGGGGACGCTGTCGCAGCCTGAGGCGGACCCCTGGACGTCTGGGGCCGCAAGCGAAACAGGGGGACCGTAATGGACTTGACCGACGGGCCAGCAGAGGCCGGCTTTCGCGCGGAAGTGCGCGACTTCATCAAAGAGCACGGGAGCAAGTTCCCGAAGGGTGGCGGCTGGAGCGAGAGCGGCGAGGAGCCCGGCGCAGAGAGCGTCGAGGACCGCATGAAGGCCTGGCGCGAGGCGATCGTGGCCAAGGGCTGGATCGCGCCGCACTGGCCGAAGGAGTACGGCGGCGCCGGCCTCTCCGCGAAAGAGCAGTTCATCCTCAACGAGGAGTTCGCAGAGAACGGCCTGAGCAATGTGGGCGGCTTCGGCGTGATGATGATCGGCCCCACGCTCATGGTGCACGGCACCGACGAGCAGAAGCAGGAGCACCTCACCAAGATCCTGCACGGCGAGCGCAACTGGGCCCAGGGCTGGTCCGAGCCGGGCGCCGGCTCCGACCTCGCCTCGCTGCAGACGCGCGCCATCCGTGACGGCGACGAGTACGTGGTGAACGGCCAGAAGATCTGGACTTCCGGCGCACACCGGGCCGACTGGATCTACATGCTCGCCCGCACGGACCCGGACGCCCCCAAGCATCGAGGCATCTCGCTCCTGATGTTCGACATGAAGTCGCCCGGCGTCTCCGTGCGCCCGCTGATCAACATGGCGGACGGCCACGCCTTCAACGAAGTGTTCTTCGAGGACGTCCGCGTCCCGGTGAAGAACCGCCTGGGCGAGGAGAACCGGGGCTGGTACGTGGGTATGACGCTCACCGACTTCGAGCGCTCCGGCATCGGCAACGCCGTGGGCACGCAGCGCCGGCTGCGACTGCTGCTGGAAGACGCCCAGGAGTTGCCGGAGCAGGAGACCAGCAACGCCCGCTCCAAGTCCGGTACGTGGCGCCTGGCCTTCGCGGACCGCTGGATCGAGGCGGACATCGCCAAGTTGTTCTCGTACCTGAACATGAGCCTGCAGGACCGGAACATGATTCCGAACCACGAGGCGTCCATGTCCAAGTTGTACACCACGGAACTGAACCAGCGCATCGCCGCCACCACGCTGAAACTGTTCGGCCTGTACGGCCAGATGTGGGACCGCAACCGCGACGAAGCCCTGAAGGGCCAGGCCGCCGGCTCCTACCTCGGCGCCGTCTCCAGCACCATCGCCGGCGGCACGTCGGAGATCCAGCGCAACATCATCGCCACCCGCGGCCTGGGCCTCCCCCGCGGCTAGCCCTCGCCGCCCCCGGGCGCCCTCGAGGTGTCGATAGCAGCACCGCCCCGGTCGCGAGACCGGGGCGGTGTTTGTTGTGATGGGGAGTAAAGTCCCCCTTGACTGGCTATCCACAGCAAGCGAACATTCGTTCTCAAAGACGAGAATCCTGGGAGGCGGCGATTTATGAGTGACCGATCTTCCATTGAGTGGACCGAGGCGACCTGGAACCCAGTCACTGGGTGCACCCAGGTTTCGCCAGGATGCGCTCACTGCTACGCGAAGACGTTCGCTGAACGATTCCGAGGTGTTCCGGGCCATCCATACGAGGTCGGTTTTGATCTGACGCTTCGTCCCGAACGAGTTGACCAGCCGTTGGAGTGGAAGCGACCTCGGCTAATCTTCGTGAACAGCATGAGCGATCTGTTCCACGAAGATGTGTCTCTCTCGTTCATCCAGTCAGTCTTCGAGACGATGCAGGCCGCACGTTGGCATACTTTTCAGGTCCTCACGAAGCGTGCAGATAGATTGGCCGAGATAGCCTCGGCATTGCCATGGCCCGAGAACGTCTGGATGGGCGTTTCAGTCGAGAACCAGCGATGGGTGTCACGCATCGACGCACTCCGAAGAACCCCAGCTGCCGTCAAGTTCCTCTCCTGCGAACCATTGCTAGGCTCGCTCACACTCGATCTCTCCTGTATTGACTGGGTTATTGTGGGCGGCGAGAGTGGTCGAGGTGCGCGGCCGATGCGGCTTGAGTGGGCTCGTACAATTCGGGATCAATGCGTGGATGCCGACATCCCCTTCTTCTTCAAGCAATGGGGGGCGCATGATGAGGCAGGTATCCGCCGTGCAAAAAGTGCGAATGGCAGGGAGCTCGATGGTCGAACCTGGGATGAGCTCCCGGTGAGGGCGGCTCGAGGTGACGAACGACTTCTTCGAAGCGCCGAGTGACAGCTCTCGGTTAAAGGCCGATTTGGTAAGGGCGTACTTCCCAGCATGGGCCCGTGTTGTTGCTTCTGAGTCCCCTCGGGTCGGCTACTTCGACTTCTTCGCGGGGCCCGGACGGTACGAGGACGGAACCCCGTCGACACCGCTTCTTGTTGTGCAGGCCGCCGCGGACATCGGAACAATCCGACCGAAGTTCGTAGGCACCTTTAACGATCAGAACCCAGAACACGCACGGAGTCTGGAGAGGGAACTCGCGGCAAGCGACGGGGTAGCGGCCTTTGCTGAACGCCCCCTCGTCACGAGTCAGCCGGTTGGCCCTGACCTAGTCTCTTTGTTTCAGACTCGCCACAAGCGGGTTCCGACACTGAGCTTCATCGATCCATGGGGGTACAAGGGGGTCACCGCGAGCCTGCTCCGAGCCGCGATTACCGGCTGGGGCTCAGAAGTGATCGTCTTCTTTAACTACAGTCGAATTAATGCAGCCGTCGCGAATCCGGCGGTGGATAGCCTGGTCGTTGATCTCTTCGGCGAGACACGCGCCCGAGACCTTCAGCTGAGTGTTGCCGGGCTTCAGCCTCGCGAGCGCGAGCGTCGCGTGCTCGCGGCTTTCGGGGATCTGATGCTTGAGTTTGGGGCACCCTACCTCATCCCGTTCAGAGTCAAGCGAGGTACTGGGAACACACTTCACTACATATGTTTCGTCACGAAACACCGACGTGGCTACACGATCATGAAGGACATCATGGCTAGCCGAGGAATCGTGGATGTGGACGAAGTTCCACAGTTTGAGTACGCGCCTCGAGTGGACGGAAGGCAGATAGCCTTCGAAGCCGAGCGGCCTCTTGCCAGCTTAGGCTCCGCGCTCCTTGATGAGTTCGCGGAAAGGACGCTGACGTTCCAACAACTGTTCGACCTGCACAACATTGGCCGGCCGTTCGTTATGAAGAACTACCGCCGCGTGCTCCTCGAGCTTGAAGCCTCTGGAGCGATCAAGGTCACGCCGACGGTCAGTGACCGACGACGCGACTCTCTCGCACCGCGTGTCCGCCTGACCTTCCCGCCAAGATAGCGTTCGGCTTACGTCGTTGCAGGGAGTGCCCCACGGGCCCTCGTTCCCACGTACGACTGCTGCCCCCTAACGGCTCACGTCCGCGACCACGTTCAGCCGCGTGATCTCGGGGCGGCTGGCGGCGATCTCGCGCATGGCGGTGCCGAGGGCCTTCATGTGGTCCGTGGTGTTGTGGGCCGCGAAGGCCGCGTCGTCGGCGTACTGCTCGTAGAAGTAGAAGACCGTCGGTTCGCCCTCCACGGTGTGGAGGCGGTAGGTGGCCACGCCCGGCTCCTGGGCGCTCACGTCCGCGACCATCTTTTCGAGGGCGGCCTGCATCTCGGCTTCCTTGCCGGGCTGGGCGGTCAACTTGGCGAGCACGGTGATCATCGATCCTCCTGCGATGCGGGGGTGGTGGGGTGATGTGCGCTGATGGTACCCGCGGCGCAGTAATCTCGCCGAGGCCAACTCCTGGTCGACGATAACGGTGGGCGACTGCACGAGGTGATCCCATGGATCTGCTGAGCAACCCGGAAGCCTGGATCGCACTGCTCACGCTGACCTCGCTGGAGATCGTGCTGGGCATCGACAACGTCGTGTTCATCTCGATCCTCGCGGGGAAACTGCCGGAGGAGCAGCAGGGGCGCGCCCGCACGGTGGGCCTGGGGCTGGCCATGTTTACGAGGATCGCGCTGCTCTTCTCCCTCTCGTGGGTGATCGGCCTCACGGACCCGCTGTTCGAGGTGCTGGACAAGGACTTCTCCGGCCGCGACCTGATCCTGCTCCTGGGCGGCCTGTTCCTCGTGGCGAAGGCGACGCTTGAGATCCACGAGCGGTTGGAGGGCGACGAACCGCGCGCGGCCGTGAAGGGCGCGGCCAGTTTCACCGCCATCATCATGCAGATCATCATGCTGGACATGGTGTTCAGCCTGGACTCCGTGATCACGGCCGCCGGCATGGCCGAGGACATCGAGGTGATGGTGGCGGCGGTGGTGATCGCGGTGGGGGTGATGCTGGTCAGCGCGGAGACCATCAGCAACTTCGTGAACCGGCGGCCCACGGTGAAGGTGCTGGCGCTGAGTTTCCTGCTGCTGATCGGCACGTCGCTGATCGCGGAGGGCTGGGACCTCCATATCCCGAAGGGCTACATCTACTTCGCCATGGGCTTCAGCCTCTTCCTGGAGGTCCTCAACACGCGGGTGCGCAGGCAGGAAGTGCCGCCGGTGGACCTGCGCCCCACGTTCGTGAAGGCGCAGTCGCCAACCGGGACGGCGCGCCTGCCGTCCTCCGAGGCGGGCGCCAGCAGTTGAGCGCGGCCTAGACTGGCAGCGGGCCGCCCGGGCGGCCCGCAAGACGGACCGCGCGACGAAGGAGAAACATGGACGAGCAGGGGCGGACCACCGTGGGCGTGCTGCATCCGGGGGCCATGGGCGCCGCCGTGGCTGGCGTCATCGTGGAGGCAGGACACCAGGTGCTCTGGACGTCCGAGGACCGCTCGCAGGCCACGGTGGAGCGCGCGGAACACCTCGGCCTGGAGGACGTCCACTGGCTGAACGGGGTGGTGAACCAGTCCGACATCATCATCAGTATCTGCCCGCCCCACGCCGCCCTGGAGGTCGCGGAGGACGTGCGCAACATGGGCTACCAGGGCGTGTACGTGGACGCGAACGCGGTGAGCCCGGAGACCACGAGGCGCGTAGGCAAGATCGTGGAGAGCGTGGGGGCGATGTTCGTGGACGGCGGCATCATCGGCGGGCCGCCGGTGGACGCCCAGGCCGGCACGCGTCTCTTCCTCTCGGGCCCGGAGGCCGCCCGGGTGACCCACGTGTTCGGCGATGGGCCGCTGCGCGTGGAGGTGCTGGACGGGCCGGTGGGGGCCGCGAGCGCGCTCAAGATGGCGTACGCGGCGTGGACGAAGGGCACGAGTGCGCTCCTGGCCAGCGTCATGGCGCTGGCGGTTCACGAGGGCGTGCTGGAGCCGCTGCAGGCGCAGTGGGACCCAGCGCTGCTGAAGCGCGCGGAAGGCCTGGGTGGCGCGGCGGCGAAGGCCTGGCGCTGGGCGGGGGAGATGGAGGAGATCGCCGCCTCGTTCCAGGCGGCGGCGCTCCCGGACGGCTTCCACCTGGCCGCGGCCGAGGTCTACCGACGCCTGGAGCAGTTCAAGGACGACCCACAGGCGCCGGGCGGGGCCGACCTCGCACGGCACCTGCTGGCGGGACAGCCGGACGCATAGCCGCAGAGACGCATGGACCACGAGGGGCGGGGCACGTGTCGGACGACATCTGGGTGGAGTCGCTGAGCAACCGAGTACGAGCGATGAACACGCTCTACGGGTGGGCCGCGGAGGACCTGACGGTCGAGCAGGTGAACCACCACGAGCGCACCGGCGTGCTGCCGCTGGGCTTCTCCTTCCTCCATTTCATGAAGATCCAGGACACCTCGATCTCCCGCCAGTTCCTGGGCGAAGAGGGCGTCTGGGACGCCGAGGGCTGGGCCCAACGCGTGGGTGTGAACATTGACAAGCAGGGCCGCGAGGAGACCGTGGAGGAGATGGAGCAACTACGCGTCCAGGACTGGGACGCCTACCGCGAGTACCAGGCGAAGGTGATCGAGCGCACCACGCGCGCATTGGCCTCGACCGACCGGGCTACGCTGGAGACGGTGGTCATCCCGCGCCTGCCGGGGAACATGCGCAACATCTACTGCGCGCTCGTCGTCGGTGACGGGCCGGTTCGCAAACTCGAGGTGGTGGAGTGCTTCGTCTACCAGCACGGCCTGCGGCACATGGGCGAGATCGAGCACGGCCGCGCGCTCGTCGGCCTCGGCGGTATGACGTCGTAGCAGCAGACGAGGCGGAGCGCCGCCTCTTCTTCGACGCGGACTGCGGCATCTGCGCGAAACTCGTGCTGTTCGTGCAGCGGCACTCGCGCCAGCCGCTACGCCTCGTAGCGATGCAGGCCGTGGCGCCAGAAGCCGTGGGCGTGAGCGAGGGGCGCTACTGGGCCAGCGCCCATTACACCGACGCCAGCGGGCGGCAGTTCCATGGCGGCGCGAGCGTGACCCGCGTGCTGCGCCTGCTGCCGGGCGGGCGCCTGTTCGCGGTGCTCGACCTGCCCGGCCTGAGGTACGTGCGCGACGCGGCGTACGGCCTCGTCGCGCGGAACCGGGGGCGCATCTCGCGGCTGACTGGCCTGAGCGAGTGCCGCGTCCGCTGACGCCCACGCCTCGATCATCCGCGTGACGCGAAAGGACCCCGGCGTGGCCAGGGTCCTGGAGGTGCGCTGTGCGGAGCGCTACCGCGGGCCGGCTACCACTGCTTGCCGATGCCCCCGCGGCCGGCGTAGAAGCCGACGGGCCAATTGCGGCCGGTGATCATCGCCTTGTCGATGTCTTCCTGGGTGGCGATGCCGTCCTCGACCAACTTGTCAGCCTCGCGGCGGGCGGCGGCGTAGATGCGGTTCACGATGAAGCCATACGTCCCGGGCATGTCCTTCACCATGGAGACGGCTTTGCCGGCCTTCTCCGCCACGCCTCGGACGGCGTCGATGGTGTCCTGGGAGGTGTGCGGGGTGTAGATGACCTCGCAGGCCTTCATCACCGGCACCGGGTTGAAGAAGTGCATGCCGCCGAACAGTTGCTTGCGCGACTCCAGCACGTCCTGCGCGATCTCCTCGATGACGAAGCCGGAGGTGTTGCTGACGAAGATCGCCTCCGGCTTCACCACCTCGTCCAGTTCCGCGAAGACCTGCTGCTTCAGTTCCAACTTCTCCGGGACCGCCTCGATGACCATGTCCGCGTCCGCCAGGTCGTTCAGGTCGGTGGTGAAGGAGACGCGCTGCATGGCCTCGTAGCACTTGTCGAACTCGAGTTTGCCGACTTCCACGGCGCGCTTCATGCCCCACTTGCTTTCGAAGACAGCGTCGCGCGTCTGCTCGTTGATCTCGTCGGTCAGGTCCCGGACGACCACGTCGTAGCCGGCGATGGCGAGCACCTGGGCGATGCCGCCCCCCATGACGCCGCCGCCCAGCACGCCGATCTTCTTCACGTCCTCGAACTTCACATGGCCTCCCGAGTGTCGGCCCGGCGTTGGGCGCCGGGGCTTCAGTGTCAGCATTGATGTCATTCGTGCCGGTGGCGGCAGTCTACCCGCAGATGCCCCTGACGGTCTGGTGCAGGATCTGCATGCCCAGCCGCAGGTTCTCTATGCTCAGCCGTTCGTCGTTTCCATGCACGCGCCCCTGGTCCTGAGGCCCCGTGAGCGTGGGCACGAAGCCGTACGCCGTCACGCCCCTGCGCCGGAAGACACGCGAGTCCGTGAAGCCAGTGGAGACGCCGGGCACCACCACCGCGTCCTCCACCGCGCGCTTCGCCTCCCGCGTCATCACCTCGTACAACTCCGTGTCCAGCCGGGAAGGCGGGGTGGAGGAGGCGAAGACCTGCTCCACCTCCACCTGATTGTCGTCAATGACCTGCGCCAGTTCCCGCAGGAACTCCTCCGTGTCGTACCCCGGCACCAGGCGGACGTCCAGCGTGGCCTCCGCGGTGGCCGGGATCACGTTGTGCTTGACGCCGGCGTTGAGGGTAGTGAGCGAGATGGAGTTCATCTGCACGGAGCGCATGCGCGGGTTGTTCTCCGCGAACTCCGCCAGCACCTCGTCCGTCGGCTGCCGCTCGATGATGCCCGCCTCGAACAGTTGCTGGAAGTACTCGCGCACCTCCGGCGCGGGCTGCAGCGGGCGCTCCCAGTCCTGGATGCGCTGGAGCGCGCGCACCAGGCGGTCCGCGGCGTTCTCGTCGTGCGGCACGGAGCCGTGCCCCGGGCGGCCGTGCGCGCGGAGCGTGAGCCACAGCGGCCCCTTCTCCGACACGCCGATGTTGAACGTATTGCGCTGCTTGCCCAGGATCTCCGTGGCGCCGCCGCCGCCCTCGTTGATGACGTACTCGCAGTCCAGCAGTTCGGGATGGTCGCGGTCCAGGAACTCCACCCCGAACGCGGAGCCGGCTTCCTCGTCCGCCACGGCCATGAACACCAGGTCACGCTTCAGGGGGAGGTTGTGACGCTTGTGCAGCAGGAAGGTGACCAGTTCCATGATCCCCATCCCCTTCATGTCCTGCGCGCCGCGGCCCCAGACGTAGCCGTCTCGCACCTCGCCTCCCAGGGGCTCCACGGTCCAGAACTCGCGCTCGAAGGGCACCACGTCCGTGTGGTTGAGCAGGATGAGCGCCTTCCCGCGCGAGCCGTCGCCCGGCAGCCGCGCCACCAGCGTCTGTCGCGAGGCGTCCCCCATGGGCGTGTACGTCTCGTACGGGATGCCCTCTGCGTCCAGAATGCGGCCCAGCCACTCCACGGCGCGCGTCTCATTGCCGGGCGGGTTCACCGTGTCCACCTGGATGTAGTCCGACAGCCAGGCGGTGGCCTGCTCCGTCCACGCGTCCCAGTTGATCGACGGTCCGGCCGGGGCGTCGGGCGCCGGTTCGGTCATGCGGGGCTCCTCGTCTCCTGATCCCAGCGTTCCTTGAAGTCCTCGAGCGCGTCGATGTGGTCAGCGGGCATGCGGCGTTCCGCGCCAATGCTGCTGACGTTGAGGTGGGTGGCGCCCACCTGCTGCCACGCCCACGCGCGCGCCACGTCGAACGACAGGTCGCCCGTGAGGCGCAGCGTGGGGCCAATGCCGATGGTCGCCGGGTCGCGCCCCGCAGCGACCGCCGCCGCGTGGATGCGCTCTACGCGTTCCGGCAGGTCGGAGGGGTCTCGCAGCAGCGGAAACCACCCGTCCGCAAGCCGGCCCACGCGGTCCAGCACCGTGTCCGCGTGCCCACCCATCCAGATCGGGATCGGAGCCCGAGGCCGCGGCGCGAGGCCGGCGAGCGGGATGCGGTCGAAGCGGCCCTCGAAGTCCACGACTTGCTCCGTGAACAGGCGCCGCAGCAGGATCACCTGCTCCTCCAGGCGTCGCCCGCGGGTGTGGAAGTCCTGGCCCAGCGCCTCGTACTCCACGGCGTTCCAGCCGATGCCCACGCCCAGCCCGAGGCGGCCATTCGAGAGCAGGGCCACGTCCGCGGCCTGCTTCGCCACCAGCGCCGTCTGCCGCTGTGGCAGGACGATCACCCCCGTGACGAACTCGAGTCGGCTCGTGAAGCCGGCGAGGTGGGAGAAGAGGACGAACGGATCCGTGAACGGGGTGTCGGAGTCGTACGGGCCGGTGAAACCGCCGGGCCGGTCGCGCTGCGCACCCAGCACGTGGTCGTACGCCAGGTAGTGCGTGTAGCCCGCGTCCTCCGCGGCCTGCGCGTGGGCGCGGATGGCTATGGGCTCACCACTGAGGTCAGCGTGCGGGAAGACGACACCGATCCGCATGCTGGGCCTCCTTGATGTTCACGGGGGTGCTCACGGCTGGTTGCATGTGTGACCGCCCGGCTCCCGGTGAGCGAGGCAGTGTCGCAACGTTCGCGAGCAGCCCCCCGCCTGTCAACTGCGGCGCCACCGTACGCCTCGCGCCGGATGCCTGCTGGCGACGCCGGGCACGGCCGGTGCTAGCCTCGCCCGCCGGAGGCCAGATGACGCCCGCACCCCCCGAGACCACGCCTGTCGCACGCGCACCGCACGAGGGACAGGGGGGCCGCCACCTGCTGGTGCTGGCCATGGGCGTGCTGGCGGTGGCGTGGGCGGCGCCGTTCATCCGCCTGTCTTCGGACGCCGGCGCCGCCGCGCTGGCGATCGCCGCGCTCCGCCTCGCGTTCTCCGCGCCGCCCATGGTCGCGGCTGCGGCGCTCACCGGCGCGCGCGACCTCCGAGGGCTCACGAGGCGCCACTGGTCGCTGCTGGTGCTGTCCGCGCTGGCGCTCGCGTTCCACTTCGGGCTGTGGGTGGCGTCTCTGGAGCGCACCAGCGTAGCCACGAGCGTGGTGCTCGTGACCGCGCAGCCCGTCTTCGTCTCCCTGGGCGCGTGGGCCTTCCTCCGCGAGCGACCATCCAGGGCGGTGGCGGTGGGGATCGCCGTCGCGCTCGGCGGCGCGGCGCTCATGGTGAGCGACGACTGGGGCGACGGCGGCACCATGCTGGGCAACGCCTTCGCGCTGCTCGCGGCGCTGGCCGTGAGCGTGTACGTGGTGGTGGGGCGGGACGCCCGCCAGCGTCTCTCGCTCGCCTCGTACGGCGCGGTCGTCTACACGGCCACCGCGCTCATGCTCCTCGCGGCGGCGCTCGCGACGGGGACGCGGCTCGTGGGGCTGGAGGGCGAGGCGTACCTGTGGATCGCGCTGATGGCGGGCGTGTGCCAACTCGGAGGACATAATGCGATCAACTGGTCGCTGGGCGCGCTGCCGGCAGCGGTGGTGGCCGTCGCCATCCTCGGAGAGCCCGTGATGACCTCGGTCATCGCCGGGATCGTGCTCGATGAGGTGCCTACACTGCTGGAACTCTCCGGCGGCGCTGTGGTGCTGGCCGGCGTGTACGTGGCCCTGCGGGGCGCGCGGCGGCCAGCCCGCGACCTGGCGGAACCCGTGGCGATGTAGCGAGAAGGACGTCCAACATGCCCCCACTGCCCACCTCCGGCCCCCTTGACGGGATCCGCGTGCTCGATCTGACGTGGGTGCTCTCCGGGCCGTTCTGCACGCTCACGCTGTGCGACCTGGGGGCGGACGTGGTGAAGGTGGAGCGCCCTCCCTACGGCGACGTCTCCCGCACCACCGGGCCCATCGTGGAGGGCGAGTCCGGCTACTTCTTCTCCGTGAACCGCGGCAAGCGCTCGCTCTCGCTGGACCTCGCCTCTGACGAGGGCAAGGCGATCTTCCTGCGCCTGGTGCGGCAGGCGGACGTGGTGGTGGAGAACTTCACGCCGGGCAAGATGGCCGCCCTGGGCCTGGGCTACGAGCAGTTGTCGCAGGAAAACCCGCGCCTGATCTACGCCGCCATCTCCGGCTACGGGCAGACCGGGCCCATGTCCTCCAGGCCCGCGCTGGACGTGATCGTGCAGGGGGCGGGCGGGGTGATGTCTGTGACCGGCTATCCGGACGGTGACCCGGCGCGTCCGGGCCTCTCGCTGGGCGACGTGGCCGCCGGGCTGTACTGCGCCATCGGGGTGCTGGCGGCGCTCCAGGAGCGCGAGCGCTCCGGCAGGGGGCAGATGGTGGACATCTCCATGCTGGACTGCCAGATCGCGATCCAGGAGAACGCCTACATGCGCTACCACCTGACCGGGCAGGAGCCGAGCCGGCTGGGGACCCGCCATCCCACCGCCGTCCCGTTCCAGGCCTTCCCCACAGCGGACGGCTGGATGGTGCTCGCCCTTGCCTGGAGCGTGCCAAACCAGTGGGCGCTCCTCTGCGCCGAACTCGACACCCCCGAGTTGATCGACGACGAGCGGTTCGCCTCGTCCGCGGCGCGTTCCCGCAATCACGCGGAGTTGGAGCCGCTGCTGCGCGCGGCGTTCAAGCGCAAGACCACGGCGGAGTGGGTGGCGGCGCTGGAGCAGTACAACATCCCCTGCGGCCCCCTCAACACCATCGCCGAGGCGGCCGCCCTGGAGCAGGTAGCGGCGCGCGACATGCTGCCGGAGGTGCCCCACCGCGCGTTCGGCAACGTGCGGCTGGCGAACAGCCCCGTGAAACTCTCGCGCACCCCCGCCGGCATCCGCGGCACCTCGCCCGACATGGGCCAGCACAGCCGCGAGGTGCTCTCGGAGGCGCTGGGCCTGGACGCCGGCGCCCTGGACGACCTCATCGCGCGGGAGGTCGTCTGGGAGCAGCGTCCCGAGGTGGAACTGGGCTAGCGGGCAGGTTCGTCGACGGGCCTGGTAGGAGGCTTAGCGGCGGCGACGCCGGAAGAGGGCGCCCGGCCACAGGAAGCGGCGCAGCCCGTAGATCACCACCAGCGCCACCGCGCCCAGGCCAATGAGGCCCACGGCCAGGATGGTGCGCAGGCGGGTGTCCTCCGGGCTGAAGCGGTCCTCCAGCGCCTGTTCGGGCGCAAGGATGTGGACACGCTGCAGGTCGAACGTGTTGATCTGCGTGGCGGACTGTAGCAGCGCCACGTTGCCGTCCAGCGAGCGGCTGACCAGCGCGTCCGCCGCCCATCCGAGGGCCACCGAGTCTGTGCCGGTGATGCTGAGCAGCGCTCGGCCAGGCGCCCAGGGCACCTCGATCTCCTGGATCGCGCCAATCCGTGACGAGTCCAGGATCTCCGTCAGCGTGCCCGCCTCCTCCACCAGCGCGCGCGAGCCGCCCTCGCGGAGCACGAGCGGCAGGGCGGCCTCCAGCGCCTGGCCCAGCGGCGTCGCCGGCGGGACGGCGATGGCGACCACGTGGCGGTCGCCCAGCGACTCCGGCGTAGCCTCCCGGACGCTCTGCACCGAGAACTCGTTCATGGCGCCGAAGGAACGGCCGAGGGCGATCATCGTGAGCATGCCGGCGCGCAGGGCCTGGTCGTCCATGGCGTTGACCACCAGCGTGGTCTCACGCACGCCCTGGAAGCCAGCGAACGGGAAGGGCAGGGCGCTCAGGCTGGAGCCGGTGGCAGACCCGGCCACCTGCGGTAACTGGATCGCGGAGTCGTCGTGCACGGTAATCCACAGGCGCTCGGGCGCGGGCGACTCGCAGGGCGCAAGGACGAGCGACTGGCGCGAGTAGAGGGTGGCCCGCAGCGTGAGCGCGTTCGGGCCAATGCGCAGCACGTCCCACGGCAGGTCCACCCGGTACGAGCCACGACGATGGTCGTCGTCGTCCAGCAGCACGGTGGCGATGGTCTTGCCGTTCAGGTCCACGATGAGGTTGGTGCGCCGGGTGTCCAGGCCGTCCGGGAACGAGAGCACCAGGTCCATCTGCCCCACGGACCCGGGCGCGGCGGCGGGCGCGCTGAACGCCACGGAGACCGTGCCCTCCTGGCCCTGGATCGTGTGCTCCGCCGTGCCCGCGTCCATGAACGTAAAGGCGGACTGGAACGTCCGGCCGATGGGCGGGATCACCGGCTCCAGCAGCACCGCCTCCGGTCCGGCAAGCAGCGCGGAGGGCTCGTCCAGCGTGAGCGCGTCCACGCCTCGACGCACCGCTGCCGGGGTCTCCCCGCTCACGATCAGCGCTCGGTAGAGCGGGTTCCACGGCGACTCCACCAGCGCGAGGAACCCATCGTCCTCGCCCAGAGGCTGCCCGAGGCGGCTCAGGGAGTTGGTGGCGGCGTCGTAGTCCGCCTCGGCGCCAGCGATGGCCCGCAGGATGAGCGGGTTGCGGTCCGGGCTGCCCAGCAGGATCAACTGGTGGCGCCGCAGTTCGGCGGGGCTCAGCGTGTCCACGCGGCGCACGCGCACCAGGTCCAATTCGAAGAACACGCGCGAGGCGAGCCCCGTCGCTATCTGGTACGCCGCCGTCAGGTCGTCCCCGGTGGGGTTGGCGGGGATGCCGACGATGACCGGCGCCACGATCGGGTAGCCGCCCCGGAAGAACGGATACGGGTAGTTGGAGAGGTTGTCCTCCGCCAGCGTGGGCACGGGCGGATCGTGCGCGAAGTCCATCTCAAAGAACGTGCTGCCCAGGATCGTGGAGAAGAGCGCGGCGTTGGCGGAGGACTCGCAGTGCTGCCCCGTGGTCATGTTGAAGGTGAACGTCAGACGGTTGAAGTCCTGCTGGACCAGGTCAGACGGGATCGGGATCTCGTAGGTGCCGCCTCGGATGTTTGTCTCGTCCAGGTGGACCGCCAGCAGGGGACGCTCGTTGAAGGCGATGGCCACCGCGGACTGTTCGGGGTCCAGCAGGTTGGAGTGCGTCAGGTCCACCACCACGCGGGAGTTCTCGCCGATCTCGTAGTCCCCGTGGCCGGCGAAGAAGATCGTCTGCTGGGCCATCGCGCCCGTGACGGCGGTGTCGCCAAAGCCCAGGTCGTCCAGCGTGGTGATGCGCTCCGGCGCTTCCTTCACGGCGTCCTCGGACGGCCCCTGTGCGTGCGCGTCACCGGCGCCCAGCAGGACGAACGCCAGCACGCCGGCCAGCACCAGCGCTGCGCGACGCACGCCACCTCCAGGCGCATTCCGGGGGCCGAGCCGACCTGCTTCCATCGATCAGAACCTAGCATCGGCCACCCCTAGGGCGGGCCGGAATCGGTGCGTTTACTGAACCTCAACCGGACGTGCCCTCGGGCCTGTCGCTAGCCCGGGATGCGGCAGGAAATGCCGCCGGCGGATACGAGAAGGCGAGGGCGGGGGAAACGGCCACGGGCATGGTCAAAGAGATGCAGGCGCAACATGCCTGTCGTGGTTGTGTGCAAACCTTCACGAATCCTGTATAGTTGCGCCCCATCTTGTGACAAAAGGCGCAAACTTCGGAAATGGGGCGGCGTACGCTGATCTGCCTGTTGTAGGATAGGCGTTCTCATTTCACCACCCTGGCACCAGCAAGGAACATGAGCGTGATACGGATCGACGCAGAGACACCCATTCCCGTTATCGCGACGGGGTCGTCCTCTTCGAAGTCGACCCTGCTGGTGACGGCTCGGGATCATGTAGACGCCTGTGGCACGGGCTTCGTGGCGGAGATCAGCGGTGAGCGCACCCGGCGCGTGGTGGAGATGGCCGTGCAGGCCGTGGACGCACTGACGCACCGTGGGGCGGTGAACGCGGACCCGCTGACCGGCGACGGCACCGGCGTCACCATCCAGATCCCGTACGAACTCCTGCGCGACGACCTGGCGCGCCTGGCCCCGGACGTACCGGCCGCCGAGGACCTGGCCGTGGCGATGGTCTTCCTCCCCCACAACGAGGCGGCCCGAGTGCGCGCGCGCGAGGTGCTGGAGGCGGAATGCCGGCGCGTGGGCATCGACCTGATCGGCTGGCGACCGGTGCCGGTGGACCTTGGTGTGCTGGGGCCACAGGCGTTGGAGTCCGTGCCTGGATTCGAGCAACTCCTCGTGCGCCGTCCAGGGGGACAACAGGGCCCCCACTTCGACCGCTCCCTCTACCTGGCGCGCCGCCGCGCCGAGCGCACCTACCGCGCAGAGGACCTGGACTGCTACGTCGCCTCCATGTCCTCCACCACAGTCGTCTACAAGGGCATGATGGTCGCCAGCCGCCTGGCGCAGTTCTACCCGGACCTTGCGGACGAGCGCACCATCTCCGCCATCGCCGTCTACCACCAGCGCTTCGCCACCAACACGCTGCCGTCCTGGGAACTGGCGCAGCCGTTCCGTATGACCGCACACAACGGCGAGTTCAACACGCTGCTGGGCAACCGCAACTGGATGCGCGCCCGGGAACCGGAACTCGCCTCCCCCGTCTGGGACGAGGAGGTCCGGGAACTGGCCCCGGTGATCCAGCCCATCGGCTCGGACACCGCCTCCTTTGACGAGGCGCTGGAGTTGCTGGTGATGTCCGGGCGCGACCTGCTGCACTCCGTGATGATGCTGATCCCCCAGGCGTGGGAGAACCTGCCCAACCTGGACCCCATCCTGCGCGCGTTCTACGAGTACCACGCCTGCCTGACCGAGCCCTGGGACGGCCCCGCAGCCATCTCCGTGACCAACGGCCTGCAGGTGGCGGCCGTCATGGACCGCAACGGCCTGCGGCCCGCGCGCTACCAGGTGACCTCCGACGGCCTCGTCGTAATGGGGTCCGAGGTGGGCCTGGTGCAACTGGACCCGGCGCGCATCGTGGAGTCGGGCCGCCTGGGCCCCGGCGAGATGGTGGCCGTGGACACCACGCGCCGCCAGTTCCTGCACAACGACGAGATCAAGCGCGAGGTGGCCAGCCGCCGCCCCTACGGCGACTGGGTGCGGCGCAACATCATGTCCCTGCGTACGGAGACCACGGGCGGGCCGCCCGGCGACCTGGAGCATGACGTGGCCGCCCTGCAGCAACTGCACGGCTACACGCACGAGGAACTCGAATACATCGTCAAGCCCATGGCAGACGACGGCAAAGAGGCTGTGGGCTCCATGGGAGACGACACGCCTCTGTCCGTGCTGCAGGACGAGCCGCGCGTCCTCTACACCTACTTCAAGCAGAAGTTCGCCCAGGTCACCAACCCCGCGATCGACTCCGTGCGCGAGGAAGTGGTGATGTCGCTGGACACCTACCTCGGGCGTCGGCGCTCGCTGCTGGAGTCCGTGCCGGAGGCCGCGCGCGTCCTGCACCTGACCAGCCCCATGCTGGCGGACCGCGAACTGGCGGCCCTGCGCAAGACCCAGAACGAGGACATCCGCGTGGCCACCCTGCACGCGCGCTTCCGCGTGGACGCCGGCCCCCAGGGCATGGAGGAGGCGCTGGACGGCCTCTGTGCCGCAGCGGTGATGGCGGCGGACGAGGGGCACACCGTGCTCGTCATCAGCGACCGCCTGGTGGACGCCGAGTGGGCGCCGATCCCGATGTTGCTCGCAGTGGCCTCCGTGCACCATCACCTGATCCACACGGGCCGGCGCATGAAGACCAGCCTGGTCGCGGAGACCGGCGACGCGCGCGACGTGCACCACTTCGCGGCGCTCATCGGCTTCGGCGCCAGCGCCATCAACCCGTACCTGGCCTTCGCCACCCTGCGCCACGCCCACGCCGCCGGCGACTTCGGCGAGCGCCCGGTAGAGGACGTCCTGAAGTCCTACGCCAAGGCGATCGACACGGGCATCCTGAAGATCATGTCCAAGATGGGCATCTCCGCCGTCTCCTCCTACCACGGCGCACAGATCTTTGAGGCGCTGGGCGTGGCGCAGCACGTGGTGGACAAGTCCTTCACCGGCGCCACCTGCCGCATCGGCGGCGTGGGGTACGAGGAGATCGCCTCGGACGTCTACGAGCGGCACCAGAAGTCGTTCCCGGGCGCGGAGAAACTGGCCCACGGCGGCTGGTACAAGTACCGCCGGGACGGCGAGTACCACGCGTACAACCCGAACATGTGGCGCGCGCTGCAGAAGATGGCCGTCACCGGCCTCGAACAGGTCGAGGACGAGGGCGACGCGGCGTACCGAGAGTACCTGGAGGTACTGGGCGATGCGCCCGCCGGCGCGCTGCGTGACCTGCTGCGCATCACGTCAGACCGCCAGCCCATCGACGTGTCCGAGGTGGAGCCGGTGCAGGCCATCACCAGGCGCTTCGTGACCGGCGCCATGTCGCTGGGCGCCCTCTCCCCGGAGGCGCACGAGGACATCGCCCGCGCCATGAACGTCCTGGGCGGCCGTTCCAACACGGGCGAGGGCGGCGAGGACCCCCGGCGCTACAACCCGGACGGCGACAAGCGCAACGCGAACTCCAAGATCAAGCAGGTCGCGTCCGGCCGCTTCGGCGTGACGCCCGCCTACCTGGCCGCGGCGGAGGAACTGGAGATCAAGATCTCGCAGGGCTCCAAGCCCGGCGAGGGCGGGCAGTTGCCGGGCCAGAAGGTGAACCCGTACATCGCGAGGCTGCGCCACGTGATGCCCGGTACCCCTCTGATCTCGCCGCCGCCGCACCATGACATCTACTCCATCGAAGACATCGCGCAGTTGATCTACGACCTGAAGACCATCAACAGCCGGGCACGGGTGTGCGTGAAGTTGGTCTCCACGGAGGGCGTGGGCCTGGTGGCGGCGGGCGTGGCCAAGGCCTACGCGGACGTCATCCAGATCTCCGGCGCCGAGGGCGGCACGGGCGCCTCGCCGCTGTCGTCCGTGAAGTACGCCGGCTCGCCGTGGGAGATCGGCCTGGCGGAGGCCCAGCAGGCGCTGGTGCTGAACCGCCTGCGCGGGCGCGTCACGCTGCGGGTGGACGGCGGCTTCCGCTCCGGCCGTGACGTGATGATCGCGGCGCTGCTGGGAGGGGAGCAGTACGGCTTTGGCACCACGGCCATGATCGCCGTGGGCTGCAAGATGGCGCGCCAGTGCCACCTGAACACCTGCCCCGTGGGCGTGGCCACGCAGCGCGAGGAACTCCGCGCCAAGTACTGGGGTACCCCGGAGATGCTGGTCACCTACCTGACCCACGTGGCGAGGCAGGTGCGCGAGATCCTGGCCAGCCTGGGCTACCGCAGCCTGGACGAGGTCATCGGCCGGGCGGACTTGCTGGAGCAGATCGAGCCGGACGCCTCGCACCGCTGGCACCGCATCGACCTCTCGCGCGTGATCGCGCCGGTGGACCCGGAATGTACGGAGCCGCACCGGCGCGTGCTGGAGCGCAACGACCGCGCGGACTGGCAGCGCCTGGACGACCGCATCCTGGAGGAGGTGGGCGACAGCATCGACTCGCGAAAGCCCGTGTCCTTGTCCTACCCGATCCGCAACACGGACCGCACCGTGGGAGCGCGCATCTCCGGGGTGATTGCGGACCGCTTCGGCGAGGCCGGCCTGCCGTACGGCACCCTGGACCTGCGGTTCACCGGCTCGGCCGGTCAGTCCTTCGGCGCATTCCTGGCCAGAGGGGTGCGGCTGCACCTGACCGGCGAAGCGAACGACTACGTCGGCAAGGGCATGGGCGGCGGCGAGATCACCATCCGTCCCATGCCGGAGACGAAGTTCGAGCGCCAGGCGGTGCTGGTCGGGAACACGGTGCTTTACGGCGCCACCGGCGGCAACCTCTTCATTGCCGGCGCGGCGGGCGAGCGCTTCGGCGTCCGCAACTCCGGCGCGCGCGCGGTGGTGGAGGGCATCGGCGACCACGGCTGCGAGTACATGACGGATGGCGTGGTAGTGGTGCTGGGCGAGACGGGCCGCAACTTTGGCGCCGGCATGTCCAACGGCGTCGCCTACATCCTGGACGAGCGCGGCGACTTCCGTTCCCGCGTGAACCAGGAACTGGTGGGCCTCTCGCAGGTGACGGACCCGGAAGACCTGGAACTGCTGGAGGCCATGGTGCGCCGCCACGTGGAGGTCACGGGTTCCAACCGCGGCCAGGACCTGCTGCGCGAGTGGGGCCAGGCCCTCCCCAAGTTCTGGAAGGTCGCGCCCAGGGTGAGCCCCACCGAGGAGGGCGCGCAGACGGTGGTGCGGCGCCACATCGCCGTGCTCAACCGCTTCAAGTACGCCGCGGCGCGCTAGCACCACCCTCCCGCGCGCACACGTAGCAGGGCCGCCCGAGAGGGCGGCCCTGCTACTGCATTCGCCTGCTGTTGCACTCGACGGTGTCGAGGGGCGCCGCGCCGCGCCGCGCCTTGACGCGCCTCGACACCCCGGGGGCGCCCGACGTCAGGCGCTGTAGCGCAGTGCCTCCGCCACCTGCACGCGCGAGGCGCTGCGGGCCGGGATGAGCGTCATGAGCGCGGTGGCCACGTACGCGATCCCCACCACGATCAAGATCGTGGCGATGGGGAAGGAGAAGTCGATGTCCGCGCCGTTGGTGAACTCCGGCGAGGTCATGAGGTTGTACGACAGCGCCGCACCCAGGATCAGCCCCATCCCGATCCCCGTCACCGCGATGAATGACGACTCCAGGAAGAAGGACACCGCCACGAGCCGCCTTGAATAGCCGATCGCCCGCAGCATGCCGATCTGCTGGCGACGCTCCGCCACCGTGCGGAACGCGATCACGCCCAGCGCCGCGATCCCCACGATCAGCCCCAGGCTCATGAAGGCCACGAACAGGTTGGCGAACGCGTTGGACTGAGCCGTGGAGTCCGCGATCAACTGGCGGAGCGAGTTCGCCTGCACGCCGCGCTCCAACAGCGTGGACTCCACGCTGTTCGCCACCTCGATCGCGAAGGCGGCGTCTCCGCCCGCCGTGTTCAGGAAGAACACCTCGGCCGGGTTGTCCATCAGGTCCAGGGCGGTGGCCTCCGGGACGAAGATGCCGATCCACTGCGGCACAATGCCGCTCACGATCGCGGAGTCCACGAAGGCGATGATGTTGACCGTGCGCTCCTCCCCCGTCTCGTCGTCACGGACCTGGACGGCGATCGGCTGCCAGGGCGCCTCCTGCATCTCCCGGATATTGCCCTGGATGCTGAAGACGTCGTCCGGGTTCATGAAGTTCTGGCGCTGGACGAAGTCCAGCACCATCTCGTTCGCCACCGCCACGTCCGGATCCGTGCGCAACGCCTCGATGACCGCAGCGTCGTCCGCGTACCCCTCGGCGACGGTGGTCATCGGGAAGTCGGCAACGTCCAGGAACGAGGGGGCGAGGCCGGTGAGGCGGTAGGAGAAGAAGTCGTCGTCCTCGGCCGCCGGCTTCATGGAGGCCGCCCCCGTGACGATGTGGCCAATGGCCGCGATGTTCGCGTCCACGTCGTACCCGCGGTCTTGCAGCGCGGTGCGAAGGTCGCCGATGGGGTTGTTTGGGTTCGCCGTGACCTGCACGTCGAAGCCACCTCGAGCGCCCTCACCCAGGAACAACTGGGTGAAGTTGTGGTTCAGGGTGGCCATGACCACCAGGCTGAAGACCACCAGCGTGAACATGGCCAGCGTCATGCCGGTGCGGAACTTGGCCGCCAGCGGGTAGGCGATGGCCGTGCGGACGGCCGGCGTGATGCCTCCCAGCACCTTACGCAGCAGGCCCATGCCGCCCAGCAGCCGGTCCGCGTTGAAGATCACGAACAACGTACTGGCCGCCGTGATGCAGACACCGGAGACGAAGAACATCTCGATGTTCCCCTCCACGGTTTCGTGCCCCAGGCCCACGAGGCCGAAGAGTCCGTCCAGCGGGTCCGTCCACGTCTTGCCCTCCTCGAAGAAGAGCGAGAAGGGGAGCGGCAGGAGCCAGTACCAGACCGTGAGCGCGGAGATGGTGGCGAAGACCGGCCGCGCAGGCGCACCGAAGTAGACCGCCAGCATGGCCACCGCCAGCAGGATCAGCGTGGTCCCGCCCGTGTAGGCGAACGCCTGGCTGCCGATCCAGCCGCCCCACCACGTGGCGAGGAGGCCCACGATCAGCATCAGCACGGCCCAGCCGCCACTGGTGCGGTGCGTGTCCGCCCAGCGCTTGGTCCGCAACAGGAAGAAGCCGAGCAGCGCGATCACGTTGAAGACGACCCACCACGCGACCAGGCCCAGCAGCCGCAGCCGCGAGCGGTTCCGCATGTTGACCGTCCGCAGTCCCCAGACGAAGGCCGCGATCACCAGTCCCGCGCCCAGCAAGGGCAGGCCGTACGCGGTCAGGCTGAAGATGAAGGCGTAGAAGATCAGCAGGCCGGCCAGCACCACCACCAGCATCCACAGGATGTACCAGGCGGCGCCCACCGTGGCCTTCACCAGTCCGGAGAGAGACGCGTCCTTGCCTCGCAGCGGCTCCGGCTCTGGGATGTCGCGGATGGCGCGGACGATGTTCAGGTTGGCCGCGCGCCACGAGGCGATGGCGACGGTGGCGAACGTGATCACCACGCCCAGGAAGTAGGAGATGAGGAAGCCCGTGGGGTTCACGTGGAACGTGATCCCCAGCCCGAAGTCCTCCACCACCCCGCCCATCACCGTGATCAGCAGGTACGCCACCCCGAGGCCAAGCAACGCGCCCACGAACGCGGAGCCCAGGTTGTACGACATCCCCTCCGCGATGAACGCCTGCGTGAGGTGCAGTCGCTTCATGCCCACGGCCCGCGCCATGCCCATCTCCGAGCGGCGCTCCGCCGCGAGCATGACGAAGGTCAGGAAAATCAGCATGATGCCGGCCGCCATGGAGAAGAGGCCGAACACCAGGAAGAAGGTGACGAAGACCGAGCCGATGATCTCGGCGATTTCCACCGCCTCCGCCTTCGTGATGAAGGCCTCCGCCGGGAGCGACTGCTCCTCCACCGCCGCCTCGAAGCGTCCCTTGATGTCCTCGTTCAGGTGCAGGGTGTCGCGGATCCCGCCGGTGGCGGAGACCACGATCAGGTCGATGCGCTCCGGCTCGCCGATGATCGCGCGCACGCGTTCCAGCGGGGCCACCACGCCTCCGGCGGGCGCCCCGGAGGTCAGGGCGGTGGCCGCCGTGAGGGCGTTGTCCTGCACCACCGCTGCCACCGTGAAGTCGTACGGCTGGTTGTCATAAAAGATGCGGACGGGGCTGCCGGCCTCCAGGAGGAGGTCATTCGCCAGGCGGACGGAGACGTACACCTCGTCCTCACCAAGGTCGGCCATCAGCAGGGCCTGGCCCTCCGGCGTGAGGATCTGTCCCAGGCCGTCCACGCTGGCGGCGTCTGTACCCACAAACTGGGCGCTGGGCTCGGAGAGGCGCTGGTCCGGGTTCAGCGCGGGGACGGGCGTCTGGATGAAGCCCGTGACGCCGTCCATGTTCGGGTCGCCCGCAAACGCGGCGCGGATCGCCTCCAGGTCGCCCTGTAGCAGGCCGTCGCGGCCGCTGGCGAACTCGGAGTCCTGGTCGAAGCCGGCGACGAGGTCGGCCGCGCCGAAGTCGTTGTAGACGGTGTTGGTGACCGAGTAGCCCACCGTGTCCCCGGTGGCGAAGGCGGCGCTGATGATCAGCGTGGACAGCATCAGGCCCACCACGATCAGCGCGGTCTGCGCCTTGCGGCGAGCGATGTTGCGGATGCCCATCCGCACCAGCAACGGGTTGCGCCAGGCGATGAAGCCCAGCACGCCAAAGATCATGCCCACCATCAGCAGGAGGGCGATCAGGATGTCCGTGAGCGCGACGCCGAAGAGGCTATCCATTGGGCCGCTCCTCGCTCTCGATCAGGCCGTCGCGCATGTGGACGATGCGATGGCAGCGCTGGGCGATGCCCGGGTCGTGCGTGACGATGACGAACGTCTGGCGCTGGTCTCGGTTCAACTGCTGCATCAGCGCCATGATCTCGTCGGCGGTGTGGGAGTCCAGGTCGCCGGTCGGCTCGTCCGCCCACACGATCGCCGGGTCGTTGACGAGCGCGCGGGCGATGGTGACGCGCTGGCGCTGGCCGCCGGACAACTGCGCCGGCCGGTGCTCCGCCCACGCCCCCAGGCCCACCCGCTCCAGCATGGCCATGGCACGAGCGCGCCCCTCGGACGGCGCGGTGCCGGAGACCAGCAGCGGGAGTTCCACGTTTTCGACTGCGGAGAGGACGGGCAGCAGGTTGTAGAACTGGAAGATGAAGCCCATGCGCCGGGCTCGATACTCCGTCTTGCGGTCGTCGTTCATCGAGTGGAGGTCAGTGCCCTCGATCATGACCGAGCCAGCCGTGGGCTCGTCGATGCCGGAGGCGCAGTTCAGCAGCGTGGTCTTGCCGCAGCCGGACGGCCCCATGATGGCGAGCATCTCGCCAGTGGGCACGTCCAGATCCACGCCCTGCAGGGCGGGGACCTCCACCGAGCCGGTGCTGTACGTCTTGACGAGGCCCTTCACCTGGATGATGTGCTCGGTCATGATTCCCCTTTTCGGAGTGCGATGACCGTCCCTGACCGGCCCGCAACGTGCATATAACGCAACGATCCACCTGAATACGCCCGGGCCTTTCGATCAAGTAGCAGGAGGCGCACCCACCCCCGCCCTCCCGGCGCCCAGGGCGAGAGGGGGCTCTCTCCTAGCCTGCGGGCGGCACGGGCGGCAGTAGTTCTCGCAACGTCTGCACTTCCTCCTCGAACGCTCGGATGCCCGCTGGTGTGGCCTCCACCCAGGTGCGAGGACGGCGGCCGTCCAGCACGCGCGCGGAGGAGACGTAGCCCGCCTCCTCCAGCACCCGCAGGTGGCGCGCCAGGTTCCCGTCCGTCAGCCCCAGCGTCTCCCGCAGGTACGCGAAGTCCGCACGCTGCGCCTCCCACAACACCGCGAGGATGCCGAGGCGCACGCGCTGATGCACGACTTCGTCGAGGCGCTGGCTGGGATGAGACATGGGGCCGTCCGGGCGTGTCATGTTGGCGGTCGCGACACACTACACCTTCCGATACCTACACCCATCACCGAGGCGTCACCTCACCGTCCCACCGCCATGTCGTCTCCCGGGTGACTGCGAGTGGCATGAAGGAGGGTTACTGCGAAGTGCTCGGAGGTGAGGCCAGGCGGGGTTACAATCGTGCGGTAGGTGAGGCGCGACCAGGCGCCAGAAATGCGGGGACCATGGCGCTGGGCATCCTGCTGGTCGCGATCGGCCTCCTCTTCCTGCTGGACTCGCTCGGCGTCATCGAGGGCGTCGGTTTTGCCGAGTTCTGGCCGCTGCTCCTGATCGCCGTGGGGGTTGCCATCATCTATGACCGGGTGCGCCGCGCCTGGCGCCGGCGCTGAGCCGAGGCGGCCGCGTGTCCTCTCGCCTGCGTGATGTCCTTGGGCTGACGGTTGGCCTCTACCTGGTGGCGGTCGGCCTCCTCTTCGCGCTGGACTCCTCCGGCGCGCGGGAGATTGGCGGCGCCGGGCTCATCGAGGGCGCCGTGGGCCTCGCGCTGATCGCACTCGGTGTGCTGTCCTGGCTCGCCGCCATGCGTGCGCGCCGCTTCGCCCGCCGCCTCTCGAGGGCCATCGGCCATGTCCGTTCAGCCGGAGAGTGGCGCGTGGACGACGCCGTGGTGCGCACGATCATCGGCGACATCCACCTGGACCTGCGTTCCGCCGAACTCCCGCCGGGCGAGACTGAACTGACGCTGCTCTGCTGGCTGGGCACCATACAGGTGCGCGTTCCGGCGCACGTGGGCGTGGACGTGGAGGCGCAGACGTTCGTCGGCACCGTGGACGCCCTCGGCGTGCGGGAGGAGGGCGTGATCCGCGACATCAGCGTGCGTAGCGACGGCTACGAGGCCGCCACGCACCGTCTCCGCCTGCGCGTCTCGACCGTCATCGGCGAGGTGTTGGTGGTACGGTCAGAACGATGAGCGAACGCGAACCGCAACCCGCCCCGGCCCTCAAGCCGCTCGACCTTCTCGAAGCCCTCGGCGGCCTCGAGGTCGACCAGGGCGTGGTGTGCGACATTGACGACCCCGACTGCGTCGCGCCCGCCGCGCCACCGCCGGTCGAGGCCGCCTCGGACGAGCGGACGGCCACGGACTAACCCGCCTAACGCACGAGGCCGCTCCGGAAGTCCGGGTACGCCGGCTCCCAGGCCAGCATCTCGCGGGCCTTTGTGTTGCGGAGCCGCATGGAGCGGAACCGATCAGGCCCGCCCGGCTCCGGCGCACCTGCCCCAACGATCGCCGAGACGAACCCGAACAGATCCGACCAGCGCGTCGGCGCGTCGTCCGCGACGATGAACACCTCACGCGATGGCCAGCGCTCCACGGCAGCAACGGTGGCGCTCGCCATGTCCGCAATATGGATCAGGGAGATGAAGGCGTTCCCGTCGCCGGGCAACCGCAATGTTCCGGCTTTCGCACGCTCGAACCAGCCGTCGTCGCTCTTCGTGCCGGGCCCATAGAATGAGGCGCCGCGCAGGATCACCCAGTCCAGTGCGGTCGCCCTGACGGCGGCTTCCATCTGCTCTGCCGCACCGGAGGTGGCGGAGATTCCCTCAGCGGATGGGTGGACGTAGGTCTCGTCCGTCCACTCGTCCGTTCCGCCGGCATTCATGAAGGCAATGCTCTGTTGCAGCACACGAGGCACGCCCACGTCCGAGCAGGCTTGCAGCCAGATCGCCGCGCCCTCGCGCCGGAGGCGGTCGTTCGCCGCGAAGTCTCCGCCCGAGAGCGCCGTTGCGAGGTTGAGCGCAATATCCGAGCCCTCCATCGCGGCGCGTAGCGACCCCGGGTCGTACATGTCGGCCTGGCGGACTTCCGCACCACATGCGGCAGCAAACGTCGCCCTCTCCGGACGTCGAGCCAGGGCACGTACTCGATGTCCCCGCGCGATCAGGAGCGGAATCAGGTGCCGAGCGTAGACGCCCGTCCCACCGAGGATGCTGACGGTCAGAGGCATGCAGTGATCCCTTCGCGCAGGCCGGGACGCTCACGGCTGGCGACTGAATATCACAACCAGGTCGCGGTGCGCAGGAACCTGGCTCACGCTCCACCACACGGGCGCGCTCGAGCCGCGTTACGCCGGCTTGCGTGCCCTCAGCGCGACGACCGGCATCGGCTCGCCCGGGAGGTCGGGGTGGCGTTCCTCGACCACCTCGAAGCCGCGTTCGATAAAGGCGCGGTGGGTGAGGCGGTCCAGGTGGCAGCCGTCCGCCACGAGGCCCCACGCGGGGTTCAGCCAGGACTGGAGGCGCGCCTTCCACGGCGTCGCGGAACGGATGTGCTCCAGCAGCCGCAGCGCCCCGCCGGGTCGCAACACACGCCATGCCTCCTCCACCGCCGCGTCCAGGTCGTCCACGGAGCACAGCACGAGCGTGGACACGTAGGCATCGAACGAGGCGTCCCGGAAGGGGAGGTCGGTGGCGTCCGCCTGACGGACCTCGATCACCGCGTGCGGCTGTGGAAGTGCGAGCAGCGTGCGTCGTGCGAGCGGGAGCATGTGCTCGCTGTAGTCCACCGCGGTGACGTGGGCGTCCGCCCGGTAGTGCTCGAAGTTCGTCCCGGGCCCGCAGCCGACGTCCAGGATGTCGCCGGTGAGGTCGGACAGTAGTTCGCGCCGCATCGGCGCCGTGGCCACCTTCAAGCGTTGGTCGAGGCGGCCATAGACCGCGGCGAACCAGCGCTTGCGCAGGTCCAGGCCGCTCACGGCGCCGGCTCCGTCTCGGGCGCGCACACCGGGCAGTCCACGCTCGGCGCTTCAGTCTCGATGCCGAACGTGGCGAGGAGGCGTCGCAACTCGCCGAGTGGTAGGCCGACGACGTTGCAGTGACAGCCCTCGAACGCCGCGACCGGAGCGAAGGCTGCGTCCTGGATGGCGTACGCCCCCGCCTTGTCGAACGGCCCTCCGGAGGCGATGAACGCCTCGATCTCCTCGTCGCCGTAGTCGCGCATGAGGACGGCCGTGCGCCCGTGTCCCACCGCCTCCCGCGCTCCGAGGGCCACCGCCACCCCCGTCACCACCTCGTGCCTCCGGCCGCGCAGCGTGCGCAACGTCACGCGCGCCTCCTCGGCACTCGCGGGCTTGCCGAGGAGCACACCGTCCAGCGCCACCACTGTGTCGCTGCCGATGACCAGCGCGTCTGGCGCCTGCTCCGTGACAGCGCGCGCCTTGCGCAGTGCGAGCGTCTCGGCCACACGGACCGGGTCGGCATCCTCGATCCCCTCGTCTACCTCGGACGGCCGCACCTCGAACGCCAGGCCGAGCGCCGCCAGCAATTCGCGCCGCCGAGGGGACGCGGACGCAAGGACGATGTGTGGGGAGGGCATGGAGGATTCCGTGTGGTTCACACCGCCAGTATGCCGCCCTTCGCCACCGGGGCGGAAACATTTTGCTTGACCAAATTGTATTCGGTCAAGCAAAATAGGGCCGTGGACATCCGCTTTGCTCGCAGCGCCCGCCGACACCGCGTCGGTACGGCCAACATCCTCGCGGCCATGGCGGATGCTGGCGAACCCGAATTCCAGCCGGCACCCAGGCCCGGTCTCTCCGACTCGTTCCTCTGGTTCGGTCGCGACACCCGGGGTGTCCTACTGGAAGTCGTGGCAGTGGAGCGCCCGGACTGCCTCCTGGTCATCCATGCCATGCCAGTCCATTACCGAAGTCGGAGGGAGTAGGCCGTGACGGAGCGCACCAGCAAGCATGGGCCGCCGTATCGCGTGGCCCCCGGCCCAGATGTTGACCTGGAGAAGGAGGACGTCCGCGACTCGAAGGGGAATCGCATCACGGAGGAGTCCGTGCGCGAGATCGTGGAGCACATCCACGCGACTGCCCCCGTCGGCCGTCCGCCGATGAACGAGCGGGGCGGTCGCGCGTCGCAGATCGGGGTGAGGCTACCGGACGCGCTGCGTGCTGCCGTCGAGGCGCGCGCGAAGCGCGAGGGGCGCACCGTGGCGGCGATCACGCGCGATGCGTTGGAGCAGTACCTGGAGGACGCCCCCGACCGTTAGCGACGCCTACCTGCGGTCCAGTGTGGTGATGCACTCGATGTGCTGGGTGTGGGGGAACATGTCGATGGGCTGGACCTCCGTGATGGCGAAGCCGCCGTCAGCGAAGAGGCGGAGGTCGCGCGCGAGGGTCGCGGGGTCGCAAGAGACGTAGACCACGCGCCGCGCCTCGGACGCCACGATCGCTTCCACCACGCCAGGGAAGAGGCCGCTCCGAGGCGGGTCGATCACCACGACGTCCGGCGAGGGCGTCATGCCGGGCAGGGTGTCCTCCACCTTGCCGACGATACGGGTGACGTTGTCGTAGGGCTTCAGGTTCATCTCGGCGTCCACGCCGGCGGCGGCGGACTCCTCGATGGTGACGACGTGCTTCACGAAGTGCGCCAGTTGCGCCGCGAACGTGCCCACGCCGGCGTAGGCGTCCACCACCACGCCCGCCTTCACCGCCAGGACACGCTCCACCACGGCGGCCACGAGGCGTTCCGCCTGCACGGTGTTCACCTGGAAGAAGGCGGGGCCGGAGATGCGGTAGGTGACGCCGTTCAGCGCCTCGGTGTAGTGGGTCTGGCCGGAGGTGACGCGGGCGCCGCGTTTCTCCTGGTTCGGACGGCCGGGGCGGAACTGGAGGCGCGGCTGGACCATCTCGTCGCCGGTGTTTACGCCTACGCGCACGGTCAGTTGGCGCGCCTGCATCGTGCGGTCTTGCGCCGCCTCCAGCACCTCGTTCACCCTCGGATGGGCGATGAGGCACTCGTCAATGCGCATGAAGCGGTGGGTGCCGCGCTGCATGAAGCCCACTTCGCCATCGCGACGCACCGTGAAGCGGTTGTGGTTGCGGTACCCCCACGGGTCGTCCATGCCGATCATCGGCCGTACGAGGGCGTGCACTTCTTCCTCGGAGAAGCGGCCGATGCGGTGCAACTGGTCGCGCACCACGCCTGTCTTCAATTCCAGTTGCTTCGGGTAGGCCACGTGCTGCAACTGGCAGCCGCCGCATTTCCCGAAGTATCCGCACGGCGGCGCCACTCGGTCCTCCGCCGCTTCGAGGACGAGCACGGCGGTGGCTTCGATGAAGGAAGGGCGGTCGTCCGTGATCTCCGCGATCACGCGTTCGCCGGGCAGGGCGTACTCCACGAAGACCACGCGGCCGTCCGCCGCGTGTCCCACGGCTTTGCCGCCGGCCGCGAAGCCGGTGAGGGTGACCTCGATCGGCACGAGGGGGCGGTTGACCAGTCGCTTCGCCCTGCGTGAGCGCGCGGCGGGGACTGGCTCCGGGACGACCGCAGCGGGGATGGCAGGCGTAGGAATGGGCATGCGTCCATCGTACCCGCCGCCTGCCCTAACGGGCGGGTAGCATGCCCGCAGCCACATCCCGATGCCCAACCTCAGCCTCCAGGAGGCCCCGATGCCCGCTTCCCTCTCCCGCTCGACCGCGTCGAGGATCCCGAAGGCGCTGACCTCCCTCGCGGTCGAGTTCGTCTCGATACCCACGGCCTCGTTCAAGGAGGAGCGGGTGTACGCCTACCTCCGCCGCTTCGCAGAGGAGCGGGGGATCGCGTACCGCGAAGATGCGCTGGGCAATGCGGTGATCGAGTACCGGAAGGGCCGCAAGACACGTCCGCTGGTCCTCGGTGCGCACACGGACCACCCGGCCTTCGTGGTGACGGAGGTGAAGGGCCGTCGCCTGGCCCTGGAGTTCCGGGGCGGCATCTCCGGCGACTACGGCAAGGGCGAGCGCGTCCGCCTCTACCCCGGCGACGCGGCCGACACCACGGGCCGAGGCGCCGCGACCGCCGAGATCACCTCGACGGGGACGGTGGCGGCGGCGCAGCGCTTCCCGAAGCGCCTGCGCACTGCGCGCGCCACGCTCGCCCCCGGGGCCACCGCGCAGGTGGGCGACCTCGCGCTGTGGGACCAACCGATGGGGCGGGTGAAGGGCGAGATCCTGGAGGGGCTCCAGATGGACGACCTGGGCGGCGCCCTCGCGATCCTGTGGGCCTTCGAGCGGCTGATCGAGGAGCGCCCGGACGCACACGTCCTGGGCCTCTTCACCCGCGCGGAGGAGGTGGGCCTGATCGGCGCCGCCGCCGTCACTCGCACCGGCCTGCTCCCGGACGACGCACTCATCGTGGCGGTCGAGTGCTCCTCGATGGCCGGTGGACGGGCGGAGCAGGGCGCTGGGCCGATCATCCGTGTGGGTGACCTGCAGCACATCTTCTCCCCGCGCATCACCATGTGGATGACCCAGGTGGCGCGCGAACTCCAGGCTACGGACCCGAAGTTTCAGTACCAGCGCAAGTTGATGGACGGCGGCACCACGGAGGCCACCGCCTACGACCTGCTGGGCTACGAGTCCGGCGCGGCCTGCCTGGCGCTGGGCAACTACCACAACGCCGGCCCCAACAACCGCATCGCCGTCGAGACGATCCACCTCGGCGACGTGGAGGGCCTCGCCCGCCTCTTCGTCGCGATGGCGCAGAACACGAGGCGAGTCGAGAGCGTGCACGCGGACGCCGTGAAGCGCTGGCGCGGCATCGCGAAGGACGCCGCCTCGCGGCTGCGGGCGGGACGGTAGCGCTGAGGCGGGGCGTCGGGTGATGAAAGTCGGGTGGCCTCGCTGGTAGGTTCGTCCACATGCCGATGCACCACCGACGCCCCACGGGCCGACCGCCCCACCCCGACGTGCTCACGCCCGCCGAGTGGCGAGTGCTGGAGCAGGTTCGCGCCGGCCGCAGCAATCCGGAGATCGCGGCGGCCCTGGGCGTCTCGCTGAACACGGTGAAGACGCAGGTCTCCAGCATGCTCTCCAAACTCGACCTGCGTGACCGGGCCGACCTCGCGTCCTGGCCGGGCGCACCGGCCGAGGCGTCCCGCGTGGCGATCGGCCGCCTGCACCTCGCGGGCCCCCTCGGGTCGTGGAGCGCGGCAGCGCCTGGGGCGGCCGCATCGCCGTCGGCGCGGGCCTCGCGGTGGCGGGTGCAGTGTTCCTCTTCGCGATGCAGGGGATGAACGACTCTGGCTCGCCGGCGGGCGGTGCGCCGGCAACCTCGACGCTCACGCCCGCGGCGACCGAGACCGTTCAGCCCGAGCCGACGGCGACCGAATCGATGCCGACGTCCACTACCGAGGCTGTGACATCGCCGTACCCGGAAGTGGTGATCGGTGCACCGCTCTCGCTGGATGCGGAGTTCCTGGTGGTCGTGTACGGCGGCGTCGGGAACGAGGCCCCGCCGACGCACATCGAACGCACGCTTCTCGAGGACGGCCTGATCCAGGGGCGGGTGACAGTGCTGGATGCGGCGGAGTTCGCGGGTGCCGATGCCTACCTGAACGCATGGCGCAACGTCCACTACCCCACGCGTGGCACAGGTGAGGCGGTGCTGGCAGCGATCTGCCTCGATGCCCAGTGCGGAGGAATAGGCCCGGCGGATCCCGACGCGCGCACGCTCCTTGTCCGCTCGACCGACCGAGGACGCACCTGGGAGCAGTTGGGCACGCTGGATGCGGCCTTCTGGATCCACGCGTGGAGCCAGGACGGCACGGAAGCCATCCTCTTCCGCTACCCGACCGGCGAGGATGCCTTCGGCGCCCCGTGGGAGTACGTCCGCTGGCCGTCCATGGCCGAGGTTGCGCGGCCCACCCTATCGGCGGGCGAGGTGCTCGACCGGCGGGCGCCCCTCCTCCTCGCGGATGGCAGCCTGGCCTGGTGGGCGGCTGGCGGGCTGGTCGACGAGGCCGGCGCGGTCATCCTCGACTTCGTCGACCTCGGCGTCCCGTTCGATGCGTCGTCGGTCGAGTTCTTCGAGGCGTCCCTGAGCCCGGATGGCGCGCGACTGGTGCTGACCTGGGCCACCGAGACACGTCGCGGAATGTGGCACTGGACGCTCTTCGAACGCGGCGCCGGTGGTCGCTTCGAGGTGATCAGCACGCTCCGGCAGCCAGCCGACGGTTCGCCGGCGGTGCCCTACTCCTGGCTGGACGAAGACCGCGTCGTGATCCCCGCGGGGATGCCACCAGCGGCTCTTGGCCTCCCCGCCGACGCTCGCATTGGCTACGTCCCCGCGGTCCTCGACTTCACCTCCGGGGGACTCGCCGCCATTGCAGGGTTCGAGGCGCCCGATGTCGTTTCGAGGGGCAACCTCGTGATTTCGGTTGAGCGGCGCTGAGGCAGTGGCCCTTGCGGCTGGGTGGCGAGCGAGGCTAGCGTTTTCTCTTGCGCGGGCGGGGAGCGCGCCGGAGGGATCGTCCTTGCCCAGCCACGCACACTCACGCACGCCTCTGCGAGGCGTCTCGTCCGTCCTCGTCCTGCTCGCCCTCGCCCTGGTCGCCCTGATCGTGGGGCCGCTCTCGCCGCGCGCGGTGAGCGCCCAGACGGCCGCGTGGGTGGACACGGGGGGTGACAGCCTCAACATGCGCACCGCTCCGGGCCTCGCGGCCTCCGTGGTCTACTCGCTGAGCCACGGGGACGAGGTGGCGCTGCTGGGCGAGGAAGCGCAGCAGGACGGCTTCACGTGGCTCCGAGTGCAGCACGCCCAGCATGTGGGCTGGGTGGCCGGCTTCTACATCACGACGGACCCGGACGAGGTGCAGGTCATCGCCAACGTCACGCCGCCGGGAGGCGCCCTGCTCGCGCCGCCGGTGGGAGGGCTGACCACGGGACTCGCGGGCGCTGCCGACCTCGATGCGCTGGTGGCACGGCAGGAGTTCGAGGTGCTCAGCGTCTGGCACTTCGACATCGCCTCGCAGCGGTTGCTGCAGTACGTGCCCGGCGCTCCGCCGTTTGTGAACTCGCTCGCGGGGATCGAGGCGGACGATGTCGTGATGGTGCGTCGGGCGGGGACGCTCGGCGTGCGCGGGGTGCTGCCGGAGGCGTCGCTGACGGTGGCGGGGACGCCGAAAGTCCTGCCCACGCCGCCCATCGGCGGGCTGACGCAGGGGGTGTCCGGCACCACGGATCCGCGCTTCCTGGTGCAGGCGCAGGACTTCACTGCCGAGAGCGTCTCGTACTTCCACGTGCCCTCGCAGCAGTGGCTGGTGTACATCCCCGGCGCGCCGGACAGCGTGCAAACGCTGCTACAGGGCCAGATGCTGGTGGACAGCGTGGTCTCCGTGCGTCGTGGCCCGGACGCCCCCAGGCCGCCGAGTTCCGAGGACAGCGACTACTTCGAGACTTCCATCACCTACTACTACTGCGTGCCCGGCGAGAACAAGGCGTCTCACGGCGACGGGGGCGGTTACTGCGGCGGCATGGCTAACGGCGAGACGGTGCACGAGGGCGCGGCCGCCTGCAAGCCCGGCCTCCTGGGGCAGCGCTTCACGATCGAGGGCGACCCGACGGAGCGCGTCTACGAGTGCACGGACACCGGTGGTTCCGTCCTGCAAGACCACCGCGACATCTGGTTCATGCACAGCGACGAGGGCTACGCGTGGTGGCTGGAGGTCGGCGAACGCGCCTTCATCCACATCCTGGATTAGGGTGTCCTATCCCCGAGATCTGGCGACGGGTGCGGGTGCTGGACTGGCGCGTCAGTCGATTGCCGCGCGCGCTGCGAGGCTGAACAGCGCCAGGCCCCCCAGCAGCGCGAGGCCAGCCATCGCCGGCGCTGGCAGCGGCATCCCACCGTCTTCCTTCCTCGCGGACGCCGACTCGTCCCCCGCGGCTCCGGGCGCTGGTCCGAGGGCTGCCTGCTGACCCTGCGCGGCCGCATCGTCTCCCTCGAGGGGCGCCGGTAGGCCCGTCGCCGCCTCGATGCTGGGGGGTGTCGTGGCGGGTAGTGGGGACGTGGCTCCGCCGCGCTGTGCGTCAGTCACGCTGGGGGCAGGGGGCGGCGCGACTCCCACTGGCGGCCGCGACGCAGCGAGCGGCGCTGGCGTCCCGTCGAGGGCATCGAGGTTGCCGGTCTCGGGCGTGGCCGGCCGGGTGAGCGCGCCCGGCGTTGCGTCCGGCGTCGCAGCGGCCGGGGCACCCAGGCCGGACGGCAACCAGATGCCGGTGGAGAGGCCGCTCGCGGGTGGGGGATCCCCTCCCGGTGGGGGTGGAGCGAACACGGGCGGTCCCGGGTTCGTGGTGCCCGGAGACGTGGTGCCCGGAGCCGGGGTG
>JALOAL010000030.1 GCA_023228825.1 Dehalococcoidia bacterium | reverse complement strand
GCACTCGTGATGGATCCGACGCTCCGCTACAGCGCACGCCCGGACGCCGTGGGTCGGGCACGCGTGGTGTTGTCATGGACCGGCGCGCCGAATGCCCGGTACCGCGTCTACACCAGCGACGAGACGCGGCTGCGCTCGGCGCTCGCGGAGCGGGCTGGCGCCGGGGATGCCGCCGCCGCAGCGGTCGTCACGGCGGTCGACGCCGCGCCCGACGCGGCTCACCGGGGTGCTGTCTGGAGCGATCCTGCACATGCAGCCGTCTTCACGCGTGACCTGTTCAGCAACCTCACCGACGCGCCGCTCCAGGGCACCGCCCTGCGTTACGCACACGACCTGTCGGGTTCACTGCGCGTGCTCGCCTTCTTCAAGGTCGTGGCGCTCAGCGTGCAGAACGTGGAGAGCGACTTCACGGCCGCGACACTGCTCCCGGTGGCCGTGCCATCGGGCGGGCCGCCGCCGCGCCCACTGCTCGACCTCGAGGGCTTCAGCGACGAGGGCGCGGCGCGCTTCACGGCCACGGTCGTCCGTGGACCACAGCCGGCGGCGCGCTGGCGGCTGCGCCGGAGCGTAGCGGACTCGGACCCGCTGCGCATGCCGATCGTCGCCGAAGGTGACATACCGGCACCCGCGCCGGACGCCGATCCGGCCACCGACGGACCGCAGGAGATAGAGCTGCTGGATGCCGGTACGGATCCTTTTGCCGGCGGCTCGCTCCCACCGTGGACGCGCATGACATGGCGCGTGGAGGTGCAGGCACCACCGCCCCCGGGCACCACCCTGCCGGGCGAATGGAGCCCGGCCAGTGGTGCGGTCAGCTCGGCGCTTATCCCGCCCGATCCACCGGCCGCACCCACAGGCCTTGCGCTCGTCGTCAGCGGCACCGCCGCCACGATCACCTGGCGACACCCCGAACGGCTGCGGCGCGGCGCCATGGGCGGCTACCGCTTCGACGTCTATCGACGTCTGCCGGGTGGTCGCGAGGCGCGCGTTGGGACCGTGCTCGCGGACGACCCGACGGCATCCACGGGCACCGATCTGGCCCGTACCTTCCACTTCGTGGATGCCGTGGGTGATGACCCGCCCAGCGGCACGAGCTGGCGTGTCGTGACACTGGATCCCGGCGGTCGTCTGAGCGCACCGTCCACCACCGTGACGCGGAGCTGACGGCGATGATCACCCTGACACCCTCCCCTCGCAGCCTGGGCCTGCACAGCCCCGTGCTCGGGCCCTGGTTCTCCGTTGACTCGGTGGAGCTGCCGGTCCCCGACGCCGACCTGGCGGTGCCGCTCACGCTTGGCGGCGAGGTGGAATGGCGGCCACCGGCGGCCGGCATCCTCTCCTTCTATGTGGCCAGCGACCCGCGTCCACTCGGCCTGGCCCACCTTCGCGGGCCGGACGGACTGGCCTTCACCGACGGTCGTCTCATCGCCGTTTACGAGCTCCTGCCGCAGGCGTCGGAGCGACTCGGTGCGCTCATGCGTACCATCCCGACGCTCGGTAATCCGACGGTCGCCGACCGGGCAACGCGGCCTGTGGTGCGAACGCTTGCACTGGAAATAGTGGATACCGTCGCTGGGGTGTCGTGGTTCGACGGACGACTGCCCTTTCCTTATCCAGCCACGGTCGACACCGACGCGAAGCGGCTCGAATACCTGGGACTCACTTCCACCGGCGGTGCGCTCGGCAACGGTACGGCACCCATGCGCGACCCCTTCCGGCCCGGCGTGACGGCAAGTGAGTCGCAGTTCCTGCTCAAGTTCCCCACGAACACCGCAGTGCGACTCTGGGCCTTTGACCGCCTGGGGCACGCGGTGGACCCGGGAGCAGCAGCCTGCTGGTGGCTGTACATGGCGACGCATGCCGACAACGGCTTCGAGGAGCTGTTCGCTGCAGGGGTGGATACGCGAACGGTGCCGGTGGCGGCGGACGCGGACCGGCTCACCGTACAGCTCGTGAACCCGTTTGGCGGACCGCTGCCGACGGGGGAGCTCGCCCGCGTCACCGTGGGCGGCAGCGCGGCCGGCACGGGTGGTGTGCGTTTCCACGATGGGACCGATTCGGGGGCGGTGGACCTCTCGTTCAGTGCCGCACCGACTGATGCTCCGGATGATTTCCCACTGCCACGGCTCGCTGTGCTGCCTGACGGACGCTTCGGCGACAGCGCGTCGCTCTTCACGGACGGTCCGCTCGACCCGATCCTCCGGCGTGATCACGCGCGCGTGGCCGTGGTGAGCATCGAGCATCACCTCACCGGCCAGCCACGCCATGCAGACGGCGGTGCGGCCGCGCCGGTGCGCACGCGTGCCGCCGACCAGGAGCGGGCGTCCACGCGCATTCTGGCGGACCGTGCCACGCGCCCCGGTCTGCTGCGCACCCCGGACGCTGTGGCTGCAACGGCCCTCGAGGCGCTGCGGCTGCAGGACGGCGGCGCGGCTGTCCCTGCGGGGCTGGTGGCGTCGGCGCTCACGCTCGACTGGGGCCCGGTCACCGGGACGCTGCCCGATGTCGCGGCGCCGACCGCGCTCACCCTGACCGCCGAGGCACTGGTGGGCGGCGGTGCCGAGGTGGGCGGTACCGTGGCCGGTCAGCGCGTACTCTTCACCGCTGACGTGGGCAGCGAGGCCGCTGGTGCCTGGGTGCGTTGCTGGACACAGGGTTTCGATCACACCACCGGCACGCGCTACCACCTGGATGGTGGTGCGGGGTTGGTGGACGCGAACGGCGTCGCGCACATCGTGGCCGCGCTCCCCGATGGCGATGCCGCACCCGAGACGCCCATGGGCGCGAGCGTGCTGGTGGTGACTGCGCAGGGCCGGCGCCACTTTGCCGACCAGCGCTTCAACCGACCGGTACCGGTGGGCGGGTCGGCGGTCGCTGCCGCGAGCGCCAGTGGCCCCTTCCTGCTCTGTGAGGAGGGGCGCGAGATCGCCACGCTCGGCGCCGGCGCGAACATCGCGTCCGGGACGCATGTGGTCGCCCTCGGCGGCGGGAGCACCTCGCTCGTGGACCCGACGACCATCACGACGGCCATGCGTGCTGCGGACACCTTCGCTGCTGCGGCGAGCGCGAACGTCACCCTCCGGCTCACCGCCCCCGCTCTCAAGGGTGAACCCACCGGCGATGGTGAGGCCGTGCTCGCGGCTACCGGCGCTACCGTGCGCCGCACGACGCGCACCCTGCCCGACGCATGGGCGGCCGGCCAGCCCTATCCAGGGCTGGAGCGGCGTGAACTCGTGGCAGCGGCGACTGCGGCGGGCGCCTCTCGTGCAACGGTGGGGGGCGGGCCCGCCCTGGGGGACCGGCACGGCCTACCGCCGCATCAGGACGGCCACCCCCTCTGCCCGGCCGGTCCCGACGTGGTCGCCGTCGGTGCCCGGGTGGAAGGCCCGGCCGTGCGTGGGATCGCCGAGTACGTGCGCGATCGCCTGGCCCCGAACACCGTCGACCTCGTGACCACGGTGACGGACAACGAACTCACAGTGCCCACGGCGCCCACCGCGGACAGCCTGTGGGCGGCGGGGTTGCGCACGGTGGCGGCAGGCGTGGAGGCCGAGGTCGGCCTGTCGGAGCTCGCGGCCCTGGTGGGGGGCAGTGGTTATCCGTTCGGCGCAGGGCTGGAGAGCATCCGGTCCGCGCTTGACGGCATCGGCATAACGATCCCCGCTGGTATCGGCGATCCGGCCAACCGGGTTGCGCGCGCATTGGACCGACGTTTCCTCGCCGCCGCGCGAGGCGCGCGCGAGGGCGCCACGGCGCTGATCCGTGCTATCGGACGCGCCGAGGACTTCATCTATATCGAGACGCCGGCGCTCGATGATCTGGCCTTCGGCGAGGCG
>JALOAL010000026.1 GCA_023228825.1 Dehalococcoidia bacterium | reverse complement strand
CTGAGCCGCCCGCCGACCCCGACCCGACACCTACGCCCACGCCGACCCCGTCCGGCACGCCCGTGCCGGAGCCGGTGGTGACGAGGGTGAACGAGGCGGAGTCGGCGCCGGCGCAGGAGGGCACCGCGTCCGAGGTCACCACGGCCATGGACAACGGCAGCACCGCGAAGGTGGACGCCCCGGCGAACGCCATCCCCGCGGGCGGCAAGTTGAAGGCCGCCGCTGTCGGCAACCTCGATGAACTCACCTCACAGGCCCCGCCGCCGGTGAACGTGGACGTCGCCCTCGCGTTCGTCCTCGAGGCGGAGGACGCAGACGGGAACCCGATCACGGCGTTCGATGAGCCCATCGCGCTCGAGTTCACCGTCCCGGCGGCCTCGGTGCCTCCGGATGCGACGAGTGAGACGCTCGTGCTGGCGTTCTGGAACGGCAGCAAGTGGGTGGAGGTGGAAGGCGCCGTCACGGAGAACGCGGACGGGACCTTCACCATCACCGCCTCGGTCGACCACTTCACCATCTTCGCGGTCCAGCACCAGCCCAACCGAGGCCAGTTCTGGCCCGCCCCCGCGCAGCGAGGCATCACGCTCACCGCCTGGGGTGGCGGCGGCTACGGCCTGCTAGACCGGGTGCTGTCGCACGGCTCATCGGTGTGGGTGACGAGCGGTGGAACGTTCACGGGCTACACCGTGGGCGCCCCGGACTTCGTGAACGCGGCCTTCACGACCCTGTTCCCGACAGGCGTGGACGCCGGCACGCGGCTGGTCGTTGCCCACGCCTCGGACTAGCCGAGGCGCCTCGGACGTGCGCTTCGCCGAGAGGCCCGCCGGGTGGCGGGCCTTTCTCCGTACCCGCGTCATGCCGCTGGCAGGCCTCCAGCCGGAGCAGGGAGCCGGCGACGCCCCCGTCAGCACCGGAGTTCCCGAGGCCGCACGTGCGTCCAGTGTCAGCGATCGTCCAGTGCCAGCCATCGTCCAGTGCCAGCCATCGTCGGGGTGGCACATGGTCTTCACGAAATGTCCTCCCCGGCTGGTGAGCATCGCCCTCGTCCTGGCGCCAGGTTCGCCGTGCGCGTGAGCCTGTCATCGGGCCGGAAGGAGCGAGCATGGCTCATCCCGATCCGCTACTCGTGGAGATGGCCGCCGGGCGTTCGGTCGAGGGCAAGCCGGTTGCTCCGGGCCTCGTCGAGTCCGCTGTCGAGCACCGCATGGCCGGGCTGCTCTGGAGCGCCGTCCAGCGCGGCGACATCGACCTTCCCCCGGCCGACCGCGCGCGTCTCTCCACCATGGATATGGCGAATCGCCTGCGCGAACGGCAGATCGAGGCCGCGCTGTCCGAGGCGGTGCGTCGTGCGGCGGCGCTGGGCATCGAACTGGCGACGTTCAAGGGGGTCTCCGCAGCCTGGCGCTGGTACGAGCGCCCTGGCGAGCGCCCCACCTCAGACCTCGACCTGCTCGTCGACCCGGCCAGCCGGCCGCGCCTTGCCGAGGTCATCGGTGCGTTGAACCATGACAACGCGCTCCTGCGCGACCTGAGCGAGCCGGACCTGCTGGCGCTGGCCGCGCGCAGCCAGGCCATCAACATCGAACTCGAGGCCGACCTCGGCAGTCAGACGTGGGCCGGCGAGCCGGTCACGATCGACCTCCACGTGGACCTGCTCAAGTACGGGATCCCCGGACGTCAGGGCGATGAGATCTGGGCTCGGACGCACCCGATCGACGTGCCCGGGGGCGGCACGGTGCGCGTGCTTGATCCCGAGATCGCGCTCGTCCACCTGCTACTGCACATGAACCGAGACCGCTTCGCGTACCTCATTGCGTACGCCGACGCCGCCCGCCTGCTCCGGTGCGAGCCGATCGACTGGGCCTACGTGCACGAGTTCCTCGCGAGCGAAGGCCTGGAGGTCCCCGTGTACGCCTCGCTGGAGGCGGTCGCGACGACTCTCGGCATTGCGGTGCCGGAGCCTCCATCGATCGGCGGGTGGCGCGCGGCGCTCTGGAAGGGCCTGTGGCCCCCGCACGTCCGTCTACAGGGCAGCGACGGCCAGGTGGGAGTCCGGCGCCGCAGGCGCTGGATCCCCGTCATGGCTCGTGGCCGGGCGATCGAGGGCATGAGCGCCTGGATCCGCGGCGCGAGTTAGCGATGGCCCACGACGCACCGCACGCCGACGTAGCGGTCGCCCTCTTGCTGCGGCGTCGAGTCGCGCAGTCCCCCACGTGGCTCCCCGTCGTGGGAGCGTCCATGGGGCGCACCATCCGCACGGACAGCGAGGTGCTGGTGGCGCCGTCCGCCGAGCCACGCTTCGGCGAGGTCTGGGCCTTCTGCAATGCCGACGGCACGCTCGTCGTGCATCGGTTCCTGCGTCACCGGCGAGGCGCGTTCTACTTCCAGGGTGACGCCCACTGGCCCGACCCGCCGGTGCCGCGAGGCCGCCTGGTGGGGCGTGTCGTGCGCGTCCGTCAGGGCGGGCGTGAACGTCCTCTTGGCCGGTCGGACCGGCTGACGGGCGGCGTTCGTCTCGTGGTCCGCGGGCGCGCTCGTGCCCTCGCCCGGCGCCTGGGACTCCGTCGCGCGCGCACGGCGGCGTGCGCCCTCCTGGGACGAGGACGGGCGCGGTAGCAGGCTGGCGCTCCCGACCGGGAACGGCATCCGAGCGCGTGGGCTGTGGGTATAGGAGCGCCACGCCATCACATCACGTCTTCTCCACGCGCCACACACAGGATGCGCCGAAGTGGGTCGGATGGCCCGCGCATTGAAGGGAGGTCTCCGATGACCTACGAGACGCCGAAGATCGTGGAGCGGACCAGCGTGGTTGGTCAGCTCCAAAAGGGCAGCGGCCCGCGCAACGGCGGCGGTGGCCGTGGTGGCCGCCGCTAGGCGCTCTCACGTCTGACCGGCCGGGGGCCGGTCCTCTCCGGAGGACCGGCCTTCCGGTCGACCATTCCCGTCACCCCTCCAGCGCTAGCCGACCTTCGATCCGCTCAGGATGGTCGAGGTAGCCATTCGACGAAGGTGATCATGTACGAACGGGTCGTGTCACTCGCGGACGTACCGACGTTGCTCTCCACGTCCAGCGAGGCCCACGCCGCAGCCATGGCCCAGATGTTCGGCGCCCTCCCCACCAGCGACGAGGCGCCACGCGCCCGTATCGACTTTGGCCCGGGGGCAATCGCACTTCCGGCCGGACCGCCGGACGAGTCCCTGGGTGACGTGCAGTGCTGGCACGAGCCGGGCGGCGTTGCCGTCGAGCACATGTCGGGCCTGACCGCGCGAGTGTCCGAGGGGACCGCCACGGTCCGGGGCGACTGTCCCGACCTCAGCCTCGTGCTCCGCTGGATCTGCCAGCCCGTGCTCGCGTACCTCCTTGCGCCGTTCGACCGCTTTCTGCTGCACGCCGGTGCGGCCGGCCGGGAGGGCTCGGCGCTGGTGCTGCTGGGCCAGAGCGGCAGCGGGAAGTCCACCGCCACCTACGCCGCGCTGTGCGCCGGCTGGGAAGTCCTGGGCGACGACCACGTGGTGCTGCGCCGTACGGGCAAGGGCATCGAGGTGACCGGCATCCCGAAGCCGCTCTCGGTGCCGGGCGAGGTCGCTGGCGACCTGCCGGCCGGGGCGCGTCGGATGCACGACGAACGTGACCGCTGGGAACTGCCTTCGGCCCTCATCGCCGTCGGCTGGCGGCAACTGGCGAGCGCGGTGGCGGTCCGCCACGCTGACTCACCGGAGGGCGCCATCCACCCCACTGACCGCCTCAGGCTGCTGCGGGAGATGATCGCGGCCTTTCCCGCCTCCGGCTCACACGAGCCCCTGACGCGCTTCCTCCCGCTTGCCGCGACGGTCAGCCGTGACGCGCACAGCGAACTGCGGCTCGGCCGTGATCCGGCGCGCCGCGTCCAGGACGCCGGCCGGCTGCTCGGGCGCATCCTCCCGCAACGCACCAGCCCGGTGGCGCCAGTCCGGTAGGCTGCAGCGCTCGGACCGTCGATGGCTCCTCGATACTCGGATGGCTCGAGGTGTGCGGGAGACTAGAAACTGCTCAGCGTCCCCGAGACGCGCCCCCAGCGCAGCGCCTTCTTCAGGGCCCACATCGACAGCGGCAGCAGCACGGCGGCCATCACCGCCAGCGTGAGCATCTCGTCCCATGTGGACAGCGGGTCATCGGAGAGCAGCGCCCCCCGCAGGCCCTCGATCGCGTAGTAGGACGGCAGCATCCTGCCCACGAGTTGGAGTCCGTCCGGGAGCAGGGTGATGGGGAACACGGCGCCGGCAAACAGCGTCGTCGCCGCGCGGATGAGCGGCGTGATCGGCTCACCTCTCTTCGTGACCACAATGAACGCCGCTGACAGGATGCCGATCCCGGCGAACACGGCCACGGTCAGGACCGCGATCGGAATCGCGACCAGTATGCCCACCGCCGAGAACTCAGCGCCGAACACGCCGACGCCGAGGGCCATGTAGATCAGCACCTCCACGGCTGTGAAGCCCAGCGGAAACAGGGTCGCGCCCGCCAGCAGCACCCACAACGGCGTGGGCGTGCTGAGCAGGGACGCCAGGGTGCCCTCGGACTGCTCGCGCGAGATCATCGAACTGAACATCTCCGCGCCCAGCGCCGCCAGTGTCGTGCCCGTTAGCCCGACCAGCACGAACTCGAAGTAACTGCCACCGTACCCGGCGAGTTCAGGCGAACCATCCGCCAGTTGGCCGATGTAGAAGAAGGTCGCCACCGGGAACACGATCGACAGCAGCCGGATCAACTGCCCGAAGTGGTAGGACAACTCGATCTTGAGGTCCCGCCGTCCGAGCGCCAGCACACGGTCGCTGTAGGAAGACCTCGCGGCGGTGGAGTCGATCATCGACCGGCGCCGTCCAGGGCCTCGAGCAGCCCCGACACGCCGTCCTGGCGCGCCCGGAGGCCGCTGGCCGTGTCGGCAAGCACCACCACGCCCTCGTTCATCACCACCACTCGATCGCAGTTCGCCACGACCTCCTCCAGGTTGTGGCTCGACATGAGCACGGCATGCCCGTCGTCGGCGAGCCTCCGGACGACTCGCCCGACCTCGAGGCTCACGAGGGGGTCGAGGCTGCGCGTCGGCTCGTCGAGCAACAGCAGCGGGGGGTTCGCGATCAACGCGCGCGCCACGTGCAGGCGGGTAATCATCCCGGAGGAGTAGCCGAAGACCATGCGGTCCCGTCGCGCCAGGTCGGCCTGTTGCATCAATTCCTCAGCCCGCTCCTTCGCGTGCTCTCGGGTCAGCCCGGCGAGCACACCGAACAGCACCAGGTTCTCGCGGCCCGTCATGCGCCAATAGAAGCCACGGTCGTCGGCGATCACCAGGCCCAGGCGCCGCCGCACCTCGTTCGGATCCGTCACCGTGTCGAAGCCGTCCACCCGCACCGAACCGGACGTGGGCTCCAACAGGCAGGCGATCATGTGGAGCAGGGTGGTCTTACCCGCGCCGTTGGCGCCGACGAGCCCCACGACCTCGCCTCGCGCGACGCGCAGCGAGACGTCCGAGACCGCCTGGACGGCCTGCGAGGATGCGACGCGACTCAACAGCCGCAGCAGCCGAGGCGGGACGTCGAAGCGCTTCGAGACGTGGTCGACCTCAAGCATCGGTCTCCTGCACCAGTCCCTGCTCGTGCAGGCTGACCAGGAACGCGCGGATGTCCTTCTCCAGCACATCGACCGTCACGTCTTCAAAGCGTGGCGACAGATGCGTTGCAAGGTCCCGGGCCTCGGCGCCATCAGCGAGCAGTTCCCACACCAGGGTCCCGACCGCATTGAGCGAAATCAGTTCGGAGCCGTCAGGTGACACGAGCATCGCCCGCTCGTCCACGACCTCATGGATCACGTTTGGCGACCGTCGTACAGCCATGCGCTCCCCCAAATACCGAGCGACAAGTACCGGGCAACCTCGGCAAATCCGCCCTCTGCATTGGACGTCGGAGACCGTACGGTCACACTCGTGAGTTGGAGTCGAGAGACGGTGAGTCGCTGGCCCGGGCGAGCGCGGGGCGGCCGATTCGTCGGCGGTGGACGATGAATGGGCGCCCGGCTCAACACCGTGGGGACGCTCGCCCTGGGGATAGTCTGTATGGAGAGAGATCAGGAGGTCTGAGGTGTACCAGCGAGCGCTCGTCACGACGGACGGTTCCGAACTGTCCCTTGTGGTGTTCCCACACGTCCGCCACGTGGTCGACCCGGCGGGGACGATCATTGTCGTCGAGGTGGTCGACACGGTGGCTCGGTTGCTGGCGCGCACCACCCCGGCCGGGTTTGAATACGGAACCTCGGCGGGATTCAAGTCTCAAATGATCGAACAGATGGTGGAGTCGCAACGCACTGCGGCCACCGAGCACCTGGAGCGGGCGCAAGCGGCGCTCACGCAGGCGAGCGATACGCTCGCGCACGACGGGTTCCGCAACGTCGAGACGCTCATCCTCAGCGGACTGCCCGGCGACGCCATCGTGCAGGCCGCGAAGGAGCGCGACTGCGACATCGTGCTCATGGCAACCCACGGCCGTTCCGGGCTCCGACGCGCCGTGATCGGCTCCGTGGCGGATCACGTCCTCCGCCACCTGGACGGCATCCCCATCCTGCTCGTCCGCCCGTCCGAGGGGTGATGGATCGGAGCAGACGCTGCCTCGTCACCCCTCGGACAGGCGGCTGGCGTGCGGCCGAGCCCGAACGGAAGTGCGCCTGCCTCCGGCTAGACTTACTCGATGAAAAAGATCGGCTTCCTCTCCTTCGGACACTGGTCACCGTCGCCGCAGTCGGGGACGCGGACGGCCTCGGATGCGCTGTTGCAGTCCATCGAACTCGCGGTCGCCGCTGAGGAACTGGGCGCTGACGGCGCGTACTTCCGAGTGCACCACTTCGCGCGACAGTTGGCCTCGCCGTTCCCGTTGCTCGCGGCGGTCGGCGCGCGCACGAAGCGCATCGAGATCGGCACGGCGGTGATCGACATGCGCTACGAGAACCCGCTGTACATGGCGGAGGACGCGGGCGCGGCAGACCTGATCGCGGGGGGCCGCCTCCAACTTGGCATCAGCCGCGGGTCGCCGGAGCAGGTGATCGACGGCTGGCGCTACTTCGGCTTCGAGCCCCAGGAAGGCGAGACCGACGCCGACATGGCCCGACGTCACACGCAGCAATTCCTCGAGGTGCTGCGTGGCGAAGGCTTCGCCGAGCCGAACCCGCGTCCGATGTTCGAGAACCCACCTGGCCTGCTCCGCGTCGAGCCGCACTCAGAAGGCCTGCGCGACCGCATCTGGTGGGGCGCAGGCTCTGACGCGACAGCCGTCTGGGCGGGCCGCCTCGGCATGCACATGCAGACCTCCACCCTGAAGTGGGACGAGACCGGAGAGCCGCTCCACGTCCAGCAGGCCACGCAGATCCGTGCCTTCCGCGCCGCATGGGCGGAGGCGGGACACGCACATGAACCGCGCGTCTCGGTCAGCCGCAGCATCTTCCCGATCATGAACGACCTTGACCGTGCGTACTTCGGCAGGAGCGGCCAGAGCCAAGACCAGATCGGCCACATCGACGAGCACACGCGGGCCGTCTTCGGTCGTAGTTACGCCGCGGAACCGGACGTCCTGGTCGCCCAACTCGAGCAGGACGAGGCGATCCGGGAAGCGGACACGCTCCTCCTCACCGTCCCCAACCAACTCGGCGTCGACTACAACGCGCACGTCATCGAATCGGTCCTGACGCACGTCGCGCCCGCGCTCGGCTGGCGGCCCCGCTAGGACGCCCGTCCCAGGGCCACGCGCTCGGAGCCCCCTCAACTGATGGTGCCGCCGGCGGCGCAATGCCTTCGTCACGGCCGGGCGGTGGTGGGAGGCTCGCCGAGCAGGGGCGGTGTGACACGCTCCCTCCCGTAGCGGGTTGCGTGTGCTCGTCCGATGAGCACGCGGTGCCCGGCTCTGAGGAGGGCACGATGGCCAGGTCCGAGAAACGCGAGTCCGGCATGCCGTCGCTCGGTGGGCTCGTGGAGCGCTTGCGGGCGCTTGTCCGGCCCGGGCGGCCCTCTGCGGCCGCGTCTGGCAAGGCCAGGGGCAGTGCGTCGCTGGGTGTTGCCCCGCGCGACGCCGGCTGGGCGGAACTGGTGACGGCGGACGGCCAGACGAGGATGGGGCGCGGCCTCCTGCTGATCTGGCCCACCGACTCGACCAGGCCCTCACTCGGCGACAAGTCGAGCGCCGGCGCCGCTCCGGCGCGAGTGGGCAAGGACTCCGCGCTCGCCGTGGGAGATCGCGCGCCGCACCTGCGAGGCGAGTTGCGCTCATTCCGCGTCGATGCGGGCCCCCCGGTCCGAGGCGACAGCCTGGCCGTGCGCCCCGAGAACGAGACGGGCATGTACCCGGTGGTCGTCCAGTCCTTCGATGACCGAGACGGCCAACCGGTGGTGCACCTGGACTGGTCGGACGAGCGTCTTCCGGCCGCCATCCGTGAGCTGGGCGGTGAGTAGCCAGCCCCGCGAGGCCGGCCGCTGGCGGGAAGGATCTGACATGGCCCTCGAATCCGTCGCTGCGCATGCGTTCGTGGAGGCGGTCTGCACCCGCGCGGAGGCCTCGCCGATGATGCGCAAGCCGGTGGTCTCCGAGGTGGAACTGGTGCCGGGCGTGGGCGTCCGTGGCGACGTGCATGCGGGACGCGGCGACCGGCAGGTCACGGTGCTCCCGGCGGAGGTGCTCGACGCGCTGCAGGGGGAGGGCTTCGCCGTGGGGCCGGGCGACATGGGCGAGAACCTCGTGGTGCGCGGCCTGCCCGAGGACACGTACCGAGCGCACGCCGTCCTTGTCCTTGCGGACGGCGGCGCGCTGGAGGTCGTGGAGCAGCGGACGCCCTGCCGCGAACTGAACGACATCGCGCCGGGGCTGCTCAAGGCCACCGTCCGCCGCTGCGGCTACTTCGCCCGCGTCATCCAGGGTGGCCGGGTGCGCGCCGGCACGTCCGTGCGCGACGCCACCATGTACGAGGCGCCACTTCGGCCCTGAGTGGGGCACGGTCCGAGGGCCACCGCCGGGCCAGGCGGGCATCCTCGGGCTCCACACCTTCGACTCCCGTGCGCGCACAGGCCGGGCCCTGCGGCCCGGCCTGTGGACGCCGCCCGGGCGCCCGCTCGGTGCGTCAGCGCTCGGCGTCTTCCTCGCGCGGGAGGACGGTCAGCACGCGCTTGATGAACAGATGGAACTCCTCCATGAACGTGCGGAGGAACTGCTCGGTGCTGGTGACAGTCACCTCGCCTTCGTCGTTGATGAGGCCCGGCGTCAACTGGATGTACGCCTCCGGCGAGTTCATCTGCGGCGAGTTGCAGAAACTGAGCACACTGCGCAGGTTCTGCTGCGCAACGGCGGTGCCGATCGCACCGGGCGACGCGCCGATCACCGCCGACGGCTTTCGCTCGAACGAGTTCTGGCTCCAGGGCCGGCTCGCCCAGTCGATGGCGTTCTTCAGGCCGCCGGGGATGGCGCGGTTGTACTCCGGCGTGACGAAGAGGATGGCGTCCGAGGCGGCGATCCGCTCCTTCAGCGCCAGACCCTCCGGCGGATAGTCCGCATCGAAGTCGTGGTTGTAGAGCGGGAGGTCCTTGATCGGGATCTCCTCGAACTTCAGTTCCGAGGGCGCCAGCCGGATGAGCGCCTTCGACAGCGTGCGGTTGATGGAGACCTTGGACAGGCTCCCCACGAAGTAACCGACTTGATAGGTGGTGGTCACGGAATCCTCCTGGTCCTGGACGTCCGGGCGCGCTGCTAGCCGTTGGGGACGACCACGGCCCGGCCGCGGATCGTGCCGTCATGGAGGCGCTGGTAGGCCTCGGGCGCCTCGTCCAGGCTGAACGTCTCGACCTCCACGTTGACCTGGCCCCGGCGCGCCAGTTCGAGGACCTCCACGAGTTCGCTCCGGGAACCCCAGTACGGCGCGCGCACGGAGACGTCGAACGCCGTGGTGCCGAAGCCCACGGGCAGTTCGCCTCCGCCGATCCCAACGATGCTGATGTCGGCCTCCGTGCCGGCGGAGGCCGCAGCGATGACCACGGTGGGGGCGGCGCCGACGAAGTCAAACACCGCACTCGCCCCCTGGCCGTCGGTCAACTTCTTGATCGCGGCGGGCGCCTCGTCGTTGGAGAGCAGCACGTGATGCGCTCCCACGTCGCGGGCCAGGTCCAGTTTCTCTTCGCTCACGTCCAGGGCGACAATGGTGGCGCCGGTGAGCGCCCGCAGGATCTGGATGCCCACGTGCCCCAGCCCGCCCGTGCCGATGACGACTGCGGTGCTTCCGGCGCCCAGTTTCGGCAGCGACATCTTGATGGCGTGGTACGGGGTCAGCCCGGCGTCCGTCAGCGAGACGTTCTGGATGGGATCGAGGCTTCCGAGCGGCACCAGGTGGCGAGGGCTGTTGACCAGCATGTACTCCGCCATGGCCCCGGGCGAGCCGAGGCCGGGAGGTAGGATGCCTTCCGCCTCCGCATTGACGCAATAGTTCTCCTTGCCCTGCGTGCACTGGAGGCAGCGTCCACAGCCCCACGGCCCGTAGACGGCGACCGAATCGCCGACGCTCAGGCCCTGCACTCCTTCTCCGAGTTGCGCGATCGTCCCCGCTCCCTCGTGTCCCAGCGTGAGCGGGAGCGGGTAGTCGAACTCCTCGGCCGGGAGGCCCATGATGAACTGGTCGGAGTGACAGAGCCCCACAGCGCTGACCTTCAGGAGCACCTGGCCGGGGCCCGGCTCCGGCTCCGGGACTGTCACCACCTCTGGCGTACCGCCGACTTCGCGGTATTGGACGGCCTTCATCTTCTCTCCGTTTCGAGTTCGCCCCTCCGCCACCATGAAGCGCGGCGGATCAGGGGTACCGACACCCTGTCCGCGGGCGGGCTTCCCGGGAGTAACGGAAGCAGGCGCAGAAGGCTGGGTTTCGTGGCGGATGGTGGGCAGCAGCGAGCCTCTCGCTGGTCTTGCACCGCCAGTGTGGGCAAACCTTGCCCTTGCCTCGGCCCCTCGGACGGTCCTCAAATCGGCGAGCGCTCGACGAGGGACATTTCGCTTTCATCGCCTCATGGCGGGCGGGCTAGAGTGGCTTGCGGGCGTCGGCAGCGGTCACTTGTGCAGGCAGAAGGAAGCCATGACCTCAGACGCCCAGGACACCCCGAGCATCAATCCCGAGCCGACTGACGGGCCACTGCCCTATCCGACACGGCAGGTGGTGGGCATCTTTGACGACGCCGAAGCCGCGGCAATCACGCTCCAGCGACTGGGGGAGGCCGGCGTGGCGCTCGATACCGTCACGGTGTTCTTCGGCGAGGCCGGCGCCCAGCGCTGGACTGCGACTGCCGAGGGCGGGGCCGGGGGGTGGGTCACCCGCCTGCTGCGGTCCTTCGGCGGCGAGCAGGAGGACATCCGCGAGTACGAACAGGCCGTGATGGACGGCGCCTACGTCCTCACTGTCCCCGCCGACGACGATGCCGAGAAGGCCCGTGCCGGCGAGGCCATGAGGGCAAACGGCGGATTTCGTGTCCGCCACTACGGCGCGAACACCGTGGAGGACCTCTAACGGCCGAAGCAGTCGGCCGGGAGTCCGACGGCGGCCCGTCCACGCTCATCCGCAGGGCCAGGCTCCTCCGCAGAGCCGGGCTCCTCCGCAGGGAGGTGCCGCCGTGCCGCAGTTGGACGATCATGACAGGTGACGCCCTCGGGGCCATCGACAGTGGTCCGCGTACTCGGGTGCATCGTCAGCCGCTCGGCACCCGGGCCCACATGAGAGGTTCAAGATGTTCAAAGAGATCCTGGTCACGCTCGATGGGTCAGAGTACAGCGAACGCGTCCTGCCTTATGTCCAGGACCTTGCCACGCTGACACCGACGCGCGTGACGCTGCTCGCCGTCATCCACGTGGATACCTCACTCCCCGGATCGGCCAGCGCAGCACCCACCGAGGGGCAACTGAGGGGCGCCCACACCTACCTCGACGAGCACGCGCAGCCCCTCCGCGACGCCGGGGTGTCCGAGGTCTCCGTGGAGGTGCGCAGCGGCATTCCGTCGCGCGTGATCGTGGAAACGGCGCGTGAACTGCAGGCGGACCTCATCGCCATGGCCACCCAGGGCGTGGGCGCGGAGAACGAGGAAGGCCTCGGCGGCACCGCCTCGAAGGTGCTGGTGCTCGCCCCGTGCCCGGTCTACGTGGTCCACACCCGCCGCCCCAGCCCGCCGCGCAGCCCGGCGGAAGAACGCTGGCAGGAGGAGGGCGGAGCCAACGTCGGCTAGACGCCGCACGCGCCTCGGCGTGGACGTGTAACGCCGGAGTGACGGCGGGCGCCCGAGAGTTGCTCTGACAACTGCATCGGCCACTGCGGCGCGACCACCCTCGCGGCCTGCGGCGCCCGGCGTGACTCGGAGGACCGTATGGCAGACAAGCGAACCGGGATGAAACCCAAGCAACCGACCACGGCCAAGCCGCCGCCGGTCGAGGCGCTCCCCGCAAGGAAGCGCACCACCCGCAAGGGCGACCGAGGATAGATTCGGCGAGCGGTCGCGCCGAGGACCGCCACCTACTCGTCGTCGATGCCTCGGCCGTCCTCCGGTGGGCGGGCGGCGTCGGCTTCCACCTCGAGCAGCCAGCCGTGGACAAACGCTGCGATGGCTTCCGGCCCGTGGAGGTTGAGCGCCCGCCAGGCGTTGCGTCCTGCGGCTGTCGAATAGCGCGCGCTGGCCCGTAGCGTGGAGGGGCCATGGGGCTCCGCCCAGGCACGTAAGATGAGGACTGCGGTTCGATCAGTGACCATGTGGTTGATGCTCGAACAGCCGGCATCACCCCGGCGTTACCGTGCCTCCCGTGCCGGCAAGAGTGCGCGGAGCGCGGGCGTCGGCTCCACCTCCAGTTCTTGCAGGATCACCTCGCGGTACTGCGCGAATGCCCGGAATGCCTCGGACTGGTTGCCCTCCGCCAGGTGGACGCGGATCAGGGTGGCCCAGGCGCTCTCCCGCAGCGGGTCCGCTCGGATCGCGGCCAGTGCGGCGGTGATGGCGTGGCCGAACCGGTGCGTCTCCGTCAGCACGAGAGCAAGCGCCGCCAGGGCGTGGAGCCGGAGTTGCCGCCACTCCTCCGCCTCCAACAGCACCCAGTCGTCGTACCAGTCCGGCAGGCACTCCAGCGAGAGCACGCGGATTGCCTCCGCGCGCAGGTCTGCGGCCTGGGGCGTGTCTGGCGTGGGCTCCAGCAGGCGGTGGGCCAGCCCACGCGCATCGTCAAGATCCACCCGCACGCTCATGGACAACTCAAGGTCGTTGTCCGTGATCACGACCGCGTCCTGTCCCAACGCGCTCAGCCTGGACAGGGCGGACCGCAGGCTGGCGTACGCGTGCTGCTCGGAGGACTCAGGCCACAGCGTGCCCGCCACGGAGGCACGGGAGACGAGGCGGCCTCGAAGCGCGAGCAGCGCCAGGAGACGCTGCGCCTCGCCGGTCAACGCCGGAAGCAGCGTCTCGCCCTCCTTCCGGCGCAGGTCGAAACGTCCGAGGACGGACAGCAGGATGACGTCCTGTGGAGCATGCTCGGAACCAGCGGTCTCCATCGGAACTCCCCTGCCTTACCCCTCCACCTTAGCCCGCAGCCATACCCCATCCTGACGGGACGCGATTCCAGGCGCTGCCCTCGCGCGAGCGGGCGACGTAACGGTGGCGTGACGCCCGCGGCGCCATGGTTCACCCAACGAATCCGAAGAGACAGAAGAGGTCCCACATGAGCAACGAACGCAACGAGCAGCCGAAGACTGCCGAGCGCAACGAGAAGTCCCAGGCTCCCCGCGAGCAGCAGGCGAAGCCCGCGAGCCCGGCCGCGGCGCCGGCTCAGCAGCCCCAGGCGCCGGCTCCCCAGACGCCCCAGCAGAAGTAGCCTTCTGCGCGGCTGCCAGCCGCCCCGGGCGGTCCTTCCGGCCATGCCGGGAGCGACCGTCCGGTACTCCGGTACTCCGGTACTCCGGGCTCGCGACTCGCCACGCCCGATCCCTTCCGGCGGGAGTAACCTCGACTCCAGGGGCTCGGATCGGTAAGGAGTCGCCGATGCACGGTGCAAACGATCGCGCGCGGACCAGGGGCGCGTTCACTCTGGGGCGCAACGTCGAGGCAGCCCCCCAGGGGCTCGCGCAGGCCTCGGTGATGGCGCGATGACCCTGCACGAGGGCTACGACGTCCAGGCAGAACTGACGCGCTACCGCTTTGCCGACGTAGAGCGCAACGGCCATCGACTGAATCGCGGCACGGCCCGCCCGGGCGTGGCCGCCGACGAGCCTCCCGAGTTCGAGGCGGTGCGCAGCGCGCATCGCGCGTGGATGGTGGAGACCACCCTCGGCCCTGACAGCCCCGTGATCGAACTCGACCAGCCCACCACCGGCGTCTACGTGGCCTCGCGGCGCGGGGTCTACCTCGACCTCTACCTGGGCGTGGCGCAGCGACTCTTTGACGACGCGCGTCTGGCCCCGCGCCTGGAGCCGTTACGGGCGTCCGGCCTGCTCCTCCGCCGCGAGATCAACACGGACGATTTCCTCGGCTTCGCCCCGGAGGGCGTCCGGCTCCCGCAGGACCTGGCGCAACTGGTGGCCGGTGAGATGGGGCGCGCGTTCCCTCGGCCAGAGGGCTACGGCGTCTTCTTCAGCAACTCTGGCACCGAGGCCGTGGAGGCCGCCATCAAGGCGAGCACGCTCTCCGCCTACCGACGCGTCCTCGAACGTCACGGCGAGGAGGCGTGGGCGGCGGTCTGCGCGGAACTGGGGATCGAACTCGACACCGGGTTCGGGACGGACGCCCCGGTGTGGCGAGACTACCCGCTGTTCTGCATTGCCCTCCGCGGTGCGTTCCACGGCCGGAGCCTCGGTAGCCTGGCGCTCACGAAGAGCCGCCCGGTACAGCGCATCGGCTTTCCGATGTGGCGCTGGAGGGCGCACACGAGCCCGCAGGATCCGGTCGAACTCGAAGCGCTGGTCGACCGGCGGCCGCTGGCGGACCTGCTCGCCGAGCCGGGCGCGCTGCGCCGGACCGTGGCGGACGGCCGCGTCCCGCTCGACCTCCTCGCTGCCGCCGTCTTCGAGCCGATGCAGGGCGAGGGCGGCTACCGCATGCCGTCCCCCGCCGTGCTCGCGGCGATGCGCCAGATCTGCGACGACGCCGGCGCACAACTCGTGGCTGACGAGGTGCAGACCTTCGCCCGAGGCGGCACGACGTTCTTCTCCGAGGGCAGCAACGTCCGCCCGGACATCGTCTGCCTCGCCAAGGCGGCAATCGTGGGCATGACCATCATCCCCGCGAGCGTGATGCGCACGCTCCGCCCCGGATGGCACTCGAATACGTTCGGCAGCGGCCGGCTGTTCGACGTGAACTACGCCTACGCGGTGATCGATACCTACCTCAACGGCGCCGAGCCGACGTTCGCCGGCCTCTCCTTCCGCGAGAACGAGCAAGTGAAGGGCGACTGCCTCCGCCAGGGCCTGGAAGCGCTGGCCGAGGAGTTCCCGCACGTCCTCTCCGAAGTACAGGGGCGCGGATCGATCTGGGGCGTCACCGTGACGGACCGACCGGCGTTCCTTGCGGCTGCGTGGCGGCAGGGGGCGAAGTTGCTGGGTGCGGGCGGCGCCGAGCGTCCCGGCCGCGTGCGGCTCATCCTCCCCGCGGACGTCCTGACCAAGGAGGTCGACGACGTGGTCGCGGTGCTCCGGAACGCCTGCCGCCTCGTCTCGTCGTAGTGCGTCAGGGCAGCGCGCGTCGCGTCCTCAGACGTCGCCGCGCCGAGGCTCAACCCCGGGCGGGTCTCGGAACGTGTCCAGGGTGAGGACCAGGCACTTCACGCTGCCGCCGGCCTTGATGAACTCGCTGGTGGGCGTGGCGACGCACTCGTAACCACGCTCCTCCAGCGCCCGTGCCGTCCACTCGGCGCCGGTGTTCATCACCACCGTGCGCCCTACCAGCAGCGCGTTGCACACAAAGCGCAGGGCGTCCTCCGCCGGCACCTCGATCAGGTCGTCGAACGCCTCCTCGAGGCGCGCGCGGGAGGCGTCGCTGAAGGCTGGCGGGTAGTAGGCCGCGCACTCCGCGCTCAGCGGCAGGAAGCACGTGTCAAGGTGGTAGAAGCGCGGGTCCACCAACTCCAGGCGCACCGTCTCCAGGCCCAGGAGCGCATCCAGGCGGTCCAGGGCTCCGGGCTCGGTGCGGGTCCCCGAGGCCGCAAAGACGCTGCCGTTAGAGACCAGCACGTCGCCCTCGCCCTCCCAGTGGCGGGGGCCCTCGATCGGCAGCACCTCGTACCCCCGGTCGGCGAACCAGCGCGAGAAGAGCGGCGCTTCCGGTGCGCGCTCCACGAAGCGGAAGTTCGCCGGCACGAAGCGCTTGCCGGCCACGACCCCCGCGTTCGCCGTAAACACCATGTCCGGCACGTGCGCGGCCGGCTCCACGAGTTCCACGTCCACCCCGAGGCCCACCAGCGTGCGGTGCAGCGCCTGCCACTGCGCCGCCGCCTCAGCCTCCTGCACCGTGTTCGTGATCCGCATCCACGGGTTGATCTCGTACGCGATGCGGAAGTGTGAAGGCTCGCACATCAGGACATGGCTGGTCGGTGGCACGGCGGCTCGCAGACTGTGGTGCTCTGCCCGCCGACGCAGCCCGCAGGCAGCAGACGAGGTACGGAGCGTGAGTGGGAGGTCCCTCCCCCGAGCATACATCGCGCACCGGTGGCGCCCGGTCGGGCCGGAAGACGAAGCCGGAAGCCGAAGCCGGAAAACGAAGGAGGCGCCCGCGTGAGTCACGCGGGCGCCTCCTTCAATCACCCATCTCAACACCGGCCGGGGCCGATGCCCCCGCCCCCGGCTAGCGGCGGCGGACGCCACCCGTCACCGCGACGGCGATCCGCCGGCCGAGGAGCGCGGTGGCCACGGTCGCGCCTGCGAGCAGGCTCGCCAGCAGCATCCACGTCCGCCCGTCCGAGGGGCTCGCACCGTCGATGCCCGGTCCGTGACCGGTGGCGGCCGGCGTGGGCACCTCCGCACAGTCGAGCGGTTCGCCGATCGGCTCCAGGAACATGTGCAGGTCGAACACCGGCGGCGGGATGGTCACCGACCGGCTGATCTGCGGGTGGTAGTCCGGGTGCGAGACGGAGATCCGCCACTCACCGGGCACCACGTCCCAACCATACGAGCCGTCACCCAGCGTGTACTGCGGGTTGATCTGCGGGTCCATGATCTCGGTCCCGCCCTCGATGTCGGCGGGGTCCGCGATGATCCACTCGCCGTCCACCAGGCGCTGCAGGATGACCTGCACGCCCGGAATGGGGCAGGACGACTGGATGTCCACGATGATGCCGGACGGGTCGTAGCGGCTGATCGTGCCCAGAACCACGTCCATCGTGTCCTCACACGTCCCGTCCACCACCAGGTGGACCACCAGGACCGTGCCGGCCGGGCCAGGCGGGACCACCCAGTCCACGCCCAGCGCGCCGCCACCGCGCGGCGACAGCGCCGCCGTGTACACAGTGCCATCGAAGTCCACGATGCGGAGCGAGGCCTCGCAGCCTGCGCCCACGGTCAGGCCCGTCACCGTGATCGGGACCTCACCGCCCGTGCTCTTCACGGTGCTGGTGAAGCCTTCCTCCAGTGGGGTCTCCGGCCCCTCGCCCACGGTCACCGTCGGCGTACCCGGGCCCGGGCCCGGCACGCCGGTGGGCGTCGGCGTCGCGCTCGGCGTCGACGTCGGCGTGGGCGTGGGCGTGGGCGGCACCGGGAAGAACACGGTCACGTCGGCGCTGTCCGTGTCGTTCGCCGGGTTGGTGTCCGCCTCATTCAGGCTGGCCAGGGTGGCCGTGTTGGTGTGAGTCCCCACGGTGTTGCCCTGCACGGCGATCACGATCGAGGCCGACGCGCCGAAGTCGATGTTGCCGGCGCTCCACAGGCCGGTGCCTGCGTCGTAGGCGCCGTCGCCCGCCTGGCTGACGTACATCAGGCCGGGCGGCAGGGCGTCAGCGATCACCACGTCCGTGGCGTTGCGGGGGCCCAGGTTCTCCACGCTCACCGTGAACGTCACCTGCCCGCCGACGAACATGCCACCGCCGCTGCTCACGCTCTTGGTCACGGCCAGGTCCACCGCGTCCACGATCTCCGTCGAGTCTTCCGCCTCGTCGTTGCTCTTGTCGGCGTCCGCCCCGTTCTTGCCGTCGTCCGTGATGCTCGCGGTGTTGACCACGGGGGCCATCACGCTCGGGTCGTCGACCACCACGGCGAAGACCACGGTGCCCGAGTCGCCCGCGTCGAGGGCGCCGACCGCGTAGGTGCAGTTGCTACCCGGGCCCACACCGCCGCAGACCCAGTCCTCGTGACTGCCGGCCGCGTCGAACGTCACGCCCGCCGGCACAGTCTCCCTGACCACGACGCCCGTCGCGCCCTGCGCGCCGACGTTGCTGTACGTCAGCGTGTAGGCGATCGGACCGCCGGGGTAGGAGATCACGCCACCGTCACTCTTCTGGATGCGGAGATCCGGCACCGCGTCCAGCGGCGTCGTCTCGTCGTCGCTGTTGTCGGCCGGCGTGCGGTCCGGGCCGTGCGTACCGTCATCCTTGATGCTGACGGTGTTCTCGATGTTGTGCACCCCGGCGTCCACCGGGTTGTCAACGGTCACGGCGAAGTCCACGGATGCAGCCGGGTCGCCCGCGATCACCGTGCCCGCGATCTCCAGCGTGCAGGTGCCCGCCACGCACTCCCAGTCCTCGTGGCTCTTGCCGGCATTGAAGGTGGTGTGGGCCGGCACCGTCTCCGTGATCACCACACCCGTGGCGTCCGCGTCACCCACGTTCTGGTAGGTGATGGTGTAGACGATGTCCAGACCGGGCTTGGTCTGCGTGACACCGTCGTCCTTCGTCACCACCAGGTCCGGCGCGCTCACCGCGATCGAGGCGTCGTCGTCCACGGTCGGCGTGGTGCGCTGGTCCGGGTAGGCCGTGTCGTCGCCCGGCATGGTGGTGCTGTTGGCTTCCGCCCTGTTCGGGATGACCGCGTCAGCCACCACCGTGCTGGCGAGGTCCACCGTGAACTTCACAGTCGCTGTGGCGCCCGCCGGGATGGTGCCGCCGGTGTAGGACACGGTGTTGTCGACCGTCGCCCAGGTCAGGTCGTGCGTGGCGGAGACCTTCGCCGGCTTGATCAGCGCGTTCGGAGCCGCCAGGACGTCCGTCAGCGTGACGTTGTACGCCGGCGCGGCGCCGGTGTTCTCCACCGTCACGGTCACCTCGACCGTCTCGTTCGCAGCCGCAATCGCGCGGTCGAACGACTTGGTGACGACCAGGACGGGCTCCACGAGCGTCAGGGTGACGTCCCCGGAGTTCACGCTCTGCTGGACGTCGCCGGCGTCGTCATAGAACAGCGTGGCCGTGTTGGTGAGGACGTCGCCGCCCTCGTTGTCCGGGCTGTCCACGACCACTGCGTCGAACCTGATGGTGAACGTCCCCGTGCTGCCCGGCGGGTTCACCACCGTGCCCAGCGTGAACGTCACGTCATCGCCGTCCTCGCAGCCTCCGGCGCAGGCCACGGCCGTTTCCCAGTCCTGCGAGATCGTGCCCGCGAAGTCCTCGTGGGCGGCGAACGTCGCGGAGCCCTCGACGAAGCGCAGGCCCGCGGGCATGTTGTCGCGCACGCTCACGTTCTTGATCGTGCCGCTGAGCACCTGCACGGTCAGTTCGAACGTCGCCGTCTCGCCAATCGCGAGGTTGCCGTTGAGCGTGTCCGCGTTGTCCGAGGCGATGCGCTCCTTCAGGATGCTGAAGGCACCATCGATCAAGAACTGCGCGTCATCCTCGGCGCGGTAGTCGTTCAGGACATCGACCCCCGGTAGCCCGTCGGCTCCCGTGCGGCCGGAGGCCTCGGTGCCGTCGGCGGCATCGATGGACTTCCACGTCGCCGAGGCGCCGTTGGTCATCGCCTGGCCGGGGTTCACCCCCACGAGGATCTCCGCCTCGTAGGTGATCGTGATCACGCAGTCCAGGCCCATCTCGCCCACGGCGAGGGTGAACCCGTTCGCTCCGGTGCTCACGGCGCCCACGTCCACGCAGGACGCGTCCGGCGACGTGACCGCAATGGAGTCCTCGTCCAGGTCGAGCAGCGCCGGGAGCGTGTCCGCGATCACCACGTCGTACGCGGTGGCGTCGCTACTGCCGAGGTGGCTCACCACCAGGGTGTACTCCACGACGCTACCGGCCTCGCGCCCGTCGGAGGTGTCCACGCTCTTCACCACCTGGAGTTCTGGCTCCACGATGGTGAACGCTGCGGGCGGCGTGCCGTCCGTGATTGGCGTCTCCACGCCGCCGACGTCGAAGGTCGCCGAGGCGGTGTTGGAGCGCGTGTTGGTGCGCTGGTTGCCGATCACGTTGTCCACGTGCGCGGTCACCCGCAACACGAAGGAGTTGTTGTCGTCGTCACTGTCCGCATCCGCCTGCGGAGAACCGAGGTCGATTGTGATGTTGCCCGTGGTGCCCGTGACGTCGCCGAGCGCGACCGTGCCCTCGAAGTCGTCATCGTCGAGCGTGACGCCGACCACCGTGAGGCCGGCAGGCAGGTGGTCGGTGACCACCAGGTTCTGCGTCACACCGTCCGGGATTCGCACCACGATGTCCCACGACACGGTCTCACCGATGGTGGCCGTGGCCGGGCTCGGGTCGCCCTTGTCGATCGTCGGGACGGCCAGCGAGAACGACGCCTCCGAGGTGTTTCGGTAGTCGTTCACGACCCCGCTAGCGCCGTTACGCTCGCCTTCCTCGTCGCCGGAGTCGCCGGGCGCGCCAGCGCCCTTGTCGCCGGGGAGGCTCGAGTACGTGACGAGCGCCTCGTTCTCCACGAGCAGCCCGGCGGTCGCGTTGTCCACGACCTTCGCCGTGACCGTGATCACCACGTCTTCACCCGGGTTCAGGCAGGTGATGGTGACCGTGACGACGTTATCGGTCACGTCCTGGGTGTCGTCCATCTCCACGTCGCCACAGGAAGCAGTGTCGTCGTACTCGACATCCGCGATGGCCACGCTGGTGAGCGAAGCCGGCAGCGAGTCCGTCACCACGAGGTCGAAGCCCGCTGCGGCGTTGGCGCCACTCGCGGTGTTCTTGACCGTGAGCGTGTACGCCACCGCGTCACCGGCATCCGTGCCCGGCGTGGTCACCGCCTTCGCGATGCTGATGACCGGCTCGGCCACGGTCACCGTGATCTTGCCCGAGGCATCTCCCATCTGCGTGCCGTCGATCAAAACGATGAAACTGTTTTCCAGCCCCGTGTTGGTCTGGTTACCCACGACGTTCAGCACGAGCGCGTCGTACTCGATGATGGCGAGTTCTTTGTCGGCGTCATCGTCGTGGTTGGTGAGCGTCCCTAGCGTGAAGGTTACAGGGTCACCGTTGTTGCCCACGGTGGAAATGTTGTCCGCGTCCAGGACACAGCCCTCGCTAAGGTCAGCCGGTGCGCTCTTGCCCTCGATGCCGCAGCCGTCGAGGCTACTGTCGATCGTGGCGCTGTCCGAGGTCAGGCTTGCTCCATCGTCAGAGACAAGCGCCAGCCGGGCGTTCCCCAGGTACTGCATCCCCGCCGGAAGCCGGTCCTCGATGGTGACGTTGCTCGTGGAGCCCTCAGCAATGTCCACCACGAGGCGGTACGTCACCACCTCGCCGATGGCGACGCTGTTGCCGGCCGTGTGAGCCTCGGACGTGGCGCGCAGCGACTTGCCGGGGCTGAAGCCGAAGATGTTCAGGATCTTCTTGTCGGTGTGGTTGTAGGAGTTGGCGCCATCAGCGGTGCCGGTGCGCTCACCGTAGATGCTACCCGGACCGCCTTGCGCGGCGTCCCCGGTGCCCTTCTCACCCGGCAGGCTCGTCCACTCGACCTTCGCCGTGTTCTCGATCGACCCGCCCGTGCCGACGGTCGTCTTCACCTGCACGTTCAGCGTCACGGTCACGGTCTCGGTCGTCGCGAGCGACAGCCACGTGGCCTCCACGGTGCCGCCGTTGACCGCGCAGGTCGTCGCCACCACGTCGCCGGTGCACTCGATCGAGTCCACCTCGTACTCCAGGTGCTCGCTCAGCACGTCGGAGAGTGAGACGTCGAACGCGGTCGCGTTGCTTGCGCCGGTGTGGCTCACCGTCAGAGTGATCGAGGTCGTGTCGAGGGCGTCCGCCGTCTCGACCCCAAACTTCTTTTCGACCTGGAGCGCCGGCTCCACGATGGTCGCGGTGGTCGTAGCCGGGCCAGCGCTGCCGCCGGTGAAGGTCAGCAACGCGGAGTTCGTGCGGGTCATGCCTCGGGCATTGCCGCCAACGTTCTCCACGAGAGCCCTGTAGGTGACGGTGATGGTGCCGGGCGTGCTACCCGCGGTGCCAGTGTTGGTCACGTCGCCGAAACCGATTTCTCCTCCCGTCATGACGCAGTCGCTCGTGCCCACGGTCAGTCCTGGGCTCACCACGACGCCCGCGCAGTTGAACCAGCGCATGCCCGGAGGAAGTGTGTCGGTGATCTTCGCGTTGGGCGTCGTCCCCTCCGGGAACGTGGCGACCACCTGGTACGTCACCACCTCGCCGATGGCGACGTCGGCGTCGGCGGTGTGCGCCTCAGACGTGGCGATGATCGACTTGGCGATCTGGGCCGAGGTCACGGTAGCCGTAGCGTCGTCCGAGCGGCCGCCGGGGACGTGGTTTTCCGCTGTGGACTGCCCGGCGTACTTCGTGATGGTCGCGGTGTTCGTCAGCGTCGTGCCGGGCACGACGGTGTTAGCCACGTCCGCGGTGAACGTGAGCACGCGGATGTTCGAGCCGTCCGAGGGCTCGCCGGGCTCGAGGCCCGCGACGGGACCGGTGAACGCAATGCCGGCGCCGAAGAGGTCGCCGTTGTAGTCCGCGGGGGTATCGAGGAGTACGCCCTTGCCGTCGGTGACGCCGCGGAGCGCCAGGTTGGTCAGGCCAGCCGGCAGCGTGTCCGTCACCGTCAGGTCGAACGCCGGGGCGTGACCGATGTTGTCCAGGACCACGACGAAGGTGACCTGGTCACCCGCGTCCACGTCCGTGACGTCGCAGTCGACGGCCACGTCGAGGTAGGACGTGAGCGGGTTCGGCACCTCACACCCCGCGCCGAGGGAAGCGTGGCCCGGCGCCGCGATCACGCCCTTGCGGATCTGGACGTCCGGCTGCCCGAGGCGGATCTGGACGATCGCGTCCGCGTCGGAGGCGTGGGCCTCTGTGGAGGTCTCAGTCGCCCTCACCTGGTTCGTGAGAAAGAGGCCGTCCGCGAACGGCTCGTTGTTCACCGTGACGGTGAACAGCACCTCCACGACCTTCTCGGGGCTGAGGTCATCGTCGTAGTTGCCGTAGTCGAACGTGATCGTGTTCGCGGGCGCTGCCTCGGAGGTCACCGTGGGCACCTTGCCCTCGAACGTGTTCGCAGGCCCCAGGGCCCACTGCCCCGCCGGCGGAGCGACGCCGGTGGCGGCCTGCGTCCAGGCGCCCTCGGTGGAGTCGAAGACGGGCAGAGGCAGGAAGTCCGTGAACGAGAACTTCTCGAAGCGAGTGATCGGCAGGTCGTACCGGATGCGGTACGTGACCCTGTCACCCGGCTCCATCCACGGCTTTTCGGGGACGGTGGTGTTTCCGTTGATGGCGAAGATCGACTTCTGTACCTTGCCGACGGGGATGTCGATGTGCGCGCTGCTGTTGTCCGAGACGCGCGGCGAGCCGGTCGGCGTCGTGGCGTCCTCGATGGAGAGGACAGCGCCGGAGATCACCACGCTGTTGCTCACGCTGTCGCCCTGGACGATGGCCGGCGTGCTGGGACGCTCCTTGTGGAGGTAGACGTACTCATGGCGGACCACGGTCTGGAAGACGATGGTCGCCGTGGTCGCGCCGTTGTTGTATGCGTCGCAGTCCGGCACGCGCGGGTCGGCCTCGTCGTCTGGCTCGGGCACGCCGGTCAGCGGCACGCAGCCACCGACGAGGGGGCCGTCGCCGCCCGTCGTCGCGAGCAGCGCCGAGAGGTCGAACTCGATGCGGCCTCGGACGGGCGGGGCGGAACCGGCTGGCGGGTCCTCATCACCCTCGATGACGGTGTAGTCGACGCCCGGCGTGAACGAGCCGCCGCCTGAGCGGCCACCGGAGTCGGCCCATGAGAGCGTCGGTGCGAATCCACCGTTGAAGTTCTGGCCGTCCGTGTACTCGTCCACGATTTGCAGGTTCTCGAACGCGAAGAAGTCCGAGACCTGGATCTGCAGCGTCCACTGGAGGATGTCGCCCGGCCGGGTCGCGTCATTAGCCGCGCGCGAGACGTTCTCGACGCCCTTCTGGATCGCCAGCGACTGCAGCGACAGGGTGTGGTCCGACTCGGGGGCGTTGCTGGTCACGAGGCTGCTGTTGGCCGTCCACGTGCCGTTCGCGCGCGAGTCGTTCACCGTCGGGACGAACGCGCCGGTGGTGGCGTTCAGCACCGGGACGCCGTTCGCGTCGTTCAGCGGGACGAAGAAGTCCACCGTCATCTCGACGTCGTTGTCGCCCGTGGTGCCGGTCACGCTGCCCCACCGCGCGCGCACCACGTTGTCAGGTGCGTTCGAGGGCGCACCGGGGGCGGGGGGCGCATCGACGATGGCGCCGCCGCCCGTGACCGGCGTCGCACCGAGGAACGCGAGGTTGTTCGGGAGCAGGTCCACGAGGTCGAAGTCGGTCAGCGTCTGTCCGTCGGCGATGTCCGCGATGATGCGGTACTGCCTCGGGAAGTTGGGGCCAGTAGCCGTCTCGTCCTCCGGGCCGACGTACTCCTTGTGGAGGCGGATGATCGTGGGCGTGACAGGCTTGGTGCTGGCGCCACCCTGCCAGAGCGGCGTGGAGCCGGTGGCGTCGTTGCCGAAGCGGAAGCCGCCGGTGGCGGAGATGGTCTGCACCGCGCCGACGACCGCGGGGTCAACGCTGTTGACGAAGGACGAGATCGTGATCGGCGCTGCGGGCTGGGTCGGTACGAAACTCCCGAACGGGAGCACGATCACCGCGACCGTGTTCCCGGCCGTGCAGGGACGCACCTCTTCGGTGAGCGGATGGACGTACTCAGGGTCATCGGGAGCCGCGGGGCACAGGAAGACGTCGTCGTCCAACGTGACGCCCAGGTAACTGGCGTCACCCGACGCGTACCGCAAGGCCGGCGGCAGTTCGAGGTCGATGAACGGCCCGTACCCGGGGTCGTTCAGATCCGTGTTGTCGAAGAACAGCGTGAAGTCGAAACGCTCGTTGTAGAACGGCTCATCGGGCGCCTCGATCGTCACGAAGGGGAGGGCATCTGCATGCACCCCGCCGCGCCCGTTCAGCACCAGCATCAGCGCGAGCGTCGCCACCGCGAGGACGGCTACCAGGCCGCTTGAGTGACGAGTCCGGCCCGAGGTCCGAGTCTGCATGAGTCCAACCGTCCAGATAGTCGCGGCTCCGCAAAGCCGCGGCGAGTGGTGCGGAATAGTTCAACACGTGTTTAATAAATTGGCGGCTTATCACGCGTACATCCACACCGATAGCATTGGCCCAGTGTGATTCACGCCGGGCGATGCTCTCAGATTGAACGGCTACAGGACACACCTTCTTTGATGACTCCCTGATACCCGGTCGCGATTCCCGGAAGAGAGTCAGTCAAGAGTCAGTAAAGAGCGTCCATTATGTCGGGCCGGACGCGGCGGCCATGCCCCACGCATCCCCAGCCCACTCGCAACCCTCATCACGGACGCGCATCGGGCGTCTCAGACCGCCCCTCCAGACTGGAGGGGCGTTGCATTTCCCTCAAAGTGCGCCCTCCTCGCTCGCTACCTCGGCCGGTCGCCTTGTAAAGCCAGCCGGGGTGGCGAATACTCGACGCATGAGCGGCCCCGTGCAGATCCAGGATGCGGACGCGACCCCAGAGGCGCCGGCGGTGTCCACCGAGCCGATCCTGGAGGTCACGCCGAGCCGTGCCGCCATGGTGGACGGCCAGTCCGTGAGACGGGCGCTGCCGCGCAAGGGGCGCCGCACGGTGGGCGCGTGGTGTTTCGCGGACCACATCGGGCCCTCCGTGGTGAATGGCGGGCCGGGGCTCGGCATTGGGCCGCACCCGCACATCGGACTGCAGACGGTCACGTGGCTGCTCGCTGGCGAGGTGCTGCACCGCGACAGCCTGGGTTCCGAGCAACTGATCCGCCCGGGCGAGTTGAACCTGATGACGGCGGGCAACGGGGTCGCGCACTCCGAGGAAAGCCCGGCGAGCGCCTCGGGCGAACTGCACGGCATCCAACTGTGGGTGGCCCAGCCCGAGCGCACGCGGCACGGCGAGGCGGCCTTCGAGCACCACGAGTCGTTGCCGCAGGTGGAATTGCCGGGCGCGCTGGTGACGGTCCTGGTCGGCGAGTTCGCCGACGTCGCCTCGCCCGCTCGCCGGGATACGGACCACGTGGGGCTGGACGTCGCCCTCCGGCCCGGGGCCGCCTCGCTCCCGCTGCGGCCGGACTACGAGTACGCCATCGTGGTGCTGGAGGGCGCGGTCACGGTGGACTCGGAGGTCGTGACGCCGGGGCACCTGGCCTACCTGGGCGAGCACCGCGCGTCGCTCGACCTCGGCGCCGACGAGCCCACGCGGCTCATGCTGCTGGGAGGCGTGCCGTTCGAGTCGCCCATCCTCATGTGGTGGAACTTCGTGGGCCGCACCCGCGAGGAGATCGACGCCGCGACCGACAGTTGGGAGCGCGAGGACGGTCGCTTCCCCTCGTTCCCCTCGACCCTGGCCCGAATCCCCGCCGAGCCCACCCCCTGGCCGAAGTAGCGCCCGGCCGCCGTGCCGTAGGTCAGGCCTGCGCCGGCTCCGTCGGCCCCACCAACTTCCATCCGCTCTTCCAGGGCCAGCCCTTCGAGGCGTTCAGAGAGATGTTCAGGACGCCCATGCCCTCCAGCGCGCGCGCCATGGCGAGCGGGCCGGTGTCCACCGCGCGGAACCCCATGGACTCCACCAGGCTGATGACCGTGTCCTTGGCTGCTGCATCGTCGCCGGCCACGAAGCCGTCCAACTGCACGCCATCCACGGACGGCTCGGACTGATTCGCCGCGAAGATGGTGTTGAACGCCTTCACCACGCGGGCGTCCGGGACGAGCATCTGTGTGCGCTCCGCGTTGGAGGGCCCGTCGAGTTGCTCCGGCGCGAAGCGGTTGGTCACGTCAATCACCACCTTGCCGTTCAGCGCTGACCCCAGTTCCGACGTGATCTCCTCCACTGCCTCGAACGGGACTGCGAGGATCACGACGTCGGCCCCCTGGATCGACTCAGCGTTCGAGCCGGCCGGCTGCGCGCCGACCTCCTGCGCCACACTCTCCGCCTCGGACGGCTGCGAGGCGCTGATCCTGACCTCGTGCCCTGCGCGGACACTTGCCAGCCCGAGCGCATGGCCTACGTTTCCTGCACCAATGATGCCCACCTGCACGGTGACCTCCCCGTCGTCCAGCACCCGACACACCGCGAATCCACTATCCGCCGGCTGCGAGACCTGGTGTGGCGACTTTGTGCCGATCAGCCTCGGGTGAATCGCGGAGGCGGGGAAGTGCCGCTGTGCAATGACGATGGGCGGCGCTGCTCCTTCACACCTTCGGGGACGCGCTGGCGGTCAGCGCTGGCGGAGCAGGTCGGCGTATTCGGGGTGGCGATCGATGTAGCCGCTGATGAAGGGACAGGTCGGGACGACCTTCATCCCCTTCGCGCGGATGTCGTCCAGGGCAGCGGCGGCCAACTTGCCGCCCACACCCTGTCCATTGAACGCGGAGTCGACCTCCGTGTGGAACATGACGCGCTGGCCCATGGCGTCGCTGTACTCCGCGAAGCCGGCGATCCGGTCGTCCACGAAGATCTCGTAGCGGTTCTTCTCGGGGTTCTCTTCGACACGGACGGTGGATTCTGGCACGGCGGACCTCGCTTCCCTCAGGGTCAGGAGGACATGCGCCAGCCTTGGCCCGGACCGGGGGCAACCACCCCTGTCCGCTCATCATAACGCCCCCCCCCCCCCCCCCCCCCCCCCCCCCCCCCCGCCCGCCCCCGCCCCCCGGGGGGGCGCGGCGGCC
>JALOAL010000014.1 GCA_023228825.1 Dehalococcoidia bacterium | reverse complement strand
CCCCCCCCCAGCCCCACCCCCGCAGAGGCGAGGCCGAGGCCGAGGCCGAGGCGGCGTAACTCTGCCACACAGAGGACTTTACGAACGGCAGGATTCCGCTACCCTTTCCGCATGCAACCCGCCGCCACCCGCGAAGCCCAGCACACGGTCGAACGCCACGAGGTCGAACACCACGAGGCCGAACGCGGGGCCGAGCCACGCCGGCTCGCCGACCGCGCGGCCGATAATCTGCGCTTCATCCGCCAGGCGATGGAGGGAGCCTCGCGCTTCACGGAGATCTCCGGCGCGGGGATGGTCGCCATCGGCCTCACCGCCCTGCTGGCCACCGTGGTCGCGGCGGCACAGGAGACCGACCGCGCGAGTGCGCTGGTGTGGCAGGTGGAGGCCGGCGTCGCGGTCGCCATCGGCCTCGCGGCCACCCTCTATAAGGTCCGGGCACAACGCGGCGGCGGCTGGAAGCGGCTGCTGGCCGCGCCGGCGCGGAAGTTCGCGCTGGGCCTGGCGCCGCCACTGGCCGCCGGCGCGGTCCTCACGGTCGTCCTCCAGCACGAGGGGCTCTACTACCTGCTGCCGGGCACGTGGCTGCTGCTCTACGGCGCCGCCATCGCCGCTGCGGGCGCGTCCTCGGTGCGCCTCCTCCCCGCCCTCGGCCTCGCGTTCATGGCGGCGGGCCTCGCGGGATTCGCGGCGCCGGAGGGCTGGGGGTGGTGGATCATGGGCGCCGGCTTCGGTGGCCTGCACGTCGCGTTCGGCGCGGTCATTGCGAGGCGTTACGGTGGCTGACGCGGCACGCCAGCAGTCCGGCCGGCGAGCCTCGAAGCCCTCGCCGGAGCGCACCATCGCGCGCTCGGCCCGCCTGGATTCGGTCATCCACGAGCGCACCCGGCTCGCCATCGTGAGCGCGCTGGCGGCGAACGAGCGGCTGAGTTTCGTCGAGTTGAAGGCGCTCCTGGACGCCACGGACGGCAACGTCAGCGCGCACGCAAGACGCCTCGAAGACGCCGGTTATGTCCAGACCCACAAGCGCTTCGAGGGCCGCGTCCCCCGCACGGAGTACGAGTTGACCGCCGAGGGCCGCGAGGCGCTCGAGCGCTACCTGGCCCACATGGAAGCCCTGATCGAGGTCGCTCGGGGCGGGTAGATTTTTTTTGGGGAGGGACTCTGTCATGCAAAGGACTTTGCAAGCGGATCGGGTCACGCCTCGGTCACGCGCGGCGCTGGAGACCGTCGCCGCAGCCGCTGGGCTGGGCCTGTTCGCGGACTTCCTCTTCCATGGCGCCGTGCTGGGCCTCAACGCGCCGATCTGGGTGGGCGCGCTGGTCGCCGCGCTCGTCTACACCGGACGCCACCGCACACACGAGCCGTCACGCGTTGAGCAGGCGTGCCTGGTGCTGGCCCTCACCGCCGCAGCCGCGCTGGCGTGGAGGGCGTCCCCGGCGCTCCAGGCGCTGCTCTTCCTTGCCTCGGGGGCGTTCCTCGTGCTGGCGGTGGCGGTGCGCTCCGGCCTGCCCTGGCGACGCGTAGGCGTGGCGGTGCTGGCAGGCGCGCTCCTGGCGGTGGGACTCGCCATCGCCGCGGGCGCCTATCGAGCGCAGTCCAGCGTGGACCTGCAGCACCGCGTCCTGCGCCACTGGCAACAGGGTGCGAGGACGCTCGTGCGCATTGTGGTCATCGGGCTCCCGGTCCTGCTGGTCTTCGGCCTGCTCTTCGCCTCGGCTGACGCGGTCTTCGAAGAGCGCCTGCGCTGGCTGGGGCGCTTCGACCTCTCGCGCGTCCTCCCCCATCTGGCCTGGTTCACCATGGGCGCGTGGTTCGCCGGCGGCGTGACCTGGGCCGCGTACGAGGGCCAGCGGTTCACCGTGCCGGAACCGCGGATGCCAGACGAGCGCCGCCTCGGCACGGTGGAGGTGGCGACGGTGCTGGGCCTGCTCGCGGTGCTATTCGGCGCGTTCGTGGCTGTGCAGGTGCGCTACCTCTTTGGCGGGCACGACGTGGTGCAGGAGACCCTGGCGCTCACCTATGCCCAGTACGCGCGCCGAGGCTTCTTCGAACTCGTCACCGCCGCCGCCCTGCTCCTCCCCCTCCTCCTGGTCGCTGGCTGGGCTCGACGCCACGGCAGGAGGTCGGACGCGGCGTACCGGGTCCTCGCCGGCCTCCTCGTGGCGCTGCTCTTCGTCGTGATGGCGTCCGCCCTGCAGCGCATGCGTGTCTACGAGCAGGCGTACGGCCTCACGGAACCGCGCCTCTACGCGGTGGCGGCGTTGCTCTGGCTCGCGGCGGTGTTCGCGCTCTTCCTGCGCACGCTGCTGACGATGCGCCACGACTGGTTCGTCGCCGGCGCGGTCTGCTGCGCCGCTCTCGCGCTGGCCGCACTCACCGCCGCCGGCCCGGACGGGCTGATCGCGCGCCGGAACATCGAGCGCGCATCCGTGGAGCACCCCCTGGACGCCGACTACCTCGCCGAACTGAGCGCCGACGCCGCGCCGACGCTGGTGGGACGCCTCGACGCGCTCGAGCGCCGGGATGCCTCCACCGTGGCGTGCGCCCTCCTCGAGCGCTGGGGCGACGGGTCCGGGGACGGCTTCCGGTCATGGAACTGGAGTCGCGCCGCCGCGGCCCGCGCCGTGGACGAAGCGACCGAGGCGTTACGACAGACCTGCGACGCCGCGAGCCGCCGGTCAGCGGCCCTTGAAGTCACCGGGGCGGCGCTCCGCCGTGGCGCGCACACCCTCCCGGAAGTCCTCGGTCCGGCGTAGCCAGTCCTGCTCCACCTGCTCGCGGTCCGTGAGCAGGCGGATCTCGTCCGCGAGGCCGTGCCGCAGCGTGCGGCGGATGGAGCGCACCGCCAGCGGGGCGGCCGAGGCGATCTCGCCGGCCAGTTCCATCGCCTTCGGCCGGAGGTCCTCCAGCGCCACGAGTTCGTCCGCCAGGCCGATGCGGTGGGCCTCCTCGCCGCTGAGGCGCGCGCCGGTCATCAGCATGCGCCACGCCGCCTGCTGCCCCACGATGCGCGGCAGCGTGACGGTCAGCCCGAAGCCGTGGTGGAAGCCCAGTTGCGAGAAGTTGCCGGAGAACCTTGCCTCTGGCGCCGCCACGCGGAAGTCCGCGGCCACCGCCAGGCCCAGTCCACCGCCGATCGCCGCCCCCTGCACGGCGGCCACGATCGGCGTCTCCGCCTCGAAGATGCGGACGGCGTCTCGGTAGAGGCGGATGCCGCCGTGGCGGTCGCCCGGTGGGGGCGGCTCGGCCTGGCTGGCCTGCCCGCCGCCGCCAAACTGTGCGCCGGCACAGAAGGAGCGACCGTCCGAGGCCAGGACGATCGCTCGCACCTCCGTCTCGCGGTCGATGTCCGCCAGCGCATCACCAATGGCGCTGATCAACGCCATGTCGAAGTAGTTGTGCGGCGGCCGCTGGATCTCCATCAGGGCGATGTGCCCGTCGATGTCGACCGTGAGGTCCGTGTACTCGCCGAATCGCATCGGGATCCCCCTGTCACGCCCAGCCCCGGGGCGCCGGCTGGCGGCGCCCTCCGCATCGTGCCCGAACGGGGGCGCCTCGCCAACCCTGCAGGCTTTCCGTGTGGTTATCGCTCACCTAAGGAATGGTGAAGAGGATCGCCCCTCCCCGCGCGTGCCCTCTTGTACGCTCCAGAGCACAGCCGTATGTGCCCACGGCGTCAGGGGGCGGCCCTGGCATTGGGCCGGAGGCTGGAGAGGGTGGCTGAGGTGGCCGAGCAAGACCCGTCGCGGCCATCCGGCCCGCTGGCCGGCATCCGTGTACTGGAGTTCTCCCAGATCGTGGCCGGGCCGGTGGCCGGGCTGAACCTGGCCGACCTGGGCGCCGACGTGATCAAGGTGGAACCGCCCGCCGGCGACTCCCACCGCTTCGTGGGCACCACCGTGCCCGGCGAGAGCAAGATGTACCAGGGCAACAACCGAGGCAAGCGCGGCCTGGTGGTGGACCTCCATGACCCGCGCGGCACCGCGGCGCTGCTGGCCCTGGTCCCGTCCGTGGACGTGGTCATCATGAACTACCGGCCCGGCGTGCCCGAACGCCTGGGCATGGACTACGACTCGCTCCGAGCGCTGCGTCCGGATCTCATCTACGCGCAGATCAGCGGCTTCGGCGAGGCCGGCCCGTGGGCCACGCGAGGTGGCTCGGACATCGTGGCGCAGGCGCACTCTGGCCTCATGGCGGTGGACGAGAAGTACGACGAGCACGGGTCGCCGCAGTTGATCGGCATCCCGGTCTCGGACTACGCCGCCGGCCTCGCGATCGCCATGGGCGTCGCCAGCGCCCTGTACCACCGGGAGCGGACGGGTGAGGGGCAGTACCTCTCCACCTCCCTGCTGCGCATGGGGCTGTTCATGCAGAACCGCATCGTCATGCGCGAGCCCGTCGGCGACACCGCCATTCGCGACCCCATGGTGGAGGCTTTACGTGAGGCTCAGGCGGAGGGCGCGGCGTACCCGGAACTCCTCGCCGTGCGGAGGCCACGAGGGCGCTTCGCCTCGCCCTTCACGCTCTACTACCGCGGCTACCAGGCGGCGGACGGGACGGTTGTGCTGGGCGCGCTCACGCCCCAGAACCGCGCCCACATCCGCCAGGTGCTCGGCATCGAGGGCGAGCACTCGGACGACCCGGACTTCGACGCACGCGACCCGAAGAGTATCGAGGCGACTGAACGCTGGCGCGCCTGGATCGAAGAGCGCATGCGCGAGCAGACCGTGGCAGAATGGCTCGCCGCCTTCGAGGCCGTGGGCGTACCGGCGGCGAAGGTGAACTTCCCGGAGGAGATGGCGGACGACGAGCAGGCCAACGCGGACGGGATGATCCTGGACCTGGAGCACCTGGTCACGGGGCCTCAGCGCGTGGTGGGCCCGGCCGTGGTGATGTCCGCCACGCCCACCGGCAGTCCCCTCCCCGCGCCAGCCCTCGGCCAGCACACCGCCGAGGTGCTGCGGGAGGCCGGGCTGTCAGAGGCGGAGGTCAGAGAACTCGCGGAGGCAGGCGTGGTCCGCGTATTGGAGTAGCGTCGACGCAGCCGGCGACGCGATGACCAGCAACGCGGGAACCCGCAACCAAGGGTCCGCAAACGCAACGATAGGAGCAGTCATGGACTTCGCATGGACGCCGGAGCAGAGCGACTTCCGGGCGCGCGTGCGCGCGTTCATCGACGAGCACTGGCGCGCCGCCTCGACCCCAGCGGAGGGCACGAGGAGCGAGCGCGTCAAGCAGTACCAGGCGCGTCTGGCGGAGCACGGCTGGCTCACCATGGCCTGGCCGAAGGAGTACGGCGGCGGCGGCGCCTCCTACTTCGAGCAGATGATCTTCTCGGAGGAGTCCACGCACGCCAGCGCGCCCGGCGGCGGCCAGGGCGCGGACCGCGTGGGCCCCACCCTCATCATCCACGGCTCCGAGGAACAGAAGCGGGAACACCTCCCCGCCATCGCCGCTGCGAAGGTGGAGTGGTGCCAGGGCTACTCGGAGCCCGGTGCGGGCTCGGACCTGGCCTCTCTCCAGACGCGCGCGGTGCGCGACGGGGACGAGTTCATCATCAACGACCAGAAGATCTGGACCTCCGGGGCGCAGAGCGCGGACTGGATCCACGTCCTGACCCGCACGGACCCGGACGCCCCCAAGCACCGAGGCATCTCCTACTTCATGGTGCGCATGGACACGCCCGGCATCGCCCTCCGCCCCATCCAGCAGATGAACGGCGCCGCAGGCTTCACGGAGACGTTCTTCGAGGACGTCCGCGTCCCCGCCCGCAACATGATCGGCGAGGAGAACCGCGGCTGGTACGTCTCCACCACGGCGCTGGACTTCGAACGCTCGGGCATCGGCCGCATCGCCGGGGCGGTGTCGCCGTTCCAGCGGTTGCTGGAGCACGCCCGTCAGCCGGACAGCGCGGGCGACGGCCGCCGCATCGTGGACTCGCCCACGGACCGCCTCGCGCTGGCGGACACGGCCACGGAGGTCGAGGTGGGCCAGTTGCTGGGCTACCGGGTGACGTGGATGCAGTCGCGCGGCCTGGTGCCGAACCAGGAGGCCTCCATGTCCAAGATGTTCGGCTCGGAGACCCAGCAGCGACTGGCGCGGCGCGGCGTCAACATGTTCGGCCTGCGCGGCGCCCTGAGCGCCGGGCCGCAGCAGTCGGAGGTGGGCGCGGAGTTCGCCACCTACTACCTCTCCAGCGTCGCGCTGACCATCGCCGCCGGCACCAGCGAGATCCAGCGCAACATCATCGCCACGCGCGGCCTGGGCCTGCCCCGAGGCTGACGGAGTGGCCGCAGCCGCGGACTGCGTGCAAGGACAGACCATGACCCAGGGCTTCCGCTTCGTGAACTACCCCACCCGCCTGCTCTCCGGCCCGGAGGCTGTGGAGGCCATGGCCGGCGAGGTGAAGCGCCTGGGCGTCTCCCGCGCGTTCGTCGTCAGCGGACGCACGATCGCCGCGGACACCGTGAGCCGCCCGCGCATCGAGGCAGCGCTGGGGGACGCCCTGGCCGGCTGGTTCGGGGGGATCGAGAAGGACTCCACGTACGCCTCGGTGGCCGCGGCCACGGAGGAGGCTCGCGCGGCCGGTGCGGACATGATTGTGGCCATCGGCGGCGGCAGCGTGCTGGTGGCGGGACGCGCGGTGGCCATCTTCCTGGCGGAGGCGGGCAACCCCTTCGAGATCATGACCCAGTACCCGGACGGCAAGCCCGCGTACAGCCCTCGGCTGGAGGCTCCTAAACCCCCCATCATCAACGTCGTCACCACGCCCAACACCGCCATGAACCGTGCCGGCACGGGCCTGAAGAACGACGACCTGGACCACCGCATGGAGTACTTCGACCCGAAGACCCGCCCGGCGGTGATCGTCTGGGACGACGACCTCCTCATGCGGACGCCGCTCGAGGTCTACCGGTCAGCGGCGGCGACGATCCTCGCCGGTGCGGTACAGGGCGTGGGCAGCCTGACGGGCAACCCGCTCACCGACGGCGACCGTCTGCAGGCCTTCCGCCTCGCAGCCCCCGCCTTCGCCCGCCTGGGCACCGAGGAGGACGACGCACAGGCACGGCTGGACCTGATGGCCACGGCCTTCCTCTCCAACCGCATCGGCGACGTCACCCCGCTGGCCCGAGGCCAGGCGCAGGGGCCGGCGCCGTGGGGACGCGGCTACGCCGTGAACACCGCTCTGCACCTGCGGTACCCGCACATCGGCCAGGGCGAGGCCACCGCCGCCGTCACGCCGGCGGTGATGCGTCGCTACCCGCAGCCGGTGGAGCGCGCACGCGTGGTGGCGGAGTCGCTGGGGCTGGACATCTCCGGCCTCTCCACGGCAGCGGACCTGGCCGCCGTGCTCTCGGAGTACCTGCGCTTCGTTTACTCCAGCGCCGGCATGGCCACGCGGCTCCGCGACCTGGGTGTGCCGCAGGAGGACTTCACCGCGATCGTGGCGGACACCGCCAAGAACTTCAACGCCAACCCGGGCGAACGAGACCCCGCCGAGGCGGAGGAGATGCTCGGCATCCTCACGGACGCCTGGTAGCCGCTGCCTTCCGGGGCTCCGTCGCCTTGCGGGGCGTAGGCGTCTTGCGCGGCGCCGGCGGGAGCGCCTCGTGCGTGCTGAAGTCATGGCGGCGGGAGGCGATGAAGGCAATCAGGCTCCGGGCCTCCAGGCTCAGCAGCCGGTTGTCCCGGTGCAGCAGGTACGCCCACTCGAACCGGTCGGGGCCCACGGAGGGCTCCTGCACCACGGCGCCGGTCCGCACCTCTGCCCGGAACGCGTCCGTGGTGGCGAACGCCAGGCCCAGCCCGTTGAGGAGCGCACTCTTCACCGCGTCCGTGCTGGGCAGCGCGGCCAGGCGCCATTGGTGCGCCTGCAGGAACGGGAAGCGCTCACGTAGGCCTCGCTCCGTCGAGGCCAGGTCCGCATACGGCGCCACGAAGACGGAGACGGGGCGGCCGGCGGTCTTCCAATCCGGCAGCCGGAACAGACCGCCGCGGATCGCCATCCACGGCACCAGCCTCAGCCCTCGGCGAGCCGCCTCCTGCCGGTCGATCAGGCCGATGATGCGCGACGACACGGCCACGTCTAGGTCGCCCGTGAGCACACGCTCGACGAGTTCCTCCGCGCTGGCCACGGAATAGTCGACCTCCGCGTCCGGCGCCACCAGGGCGTACTGCTGCAGGATGGCAGGGAGCACGTAGACGCCGGTGCTGCGTCCGCCCCCCACGGTCACGCGCGCGTCCTCCTGCACCGAGCGCGAGAGTTGCGCCAGTTCGCCCAGCCCATCCAGCACGCGGACCACCACCGGTAGCATCGCCTCGCCCTCACGGGTGAGTTCCATGGGGACCTGATCGCGCTTTACCAACAGCACGCCCAGGGCGCGCTCCAACTTGCCGATCTGCTGATGGACGGCGGGAGGGGTATAGCCCAGCACCTCCGCGGCATGCGTGAAGTTACGCACCCGCGCCACGGTGGCGAAGGTCCGGAGTTGGACCAGCGTGACGTTGTCCAGCATCTCCACACCTATCGAGACGTGGTAGGGGCTCGGCCAGAAATTGGTGACGTACCCCCGCCACCAACCTGCCCCCTGCTTCCAGTGGCCAATTCCTGACCACGAATAACAGGGGTGCACAGGATAGCCACGTCCGAGGCGTCCCGTGCGCCGGTCAGCACCCAGCGGCGGCGGCCCGGAGGCGGCCCAGTACTGATGCTGGGTCGGCGCACGCGTGGGCGTTCAGGCCACGTGAATGATGCGTTAACCACGTGAGAATGGGCGAATGACGGGCCGGGCCGTACGGTTTCCGTGCCGGGCCAAGACCCGGCTATCACGCGCTCGGATGGCCCCCCAAGGGCCACCCGAGCCCGAGGCGGCGCATGGCGTGGCCTCGATACAGGAGGGACACATCGTGGCTTGGAGAACTCTGGCGTCAGGACGCAGCAGTCGCCGCCGCTTCCTCGGCACAGCCGGCCTCGTCGGCGCGGGCCTGGCGGGCGCGGCGCTCGTCGGCTGCGGCGACTCCGATGAGGGCGATGGCGGGCCGACCGCCACCGCGACCAATGGCGGGGTCATCGGCACCGCAGAGCCGACCGGTGGCGGCGAACGCGGCGGTACTTACCTGAACCACATCGCCGGCGACCCGCCGACAATCTCTCCTTACCGCAACCAGTCCTTCGCCACCAAAGGGTTCGCCTCCTACGTCTACAGCCGCCTCTACAAGATCGGCACGGAACCCGGCCTGCCCTCGGCGGAGACGGACCCGGTGCCGGATCTTGCGGAGAGCGCGGAGACGGAGGACGGCCAGCATTGGGTGGTGACCCTGAAGCCAGGCGTCACGTTCCATGACATCGCCCCGGTCAGCGGCCGCGAGGTCACCGCAGACGACGTCCTCTATTCCTGGTCCGTGATCACCGGGCCGGACTCGCTGGCCGCCAGCGAGGTGGCCAACATCACCGGCGTGGAGGCCGTGGACGACCATACGCTGGAGTTCACCCTCACCGCCCCCTCCCCCACCTTCCTGGAGCAACTCGCGGACGCGAACCTGCTGTGGATCCTGCCTCGGGAGGCGGACGGCGGCTTCGACACGGCGACGCAGCCCATCGGCAGCGGGCCGTGGATCATGCAGCAGTACCGCACCTCCTCGCAGATCGACTTCGTCCGCAACCCAGACTGGTACGAGGAGGACCTGCCACTGCTGGACGGCGTGCAACAGGGCATCATCCCGGAGTACGCGAACCAACTCGCGCAGTTCCAGGCCGGCAACCTGCACCAACTCACCATCCCCGGGGACGACGTGCTAAACGTCCGCCAGCAGGGGACTGACCTGCAGTGGAGCAGCGAACTCGCGATTGGCCTGGGCCTGATCTATTTCTCCGGCCCGGAGGTGCACCCGGACGCCCCGTGGCGTGACGAACGCTTCCGCCGCGCCGTCTCCATGGCGCTGGACCGCGACGGCATCCTGGAACTGTCCTACAACGTCCGCGAACTGCAGGACGCCGGCATCGACGTCTTCAGCGGCTGGAACAACGTGGTCGCCGCCGGCTACGGCCCTCGCTTCTGGCTGGACCCACAGTCGGACGAGGCCGGCGAGTCCGCCCAGTACTTCCAGCACAACCTGCAGGAGTCGGCGGCGCTGCTGTCCGCCATGGGCGTGGAAAACGCGCAGATGCCCCTGGCGTACGCATCCCAGCGCTACGGCGCCACCTACGAGCGCGTGGGGGTGGCCATTGCCAACATGCTCACGGAAGCCGGCATCCAGGCGCAGCCGCAGCCGGTGGACTACAACGCCATCTACATCACCCAGACCACGCAGGGCAACCTGGACGGCGCCGCCTTCGGTCCCATGACCCCCTACCCGGAGGTCGGCCCGCACCTCACCAAACTCTTCGTCCGCCAGCCCTACGTCCGAGGCGGCCTGGGCAACCAGGAGGTGGTGGACCTGGCCACGGCGCAGTCCACGGAGATGGATCCGGAGCAGCGGTCGGAGATGGTCAAGGACATCCAGCGCATCAACGCGGACCAGATGCTCTACGTGCCTACGTCCTACGGCGCCGGCACCACATTCGTTGCGTTCCAGCCGCAGGTGCGTGGCATCCGCCAGACGCGGGGCTATGGCGCCGGCACCGAACTGCTGCCGTACCGCTCGCTGCTGTCCTGAGCCCGCAGCCTCGAGCGCGTACAGAGGGTGGGTGGCAATGCCACCCACCCTCTTTGGCGTCCCGCCCCCGGCGAGCCCGCACGCCTCCCCGCGCCCCGAGACTGGCTCAGCCCCGAGGCAGGCCGAGGCCGCGCGTGGCGATCACGTTGCGCTGCACCTCTGACGTGCCGCCTCGGATAGTGGCCGGCACGGAGCGGATGTAGGAGTCAGTGGCACGTCCGGCGGCGGTGCCGTCCGCCCAGCGCTGGGCGTGCAGCCCGAAGGCGCGCGTGGCCGTGAGCGAGATGCGCTGCGACATCTCGGAGGCGAACAACTTGGCCACGGAGGCCTCGTGGTTCGGGATCAAGCCGCGGTTCTGCATCGAGATGATGCGCAGGGAGAACTGGAACATCACCTGGCTCTCCACGTAGCGCTCCGCGATCGCCAGCCGCGCCACCGGCGGCAGCGGCCGTCCCGTGGAATGCGCGTCCCGCACCAGGCGCGCCAGGGCGCGTCGGGCGCCCTCGGCCGCGCCAATGTTGGAGCGCTCGAAGTCCAGCAGGGTCATGCCCACGTACCAGCCGCGGTTCTCCTCGCCCACGCGGTTGCTGATCGGGACGCGCACGTCCTCCAGGAACGTCTCGTTGAAGTAGTGGTGGTCGCCCATGTCGATGAGCGGCCGGATGCTGATGCCCGGCTGGCGGATGTCCTCCACCAGCAGGAAAGAGATGCCTCGGTGCTTGGGCGCCTCCGGATCCGTGCGGGCGAGCAGGAAGAGGGCGTCCGCAGCATGGGCGCCGGAGGTCCAGATCTTCTGCCCGTTGATCACGTACGTGTCGCCGTCACGCTCGGCGCGCGTCTGCAGCGAGGCGAGGTCCGAGCCGGCGCCCGGCTCCGAGTACCCCTGCGCCCAGGCCACCTCGCCCTTCAGGATCGGGGGCAGGTAGCGCGCCTTCTGCTCATCCGTGCCGTGCACGATCAGCGTGGGGCCCAGCAGGCCCACGCCGGACCCGCCCACGTGCGGCGCACCAACGCGCGCCAATTCCTGGTTCAGGACGAACTGCTCCATGGGCGTGAGCCCGGCGCCGCCGTACTCGTACGGCCATTGCGGGGCCACCCATCGACGTTCGCTCAGCGTGCGCAGCCACGAGTCCGCCGCCTCGCGCGCTTCGGGATCGTCGGACTTGCGGTCGAACTCCCATGCGCGTTCGCCCGCGCCGTCTGCGGAGCGATAGCGATCCGGCAGATGCTCCTGGATGACCTGGCGGACCTCCGCGCGAAACGCCGCCTGCTCCTGCGAGTCTTCCCAGTCCATACGCAGACTCCTTCGGGGTACTCGTAGCAGGCTAGTGCGTGGACGCCTCCGGCCCCATTCGAATCTGGTAACGGCCCCATTCATCGGCCGTTACGTCTGTATCATCGCCCCTGGCGTGCAAGCCAAGCGGGTCGCCGGCAGCCTCGGTACGAGGGATGGCGACGGGCGACGGGTTACTCGAAGAGGCCCCAGAACCAGCGGTAGAGCCAACTCTTGCCCTCGCCCTCTGGATCCTCGCGGCTCAGGGTGTATCGGGCGCGGTCCGGGGCGTCCGGGTAGACCTCGAAGTATTCCTCTGCGGTCTCCACGCTCTCGGCGATCGAGGGGGCGGCGTCCTCCACGATGGTGACGGAGTCATAGATGGACTTGGGCGACTGTCCGGTGGTGGCGCCCTGCACGCCCACGTCGAACCAGTCGAAAAACGCGCTCCAGTTGATGCGCTCCCAGAACCAGGGCTCCTCCTCCGGCGCCAGGCTCACCACCTCGCCGTGGCCGCAGCCTCGCGGCTCCGGGTCGGCCACACCGGCGAGCACGCCGTGGTAGTGGCGCACCGGGCAGTTCGGTGCGTGGGCGTCGGTGATGCCGGGATCGTCGCAGGGAATGACCGTGTCCGGCGCCACGGCGCAGCGCGTCCCCGCCGGCGGCGTGGACTCGGGCGTTTGCGCCCCGGCAGGCGTGGCGCCACCCGCGTCGTACGCCAGCACCGAGGTGGCCACGAGCGCCACGAGCAGCACCAACCGAGGGCTACCGACGCGACTGCCGCGGCCGGTGCGGCTGGCGCGGCTGGCTACAGCGCGTAGCGGGCGGTTCCTCACGTCAGGGCTCCTCGATGCTGATGCCCGGGTCGTTGACGTCGTAGACCTCCAGCCGCAAGCGGAGCGCGTGGCCCTCGTCGCTCGCGCCCCGCAGTTCCACCGCCACGGGCGCACCCCGACCGGGGTCCACCCACACGCGGGCGCTCAGGGCGCCCTCGCGGCTGACGACGAGCGAGGCGTCCCCGCCCACCAGCGCCTGCAGGGCGGCCGCGTCGAGTTCATAGCGGCGGGTGGCCACACCGTCGACCGTTTCCTCGATGGCCGGCAGTCCGTCCAGCGCGTCCAGGGAGAAGCCGCCACCCTCCGCGCCGAGGTACGACAACGGCGAGGCGGCAAGGTCGAACCACGGCAGGTCGCCACGCAGCCACTCCCGGTCGCCAATGGCGAGGCGTTCGCCCTGGTGCCGCCACGGCCCGATCGCGATATCGAGCGTGGCGTGCTCGCGGTCCGGTAGCACCACCTCGCCCTGCTGCACCACGCGATACGGACGGTCGCTCTCTTCGAGCGACACCGTCAGGCGATAGCGGAAGGACTCAAGGCCTGGCGCGGCGGTGGGCTCGTCCGGGGTGTCCTCGAACCCGCACGCCAGCACGGCCAGCGCGAGCGAGGCGCCCAGGGCGAGGACAAAGAGGCGGCGCGATGCGACGACGGCCGGCACCCGGTCTCCTCGGAGCGCCTCGTGAAGAGGCCCCTGTGCGGTTGCCGTGCGAATGTATCAACACCCACGTGATATGTCATGACGTCATATCCGTGGGGAGCCGTGCGTCCTCCGGACGCGTGGGGCTAGGTCAGGCCCAGCGAGAGCATCGCCTCCGAGACGCGGATGAAGGAGGCCATGTTGGCGCCTCGGACGTAGTTGCCGGGGGTGCCGTAGGTCTCTGCGGTCTCCCAGCAGAGCCGGTGGATGTCCTGCATGATCTGCTCCAGGCGCCGCTCCGTGTGGGCAAAGGTCCAGGAGTCGCGGCTGGCGTTCTGCTGCATCTCCAGCGCGGACACCGCTACCCCGCCCGCGTTCGCCGCCTTGCCCAGGCCGAAGGAGACGCCCGCGTCCTGGAAGACCTTCACGGCGTCCGGCGTGCACGGCATGTTGGCGCCCTCCGAGACGGCGATGCACCCGTTCTTCACCAGCGTGCGCGCGTCCCGGCCGTTCAACTCGTTCTGGGTGGCGGATGGGAAGGCCAGGTCACAGGGCACGTCCCAGGCGTTGCCGTGATCCACGTAACGCGCCTGCGTCTTGCGCTCCGTGTAGGTGGAGATGCGCAGCCGCGCGTCCTCCTTGATCTCCTTCAGCAGGTGGAGGTCGATCCCACCCGCGTCATAGATGAACCCGTCCGAGTCAGAGCAGGCCACCACCCGTGCGCCCAGTTGCTCCAGTTTCTCGATGGTGTAGATCGCCACGTTGCCGGAGCCGGAGACCACGCAGGTCTTGCCCTCCAGGCTCTCGCCGCGCGTCCGCAGCATCTCGCGCATGAAGAAGACGGAGCCGTAGCCCGTGGCCTCGCGTCGGGCGTGGGAGCCGCCCCAGCCGGGGCCCTTCCCGGTGAGGACACCGGACTCGTACTGCTTGCTGATGCGCTTGTACATGCCGAAGAGGTAGCCGATCTCGCGCTGGCCCACGCCAATGTCGCCCGCCGGCACGTCTCGGTACTCGCCCAGGTCGCGCGAGAGTTCCAGCATGAAACTCTGACAGAAACGCATGATCTCCGCGTCGCTGCGGTCGCGCGGGTTGAAGTCCGCGCCGCCCTTGCCGCCGCCAATGGGCAGACCGGTCAGGGCGTTCTTGAAGGTCTGCTCGAAGCCCAGGAACTTGATCGTGCCCAGGTAAACGGAGGGGTGAAAGCGCAGGCCGCCCTTGTACGGTCCCAGTGCGCTGTTGAACTGCACGCGGAAGCCGCGGTTGATGTGCACCTCGCCGCGGTCGTCCTGCCATGGGACACCGAAGATGATCTGGCGCTCCGGTTCGCAGATGCGCTCGATCACGCGCTGCTCCGCTAGTTCCGGTCGCTTCGCGATCACCGGACCCAGCGAGTCCAGCACCTCCCGCACGGCCTGGTGGAACTCCACCTCGCCCGGATTGCGGCTCACCACCGACTGGTAGACTTCTTCCAGGCGTTCCTCGTCAGTAGCCACGCGTGTCCCTCTCGTCCCTGCGGAAGCAGCAGACGGCGCGCCGGAACGCGGCCGCCTGACTCCGAACTCGTTCGACGGGTGTCGCGCCCCGCAGCGCGGGGAAGAGGCTCATACGCCTCTCATGAGCGCCCGCACCACGCCATCCTCCGACAACCAGGCCGTGAGCGCGACGTTCGAGGCGCCCGTGCTAACACAAACGCATTAGCCGGATTCCGCCCGATCGCGCTGCCTCGTACCCCCTCGGCTCACGCCGGGACGCCTCGCGCCGGCCTCCGAAGCACCGAGGCGGGCCGAGGTTAGGCCACGGGCGGCAGCAGGTCGGAGGCGGTCAGGTCCAGGGCGAACGCCAGCGCGGTGAACGTGGAGAGCGGCACGTCCCGCTTCCCCACCTCGTAGTTGGAGAGCGCCGCCTGCGTGATGCCGATGCGACGCGCCAGCACCGCCTGCGTCAGCCCCTGGGCCAGTCGCGCGCGCCGGATGCGTCCGCCGACCTCGCTCGGGAGCGACTCGCGCACCCGCCAGACCTGGAGCGTCATCCCCGCCTCCTCCCGCGCTGAAGCCCGGCACGCCTGGCCCTTCGGCCGTGGCCCACGGGCGGCTGCGTCATGATTACAATCCCTACGCATAACATTGTGTGTGCCACTATAGGTTCCACGCCACCCGTTGTACACGACGGAGCACGGCGGCAAGCGAGGGAGGCCCCGTGCGTCAGCAAGACCGCCGAGCCACGACGTGCGCGGCCATCCTGCACGCCGCCGAGGAGGAGTTCGGACGCCTCGGTTTTGGCGAGGCGGCGCTGGAGTCCGTCGCCGCGACAGCGGGGGTCTCCCGCGGCGCCCTCTACCACCACTTCCGGAGTAAACGCGCACTGTTCGAGGCGGTCTACGTCCGCACGGAGCGCCGTCTCTGCGATGCTGCGGTCGAGGCGTACCGCCGCGCCGAGGGCAACCGCCTGGAGGCGGCGCTGGCCGCCTACAGCGCCGGGCTGCTCGCCCCGGGCGTGCGGCGCATCGCCTTGCTCGACGTCACCGTCGCGCTGGGCCGCACCCGCGCCCGCGAACTGCGACGCGAGATCACGCTCGGACGGCTGGAGCAGGAACTGCGCGGACTGGGCGTGGCGCTGGACATGACGCACGCGCGTCTCGTCTTCGGCGCGGTGACAGAGGCCTCGTGCTTCGCGGCGGAGTCGGACACGCTCGAGCGTTCGATGAGCACGATCCTCCGGCTGGTGGCGGGCGCGCGGCCAGCGGCCCCGTAGCCCCGCGCCCCTCCCTCCACCGCCCGTCGGTGATGCTTCCGTCACGGCGAAGGCGTCCCGTCCTGCGTATCGTGGGAGGTGGAGTCGTGGGGGTGGAGGTAGCCGTGGACGCCAGCATCGAAGCCCGCACGCGTGCGATCGGTCGGGACCTCCTCGACCACATCGAGGGGCACCGGCCTCGCGCGGCAGGGCGCCTGCAGGACTGGCTACTGACCGACGCCCTGAAGGACGACGCGTTCCGCACGCGCATGCTGCGCTTCGTCGACGTGTTCGCGGCGGTCGAGGCCTCCGGCGATGCCGAAGAACTGCACCGCCTGCTGGGTGAGTACTTCCGCGGCGACCTGGACGGCGTCCCCCGCGCGTTGCGCTGGATGTTGCGCCTGGGCCGCGACCAGAAGGTGCCGTCGCTGGCGGTGCAGCAGGCCGTGCGCCGCTCCGTCACCTTCTTCGCCTCGCGCTTCATCGTCAGCCCGGACGAGCGCGCAACGCTCCGCCTGGCGAGCGACCTGGTGGAGCGCGGCCGCTACCCCTCCTTCGACCTGCTCGGCGAGGCGGTGCTGAGCGAGGCGGAGGCCGAAGCCTATGTCGACCGGTACCTGCGGTTGATCTCCGACCTCGCGGGCCACCCGCTCGCGCACGAGGTCACGCCCGGAGGGCTACCGGCGTTGCAACTGTCGCTGAAACTCTCCTCGCTCACCCACCGCTTCACACCCCTGGACGTCCTTGGCTCCATCGAGCGCGTGGAGCCGCGCCTCACGCGCATTGCGCTGGCGGCAAGGGAGGCGGGCGTGGGCGTCTGCGTGGACGCCGAGCAGTACGAGGTGCGCGACGTGGTGTGGGGCGCATTCCGGCGCGTCTTCGCGCCCGATGGCACGCCCGATGGTACGCAGGGCGCCGAGCGCACAGAGGCCGCTCGCGGCCCCCTCGCCACGTGGGACGGCGCCGGCATCGTGGTGCAGGGCTACCTCCGCGACGCCGACACCCACCTGGACGAGGTGGTCGAGGCCGCCCGCGCGCGCGGCGTCCCCTTCCAGGTGCGCCTGGTGAAAGGCGCCTACTGGGACTACGAGACCATCCACGCCGCCGCCAACCGCTGGGCGCCGCCCGTCTTCCAGGAGAAGGCCGGCACCGACCGCATGTATGAGTCGCTCCTGGTCCGCCTCGTGGACGCCGCCGGCCTCGTCCATCCCGCGGTCGCCAGCCACAACCCGCGCGCGCACGCACTGGCCGAGGCGCTCGCGGAGTCCAGGGGGCTCGCCCCCGGCGCGGTGGAGCACCAGACGCTGCACCGCACGCTGGACGCGCTGAGCGACGCCCTGGCCGAGCGCGGATGGTCCGCGCGCGAGTACGTGCCGGTGGGGGACCTCATCCCGGGCATGGCGTACCTGGTGAGACGCATCCTGGAGAACTCCTCCCAGTCCGGCTTCCTCACCAGCGCCCGCACCGGCGAGGACCTGGAGGCAGCCCTCGCCCCGCCCGCCCAGACGCCCGACCCGGTGGAAGTCCCCCCGGACGGCACGCCCTTCGAGCGTGCACCCGCCGCACGATGGTTCGACAGCACCTTCCGCGCGGACTTCCAGGCCGCCCTCGCCGCCGCACAGGCCGAACCTCCGGTGCGCCACCCCCTCCCCGAGGAGATCCCCGGCGACACGTGGGTGACCGTCATGGCCCCCTCGCACCCGGACGGCCCACCCCTGGGCGAGGTGCAGCACGCCAGCCCGCAGGGCATGCGCATCGCCGTGGACCGGGCGCAGGCGGCGCAGCGAGCGTGGGGCGCGCTCGCCGTCGGCGAGCGTGCCGCGGCACTGCGGCGGGCGGCGGACCTGCTGCACGCGGACGGCCACCGCATCGCCGCCGCCGTCGTGCGCGAGGGCGGTCGCGACCGCGCCGGCGCGTGGGCGGAGGTGGAGGAGGCGGTGGACTTCCTGCGCCTCTACGCACAGGCGGCGGAGTCGCTCTGGGCCGAGCACCACGAGGTGATCGCCCCGCACGGCGTGGTCGCCGTGATCCCGCCGTGGAACTTTTCCCTCGCCATACCCACGGGCATGGCCGCGGCCGCGCTGGTCTGCGGCAACAGCGTGGTGCTGAAGCCAGCGGAGCACACGCCGCTGATCGCCCTCCGCCTGGCGGACGTCCTCCACCAGGCCGGCGTGCCCCGGGACGTGATGCAGTGCGTGCCCGGCAAGGGCTCATCCGCCGGCAGCGTGCTGGTGGAGGACGCGCGCGTGGGCATGGTCTCCTTCACCGGCTCGCGCGGCGTGGGCACGTGGATGCACGAGGCCGTCGCCCAGACCCCGAGCCCGGACGGGCGGCCGCGGGCGCTCGTGGCGGAGATGGGCGGCAAGAACCCCGCCCTGGTCTTCGGCGACGCCGACATTGACGAAGCGGTGGACGGCGTCCTGCGTTCCGCCTTCGAACACGCGAACCAGAAGTGCTCCGCCGTCTCGCGCGTCCTCGTGCAGCGCTCCGTGTACCCGCACTTCCGCGACCGCCTGGTGGAGGCCGCGCGTTCGTGGCGCGTGGGCCCGGCCGAGGACTCCCGCACGGCCATCAACCCCGTGATCGCGCCCGAGGCCGCGCACCGCCTGGCGGAGGCCGCCGACCGAGCGCGTGAGGAGGGCCGGGTGCTCCTCGACGCCTTCGGCCCCGTCCCCGGCACGCTGCTGCACGGCCCGCTGATCGTGGAGATCGAGTCGGCAGCGGCGCTCACGGCACAGACGGCCACGGAGGAGTTGTTCGGCCCCATCCTCGCCCTCATCCCCTTCGACGACGCGGCCGACGCCTACCGCGTCGCCAACGGCACCGGGTACGGCCTGACCGCCGGCCTCTTCTCCCGCAGCCCCTCCCGCATTGAGGAGGCCGCCCGATGCATCGAGGCGGGGCATCTGTACGTGAACCGCACCACCACGGCGGCGCGGCCGGGCATCGAACCGTTCGGCGGCATGCACTTCTCCGGCACCGGCCCCAAGGTGGGGCACCGGGACTACCTCTGGGCCTTCGTCCGCCGAACGGACGCGCCGCCCGTGGACGAGGACGTCTCCCCCGCGCCGCCACCCCACCCGCCGGCCCGCCTCGAAGCCGTGGAGCCGTGGGATGTACCGCTGCACGCACGCATCGAGGCGGTGCGCAGCGCCGCAGCACGGGTGCCCCCGGCGCTCGCGGAGTCGCTGCTGGCGGCCGCGGACGCTGCCCGGCGCGAACTCGGCGAGGCGGCAGAGACGACGCAGGCCGCCGGCCAGGACACGCGCATGCGCTACGACCTCGCCCTCGGACGGGGAGTACTGCGGGCCACGAGGGCGGACGCCGCTTGGTGGCTCGCCGCCGCCGTGCTCGCCGGCAACGCCGTCACCGTCGTGGACTCGCCCGCCCTCGCGGAGACCGTGGACGCGCTGCATGCAGCCGGCGTCCCCCGCTCCGCCCTCGCGATCACCGAGGGCGACTCCGCCCGGTTCGTCCACCTCGCCGGTGGCGCGGACATCGAGTTCGCCGCGTGCGACGGCGGCCCGCTCCGCTCACTCGCGCAGGCCCTCGGCCCAACCGTGCCCGGGCAGCGCAGCCTGAAGGCCATGCTCTCGCCCATCGACGGACCGCAGCCGGGGGAGCCGGGCTTCCTGCGCCGCTTCGCATGGCCGCGCGTCACCGCCATCCGTACCCTCCGCCACGGCGCCGACCTCGGCCTGGCGGTCATGCGCGCGCCGTAACGCGGGCACGGGAGAGGCCCGCCAGGTGGCGGGCCTCACTACTTCCGTCCAGGCGACTGGTTGGGTGCTAGTTGGTCTGCACCAGGTCGGCCGAGTAGAGGCGCCAGGCGCGTTGCTCGTCCGTGGCGCCAGGGATGTCCGCCGTGTGGTGCAGGACGATCTCACCCTCGAAGACCTGGAGTGTGCCGTCGTCCAGCGTGGCGGTGACCACCACGGGGACAGGGATGTAGCGCTGGCCCGCTCCGGGGTCGATGCGGCCGGGCTCGCCCACATCCACGGCCACGGAGGCCGTGTCCACGTAGCCGTCGGTGAACTCCTGCACGGTCTGGCCGTCCGGGGCGTGACGCCACAGATCGTACGCGTCCGCGTACTCACCGGCGTCCAGCAGCGCGAAGTACGCCTCCACCACGGCCACGGCGTCCTCCGCCGTCTGCTCACCGTCACCCGGCGCGGCCGGCGTCGCGCAGAGCGCCAGGAAGCCGGCCCCGCTGTCCACCTGCGCGGGGAAGAGGGCGTTCACGAAGTCTGGCGCGTTGGGGATATGCACCCACCACCGGCCTTCCTCCGTGATGGAGATGCTGATCACCGGGCAGCCCGCCTCACCGAGGCTGACGTCCAGCGCGTCCGGCGTCACGTCCTGCGTGGCGGTCAGGAGGGCGACCCCGCCTCGCGAGGGCAGGTCGCCGCTGAACGGCGCATCGGGCGCCTGGGCGCCGGCCACGCCCGGCATGACGGCGGCGGCCGCCACCATTGCGAGGGCGGCAAGCGCTGCGAGAGCCGGCGCAAACCAGCGCGGACGCCCCGGCTGATGCGCCCTCGGTGCGGCGGCCGCCCTCAGGGCGTTGCGCGTTGGCCGCGTTGGTATGGACATGCGTCTCTCATTCCCACGGACCCCACTCGCACCACCGTACCGCTGAGCGACTGCCGTACGCGAGCACGCGCCGCACCACACCACACCGCGCTCACTGAGGAGGAGTACCCCCGACAACGTGGAACGCGCGCGGAGTCGGAACGCACCAACATCAACCTGGAGCACCGCCTCGGTGACTTGAGCGCCCTGTACGAGCGTCTCGGCCCTCTCTCTCACTCGACCTGCGTTACGATTTTGTAATACCTCGGCCATTTCCGTTGACGTTTTTTTCGCGCTTCGCCACGATGGCCATGCTGACGCGATCGTCCCTTCCGACCCCTGCCAGGCCTGAGGCGACGCCCCGAGGCTCGACACGCTCGGCGACGTTATGTCGCTACGAGGTCGGATCCGCATGCCCTCCGGGCGTTGGTTCGCTCCCGCCGGCACGAACTCCGAAGCACGGACAGAGGGCACCCGGCGCGGTGCGCACGAGGTGGGAGCGGCACGGATGGCGGGGCGGCGGAACAACGAGGACACACACCCGTCCGAGGCGTCACCAGGGCGACAAGGACGAGGAGTGCAAGGCGCGCCGCCGGCAGGGCGGCGTAGGCTGGGCCGCAGGGCCTTCCTCCGCCTGTGCGGCGCGGCCGCTCCGGCGCTGGCGGCCCCGTGGCTCCTCGGGGCCGACCCGCTCGCCCCCATCACCTCGGCGCGGCGGCCGCACCTGGCGCCGCCGGACGCACCTCGTCACCCCCAGGGGGCCGCGCCGGAGCAGGATCTCGTGCAGGGACTCGTGATGGCGCAGACCAACCCGATCGTCGCCGAGAACTGCCCGGACCCCGCCATCCTGGAGGCGGACGGCGTCTACTACCTCGTCTCCACCACCCACGTGCTCCCGGCCTTCCCCATCCGGCGCTCCACTGATCTCGTGCACTGGGAGCACACCGGGCGCCACATCTTTACGAGGGAGAACCGCCCCTCCTGGGCGCGCGACCATTTCTGGGCGCCGGAGTTACACCGCGTAGCCGGCCAGTACGTCGCCTACTTCACGGCACGCTCCACCCGTACGGGACGCCTCTGCATCGGCGCCGCCACGGCGCCCGCTCCGGAGGGCCCCTACGCCGACATCGGCGGTCCGCTGCTCTCTGAGCGTGTGGCCGTCCTGGACCCCACGTTCTTCCGAGACGACGACGGGCGGCAGTACCTGTACTGGAAGATGGACGGCCCCTCCAGCCCGGCGGGCCCCATCTGCGTCCAGGAACTTCGCCCGGACGGCCTCGGCTTCGCAGGGCCTCGGCGCGAGGTGGTGCGAGACGACATCGCGTGGGAGGGGGCGCTGGTGGAGGCGCCTGCCGTGGTGAAGCGCGGCGGGTACTACTACCTGTTCTACAGCGGCGGCGCGTACGACACGCCGCACTACGCCGTGGGCGTCGCCCGCTCGTCCTCGCCGGTGTCCGGGTTCGAGAAGCGCGGCGAACCGATCCTGCGCGGGAGCGGACGGTGGAAGGGCCCCGGCCACAACGCCATCGCCTCGTTCAAGAGCGACGACTACATCGTCTACCACGCCTGGGAGGGCGACCGCTTCCGCGACGTCCGTCCCGCCCTGCTGGAGCGCATCACCTGGAGCGCGGACGGCTGGCCCCAGGTCAACGACGGACTCCCCTCCGGCGATCCGCCGCAGTCCGGTTAGTCCGCACCCGCCGGCGAGGGGCTTCGCGGCTAACGGTGCGACTCAGCCCGAGAGCAGCGTTCGCGCCTTGCCGCCCGGCGCCGAGGTGACCATCTCCAGCAGGGTGCGCGTCACGTTCGGCTCCAGGCCCTCCGTGTGGCCCTTGTCCAGCCGCACCACGTCCGCAATCACGTGACCGCCTCGGGCGTTCGGGTAGACATAGACCTCCGCCGTGCCCGGCCTGGGGATGAGGCCCCAGGCCGGTGTAGAGCGGCCCTCGCGTGAGGAATCGTAGATCTGGCCGGGCTCCTCGTCCGTCACGTCCGGTCTTCGCTCGCGCGGGCCCGCGCCGTACTTCTCCGCCCACGGCGAGGTCTGCGGCAGGGCGACGATCTCGTGTTCGCCGGTGGCGAAGATGAAGGAGATGTCAGCGTCCACCTCTGCCGCACGCCCTGGCCGAGGGCCGCTGCCCCGCTCCGGCTGCGGCATCCCCACACGCACCGGCGCAAAGAACGACTCCGGCAAGTCCACCGGGCCGATGCGGCCGCCGGACAGGCTGAGCCAGCCGTCCACCCGCTGCGCGAAGTAGTCCGTGTTCAGGAGCCGGTTGGAGGTCATCCCGCCCTGGGAATGCCCCACCAGCCAGAATGACCGGATGCGATCCACCCCGTACCGCCCGAAGACATACTCCACGATGTTGCGCAGGTGCTCATCGTCCGCCTCGCCCACCCAGCGGCGCGAGGGCTCCTTCGTGGCGGCGGACGGCGTGGCCACCACCAGCCGGTAGCGCTCCTTGAAGTCGACCGCCGGGAAGTAGAGGCGCTGCCAGTGCCCCACGGAGCCGCCGCCGTGCAGGCTCAGCAGGAAGACCACCTGCTCGTCCGGCTCCAGATCGTCCGGGTCGTCCAGGTAGAACTTGCGTCCCGTGTGCTCGTCCACCGCCGTGATGCTGCCCATGCTGCCCCCACTCTCCGAGGCGTCCCTGCCTCTCAGCGGCGACACCGTAACGATTCGGGGGAAGTCTGTGGAGACGCCGGATGACAGGACCTACCCGCGCAGGGCCTCGTGCGCCGCGTCGCCCCAGGAGAAGAGGGCCACCGCCAGGTGCCCCACGGGGGCGCGCTGGGCCAGGTAGCGCTGCACCTCCGCGAGGACGATGTCGCCGGGGTAGAGGTCGCTCGGCGCCAGCCGGCGGAGCGAGAGGCTGCGAGGCGCCTCGACGTGCGCGTCGTCGGTCGGGGCGAGCGCCTCCGCGGTCGACGGGGCGCCCGCCGTCGAGAGGGCCAGGTCGAAGTGCGCGATGCCCCAGGGACGCCGCGTAGCGCCCACGGTTTCGCGGCACCATCCCATCACGGCGGCGGCCAGCGCCTCTGGCCCCGTGGGAGCGCCCTCGTGATGCGGGAACCAGTCGCGCAGGTAGACGCCCGTGCCCGAGGCGCGCGCGCGTCGCAGGCGCTGCAGCAGGTCTTTCGGGCGCGCCTGCGTCCGCGGCTGGATCAGAAAACTGAGCATGACAACACCCCCCGGAGCGTGTCTCTGACGCTACCGAGGGGTGCCGTCCGGAACCACCGCGTATGACAAAACCGTCACACGAGGGCAGCCCGTCATGCACGCGGCATGCGGGCTGCCCTTCGTGGGGCCGCTGCGCGCCTGCTAGCGCATCGGCTCCGTGCCCGGACGGGCGGTCGAGGTGGTCGTGGTGCGGGCCGTCCTCGCCTCCACGAGGCGGGCCAGGTAGTCCGCCTCCATGGCGGGCGACGGCTCCGTGGCGTACGCCGCAGCGGTGACCACGCTGAAGAGGATGGAGGCCATGCCCCAGAGCACGCCGTCCGTGGCTACGTACTCATCCCCGATCACGCCAAAGCCCACCAGCAGGGCGATGGCGCCCAGGACCACGGTGACGGCCGCCAGCACATATGCGGTCATGCGCGTGGCCGACCGGGTGTCCTCCGTACGAATGGTGCGCGAACTGTTCATCGCCAGGGCCAGGACGGCAGCGGCGAATGCTGGCAGCATCCACAGGATGCCCTCCCAGAAGTCGCTCTGGACCGCGGCCTGCAGTCCTCCCGCGTCCCCGATGCCGGGGATGTCCACCCCCTCCGGCCCCACGATGCCGAAGCCTCGCAACAGACCGATTGCGCCGAGTACCACCGCGATCAGGGCAAAGATCCACCCGATGCCGCGCTCGGCCATGGCCGTGCTCATGTCAGGTTCCTGGTAAGCCATCTTCTGTTCCTTACTCGCGGACCTCGGCTGTCCAGAGGGGCACCCTGAGGCCGCGTGACGTGTCGCTTGGTCCGAGGGTAGGCACCAGCGCGTACGACGCCGTGACGGGCATGGGTAGAGCCGTCACAACGCGCTATCGAGCGCGGAGGCGGGGAGGCGCGGAGAAGAGCGGGGAGCGGGGAGGGCGGACCGAATCTGGGCGAAACGGACGAAGTCGTCAGAGTCCGGCCGCGAGCGCCGCCGAACCTACAGGCGACGCCTCCCCCCCCGTGGTCCTCCAGGTAGACGCAGACCTGGTCACCCCGATGAACCATCCCGTGTCGGTGCCGTTAGGATGTGCGAAGAGGGAGGCTTCTCGTGTTCAAGACACTCGCCTTCGGCCTCGCCGGAGGTTTCCTCGGCATTGCGACCGCAGGCATCATGCCGGTGGTGGTCGCCATCCTGACGGCCTTCGGCGGCGCCAGCGCGATCGTGGGGTTCGGGGCCTGGCGCGCCTTCCGCAAGATGCGCCGCCGCCGCGAGGCGCGCCGCCACGCCGCCGCCACCGCAGGCGGGCCGCCCGTGGCGCTGCCTCCACCCGTCCAGGCCACGAACTAGCCCCGGAACGTCCAGCCACGCAGCACGAGGAGCCACGCATGCCCAGGATGTCCCCCGATCTGCTGGCACACTTCCTGCAAGAACCGTTCGTCGGGGTGATCGCCACGCTCCGACGTGACGGCCGCCCATACACCGTCCCCGTGTGGTGGCTCTGGCACGAGGACGGCTTCTGGATCACCGGCACCTCCAACCGCGTGTGGTGCAAGCAACTGATGCACGACCCTCGCGCTTCGCTCTGCATCGAGGCGGGGGCGCCCATGCCAGGCCACGTGGGCGTGGACGGCACGGCTACGCCCTACGAACTCCCCGGCCACGACATCTGGCCCGTCTCCCGCATGCTCGCGGAGAAGTACGTCGGCCGTGGCGATCCAGCAAGGGCCGCCGCGGTGGAGGCCTTCTTCGCCAACATGCAGACGGAGCCGCGCCTCCTCTTCCGACTGGAGCCAGAGGTGTGGCGCGCGATCGACATGAGCGTCTACCAGGGCAAACGCGCCGACCGAGAGTTTCAGGCTGGCGGTGATTCCGAGGCCTGACGGCCGCACGGCCCATCGCGTACGTCGTACGATCCGCCTCGAAACACAGGAGGCCGCTCCATGACCACTACCCCTCCTCCGGACGACCCTCAGGACGGAGTCCCGTCCGAGGCGCCGGACCTGCGTGCGGAGCAAGTGGCGCCTCGAGCGGACGCGCAGCCCGGCCAGCCGCCGCCGGCAGCCGAGGGCGGCAGGCGACTCTACCGGTCGAAGAGGGACTCCTGGTTCGGCGGCGTCGCTGGCGGCCTCGCCGACTACTTCGACGTTGATCCGACGCTGGTCCGCATCGCGCTGGCCGTGATCGCGCTGCTGAGCAACGGGCTCGGCGTCCTGGCGTACATCGGCGCGTGGATCATCATTCCGGAGGAGCCTTCCGGTGCGGCAGCCGACCATGGGGGGACGGAACGCGGCGACCGAGCCCGAGGGCGCGGTCGGGGCCGCAGCAGCAGCAGCGGCATCATCTGGGGCTTCCTCCTCGTGCTGGTCGGCGTGGTGTTCCTGCTCTCGCAGTTGGACATCGACCTCGACCTGGACTTCTCGCTGTGGGCAGTGGTGACGGCGGCCGCGCTCATCCTGGTCGGCCTGTTCATGGTGGTGGAGGCACGCCGAGGCCTGAACGGCGGCCTGCTGGCGCTGGCGCTGATCCTCACCGCCGTGCTGGGGGTCAGCCGCATCGCGGACGTCAGACTGGACATCGACGGCGCGTTCGGCGAGTCCCACGTGGTGGTGAACAACCTGGAAGAACTGGACTCCTCCTACTCCTACGCCTTCGGTTCACTCACGGTGGACCTCCGCCGCCTGGACGTGCCCGCTGGCGAGACCGTAGAGGTCGAGGTGAGCGTGGTGTTCGGGCAGGCGACCGTGCTCCTGCCCGCTGGCGTGCCCGCGCGGCTGGACGTGAACTCCGTCTTCGGATCCATCGAAGGCCCCAACGTGTCCACCAGCGGCATCCTCAATAGCCGCACCTACACGCCGCCCGGCTGGGCCGAAGCGGACCGGCGGATGGACATTGAACTCTCCAGCGTCTTCGGCCAGGGGAAGGTGGACTGATGGCGCCGAAACCTGACGAGCCCCGCGAGCGCGGCGACCGCTTCGACCTCGGGGCGGCGCTGGCCGGCGTGACCTTCGCCGTGCTGGGCGTGCTGTTCCTGCTGGACGCCACGGACATGGCCACACTGCGCTTCGAGATCATCCTGCCGGCCATTGCCATCGCCCTTGGGGCGTCCATGATCCTGGGCGCGCTGCTACGCGACCAGCGCTCCGGATAGCACCGCCGGTGCAGCCTCCGGGCCGCGTCTGCGGTGCGTGAATACGGGATCGTCTCGCCCCTGGCGGCAAGACGCTGAGCAACCCTATGCGGGCGTGGCATAATCCCCACGATGATCGCGGGGCTGCCCAGGCGCACGAGTCACCTCGTGACGTGCGGGCACGGGCCCCTGACCCATCTCATTCGCGCGCCGGGACCGCAGCGGAGGCTCGACGGCCACGAGGCTGGCCCGGTACGCGCTCAGAGAGGATGCCGGATGCAGGCTGTCAGATATGCGCGTGCCACCTCCGTGGACCAGGCGGTGCAGATGCTCCGCGACGGCGGCGAGGAGGCTCGGGTGCTCGCCGGCGGGACGGACGTCATCGTCCTGGCGCGGGAACGGCGACGGGACATCGACCTGTTCGTCGACATCAAGCACATCCCGGACGTCATGGGCATCACCTATGACGCCTCAGACGGCCTGACGGTGGGGGCGGCCACGCCGCTCTACCAGGTCTACGGACACCCGGACGTGCAGGCCCACTACCCGGCGCTGGTCGCCGCCTCCCACGTGATCGGCGGCACGGCCATCCAGGGGCGCGCCTCGCTGGGGGGTAACCTCGCGAACGCCTCGCCCGCCGCGGACAGCATCCCCGCGATGATCGTGCTGGACGGTGTGGCGCGTATCGCCGGCCCGGGCGGGCGCCGCGAGGTGCCCATCGCCGAGTTCTGCACCGGGCCCGGGCGCAGCGTGCTGGAGCCGGGAGAGTTCATCGTCACGCTGCACTTCCCGGCGCCCGCCGCCAACAGCGGCTCCGCCTGGGAGCGCTTCATCCCACGGAACGAGATGGACATCGCCGTGGTGAACGCCGCGGCCGTGATCACCCTGGACGGCGACGTGGTGCAGGACGCCCGGCTCGCCCTCGGCGCTGCGGCCCCCACGCCGCTGCTGCTCACGGACGCCGCGCAGGCCCTGGTCGGCCGCCGCCTGGACGACGTCAGCATCGAGGCCGCCTCCGCGGCCGCCTCCGCCGCCGCGCAGCCCATCACGGACATGCGCGGCTCCATCCAGCAACGCAAACACTTGGCGGGCGTCCTCACGGCGCGCGTCGTCCGCGCGGCCGCCGCACGCGCCCGCAACGAGGGTTAGGCCGAGGGTTAGGCGAGGAATAGACATGACCACAGAAGCAACGGGCGCCTCCGGCGCCAGCGAGCAAATCGTCATCACCGCAAACATCAACGGCGACGAGAGGTCGTGGCTCTCCTCCAGCCGCGACTCCCTGCTGGAGGCGCTGCGCGAGCGCCTGGGCATGACCGGCTCCAAGGAGGGCTGCAACAACGGCAACTGCGGCGCATGTTCCGTCATCATGGACGGCCGCCTGGTGAACTCCTGCCTGGTGATGGCCGCGGAGGTGGAAGGTTCCACCATCACCACGGTGGAGGGCATGGCGCAGGGCGAGCAACTGCATCCCCTGCAGCGCGCCTACCTGGACGAGGCGGCCCTGCAGTGCGGTATCTGCACCCCGGGCTTCCTCATCGCCTCCAAGGCGCTGCTGGACCAGAACCCCAGCCCCACGGAGGAGGAAACCCGCTTCTGGCTGGCCGGCAACCTCTGCCGCTGCACCGGCTACGACAAGATCATCCGCGCGGTGGACATCGCCGCGAACGAGATGAAGGAGGCCTAGATGGTTGCCACCCCTGAGAAGGCGCCCGGCACGAAGCCGGAGTACCGCGTCATTGGCACCAACCCCGTCCGCCCCGACGGGGTGGACAAGGTCACCGGCCGCGCCGAATACGGCGCGGACATCCGCCTGGAGGGCATGCTCTACGGCGCCGTCCTCCGCAGCCCGCACGCGCACGCGCGCATCGTCAGCATCGACACGTCGAAGGCGGCGGCGCTGCCAGGCGTGAAGGCCGTCATCACCAACGCGGACTTCCCCCGCCCGGAGGAGGGCACGCTCGACCTGGGCGAGGGCTCCGCGAACCCGGTCTGGCTGGTGGAGAACGTGCTCGCCGGCACCAAGGTGCTCTACCACGGGCACGCCGTCGCCGCCGTCGCCGCCACCGACCTCCACGTCGCGGAAGACGCGCTCGCCCTCATCGACGTGGAGTACGAGGTGCTGCCGCCGGTCATCGACGTGCGGGACGCCATGCTAGCGAACGCGCCCGTCCTGCTGGAGGACCTGCGCACCAACGTGCGCGCGCGGGGCGTGGACACGCCCACAGACGTGCCCACCAACATCGCCATGCACATGCGCATCGAGAAGGGTGACATCGAAGCCGGCTTCGAGGCCGCGGACGTGGTCCTGGAGCGCGAGTACACCACGAGCCAGTTCCACCAGGGCTACATCGAGCCTCAGAACGGCACGGCCATCTGGAACCACGACGGCCAGATCACGGTGTGGACGTCCACGCAGGGCGCCTTCGCCGTGCGCGGCCAACTGTCCGCGTTGCTGCGGGTCCCGGAGTCGCGCATCAAGGTGGTGCCGATGGAGATCGGCGGCGGCTTCGGCGGGAAGATCCCCGTCTACCTGGAACCGCTGGCCGCCGTGATGTCTCGGAAGACCGGGCGGCCGGTCAAGATGTGGATGCCGCGCGCGGACGTGATCCGCGCCACCGGCCCCACCTCCGCCACGTACAACCGCGTCAAGGTCGGCGCGAAGCGTGACGGCACTATCACCGCGGCGGAGGTCTACCTCGCCTTTGCGGCCGGCGCCTACCCCGGCTCCCCCGTGGGCGCCGGTGCGCTCTGCGCCCTGGCCCCCTACAGCATCGACAACCAGCGCATCGACGCGTTCGACGTGGTGACGAACACGCCGAAGACGGCCGCCTACCGCGCGCCGGGCGCGCCGCAGGCGGAGTACGCCGTGGAGGCCACGCTGGACGAACTGGCGGAGATGCTCCAGGTGGATCCCATGGACCTGCGCCTGAAGAACGCAGCGCACGAGGGCGCCACGAACTCCGTGGGCCAGCCCCTGCCCCGCATTGGCGCTGTGGCGGTGATGCAGGCGGTGAAGGACCACCCCCACTACACCTCCGAACTCCAGGGCGAGGACCGCGGCCGAGGCGTGGCGCTGGGCTTCTGGTTCAACGGCGGCATGGAGTCGTCCTCCAGCGCCACGGTGAACTCGGACGGCACCGTCAGCCTGATCCTGGGCTCCACGGACATCGGCGGCACGCGCGCGTCGCTGGCCATGCAGTTGGCGGAGACGCTGGGCGTGACCATGCAGGACGTGAAGCCGCAGGTGACGGACACGGACTCCGTGGGGTGGACGGGCGTGACCGGCGGCAGCCGCACCACCTTCGCCGGCGGCTGGGTGGCCTACGAACTCGGCCAGGAGATCCGCCGCCAGGTGGTGGCCCGCGCCGCCCGCATCTGGAACATCGAGGCGGACCAGGTCACCTACAACGACGACGGCGCCGTCACCGGCCCCGACGACGACGAGGGCAAGCCGCGGCGCTTCACGTTCCGTGAGATCGCGGGCCAGTTGCAGCGCACCGGCGGCCTCATCGCCGTCTCCTCCACCGTCCGCAAGAACACGCAGGGCGCGGCGTACGCCGGCCACATCGTGGACCTGGAGGTGGACCGGGAGACGGGCAAGGTCACCATCCTGCGTTACACGGCCATCCAGGACGTGGGCACCGCCATCCACCCCGCCTACGTGGAAGGCCAACTGCAGGGCGGCGCCGCGCAGGGCATCGGCATGGCGCTGCACGAGGAGTACGTCTACGACGACGAGGGGCACCTGGTGAACGCGTCGCTGCTGGACTACCGCATGCCCGTCGCCAACGACCTGCCGATGATCGACACGGTGCTGGTGGAGGTGCCGAACCCCGGCCACCCCTACGGCGTCCGAGGCGTGGGCGAAGCGCCCATCGTCCCGCCCATGCCGGCGATCCGGAACGCGATCTACGACGCGATCGGCGTGCGCATGTACCACACGCCCATGTCGCCCACGCGCATCCTGGCGGAACTGCTGCCGAAGGAGTAGCGGAGAGTGGCCACGGTCCACATCCCCGCCCACTGGCGTGAACACACGGACGGCCGGGCCACCGTAGAGGTGCCCGGCCGTTCGCTTGGCGCGCTCGTCGACAACCTCGGGCGGGAGTTTCCCGCGCTGGGCGCGATCCTCCTGGACGAAGGCGCGCTCCGAGGCGAGATCGCAATCGCCATCAACTCCGTCATTACGGAGAACGGCGCCCTCGAACCGGTCGAGGACGGCGACGAGATCTTCCTGTTGCCCGCCATTGCCGGCGGCGCTGCGCGCGGCTGAGAGGTTCGGGTGGCCGGGGGCCTTGTCAGACGGTTCCCGGTTCTCCTAGAGTTACGTCGCGACCGAACATTAGAACTGTTCACGTGAGCAGACGCATGCAGTGAGGTCGAGACGATTCGGGGGCAGCATGCCTGAACCCGCCCGCAGACGCCCGGCCGGCAAGACCACCTCTCGCCGTGACCTGCTGCGCATCAACCTCAACCGCTCCACGCCCGAAGAACTGGCGCAGGCCGTGCAGGCGCTCCTGGAGCACGCCAACGCCCCCGCGGAGGAGCGCGTGGACCTGCTCGCCCGCGCGCTGGTGGTGGAGGCGCTCCGCCCCTACTGGACCGGGTCGCGCTCGCCTCAGCAGGCGCACGAGGCGCTCCTGGCCACAGACCCCGAACTCGCCGCCATCATCGAGGCCATCGCCCCCATGCTGCTCGGCCGCACGGAGGTGCGCGAGCACGCCGGCGCCGCCATCGCCAGCATCGAGGCGCTCCTGGGGCTGGACGCGCCCCCGGAGCCCGCAGCGGAGTAGGTGGAGCCGCCGCTGAGGCCTGCCAGTGCCCGCTCCGCACAGACCCTATACTGATCGATAGTCAGTCGTGCGTCTTCGGCCACCCGGTGGCCGCAGAGCGGCGCGGTCTGACTCGGGGTCGCCTCGGGCTACCGCATCATCCCGGGGTCATCAAGAGGAGCGCGCAGCATGGCCCGAGCCATTTGGCGTGGCGCGATCTCGTTCGGGATGGTCTCGATCCCGGTGAAGTTGTACAGCGCCACGGAGAGCAAGGACGTCTCCTTCCGGCAACTCGCCGGGGAGGACCTGAAGCCCATCAAGTACCTGCGCTGGTCCCCCACACTCGACCGGGAGGTCGAGTACGGCGAGATCAAGAAGGGGTACGAGTACGCCAAGGACCAGTTCGTGATCCTGGAGGATGAGGACTTCGAGAACCTCCCCGTCCCCAGCAAGCACACGATCGCGATCACCCAATTCGTCCAGGCGTCTGAGATCGACCCGATCTACTACGAGAAGCCCTACTACCTGGATCCGGACGACGCCGGCAAGAAGCCCTACACCCTGCTCCTGCGTGCCCTGGAGGAGAAGGACCTGGTGGCCATCGGCAAGTTGGCCATCCGTCAGAAGGAGCAGTTGGTGGCCATCCGCCCGCAGGATGGCCACCTGACCGTGGAGATGCTCCTCTACCCGGACGAGGTGCGCCCCTACGAGGGCAGCGACGTGTCCGACGTGGAGGTCTCCCAGGAGGAGATGAAGATGGCGTTCGCGCTCATCGACATGCTCCACGAGCCCTTCGACCCCGAGCGTTACAAGGACGAGTACCGCGAGGTCTTGATGAACATGATCACCACCAAACTCGAAGGGGGCGAGGTGGTCACGGCGGCGGCGGAGGAAGCGCCGACGCAGACCGTGGACCTCATGGCCGCCCTGCGCGCCAGCATCGAGGCCACCCGGTCGCGTAAGTCCTCCAGCGACAGCGAGAAGGCCGAAGCCACCGCGGCCGCTGACGACACCGAGGGCGAGGACGCGGAAGCCGAGGAGGCCCCCAAGAAGGGCCGCAAATCCACGGCCAAGGCCGGCACTCGCACCACCAAGAAGAAGAAGACGCCCGCCCGCTAGGGGCGTCCCCGGGGCCCTGGAGCGGCTGACCGATGCCCGCGCGACGTTCGAAGAAGGCCGCACCCACGGACACGGGACAGCCCGAGGCCGGCACGTCCACCGGCCTCGACCGTTACGAGGCGATGCGGGACTTCGCGCTCACGCCGGAGCCGGCGCCACCGCCGGGTGAACCCGGCACCGGCGGCCGCGACCCGCACGCGCCGCTGACGTTCGTGGTGCAGAAGCACCGCGCCACCCGCCTCCACTACGACCTGCGGTTCGAGGTGGGCGACGGCATGCCCTCGTTCCCCATCCCCAAGGGGCCCTCCACGGACCCGAAGGAGAAGCGCCTGGCCGTCCAGACGGAGGATCACCCGCTGGACTACGCCGTCTTCGAGGGCATCATCCCGAAGGGCCAGTACGGCGCCGGCGAGGTCATCGTCTGGGACCGCGGCACCTACTCCCCGGACGAGGACGGTCCCCTGGTCTTCGAGGATCGAGCCGAAGCGGAGCGCCGCATGCGAGAGGGCATCGCGAAGGGCAAGATCTCGGTCACCATGCGGGGGCACCGCATGAAGGGCTCGTGGACGCTGGTCAAGACGAAGCAGGCGCCCGACTCATGGCTCGCCTTCAAGCACCAGGACGAGGCGGCCACCGGCATCGACCTGGCGGAGGAGTTCCAGGACTCCGTGCTCACCGGCCTCACCATCGCCGACCTGCAGGGCGGCCGGAAATTGCCCTCCATCACCCCGCCGCCGCTCCTGGCGCACGCGTTGACCGGCGCCCGGCGCGCCCCGCTGCCGGACACGGTCGAGCCGATGCAGGCGCGCGAGAGCGCCAGGCCCTTCGACCACCCGGACTGGATCTTCGAGCCGAAACTGGACGGCATCCGCGTCGTCGCCACGCTGGAGGACGGACGGGTGCGCCTCGTCACGCGGCGCGGCAACGACGTCACCGCGCAGTACCCCTCCCTCGCCTCCTCGCTCGCGAGGCAGCCCGCGAATCGCGCCATCTTCGACGGCGAGATCGTGGCCTTCGACGACCGAGGCGTCCCCTCGTTCGAGCGGTTGCAGCAGCGGATGAACCTCACCAACCCGGTGGAGATCCGCCAGGCGGAGAAGGACCACCCGGTGGTGCTTTTCGTCTTCGACCTGCTGTACCTGGACGGCGTGGACATCCGCCGCGTCCCCCTGCGCGGACGCCGGCCCCTCTTGGAGCGCACCCTGATGCCGCAGGCCAACGTCCAACTCGTGGACCAGTTCGAGGTGGACGGCGTCGCCGCCTTCAAGGCCGCTGCCGCACTCGGACTGGAAGGCCTCGTGGCGAAGCGGCGGGACTCGACCTACGTAGGCGGGACGCGGTCCCCGTCCTGGCTGAAGGTGAAGGACCGACGGACGGACGACTTCATCGTGGTGGGCTACACGACGGGGCTGAACTCGCGCGCCACCACCTTCGGCGCCCTCGCCATCGCCACCCGCGACGAGCAGGGCGACCTGGTGCCCGTGGGCCGGGTCGGCAGCGGCTTCGACGAGGGCCTGCTGAAGCGCCTGCGCGCGCGCCTGGACACCATGGTGGTGGACACGCCGCCGCTGACACTGCCCCCGGAACTGCGCAAGGACGTGACGTTCGTGCGGCCGGAGATGGTGGTGGAGGTGGAGTACTCCCAGATCACCGCAGACGGCAACCTGCGCGCCCCCGTCCTCAAGCGCGTGCGCGACGACAAGGCCGCGGCGGCCGTGCGCTCGGTGCCCCTCGTCACGCCGCCGGCCACCGTCAGCATCGAGGACGCCGGGCGGGACGTGCTGGAGCAGATGGAGCGCCTGAAGAAGCAGGGTACGGTCGAGGTGGAGGGCGTCCAGGTCCCCGTCACGAACCTCGACAAGGTCATGTGGCCGCCGTCCGAGGGCCAGCGTGCGCTCACCAAGCGCGACCTCATCGCCTACTACGCACGCATGGCCCCGTACCTGCTGGCGCAGGTGCGAGACCGACCGCTCACCATGACGCGCTATCCCAACGGGATCGAGGGCCAGTTCTTCTACCAGAAGCACGTGGACGACCCGCCGGAGTTCATCGAGACGGTGGAGGTGCACACGGAGAGCGGCGGCGGCGACCAGCAGTACCTGCTGGTCAACAACGTGGCCACGCTCATCTGGCTCGGGCAGATGGCTGACCTGGCGCTGCATACCTCGCTTGCCCGCGTGTCGCCGGAACCGGACGGGCACCACCTGTCGCGGGACTTCACCGGCTCCAGGGCCCAGGTGCAGGACTCGCTCCTGAACTACCCGGACTTCGCCCTCTTCGACCTGGACCCCTACATCTACCGAGGCGACGAGAAAAAGGGCGGCGAGCCCGAACTCAACCGCCGCGCCTTCGAGGCCACGTGCGAGGTGGCCGGTTGGCTGAAGGAACTGCTGGACTCCGCGGGCATGTCCTCGTTCGTGAAGACCTCCGGCGCCACCGGCCTGCACATCTACGTCCCCGTGGTCCGCCGCTACGACTACGACACCATCCGCGAGGTGGCCCACACGCTGGGCGGCTTCCTTGTCCGGTCGCACCCGAAGCAGGTCACCATGGAGTGGGCGACCGAACGACGCAAGGGCAAGGTCTTCTTCGACGCGAACCAGAACGCCCGCAACAAGAACCTGGCCAGCGCCTACTCCCCCCGCGCCAAGCCCGGCGCCCCCGTCTCAATGCCCATGCGCTGGGACGAACTGGGCAAGGTCTACCCCACGGAGTTCACCATCCTCAACGCCCACGAGCGCGTGGCGAAGGTCGGCGACCTGTGGGAACACATCATGGACGCCAAGCATGACCTGGACGCCCTGCTGGGAGAGTGAGAGGCCCTCGCCGCCTCCGCCTCTGCGCAGGGGAGCAGCGTGCTGCGCCCTCATGGGCCCTCGGGGGTGGGGGTGGTGCGAGGACTTCCGAGGCTGGGACCCCTACCGTCCCCGCTCGCGGGCCATGAACGTGCTCAGGGCTTCCCGCTGCTGACCGCTCACCTCGAAGTTCTCTGGCGCGAGCCAAGCCTCCAGGGCTGCGCGGATCGCTGGCCACTCCGCGTCGGTGATGGAGAGCCAGGCCGTGTCGCGGTTGCGCTGTTTCACCACCACGGCGTTCCGGAAGACGCCCTCGAACGTGAAGCCCAGCCGCTCCGCCGCAGCCCAGGAGGGGGCGTTCTGGGCGTGGCACTTCCACTCGTAGCGGCGGTAGCCGTACTCCTCGAAGACGCGGCGCATCATCAGGTACATCGCCTCCGTGGAGGCGGGCGTGCGCTGGAGCAGCGGCGTGTGGTTCAGGTGCCCCACCTCGATCACGCCGTGCTCCGGCACGATACGCAGGTACGAGGCGGCGCCCACGGCCTGCCCGGTGTCCGTCCGGATGATGGCGTAGAACTGCGGATCCGCCATCCTCGCGCTGTCCTCCACCCACGCGCGGTGGGCCGCCTGGTCAGCGAAAGGGCCGTAGGGAAGGTAGGTCCAGTTCCGGCCGTCCGGGTCGTGCTGCTGGGCGTCCCACAGGTCGGCGGCGTGCCGCCCGGCGTCCAGCGGCTCCAGGCGGCAGTAGCGCCCGGCCATCGGCTCCGCCAGGGGGAACGCGCACCCCGTCCAGCCCCCCAGGGGAGCGCCCACCGGCTGGCCGAGGTCGTTCGTGTAGTCAGATGGCAGGCCTGGCATCGAGGCGTTCCCCTTCCGTGAGTGCCGGCGAGCAGCGGATCGTACAAACACAGGCATGTTGGCGCGAGGGGGCCCAACGTCCGTGGCTTCCCGCTCGTGCATTGGGGTTCCCCCTGATTCGGCCGGGCGCTCCGCCCCCATAGCCTCCACGGCATGACAGAGCGCCCGTTCGAAATCCCCCCGTGGGCCCCCATTGCCGCGCTGGTGGCGCTGCTGGTCTGGGCGGTCAGCATCTGGTGGATGGTGGCCCACCTGGACGCGGGCGGCGATGTCCGCGCGCTGGAGGGCGGTGTGGACGCCCTGCACGCCGAGGTGGCCCTGATGGCCGAACGCGTGGAGACCCTCTCCGCAGCCGTGGACACGGTGGAGGCGGAGCGCGACGCCCTGGCAGCCCGCGTCCACGCGGTGGAGGGCGAACTGCAGTCGGCAGCCCTCGTCGCGGCGGTCGCAGCCGAGGCCGCCCGGGAGGCCAACGCGGAGGACAGCGAGAGCCTAGAGCATCACCCCCTCTACACAGGCGGCCGGGACCTCTTCAATTGCCGCTCCTTCGCCACGTTCGAGGAGGCGCAGGAGGCGCTGCGCGTGAACGGTCCCGGAGACCCCAACCACATCGACAGCAACCGCAACGGCATCGCCTGCGAGGATGTGCACCTGCCCTCGGCCGCCACGACCAGCCAGGGGAGCGGCACAACGACACAGAGCGTCATCGCCGAGTAGCCGCGCCCAGCACGGAGGAGCGCCGCGCGGTCGCGCGCGGGTCTCAGTCCAGGCGGCCGCGCACCGCGTTCACCACGGCGATTGCGTCCGAGACCTCCCGTACGTCGTGGACGCGTACCACGTGGGTACCCCACCACGCGGCCAGGCTGTTGAAGGCTACCGTGGCCTCCAGGATGCCGGGCGCCTCCTGGCTGTACGGCTGTCCGGCCAGTTCGGCCAGGAATCCCTTGCGCGAGGCGGATATGAGCACGGGGTAGCCCTCCGCGACCAGGGCCGGGATGTCCCGGAGCAGGCGCGCGTTGTCCTCGGGCGGCCGCCCGAAGCCAAACCCGGGATCCAGCCACGCGTCCACGCCCTGCGCCGCCAGCACCCGTGCCCGCGACACCAGCGAGGCACGCACCTCGGCCTCGATGTTGTCGTAGTCCTGGTTCACCTCGCGGTGGTGCTTGGGCTCGCCGCGCAGGTGCATCACGCAGCCGGGAAGGCCGAAGTCCCGCGCCACCGCCACCATGGCGTCGTCCACGAAGCCGGTGACGTCGTTCAGCAGGTGGACGCCAGCCTCCGCCGCCGCCCGCGCCACCTCGGCCGTCCAGGTGTCCACGGACGTGAGGATGCCCTCCGCCGCGACCGCCTCGATCACCGGGGCCACGCGTTCGATCTCTTCCTGCGGCGTCAGGTCGCGCGCGCCCGTGGCCGTGGAGTGCGCGCCGATGTCCACGATCGCCGCACCGTCCGCCGCCAGTTCGCGCGCGCGTTCCAGGGCGTGCTCCACGCCCACTCGGGAGAAGGCCACGGGGGAGTCATCGGAGACGTTGAGGATGCCCATCACCGCAGTGCGGTTGGTGCAGTCCAGTTCGCGGCCGCGCAGGCGCAGGATCACGGGGGGCCTTCCACTCCCCCCAATTGTACGGCGGGATTGCGGGTGACTCGCACCCCCGCCTAACCTCCCCGGACACACCCTGCCCGCGACGGATCAAGGACACGATGGCCGACGAGCCTGCGCCTGCGCTCGCGATCGAGGGCGGCGCCCCACTCCGCGATGCACCCTGGCCCACTCCTCCCGAGGCGCCCCCCGCGTCCGACGCCGACCCCGTCGGCGCGGTGGAGGCGGCGCTCGCCCAGCGCCTGGACCTGCCGCCGGAGGCCGTGGTGGCCTTCGGCGACGCGGACGAGGCGTACCGAGCCGCCCTCGGCATCGTCTTGCCCTCGGACGGACGCGACGAAGTGATCGTGCCCTCGCTGTACGCCGAGCGGGCGGCGGCGGTGGCACGTGCGGCCGGCTGGCGCCTCGTGCCCGGCGACCTCGAGGCGGACACGGGCGCCCTCTCCGCGCGCGGCCTGGCCCGCGCCGCCGGCGAGCGCGTTGGCCTCGCCGTGGCCACGCACCCCTTCGGCCACCCCGCGACCATGACCGAACTGCACCGCATGGTCCAGGACCGCCAGATACCCATCGTGGAAGACCTGACGGGCGCCCTCGGCGCGTCCCTCCGAGGCGTACCGGCGGGCCGGCTGGCGCACGCTGCGGTGTTCACCGGCCGCCCCGGCCACCCCGTTACGCGCGGCGCATTCGCCATCTTCCCCACGGCGAAGGCCGCCTCGCACGTACGCGCGAACCGCACGAGCGCCCTCGCCGAGTCCGATGCGCGCATCGCCCTGGCCGAGGTGCGACGGCTGGAGGACGAGTTGCTGGAACGCCGGCGGCTGGCCTGGGAACTCACGTTCGGCCTCAGCCGCGCGAAGGCCCTCACGCGCATGGCGCACGGCCGCTACGTCCAGCACGCCTACGCGGCGTACACGGTGGGCATCCGCGGCATCCTCTGGAAGCGCTCGCTCCAGGAGACCGTGGAGGCCATCCGCGCCGAGGGCGTGCACTGCGAGGTCGCCAGCGGCGCGCCGCTGCACCGCGACCCGGAGGTGCTGGCCGCGTTGTCGGGCGACGTGCGCGTGGAGGACGATGTCTTCCCGGTGGCGAACCGGCTGCCCGGCGAGACGATCGCCATCCCGCTGCACTCGGGCCTGACGTCCAAGGACATGGACCTGGCGGCCGCCGTGCTGCGCAAGGTTGAAGCGAGGAGCATATGAGCGAGCCAGAGCCCGCACTGGTCGGCGTCGACTTCACCGGGGACACCTTGCGCCTGATGCTGGGCAACCTGTCCGGCGAGATCTTCTACCGCCAGGAGTTCCCCCTCCCCGACGTGGACGACGAGGAGGCGTGGGCCTGGGAGGTGGGCGGACGCATCTCGAGCGCCTTCGCCGCAGAGGGAGAGCGTCGGTGGGCGCTCGGGATCGGCGTGGCCTGCCCCGGCGCCGTGGACACGGCCACCGGCATCCTCATGGAGAGCACCGCCAACCCCGCCTGGGACGGCCTGCACATCGTGGACGCGCTGCGCCGCCACATCGACGCGCCCGTGGTGGCGCTGAGCCGCACGCTGGCGGCGCTCCGAGGCGAGGCGGCCAGCGGCGCGGCAGCGCACACCTTCGACGCCATCTACGTCTCGCTACAGGACGGCCCCTCTGCGGCCATCATGAGCAACGCGCGCGTCATCGGCGGTGCGAACGCCCGCGCGGGCGCCCTGCCGGCCTTCCCGGAAGTCACCGCCGGCGCCCCCCTGGCCGGCGACGACCTGGAGCATGCGGCGGCCCTCCTCGCGGACGTGGTGGCGCTGCTGGACCCGCAGGTGGTAATCCTGCACGGCCTCCCGGAGCACACCGAGCCGCTGGCGCCCGTCCTTCAGCGTGTGCTGGACGAGATCTCCCCCGGAGCCACCGTCACGCCACCCGCGCTGGGCGACTACGCCGCGCTCCTGGGAGCCTTCCAGGCCGCCTCTACCGTGTCCTACGAGGGGGAACGCGATGACCAGCCCTGAGGGCCGCCGTGACCGCGCCCAGCCCGTCCGGCTGGAACTGCGCCGCCCGGAGGCCGGCACGCTCCTTGGCGCACTCGCGTGGGTGCTGGGCGCCCTCCAGATCATGCGTGACCGCGGCCACATCGAGGGCAACGACGAACCAAGCGAGTTCGACGAGATCTACCAGCGCCTCGCGCCACGCATCGAGCGCCTGGTGGAGCAGGTGGGCAAGGCGCGCGAAGCGACCATGACTCGCCCCGAGTTCGAAGAAGGCGTGGAGCACGCCTACACCGAGGTGCGCGAAGCCTTCGAAGCCTGGATCCGCCTCACCGCCATCGACACCCTCGGCGCCGCCCTCGTAGCCGGCCTCGACGAAGACGATGAGGACGCAGGCGAGGGCGGCCGGTAGCCCTGTCCCGCCCCCACGCTGCGGTAGCCCTCAATACCCCCGGTACTTCGAGGCGAGGGGGAGGCGGCGGTCGCGGCCGAAGGCGCGGGGGGTGATCTTCACGCCGGGCGGCGACTGGCGGCGCTTGTACTCGTTGCGGTTGATCATGCCGATGATGCGGCGCACCAGATCCTCGTCGAACCCGCGGGCCACAATGGCCTCCACGGACAGGTCCTCCTCCACGTACGCCGTCACGATCGGGTCCAGCACGTCGTACGGAGGCAGGGAGTCCGTGTCCAACTGGTCCGGGCGCAGTTCCGCGCTGGGCGGCTTCTCGATGGAGTTGCGCGGAATCACCCCGTCGCCGGGGCCGAGGGTGTTCCGGTAGCGGGACAGTTCCCAGACCAGCGTCTTGGGCACGTCCTTGATCACCGCGTAGCCGCCCACCATGTCGCCGTAGAGCGTGGCGTAGCCGCAGGCGTACTCGGACTTGTTGCCCGTGGTCAGCACCATCGAGCGGGGCCGGTGGTTAGACAGCGCCATCACCAGCATGCCCCGCGCGCGCGACTGCACGTTTTCCCCGGCCACGCCCGCGTCCTCCGCGCCCAACTGGCGCTCCAGGATACGGAGCGCCGCCGCGTGCATGTCCTCGATAGGCAGCGACACCATCGCGATGCCCAGCCGCTCCGCCAGGTCCACCGCGTCCGCGATCGACCCTTCCGAGGAGTACCGCGACGGCATGGAGACGCCGGTGACGTGCTCCGGGCCCAGCGCGTCCACGGCTACGGCCGCCACGAAGGCGGAGTCGATACCGCCGGAGAGCGCGATGAAGACGTGGTCGAAGCCGGTCTTCTGCACGTAGTCACGCGTGCCCAGCACCAACGCGTCGTAGATGTCCGCCAGGTCCGAGCGCGACTCGAGCGTCCGAGGCGGGAGCGGGTCGCGGTCCTGCCGCGCCTCGTCCGCCGGGGTGACCTCGATGCGCTGGACGGCGACGGAGGAACGTTCACGCATCTGGCGGAGGCGGTTGTCGTGCAGTTGCAGGCGCACCACCTCCTCCACGATCACGTCGAACACCACCAGGTCCTCGCGCATCGAGTGGCCACGGGCCACCACCTCGCCACGCGCGTCCACGACTATCGAGTTCCCGTCAAAGACCAGTTCGTCCTGCCCTCCCACCTGGTTCACGTAGGCGATCGCCACGGTGTTGTCGGAAGCCCTGGTGGCGATCATGCGCTCGCGGAAACGGGTCTTGCCGGCGTGGAAGGGCGAGGCGTTCAGGTTGACCACCACCTCCGCGCCGGCCACGGCCGCGTCCTGCACCGGGCCCGGGTACCACGCGTCCTCGCAGATCGTGACCCCCACCTCCACGCCGCCAATGCGGCAGACCAGCGTCTCCCGCCCGGTCTGGAAGTAGCGCTCCTCGTCGAAGACGCCGGAGTTCGGCAGGCGCTGCTTGTGGTAGCGGCCCAGCACACGTCCGTCATGCACCACCGCGGCTGCGTTGTAGAGGTGGTCCGTGAAGTCCAGGCAGCCCACGATCAGCGGGGGCAGGCCTTCCGCCTCGGCCGCCAACGCCTGGAGGTGCCGCTCCGCCTCCTGGATGAAGGCAGGGCGCAGCAGTTGGTCCTCCGGGGGGTAGCCGGTGACGGCCAGTTCCGGGAAGGCCACCAGGTCCGCCCCAGCGGCCTGCGCCTCCCGCGCCGAGCCGAGGATCTTCTCGCGGTTGCCCTCGAAGTCTCCGACGGTGGTGTTGATCTGCGCCAGGGCGACGCGGAGCGTCTGCATCGGTTCAGTCCCCGTCCACCGCTCGTGCGGCGTCTGCCGGCGCCAGTTAGCGTACTCAGTACGCAAAGTCCGCCGCCACGATGGTAAAAAGCACGGCCAGCCCAGTCAATCACGCCGCCTATCACCGCGCCGCCCGAGCCGCCCTCGTCCGAGGCGCCCGGGGCATCTCGAGTACCTCGGGACGCCGCCACGAGCCGGGTGAGGCTGCACGCATCGCCTGTAGCAGGCACACTGGGAGCGTCCCACCGCAGGAGGTCCCATGACCATCCCCGGCCTGCTCCCCTATGAACCGGTCCTGCCCGCCCACAGCGTGATCGAGGGCGAGTGGTGGCAGGCGTGGAACTTCGACCCGCACCTCCTGCTACCGGTGGGCCTCATGGCCTTCTTCTACCTGCGAGGCCTCACTCGCTGGCCGGCGCGCTCCCGTGACCATTCGCCCTGGCGCACCGCCTCCTACCTGGCCGGGCTGGTGCTGGTGGTGCTGCTCTACGAGTCGCCGCTGGACCGGCTGGGCGAGCACCACTTCTCGCTGCACATGGTCCAGCACAGCCTGGCGGTGATGATCGTGCCACCCCTCATCCTGCTGGGCGCGCCCACCACCCCGGTCCTCCGAGGGCTGCCTCGGGGCTTCCGCAAGGCGGTGGTCACGCCGGCGCTGAACAGCCGCATCCTGCAGGCGGTCTGGGGCTTCCTGACCCAGCCGGTGATCGCCATCCTGCTGTTCAGTGCGACCATGTGGGCGTGGCACCTGATGCCGGGCTGGTACGACCGAGCGTTGAACGACCGCTTCGTGCATGACATTCAGCACGTGTCGTTCCTGGTGGTGGGCCTCATCTTCTGGTGGAACATCGTGGATCCGGCGCCCCGGCGCTCCCGGGTGCCCATGGGCCTGCGCATCGTGTACTTCTACGGCGCGATGGTGCCGAAACACTTCCTGGCGGCCATGATCACGTTCGCAGATTTCGTCTTCTACCCCACGTACGAGCAAGTCCGCCTGTTCCTGCCGGGCTCGCCGCTGCAGGACCAGCAACTGGCGGGCCTCCTGCTCTGGGTCCCCTTTGGCGAGGCCATCAACCTCACCACCGCCGCCATCATCTTCACCATCTGGTGGCGCCAGTCCGACCGCGACCAGCGCGCGAAGGACGCACTGCGCGACGCGGAAATCGAGGCGGCACGCGATTCCGAGCGCGAGACCGCCATGGCCACCGGAGGCTAACGACCGGCATTGCTCGCCGGCTGCGGTAGCCTTCCCCCGTCTGGCATCCTCACGCTCGCAGCGTCATAGTGGAACTCGCGCCCTTCCTGCGCACCGGCAGGCCACGGCGATCTTTGCCGCCCACTCGCCTGAGACGAGTACCGGCGCCACCTCCCCGTCGATCCCGCCGCCGAAGACGTACACGCCCGCCGCCTTCGCCTCCTCGATCCGCGGACAACGCGACGGCCCCGTCCTCTCGGACGGGGCCGTCGGTATGCCTCGAACGGAGCGAGGGGCTACGGCTCGACCGTGGTGATGAACGTGACCAGCACGTCAATGTCGGCGTCGCTCAGTCCGGTCGCACCCCAGGCCGGCATCGCCGTGCCGGGGCGGCCGTTCTTGATGGTGTCGAAGTAGAGCGCGTCGTCCCCGGCCAGGCTGGCGGGGGTCAGCGCCGGCCCCACCACGCCCTCGCGGTTCTGCCCGTGGCAGCCGGCACAGGTGCTGGAGAAGTACTCCGCCACCGGCTGGCCCTTCACCAGCAGCGCGCCACCATCCGCGGGGCCCTCGCCATTGTCGCCGTCGCCGCCGTCCTGCGGGGCGGCGGTGGCTGCGGGCGGAGGCGCAGAGGCCTGAAAGAGCGAGCGCGTCTCGTCGAAGTTGAACATCGCGATCAGCGCGATCAGCAACGCCGAGGCCAGCGCAAAGCCGAAGATGAAGAGCCGGGTAAAGAGGCGGCTGTCGAACCTCAGGTGCATGAACATCGCGACGACGATGATGAACTTCATCGCCGAGAAGATGAGCAGCAGGCTGATCATCAGCCCGTGCGAGAGCCCTGAGTACGAGAGCCACAACTCGATCAGCGTGATGACGGCCAGCACCACGCCGATGATCACGTACTCCCGGATCGTGGTGGGTGGATGCTCGTCGTGGTGAGCGCTTGCCTGGTGTTCCATTGATGCCCCTCCGGCTCTTTCGGCTATGACGGGATCAGGTAGACCACCGTGAAGACCACGATCCACACGATGTCGACGAAGTGCCAGTACAGGCCGGCGGTGTCCACCCAGAGCGCGCGGTCCTTGCCCAGCCCGCTCCGGCGCATGGACCCGAACAGCAGCGAGATGAGGTAGGCCACACCGATGCCCACGTGCAGGCCGTGGAAGCCGGTGAGCACGAAGAACGAGGCGCCAAACTGGTTCGTGCCCAGGTTCAGTCCCACGTGCGCGAAGTGCCGGAACTCGTAGACCTGGAAGCCCAGGAAGCCCACGCCCAGCAGGATGGTGGCGAACAGCATCGCCTTCATCATTCCCAGCCGGCCGTGCTGAGCGCCGTACACGGCCAGCACCATGGTCAGTGAGGACATGAGCAGGACGAACGTGCTGAGCGAGGTCAGCGGGATGTCCAGGATGTCGTCTGGGTACGGCCCCACCAGCGACTGACCCTTGAAGATCAGGTAGGTGGAGATCAGCGTGCCGAAGAACAGACACTCGGACGCCAGGAAGATCCACATCAGCAGTTTGCGGTTGTCCACCCCCAATGAGGTGTGGTGTTCAACCTCGTGCGTGCCTGCGGCCATGAGCGCTCTCTCCTCGCTGCCCGTGGGATGACTTGGAACGTGCGTCCGCTAGGACGTGGGTTCCAGGCTCCAGCCCCAGATGCCGTAGATAAGGACCGCCACGCCGACGAAGGACAGGGCCAGGTGCGACAGCAGTCCGACACCGATCAGCCCGATCCCCATCGCCACGATCATGGGGAAGTATGACGGCGGAGGCAGGTGGATGTGCAGGTGCTCCGGGCGCGCCGGCAGCGAGATGCCGTGGTCGCGGTTGTACCACAACGGGTCGCGGTCTCGGACCTCCGGCACCACGTCGAAGTTGTGATCCGGCGGCGGCGAGGTGGTGGCCCACTCCAGGGTGCTGCCACCCCACGGGTCGGCCGGGGCCGTCCGCGGCTTACGCATCGTCTGGAAGAAGTTCACGATGAAGAACAGCACGCCCAGCGCCAGGATGAAGGCGCCCACGGTCGCTACGAAGTTCCAGGTGTCCCAGCCCAGGCCTTCCTCGTAGGTATAGATACGCCGAGGCATGCCGGAGATGCCGAGGAAGTGCATGGGGAAGAACGTGGCGTTCATGCCAATGAACATCAGCCAGAACGAGATCTTGCCGGACGTCTCATCCAGGAAGCGGCCGGTGATCTTGGGGAACCAGTAGAACATCCCGGAGAACATGCCCATCACCGCGCCGCCGAAGAGCACGTAGTGGATGTGCGCTACCACGAAGTACGAGTCCTGCTGGTGCGAGTCCACGGACGGTGAGGCGTGCATCACGCCGGAGATCCCGCCGATGGTGAAGAGCACCAGGAATGAGACAGCGAAGTACATGGCCGTGTTGAAGCGGATATTTCCGCCATACATTGTGCCGAGCCAGTTGAAGATCTTGATGCCCGTGGGAATACCGATCGCCATGGTGCTGGCGGAGAAGACCACCTGCGGCACCGTGCCCAGGCCGGTGGTGAACATGTGGTGGCTCCACACGCCGAAGCCCAGCACGCCGATCGCCGCGCCGGCGAATACCACCGCCGCGTAGCCAAAGAGCGGCTTCCGCGACATGACCGGGATCACCTCGGAGATCACGCCCATGGACGGGAGGATCAGGATGTAGACCTCCGGGTGGCCGAAGATCCAGAAGATGTGCTGCCAGAGGATGGGGTCGCCGCCCATCTCCGGGGCGAAGAAGTGCGTCCCGAAGTTGCGGTCGAAGTAGAGTTCGATCAGCCCCACCGTGAGCACCGGCAGGGAGAGGATGAGCAAGAACGCCGTGATCAGCGTCATCCACATGTAGACCGGCAGACGCATCATGCTCATGCCCGGCGCCCGCATGTTGATGATCGTCACCGCGAAGTTCAGCGCGCCGATCAGGGACGAGATGCCCAGGATGATCAGGGAGATGACGTAGAAGTCCATCTGGCTGCCAGGCGAGTACGCCCGGTCGCTCAGCGGCGCGTACCCGAACCAGCCGCCGTCCGGCGCGCCTCCCAGGAAGAAGGAGGCCGTGAGCATCACCGCGCCGATGAGGTAGACCCAGTAGGACAGCATGTTCAGGCGCGGGAAGGCGACGTCCCGGGCGCCGATCTGTAGTGGGATGAAGTAGTTGAAGAAGGACACGCCCAACGGCATGACTGCCAGGAAGATCATGGTCAGCGCGTGCGTGGTGAACAACTGGTTGTAGAGGTCTGCATCGATCACGGTGCCGTTGGGCACCGCCAACTGGGTCCGCACCAGCAGCGCCTCGATGCCACCGACCACGAAGAAGAAGAACGACGTGATCCCGTAGAGGATGGCGATCTTCTTGTGGTCGACCGTGGTCATCCACTCCCAGATGCCGGATCGTTCCGTTACTTGTCCTGCGGTTCCGACAGCAGTGGCCATCTAGAGACCTCCTGACATGCGCGCCGCGTACGCGGGGGACGCTGTCATCGTTCGCGTCATTGCTGGCTGAGGTGGGTTGCCTGCTACTGCAGGCTGTCCAGGTAGGCCATCAGCCGGTCAATCTCCTCGTCAGACAGGTTCAGATTCGGCATCAACGATCCCGGCTTCACCGCCGGCGGGTCGCTGAGCCAGCGCTCCATGTCCTCCGGCGTGTTCGCCAGCGTGCCACTGGCAATGGTGCCCCGAGACGCCACGTGCGTCAGGTCCGGGCCCGCCACGCCTGCGGCCAGGTCGTTCCCTCGCACGGTGTGGCAGCCGATGCAGCCGCTCTGCGTGAACTGCTGCATGCCGGCCAGGATCGCCTCGTCCTCGGACGTCGCGGCGTCGGCGGTCTGCGCCGCCACCCACGTGTCGAAGTCAGCGGCGGAGTCCACGTGGACGCGGAAGCGCATGTTGGCGTGGGAGAGGCCGCAGAACTCGGCGCACTGCCCGCGGAACTCGCCCACCTCGTGCGGGGTGAACCAGATCTGGTTGACGTGGCCGGGGACCATGTCCTTCTTGCCCATCAGGCGAGGCACCCAGAACGAATGGATCACGTCAGCGGACTCCAGGCGGAAGTTCACCGGCCGGTCAACGGGGATGTGCACCTCGTTGGCGGTGACCACGCCCAGTTCCGGGATCTCGAACTCGAACCACCACTGGTAGCCCCGGGCCACCACCTCCAGCGCGTCGTCTGGGGCGTCCGCCTCCAGGTCAATGATGGTGTTGAACGTGGGCACGGCCATCACCACCACGATGATCACCGGGATGAACGTCCAGAGGACCTCCAGGCGGGAGTTGCCGTGGATCTGCTTGGCCTCCACGCCCTCCTTCTCGCGGAACATGAAGGAGAAGATGAGCGTCAGTGCCAGCACGCCCACGAAGACCGCGCCCGCCAGCCAGAAGATCAGGACGTAGATGTCCTGGATACGCTGCGCGTTCTCCGAAGCCGGCTCGAACGTGGACATGAAGTCCGCGCCCAGGAAGGCCGACTCGTGGAACCAGTACCAGAGGATGGCTGAAACCGCCGCAGTGATGAGCAGCGAGACGACGATGGCAATGATGCGCCCCGGACCTGACCTGCCCACTAGCGCCTCCCCTGAACTCCGCGCCCCGGAAGCGGGGTCGCGCAGGCACGCGTTACCAGCCGCGTTACGCGGCACACTTGAAGTAACATCCGCCTCTAACAGGGTCAAGGGAAAGAGTCCCTTGACAGGTGTTCCTCCACCACGAAACGGCAAACCAGCGCCATTTCATCGCGTACGTGGTGGGAGGCGCCCGCCCGCACCACGTCCGATGCCACGCTGGCTGGCGTCGCCGACAGTCCGCTGGACGGCCGACGCGGGCGAGTTTACGCCCTTCCGTTGAAGTCAGTCTCCTCCCCCGCATAGCCTCGATGCACGATGGAGCAGACTCGATCCACTCGACTGACCGCTGCCGGCGTCGGCCTGGTGCTGGGCATGCTGCTGCTCGCGCTCGGACTCGCGCTGTGGCGCGGGGTGGGACAGGCCGAGCAGGGGCGCAGCGACGTGGGCGGCTCGCGCGCCCCGTCCTTCACCGCACCGCTCTTCGAGGCCGCCCCGGGTACTGCCCCAGGTACTGCGGCCGCCGACGCCGGCACCGCGTTCGTGCTGGACGAGCACGCGGACCAGCCCATCTTCATCTACTTCTGGGCCTCCTGGTGCCTCCCCTGCCGGGAGGAGGCGCAGACCATCCAGGAGATCTGGCCGGAGTATCGCGACCGCGGCTACATGTTCGTGGGCCTCAACATCTGGGATCTGCAGCGCGACGCGGAGGCGTTCATCGACGAGTTTGGCCTGGCCTTCCCGCTGGCGCGGGACGCTGAGCGCTCGGTCTATGTAGAGTATGGAGTGCAGGGCCTCCCGGCCGCCTTCTTCCTGGAGCCGGGACTCAGCATCCGCTCCCGCTACGACGGCGCGCTGGACGAAGCCACGCTTCGCGGGCTGCTGGATGAGATCGGCGGGACCACATCATGACGAACCTTCTGGCCAACCGTCGCGCCCGCCTGGTGGTGCTGCTCGTGGTGGCCACCGCGGCCATCAGCGTGCTGGCGTTCCGCGCGGCCGGCGCCTCTGTCTCCTACTACCTGACGCCGGCCGAGTACATGGCGGACGCCACGCTGGAGGGCACGCGCGTGCGCGTAGCCGGACGCGTGGTGGCGGGCACGGTAGAGGAGCGCGCCGGGCGGCCGGTGGCCTTCGACATCTTCGGCGACCAGGACGACCGCATCTCAGTGACGTTCGAGGAAGGCGTGGTGCCGAACCTGTTCGGCCCCTACGCACTGGTGGTGGTGGAGGGTACCGGCATCGCCGGCGGGGTGGACGCGGACGCCATCATCATCAAGCACGAGGACGAGTTCTTCTCCAATACGCCCCCGGGGGACTCCATCTCCTCGCACTTTGTCGACCCTACGCCAGAGGGCGAGTAGGCGCGGGTGGCACGCCTGAAGGATGACTAGCCGGCGCTGCGCCGGGCAGAGGACCAGCCCGTGAACCTGGTCGCGACCCTGGGGGCTGCAGCGCTCCTCACCGCCCTGGCGGCGGCGGCCCTTGCGGTGGTGGCGTCCGTGGTGGGCCTGCGGCGCCACGACCGGGCAGCCGTGGCCGTGGCGCGACGGGCGATCTACGCCGTGGCGGCGCTGAACACTGCGGCCTTCCTGCTCCTGGCCTACGCGCTCTTCACGGACGACTTCTCCATTGCCCACGTGGCGGGGGTGTCCTCCAGCAACATGCGCACGGTGATGAAGTTTGCATCACTGTGGAGCGGCCAGCCCGGATCGCTGCTGTTCTGGACGTGGATGATGTCGCTGTGGATGGCGGTATTCGCGTGGATCACGCTGCCGAAGATCTCCTGGGGCGCGCCGCACGCCGTGGGGGCCATGGGCGCGATCATCGCCTCGTTCCTGGTTGCCCTCGTGTTCTTCGCCTCGCCGTTCCGGCTGAGCCCCGTGACGCCGGTGGATGGGCAGGGGCTGAACCCGCTGCTGGTGGACCCGGGGATGCTCATCCACCCGCCCTTCCTGCTCACCGGGCTCGTCTCCACCGCCATCCCCTTCGTGATCGGCGCCACCGCGCTCATGGCTGGCCGGCTGGACAACGCCTGGATCCGCCACGCCCGAGGCTGGGCGCTCGGCTCGTTCCTGGTCCTGAGCGTGGGCAACGTCCTGGGCGGCTGGTGGGCGTACACGGTGCTGGGCTGGGGCGGCTACTGGGGCTGGGACCCGGTGGAGAACTCCGCCATCCTGCCCCTGCTCCCGCTCACGGCTTTCCTCCATTCCCTCATCGTCCAGGAACGTCGAGGCATGCTGAAGGCGTGGAACCTGGTGCTCGTCCTCGCGGCCTTCGCGCTCGCGGTCTTCGGCACCTTCAACGTCCGCTCCGGCCTGGTGGCGTCCGTCCACTCCTTCGCCCAGTCAGAGGTGGGCCCGTTCTTCCTCGTCCTGCTCGGCCTCGTGATCGCCGTCTCCGTGGTGCTGATGATCTGGCGCCTCCCGCGCATGCACGCCGACTACGAGTTCGAATCGCTCGCCTCCCGGGAGACGGGGCTCATCCTGAACACCTATGTCATGGTGGTGATGACCCTGGTGATCCTGGGCGGCACGCTCTTCCCGGTCTTCTCCGAACTCTTCCGCAACATCCGCATCACCGTGGGCCCGCCGTTCTACAACGACGTGGTGGGGCCCCTGCTCATCGTCACGCTGCTGCTCATGGCCGTGGGCACGGTGCTCCCGTGGCGTCGGGCGGCGCCCGGCCTCCTACGTCGGCGTTTCGCCGGGCCCCTCCTCCTGTCGGCCGGGGGCACGCTGGCGCTGGCCGTCGCCGGCATGCGCGACACCTTCGCCATCCTCGGCATGGCCGCAGTGCTGCTGGTGCTGACGGCCACGCTACGCGAGTACACGCTGGGCGCTCGAGCCGTGCGCACGGCCCGAGGCGTCTCGTGGCCGGCCGCCCTGGGCGCGCTCTTCAACCGCGACCCGCGCCGCTACGGCGGCTACCTGGTCCACCTGGGCGTGGCTGTCATGGCTGTTGCCGTCATCGCCACCAACGTCTATCAGGACCGCACCCGCGCCGTGGTCTCCCCCGGCGACACGTTCGAGGCCGGCGGCTACACCTTCGAGTTCCATGACCTGCTGACGCGCTCGCCCGGAGTGGACGGCATCCAGATGGAGATCGTGGCCGACATCACCGTGCGCCAGGGCGACCGGGTGGTGGCGGAACTGGACCCCGGCCGGCGCTTCTTCACGAACTTCCCAGACCAGCCCGTGGCGTTGGTAGCGGTGGATGGCAACCTGCGCCGCGACGTCTACCTCTTCGTGCAGGGCTGGGACGAGAACCGCCTGACGGAGATCCAGGCCTTCGTGAACCCGCTGCAACAATGGCTCTGGATCGGCGCCGGCATCTTCACCGCCGGCGGCCTGCTCGCGTTCGCCCCGTTCCGCTCCACCCGTGCGGTGGAGGTGGAGGCCGCCGCACCGGCCGGGACTCAGCCGGTATGACGCTCCGCGCTCCACGCTTCGCCGCGCTCGCGGTCCTCGGCGTCTTCATGGCCCTTGGGGCTTCCATGGTGGCGCTGCCGGAGCGGGCGGCGGCACAGGTGCCGGCGACGGAGGAACAGGCGATAGCGATCGAACGCCAGTTGCTGTGCCCGATCTGCACCAACGAGCGCCTGGACGTCTGCTCCATCGCCATCTGCAACGACATGAAGCGCATCATCCGCGAGCGCCTCACCGCCGGTTCCACTGTGGACGACATCATGCTGTACTTCGAGACGCGCTACGGCCAAAAAATCCGTGCCGAGGTGCGCCCGGAGGGCTTCAACCTCTGGCTCTACGGCTGGATCGGCCTCTCCGTGCTGGCCGTGGGGGCGCTGGGCGGATCGTTCCTGCTCTCCCTCCGCCGCCGCGCCCGTCCCGCGCCCGCCGGTGCGCCGGCCATGCCGCCGGACGCAGCAGGCGCCGGGGGCGCCGAGGGCCACGAAGACCACGACGAACACGACGCCTGGCTTGACGAGCAGATCGCCGGCGGCGACCCGGACGAGCGTGAGCCCTCGTGAGGCGGGACTGATGGAGTGGCTCGTACTGGCGCTGGTCGCCGCGGTCGCTGCGGCCTTCATCGCGTGGCCTCGGAACGCCGACCTGCTGCCCCCCTCCCGCCCCGCGACGGAGGAACTGCGCGCGGAGCGGCAGGCCCTGCTCGCCGAACTGCGCGAGATCGAGGAGGACACGCTGGCCGGCCGCATCACCACGGACGACCGCCTGGCCGCACGTCGCGCCCTGGGCCCCCGCCTGCGCCAGGTCACCGAGGCCCTCCGCGACCTGGGTGAGGCGGTAGAAGCATGAGGCACCACGCATTCGCGTTCCTCCTCGCCATGGGGTTCGCGCTCGCACTGCCGGCGCCGGCGTCGCACGCCCAGACCGGTTCAACCGGGACGATCAGCGGCGTGGTGAACATGGCGACCAGCGGCGAGCGGCTGGACGCCTCGTTACTGGCGGTGGAGGTGATTATCCTCGCGGACGGCGGGGTGACCGGCACCAAGGCCGCCACGGTGCAGGGCGACACGTACGAGGTGCAGGTGGACGCGGACGCGGACCTCACCTACGTCCCGCGCGCCACGTATGACGGCGTCCCCTACTTCTCCGGCGCGGTCACCCTGGGGGACGACAAGACCGCCGCGCGCGACTTCACGGTCTACGCCACCACGCAGGATCCCCCGGACCTGCGCGTGGCGGACACGCTGGTGACCGTCGTGGCCCTGGACCGGGGCCAGTCCCAACTGGGCTTCATACGCGACGACCTGGTCGTGAACCCCAGCGACCGCGTGTTCATCGGCAGCGGGCAGGAGCGCATCACCCTGCGCTACCCCGCTCCAGAGGACACGCTGGAGGTGGCGGGCGAAAACGCGGACGGTCGCTTTGAACTGGAAGGCGGCGTTGTCACCACCACCACGCCCCTCCGCCCCGGCGAGACGCCCGTCGTCACCCGCTACCTCGTCTCCTACGATCGTTCGGAGGACTCCTACACGCTGCGCCTGACCGCACCCGTCGCCACCGCGCGCGCCGTGCTGCGCGTCCCGGAGGGATACGCCCGCGCGCTCACCCTGGAAGGCGACGCCGTCCGAGGCGAACCGCAAGTGGTGGAGGTGTCGGAAGGCGAGAGCGTCACGTTCCGAGTGATCGAGGCCACCGACCTGGGGCCCGGCGACGGGCTGGTGGTGACGCTGGACGGGTTCGCGCCGGAGGTGAACAGCAACGTGCTCACGGACTCGCCCCAGGCCATCATCGCCATCGCGCTCGCCCTCGTCGTGCTCGGCGGCGCCGCCGCCTACGCCCTCGCCCGGCCTCGAGGCGCCCGTCCGTCCGAGGCGACATGAGCGCCCCCGGCGAGCCGCCGCTCGCGGGTGAGGTGGCGATCCGGGCGCGGGCGCTGACGCGCCAGTACGGCGGCGTCACCGTGGTCCGAGGCGTGGACCTGGCACTACCGGCTGGCTCCAAGACCGCGCTGCTGGGCGCCAACGGCGCCGGCAAGACCACGTTGCTCGCCATGCTGGCGGGCCTCATTTCCCCCACCTCAGGAAGCCTCGAGATCGCGGGGTACGCGCGTGGAAGTGCGGGGTTGCGGCGCGCGGTGGGCGTACTGGGCCACAAGCCCATGCTGTACGAAGACCTGAGCCCGCTGGAGAACCTGCGCTTCTTCGCCCGCCTCTACCGGGTCTCGGACGCCGAGGCGCGCATCGAGGCGTTGCTGCGCCAGGTGGGCCTGTGGCTCCGGCGCCACGAACGCACGGCCATCCTGTCGCGCGGGTACCACCAGCGGCTGGCCCTGGCGCGCGTCCTCATCCATGACCCGGCAGTGGTGATCGCCGACGAGCCGGAGACCGGCCTGGACCCGGAGGGCGTGGCGCTGCTGGACGACCTGGCGCTGCGCCGCCCCGGCCTTACGGTGCTCGCCGCCACCCACCGCATTGACCACATCCAGTCGTGGGCCTCCGGCATCGTGCGGCTGGATCGCGGGCGCGTGGTGGAGGACACCTCCAGCCTCACGACCGCCCTCGTCGCGCCGGAAGCGGCACGGGCCACGCCGGCCACCCCGGCCAGTTCGGGCGCCTCGGTCAGCCCGGAGACGGCGAGTGCCACGGGGGAGGGGGCGCGATGAGCCCGTTCCTGGCGGTGGTGGAGAAGGACCTGCGGCTGGCATGGCGCAACCGCTCAGGCTGGGCCTCCGCCGCCGCCTTCGCGACGATCGCCGTCCTCACCTATTCCTTCGCGTTCGACCTGGCCACCGGCGACGTGCGCCCCCTGTTGCCGGGCGTCCTCTGGACCACGTTCCTCTTCGCGGGCGTCTTCGCCGCCGGACAGTCCTTCCAGGACGAGGTGGAGGACGGCACCTTCGAGGCGATGCGCCTGGCGCCGATCCCTGCCACGGCCATCTTCGCGGGAAAACTGACCGCGAATTTGATAGCGCTCCTGATCATCGAGTTTGCCCAACTCCTGCTCGCGACTATCCTCTTTGATGCGGGGCTCTTCACCCCCGCACTGCTTGGCATCGTGCTCATCGGGACCATCGGTTACGTCTCGTTGACCACGCTCCTGTCGACGATGGGCGGTCACGTGCGAGGTCGGTCAGTTCTGCTGCCGGTGCTCGTCCTGCCGCTGCTCGTCCCCTTGCTCATTGGCGCCGTGCGGGGCACCGGTGCAGCGCTGGGGCTGGAGGCCGGGACGGCGCCCTGGATCGTCCTCCTGGGGGTGTTCACCCTCTGGAGCACCCTGGGGGCCTTCCTCCTCTTCCCCGTGGCGGTGGAACGATGAACCAACTCCTGCGACGCCTGGAACCCCTGGGCTGGAATGTCCTGCCTCCGGTGGTGGGCGTGGCCATGACGGCAATGATCGTGGGCGCGCTGGCCGCCGCCCCCCGCGAGATCATCGAGGGCGAGGTGCAGCGCCTGATGTACCTGCACGTCCCGTCCGCAGTGATCATGTACGGCGCGTTCGGCTTTACCGCCTTCGCCTCCGTCATGCTCCTGTGGAAGCGGGACATGCGCTGGGACGCCGCCGCGCGCAGCGCAGCGCTGGTGGGGGTCTTCCTCTGCTCCATGGTGCTGCTGAGCGGCGCGATCTGGGGGAAGCCCATCTGGGGCGTCTACTGGACCTGGGACGCCCGCCTCACCACCACCCTGATCCTGCTGCTGATCTACGTGGCATACCTGCTGGCGCGCTCCGTGGCCGGGCCGCTGGACGAGCAGGCCGCCCGCTACGCCGCCATCTTTGCCATCATCGGCGTGGTGGACATCCCGATCATCCAGATGTCCGTGCGCTGGTGGCGCACACTGCACCCGCAGCCGATCATCTTCCGCCCCAACCCGGCGCTGCCGGATGAGATGCTGCTGGTGCTTTTGATCGGCTTCATCGCCGTCGCCAGCCTCGCCACCTGGCTCATCTTCCTTCAATGGAACACAGAACGAGCCGCGCAGCGGGTGAGTGCCCTCCGCGCGGAGGTCGACCACCGAGAGATGGCCTGATGGACCACATCGAGTACCTCTTCGCAGGCTTCGCCGTCTTCTGGGGCGGCCTCTTCATCTACCTCCTGCTGCTGCAGATGCGCATCCGCGCCCTGAGCCAGGAGATCGGACGTCTGGAGGAGCGGCTGGCAGAGGCTGAGGCGCCCCCGGCCGCGCGGACAGTCACGCCGCCCGCGCCCCCCGGCACCGGTGGACGCGGCGGACGCGATGCGCCAGAGCAGGCATCTGAAGTGGCGGCGCAGGACGCCTAGCGCCAGGGACGTCATACGACCCAGAGTCACACCACCCAGAGTCACACCACACAGAGTGGATACGAGCGCGGCCAGGATCTCAGCAGGTCACCCATGACAACTAAGCCAGCGCAGTACGACACCCTCCCCACCGAGCCGGAAGCGGAGATGGGGCGCCTCGCGCAGTCCTCGGTCCGCCAGGTCGCGCGCGACTACTTCATCCTCACCAAGCCGTCGATCATGCTGCTGCTGCTGATCACCACCATTCCGGCAATGGTGCTGGCGCAGGACGGCTGGCCGGGCTGGGGCCCGGTGCTCGCCACGCTCGTGGGCGGCATGCTGGCCGCCGGCGGCGCGGGCGCCGTGAACATGTACTACGACCGTGAGATCGACGCGATTATGTCGCGCACGAGGAAGCGCCCCATCCCCGCCGGACGCGTGCCCGCGCGGCATGCGCTCATCTTCGGACTGGTGATCGGCCTCGGATCTGGGCCGTGGCTGTGGCTGACGGTGAACGGGATCTCCGCGCTGCTGGCGCTGGCGGCGTTCCTGTTCTACACGGTGGTCTACACCGTCTACCTGAAGCGCCACACCGTCCACAACACCGTGCTGGGCGGGGTCGCCGGCGCCATGCCTCCGCTCATCGGCTGGGCGGCCGTCACGGGGGACGTCTCCGTGGAGGGCCTGCTCCTCTTCTTCATCGTCTTTTTCTGGCAGCCGCCTCACTTCTGGGCGCTCGCACTGGGGCTGGCCCGGGACTACGAGCGCGCCGGCATTCCGATGATGCCCGTGGTGCTGGGCGAACGGGAGACCAAGCGCCAGATGGTGCTCTGGTCCGTCCTCACGTTCATGGTCACGCTGATCTTCGGCGCGGCCGCCTGGCTCGGCTGGATCTACTTCGCCGTGGCCATCATCGGCGGCGCGGGCTTCGTCTGGATCTCGATCGGGGTGGCGCGCGCCCCCGGCGCCGAGGGCACCCGGCCAATGTTCCGCTACTCCACGCTCTATCTGGCGGCGCTCTTCTTCGCCATCGCCCTGGAGCCCGTGCTCTAACGCACCGGACGCCCGACTGCGCGTCACCTCGCCCAACGACGAGCGGCAGTGCTGAGCGCCTCAGTGGGGCGGCCTTCGACAAGCCCAGGCCGAGCGGAAGCGGGCGGCCTCGTCCCTACGAGTCGCGCAGGGAGAACGATATGCGGGCCAGCAGGAAGGTCCCCGCCACCCACGCCGCCAGGATCAGCAGTTCCGGCCACTGCTCCACGATCGAGGCGCCCTCCACCAGCGACCGCATGGCCCTCAGGAGATGCGTCAGGGGCAGCGCCTGCACGGCGCCTCGCACGGCGTCCGGCAACTGGCTCACGGGGAAGAAGGCGCCGGACAGGAACATCATGGGCAGGGTAATGGCGTTCGCCGCACCCTCCACGGCTCCGCGGCTGCGCACCCGCCCGGCCACGATCACGCCCAGGTTCAGGAAAATCATCGTCCCAAAGACGGCCAGCAGCAGGAACCACACGCCGCCTCGCAGCACGTTGGCCCCCAGGGCTTCCGCCACCAGGGTCAGCACCAATACCTGCACCGCCGCCACCACCAGGTACGCGCCCACCACCGAGGCGAAGAAGCGCCACGCTGGGAGCGGCGTCGCGCGGATGCGACGCAGCACACCCTCCTCCCGGTAACGCGAGAGCGAACCGGCCAGGCTGATGGTGGCGAAGTTCATCAGGCCCATGCCGATGATCCCCGGCCCGAGGAACTCGAAGAACGAGGTCCCCCCCGCGGAGTCGATCGAGTCCGCCACGAACGTGATGGGCGGGTCCCCGCCCTGCAACTGTATGTTCACGCTGTCCACCACGGAGGAGATCCCCGCCACCGTCGCGGACGACCCGATCGGATCCGAGATGCCGTGCAGCAGGCGCGCATCCAAGCCCTCGCCCACCTCGAAGTCGGTCAGCAGGAGGGCGGCGTCCGCGCGATCCTCGTCCAGTACTTCCAGCGCGGCGGCCTCGGTGAGCCCGCTTTCTGTGCGGATCTCCAGGAAGTCCACGCGCTGCAGGGCGTCCACCAGCGTCTGCTGCGCCACGGACGGCTCCGGCTGCGTGACCACCAGCAACTCCGTGGTGCCGAAGGAGTCGAAGGAGAAGAGGCGGAAGACGCCCAGGAACATGATCGGGAAGGCCAGCGCCCAGAACACGGCCTGGCGGTCGCGCACGATCATCTTCAGACTCGCGCCGAAGAGCGGGCCCATCAGTCCGTCAGCCCTCGGCCGGTCACGGAGAGGAAGACGTCCTCCAGCGTGGCCGGAAGCACGGCGAGGTCCACGACCTGCCCGCCCGCCTCCTCCGCCAGCCGCGCCAGCGCCGAGGTCACCCGGGGCGCCTCCGCCGCGCGCATGGCGGTCACCCACCCGTCAGCGCTCTCCACCTGCTCCACCTCGCTCGTACCCGACAGGCCCCGGACGGCGGCGGCGTCCAGGGGCTCCGAGGTGATCACGTGGATGCGGTACGGCGCGTGCAGGCTGCGCACCAGGCCAGAGGGTGTGTCCAGCGCCGCGATCTCTCCCGCGTGCATGAACGCGACGCGGTCGCAGAGCGCCTCCGCCTCCTCCATGTAGTGCGTGGTCATCACCACCGTGGCGCCGGACTCCCGCACCCCGCGCACGATGTCCCACAGGTCGCGTCGGGCGTCCGGGTCCAGGCCGGCGGTGGGCTCATCGAAGAAGACCAGTTCCGGTTCGTTCACCAGCGCCGCCACGATGCTGAAGCGCTGCTTCATGCCGCCGGACAACTGGCCGATGCGCGCGTCCGCCCGGTCCTCCAGGCGTACGCGCCGTAGCAGTTCCATAGCGTCCGCCGAGCGAGGGTAGAAGGAGCCGAACAGGTCCAGGATCTCCTTCAGCGTCAGGTACTGGTGGTAGGAGGAGGCCTGCAACTGCACGCCGATGCGCTTCTTCACCTCCACCGGCTGGCGGGTGACCTCCAGCCCCAGGACGCTCGCGGTGCCCTCTGTCGGATCGGTCAGGCCCTCCAGTATCTCGACCAGCGTGGTCTTGCCGGCGCCGTTGGGCCCCAGCAGGCCAAAGATCTCGCCGGCGTTGACCTCGAACGAGACGCCGGCGAGCGCCACGAGGTTGCCGTAGCGCTTCGCCAGCCCGCGCGCCTGGATCACCGGCTCCCCCCGCGTGGAGGGGGACACAGGTTGGGGTACGGAACGGACCACGGACTTCCTCGCTGGTGGGCTTGCGGTTCGGCTGGCTAGCCGCGGATCTCGGCGATACGGAAGGGGATGGGGCCGGACGGCGCGTTCACCGTGACCTCGTCACCCTCTACGCGGTTGATGACCGCCACGCCCACGGGCGACTGGATCGAGATCTTGCCCGCCTTCGGATCGACCTCGGTCGGGCTGACCAGGGTGAACTCCTGCTCCTTGTTGGTGTTCAGGTTCACCAACTTCACCACGGAGCCCACGTTGGCGCGACCTGCCTTGCTCTCCTCGTCGATGATGACGGCGTTGCGGACCTTGTACTCCAGGTCGCGGATGCGCATCTCCACGTGGGCCTGCTCGTCGCGGGCCGCGTCCAGCGGGGCGTTCTCCCGGAAGTCCTTGTCCGCCATCGCCTCGCGGAGTTTCTCCGCGATCACGGGGCGCTTCGCCTTCTCCTCCTGGAGTTGCGCCTCCAGGCGCTTCAGGCCGTCCAGCGTGACGTAGAACGCCTCGCCGCCCAGTTCCGCAGCGGCGCCCTGGCCACCTCGCGCGCCGCCCGCATCCGGGCCCAACTGCAGGAATGGCACCAGGTTCGTCTCCGTAAAGGCCAGGCGCGAGCAGTACGCCAGGAAGGAGCGCAGCGGCTCCAGGTCGCCCTGTGACTCGGGCGGGTTGGCGCGCACGTACGTCGTGACGTCGGAGCCCTTGAGTTCCTGGATCGGACGGTCCATGCCGAAGGCCTGCAGGAACGACGTGATAGCCGGCAGCAAATCACGCAGTTTCTCAGCCTCAGTGGCCATGAACCCTTCGAAGTGTGCGAGCGCTTCGCTCGCGGTAACAGCGTCCGCCACCGGGGGGCCTCCCGCCTCGGTTCTTGCGTACCTATCTTGTGACAGGTGTCGGCGCACAGAATGGTGCGCCGTGAACAAGTCTATGAGACTCACGCGCCAACGTGTCAACGTGAGGAAGTGCCGTGCCCCCCACCCCGGACGCCCGTGATTGCACCGGCCGCCCCACGGCGACCGGCCATACCGATGCCTGACCGACTCCCCGCCCTCCGCGAAGACGCCACACGCCTCGCCCTCACGCTCTCCGACGCGCACGTCGAGGCGTTCGAGGCGTACCTGGGGCTGGTGGAGGAGTGGAACGAGCGCGCCGGCCTCACCTCCGTGAGCGACCGGGACGAGATGCAGCGCCGCCACTTCGGCGAGTCGCTCGCGCTGCTCGTCGCCCTGCGGGAGGCGGGCGTCCTCCCCGCCCCCATGGCCGAGGGCGACCGCACGCGCATCGCGGACCTCGGCCCCGGCGGGGGCTTCCCCGGCGTGCCCATGCGCATCCTGGAACCCGCGCTGGACCTGGTGCTGGTCGAGTCGAACCAGCGGCGCGCTGAGTTCCTGCGCCACCTCGTGGCCTCGCTCGCCCTCGACCGCGTGGAGGTGGTCACCGCCCGCGCGGAGGAGGCCGGCCGCGACCCCGCCCTGCGCGAGGGCTTCGACCTGGTGGTGGCGCGCGCCCTGGCGCCCCTTGCGGTGCTGGTGGAGTACGGCGTGCCGCTGCTGCGCCGTGGCGGCGTCCTGGCGACGCCGAAGGGCAGTCGCGCCGCCGAGGAACTGGCGGAGGCTGCCGGCGCCCTGGCCGCCCTCGGCGCTGTCGCCCTCGACCTGGTCCCGCTCTCCCTGCCGGCCGGCGCCCCACCGCAGACCGTGCTCGTCGTCCGTCGCGAGGGCGACCTGGACGAGCGCTACCCGCGCCGCCCCGGCATCCCCAGCAAGCGCCCGCTGGCATAGGTACGCGCACGCCTCGTGTCCCGGCTCCTGCGGGTGCCGAGAAGTCCGGCCGGGGGTAGACTTTGCCCACTCCCCGGCTGGATACAGACCGCGCGTACCTGATTGCCTGATCCACCTGGATTTGCCTCGATTCACTGGGACTCACTGGGGAGGCCTCATGCCGTCGCCGCTCAACGCCACCATCGGCCACCTCCGGCGACTCGCCACGCTCGACCTGGACGTGTTCGACGACCTGCGGTTCGATGCCAGCGCCACCGCTCCCGCCATTGTGGTGGCGGTGACGGGCATGGCCTTGCTGGGCCTGGGTGGGTGGCTGTGGTGGGTGACCACGCCGGGGCTGGGCGACACCGCCTCCGTGTTCCTGAAGACCGTGATCCTCGGCACCATCTTTGGCGCGGGAGCGTGGCTCGCGTGGCTCCTGGTGATCTACGCGGTGCTCCGGCAACTCTCGCGCATCACCGTGCCCATGGAGCAACTGCTGCGCACGGCCGGATTCGCCGCGGCCCCGCTCGTGCTGGGCCTCGGCATGGTGGTGCCCTCGATCTCCTTCGGCGTGGGCCTCGTGGCGCTCGCTGCGTGGGTCGCCACCACCCACGTCGCCGTGGAACGCACGGTCGGCCGAGGCGGCGGCGACGTGCTGGCGGCGAACCTGGCCGGCTTCGCCGTGTGGGCGATCGTGATGTCGCTCCTGGCCACCGGTTCGAACCAGATCGGGCCCGGCCCGTTCCTGGCGGAGTCCATCTGGGACGCGATCTCCGGCCGCACCGTCACGTTCGGCTAGGCGCCGCCCGGCAGGTCACGCCGCGATAGACTGCTCGAGTCGCGATGCACAGGCAGGACGCACGCGCCGGATGGAGGCCACATGGAGCACCCCCCGAACCCTCGCACCGGGAAGCCCATGACCCCGGCGGCCCTCACCGCCGGCGGCGAGGGGCACCTTCCGGGCCACATGGGCGTGGAGATCACGGACGTGCGCCCGGACGCCATCACCGCCCGCATCGACATCCAGCCGCACCACATCGCTCCCAACGGCTACCTGCACGCCGCCACCGTGGTGACGCTGGCCGATACCGCCTGCGGCTACGGCGCCCTTGCCTTCCGCGCGGACGGCGCCACTGGCTTCACGACGATCGAGATCAAGACGAACTACCTGGGCACCGCCCGCGACGGCGCGATCGTCGCGGAGGCACGCAAGGTCCACGGGGGCCGCATGACGCAGGTCTGGGACGCGGAAGTCCGGCACGAGGAGACCGACAAGGTCATCGCGCTCTTCCGCTGCACCCAGATGATGCTCTACCCACAGACCTGAACCCACAGACCTGACCGCAGCGTGACACCAGCCCTCGGACGGCCGAGGCGGGCGGACACCCCCGAGGGCCAACGAGGGCGCAGCCGCTACACGACGACGCCCTGCTCGCGCAGCAAGGCCACCCGTGCGTCCTCGTAGCCCAGCGCGCGGAGCACCTCGTCCGTGTGCTGGCCGGGGGCGGGGGCGGTGGTGCGCACGCTGCCGGGTGTGTCGCTGAACTTGGGGCCAATGCCCACCTGGCGCACCGCCCCCGCCACCGGGTCCTGCACCTCCACCGTCATCCCGCGCGCCTGCTGGTGCGGATCCTCCAGCGCCTCCGCCAGTTCGAGGACGGGCGCGATGCAGAGTTCGATGTCCTTCAACTCCGCGAACCACTCGTCGCGCGCCTTCTGCTTGAAGAAGCCGTCCAGGTGCTCCTGGAACTCCGCGTGGCGGCTGCTGTCGAACTCGGCGTCCAGCATGTCCTCGCGGCCCACCACGCGGCAGAGGGCGGCCCAGAACTGCGGCTCCAGCGAGCCGATGGAGATCCACTTCCCGTCCGCGCACTCGTAGGTGTTGTAGTGGGGCGCGCCGCCGCTCAGCATCTCCGCGCCCGGCCTTGGCGAGGGGCCGCCCGCCAGCACGCCGCCGGTCTGGCTCGCGAGCAGGTACAGGACGTTGTCCGACATGGACATGTCCAGGAACTGGCCTCGACCGGTCTGGTTGCGCGCATACAGCGCGCTGGTAATCGCAAAGGCGGTCATGAGGCCGCCCGCAGCGAAGTCAGCGATCGTGTTCTGCGGGATGGCCGGACGCTGGCCGGGCCGCCCGATCATGGAGAGCGCGCCCCCCACGGAGATGTAGTTGATGTCGTGCCCCACCATCTGGGAGTACGGCCCGGTCTGCCCGTACCCGCTGAGCGAGGCGTACACGATGCGCGGGTTGGTCTTCGAGATCGCCTCGTAGCCCACGCCCAGGCGGTCCGTGACGCCGGGGCGGAAGCCCTCCAGGAAGACGTCCGCGTCGTTCGCCAGTTCGTGGACCAGCGCAACGCCCTCCGCCGACTTCAGGTTCACCACGATCGAGCGCTTGTTGCGGGACAGCGGGTTGAAGGCCCGCCGGCGCGCGGCAGCCTCGGTGTTCCCGCCGCCGCCCATGCCAGAGATCGCCCCGGCTGGCGCCTCCACCAGCGTCACGTCAGCGCCGAGGTCAGCCAGCAACATCGAGGCGTACGGGCCCGGCGCCAGCCGGGACAGGTCCACCACCCTCACGCCGTCCAGCGCACCACCCGTCATTTCGTGCTCCCCTCGAACGTCCCGGACTTCCCCGGCCCAGCCTGCTTGTGTGGGTGCATCCTACGGTCTGACGTCACGCCTCGGGCGCGCATTGTCAGCGGGCACGAAGTCGGGCGAGGATGGCCATGCCCTCTGGACGTCCGCGCTCCCACGGAAGGCCTACCGCATGCCGCCGCCCCGCCAGTCCACACCCGACATCGTGTCCCACCGGGCGCACGGCGGCTCCTACCCGGAGAACACGCTCGCCGGCATCGAGGCCTCCATCCGGGACGGCGCACGCGCCGTGGAGATCGACGTGCGCCGCACGCAAGACGGCGCCCTGGTGCTGATGCACGACGAGACGCTGGCCCGCACCACCGGCGATCCGAGGCGGCTCGCAGATGTGACGCTCGCTGACCTCGACGCCCTGCGCGTGACGCGCGTCGCCACGGGCGCTGAGACGCACCACCCGCCCGAGCGCATCCCCACGCTGGAGGACGCTCTCCGCCTGGTGGACGGCCGGGCGGCCGTGGTGCTGGACTTCGTGTCGCCGGAGATCGCGCAGGCCTGTGTAGCCCTGGTGAACGGCCTGGGAGTAGCGCCGTGGACATGGTGGACGGCGCACCCGCCACGCCTCGCGAGGACGCTGCTGGAGGACGCCCCCGGCTCCCGCTCGTTCCTCGGCTGGACGCCCGGCGACGGCATCGCCCACGCCCCCGCGGAGGCCTGCGACCTCGCCTCCAGGCACGGCCTCGCCGGGCTGATGGCGGACCACCGCTACGTGGACGCCTCGATCGTCCGGTACGCGCATGGGCTGGGGTTGTCGGTCTACTGCTGGACCGTGAACGACCCGAAGCGCATGGCGGAGATCGCGCGCATGGGCGTGGACGGCATCACCACGGACTATCCGATGCTGCTCGCGGAGGTGCTGCAAGCCCTCGCGTAGCGCTCGGTGCTAAACTGGGGCGTCGAAGCCCTCGGAGGGATGCCCGTGTAGCGCGAACCTCACGACCAGCCCGTAGCACGCACGTGTGAGGTTCAGCATGGGTACGTTCGCCCAGGAAGTGGCGCGCAGGCGCACCTTCGCCATCATTTCGCACCCGGACGCCGGCAAGACCACGCTCACGGAGAAGTTCCTGCTCTACGCGGGCGCCGTGGACGAGGCCGGGTCTGTGCGCGCGCGCAAGACCGCCCGCTACGCCGCCTCGGACTGGATGGAGATGGAGCGCGAACGCGGCATCTCCGTCACCTCCACCGTCCTGGAGTTCGAGCACGACGGGTATCGCTTCAACCTGCTGGACACGCCGGGGCACCAGGACTTCTCTGAGGACACCTACCGCACGCTGGTCGCCGCGGACAGCGCGATCATGGTGCTGGACGCCGCCAAGGGCATTGAGCCCCAGACGCGCAAGTTGTACGAGGTCTGCCGCACCCGCCGCATCCCCATCATCACCTTCGTCAACAAGATGGACCACGACGCCCTGGATCCGCTGGAACTACTGGACCACGTGGAGTCCACCCTGGGCATCGCGCCGGCGCCGCTGACGTGGCCCATTGGTGACGGCCCGTTCTTCCAGGGCGTGTACGACCTGCGCCACCAGCGCGTGCTGCGCTTCGAGCGCACCACCGGCGGCCGATTCCGCGCCCCCGTCGTGGAAGGCAACCTGGAGGACGCAGACGGCTCGCTCGCGGCGGCCCTCGGCCAGGACGCCCTCGACCGGCTGCGGGAGGCCACGGCGATCGCGGTGGAGGCGGGCCACGCCTGGGATCGCGAGGCGTTCCTGCGCGGCGCGCTGACGCCCGTCTTCTTCGGCAGCGCGCTGAACAACTTCGGCATCGAGGCGCTGCTCGCGGCCGTCTCGGAGTTCGCGCCACCGCCGCAGCCGCGCGAGGGCAAGCGCGGCGAGGTGGCCGTGGAGACGGAGGCGTTCTCCGGCTTCGTCTTCAAGATGCAGGCGAACATGGATCCCAAGCACCGCGACTGCATGGCCTTCGTGCGCGTCTGCTCCGGCCGCTTCGAGCGCGACATGGCCGCGCACCACTCCGCCAGCGGCAAGCGCATCCGCCTGAGCCGTTCCCAGCGCGTCTTCGGCCAGGAGCGCGAGACCGTGGACGAGGCATACCCGGGCGACATCATCGGCATCGCCAACGCCGCCATGCTCGGCATCGGCGACACCGTCACCTCCGACCCCACAATCGAGTTCGAGGCGATCCCGCGCTTCGAGCCGGAGCGCTTCGCGCGCCTGCGCTCGGACGACGTGCAGCGCAACAAGCAGTTCCAGAAGGGCCTGGAGCAATTGGAGCGCGAGGGCGCCGTGCAGGTGCTCTGGTCCCCGGACGGTTCCCGCAGCGCCCCCATCCTGGCCGCCGTGGGCGAACTCCAGTTCGAGGTCGCCGCGCGCCGGCTCCAGGACGAGTACGGCGTGGAGACACGCACGGAGATGCTCCCACACACCACCCTGCGCCTGGTCACCCGGGCCCCCCGGGACGTCCGATGGCCCTCTGAAGCCATGCGCCTGGTGGACCGCGACGGCGGCGAGGCCATCCTCTTCCGCTCCGCACGCGAAGCCGCCGCCCTCGCCGAGCGCGAGGGCGTGGAACTGGCGATCATCGGCGGCGCCGCGCTGGCGGAGGCATGGGGGTAGCCCACCCCTCCGGCCAGCCGTCGGTTGACGTGCGCTACCTGACGGCGTCGCCGTAGCGGTAGGCCTCGGTGATGTCGTCCAGACGGTCCTTGACGTCCGCAGGCAGGGGCTGCTCCGCGGCAGCAAGGGAGTCCCGCAGTTGCTCAGGACGGCTGGCGCCGATGATGGGCGCGGTGACCGCGGGGTTCGCGAGCACCCAGCCCACGGCCATCTGCGTCAGCGGCAGGCCCGCCTCGTCCGCCACCAGGCGCACGTCCTCCACCGTCTCGAACTCACGCTCGTGCCAGTAGCGCTCGCGGTAGCGAGGCCCGGCGGAGCCGAGGTCGAAGCGGGTGCCCTCCAGCGGTGCGTCCGGGCTGTGCTTGCCTGTGAGCAGGCCGCCGGCCAGCGGGTTGTACGGGATCACGGCGATCCCCTCCTCGCGGGCGAGAGGCAACAACTCGCGCTCGAACTCCCGAAAGAGCAGGTTGTAGCGAGGCTGCACGCTGTCGAAGCGGGTGACGCCCAGCGCCTCCGCCTTCCCGTTCGCGCGCGCCAGTTGGTACGCAAGCCAGTTGGACACGCCGATGTAGCGCGCGCGGCCGGAGCGGACCACGTCCTCCAGCGCCCGCAGCGTCTCCTCCACCGGCGTCTCGCGGTCGTAACCGTGCAACTGGTAGAGGTCCACGTAGTCCGTCTGGAGGCGCTCCAGCGACGCGTCGATGGCGTCCAGGATGTGCTTGCGGCTGTTGCCCCGGTCCCAGCGGTTGGGGCCCACGGCGCCGAAGCACTTGGTGGCAATGATGAAGTCGTGGCGCTTGCCCTGTAGCCACCGCCCCAGGATCTCCTCGGTGCGCCCGACGGTGGAGGCGTCTCCGCCCAGGGGATACGCGTCTGCGGTGTCGAGAAAGTCGATACCGCCCTCGGCGGCGCGGTTGAGGATGGCTGTGGACGTGGGCTCATCGCACTGCAGGCCAAAGGTCATGGTCCCCAGGCAGAGCCGGGACACCTGCAGGCCAGTGCGGCCGAGTCGAACGTGCTCCATGGGGCGCTCCTCGCAACGTCCGCGCGCGGAATGCACGCGGCGAGCAAGGGTAGCAGGGGGCGGGGTGCGGGCTGGGGTGCGAGTGCCCTCAGAACATGGTTACCGAACGGGAGGTAGTTGCCTCATAAGCATGGTTACCCAAGAGAGGTGGAGGGGCCATGACACGGGGCAGCGTTGCGGAGTACGCAGCGGCGGTGCGGAGCCGCTACCAACGGGCGAGGA
>JALOAL010000003.1 GCA_023228825.1 Dehalococcoidia bacterium | reverse complement strand
ACCGACCGTGCCCACACGGGCCGGTGGACCCGTGGGCGCACGCCACACGCCGTCCTCGGAAAGGCGAAGATGTGGTGACTCACGACGGATACACCTGTCGCCAGATCTCGGGGATAGGACAGCCTAGCATCGGTGGCAGGGCATCGGTGGCAGGGCATCGGTGGCAGAGTCGCGGAGAGTGCACCGGCGGCGGCGCAGCGAGGACGGCAGCCGCACGAGGAGCGAGGGAGGACGCACGATGGCACGCCTGGGCTCGCTGGACTACGTCATGTTCTTCGCCCCGGATGTGCAGGTGCTGACCGCCTTCTATCGCGACGTGTTGGAGGCGACCCCGATCGAGGAGGCGTACCCGCACTGGGCGCGCCTGCGCCTGGCGAACATCGACCTCGGCATCCACGCGGGCGGTGCCTCGGACGGTGGGAGGGGCGGGCAGCCGGCGTTCCGGGTGCAGGACCTCGCCACGCTGCGCGCCCACCTGGAGGCCCACGGCGTGCCGTGCGAAGCGTATGCGGCCATCCCCGGGGCCGTGAAGATGGACTTCCGTGACCCCGCCGGGAATGTGCTCCAGGCCCTGCAGTGGGGGGCGGACCTCGATACGTTGGGGGCGCGGTAACGGGAGACATAGCCCACTCTCACGCTACCGTCACGTTGACCCTCACCGCGCCTCACCGCACGATGGCGGACGTGAGCGCCGCATCCCTGCCCTACACCCTCCTACTGCTGCTGGCGGAGATGGCCGTCGGCTCTCTGGCCATGGTCACGGTCTTTGACCACCGTGGGCAGGTGACTTCCGGCTACGTGAAGGCCGGCGCGCTCACGATTGTCCCGCTGGCCGTGTTCGCCTTCTGGACGTACCTGGTCATCTCGCCCTCGGGCGGGGTGGACGGCTACCGCCTGGACGAGGCCTGGTACACGCCCTTCGGCATCCTCTTCGCCCTGTTCCTGCTGGCCGCCGTGGCGCACGCAGTGCTGTCGCTGCTGGGACGGCAGCGGGAGGAGATCCTGGTGGGTGCGGTGGGGTCGGCCGTGGGGGGGCTGTCCATGGTGGCCCTTGCGCTGCTCGTGGCGCCGCCGGCGTGGTCGCCGGTGCTCATGGTGCTCAGCGTGCTCGCCTCCACCGCGGTGCTGGGCGGCTCGCTGATGGCGATGACGTGGGGCCACTGGTACTTGACCTCCGGCCGCCTCCCCAAGGAGCCCATGGAGGAGATGTCGCTCGTGGTGCTCATCGCGCTGCTGGCGCAAGGGGCGCTGGTGCTGGCCGGCACGGTGGCGCCTCCCAGCGAGGTGCCGCTGACGGACGACCTGGGCGTGGACCTGGTGGCGAACCCGGCGTTCTGGCTGCGGGTGGGGGTGGGCCTGCTGTTCCCTATTGCCGTGACCTGGCTGGCCTTCAAGGCGGCGCAGATCCGAGGCATGATGTCCGCCACCGGGCTGCTCTACATCGGCCTGGGGGCGGTGCTGGCCGGCGAGGTGCTCGCTCGAGGCCTGCTGTTCACCACGGGCCACGCGGTCTGAGCGGATCACTGTCTGAGCGGATCACGGTCTGAGCGGATCACGAAACGCTCACATCTGCCACCTCCACGCTCCCGTCAGGGCGACGTATTTCTGTATGATGCTGTGAACGATTGGGACTCCGCTCCCGTCGCTCCCCCGATCGTTGGGAGGCTGCCGTGACCGACGCGGCCAACCCGGACGCGCCGCCGCCACCCGGCGGGCGCCCGCAGCCTGACCACACCGCGAGCGCTCGTACGGCCGCTGACCGTGCGACGCCGGCACGCGGGGGAATCCGTGCGCGCCTGCACGACGTAACTCAGAGAGAGGGTGTGTCGCCGGACGCCCGCGCCAGGGCCGAACGCGCGACCGATGATGCCGAGTTGATGGAGGGGCTGGGCCGCGGGGACATCGAGGCGCTGGAGTCGCTCTACGACCGTTACTCCGCTCTGGTCTTCTCGGTCAGCCTTCGGGTTCTGCATGACGCCCAACTTGCGGAGGACGTTACGCAAGAGGTCTTCCTCCGCCTGTGGCGGCAGCCGGCCTCGTTCGACCCGGACCGCGGGCGGTTCATCTCCTGGCTCATGTCGGTCACGCGCAACCGGGCGCTGGACGAACTGCGGCGCATCTCGCGGCGAAACCGGTCAGAGGACGTGGACAGCGAGGACAGCCCGATTGCCGCCGTCCCCACCGCCGACCGGCTGGACGATCCCGCGCTGGGCGCCGAACTGGCGGAACAGCGCGAGGCGGTCCGCGCGGCGATGACCCGGCTGCCACCGGAGCAGCGGCGAGCGATCGAACTCGCCTACTTCTCCGGACTGACACAGGTGGAGATCGCCGGGGTGACCGGCGATCCATTGGGTACAGTGAAGACCAGGATCCGCCTGGGCATGCGCAAACTGCGCGAGACCCTGGCGGACTTCGTTGATGCCGGACACCCCCGCCCCGGGGGGCCGGCCGCGGGAAAGGACCGGCGCGCCCCGTGACGCCCGAGGAACGCGAGGCACTGTTGGCCGGGTTCGCGCTCGGCACGCTCAGCGACCCGGACGCCCGGGACGCGGACTACCTGGTGCGCACGGACGCCGCCGCCGCACGCGAGTACGAGGCGTACCGCGACCTGGCGGACATGATCGCGCTCTCCGTCCCGCTCCGCCGGGCCGATCCGGACCTGCGCGACCGAGTGATCCATGCCGCACGCCGCACGCCGGGCCCGTGGCGCCAGCGCCACCACTGGCGGCGCTTCCTGCCGGCGGCCGGCCTCGCGGCGGCGCTGGCCATCGTGAGCATCTGGGCCATCTCGCTCCAGTCCACCATTGGCGACCTGCGCGCTGACCAGGCGGCACTGGCCGCGATCGTGGAGGCGGACGCGAAGCGCCTGGACGCCCTGGGCCAGGTGAGCGTGGACGCGGAACAGGCGCAGAACCTAGGCGTACGCCTGGAGACGGCGCTGAAGGATCAGCAGGTGATCCTGGCCGTGCAGTCAGATCCGGAGACCCGCCGTATCCGGCTGGAGCCCACGGCGGCCGCCCACGGGGCCCACGGTTCTTACCTCTGGAGCGACGTGAACGCGGCGGGCGTGCTGCTGGTCTATGACCTGCCGCCGTTGCCGCTGGGCAGTGCCTACAAGGTCTGGCTGGAGGACCCCTCCTCACGCCAGGTCTACGGCGGCACCTTCACCCCGGATCCGCAGGGCGACGCCACCGTGGCACTCACCATGGAGGGCGAGCGTGAGCCGGTGCGCCTCTACCTGGTGGCGAGCGGGCCGGGTGACGATGGCCCCGTGGTGCTGCAGGCCACGCTCACGCGCGACAGCACGGTCATTCGCTAGAGCATTCACTGGCGGCATGCACTGGCCGACGAGGGTAGCCGGCGACGCTAGCCGCCCGCCTCGCTGCGCTCGGGCTCTCCGGCGTTCTCCGGGCTCTTCTCCGGCGTCGTCTCTGGGTCTCGTCCCCGGGCGCGGGCCTCCCGCGCCAGGAAGGCCGCCTCCGCGTCCGTGATCGCTTCGGGCGAATCCAGGTGGGCGTCCGCAGGCATGTCGATCTGGCGCTTGCCCACGTGGCTGTGGGCGTAGGCGTCCGCCGGGCTCTCGCCTCGCAGCCTGCGGTCCACGTACCAGAACAACTCGCGTGCGATGGCGGCAATGGGCACGGCCACCAGCATGCCGAGGAACCCCCAGATCGACCCCACCACCACCAGCAGCAGGATCACCATGGCCGGGTGGATGTCCACGGCGCGGCCCTGGATGCGAGGCACCAGCAGGTTGTTCTCCACCTGTTGCACCACGAAGTAGATGAGGGCCACCCAGATCGCGAGTTCCGGCTCCGTGGCCAGCACCACCACCATGCCCGCAGCCGCCCCCAGCCACGGGCCCAGGATGGGGATCAACTCGGTGATGCCCGCCCAGAGGCCCAGGCCGATGGAGAACTGCACCCCCAGCAGCGTCATGCTCAGGGCGATCGCCACGCCCACGATCACGCCCAGCAGCAGTTGTGCTCGGATGTAGCGCCCCAGCAGGAAGTCCGAGATGCGGCCGATGTTCGCCACGTCGGCCTTGGCGGAGTCCGGGACGGCGCGCATGAAATTGCGCTCCACGAAGTGCCGGTCGCGCAGGGCGTAGAACATCCAGAACGGCACCACCAGGAACCCGAACACCAGCGCCAGGGTGCTGGTGATGGCGCCCACCCCGCCCCCGAGGACGCTGAGGACCAGGTCCGTGGCCGCCACGCCCAGGTCCTCCGTGGCGCCGTCGATCTCGTCGCGGAGTTCCTCCGGCAACTGCGCTCGGTACTGGTCCACCCAGTCCGTCAGTTGGAGGCGCGCCTCCTCCACGATCTGCGGGAGGTCAGCGAAGATCTCCGCCGTCTGGTTCACCGCGGTAGGCACCACCGCCAGGCCCACACCGGTGATGGAGCCGAAGAAGACCAGGTAGATGAAGAAGACCACCGCGCCGCGCCGGAACACGTCGTGCCGGTGGGTGCGGGCCGGGATGAAGGAGGCCATCCAGTCCACCACGGGCTGCAGCGAGTACGTGATCACCGCGCCCACGGCGAACGGGAGCAGCGCCAGTTTTGCGCTCCACGCCACCCAGCAGACGGACGTGAGCATGGCGGCCCACAGGACCATGCGCCAGTGTCGAGTAGTCACAGGCGCCATTGTGCCTGTTCCGAGCGTTCGATGACAGCGAGTGCGCGCGGACCGCAGGACTGCCGCCTCCGCCCCGCGTTGACAGGCCGCAGGCTCCCCCGGACGATGGCTACACCATGTCAGCCGTTACCGCAGACGCCATCGCGCGCCTCCTCGCCCGTCGGGGCTATCGCCTGACGGGGCCTCGTCGCCACCTGCTGGAGGTGATGGAGGGCATGGGTGACCACTTCGCCGCGGACGACGTGCTGAGCGCCGCGCCGGAGGTGGGCCGCGCCACCGTGTTCCGCACGCTCCGGCTCCTGCAGGAGTTGGGTGTGGTCTGCCAGGTGGTGCTGGACCAGGGCGCGCTCGCCTACCGCCTGGCGCCGGAGGAGCACCACCATCACCTGCTATGCGTGGAGTGCGGCGCCGTCCAGGACTTCTCCTCGGACGCCCTCGAGGCGGTGTTTGAAGACGTGCAGGCGCGGACCGGCTATGCGGTGGAGGCGCACCGCCTGGAGGTGTACGGACGCTGCCCGGACTGCCTTGCGAGAGACGGGGTGCCGAGGGACGGGCCGGCGCCTGATGGGGTGGCGCGCGTGGGAGGCTCGCGCGCCGGGTAGGCGTTCCCGCTTGCAGTTGAAACTCGGTTTCAATAGCATCAGAGCCCAATCGAGACTCAGGCTCAGTACGGGAATTCCCCCATGCCCTTCCGCCGCACCGTTCCTGTCGCGCTCCTCCTCGGCCTCTCGTTGCTGTTCGCGGCCTGCGGGGCGGACGGCGACGCGGGGGAGGGCACGTTGGTGATGGCTACCACCAGCCAGATCGGCGCCCTCGCGCGGGAGGTCGTGGGCAGCGAGGTGCTCGAGGGCGGTGAGACGGTCGAGGTGGCGACGCTGCTGGCGCCCGGCGTGAACCCGCACGACTACGAGCCGTCGCCCGCCGAGGTCGCCCGTCTCTCGCGCGCGGCCGTGGTGCTCCGCAACGGCATCGGCCTGGACGACTTCCTGGACGGCGCCATCGCCGGCGCGGGGGTGCGCCATGTAGTCACCGTCACGGACGGTATCGCGCTCCGCTCGACCGACCGCGACGCGCAGGACCACGATGACGACGCTGAGCATGGCGAACACGCCGAGGACGACGGCCACAGGCACGAGGGCGACCTCGATCCGCACGTCTGGCACGACCCCGAGCGGGTGCAGGTGATGGTCGCCAACATCGCGGATGCCCTCGCCGAGGCGTTCCCGGAGCGGGCGGCGGCGTTCCGGGCCAATGCGGACGCCTACGCCCAGCGACTGGACGAGGTGGACGCGGAGGTGCGGGCGCTGCTGGAGACGGTCCCGGTGGAGCACCGCAAGGTGGTCTCCGCGCACGACTCGCTGGGCTACTTCCTGGACCGCTACGGCCTCCAGTTCGTGGGGGCGGTGATCCCCGCGACGGCCAGCGGCGCGGAGGCCTCGGTGCGTGCGCTCGCAGAACTCCAGGGGCTGATCGAGCGGGAGGGCGTACGCGCGATCTTCGCGGAGAGTTCGGTGGATCCGAGGCTGGTGGAGCGTCTGGCGGAGGACACCGGCGTGCGTGTGGTGACGGACCTCTACAGCGACACGCTGGGCCCGGAGGGCTCCGGCGCGGACACGGTGGACGGGATGCTGCTCCACAACGCCCGGCGCATCGCGGAGGCGCTCCGGTGACCGCGCCGCCCCTGGACGCGGACGCCCGCCTGGTGCTGGACGGCGTCTCGGCCGGCTACGCCGGCTCCACGTTTGACCTTGCCCCCGTCTCGTTCGAGGTGGGCCGGGGCGAGGTGGTGGGGATCATCGGCCCCAACGGCGGGGGCAAGAGCACGCTGCTGAAGGCCGTGGCCGGCGTCCTCCCGCTGCGCTCCGGCCGCGTGACCCTCGGCGGCCGGCCCCTGAGCGAGCATCGAGGCCGCCTCGCCTTCGTGCCCCAGCGGGAGGACGTGCACTGGGGGTTCCCGGGCAGCGCGCTGGACGTGGTGCTGATGGGCCGTAACCGCGACATCGGCTGGTTTCGGCGGCCGGACCGGGAGGACCGGCGTATCGCCCTCGAGTCCCTGCAGCGCATGGGGCTGGGGGGGATGGAGCACAACCACATCTCGGAGTTTTCCGGGGGCCAGCAGCAGCGCATCTTCCTGGCGCGTGCGCTGGCGCAGGAGCCTCGCCTGGTGCTGCTGGACGAGCCGTTCACCGGCGTGGACACGGCGAACCGGGCGGTGCTGCACGCGGTGATCCGCGCCTTCGCGGCGGACGGGGTGATCGTGCTGGTCGCCACGCACGACCTGGACGAGGTGCAGGAGATGACCACGTCCATCGCCTGCATCAACCGCCGCCTGGTGGCCTTCGGCCCCACGGAGGAGACGTTCACGCCGGAGACGCTGCGGGCCACGTTCGGCGGCCAACTGGCGGTGTTCGCGTGAGCGACCTGCTGCTGGACCCGCTGCAGTACCCGTTCATGCAGCGCGCGCTGGCGGAGATCGTGATCGTCGGCATCCTCTCGGGCGTCGTGGGCACGCTCGTGGTGTTGCGGGGACTGGCGTTCATCGGCGACGCGCTGGCGCACGCAGTGTTCCCCGGCGTGGTGGTGGCCTACCTGGCAGGCGCCAGCGTCCTGCTGGGCGCCCTGGTGGTGGGGGCGCTGACGGCGGTGGGCATCGGTGTGCTGACGCGCAACCGACGTGTCTCGGAGGACACGGCCATCGGCGTGCTGTTCGTGGCGTTCTTCGCTGTGGGCATCGTGCTGATCAGCCGTCAGACCGGGTTCACGCGCGACCTGGGGAGCCTGCTGTTCGGCAGCATCCTGGGCATCTCCACCACGGACGTACTGGTGTCTGCGATCATCCTGGTGGTGGTGCTGGCAATCCTGTTCCTGCTGCTCAAGGAACTCGCCATGGTCGCCTTCGACGTGACGCTGGCGAAGACGCTGGGCTATCCCGTGTTCTGGCTGGACCTGCTGCTGCTACTGCTGGTGACCGCCACGATCGTGGTGGGGCTGCAGTCCGTGGGCAACATCCTGATCCTGGCCCTGGTGGTCACCCCGGCGGCGGCCGCGCGGCTGCTCACGGACCGGCTGGACCACATGATGGCGTTCGGTGGCGCGATTGGTGCAGGGAGCGGGGTGGTGGGCCTCTACATCTCCTACCACGCCGGTTCCTCCGCCGGCGCGACGATCGTCCTCACGGCGACCGCGGTGTTCCTGGTGTCTCTCGTCCTGGCGCCGAAGCACGGCCTGGTGGCGCAGGCGCTTCTCCGCCGCCAGGGCCGCCACCACGCGCACCACGCCCATGCGCTGGAGGACACGCCCCCGGCCTGACGGCTACGATCTCGCCACGTGCCGAGGGGGCCTCGAGATGGTGGACGCCGCAGACGCGCAACCGGTAGGGCGGGTGGAGCGGGACTGGCTCGCGCTGCCTCGGGCGCTGCGTGCGCCGATCTACGACCTGCTTGGCTTCGACATTACGGACGGCGGCGAGGGCTGGCTGGAGGTCACGCTGCGCATCACGCCGCCCGTGCTGAACGCGGACGGGGTCCTCCACGGCGGCATGTGGACGCTGATCTCGGACACCGCGATGGGTGGCGCGGTGCGGACGCTGATCGAGCCGGAGCAGCGCGTGGTCACCTCGCAGTCCGACTTCCGATGGCTGCGGCCCATCGCCGGCGAGACGCTGCGCTCCGTGGGACGCGTCCTGCGCCGAGGCCGCTCCGTGTGGCACTGTACGTGCGAGTGCTTCGACGCCCAGGGGACGCTGGTGGGGTCCGGGACAGGCACGTTCGTGGTGATAGATCGGGGATCTCGCCCGTAGTCGTGATTGCGGTAGGCTGAGAACATCGCGTAGGTGAACGGTCGCTCAGCGTTAGATCTCGGGCACGGGAAGCGGGGACGATGCCGAACGAGCAGGCGCCAGCCACCCCAGTCGCCGGGGTCGCTCCGGCCTCACAGCCTCCGGAGGAAGCCGTCCCGCCGGCGGCCGTGACGCCCGAGGCCGCTCGCGCCGGGGTGCCCCAACCACAGCCAGCGGAGCCAGAATCACCGCAACAGGAATCACCGCAACAGGAGTCGCGTCCGGGCAACCGTCCGGCCGTGGACCGCAAGGCGCGCCTGCAGATTCCCCCGGTGCGCCCGGACAAGCAGTCCCCGGAGACGCGCACCGCCAACTGGGACGAGGTCTTCCATCTCTACACGGAGTCCGCGGCCCGCATCGAGGCGGAGCGGTGTATCCAGTGCCCCGCCGCGCCATGCGTGAAGGCGTGCCCCGTCCACAACGACATCCCCGGCGCCTTCTGGCTGCTGGAACGCGGCGACATCGACGGCGCGGCCAACGTGTTCCGCGAGACCAGCGAACTGCCGGAGATGTGCGGCCGCCTCTGCCCGCAGGAGCGCCTGTGCGAGGGCCATTGCGTGGTGGGCAAGAACGCGCTCCCCGTGGCCATCGGCAAACTCGAGACGTTCGTGACGGAGTGGCAGCACGAGCACGGCAGCGGGACGCCTCGGACGGTGGCTGAGCCCACGGGGCGCAGCGTGGCCGTGGTGGGGACCGGCCCGGCCGGCATCGCCGTGGCGGAGCGCCTGGCGCTGCGGGGCCACGCCGTCACCATGTACGAGGCGTGGCCACAGCCGGGCGGCGTGCTGCGCTACGGCATCCCCACCTTCAAGCAGAACAAGGCCGCCGTGGACCGCAAGTTCGCGGAACTGGAGGCCCTGGGCGTCCAGGTGCGTTGCAACACCACCGTGGGCAGAGACCTCCCCTGGGACGCCCTGCGCAACAGCGCCGACGCCGTCTTCGTCGGCGTCGGCGCGTCCGAGGGCGCCCGACTGGGCCTGGATCACGAGGACGCCCGAGGGGTGATCAGCGCCACCGAGTTCCTGGTGCGGACGAACCTGCCGCCGGAGGCGCTGCCACAGGAGTACCGCGAACCGCTGGGCACGCCTCGCCACGTGGTGGTGGTGGGCGGGGGCGACACCTCCATGGACTGCGTGCGTTCCGCGCGCCGCCTGGGCTGCGCGGACGTGACGCTGGTCTACCGCCGCACGGAAGCGGAGATGCAGGGCCGTGTGGAGGAGCGCAACCACGCGCGCGAGGAAGGCGTGCAGTTCGAGTACCTGGCCAGTCCAGTGGAGATCCTGGTGGACGCGGAGGGCCGGGTGTCCGCCCTGCGCTGCGTGCGCATGGAACTGGGCGAGCCGGACGACACCGGCCGCCGCACGCCTCGGCCGGTCGAGGGCAGCGAGTTCGACCTGCCGGCGGACGTGCTGATCATGGCCATTGGCTACAACGTGGACGAGGAGTGGGGCCAGACCGTCCCGGACATGACGCGCGATCGCTGGAACCGACTGGTGGCGGATCCGGAGACGCTGGAGACGAACCTCACCGGCGTCTTCGCCGGCGGCGACGACGTGAACGGCGCGGACCTCGTGGTCACCGCGCTCGCAGACGCCCACCGCGCGGCCGAGGCCATCGACGTGTACCTGCGCACGCTGATGCCGCCCACCGCGGATCCCTCCGGTCCGCTCGTGGGCGATTCCTCCCTCATGTAGGGCCCATGTAGGGACCATGTAGGGGCCAGGTCACCTCCACGGGCCCACCACGTCCGCTTGCCATTGATAGGCGCGCGCAAGGTGGGCAGAACTCGCCGCAACGCCGGCGGCAGAGCGTAACTCCTAGTCTCCGGCGCAGTGCGCTCCGCACACGCGCCAAGGGGCGGGTGTGGGGTGTTCCCCCCCCCCCCCCGAGGCTGAAGGAGACACCATGCATTCACCGCACACTCCGGCCCTGGCCCGTCGGGCCTGGCTCTCTCTGGCCGCCGCACTCGTGGCCCTCGCCGCCCTGGCGGTGGCCCTCGCCCCTTCCGAGGCGAGCGCGCAGGCGGCCCCCGGCGCGGAGGAGTCCATCCCCGCCGCCCTGGCCACGATCGTCAAGGCGCGCGTGGCGTCCGAGGCGGGCGTGGCCACCACGGCCGTCACCATCGATCGCGCCGAGCGGGTGGTCTGGCAGGATGGCTGTCTGGGCATTGAGTCGCAGGGCACGGCGTGTACGCAGGCGCTGGTCAGCGGTCACGTGGTCTGGGCCACTGCCAGTGCTGCGAGCGCGACGACCTATCGCTTCCACACCGACTACCAGGGCCCGGACGTGCGCCTGGCCGCCAGCGACGTGGCCGACGCAGCCGCCGACCCGCTCCCCGGCGGCGCCACCCTGTTTGAGGCCAACCTGGACGCCCTGCCGGCGGCGATCGCCACGCAAGTGAGCACGCTCGCCGGGACGCGCGCCGCCGTGCCCGCCTCGGCGGTGACGGTGCTGCGCGTGGAAGACGTGACGTGGGAGGACGCCTGCATCGGTGCGGCGCAGGGTGCGGAGTCCTGCGCGGAGGTGGTCACGTCGGGCTACGTGGTCTGGGTGAGCGCGGGCGGCAACGTCTACCGCTACCACACCGCGGACGACGCCTCGAACGTGCGCTTTGGCGAGGGCGGCCTGAGCGTGGGTGACATCCCGCTCTTCGCTCTGCCCGCCGGCGCCACCGCCGCCGAGGACGACGATGACGACGGCACGGACGGGCTGATCGTGGGCGACGTGCCCAGCACCGGACTGGCGCTGCTGCAGGTGAGCGCCGTAGCCACGCCCGCCAGCATGGTGACGGGCCTGGTGGCGCTGGGCTGCGCCCCGGTGAGCATCTCCATCACCGAGTCCGGCCAGTTCGTGGTCTACGTCCCGGGCGCCCCGGCCTTCGTCAACGCCGACTTCCCGGTCAGCCTGCCGGCGGACGCAGGCTTCATTGTCCGGTGCGCCTGACCGCCGGGTCATCTCGCCGCAGACGCGCCAACCGCCAGACGACGAGAGAGGGGAGGCCCCGCGCCTTCCCTCTCTTGAGGATCTCGCGGGCCGGCAGATTTCAGCCATGGAGGAAGTCTCATGAAGCGTCCTGCAATCCAGTCGCCCGGGCGGCTGCTCCTGCCGCTGGCGGCCGTGGCGATGCTCGCGATGGCGCTCACCGCCGCCGTAATCGCGGCGAGGCCGGCCTCCGCGCAGGAGCCTGGCCTCGTCAGTGGCGAGGTGCCGGCGGAGGGCCTCGCGCTACTGCGCGTGACGGCCGCGGCCACCCCGCCGCAGGTGGCGGGCGCGCTGCAGGAGCAGGCGTGCCAACCGGTGTCGATCTCGATCACCGTGGCCGGCGCGTTCGTCACCTACGTGCCCGACGCGCCGCCGTTCGTGAACGCCGCCTTCCCGGAGGACCTCCCCGCCGGGCAGGCCTTTATCGTGCGCTGCGCCTCCCCTGTGGACCCCACGGACTTCTCCGCAGAGCCCGTGGACGAGACGGGCCGGGAGGGCGCGGGGATCATCTCGGACGTCCGCATCGCCTCGCACGTCGGGTTTGACCGCTTTGTGCTGGAGTTCAGCGACGAGGCTACTGGCCCGGTGGTCCTCGCGGACGGCGTGCCTGCCTACCGCGTGGAGTACATCGAGGCGAGCGAGGCGGTCGAGTGCGGCTCGGGCTTCGTTGCGGAGGTGGAGGGGGCGGCGATCCTGCGGGTGGACCTGCCCTTCGCGTACATCTACAACCCGGAGACGGGCCAGGGCACCGTGGAGCCGTTGGAGATCACTACGGACTACCAGGTGGTGCGGGAGACGGAGGAAATCTGCGGTTTCGAGGGCCAGTCCACGTGGGTCATTGGCCTGACGGGCGAGCAGCCGTTCCGTGTCACGGAGTTGGCGGATCCGGCCCGTCTCGTGATCGACATCGTGACGCCGTAGCGTCCGCGCGAGGGACGCCTCGGGGCTGGATCGTCGCGCTGGTACACTCGATTAGCGCGGGATTCCCGCCGCTTCACTCATAACCACGCACCAGGAAGGGCGCCCATTATGGCGATCGAGGTGGGCCAGGAGGCTCCGGACTTCACGCTCGTGAACGAGCAGAACGAGAAGGTCACACTCTCCGAGTTGCGAGGCACCCCCGTGGTGCTGGTCTTCTACCCCTTTGACTTCTCCGGCATCTGCACCGGCGAGATGTGCGAGATCCGGGACAACTACGGCTCCTGGCAGGAGCGCGGCGCCAGGGTCTACGGCATCAGCCGGGACAGCCGCTTCACCCACGCGGCCTTCAAGGAGAAGGAGGGCTTCACGCACGAACTGCTGGCGGACATGAAGGGCGAAGTGGCCTCCAGGTACGGCGTCTGGAACGAGGCCGCCGCCGCTGCAGAGCGCGCCACCTTCGTCGTGGACCGCGAGGGCAAGATCGCCTACGCCATCCACAACGCTATCCCGGACGCGCGTGACCACTCCGAGGTGGAGAAGCACATCGCGGCCTGACGGCTGGCCTCCGGGCCTGGCCTCACGATTCGCGGCGCTCAGCCGGTGGCACCCCGGCGAGCGCCGCGCTACGTTGTGCGCGGAGGCCAGAGGCCTGACATGGACGAGAAACTGACCCGGACCGTAGACGGCCAATACTGCCCTGTCCGCGCCACGCTGGCCCTGGTGGGGCAGAAATGGGTGGCGCGCATCGTCTACGAACTGGCCAGCGGCAAGCGACGTTTCAACGACCTGAGCACCACCGTGGGGGGCTGCAACTCGCGGACGTTGCGAGACCGTCTGAAGGACCTGGAAGATCTGGGCGTGGTGCGTCGCGAGATCGTCTCGGCGAATCCCCCCTGGGTGGAGTACGAACTGACGGACCGTGGCCTGGACCTCGCGCGCGCCATGAGCCCGCTCGCCGCCTGGGGGCGAGAACACCTGGCCGACCGCCGTCCCGAGGACTGCGACGCCGTGTCCACCTCGGCGTCCCGCAGGCGACCGATCGCCGCCGGGTCCGCCGCCACCGGGGAAGACCAGGGCGGATGACCCACTCGCTGCAGTTCGCGGACCTGGTCAAGGGCCAGGCGTTCGCGCGCTTCCCGCTGACGGTGAGCGCCGCAGAAGTGCAGGCCTACCTGGACTCCACCGGCGAGTCCCCGGAGGTCTGGGCGGAGCACGTCCCGCCGATCTTCATTGACGCCATCGCCATTGCGATGCTCCTCAGCACGGTGGCCATCCCCAAGGGGGTGATGCACACGGGCCAGGAGCACGAGTCCCACCGCGCCGCGCGGATTGACGAGCCCATGGAACTGGAGATGCGCGTCAGCGCGCTCTCGGAGCGTCGTGGCGCCGTCATCGCGGCGTTCGAGGCGAACCTGACGGACGCGGGCGGGGCGCCGATCACCACGATGAAGATCTCCGTGATGGTGCTGCCGGATGGGGTGACCGCGTGATGGCATCGCAGATTGCACAGGCTCCGCAGACCCTCACGGTCACGCGCCTCATCGACCAGCCCCGTGTGGACCGCTACGCCGAGGCCGCGCGCGACCCGAACCCGATCCACCGCGAGACGCCGGAGGCGTACGCCGGGCCCTTCGGGCAGCCCGTGGCCCACGGCATGCTGGTGCTGGGCCTTGTGGCGGACGCGCTGACGCAGGGGTTCGGGCTGACGTGGGCGGAGACCGGCACGCTCAAGGTGCGTTGGCGTTCGCCCGCGCTCACCCCCGTCACCGTCATCGCGCGGGCAGACCTGCGGAAGGACGCGGACGGCCTCGCCACCTACGAGGTCACCTGCACGGACGAGGGCGGCGAGGTGCTGCTGACCGGCACGGCCAGCGTCCGCTACCGGTAGCCGGATGGACGCCCCTGGCCGCCCCGCCGATCCGCACTTCGATCCGCGCCAGTACGACCAGGTCTGCTTCGCCTGCGGCGATCGCAACGCCCACGGCCTGCACATGCGCTTCGAGCGCGACCCGGATGCGACGCCGGACTCCGGCGCCATCCTCTGTCGCTACCGTCCGCGCGAGGCGGACCAGGGCTTCCCGGGCGTCCTGCACGGCGGCGTCCTGGTCACGCTGATGGACGAGTCGATGGCGTGGGCCATGTGGTCCAGGTCGCGTGCGCTGGGTGTCACCGCCCGCATGGAGACGCGCTATCGCCGTCCCGTCCCCTCCACGGGCGACCTGCTGATCCGCGCCGCCGTCACCACGGAGCGTGGCCGCCGCCTGGAGGTGGAGGCGCACGTGGAAGACGCCGAGGGCCAGCGCCTGGCCGAGGCGAGTGCGCTCTTCCTCCGCCTCCCCCCGGACGAGGAAGCGCGGGTGGCCTCGGCGCTGGGCTGGGACGCGATCCCGCGATAGGGACGGGCTAGAGCGAGTCCTGCAGCGCCTGGCGGACGGCGTCTGGCAGAGGCGTGGGAGCGCCCTCAGCGTCGAGCCAGACCTGGGCGGAGGAGCCTTCCGCCACCAGTGCGCCCGAGTCCTGGCGCACGATCTCGTAGCCCAGCACGAAACTGCGGTTGCGCACCTCCTTCGTCCATGCGCGCACCACGATGTCGTCCCGGTGGCGCAATGGGCTGCGGTACGTGCAGGTGGTCTCCGCCAGCGTGAACGTGCGGCCACCGTCGCCGGGCTTCCGAGGCTGCCCGGTCACCCGGATCGCCGCGAGGTGGTCCAGGCGCGCCTCCTGGAAGTACTCGAAGTAGTGCGCGTTGTTCACGATGCGGTCCGAGTCCATGTCCGTGGAGCGGACGCGCATGCGGTATTCGGTGACCCTCGGCATGTCTTTCCCCTCGGTGATGCCGTCCCCAGCGGTGGGGGGCGTGTGGAGGCTACTGGCGTACGGCTGCCTTGGACGGCGCAGGTGCGACGCGCTGGACGGTCTCCCGCGCGGTGAGGAAGAACAGCGCGGCGACGGCCATCAGCGCCGCGTTCACGGCGAGCGCCCATCCGTACGAGGTGGCGTCCGCCACCAGCCCCAGCAGCGGCGGCCCCACCATGAAGCCGATGTCGCCGGAGGAACGGTACATGCCCATGCCCAGCCCTCGGAGGTGAGGTGGGGAGATGTCCGCCGCGTAGGCGGCCGGCGCCGGGCCGGCGATGGAGGTACCCAGCGCCAGCACCATGGCGCCTGTGACGAAGACGAGCGTGGTGCTGGAGACACCAAGGATGAGCAGGGCCGCGGCCGTCACCAGCCCGCTGGGGACGATGGCCGCCTTGCGACCGTAGCGGTCCGCGATGAACGCCGCCGGCGCGATCAGCAGCATGTTCACCACGGACATGGCCGTGAACAGCACGCCCAGCATCCCCGCGCTGAACCCGAGGCGCGCCGAGGCCAGCAGCGGCATGATCGTCTGCCTGGACGCCGTGCGGGTGAAGAAGATGGCCAGCGTCACGGCGGCCACGGCGAGGAAGTCGCGGGAGAGGGCGAACGTCACCCAGGCACGCCTCGGGGCCTTCGTGCCCGCCGGCGGAGGCTCGGGTGCGGGCGCCGCCTCCGCCAGGTGGCGCGTCTCCGGCAGGCGGAGGTAGGCGTAGACCGTGGCGATGAGGGCGAACGCACCCACCAGGTAGAAGGGGGCGCGCAGGCCCCAGAACTCCGCCACCGCGCCGCCGACCGCAGGGCCAATGGAAACGCCGAGCAGGAGCGCGCCCTGGTTCGTGCCCATGAAGCGCGCACGCGTGGCCGCGGTGGAGATGTCCGCCAGGTAGATCTGGGCGCCCGTCATGTACATCGCGGAGCCCGCACCGGCCACGAACCGCCACGCGAGCAACTGGTAGATGTCCCCCGCCAGCCCGGATCCCACCATCCCCAGGGACGTGACCAGCGGTCCGCTCACCAGCAGCACGCGCCGGCCGTAGCGGTCAGACAGGAGGCCGAGCGGCACGTTGAGGATGAGCCTCGCCAGGGCGAAGAAGGAGAGCGTGAGGCCGATCACGGCGGCGCCCACGCCCAGTTCTTCCGCGAAGAGCGGGAGCACGGGCGAAATCACACCCTGGCCGGCCATGACCAGCACCGTGGAGATGCTGATCATCAGTAGTTGCTCGTGCTCCAGGAGGGGGCCGAGCGCGCGCCGGACGGTGCGAAGCAGCATGAGCGCCATTCCAGCCGAGGGCCTGCGCCTTCGACGGGGGGATTCTAGCCTCCCTCGCCTGTCCGGATCCGTCTCGCCGTCAGGCGGGCGAGCCTCTAGGCTGCCTGCTTCACCCCGAGCCGTGATGGAGCCGCTATGACCGAGTACCGCTACCTGCACTATGACGTCTTCACCGACACCCGTTTCGAGGGCAACCCACTGGCGGTGCTGCCGGACGCCCGAGGGCTGAGCGACGCCCAGATGCAGACCATCGCCGCCGAGATGGCGTTCTCGGAGACCACGTTCGTCCTCCCGGCAGAGGGGGACGGCACAGACGTGCGGATGCGCATCTTCACCCCGGCGCAGGAGTTGCCGATGGCCGGGCATCCCACCATTGGCACCACCTTCGCGCTGGTACGGGAGGGCGAGATCGTGCCGGGTACCTTGCGGTTCACGTTCGGCCTGAACGTGGGGCCCACGCCGGTGGACCTGGAGTGGGCCGGCGAGGCGCTGGGCTTCGCATGGATGACCCAGCGCGTGCCCGCCTTCGGAGAGACGTTCGAGGACGCACCCACGCGCGAGGCGGTCGCTGCCGCAGTGGGCCTCGAGGCGGCCGACCTGGCGCCGGACGTGCCGCTACAGGTGGTCTCGACGGGCGTGGCGTTCCTGTTCGTGCCCCTGCGCTCGCGCGCGGCCGTGGACCGGGCCGCGCCCAACCTGGAGGTGATGCGACGGTTGGCCATCGAGCGCGGCCTGGACCACTACTACGTCTTCACGACCGACCCCGGGGAGGCGGGCGACCCGCCGGCCACCGCCTACAGCCGCATGTTTGCGCCCGTGCTCGGCATCATGGAGGACCCCGCCACCGGCGGCGCCTGCGGGCCGCTGGGCGGCTACCTGGTGCAGCACGGGCTGGTGCCCGTGGCGGACGCGCGCGGCATCGTGAACCTGCAGGGCGCGGCCATGGGCCGCCCGTCCTGGCTCCACATCCAGGTGGAGGGCGCCCCGGGGGCTGTGGGCCACGTGCGCGTGGGCGGCTCCTCCGTGCTCGTGGCCACGGGCGTGCTGGAGGTCTGACGCGGGCTCCGGACGAGCGGAACCCTTAGGTCCCCATGGCCTCGGACAGCGGGACGAAGTCGTAGCCAAGCGCGCGGGCGACTGCGGAGTGCGTGACCTTGCCTCGCCACAGGTTCACGCCGCCCGCCAGCGAAGGGTCACGCCGCGCCGCCTCGGCGATGCCGAGGTTGGCGATGCGCAGGGCGTACGGCAGCGTGAGGCCCGCGAGGACGCGCGAGGAGGTGCGTGGCACGGCGCCGGGCATGTTCGGCACGGCGTAGTGGATCACGCCCTCGTCTACGTAGGTCGGCGCGGAGTGGTCGGTGGCGCGGGTGGTCTCGATGCAGCCGCCCTGGTCCACGGCCACGTCCACGATCACGGAGCCCGCTGGCATGGAGCGCACCATCTCCCGCGTCACGACCACGGGCGCGCGTTCACCCTCCACCAGCACCGCGCCGATCACCAGGTCCGCCGTGCGGATGCGGTCCGCGATCGCCTTGGGCGACGAGAGGATCGTCTCCACGCGGCCCTGGTACTCGCGGTCGAGCGCCCTCAGTTGCTCCTCCGCGATCGAGGCCACCGTCACCCGTGCGCCGAGGCCGACGGCGATGCGCACGGCGTTGGCGCCCACGTTGCCGGAGCCGATCACCAGGACGTGGCCGGGAGGCGCTCCGGGCACCCCGCCCAGCAGCAGCCCGCGGCCGGGCCCGGGGCGCTTCAGGTAGTGCGTGCCGATCTCCACCGCCATGCGGCCGGCCACCTCGGACATGGGGGCGAGCAGCGGCAGCGAGCCGTCCGCCCGGCGCACCGTCTCGTAGGCCACGCCGATGACGCCCGCGTCCAGCATGGCCTTCGCCACCACCGGCGCCACGGCCAGGTGCAGGTAAGTGAACAACACCTGGTCCGGGCGCATCAGGGCGAACTCGGACTCCTGGGGCTCCTTCACCTTGCAGAGCAGTTCGGCGCGCGCCCAGACCTCCTCTGCGGTGGTCACCACCTGGGCGCCTGCGGCGGCGTAGTCCTGGTCGAAGTAGTGGGAGCCCTCGCCGGCGCCGGCCTGGATGAGGACGGTGTGCCCGCCCTCCACCAGAGCGGTGACCGACTCCGGAGTGAGCCCCACCCGGTACTCCTCCGTCTTGATCTCCGTGACACAGCCGACGATCACGTGGCTCTCCTCACTGCGCACAATGCTCCGCGCGAACGGTCGCGCACACCTGGCTGCGCCGGACAGAAGTGACTACGACGGACGCTCCAGCACGTCGCCTGCCTGGAGGGCGTCCACCGCTGGCGCCTTTGGCTGGCCCTCGCGCTGGACGCGGTCAATGGTCAGCGTGCCGCCGATGGTGGCGATCTCCACGCTGGTGTCCACGGTGGCGATGACCGTGCCGGGGGGCTGGTCCGGGTGCCCGGGCCGCCAGTGGGAGCCGAAGAGGCGAACCGGCTGGCCTCGGACGATGGCCCAGGCGCCGGGCTGCGGGTCGCATCCGCGGATGATGTTGTGCACCACCCGCCCGTGCTGGTGCCAGTCGATGCGGGCGTGCTCATCGGCCACGGGGGGCTCGTAGGTGGCGTCGACGTCGTCCTGCTCCTCGCGCGGGGCGTTGCCCTCCCGCACCCGCCGCACCGCCTCGCCCAGCGCCTCCACGCCCATGGGATAGAGGCGGTTGAAGTACAGCGAGCCCACGGAGTCGTCCGGCTCAATCTCCACCTCGCGCTGGAGGAGGATGGGGCCGGTGTCGATGCCCTCGTCCACCCAGAAGATGGAGAGGCCGGTCTTGGTGGCGCCGGACATAATCGCCCAGTTCATGGCCGCGCGGCCTCGGTGCAGGGGGAGCAGGGAGGGGTGGTACTGGATGGCGCCGTAGGTGGCCGCGTCCAGCACGCGCTTGCGCACGATGTCAGTGACGAAGGCGAAGACCAGCAGGTCCGGCTTCCACTCCAGGTAGCGCTGGAAGGGCTCGTCCTGCCGCAGGCTGGGCGTCTCGATGACGGGGATCTTGTGCGCCGTGGACGCCTCGAACAGCGGGTCGGGGCGCGTGTCCTGTCGAGGCGTGGAGACGCCCACCACCTCTTCGCCCGCCGCGAGCAGCGCCTCCAGGACATCCTTGCCAAAGGCAGCCTGGCCGAAGAGGACAATGCGCATGGGTGGGGATCCTTGCCGTTACCGTACGCCCCCGCGCCTACGCGCTGCCGAGGGCTGCCGACTCACTGCTCGCGCCAGTATAGGAGTGAGGCGGGGCAGGGGCTGGCGATCCCGGCACGAGCCCGGTACGAGGGGGCGCCTCGGCCCGCCCGGTAGCCGCGTGGCTACCTCGCGGGCGTGGCTACCCCGCGGGCGTGGCTACCCTGCGGGCGTGGCCTCGGGCTCCGTGTCGCTCACGTACTCGGTGATGCCTTCGGTGGCGCGCCACATGTACCACGCCCCCACGGACCGGTAGGGCTCCCACGGCGCGCCGATCTCCCGAGCGCGGGCGGGCGAGGGCATCTCACGCAGGCCGTAGGCTAGCCGCATCCCGTTGCGCACCCCGAAGTCGCCAATGGGCAGCACGTCCGGCCGTCCGAGTTGGAACATCAGGAACATGTGCGCGGACCACTCGCCCAGTCCCTTGACCGCCGTCACCTGTTCCACGATCGCTTCGTCCGACATCTCGTCCAGGCGCCGGAAGTCGAGGGCGCCCGAGAGCATGCGCTCCGCGATGTCGCGCAGGTAGCCGCTCTTCTGGCGGGAGACGCCCACCGCGCGGAACGCCTCGTCCGTGGTGGCCAGTAACTCGCTGGGGGTGGGGTAGCGCCCGCCGTAGAGGCCCATCCACCGCTCCTGGATGGCGGAGGCGGCGCGGCCGTTCAACTGCTGGAACATGACCGTGCGTAGTAGCGACTCGTAGTGGTCCATGGCCGGTCGAGGCCGGTACGGCCCGTGCTCCTCGATCAGGCGGCCGACGACAGGGTCGACCTGGCGGAGGTGTCGGTAGGCGGCCGCCGCCGAGAACCGCAGTCGTTCCGCCATCCTGTCCCCCTGTCTCGTCGCCCCCTTGGATCGAGGCGCGCGTTCGGTGATGGTGGCCGGACGATGGTAGCCCCCGGGTTAGGCCTCTGTGGCGGAAGCGGTGCCCGCCTCGACCGCTCGTGCGAACGCCTCGACCTCTGCGGGGGTGGTGAGGCGGATGTAACGGATGTGCGCCCAGGCGGGGTCCGTCATCTGCGCCAGGTAGCGTCGGCGCTTGACCCGATGCGTCGTCACGGCCCAGTAGATCAGGGAGTCGGGACTCCACAACTTCAGGTGCGTCCAGAGGTTCTCGGTGTTCGTCCCCCAGAGCAGTTCCTTCGTCCGCCACCGACGCCAGGAGCGGGTGACCACCCGCCACAGCACGAGGCGCAGCGGCAGGTCCAGCCACACCACGGTCTCCAGCCGCGGCCAGAAGGTGCGCTCCGAGAACTTCGAGTAGGAGCCGGCGACCACCCAGCCGTCGCCCTCGGTAGCCTCTCGGATGCGGCGTTCGAACTCGGCCGGATCGTGCTCGGCCACAGAATGCCAGTTGGGCTCCCAGTTGAGCGCGTCCAGTTCCACGAACGGCACACCGAGGGTTTTCGAGAGCCTGGCGCCCAGCGTGCTCTTGCCGCTGGACGTCGTCCCGACCACAACCACCCGCCTGCCGATAGGGCCATCAGGCGACGGCATTCCGAGCCTCCTCGATCAGTGGCGCGCCGGGGGTGCGTGGAGCGAGCGCGGACGGCGGAGGATGCCACTTCTCGCGGCGCGCCGCAAGGGGGCCAGAAGTGCTAGCCCTCGATCTGGGTGGGGGCGCGGACGGGGAGGGTGATGCGGAAGTAGGAGCCCTGCTCGGTGGGAAGCAGGTCCGCGCGGCCGCCGTGCAACTCCGCGATCTGGCGCACGATCGGCAGGCCGAGGCCCGTCCCCGTGGCCTGCTCGCGCGTGTTGGAGGCGCGGTAGAAGCGCGTGAAGATGCGCGCCTGCTCCTCGTGCGGGATGCCGGGCCCGGAGTCCGCCACGTCGATGTAGAGCCAGTCGCCGCCGGGGCGGAGGACCACCCACACGTCCGAGCCGGACGGGCTGAACTTCACGGCGTTGCTCACCAGGTTCGTTACCGCACGCTGGACCTGCTTGCGGTCCACTTCGACTACGTCGGGGAGGTCACCGTCCACGGCGTCGCGGACGGTGACCTGTTTCGCCTCCGCCTGCGGCCGCAGGAACTGCAGGACCTCCTGGACCAGCGTGACCGGATTGTGGGCCTCGTGGTCCAGCGTGGCCTGCCCGCTTTCGAGGCGAGCGAGGTCAAGCATGTCGTCCACCAGTTCGCGCATGCGCTGCACGTTGCGCTCCGCGGCCGCCACCAGTTGCGCCTGGTCCGCGCCGGGTTCGTCCAGCATCCCGATCGAGAGGGCCACCACGGTCAGCGGCGTGCGCAGTTCGTGGCTGACCACGGAGACTACGTCGCGCTTCAGTTGCTCCACCTCCAGGACGGCGGAGACGTCTCGGATGATGATCAGCAGGCTGTGGCCGTCGCTGCGGTACTCCGGCACCTCGTACGCGTCGAAGGCGAGGTCGCGGCCGCCCAGCGAGAAGACCTCCAGGCGCTGAGCCAGGTCACGGTCATGGGCGCGCTCGCGCAGGCGCTGGTAGAGGGCGCCCCCCAGCACTTCGCGGATGCCGTTGCGCACGCCCAGGACGGTCGCCGGCTCCACCTGCAGCAGGTCCGTGGCCGCGGGGTTCAGGACGATGCACGTAGTGTCCGAGCGCTCCACGAGCACGCCTTCGTGCATCGACCGGATCACGTGCTCGCCCAGCAGTTGCCTGGCCGTGGCCACGCGCGCCTCGTCGATCGCGGCGACGGTGCGCTCGCGCACGGTGCGGAGCGTGGCGGCGGCCTGCGCCGCCGTGCGTCCCACCTCGTCACTGCCGGCCAGGGAGTCGAGGACGGCTGGGTTGCCCTCGGTCTCCTGCGCGGCGAGGAGGCCGGAGCGTACGTCGTCGATGCCGCCGGCCATTACGCGCACCACCACGCCGAACGCGACGATGCCTGCACCGCCGAAGGCGAGCATCACAATCAGCCAGCGCGAGAGCCCCTGATCCGCGGCTTCCGGCAGCACCGAGGCCGGCACCTCCACGGCCGCGACCAGCGCGCGGTTCGCCTCCGCGAGAGCCACGGGGCCGACAATGGCAACGCGGCCCGGGGTGGCGCCGCCCTGCACGCGCACGCCGTCCGGCTCGCTCCCGTCGCTGGCCCACGTCAGCGTGACGCGCCGCTCGCCGCCCCCCGCCAGCGCCTCGAGCGCCTCCGTGTCCAGGCGCAGGCCCAGCGCCACGGCGGCGCGCTCCGTGCCGGGGCTGGTGGCGGCGCCGGCGGCGAGCACCGGGCCCTCCGCGAAGTCGAAGATGCCGCCCGCCGTCGCGCCGTCCAGGAGGGCAAGGGCCTGCGGCGAGGTGTCGTTGACGCCGTGGACGATGGAGTCCATCAGCCCGTTCTCGAACACCAGGGCGCGGCCGGGGCCGGAGACCAGGAGGTAGTCCGCGCCGCCTCGCGATGCTCGGCCGAAGGTGAGGAGGGAGGGGGGCGAGCCGCCGGTGACGGCGAAGCGCACGACCTCCTCCTGCTGGAGGAGGCCGACCGCGTGGCCGCGAAGACCGTCCGCACGTGCGAGCAGGGCCGCCTGGAACGCCTCGAACTCGGCCTCGGCTGCGCGCTGGCGGCGGCCGTCGTCGCCCGAGGAGAGGGAGAGGCCGATGAAGAGGGCGGCCGCCCCCAGCGCCACGAACGTGACGATGCCAATGACGACGGTCGTGACCTGGTAACGCAAAGGCAGTCCGAGCGGGCCTCGGAGGGCGGCGGCCGAGGGCTGTCAGGTGGCGGTCAGAGGTTGGAGATAGTGTACGGGCCGCCCTCCTGAGGGCGGCCCGTGGCGGTCAAGTTCTCAGTGCGGCTCCCGTGAAGATTCGGGGAACACGGCCGGAGCGCTGCGAGGAGAGCCCTCGCTACATGTATTCGCCGCCGTTCAGGTTCAACTGCGCGCCGGTGTAGAAGTCGCCGGACGGCTTCGCCAGGAACACCACGGTCTGCGCGACTTCCTCGGGCCGGCCGAAGCGGCCCAGGGGGATGCGCGAGAGCAGGGTCTGTTTCACCTCGTCCGAGAGGCCAGAGATCATGTCGGTCTCGACGTAGCCCGGGCAGATGGCGTTGACGGTGATGTTGTCGCGCGCCAGTTCACGCGCCGCGGACTTGGTGAAGGCGATCATGCCTCCCTTGGCGGCGGCATAGTTGGAGAGGCCCACCGCGCCCTGCTGGCCCTGGATCGACGAGATCTGGATGATGCGCCCGTACTTGCGGGTGCGCATGCCGCCCACCGCGGCGTTGGTGACGTAGAAGGCGGACGACAGGTCCGTCTGGACCACCGCGTCCCAGTCCTCCGGCGCCATGCGCGCCACGGTCTTGTCGCGGTTGATGCCGGCGTTGTTCACCAGGATGTCGATCTTCTCGAACTGTTCCTCGGCAGCCTTCACCAGGCGCTGGGCGTCCTCCACGTTGGCGACGTCCGCCTGCACCACGAGCGTCTGGACGCCGTGCTGCTCACACGCCGCCGCGGTCGCCTTCGCCGCATCTTCGTTCGAGGTGTAGTTGATGACCACGTTGGCGCCTTCTTCCGCCAGCGCGATCGCGGTGGCGCGGCCAATGCCGCGGCTGCCGCCGGTCACGAGTGCGACCTGACCGTCCAATGCCCCCATTGCGTTGTGCCTCCCGAATCAAGCCCCGCCCCCGGGGCGCTCTGTTCTGTCGGTACCCGGCCCCGGGGGGATGGGGTACCTGCTCTTGACCGTCCAGCCTGGTGGCAGCGCGCACCCTGCGCTCTGCCGACCTCCGCCGGACGATGGCTCACGAGTGGTTACACGACGGTGGGCGGAATGTACTCGCCCCACTCCTCGCGCAGGACGCCGCACATCTCGCCCAGCGTGGCGTACGTGCGGACGGCCTCGATGATCGGCTCCATCAGGTTCACGTCCTGCCGGGACGCCTCGCGCAGGCGTGCAAGTGCGGCATCCGTGGCCGCCTGGTCGCGTCCGGCGCGCACCTGCTGCAGGCGGGTGAGTTGGGCGCCCACCACCTCCAGGTTGGGGCGGAAGATGGGTGTGGCGTCCTCGTCCGGGTCCACGTACTCGTTCACGCCCACGATGATGCGCTCCCCGGACTCCACCTGGCGCTGCCAGTGCATGGAGGCCTCCTGGATCTCGGCCTGCATCCAGCCGCCCTCGATGGCCGCGACGGAGCCGCCCATGTCCTGGATGCGCTCCATGATGTGACGCGCCTCCTGCTCCAGGCGGTTGGTCAGGTCCTCCACGTAGTAGGAGCCAGCCAGCGGGTCCACCGTGTCGGCCGCGCCGGACTCGAAGGCGATGATCTGCTGCGTGCGCAGTGCGATCTGCTGCGCCTCCGTGGTGGGGAGCGCCAGCGCCTCGTCGTAGCAGGACAGGGCCAGCGACTGTACGCCGCCGGTCACCGCCGCCAGGGCCTGCAGGGCCGCGCGCGCGATGTTGTTCTTGGGCTGCTGCGCGGTCAGCGTGGAGCCGCCGGTCTGGGTGTGCGTGCGCAGCATCTGCGCCTGTGCGTTGGTGATGCCGAAGCGCTCCACCATCAGGCGCGCCCAGAGGCGGCGCAGCGCTCGGTACTTCGCCACCTCCTCGAAGAAGTGGTTGTGGGTGTTGAAGATCCAGGAGACGCGCTGCGCGCTCTCGTTCAGGTCGCCGCCCTGGCGCTTGCACTCCTCCAGGTAGGCGATGGCGTTGGCGAAGGCGAAGGCGATCTCCTGCGCGGCCGTGGAGCCGGCCTCCCGGATGTGGTAGCCGGAGACGGAGATCGAGTTGAACCGAGGCGCCTCCGCGGCGCAGAAGTTGATCAGGTTCGCCGCCAGCCGCACGGACTCTGTGGGCGGGAAGATGTAGGTGCCGCGGGCCACGTACTCCTTCAGCACGTCGTTCTGGGCGGTGCCCATCACCACGCTGCGCTCGTGGCCCTGCTTCTCCGCCGCCACCATGTACATCGCCACCAGCATGGCCGCCGGCGCGTTGATGGTCATGGAGGTGGACACCTGGTCCAGCGGGATGCCCTCGAACAGCGTCTCCATGTCCGCCAGCGAGTCGATGGCGACGCCCACCTGGCCCACCTCGCCGGCGGACATGGGGTCGTCCGAGTCGTAGCCGGTCTGTGTGGGGAGGTCGAAGGCGGTGGAGAGGCCGGTCTGGCCGTTCGCAAGCAGGTGCTTGAAGCGCTCGTTGGTCTCCTGCGCGGTGCCGAAGCCGGCGTACTGGCGCATGGTCCAGAGGCGGCCTCGGTACATCGTGGGCTGCACGCCGCGGGTGAAGGGGAACTGGCCCGGGAAGCCCACGTCCCGCAGGTAGTCCAGATCCGCCGTGTCCTCCGGCGTGTAGAGGCGCTCCTGCGGCGCGGAAGAGGACTCGAAGCGCTGCTTCCGTTCCGGGAAGCGCGCCAGCACCCGGGCGACGGCCTTGTCCTCCCACGCCTGTCGTGCGGCGCGGATCTCGTCCAGGGTGGCTGGGGTCTCGGGCTTGATCATGATCGGCAGTCCCGTGCTCGCCGAGGTCGAGCCGTCTCCGCGTCCGGGGTGCTCCGCTGCCGGAGCAGGGGTGGCGCGGAGGTCAGGCCAGCGCCTCGACCATCACCAGGGCATCCCCCCGGATGACCTCGGTTCCGTCTTGCTTGGTGACTACTGTATCGAGCGAGACGCGAGAACGCTCCGCATCCACCTTGGTGACCGTGACGGTGGCCGTGATCTCGTCGCCGGGCATCACGGGCGCGCGGAACTGCATGTTCTGGCCCAGGTAGATGCAGACCGCGTCCGGGGCCAGCCGCGTGCCGATGGCGGCGGAGATGGCGCCCGCGCCGAACATGCCGTGGGCGATGGGCTGCTGGAAGCGCGTGCGCTTCGCGTACTCGGCGTCCGTGTGCAGCGGGTTACGGTCGCCCGTTACCTCCGAGAACGTAGCCACGGCCTCTTGCGTGACCGTGGTGGTGTAGGACGCGCTGGCGCCCACCGTCAGCCCTTGCACGTCGTCAGCCATCGGTACTCCCTCGATTCGTGAGGCTCGTGGCGCTCGTAGCGCTTGCGGGGTCGCTGCGGGCGCATCGTAGGGGGGGCGCGGTGGCCGGGACAAATCCGGGTGCTTGTGAGCGAGATCACATAGTCGAGGCTAAGTGCGAGAGTTTGCCCGGACTGAGTTTGCTCATATACCTGCAATAAAATGCAAAAAACGTTGACTGCGGCCCTCCCCGAACCTAGGATGGGTACAGAGGACGGGGGCTCGCCATTCCAGTGGAACGCACCAGGGACGAGGTCTTGCGCCTGCTCTTTGAGCGGGGCGAGTGTACCGTGGCCGATCTGGCCGAGGTCGTCGGCGTCTCGGACGGTTCCGTGCGGCGGCACCTGGACATCATGGTGGCGGACGGCCTGGTGGCGGCGCGCCTGGAGCGCATGCCTCGCGGGCGGCCCGTCACCCGGTACGCACTGAGCGAGGCGGGCGAGGAAGCCCGTAGCGCGGAGCACTACCAGCGATTGCTGGACCGACTCTCCCCGGCGCTGGCGCAACTGACGCCGGACGAGGTGGACGAGGGCGGCCCCGCCATCCTGGACGTGCTCTTCGACCGCGTGGCGGAGTCCGTAGCGGACGAGTACCGCTCGCGGGTGACGGCGGACCGGCTGGAAGAGCGCGTGCAGCAGGTGCTGGTCGCGCTCACCGAAGAGGGCATCCTGCGCGAGGTGGAGGACGGGGGCGACTTCTTCACGTTGAAGAACGCCGGCTGTCCCTACCGCTCGACGGCCATGGAGACGCATGCGTGCTGCGCGGCGGACCGCCGGACGATCGAGTTGTTGCTGGGCGCCCCCGTTGAACAAGTCATGACGGTCGCAGAAGGCGGCCACCAGTGTGAGTATCTCGTGCCGAAGGGGGCGACCCCTGCGGCCGAGTCTGTGGAGGCCGGACAGGCAGGTGGCCTGCTGCCGGTGCTCACCCAGAAAGGGACAGCGAGCCAGCGATGAGTGAACCGATCCTCGAACTGCGCGGGTTGAAGGCAAGCATCACGGAGCAGCCGGACATCCAACTCCTCAAGGGGTTGGACCTGACGATCCGCCCCGGCGAGATCCACGCGTTGATGGGGCCCAACGGCTCCGGGAAGAGCACGCTGGCGAACACCATTGCCGGCAGCCCCTCCTACACCGTGGATGAAGGCCAGGTCCTGCTCAAGGGTGAGGACATCACGGAGGCCCCCGCTGACGAACGCGCGCGCAAGGGCGTGTTCCTCTCCTTCCAGTACCCCACCCCCATCCCGGGCGTGACCATGGTCAACCTGATGCGGGAGGCGCTGAAGGCGCGGCGCGGTGCGGAAGTCCCGGCCCGTGAGTTCCTGCAAGAACTCCGGGAGACGCTGGCCAGCCTCAAGATGAGCGAGGACATGGCCCGCCGCTACGTCAACGAGGGCTTCTCCGGCGGCGAGAAGAAGCGCGCCGAGATCCTGCAGATGGGCCTGCTGAAGCCCGACCTGGCCATCCTGGACGAGACGGACTCCGGACTGGACGTGGACGCACTTCGGACCGTGGCGGAGGGCGTGCAAGCGTTGCGCCGGCCGGACATGGGCGTCCTCATCATCACCCACTACGAACGCATCCTGAGCTACATCGAGCCGGACTACGTCCACGTCCTGGTCAAGGGCCAGATCGTGAAGTCCGGCGGGTTCTCGCTGGCCAAGGAAATCGAGGCCGGCGGCTACGACCCGATTCTGAAGGAGTTGGGGCTCCTGGAAGGGGCAACCGCCTGATGACCACTACCAAGCCTGAGAACCTGGTTGGCGAGTACCAGTGGGGCTTCCACGACAAGGAAAAGCCCCTGTTCATGGCGGACAAGGGCCTGGACGAGGACCTGATCCGCCAGATGTCCGCCATGAAGGAAGAGCCAGAGTGGATGCTGGAGCAGCGGCTGGACGCCTACCGGCAGTTCCTGACGCTGAAGGACCCGCAGTGGGCCGGCTCGCCGGAACTGCTGGACGCCCTGGACTTCGACAGCATCCACTACTACGTGCGCGCCTCCGATCAGAACGCCTCTGACTGGGACGACGTGCCGGAGTACATCAAGGACACCTTTGACAAGTTGGGCATCCCGGAGGCGGAGAAGCACTACCTGGCCGGCGCCGGCGCCCAGTACGACTCTGAGGTCGTCTACCACAACATCCGGGAAGACCTGTCCAAGCAGGGCGTGATCTTCCTGGGCATGGACCAGGCGCTGCAGGAGCACCCGGAACTCATCCGGGAGTACTTCGGCACCATCGTGCCGTCCGGGGACAACCGCTACGCGGCGCTGAACTCCGCGGTGTGGTCCGGTGGCTCGTTCATCTACGTCCCGCCCGGGGTGAAGGTGGACATCCCGCTGCAGGCCTACTTCCGCATCAACACGGAGAACATGGGCCAGTTCGAGCGCACCCTGATCATCGCGGACGAAGGCTCCTACGTTCACTACGTAGAGGGCTGTACCGCGCCGATCTACTCCAGCGCATCGCTGCACTCGGCGGTGGTGGAGATCGTGGTGAAGAAGGACGCGCGCGTCCGCTACACCACCATCCAGAACTGGTCCAACAACGTCTACAACCTGGTGACCAAGCGTGCCTACGCCTACGAGGGCGCGGTCATGGAGTGGGTGGACGGCAACCTGGGCTCCCTGCTCACCATGAAGTACCCCTCCGTCTACCTGATGGGCGAGCGCGCCCACGGCGAGATCCTCTCGCTGGCGTTCGCTGGCGAGGGCCAGCACCAGGACGCGGGCGGCAAGATCGTCCACGTGGCGCCCAACACCACCAGCGCCATCGTCTCCAAGTCCGTCTCCCGCGGGAACGGGCGCACCTCCTACCGAGGCCTGCTCAAGGTCTACGAGGGCGCGGAGAACTCCTCCTCCACGGTGCGCTGTGACGCCCTGCTCCTGGACGAAAAGTCTCGCTCCGACACCTACCCGACGATGGAGATCGACGAGGAGAAGGTGAAGATCGGGCACGAGGCGTCCGTCTCCAAGTTGGGCGAGGACCAGTTGTTCTACCTGATGTCCCGCGGCATTGACGAGGAGTCCGCCGCCAAGATGGTGGTCAACGGCTTCGTGGAGCCGATCGTGAAGGAACTCCCCATGGAGTACGCGATCGAACTCAACCGCCTGATCGAACTGCAGATGGAAGGGTCGGTGGGCTAATGGCCGAGACCCAGACGCAACCCCTTGGCGCGTACGCGGCGGACGCCGTGCGCGCGGCTTCCGAGGCCCGAGGCGAGCCGGGCTGGCTCGCGGAGAAGCGCCAGGAGGCGGCCCGCGCCTTCGAAGCGCTGCCGATGCCCACGCAGCGCTCACGCCCGTGGAAGTACACGGACGTGAGCGGGCTCTCGATCGCCGCCCACCCACCGGAGGCCTCGTTCCTCCCGGTGGTGGCGGTGCCTGAGGGCGGCGTGCCCGCAGGCGGGTACGCCGGCAGCCTGGCGGACGCGCTGCAGGACGAACGCCTGGCCGCCGTGGTGGAGCAGCACCTGGGTGCGCTCATCCCGGCCACGGAGGGCAAATTCATTGCCGCCAACGCCTCGCAGTGGACGGGCGGCGTGTTCGTCCACGCGGCCCGGGGCAAGGCCTTCGAGGCGCCCGTGACGGTGGGCGTGACCGCGCAGGCCGGCGCGGTGTTCCCGCGCATGCTGATCGTGGCGGAGGCCGCCAGCGACGTGACGGTGCTGGTGCGCTGCTCCTCTGGAGACGCGGACGTCCTCGCCTCCGGCGTGGTGGAGATCGTGGCCGGGGCGGACTCGAACGTGCGGGTGGTGTTTGACGTGGGCTGGGGGGCCGCCACGCGCGACTTCCTGTCCCTGCGCGCCCGTACGGACCGAGGCGCCAACGTGCAGGTGGCCACCCTGGCCATCGGCGGTGCGCTGGTGAAGCACACGCTGGAGGGCATCCTGGAGGGCGAAGGCTCCACGGGACGCTTCCGCGGCGTGGCCCTGGGCGACAAGGATCAGCACTTCGACTTTGTCACGCTACAGAACCACATCGGCCGCAAGACGCTGTCGGACGTGCAGATCAAGGCCGCCCTTGCGGGTGGCTCGCGCTCCATCTACTACGGCGTGACGCGGGTAGAGGAGACGGCCGCGGGCGCAGCCGCAGAGCAGGAAAACCGCAACCTGCTGCTGTCCGGCGACGCCAAGGCGGACTCTGACCCCGTGCTGGAGATCCTCACCAACGAGGTGATCCGCTGTGGCCACGGCGCCACGGTCGGCCCGGTGGACGAGGAAGCGTTGTTCTACCTCCAGAGCCGCGGCCTGGACCGCCGGCAGTCGCTGAAGTTGCTGGTCTCCGGCTTCTTCCGCTCTGTCCTGGACGACATCGCGGATGAAGCCTTGCTGGAGGAAGTCACCGCCTCCGTAGAACGCAAGTTGGAGGTGGCGCGGCTGTAAGCCGCGCCACCCCACTCGCCGCCTCGGAGCGCCCCGGTGGCTCCGAGGCGGCGCACAACCCAGACTGCAACGGATGGACGCAGCGTGAGCCAGGAACGTGTCGCCAGGACCTCTGACGTGCCCGAGGGGCAGGTGCGGGTGGTGGAGTGTGCCGGGAAGTCGCTCGCGCTGAGCCACATCGACGGTGAGTACTACGCCATCGACAACCGCTGCACGCACGACAACGGCCCGCTGGGCGAAGGCTCCATCAAGAACGGACGCATCATCTGCCCTCGACACGGGGCGGCGTTCGACGCGAAGACGGGCAAGGTGCTGAGCCTGCCCGCCGTGCGCAGCGTGGCCGGCTACCGCGTGATCGTGGACGGCGACGACGTGCTGGTGGAGTGCGACTCCGGGGTGGTGCCGCAATGACGCAGACCGACATGGACGTCCAGCAGAGGCTACCGTTCGACCTGGATCGCATCCGCCGGGACTTCCCCATCCTGAAGCGGGAGATCCACCCCGGCAAGACGCTGGTCTACCTGGACAACGCCGCCACCAGCCAGCGGCCGGTGCAGATGATTGCGGAGATGACCCGGTTCTACCGGGACCACAACGCCAACATCCACCGCGGCGTGCACACGCTCTCCATTGAGGCGACCGACCTGTACGAACAGGCACGCCAGCGCATCGCCCGGTTCATCAACGCTCCGCGCGCGGAGGAAGTGATATTCACGCGCAACACCACGGAGGGCATCAACCTGGTGGCCCATTCCTGGGGACGCAAGTTCCTCCAGGAGGGCGACGAGGTGGTGATCACGGAGGTGGAACACCACTCCAACATCGTCCCGTGGCAGATGCTGCGCGACGAGCGCGGTGTTGTCCTGAAGTACATCCCCATGTTGCCGGACGGCACCCTGGACCTGGACTACGCCCGCCAGGTGATTGGCCCTCGGACGAAGTTGCTGGCGGTCACGGCCGTCTCCAACGCGCTGGGCACCATCACCCGCCTGGACGAGTTGATCCCCATGGCCAGGGCGCAGGGCGCGCTGGTGCTGGTGGACGGCGCGCAGAGCGTGCCCCACATGCCGGTAGACGTGCAGGCGCTGGGCTGCGACTTCATGGCCTTCACCGGCCACAAGATGCTGGGCCCCACGGGTATCGGCGGACTGTGGGCGCGCATGGAGTTGCTGGAGGCGATGGACCCGTTCCTGGGCGGCGGCGACATGATCCTCACCGTCACCATGGCGCAGTCCACCTGGGCGGACGTCCCCGCGAAGTTCGAGGCGGGCACCCCCAACGTGGCCGGCGCCGTGGCGCTGGGCGCCGCCGTGGACTACCTGGAGGCGCTGGGCATGGACGCCGTCCGCGCGCACGAGGTGGAGATCACGGACTACGCCCTGCGTCGCCTGGGCGATGTGCCCGGCGTCTCCATCTTCGGCCCGCCGCAGGCGCAGGACCGAGGCGGCGTGATCTCCTTTGAACTGGAGGGCGTGCACCCGCACGATGTCGGCCAGGTGCTGGACACGCACGCCGTGGCCATCCGTACCGGCCACCACTGCGCACAGCCCGTCATGGCCGCGCTCTCCGTGCCCGCCACGGCCCGCGCCTCCTTCTACATCTACAACACCACCGAGGAAGTCGACCGCCTGGCGGTCGCCCTCGAGGAGGTGTCCCGCTTCTTTGGGGTCCGCGCATGACCAATGAACCGAGCCTGCTGGACGACCTGTACCGGGAGATCATCCTGGATCACTACCGCACGCCTCGGAACCACCAGGAGATGGAGGCGCCCACCTGCTCCGCGGAGGGGGCGAACCCGCTGTGCGGGGACACCGTGACGGTGTCCATCCTGCTGGCGGACGGGCGCGTGCAGGACATTGCCTTTGGGGGGCAGGGGTGCTCCATCTCGCAGGCTTCGGCCAGCATGATGACGGAGTACGTGAAGGGGCGCACCGTCCAGGAGGCGGGAGACGGCGCACGGGCCTTCCAGCAGATGATGACCACCGGCGAGCCTCAGGATCTGGAGGGCTTCGACGACATCGACGCGCTCCGAGGTGTGGCGAAGTTCGCGGCGCGCGTGAAGTGCGCCTCGCTGGCATGGAAGACCCTGGAACAGGCCCTGGATGGCCGCGCGGAACCAGTGACGACGGATGAGAGGACTGAGTCCAATGACTGACGAGACCGCCGCAAAGACCCTGCCTACGGGCGAAGAACTGAAGGACCTCCTGCGGGACGTCGACGACCCTGAGTTGCACATGAGCATTGTGGAACTGGGCCTGGTATACGGCGTGGAGATCGACGAGGACGGGCAGGTGACGGTGGACATGACGCTCACCTCGCCGGCATGTCCCATCGGCCCCATGCTGCAGGGCCTGGTCTTCCACAAGTTGAACCAGGTGGATGGCGTGGAGGACGTGGAGGTCAACCTGGTGTGGAGCCCGCCCTGGGATCCGCGCACCATGGCTTCTGACGAGGTGAAGATGGCCCTAGGCCTCTGGTAGGGGCCTCTGGCAGGGCCTCTGGCAGGGGCGCTGGCCCCGCTCACCCGCCTGTACTGACCGAAGCGACGCCCCCTCCCACGAGGGGGCGTCGTCGTGCCGATGGGGCGTTGCCCTGCCGGGAGGGCGGAGGGCTACCGCCTGCCGAAGTCGTCTGGTAGGGCGCCAGCGGGGACGGTGCGCGTGCGCGGCTCGCCGCGCGGGGAGCAACCCGCGGCGGTGTCGGCGTGGCACGCTCCCAGCGTGAGTTCGTCGAAACTCACGACATAACTGTTGGCCTCGCGGCGAGTCTCGAACTCGTGGAGCGCGGAGGGGGGCGTGCCGGCCACCACGCGGCCGTCCTGCCCATAGCGTGCGTCCGAGCACGGATCCAGGAAGAGGCCCACCACGTCCTCCTGCGCGGCCTCACGCGCGCCACCGTCCCAGCGCAGGTTGCAGCCGGTCCCGGGCGCCCGCGAGAAGAACGCACGCCCGCCGGCAGGGAGGTCGCCCGGCACCACCAGGAACGCGCCGAACGTGCGCCCGTCCTCGTCCGCGCCGAAGGACGTGACCGCCAGGAACTTCGGCAGCGCCACCTGGTACTCCGTGTCGCGCACGCGGATCTCCCGGTCCGGTGCGGACGCGAAGGAGGCCAGGCAGAGGCCGGCCAGGAACACGACGGTGACCACAGACAGACCGAAGGCGATGAGGCGCGGCCATGGGTTGCTCGGCCTGGTCGAGTCGGCCGGGCCCGCCAGGACGTCGCCGTCACGTCGCCCGTCGCCGCTCGCCCGCTGCGCGCGCCTCGAGGGCGGCGAGTGCGGCGAAGGGGATGGTGCGCCAGTGTCGTTGGGAGTGTCGTTGGGCTGATCGGCCATGCACTGATCCTAGCCGGGCTGCGCGCTTGGGGCTCCAGCGCGGGCCCCGGCTATCACTCCTGTGCCTCCCGGCCTCTCCACCGTCCTCCACCCGCATTGCCGCCCATGATCGGGCCTGACTACGATTGAGGCCGGGATTGCAGGTGGCCGCGGCCGGCGCGGGCGTGCCAGCGACTGGCCAGCCAACGACTGGCCAACGACTGGCCACCCACAACAGGCCTTCCAACGACAGGCCATGAGATCCGGGACCGGGGGCAAGCGATGAGCGGCAGGGACGTGGCCGGCCGGACGGCCGGGACGTGGTCCGCTGTGTCCGCAAGGACTGCTGCCGTATGACCGCACGCCACACGCGCCGGCAGTTCCTCGCGCGCGCGGGGATGCTGGGGGTGGGGATCGCCGGCGCCGCGCTGGTCGGCTGCACCTCAGACGAAGGCGGCGCGGACGGCGGCCCGGAGGCCGTGCCCGGCAGCCGCCTGCGCGTACGCTCGCCGCTGCCCCGTACCGAGCGCCCCACCACGGCCGGCGCCCTGCACCTGGGCGTCCTGGCGTCGCAGGTGGGCGCGGACGGTCTGGACCCCACCTCGCGCCTGGCCGTCTACTCGCGGCTCGTGGGCGTGGACCCGCGCACGGCCTCGGTCTACGGGGACCTGGCGCGCGAGGTCGAACTGCCGGAGCCGCTGACCGTGCGCATTGGGCTGCGGGCGGGGGCATACTTCCACCCGGATAGCAGTGGCACCGCGCTTCCGCTGACCGCCGGCGTGATCGCCGCCGACTTCCGTCGCCGCGCCTCGGAGGCCGTCTTCGTCTTCAGCGACGTCATCGAGGAGATCGAGGCGCCCAGCGAGACGGAGTTGGTGCTGCGCCTGCGCGCCCCGTTCAGTCTCCTGTTCGAGTTCCTGGCCCGCGAAGACGCCTCGATCCGCGGGGAGGGATCGTACGGCGCGGTGGCGGCGCCCATGGGGAGCGGCGCGTTCATGCCGCAACGCGTGGACGGCGGCACGCTGGTCATGCGCCCCAACCCGCTGCTGGAGGACAAGGACGTCCGGCCTCGCCTCAGCGGCCTCACGGTGCATCGGGCCGAGCGCCCGGGCGACCTCGACGTGGGCTTCGCGGACGGGGTGGTGCACGTCTACCACCACCTGGGGGAGGCGGGCCGGCAGGCGGCGCGTGCCGTACCCGGACGGGTGGAGGCCACCCGCGCGCACCAGCGTATGCGCGGGCTGGCGCTGTCGCAGTTGCCGCCTCGGGACCAGGCTTCGGAGGAGGCCGTGCGCGCCTTCCGCGACGCCCGCGTGCGCCGGGCGCTCTCGCTGGCGCTAGACCGCGAGGCGCTGACGGTGCTGGACGGCGGCCTCCTGTGCGGGCCGGTGGGCCCCGCGTTTGGCGGGGACGCCCTGCCGCGCGTGGAGTTGCAGTCGCATCCGCTCTACCAGCACAACCAGCAGGGCGCGCGGGAGTTGCTGCGGGCCGCGGGGTACGAGGACCTGCCGATCCGCATCGCGCATGCGGACACGCCCATGCTGCTGAGCATGGCCCAGACCGTGGTGGACCAGTTGGGCGCGGCCGGCTTCCAGCCCCGCCTGGTCACGCGCCCGCAGCCGGAGTTCCAGGCGGCGTTCCTGGCCGGCGACTTCGAGGCGGCGTTCTTTGAACTGGACCGGCTCAACACGCCGGACATTGGCCTGCGCCTGCACACCAGCGGTGGGCTGGACGGCACGCGCTCGCCCTGGGGCTACTCCGATCCCATCTACGACGCCGCCGTCCGCGACGCCCTCTCGCAGGTGGACCCGGTGCTGCGCACGCGCCGCGCGAGGGAGGCCCAGCGCCTGCTGCTGGACAGCATCCCGGCCATGTTCCCGCTGACGGCGCCCAGCGAGTACGCCTCACTGGCGGAGGGCGTCCGCGGCTACGAGTTTGACGCGTTCGACTTCAACGCCGGCATCCTCGCCTCGCAGTGGGAGGGGCCGGCCACGCCCTCCGTCGCCGCGCCGGGCGCGAACCTCCGGTAGGATGGGCGCATGACCGGGACTGCGAGGGCCGAGGGGCGCCTGGACGAGCGAGACGAACGCATCGAGCGCCTGCTCCGCGAGGGGCCAGAGGCGACGCCCTTCGTGGAGTTGCCCGGCGGTGAGTTCGTGATGGGCTCCGGGCAGCGCGCGGACGAGATGCCCCTGCGCCGCGTGCGCGTGGGCCCCTTCGCTGCCGCGCTTGCGCCCGTCACCAACGCCGAGTTTGCGCGATTCCTGGAGGAGACGGACTTCGAGCCGTCTCGCTACTGGGCGGACGAGCACTTCGCGTCGCCGGATTGCCCGGTGGTCGGCGTGTCCTGGTCCGCCGCGGTCGCGTACTGCGAGTGGCTGAGCGAGGTCGTCGGCCGGCCGTGTCGCCTCCCCACGGAGGCCGAGCGCGAGTACGCCGCCCGCGGCGACGTGCCGGACGTCCTGTACCCCTGGGGCGACGAGCCCTGGACGGACGGCGTCCACGCGCTGGGCTCGAAGGGCGGCGACCGTCCCCACCCCATCGGCGCCTCGGAGCCCAACGCCTTTGGCCTGTACCACATGGCGGACAACGTCCACGAGTGGTGCAGCGACTGGTACGCGCCCTACGAGCCGCCCGCCGGCCCGGGCGCCGTGCTGGTCGACCCGCGCGGTCCGGCGGAGGGCACGCGACGCGCCTCGCGCGGCGGATCCTGGCGTCACCAGGTGAAGGTGACCCGCATCGCCGCGCGCTCCTCGCTGTCACCGGACTTCGAGTACAACGACTACGGCATGCGCGTCTACGCGGACGCACTCTAGCCCGGCGTCCCGGCACCGTCCCTGGTGCGCGCGTCCTCAGTCCCCGACGGGCGCTCGCCCCGCCGCGATTGACTCCGCCAGCACCTCGATGACGTGGCGGACGTCAGCGGCGACCTCGTGGCGTCGGGCGCCGGACTCGATCTGGAGCGTACAGCCGGGGTTGGCGGTGCAGACGGTGCCGGCGCCGGTGGCTGCGATCGCGTCCATCTTGGTCTCCAGCACCTGGGCGGACATCTCCGCCTGCACCACGGAGTAGATGCCGGCGGAGCCGCAGCAGCGGTCCGGGTGACGCATCTCCGTGAAGGCGACGCCGGGGATCGCCCCCAGGATGGCCCGAGGCGCCTCGCGGATGCGCTGGGCGTGGGCCAGGTGGCACGCGTCCTGCAGCGTCACGGTGCGGTCCACGGCGCCCAGGTCATGCCCGAAGTCCTGTCCGGCGACGTACTCCAGCGCGTCCCGCACCTTCGACGCGAACCGTTCGGCCCGTCCCCGCCAGTTGGGGTCGTGGCGCAGGAGGCGGCCGTACTCCTTCATGGCCGCCCCACACCCGGCCGCGTTCACGATCACCGCGTCCACCTCGGCGGCCTCGAACGCGGCGATGTTGCGTCGGGCCAGGGCGCGCGCGGTCTCGGCGTCGCCAGCGTGGGTGTGGAGGGCGCCGCAGCAGACCTGCTCCGGCGGCGCCACGACTTCCGCATCCACGTGGGCCAGGGCGGTCACCGTGGCCTCGTGCATGCGCGGGTACAACTCGCCGTGGATGCAGCCCAGCAGCATGCCCACGCGTTCGCGCCGCTGCGCGGGGGAGGCCAGCACGCCCGTGGAGCGGAAGGGGGCGTCCGTAAGGGCGGGCGTAGCGGACTCCAGCCGGCGCAGGCGTGCGGGCAGCAGGCGGCCGAGGTGGCCTCGGACGAGCGACTGTGCGCCGGAGCGCGAGTAGAGCCGGCCCGCCGCCAGCGCCAGGCGGAGCCGGGCGGGATGGGCCAGCACGTGACGCAGTGCGAAGGCCCGCAGCGACCAGCCCCGCGGCTGGGCGGCGGCCGGGTTCGCCATGATCGAGGCGCGCGCGTCCTCCATGATGCGCCCGTAGGGCACGGCGGACGGGCAGGCGGTCTCGCAGGCGCGACATTGCAGGCACAAGTCCAGGTGCTCCAGCGCTCGAGGCGTGGCGGCGATGCGGCCCTCGCGGATGCCGGAGATCAGGTGCAGGCGCCCGCGCGGGGACTCCAGTTCCTGCCCCGTGGCCACGTACGTGGGGCAAGAGGGCAGGCAGAAGCCGCAGTGGATGCAGTTGGCCAGGTCCTCTGCGGAGGGGATGTCCGGGCCGACGAATTGCAGAGTCATGGGCGACCTTCCTCGGGCCAGCGCCCCCGGTTCAGGATGCGGGATGGGTCGAACTGGTCGCGGAGCGCCGCCACCAGCGCGGGGTCTCCCGGTCCGCCCGGCGCCACCTGCCGCCGGATGGGTACTGGCGCCGCCTCCACCTGGAGGTAGCCGCGGGCGCGTTCCGCCGCCTGCCGGAGCGCCGTGATGGCGTGCGCCTCCATGCCGTCCGCGTACGCGATCACGCACCCGGCCGCCAGGTGCCCCCACGCCAGCGCGCCGGCCGCACGCGCGGCCTCCAGCATCGTGGCGATCGAGGACGGCGGCGCGCCGATGCGCAGGACGGTGCCCGCCTGGTCGCCGTGCAGGCGGCGCAGGTAGGCCCAGCCCTGCGCGGGCCCGTCCGACCACGAGGCGAAGGCGGCCAGGTCGCGCGTGGAGCGGTCCACGGCCGCCTCGGAGCCGGCGAGTTCCACAAGGACGGTGGGGGCGGAGGGCAGGCCGACGTGGCCGGCGGGCTCCGGCGCCAGGATGGTGATGGCGCGCGTGCTCAGGCTCGCGTCCCAGGCGCGACGGGCGACCGAGGCGGCCTCGGAGATCGAGGTGGCAGCGGCGGCCAGCGTGCGGGTGGCGACCGGGAGGGGGGCCACCTTGAACGTGGCGTCCAGGATCACCCCGAAGGCGCCCAGCGCCCCGGTGTGGAGGCGATGCAAGTCGTACCCCGTCACGTTCTTCACCACGCGCCCGCCCGACTTCACCAGTGCGCCGGACGGCTGCGCCACCTCGATACCCAGGACAAGGTCGCGGGCGGAGGGCAGGTGGCCGCGCCAGGCGCCGCCGCGCGCGGTGGCCAGCAGGCCGCCCACGCTCACCTGGTCGTCCGGGGGCGGGTCCACAGAGAGGTACTGACCGTGCTCCGCCAGTTCTTGTTGCAGGTCGCGCAGCGGCTTGCCCGCCTCCACCGTCACGGTCAGGTCGTCCGGGACATACTCCATGGTGCGATGGAGGCCGCGCAGGTCCAGCGCCACGTCGTACGCCTCCAGCGGCGCCCCCAGTGCGAGGGCGGTGCGGGAAGCCTGCGGCACCACCGTCAGCGCGTGCTCCGCTGCGGTGCGCAGCAACACGGCCACCTCGGCGCGGTCGTCCGGCGCGAACGCGATGCGCGGCTCCAGGTCCTCGATGGCGTAGGCGTGGGCGGCGCGCTCGGTGTCCGCCGGGAGGGTGCGACGCAGCGCGGCGAGCCCCGCGGTGGCATCCGGGCGGTCTGGGCCGGCGGTCACACGTACGCTCCCTCGACCAGGTGGGGGGAGATCTCCTTCATGTGGCCGGAGGCGCAGCCGTGGCCGCCCGGGAGCACCTTGCAGGGGTTGAAGCGGTCCGTGCTGCCGAAGGCGTCCCGCACGGCGTGCTGCGCGGCCAGGTCGGCCGGGGTGAAGACCCACTCCATGTAGGAGCGCTTCTCCAGGCCCACGCCGTGCTCGCCGGTGATGGCGCCGCCGGCGTCCACGCAGACGCGCATGATCGCCTCGCCCAGTTCCAGCACGCGCTCGGTCGCCCTCGGTTCTGCGGGGTCGAACATGATGTTGGGGTGCAGGTTGCCGTCGCCGGCGTGGAAGACGTTGGCGCAGCGGAAGCCGGCCGCGCGCGAGAGTTCCATCACCTGCGCCATCACCTCCGGCAACTTCGTCCGAGGCACCACGCCGTCCAGCAGGTAGAACGCCGGCGCCGCCGCACCGATGGCGCCGATGGCGGCCTTGCGGCCCTCCCAGAGGCGTTCGCGCTCGGACGCCTCTTCCGCGGAGCGCACCTCGCGGGCGCCGGCGGCGTGACAGGCCGCCTCCACCACCGCCGCGTCCAGGGCCACCCCCTCCGCCACACCTTCGACCTCGATCAGGAGGGCGGCGCCGGCGTCCATCGGGTAGCCGGCGCGGATGCGCGGTTCCACGATGCGGATGATCTCCTGGTCCAGCATCTCCATGGCCACCGGGATCACCCCGCGGCGGATGGTCTCCGAGACGGCGTTGCTGGCGTCCTCCACGCTCTCGAAGATCGCGAGGAGCGTGCGCACTGCCGGCTGCTGGCGCACCAGGCGCAGCGTGGCCTCCGTGACGATGCCCAGCGTGCCCTCGGAGCCCACGAGCAGCCCGCGCAGGTCCACGCCGGGGGCGTCTGGCACACGTGAGCCCAGCCGCACGACGCGCGCGTCCGGGAGGACCACTTCCAGCGCCAGCACGTGGTTCACGGTGGACCCGTGCGCGAGCGTGTGCGGCCCGCCGGAGTTGTTCGCGATGTTGCCGCCGATGGTGCAGACACGCTGCGAGGACGGATCCGGGGCGTACGTGAGGCCCAGCGGCGCCGCCGCCTCTTGCAGGGCGAGGTTGATGACGCCCGGCTGCACCACGGCCACGCGGTCCGTGGCGTCCACCTCCAGGATGCGGTTCATGCGGGTGAGGACTACCAGCACGCCGCCTCGGACGGGGACGGCGCCGCCGGAGAGGCCGGTGCCGGAGCCGCGCGGGACGACCGGTACGTCGTGATCCAGGGCGATGCGGACGCACGCCGCCACCTCCGCCGTGGTGGCGGGGAAGACGACAACGTCCGGCAGCGCACGCTCGATGGTGGCGTCGTACTCGTAGACGATGAGGTCTTCGGGGAGGTGCAGGACATGGGCCGCGCCCAGGGCGCCCTGGAGGTCGCGGACGAGCGTGCCCGGTGAGCCAGTCGCCATAGGTGCCTGTCCTCTGGCCGCGAGTGTAGCATCGGGGCCTCGCGCAGCCCGGAGAGGCCGGCGCATGCACGATACCGAGGAAGGCGAGGGGGCAGCGTATGGATGTGAACGGCAAGGTCGCGGTGGTCACGGGATCCTCCGCGGGCGTCGGTCGGGCCACGGCGGAACTGCTCGCCAGCCTCGGCGCGAAGGTCGTGGTGAACTACGCCCACTCCGAGGGCGACGCCAACGAGGTGGTGGAGGCGATTCGCGCCGCCGGCGGCACGGCGCACGCCTTTCAGGCGGACGTGCGCAATGACGAGGAGTGCCGCGCCCTGGTGGAGAGCGCCGTGGACACGTACGGCGCGCTCCACATCCTGGTGAACAACGCCGGCATGACCCACTTCATCCCCCACGAACGCTTCGACCTGGTGACGGACGAGGTCTGGGAGGACACCTTCGGCGTGAACGTGAAGGGCACCTTCAACTGCACTCGAGCCGCGGCGCCGCACATGCAGCGGGCCGGCGAGGGCGCGATCGTGAACGTCGCCTCGATCGCCGGGGTGCGCGGGGTGGGGTCCTCGATCCCGTACGCCGCCTCCAAGGCCGCGATCATCAACATGACGAAGTCCACCGCGCGCGTGCTGGGTCCGGAGATCCGGGTGAACTGCATCGCCCCTGGCTTCATCGACACGCGCTGGCTGCAGGGCGGCCTGGGCGAACGCTACGACCGAGCCAAGGAAGCCGCCGCCGAACGCACCCCGCTGAAGGCCGTGGCCACGCCGGAGACGTGCGCGGACGCCATCCTGGCGTTCATCCAACTCAACACCTTCGTCACCGGCCAGACCGTGATCGTGGATGGCGGCTCCAGCCTGTGAGTGACCGTTCGTCCTCCGGCGCCGGCTCCCGCGCCATCAACCTCGACGCGGTGCGGGCCGGCCTGGAGGAAGCGGTGGAGGAGGCGTGCGAGGCGATCCGCGCGGTGCTGCGGCAGCGGACGGTGCGCGTGGGCCACAAGCCCGGCGAGGGGCCGGTCACGGAGGCGGACTACGCCTCGGACGACGTGTTGCGCCGGCGCCTGCTGCCGCTCATCCCCGGCGCGCACTGGCTGTCGGAGGAGTCAGACGCGGACAAGCCGCTGCTGGCGAACGAACCCACGTGGGTGGTGGACCCGCTGGACGGCACGCGCGAGTTCTTGCGAGGGCTGCCGGAGTTCGGCGTCTCGGTGGGCCTCTTCCTGGGGGACGAGTTGGTGCTGGGCGGGGTGGGCCTGCCGGTCCAGGGCGAGGTCTACTCCAGCCTGGTGCACGGCGACCGCCGCGAGGCCAGCCGCGACGGTGTGAACCTGCCGCAACTGCCGAACGACGGCCACGTGGAGCGCGTGGTGGTCTCCCGCTGGGACTACGAGCAGCGCCGCATCCAGTACCACCTCCCCTACCAGGCGTACCCGCTGGGCTCGGCCGTGCTGAAACTCGTGCACGCGGCCACGCAGGATGCGGACGTCTACTTCTCCACCGGCCCCCGCTCGATCTGGGACGTGGCCGGGGGGGCAGGCATCCTGATGGGCGTGGGCGGCACGCTGCTGATGGTGAACGGCGACCCGCTTCCCCTCAGCCCGCAGGAGATCTCCGTCCCGCCCTACGTGGCTGGGAGCCCGGAGGACTGCCTCGCCCTCGTGCGCCGGCTGGGGCTGGACCGGTAGGGACGAGGCGCATCGGACGGCGCCTACGCGCACGCCTCGCGGATGGCGTGGAACATCTCCTCCGTGCGCACCTGCACCACGTATGGGTCGTGCAGGCCGTTCGTCAGGTAGGCGGCGGCGATGCCGGTGTCCGGGTCCCCCCAGGAGATCGCGCACTGCTGGCCGCCGTGGCCGAAGACCCGAGGCACATCGAAGGGCGGCCAGATGCCGCCGACCGCAAAGCCAAGGCCGTATGAGGCGGGGAGGTTGCTCGTTCGGTCGAAGTCCGTCTCCACCTGCACGCTGGTAGCCAGCGCCACCATCTCCGGCGACAGTAGCCGCACGTACTCCCGTTCGCCGCCGTTCACCATCGCCGCGTAGAACCGCGCGAGGGCTTCCGCGGTGCCGATGCCGTTGGCGGCGGGGAGTTGGCCTCGCAGCGTGGAGGACAGCGTGAAGCGGCGCACGATGTCGCTCGTGCGCGCCTCGGCGCCCTCCGGGTCGGCCATGGTGACCTCGCTCATGGCAAGGGGGAGGCAGACGGCGTTCAGGTCGTCCTCGATGTCACGGGTGCCGAGGGACGCCGCCATGCCGAGCGGCTCGAAGATCTCGTCGCGCAGAAAGTCGCGAGGCTCGCGGCCGTCGACGCGGCGGATGACCTCGCCCAGTGCGAAGCCGTAGGTGACGGGGTGGTAGCCGGTGTCCGTGCCGGGCTCCCACTGCGCGGGGAGCGCCGCCGTCGCGGTGGCCACGGCCTCCCAGTCGTCCATGCGCGCCCAGTCGAAGTGCGGCGGGAAGACAGGGAAGCCGCCCTGGTGCATGAGGACGTGCCGTGTGGTGCAGCGTTCTTTGCCGCCGTGCCCGAACTCCGGCCACACCTCCGCGATCGGCGCATCGAGGTCGAGCGCGCCGCGTTCCGCCAGCATGAGGACGGCCACCGCGGTCACCGGCTTGGTCGCCGAGAACCACAGCATGCGCTTGCCCGTGCCTTCGCCCAGCGCAAGGTCCACCTGGAGGCGTCCGTGGCGGTAGACCGCCACCTGCGCCCCGGTGTGCCACCCTCGTCCAAGGTGGTCGCGGGCGACGGACTCGATGCGCGCGCGCCCCGCCTCGGTCAGTCCGGCGCCGCTCGTTCCCGGCATGGCTAATCGTCGATCTTGAGGACGATCTTGCCGAAGTTGGCGTTGGACTCCATGAGTGCGTGGGCCTCGCTGGTCTGCTCCAGCGGGAAGACGCGGTCCACCACCGGGCGCACCGTCTCGTCGGCGAAGAACGGGAGCACCTGGTGCACGAAGGACTGCACCAGCGTGGCCTTCTCCTCCAGCGGACGGGCGCGCAGCAAGGTGCCGCGCACGGTGGCGCGCTTCTGCATGAGGCCGCCGATGGCCATCTTCTCCACCGTACCGCCGCCCATGCTGCCCACGATCACCATGCGGCCCTTCACGGCCAGCGAGGCGATGTTCTGGTCCCAGTAGGGCGCGCCGATGACGTCCAGGATCACGTCCACGCCGCCGCCGCCGGTCTGCTCCTGCACCACCTCCGCGAAGTCCTGCTCCCGGTAGTTGATGCCGATGTCCATGCCCAGTTCGACTGCGCCGTCCAACTTCTCCTGCGACCCGGCGGTACCGAAGATGCGGCAGCCCTGCGCGGCGGCCATCTGGATGCCCGCGGTGCCCACGCCGGAGCCGGCCGCGTGGATCAGCACGGACTCGCCCATGGAGAGCCCGCACTGGAGGAACAGGGCGTCGTACGCCGTCAGGAACGTCTCCGGGATGCTGGCGGCCTCCTCGAACGACAGGTTCGGGGGCACGGGCATGAGCATGCGCTCGTGCACCGCCACCTTCGAGGCGTACCCCATGCCGCCCAGCAGGGCCATCACGCGGTCGCCCGGGCGCCACTGCACCACGCGCTCGCCCACGGACTCCACCACACCGGCCATCTCCAGGCCGGGGATGTCGTTGCGGGTGCCGGGCGGGCCGTTGTAGCGGCCTCGACGCTGCATGAGGTCGGCGCGGTTCAGGGCGCTGGCCTTCACCGCCACCAGCACCTCGTCCGGGCCGGGCGTGGGGTCCGGGACCTCCTGGACCTGGAAGACCTCGGGGCCTCCGGGCTCGGTGATGACGGCAGCACGCATGGGTCCTCCGACCAGTCCGACAGTGACGAGGGGATACGGTCACGACTATACGGGAGGCCCGCCGCTGGGTGACCGGCCTCGCGTCGGAGGGCCAGCGACGATCACGGCAACGATGAGGCTGCGGATTCTGGCTGTTAGCATCGGCCCAGGGCTCGGCGTGCCGTCACGCCGCGCGGCCCGCACGCAAGGCTGCCGAAGGGGCGTGTTCGATGGTTGAGGCCACCAGACTTCGGGACGAGCGGCGGCTCACCGTCGACCAGGTGACCGCCACCGTCGAGGACGGTTGGCTTGAATTCGAGACCACGGAGGACGTGCCGCTGCTGGAGGCCGTCTTCGGCCAGGAGCGCGCCGTCCGAGCCATCGAGTTTGCCCTGGGGATGGCCTCGCGCGGATACAACCTGTACGCGGCGGGGCCGGACGGCTTCGGCAAGTCCACGGTGGTGGACACCTTCCTGCGCCGCCGTGCCGCCGCCTCCCCGCCCGCGCAGGACTGGATCTACGTCCACGACTTCGAGGATCCGGACCACCCCGCCGCCATCTCCATGCCCGCGGGCACCGCGCACCAGTTCGCGGCGGCCGTGCGCCAGGCGGTGGAGTCCGCCGCGCGTGAGATGGCGTCCGCGTTTGAGTCAGACTCCTACGCGCGCATGCGCCAGCAACTGGTGGACCGGCTGGAGCAGCAGCGCAGCGAACAGATCTCTGCCCTGCAGGCCCGAGCCGCCGAACTCAACTTCGCGCTGCAGTTCGGCCCCCAGGGGATCGCCTCGGCCCCCCTCATCGAGGGCGAGCCGGCCACGGAGGAGCGTTTCAACGCGCTGAGTGAGGAGGAACGCGAGCAGATCGCGGCCAACCGGCGCACGCTGGAGAAGGAATTGCAGGAAGCGATGCTCGTGCTCCGCGCCCGCGAGCGGGAAGCGCAGGACGCCGCCGAGCAACTGGACGACGAGACGGCTCGATACGCGGTGGGCCACCTGTTCGAGGCCCTGCTGGGGCGTCACCAGGACGACCCGGAGATCCAGAAGTTCCTGGAGGCCGCGCGCAACCACCTGGCGGAGAATCGCAACCAGTTCCGGCAGGCCGAACAGCCGGCGGTGCCCGGCCTCCCCATCCCGCGCCCGGACCCCACCCGTATCTACGAGGTCAACGTCTTCGTAGCGAACCAGCCGGACGGGGGCGCCCCCGTCATCTTTGAGACCAACCCCACCTACTACAACCTGGTGGGCCGCGTTGAGTACCAGGGCACCATTGGCGCGGCCATGACGGACCACACGCTGATCCGCGCCGGCGCGCTGGCGCGGGCCAATGGCGGCTACCTGGTGATCCGCCTCCGCGACTTGCTGAACAATGCGGCCTCGCTGGACGCGCTCAAGCGCTCGCTACTGTCTGACCGGCTGCAGGTGGAGAACCTCTCCGAGAACTTTCAACTGGTGCCCACCACGGGCCTGCGACCCGACCCGATCCCGCTGCACCTCAAGGTGATCCTCATCGGCGAGTCCATGCTCTACAGCCTGCTCTACCGGTATGACCCGGACTTCCGGGAGTTGTTCAAGGTGAAGGCGGACTTTGAGACGGACTACGCGCGCACGCGGGAGACCGCCAACGGCCTGGCCTCGGTGATCCGCGCGGAGGTGGAACGGGGCGGCCTGCTGCCGTTCACCCGCGCCGCCATCTGCCGCCTGGTGGAGTTCTCCTCCCGCATGGTGGAGGATCAGCACCGGTTGTCGGCGAACATGGCCGGCTTCGTGGACGCGGTACGCCAGGCGGACTACTGGGCACGACAGGACGCCCAGGACATGGTCCACGAGCGCCACGTGCTCCGCGCCCTGGACGAGCGCGTCTACCGCTCGTCGCTGGTGGCCGAGCGCCTGCTGGAGGCCATGGACGACGGCACGATCCACGTGGAGACGGCCGGCGAGCGCGTGGGCCAGATCAACGCGCTCTCCGTCTACGACCTGGGCGACATCGCCTTCGGACGGCCCTCGCGCGTGACCTGCGTGACCTCGCCCGGCCGAGGCAGCATCGTCATGGTGGAGCGCGAAAGCGAGATGGCGGGGCGCATCCACAACAAGGGCTTCCTGATCCTGCGCGGATTCCTGGCCCACACCTTCGGCCAGGACAAGGCCTCGCTCTTCCACGCCAGCCTCACGTTCGAGCAGTTGTACGGCGATATTGACGGCGACTCCGCCTCTTCCACGGAGTTGTACGCGCTGCTCTCATCGCTGGCGGACATCCCCGTGGACCAGCGCATCGCGGTGACCGGTTCCGTGGACCAGATGGGGCGCGTCCAGCCCATCGGCGGGGCGACCGCGAAGATCGAGGGCTTCTTCGAGGTCTGTCGCCTGCGCGGCCTGACGGGCGACCAGGGGGTGATGATTCCGCGCACGAACATCGAGAACGTGGTCCTCTCCCAGCGCGTTGCGGAGGCGGTGGCGGAGGGCAAGTTCCACATCTGGGCCGTCGACACCATCGAGGAGGGCATCGAGGTGCTCACTGGCGTGCCGGCGGGCCGGGAGCGTGACGCTGAAGGGCGCTACCCGGAGGGCACGGTCTACCGCCTGGTGGAGGACCGCCTGGCCGGGTGGGCCTCGCAACTCCAGCGCGGCGCGTTCTCGCCTTCCACGGAGGGCCACGTGCCCATGCCGCAGCGCGGGCCGTACCCCACGCCGCCGGGCATCCCGCCCAGCCCACCGCCGGAGCCGCCGATCATCGTCTAGTGCGCGCCGCCGCCAGGACCAGGGGATTGCCAGGACCAAGGGATTGAGGGCGCATGAGCCGCCGGCCTGACTTGCCCGTGCTGACCGTGGACATGGACGGCGTGTTCTGTTCTCCGTACTTCGGGTGGAACGTGGGCGTGCACCGCACGTTCCTGGACCCGGGCGCCACGCCAGTCCCGGCGCGCATCACGCCTCGATGGCTGGGAGAGCCGCTGGACCACCTGCGCTTCAACCCGCGTCGCCCGCTCCCGGGCGCGCGTGAGGCGCTGGAGCGTCTGCGCGAGGTGCGCCAACTGGTGGTGCTGACGGGCCGCCGCACCTATCCGCGCTGGTGGCTTCGCCGCCACGGCTTCGAGGCGCTCTTCGACCGCGTGGTGGTGAACCAGACCCGACTCCGGAGTCCCCACTTCAAACTGGACGCGCTCACAATCCTGCGCGCCGCCGAGCACATTGACGACGACCCCCGGACCGCGCAGTTGCTGGCGCAGGGCTCGGACACGCGCATCTTCCTGCGGGACTGGCCCACGAACCGCGTGGACCTGGACCCGCGCGTCCAGCGCGTGCGAGACCTGGGTGAATTCGCGGACCGCCTCGGCGCGCCGCCTGCCGCGGGCGGCCGGTAGTACGGGCTTCAAGTCCCACGCGTGGCGCCCCGCTGGAGGTACGCTAGACGGGTGACCGCCCTGGAACTTCCGCTGCGCACCCGCCCCCGCTGGCGCCGCCTCGGCTTTGCCATGGTGATGGTGGGCGCCGTGGCGTGGGCGTTCGCATGGGGCTCCCACGGCCACGACGTGCTGATCCGCGGCGTGGACCTCTCCGCCGTGGAGGTGGACCGCTCCTTCGTGGTGGACGCTTCCACCGGGCGGCTGGACCTGTCCTCGATCGTGGCTCGGCCGGGCGAGGTGGTGGAGTTCGTCCTGGCCGGTTCCGCCGGCGCGCCTCATGCCTTCGTGATGACCGGCGCCGCCCCGGGCTCCGAGATGCACGAGTCGCTCGCACCCAACGGGGACACCGTCATCCGCCTGCGCGTACCCGAGGCCGGCGCCCTGGCCTTCACGTGCATCATCCCCGGGCACGAGGGCCTGCACGCGAGCCTCGTGGTCGGCGGCGTGGTGAGCACCCAGAACTGACGTCACGGTAGATCGAGCGCGGGCCAGCACGAGCCGCGCGGGCCTCCTTGGCAGCGGCTATTCTGCCGCGGATGCAGGGAGCGCCCCCCAATGCCTGAGCAGCCTGACCAACCTGACCAGCCTGAACAGCCCCAGATGCCGCAGATGCCCGCGCAGTTCTTCCGCCGCGAGGACATGTCCTCCGACCGCTTCTTCTACGAAGTCCCCCGCTTCGTCACCCACATTGACGACGCGACCATCCAGGCGCTCACCGAGTTCTACCGCGAGGTGGTCCCGCCGGGCGCACGGGTGCTGGACCTGATGTCCTCCTGGGTGTCGCACCTGCCCTCGGACGTGGAGTACGCGCGGGTGGCCGGGCTGGGGATGAACCAGGAGGAGTTGCGGGACAACCCCCAACTCACGGATCGCGTGGTGCACGACCTGAACACGGATCCCGTCCTGCCGTACGAGGCCGCCTCCTTCGACGTGGCGTTGTGCGCCGTGTCCGTGCAGTACCTGGTCCAGCCCGTGGACGTCTTCCGCGAGGTGGGCCGCGTGCTGGCGCCGGGCGGCACGTTCGTCGTCACCTTCTCCCATCGCATGTTCCCCACCAAGGCGGTGGAGGTCTGGCGCCAGTTGGGGCCGGCCGACCGCGTGCGGCTGGTGGCCTCGTACTTCGGACTGGCCGGCAACTTTGACGAGCCGGTCTTCGTCGACCGTTCGCCGCCGGACGCCGACCCGCTGTGGTGCGTGGTGGCCCAGCGCTCCGAGTAGGGGGCCGGTGCAGGTCAGCGAGGAGCACCTCCAGGTCCCGGATGCCTCGTCACCCACTGGGTCACCCACTGGTACCGACCGGAGCCGTTCAGATCGAAGAACCCCCGGGACGCCGGGGGTTCTTCGTATCTATGAGTACGCGTGCTACGAGCGGCGGCCGCGCCGTGTGCGGCGTTCGCGGCGGCGCCGGACGTGTTCCGGGCGCGAGGTGGTGGGCTCGATGACCTCCGGGCCACGTTCGGCATCGGCGTCGCTGGTGCGCTCGCCGCGCTTACGGCTCAGGCCGCCCACCATGACGGAGGTGACGCGATTGATGAGGCGCAGCATAAAGAACGTGAAGACGAAGAACATGACCGCGCCCACGGCCAGCACCATGACGCTGCGCTCACCCTGGAAGTACTGCAGACCGGTGAACACCAGGGTGGCGAAGGCGGTGTAGATCGCGTTGACTCGGGCGCTCTGCACGGATGCCTCCACCTCGCTCCACTCGTGGCCGTCGCCATCCTAACCGAGGCAGCCGTCAGCCTCGATGGCCCGCTGCGGCCGCCCGTTATTGGCCCAGTTCGCGCTCCACCCAGTCCGAGAGACCGTTGATGAAGGCGTCCCGACGCGCGGCCTGCTGGCCGACGTGGTCGGCCAGCACCTCCTCCTTCAGGGCCTGCGGGTCCTGGTCCTCCGGCACGTGGAAGATCTCGATCGGGTCGCAGGCAATGCGCTGGTCCACGCCGGGCTCGAACGAGAGGTTGGCCGGCATCTCCAGGCGTCGAGCGGCGCTGGGCCAGGTGCAGTCCACGGTCATCCACTGGTCGTCCGCCGGGTCGTACTGGACGCGGAGGAAGTTGTGGACGTCCGGCACCGGCGCCAGGATCGCCTCGGTCATCAGGTGCGGCGGCAGCCACGGCGAGTTGTCCGGCGTGAACTCGTGCGTGGCGAGGATGACCGTAGAGGGCATCCCGATCTCGCGCAGCAGGTCGCGCAACAGGTAGTGCTTCCCGGAGCACGTGCCGCGCCACTCGCGCAGGATCGTCTCCGGCTGCCGGTCCGAGGCGCGCCGGTAGGGCATGTCGCGCACCAGGCGGAACGCCGTGGCAGCGTCCACGCCCTCGTCCGCGTCCAGCAGGCCTCGTCGCAGCGCCTCCTCACGGAGGATCGGGACCAGCGGCATCAGGCACTCCCTCTCATGTCCGGTCTCTCTCCGGCGTCTCAAGCGGCTCGGCGGGGGCGGGTGGCGAGCCCAGGGCGAGCCTCACCGCGCGCGCCTCGTCCGGGGCAAGCATCGCCGTTGCCTGGGCTCCCGTCACCCAGCGGGTGACGGCGATCTCCCAGGAGCGAGGCGTCACCTGCGTCCCCGGCGGAGCGGTCGAGCGGAGGCGAAAGGCCAGGCTCAGCCCGCGCGGGCGGAAACGACCGTTCCAGTGTGCATAGGAGCACAGGTAGCGCTCCAGCGTCACGGGCACGTCGAGTTCCTCGGCCACCTCGCGCAGCACGCCGTCCTCCGGCAGTTCGCCTCGGTGCAGCCAGCCGCCCGGCAACCCCCACGGCGCCGAGGGCCGGGTGCGATGCAGCGCCACCAGCACCAGGCCGTCCGGCCCCACGATCACCGCCGTGGCCCCCACCGGCTGACGGGAGGCGAGCAGGCCGGCGGCGACCTCCGCCAGCGTGCGGAGCAGCGGGACGTTCCGGATCCAGCGGAAGACGGGAGGGCGGCGCACTGTCTGCCTACGGCCCGGCGAAGCGCATGCGGCCGCGCCCGGCGTCCGCGGCCACCTCGATCAGGCGGGCCACCTGCCCCAGGTGCTGGGCGTCGTGGTACGCGGCGTGGTTCAGGACGTGCGCCACGCTCACCTCGGCCGCCGCCGAATGCACCCCCGTGCGGCCGAGCGCCGCCGCGTCCAGCGAGGCGTACCACGGCACGTCGCTCGCCCGCTCCGCCGCCAGAACCTCGATGAGCGCCTCGGTGCCTTCGTCCTGCAGCCCGGACACCACGAGCGACTCCCAATCGTCGACGGCGGCGAGTGTGGGGCGGTCCTCCGCCACCATGCGCCGGATCCGCCTCACCTGACGCCGATGGCTGTCGACCAGGTGTACCGCGACGGTGTGCAGGCTCCAGTCGCCGGCTTCTGCCTCAGCCGGTGGCGTCGCGTGGAGGGTGCCCTCGGCGAGGCCGGTGAGCAGCAGGCGGACGGTGGCGGGCGTGGCGGCGAGCGTGGAGAGCGTGACGGCGGTGAGCCTCGGTGCGTCGGCGGTGGTCATGCGCGGCTTCTTTCCGGCGGGGTGCTCCAGAAGTCAGGAAGCGTAGTGCACGACCGCCCATCCGTGCGCGATGGCGTCCTCCGCGAGGGCAATGACCTGGCCGCTGGTGACCTCGTCCACGAAGAACTCCGTGCACGCCTCGCAGATGTCGGCCGGCACGTCCCTCACGACCACCTGGTTGCTCCCACGCTGGAAGCCCAGGTTCGTGACCCCCGTCCGCGTCTCACCCTGCTGACAGACCGTGCAGCGCATGTCTCATCGCTCCTCGATCCCAACGTACGCCCTCGGCGCGGGGCCGGCGTAGAGGGTGAGGGGGCGGATGAGGATGTTGTGTGCGTACTGCTCCAGGACGCTCACGCACCATCCCGGAGTGCGGCCCACGGCGAAGATGGGGACGAAGAGGTCCTCCGGGATGCCGTGCAGGTAGTAGACGACGCCCGCGTAGAAGTCGACGTTCACGTTCACGCCCAGGCGCGCGTAGGGCCGCATCGCCTCCACGACGGCCTCCAGGATGGCGAACCACTTCGGCTGGCCCATCTCCTCGGACAGGCGCTTCACGCCGGCGCGCATGTGGCGCGCGCGCGGGTCTTCCGTGCGGTAGACGCGATGGCCAAAGCCCATGACGGGCTTGCGCTCGTCGCGGAGGGCCTTCACGTAGGCGGCGGCGTGCTCCGGCTCGCCGATCTCCTGCGCCATGCGCATCACGTTCTCGGCGGCGCCGCCGTGCGCCGGCCCGCTCAGCGCCGCCACGCCCGAGGTCACCGCCGCGTGCAGGTTCGCATCCGTCGCCGCCACCACGCGCGCCGTGAACGACGAGGCATTCGCCCCGTGCTCCGCGTGCAGGATCAGATCCAGGTCCATCAGGCGCGCGGCATCCTCGGACGGCCGTTCGCCCTTGATCAGCCAGAGGAAGTTGGCCGCGTGTCCGAGCGTGGCGTCCGGCTCCAGCGGCTCGAGGCCGGAGCGGATGCGGTGGTGCGCCGCGACGATCATCGGCACCTGGCTGGTGAGGCGTACCGCCTTGCGCAGGGTGGCCTCGGGCGAGTTGTCGGCCACGTCCGGGTCGTCCACCGCCAGCGCGGAGACTGCCGTGCGCAGCACGTCCATCGGGTGCGCGCGCTGGACCGTGCGGATCACCTCGACGACCTCGGGCGGGAGGGTACGCGCGGCCACCAGGGCGTCCGACCACTCCCGCAGTTGCGAGGCGGTGGGCAGGTCGCCGTGCAGCAGGAGGTAGGCGGTCTCCTCGAACGTGGAGTGCTCCGCCAGTTCGTGGATGGAGTAGCCGCGATACCAGAGTTCGCCCGCGCGCCCGTCGATGTCGCACACCGCCGAGCGGTCGAAGTAGACGCCCTGCAGGCCGCGGTGGATCTGCACGTCGTTCGTCGTCTCGGCCATCGGAGCCTCCTCGGGACATCGCGCGTCGCCCGGCTGATGCGCTTCCAGCGCGGCGGTGAGCCGGCTGGGTGCATTGTGCACGATGTCGCCGCCGTCCTGCTGGCGGCCTCCCGGAGTGCCCTCGATCGTCACGTGCGTGTCACGAAGCCGGGGGGCAGGCATCGCCGCTGATAGCCCCGGCTGGCGACTGTTCGGGGGCTCTGCTTGAGGGGCAGGGGCCACCTCGGCGCCCGGCCCGAAGAAAGGACTCACAGGATGTCGTTCGAGGCAGGACAGGTCTACGCATGCTCCAACTGCGGCGCGGAGATCCAGGTGACGCGCTCCGCGGATGCCGGCATGGCGGCTGACATGAACCCCATGTGCGCCTGCGGGCAGGAGATGAACAGCCAGGGCGCCAGCGCGCAGGGAGCGAACCCGCAGCGGCAGTCCCAGGGCCCCATGGCATAGCCCTCGGCACTGCCGCCCGCGCCGGTAGCACGCGTCGAGGGCGGCATCTTGGCGAGGCCGCTCCCGCAGTTCGCCCGGGTGGATGGCGAGGTCAGCAGGCGCGGCCTAATCCTCCTCGAGCGTGCTGATGTCGCCCTCGGGGAGGCCGAGTTCGCGGGCCTTCAGCAGGCGACGCATGATCTTGCCGGAGCGCGTCTTCGGCAGGATGTCGATCACCACGATCTCTCGAGGCGCCACGGTGGAGCCGAGGCGCTCGCGGCAGTGGCGGTTCAGCGCGCGCATCAGGTCCGGCGTCTCGGTGTAGCCCTCGTTCAACGTGACGAAGGCCTTCACCACCTCCATGGCCACGTCGTCTGGCCTGCCGATCACGCCGGCCTCCGCCACGGCCTCGTGCTCGATGAGCACGGACTCCACCTCGAACGGGGAGACCAGGTGGCCGGCCGTGTTGATGACGTCGTCGTCGCGTCCCACGAACCAGATGTAGCCGTCCTCGTCACGCTTGGCGCGGTCGCCGGAGTAGTACCAGCCGCCCTTGAAGCGCGAGTCGTACCGCTCCTGGTCGTTCCAGTAGGTGCGGAACATGGAGGGCCACGGCGGGCGCACCACCAGGGCGCCCTCCACCATCGGCTCGGCGATCTCGTTGCCCTCGTCGTCCACCACGGAGACGTGGACGCCGGGGAACGGGCGGCCCATGGAGCCCGGGCGCACCGGCATGGCGGCGTAGTTGGCGCACATGATGGAGCCCGTCTCCGTCTGCCACCAGTTGTCGTGGATGGGCTGGTCGAACGCGCGGTTGCCCCAGACCACCGCCTCCGGGTTCAGCGGCTCGCCCACGGAGGAGATGAAGCGCAGCGTGCTCAGGTCGAACTGCGCCGGCAGGCTCTCGCCGGCCTTCATCAGCAGGCGGATCGCCGTGGGCGCGGTGTACCAGACCGTCACCCCGTGCTTCTGGATCAGTTCGTACCAGCGGCGCGCGCTGAACCCGCCCTCGTCAATGAGCGCTGTGACGCCGTTGGAGAACGGCGCGAACATGCCGTACGAGGTGCCCGTCACCCAGCCCGGGTCCGCCGTGCACCAGTAGATGTCGTCCGGCTGCAGGTCCAGCGCGTACTTCCCGGTGGCGTAGTGACTGACGATGGCGTTGTGGACGTGCGCCGCACCCTTCGGCAGACCGGTGGTGCCGCTGGTGAAGTGCATCACCGACCAGTCCTCGGGCCCCGTGCGCTCGATCTCAAACTCCTCGGATGCCGAGCCCACGATCGACTGGTAGTCGATGTCGCCCTCCGCCACCGGCTTGCCCTCGCGATGGGCGATCACGATGACGTGGCGTATGGAGGGCAACTCGGAGCGGATCGCGTTCACCTTCGGGAGCAGTTTCGGCGTGGTGATGATGACGGAGCCCTCCGCGCGGGCCACGCGTTCCTTGATGGGCTCTGGGCCGAACGCCGAGAACAGCGGCGCCATGATCGCCCCGGCCTTCAGCGCGCCGAAGCAGGAGAAGTACAACTCCGGGATGCGGTCGCTCAGGACGAAGACCCGCTCCCCTTTCTCCACACCAAGGGTCTTCAGGGCGTTCGCCACCTTGTTGGTCTGCGCCTTGAACTGCGCGTAGGTGTACGTCTCCACCTGGTTGTCCGCGCCGTTCCAGAGGATCGCCACCTTGTCTGCGTTCACGTTCTCCGCGTGGCGGTCGACGCACTCGTGCGCCATGTTGACCAGCCCGTCCGGCAGATCCAACTCCGCCCACGCGTCGTCCCATGACCATGACTCGCGCAGGGCGGCCCAGTCCGACAGGTTGGGCGCCTGCTTCAGCGTCGAGACATCGCGAGCAATTTCCGGGTAGCCCTCGATCATGCGGTACCCCCTTCGGCGTTGGGCATTCGGGCAGCGAGCGACGGGAGTATACCGCCCGTGGTCAGGAGGGCCGGGTGAGGGTGCGTGGGGGCGATGGGTGAACGAGGTAGGCCTCGTACTGCGCTACCGCTTCCGACTCGGTCGGGTACGACAGCAGGAGGATGCTCCCGTCGCCGAAGGGGGCCGCAATCCCCGCGATGGGGCGAACCTCGCCTGCATCGATGGACTCGACATCTCCGGTGACCACGTTCAGCAGCCAGATGAAGTTCTCGCGGGAACCTCCTGTCTGGAGGTTCGCCGCACCGCCGGCAACGAGAAGCCTCCCGTCGTCGAGCGCGACTGCCGCGTGCGCGGGGGCTACGGGAGGTAGGCGAGCGGGTCCTGGTAGATGCCGTTGCGGTGGACCTCGAAGTGGAGGTGCGGCTCGGGCGTCCGGCCGGTCCTGCCCACCCAGCCGATGGTGTCGCCCGCAGCCACGTCTTGTCCGAGGGCGACGGCGAATTCCGAGAGGTGCGCGTAGAGCGTCTCGTAGCCCTCACCGTGGTTGATGATGACGTGGTAGCCGTAGGAGCAGCATGGGTTGCCGCCTGCGAAGAGCACGGCGCCGCTCCTGGACGCCACGATCGGCGTGCCGGCCGGGGCCGCGATGTCCACGCCGACGGGGTGCTCGGGTCCGAAGAGGCGGATCACCGAGCCGGGTACCGGCCACAGCCACCCCGCTGCTCCCGCATCGATCCCGCCCGCAGCCGGCCGGTCCGGCGCGACCACGGTGAGCGGCATCATCCGCCCGCCCGGCACGAGGATGAGGGCGCCCGGGCGCAAGTCGTTCGGGTCACCCCGGAGCCCGTTGGCCTCGAACCCGATGATGTCGCGCCAGTCGGCGTCGTAGAGCGCGGCGATCTCCGTGACGGTCTCGCCGGCACGCACGGAGTGGATGATGCCCGAGACGCTCGGAATCTGGAGGACTTGGCCGGGCGCGATGTCGTCATCGTCCTCGGCGCCAGGGTTGTTCCAGGCCACGTGCTCCTCGCCGACACCGAACCTCGAGGCGATCGCGGCGAGCGTGTCACCCTCGCGCACCTCGTACTCGAAGAAGATCGGGAGGCGGTCCGGGGTCGCGGTCGCACCGGGCACTGGTTCCGTCGGGACGGGCGTGGGCTCGACGATCTCCGTCGCCGCCATCGCCGCCATCGCCGGTGGTTCCGGTGCCTCCTCGACACGGCCGTTCGCGAGGGCGACCGCGAGCAGCGCCAGGGGCACGCCGACGGCGGTGAGCGCGCCCAGAGGCCACAGGGCGCGCAGGCGTGACCAGCGGCCGCGCGTGGCCGTGGCGGGGCCGCCGTGTTCGCGGTACCAGGCGGCGACATCCTCGCGGCGCTCGACCCCGAGACGGCCGAGGAGTTCGGAGACGTGGTACTTCGCCCCGGCCAGCGAAATGCCCAGGGCATCCGCGATCTCGGGATTCGAGCGCCCCTCAGCGACCAGGCGGGCGACCTCGCGCTGGCGGTCGGTGATCGACTCGACCTGCTCGGTGGCGTCTTGTTGCATGCGGGGAGCATGCCGCGTCCGTCGCGGCGATGCACTAGCCGACCAAATGTTCGGATCGAGGCGCGCCCGGTCTGCGCCTCGGACCCGCAGGGCCGGCTTAGCGCACCTGGAGGGAGGCCAGGAGCCGTTCCGTGGTGGCGGAGATGTCTGCGACGGCGGCATCGAAGACGGCGGCGTTATGGGCGGCGGGCTTCTGGAAGCCGCTCACTTTGCGCACGAACTGGAGGGCGGCCGCCTCGATCTCCTCGGGAGTGGGCGGTGCGTCTTCGCTGCCCCTGGCCGCGCGCAGGCGCTTGATCGAACGGCACATCGACGGGCTCCTCTGCTTCCAGTCCTCTGCTTCTGAGTGACGAGGCTAATCGACGCGCACGGGTAGGCGCTCCAGGCCGCGCAGCACCACGTTTGGACGGAACGAGGCGTCCCGCTCGGCCAGGCGCAGGTTGGGCCAGCGCGCGAGCATCCTCGGGAAGAGCATCTGCGCCTCCATCCGCGCAAGGGGTGCGCCCACGCAGTAGTGGATGCCGCGGCCGAAGGAGAGGTGGCCCTTGTCGCCGCGCGAGAGGTCCAGGCCATGCGGCCGCTCCCAGCGCAGCGGGTCGTAGTTCGCCGCACCCTGCAGCAGGATCACCTGGCGCTGCGGGGGGATGCGCTTGCCGCCCACCTCCACCTCCACCAGCGTGGTGCGTCCGTTGATCTGCACCGGGCTGTCGAAGCGCAGCAGTTCCTCCACGGCGGACTCCACCTGCTCGGGATGGTCGCGCAGCCAGCGCTGCTGCTCGGGGTGCCGGAGCAGCGCCAGCGTGCCGTTGCCGATGAGGTTCGTGGTGGTCTCGTTGCCGGCGACCAGCAGCAGCACCAGCGTGGCGAGCAGTTCATCGTGCGTCAGCCGCTCGCCCGCCGCCTCCGCCTGCACGAGCGACGTGATGAGGTCGTCCCGTGGCTCCGCACGCCGTGCTTCGATGATCGCCCCGAAGTAGTCCCCCAGTTCCTGCCTTGCCCGCTGGGCGCGGCCGCCGTCCTCTGCGGACATGGAGGGCTCGAGCGTCCGCGCGATGTCGTCCGACCACGCCTTGAAGCGCGGGAGGTCGGAAGGCGGCACGCCCAGGATCTCCGCGATCACCACCACCGGCAGCGGGACCGCCAGGCACTCCATCACGTCGAACTCCGCCGCCTCACCGATCTCGGCGAACAGGTCGCTGATGACCGCCTCGATGCGCTCTCGCCAGCCCTCGATGGCCCTCGGGGTGAAGGCCTGGGTGACCAGCGAGCGGGTGCGGGTGTGGTCCGGCGGGTCGAGGTTGAGCATGCTCTGGGTGACCTCCAGCGCCGCCAGCACGTCTGCGTTGGGGCCGCGGCGAGGGTCGCTGGAGAAGCGGTGATGGTCGCGCAGGATCGCGTCCACGTCCTCGTGGCGGGAGACCACCCAGCCGCCGATCAGTTCCGAGTAGTGGACGGGGTCCTTCTCGCGCAGGCGCTCGAACAGCGGGACGGGGTCGTCACGCCACTGGCGCGAGAGGGGATTGAAGGTGACACCGGTCTTGAGGCGCTCCTTCGCGAGGAGCCCGCGCACCACCACCGGGCGCACCACGCGCGCCACCGTTTGCCTGACCGCCATCCCGTCCTCCGCGTCTGCGAGTCCGCTGCGTGCGGAAGCCGCGATGCTTCCCGTAGCCGGAATCACATACGAATTGTACGCACGCCGCCGCCGACTTTGTCCCCGCCACAACTGGGGGCCGCCTCGATACGTACACTGGCGCCTCCGCAGCGCGGGGGAGTGAGGGAGGCGCCAGCATGCGCGTGGGAATGTCGCTATCGAGTGCGCACCGGGTGGAGGATGCGCGGGAGGGCGCCCGCTGGATGGTGGAGCGTGCCGCCGCAGCGCGGGATGCCGGCCTGGACTCGCTCTTTGTGGGTGACCACCACGTCACCGGGCCCGGGAAGTACTACCAGAACGTGCCGATCATGGGCCGCATCCTGGCGGAGTGGCAGGGGCGTCCGGCGGGCTGCCTGTTCCTGCTGCCGCTGTGGCACCCCGTCCTGCTGGCCGAGCAGGTCGGCACGTTGGCCTCGATCCATGACGGTCGCTTCATCATGCAGTGCGCCGTGGGCCCGGCCGACGCGCAGTTCTCCGGCATGGGCATCGACCCGCACTTCCGGCCCTCCATGTTCGAGGAGTCCCTGGACATCATGCGTCGCCTGTGGGCGGGCGAGACGGTCAGCGGGTCGCGCCGCTTCTCCTTCACCGATGCCCGCATCGCCCCGCTGCCGCCCGAGGGCGTCGAGGTCTGGATCGGCGGTGAGGCGGACGCCGCCCTCGAACGCGCGGCACGCCTCGGCGATGGGTGGCTGGCCGCGCCCGGCGTCTCGATCGAGGACGCCGCCATGATGGCGACGCGCTTCATGCAGCACCGTGCCGTGCTGGACGAGCCCGCCGTGGTCGCCATCCGCCGCGACATCTACGTGGGCGAGTCGGACGAGGAGGCGGAGCAGGTCGCACGGCCGATCCTCGACCGGGGGTACAGAGGCTTCGCCCCCGGCGTGGCGATCTACGGCTCCGCAGAGACGGTGGCCCGCAAGTTGCGCGCCTTCGCCCCGCACGGCTACTCCGAGGTGCTCGCGCGCAACCTGGTCCCGGACCAGGCGCTGGCCCTCAAGAGCATCGAGCGGCTGGGGCGGGTGCGGGAGTTGCTTGCCGAGGCGTAGTCTCTGGCCGCGTCTGACGAAGGCGGAAATCGGGCGCGGCGGAGTTGTATGCTGCCGCCGAGTGGACGCGGGGCGTCCGGGGGGAGACCGAGACATGACCTACGAGCACCTGACACTGGAACGCCACGGGCACGTGGGGGTGGTGACCCTCAACCGGCCGGAGCAGTTGAACGCGCTCAACCGCCAACTGCAGGAGGACACCCGCGCCGCCTGCGCCGAGATCGAGGCGGACGACGACCTGCGCGTCATGATCGTCACCGGCACCGGACGCGGCTTCAGCGCCGGCGCCGACCTCTCCGGCCCTCGCCCCACCGCGCCGGCTGTGGGCGGCTCGGACGAGGCGCCGTCGCAGGGCCAGCGGCTGGATACGCTCTCGTGGGTGGGGCGGCAAGCGGTGGCCTTCTACCGCATGACGAAGCCCACCATCGCCGCAGTGAACGGCGTGGCCGCCGGCGCCGGCATGAGCCTGGCCCTGGCATGCGACCTGCGCGTCGGCACCCCGCTGTCGCGATTCAAGACCGTCTTCGCGGAGCGCTCGCTCTCGCCGGACTCCGGCATGTCCTGGTTCCTGCCGCGCATCGTGGGCTACTCGCGCGCGATCGACCTCATCGCCACCAGCCGCATGGTGGACGCGGACGAGGCGTACCGCATCGGCCTGCTGGACCGCCTGGTGCCGGAGGAGCAGTTGCTGGACGCCTCCATGGAGGTGGCGGAGCAGATCGCGGCGCTCCCGCCGTTGGCCATCCGCTCCGGCAAGCGCGTAACGCAGTGGAACCTCACGGTGGACCTCGAAACGGCGCTCCGCAACGAACTCCACGGCCTGGACTACGCCCGCAAGGCCCCCCAGGACGTCGCCGAGTCCCGCGCCTCCTGGGTCGAAAAGCGCGCGCCGAAGTTCACCGGGCAGTAGGAGCGTCAGTCCTCGAAGGGGGGTGAGGCGTACACAGGGGGCCGGAAGGTTCGGCAGGCGACTGTCGGGCGAGGCGCCTCCCCTGCGGGGGGGGGCAGGCCGGAAGGCCGCCGTGATCCGCTACTCGTGCACCCAGCGCTCGTGCCAGCCCTCGTCGGGTTGGGATTCGGCGAACGGCCATGGCTCGCCGTAGGTGTCCAGGCTTGCGTGCTTCTTCACGGGGCGGCGTCCGACGGGGCCGATCTTGTCCTCGGGGTAGCCGATGGGCAGCAGGGCGTGGAGGGTGACGTCGTCCGGCACGCCCAGGAGCGGCTTCAGCGTGGCGTCGTGGCCTCGATGGAACGCGGTCACCACGGAGCCGAGGCCCAGGCCTCGACACGCGAGGAGCGCGTTCTGGACGGCGGGGTAGATGGTGCCGGCGGCCTGTGCCGGCCCACAGACGAAGAGGTGCACCGGCACCTCCGCGATGTGTCTCGCCAGGTGGTCCGTGGAGCGCACGACCAGACGCATCTGGCGCGGCAGCCGGTCGATGGCGCTGGGGTCGTCTACATACTGCTTGCCGTAGGACGTCCAGGTCTGCCAGTACGCCTCGCCAATGGCCTTGCGCTTCGCCTCGTCGCGCACCACCAGGAAGTGCCACACCTGCTGGTTGCTCCCGGCAGGCGCGCGGATGGCGGCGTCGATGACCTGGAAGAGCACCTCGTCCGGCACGGGGTCCGGCTTGAAGCGCCGCAGGGCGCGCGTGGAGTAGAGCGCCTCGAACAGTCCGGTCTCGTCTGGTGACTTGAGTTCCATGCTGACCTCCCCGCGGGTGCCCCTCTGGTTGCGAGGCAGTCTAGCGCGACCACGCACCCCCGCCGCCCCCGCCTGGTTTCCGAGGCGTGTCCGGCCGTTCGCGGCCCGCAGCCCCTCACTCCAACCCGTCTCCCGTAGGCAGGAGAGGGGGCCGGACAAGAGAGGCGGCCCGGCGGTCGTCAGGAGGTGGCGGACTGGACCTGGTATTGCAACTCGTACAGGCGGGCGTAGATGCCGCCCAGGGCCATCAACTGCTCGTGCGAGCCGTCCTCCACCACCTCGCCCAGGTGGAGGACGATGATGCGGTCCACGGAGCGGATGGTGTTCAGGCGGTGGGCGATGATGATCGCCGTGCGCCCGGCCATCACGCGGTTCAGGCCGCGCTGGATGATGTCCTCCGTCTCCGGGTCGATGCTCGCGGTCGCCTCATCCATGACGAGCACGATCGCCGGGTTGAACGCCGCCACGCGCGCCAGGGCGATCAACTGCTTCTGGCCGGTGGACAGGTTCGCGCCGCGCTCCGCCAGCACCGTCTGGTAGCCCTCCGGCAGGCGCTCGATGAAGGAATGGGCGCCCACCGCCTCCGCAGCCGCGTGGATCTGCTCCGTGCTGATCGAGGGGTCCCGCAGGCGGATGTTCTCCTCCACGGTGTCGGAGACCACCCACGGGTCCTGCAGCATCACGCCCACGTGGCGGCGCAGCCAGCGCTGGCGCAGTTCACGGATGGGCACGCCGTCCACCAGGACCTCGCCCTGCTGCACGTCATAGAACCGGGACAGGAGGGCCATCATGGTGGACTTGCCCGCGCCCGTGGCGCCGACGATGGCGACCTTCTGACCGGCGGGGATGGTGAAGTCCACGTCCTTCAGCACCCAGTTGCCCGGGTTGTAGGCGAAGGAGACGTGGTCGAAGCGGATGTCGCCGCGGACGCCCTCCAGTTCGCGGGCGTCCTCCTCGTCCAGGACCTCCTCCGGTTCATCGAGCACGCCGAAGATGCGCTCCGCAGAGGCCATGGCGCCCTGGATCATCGTGTAGCGCTCGGAGAGTTCGCGGATGGGCCAGAAGAAGCGCTGCATGAAGGTGATGAAGGCCACCAGCGTGCCGAAGGTGAGCGCGTCGTCCAGGACGTTCATGCCGCCCACCCACAGGATGGTGCCCAGGGTCACGGCGTTGAAGATGACCACCGTGGGCTCGAAGACCGCGTACCAGAACAGCACGCGCATGTTGGCGTCGAACGCGCCGCGGTTGCGCTGGTCGAAGTACTCCATGTTCCGTCGCTGGCGGTTGAACAACTGGATGATGGCCACGCCGGTGATCAACTCGTTCAGGTAGGCGTTGATGCGGGCCATCCACATGCGCTGGTCGCGGAAGGCCTGGCGCTGGGCTTGCGCGAAGATGCGCACCAGGTAGACCAGCGGGATCAGGAACGCGGTCATGATCAGCGCCAGTTGCCAGTTCAGGTAGTAGAGCACCACCACAATGGCGCCCACCATCAGCAGGTTGGTCAGGATCTGCACCACGCCCTGCGAGATCACCATCTCGATCTGCTGCACGTCGCCCGTGAGCCGGGTCACGAGGCGGCCCACCGGGTTGCGGTCAAAGAAGGAGACGGACATGCGCTGGATGTGGGTGAACAACTGCATGCGCAGGTCCAGCATGAAGTGCTGCCCTACCCACCACATCAGGTACATCTGCACGAACCGAAGCGTGAAGATGCACGCGAGCGTGGCGGCAAAGACCGCCGCGAGCACCGGCAGTTCATCCGTCTGGCCCGGGGTGATCTGGTGGTCGATCGCCCTCCGCACGATGAGCGTGGGCACCAGTTCCAGGCCGGCCACCGCGAACATCATCAGTAGCGACGCCACCACCTGGAGGCGGTACGGGCGCAGGTAGGTCAGCAGCCGGCCGGCGAGACGGGAGTCGTAGACCTTGCCGATCGCGTCGTCTTCCTCGTAAAAACTCACGGGGCGCCTCCTTCCCCGTCTGCCGGCGTGTCCGGCGCGTGCTCGCGCTCCACGAGGCGGGCGTCCACGTCCTCCGAGCGGCTCTCGAGCGCGAGTTGCTCGCGGTAGATGCGTGCGTAGACGCCGTCCCGGGCGATCAGGTCCGCGTGCGACCCCTGCTCCACAATCGCGCCGTCCTCCAGCACCACGATGCGGTCGGCAGAGCGCAGGGTGCTGGTGCGGTGGGCGATGAGGATGGTGGTGCGGCCGCGCATGTAGGTGCGCAGGCGGCGGAGGATCTCCTCCTCCGTGTGCGTGTCCACGTGGGACAGCGCGTCGTCCAGGATGAGGACCGGCGGGTCCTTCAGCAACGCCCGCGCGATGGCCGCACGCTGCTTCTGGCCGCCGGAGAGCGTCATGCCTCGCTCGCCGATCACTGTGTCCAGGCCCTGCGTGAGTTGCTGCAGGTCGTTCGACAACTGGGAGATGTCCAGGGCGCCCTGGTAGTCCTCGTCGCTGGCGTCCTGACGTCCGTAGGAGACGTTCTCACGCAGCGACTCGGAGAAGAGGAACGACTCCTGCGGCACGAAACCGACCTGCTGACGCAGGTCGTCCAGCCGGTACTCGCGCACGTCCACGCCGTCCACCAGCACCGAACCCTCCACCGGATCGAGGAGCCGCGGCACCAGGTTCACCAGCGTGGTCTTGCCCTGCCCGGTGGCGCCCACGATGGCCACGGTGCTCCCGGCGGCGATGCGGAGGCTGACGTCGCGCAGGATCGGCTCGGCCGCGCCGAAGCGCACCGTCACGCCTTGGAACTCCACGTCCCCCCGGAGGTGCGAGGTGGTGTGGGGGCCGTCCGCGATGGCCGAGGTGGTGCGGAAGATCTCGTTGATGCGGCGGATGGCCACCACGCCCAACTGCGCGGAAGCCACGATCCAGCCGACCGCCATCAACTGCGAGGAGAGGATGGTGAGGATGAGGAAGAACTGCGTGAAGTCGCCCAGCGAGATGCGGCCGTCCACCACGTCGTGCCCGCCGAACCAGAGGACCAGCAGCGTGCCGCCCTGCGTGAGCACGATCATGGAGGGCAGCAGGGCGGCCTCGTACTTGCCCAGGCGCATGGAGCGCCGCCGCATCTCCTCGTTCTCGCGGGCGAAGGTGCGGATTTCCGCGTCCTCCTGGGCGTAGGCCTTGATGGCGCGGATGCCGGAGATGTTCTCCTGGGAGCGCTCGGTCAGTTCTGCTATCTGGTCCTGCACCTCGAAAAACCGCTTCTCGATGTTCGTCTCGAAGTAGGCCATGAGCAGGATGACCACGGGCAGGTAGGCGAAGGCGATGAGGGTGAGGCGCAGGTCGATCGCCCACATGAAGGCGAAGCCGGCCACCAGGATCACGATGGACCGCGTGATGTCCACCACGGTGGGGCCCAGGAAGTCTCGCACCGCCTGCAGGTCGTTGGTCAGGCGCGACATCAGGTCGCCGGTGCGAGCCTGCACGTAGAAGCCCTGGTCCAGCCGGAGCAGGTGGTTCGCCAGGTCCTCGCGCAGGCCGTACTCGATGCGACGCGAACTGCCGGAGACCACCCAGCGCGAGAAGTAGCGCAGCACACCCTCCGCCAGCGCGATGGCGGCGATGAGCGCCGCGTACCGCAGCAGGCCGGCCGCGCCGATGTCCCCGCCCACGCCTCGGATCGTGCGGTCGATGTCGTCGACGGCCCAGTTCACCACCAGTGGCGGCAGCAGGGCGAGGACGGTGGCGCCGAGCAGCGCGACGAACCCTGCGAGGTAGGGCCACTTGTAGCGCTTGAGGTAGCCGAAGATGCGGTCGCCACCAGAGCCGACGACCCGGGCGTAGGAGCCGTCCGCTGACAGTTCTGCCGTGGTCACTCGCCCCCCACTCCGCGCGCCTGCGCCGGCGTGCGCGCCCTCCCCGGGTGGCCGCCGCGGCTGCATGACGTTCGTTCTATGGTCAGGGCCAACCGCCGTCCGCACAATCCCGAGGCGTCCTGCCGGGGCTTGGCGTACCCGGAGCCCCGGGAGAAGATGCAAGCCATGGTAGAGCCGCCGGCCACCCCCGCCCCCTCGCTCCGTCGCCCGGACGCCGCCTTCGTGGAGGCGGCGCCGGACGTGGTGGGCGTGTACCCGAACCCGTCCTACTGGTGGCAGAACGCCTCTTTCGCGCTGCCCTTCGGCATTGCTGCGGTGTGCATCGTGGTGGGGCTCGTGTTCGGGGTGACGGAGGCGCTGGGGTTCGGCATCTTCTGCGCGTTCGTGACGCTGATCATGATCCCGGTGGTGCTGCTCACCTGGCGAGGCACGGCCACCGCGATCGTGCTCACTCGGGACGGCGCCACCGCGCTGCACCTGGGCAAGCCACTGCACGAGTTGCGCTGGGACGAACTGCGCCGCATCGAACGCGTGGAGTACCTGGGCAACAGGCGCTACAAACTCGTCCACGGTGACGAGGACCGCTTCCTCGTCGTGGAGAGCGAGATCGAGGGCGGCGAGGACCTTGTCGAAACCGCGTTCACGCTCTCCGGCATCCCTCGCCAGTCCGAGGCGCTACCGGAGTCCGAGGGCACGGCGTAGGCCCCTCGCCCCGGGGCTACCGCCGCCGCTCGGGCGTGCTGCGGGCGTCCTCCAGCATTGCGACTGCGGCCTCCACCGCCTCGCGTTGCGCGCGGGCGGCCTCGCGGCGGCGGGCTGCGGGGTAGGCCGCGAGCCACAACCGCTGGCCGAGCCAGAGCGCCGTCAGCAGTCCCAACGAGAGGGCGACCCACAGGACGCCCCACCATCCGACCCCCGCCAGGACGTTCGCTGACCCTCCGCCGAACGTGCCGGCCGCGCCAGCCACGGCAATCCACGCCAGGAAGACCACCGCCGTCACCGTCCCCGCCAGCAGTCCGAGGCCGGCCGCCAGTTGGGTGCCGGCCCAGAGCCCGAGCAACTCATCGCGACGTCTCGAGGAGCGGGGCGAGTGGGGACGCGGGGTCACGACGACGCCTCCGCCTCCGGCGCCGGTGGAGCCCCGGACGGCTGGAGGGCGAAGGTCTCCGCGATGAGGTCGTAGGAGCGCAGGCGGTCGGCGAAGTCGTAGGTAATGGTGACCAGCACCAGGTCGTCCACCTCGAACTGTCCCGCCAGGCCGGCCAGGCGCGCCTTCACCTGCTCCGGGTCGCCGATGGCCGACCTGGGACGGCTGTACTCGATATAGGCGAGTTCAGGCTCGGAGTAGTCGAAGGCCAACGCCGTCTCCACGGAGGGCACACCCGAGCCCCGGCGGAAGCGCCAGCAGTAGCGGCTCCAGGAGAGCCGCATGGCCTCCTCCTCCGTGGGCGCGCAGAGCGTGGAGACGGCGACGGAGCCGCGCGGCGCCTCGCACCACTCGGAGGGGCGGAAGCGCTGGCGGTAGACGGCCATGGCGCGCTCGCCCGCCTCCTGATTGATGAACTGCGCGAAGCAGAAAGGCAAGCCCAACTCCCCGGCCAGCACGGCGCTCTCCAGTGAGGAGCCCAGCACCCAGACGTCCGGGACGCCCTCCACCGTGGGGGTGGCGCGGATGTCCGCGAACGGGTGGTCGGCGGGCATGGCGTCCGCGAGGTAGAAGAGGAGGTCCTCCACCTGGCTCGGGTAGTACTCCAGCGAGAGTGCGCCGGGGCCGTGCTCCAGCGCCTGTGCGTGACGCAGGCTGGACCCCGGCGCCCGCCCCACCCCGAGGTCGATGCGCCCGGGGAAGAGGGCCTCCAGCGTCTTGAACTGCTCCGCCACCTTGAGCGACGAGTAGTGGTTCAGCATCACGCCGCCGGAGCCCACGCGCAGGCGGCTGGTCTGCGCCGCCACCTGGCCGATCAAGACCTCCGGTGCGGAGGAGGCCAGCCCGGCGCTGCCGTGGTGCTCGGCAATCCAGAAGCGCTCGTAGCCCAGGGCCTCCACATGGCGCGCCAGCGCGATCGTCTCGCGCAGGGCGTCTGACGCCGTGCCGCCCTCGCGGATGGGGGACTGGTCCAGCACACTGAGCCGCACTACCGCTCCTCCCGCAGGCCGTGTTCCTCACCCGATCGTAGCCGGTGGGCTCCGGGCGAGTGGGGCCAGGCGGCCGCGCGTGGGGGTGCCCGGTATCGTGGAGGGGTCGGCAGCGAAGGAGACGCCAGTGGACCCGCAGCACGCCCGCAAGATCGACCGCACGGACGAGGACCGTACGAAGGAGGCGATGCACGAGTTGCCGTACGGCATCTACGTGATCGGGACCGCCTCGGGCGCGCGGGCGAACGCGATGATCGCGGACTGGGTGATGCAGGTCTCGTTCTCGCCGCGCCTCGTGGCGGTGGCGTTCGAGCGGGACTCTTCGTCGCTGGCACGCATCCGGGAGAACGGCTGGTTCACCGTGAACCTGCTGGCGCAGGAGGGCAACGGCATGGCGCTGGCCCGCTCCTTCGTCCAGCCGGCGGACGCGTCCAAGGTCCGGGGCCGCAGCCCGGAGGCCGCCGCCCAGCACCACGACAAGTTGGCCGGCATCGACTACCGCGTCTCCGAGCGCGCGCCCGGCTGCCCGGTACTGGAGGACGCCCTGGCGTTCCTGGAGTGCCAGATGGACCAGGCGCTCGACGTAGGGGACCACGTGCTGGTGACCGGCCGGGTGCTCTTCGGGGATGTGCAGCAGTCAGGCGAGCCGCTCACATCCACCTTCACCGGCTGGACGTACAGCGGATAGAGGCGAGTGACTGAGCGCGCACACAGGGCGGGGTATTCGGCGCGAATGATGCTGCCGAAGTCACCCGAAAGTCATTCTATGAATTGTCAGAAACATCACGGTCTAAACTCGATATAATGCGGCCGCTGGGAACCCGCTGATCTGCCGGAGTCCGGTTTGCTAGGCGGCCTTGCGCAGCGCACCGCGCGCGCGAGATCGGGCCACACACGCGGAGCAGCGCCCAGCGCTCGTCGGCGAGAAGTGTCGGAGCAGGGCACGCTGGGGTGCACTCCGGCACTTCTCGTTGCGAGCCCCCCGCGCCCCCGGCCCGCTTGTATGGCCCCTTGCTCGGCCCAATGCCTTCCGCCAGCGCGTATCCTCCCGCAGCGCGAGAGGACGCACCGCATGCCCACCACCGAGGCTCCCCCTGATTCCCGCCGAGCCTGGTCGCTGACCGGCGGCCTGCTCTGGGACGGGCTCTCGGACGGCCTCCAGGACTCGACGCTCCACACCAGCGGCGCGCTCATCGTTGATGCCCCAGAGGGTGGGGCCTCGATCCTCGACGTGAGCGGGCTCACGCTGCTGCCCGGGATGATCGAGGCGCACGCCCACCTGTGCTTCAACGGCGGCGCGGACTGGCGCGCGGTCTATGACGGCGACACGCCGGGCGGGATGCTCCTGCGCATGGCCGGCTATGCCCGGCGCATGCTGGACGCGGGCATCACCACCGTCCGCGACCTGGGGGCGCCCACGGCGCTGGTCATCGAACTCCGGCAGGCGGCGCGGCAGGGCCTCGTGGTGGCGCCGGACCTCCTGGTGGCTGGGGCGCCGGTCACGATCAGCGGCGGCCACTGCTGGTTCATGGGCGGCGAGGCTGACGGCGTGGAGGGTGTCCGCCTCGCGGTGCGGGAGCGACATCAAGCGGGTGTCGACTGGATCAAGGTGATGGCGTCCGGCGGCAACATGACCCCCGGCTCGGACCCGACGCGTGCGCAGTACACCGTGGAGGAGTTGCGTACGGTGGTGGAGGAGGCGCACCGCCACGGCCTCCGCGTCACCGCCCACGCGCACGGTGTGGAGGGCATCCGCGTGGCCGTGGAAGCGGGCGTGGACGGGCTGGAGCACTGCTCCTTCCAGACCCCGCAGGGGAGCGTGAAGGACGAGGACCTGATCGCGGAGATCGCCCGCCGTGGCATCGTCGTCTCGCCCACCATCGTCGGCAGCCTCGCGGCCATGGAGGGCACGGAGCGCTGGGCGATGCGCGCGAACCTCGTGCGCGCGCTCTTCGAGGCGGGGTGTCGGGTGGTGATGTCCACGGACTGCGGCATCCCCAACACGCCGCACGAGGGGCTGGCGGCGAGCATGGAGACGCTCCGTCGCATGTCCGGCCAGGACCCCCTGGCCATCCTCCGCCTCACCACCAGCACGAGCGCCGACCTCCTGGGCCTGGCCGACCGAGGCGTGCTCCAGCCCGGCCGGCGCGCCGACCTGCTGGCGGTGGAGGGCGACCCCACGCGCGACCTGGGCGCGCTCCAGCGCGTGCGCCTTGTGATGCGGGACGGCGAGGTGGTCTACCGGGACCGGGTCTAGCGGGCGGAGATCTCGCGGATCGAACCCTCGAGGGCGTCCGAGGCGCGGCGCACCGTGGCGGCGTCCGGCGACACCAGTTGCTGCACGGCAAGTCCGTATGCCAGCGCCAGCAGCGGCTCCGCGATCAGCCCCGGGTCCAGTTCATCGCGGAGTTCACCGCGCTGGATGCCCAGCGAGACCAGGTCTTCCACCTCGCGGCGTTGCGCCTCCATGCGCGTGCGCTGACGGTCGCGCAGGTCCGGGTCGCGTGCGGCCTGAGCCGTCACCTCCACCCAGAAGCGCCACCAGGCGCGGCGATCCTCGTCCTCCAGGATGAAGCCACGGAAGAGCGCCTGCAGGCGGGAGAGCGGGCCGCCGCCCTCAGACTCCGTCGGGGCGGAGGGTGCGGCGTCCAGCGCCGCCAGGATCAGGCCGCGCTTGTTGGCGAAGTGGTAGTTGATGGTGCCGGTGCTCATGCCGGCGGCCTGGGCCACCTGGCGCATGGTCATGCCGTCCACCCCATGCTCGCCGATCAGGCGCGCGACGGCGCGCAGGACGTCCGCGCGCGTCTCCACCGCGTCCGGGGCGCTCTGGGGTGAGGTCACCAGAACCCCACTTTGTAGAAGTGTCCGCGGTGCTCGAAGCCCCTGGCGCCGGACTTCTTCACGCGCTGCAGGTGCTTGGCGCAGAACCACAGCGTGAGGCGCTCGCGGTCGTCCGGGTCGTTCACCCAGCGCGAGACGGCCACCTCCTGGAGGGGGCGCGCGGTACAGAACTCACAGCGCTGCAACGGCATGGCCGCATCGTAGCGCCTGCGGGCGGTAGGCTCTCCGCTTGCAGGCTTTCTGGCCGCCCGCGCACGCTTCGAGGCCTCCATGCTCACCGACCCCTGGTTCTACGCGGCCGCCGTACCGGCGCTCTTGCTGGTGGGCATCAGTAAGGGCGGCTTTGGAGGCGGCCTGGGCGTGGTCGGTGTGCCCATGCTGGCACTGGTGATCTCGCCCACGCAGGCGGCGGCGATCCTGCTGCCGGTGCTGTGCGCCATGGACCTGGTGGGGCTGTTCCTCTATCGGCGGGAGTGGGACCGCTCGCTGATGCGCGTCCTGGCGCCAGGCGCTGTCGCCGGCATCCTGCTGGGCGCGTTCACGTTTGCCCTCACGGATGACGACGTGGTGCGCCTGCTGGTGGGCGTCATCGCCGTCGGCTTCACGCTCTGGCAGTGGGGCGGCCGCCGCCTGGTAGAGCGCCTGGCGGAACGCCGCTCCGAGGAGCATGGCAGCGTGAGGCCGAACCTCGCGCTGGGGTCGTTCTGGGCGAGCGTGTCCGGATACACCTCGTTCATCGCGCACGCGGGAGGGCCGCCGCTGTCCGTCTACCTGCTGCCGCTGCGGCTGGACAAGACCACGTTCGTGGGCACCACGGTGGTCTACTTCGCGCTGGTCAACTACGTGAAGTTGGTCCCGTACGGCCTGCTGGGCCAGTTCGACACCGCGAACCTGGCCACCTCCGCGGCGCTGCTGCCGCTGGCGCCGGTCGGCGTCCTGCTGGGCGCCGTGCTCCATCGACGCCTGCGCGAGGATCTGCTGTACGGGGTGGTCTACGCCGCACTGTTCGTGACGGGCGTGAAGTTGCTCATCGACGGGTCGGTGGTCTTCCAGTAGGCCTCGGACAGAGGGGCCGGCGAGGTGCCGGCGAGGGCCGGCGAGGCGCTTGAAGCGTTCGAGGGGGGCTTGGAACGCAGCAGCCGCCCCGTTGGGCGGCTGTTCGGGCGCGAGACGCCTGTGGAACTGCCTGTCAGGCGGTCTGCTTCTTCATGCCAGAGCGGAGGACCCAACCGCTGCCTGCCACGTTGGAGAATTCCTTCTCGGCGCCACAGTGTTTGCAGGTGCCCTGGGTAGTTGTCCCGCCCGGCGCGGGGAGTACCCAGTGGTGAGCGTCACACGAAACCATCTTGGACTGAGAAGCCATAACCCCCCCTGCGCTCTACGGATGACTGTGACGGATGACTGTGGCCGCGTACCCCGCGCGGCCCTGGCACACGATAACAGATTCGCGGAGACGGTGTAACGGAAACGTGAGGGTTAGACTCGGAATGCCCCGCTCAGGTGCTTGATCCGAAGCCCCGCACCGCCTGTTCGAGGTCCGCAGCGGGGTCGCCCTTGATGTCGTGGTCGCGGGGCGGCATGGGGCTCAGACCGGTCGGATGCTACGCACGGGCCGGCTCCCAGGAGACCACGCCCACCCACGGGCGCATGGAGGGCAGCGCCACCCCCTCTGACGTGCCGTACCACTCGTCGATGAGGGCGCGCATGCGGGCGTCCTTCTCCGTGCCCTCCGCCAGCCACAGCAGGCGCCGGGCGGTGGCGTACGCCTCCTCCGCCGGGTGTGGTGGTTCCTGCGTGTCACCTCGACCGGCCGTGCGCACTTCCGTACGCCGCCCGCGCGCGCCGAGGAGGGCAACGAACTCGCGTAGGGAGGGGAGGGTGGCCATCGGTTCGCCGTGCACGGCCTCGAACAGGTCCGCCAGTTGCGCACCCCGGGCGCGGCAGCCGAACAGCGCGATGCAGGTGCGGCGGGTGAAACGCTCCATCTCGTCCAGGAACGAGGCGATGTCGTCGATGTCGTAGGTGGAGTGCGCCGCCAGCGTCACGTCCGCCGTCTCCGACCAGCCCGCGGCTGGCCAGTAGGCGTCCACCACCTCGATGTTCGTGCGGCCGGCCTCGTCTGCGGCAGCGGCCATGGTGGCGCGCATAGACCCCGACGGCTCCACGGCGATCACGCGGCGCACCATCCCGGCCAGCGGCACGGCGAAGCGCCCCCCGCCCGCGCCGATGTCGATCCACGTGTCCTCCGGCTTCGCGAAGGCCTGCAGCACCGGCCACTCGAGCGACTCGCGGCGGCCGGGCGAGAAGGCGGCGGCCACAGGGGCGTAGAAGTCTTCGCCCTCCGTTCGCTCGCGGACGCGCTCCACCTGCTCGCGGTCCGCCTCCACCAGGCGTCGCCACTCATGGAGCGCCGCTTGCTCGGTGGGGCGCAGAACGTTCTCTTCGGTGGGGTATTCCATGGCGCGATGATACGGCGCAGGCGATGCGCTCAGAGGGGGAGCGTGGCGCCCGCCTCGCGCAGGGCGGCGCGCCTCGCGCGGTAGTCGGGCATCAGGCGCTCCACCTCCGCCCAGAACGAGGGCCGGTGGTGCGGGCGGACGAGGTGCGCAAGTTCGTGCACCACCACGTAGTCGATCAGGCGCGGCTCCAGCATCACCAGGCGCCAGTTGAAGCGCAGCGTGCCGTCGGGCGCGCACGAGCCCCAGCGCCGGCGCTGGTCCCGGATCAGGACGCGCGAAGGGCGGTACCCGGCGCGTTCCTGCCACGCCGCCACCCGGTCGCCGATCACCTCGCCCGCGCGCTCCCGGTACCAGGTGCGGAGGGCGTCCTGCATCTCCACCTGCTGCGCCGGCGCCTCCAGCCGCGCGGGCACAGCCACCCGCAGGCCCAGCATGTCCATGGAGATGCGGGTGGTCTTGCCGGCGCCGGCGACCACCTCCAGCGGCAGCGGGCGGCCCAGGAAGGGCAGAGAGCGCGCGCCGTCCGAGGCGTCGCGGACGTCCCCTGCGCCGCTCGAGCCGGGCGATGCGGGCGACGCGGGTGAGGGCGTGGGCATCACGCCGGGGAGGCCCTTCTCGCGGTGCTTCTGGATCCACGGGATGCGAGAGCGGACGAACTCCTCCACCTCGCTGGTGGGGGTGCGCAGCGGCGCGGCCACGCGCACGCCGTCTGGTTCCAGTGTCAGTTCAATGGTGCGTCGCCGACGCGCGGAGCGGATCACGCGGAACGCCACGACAATTCCGTCGCGTTCCACCACGCCGTGCTCGGCTCGTTCGAGTGCCCGGTGTGCCGGCCGCATGCGGGCCTCCCACGCTCCGGTCGTGACCCGTAACCCGACCCTCAACTCCGACCTGCCACAGGGTAGCGGACGCTCCCTCGCACGGCGGTACGGCTCCGGCACGGTCGTTCGGGGCGCCCACCGGCCCGTTCGAGGCCTCTCGGGAGGCAGGGGCGGCCGCTGTGGCGAGGGCGGGGCGCCGGGGGGTTAGGGCTGGCGGCGGTTCGCCACGCCGCAGACGGTGGCGCGCCCCACGGGGCCGTCCAGGTCGTGCAGCACGCACTCGCCCACGGCGATGCCGTCCGTGGAGTGGTGCGCCACCACCTCGATGCCCGTCCACTCGCTGGTGGAGTCGCGGTGCAGGTAGAGCGTCACGTCCGCGTTCACGAAGTTCAGCCCCGTGCTGCCGGAGTTCGCGAACGGGTTCGTGAAGTCAGAGGTCTGCGCCAGCCGTACCAGCGAACTCTGCGGGATGCCCGCCACCAGGTCATGCGTCTCGCGCAGCCAGGCCCGCTTGGGGCCCACGGTGCCAAAGTCACCCTGGATGCGCCGGGTCTCCCACATCGCCGTCCACGGGCGGTCGCGTACGCCCTCCGGCGGCTCGGGCTCCGGCAGGGTCTCGGGGTGGGGGGCGTCCCAGGCGGGCGAGGTCCAGATCTCCCCCTCGGGCTGCTCCGCGCGGCGGAGGAAGACCACGTTGCCGCGCGCGATCTCGGTGCCGTCTTCCGCGACCATGGAGGCGTCCACCACGCGGATGCGGTTGCCGTCGCGCACCATGCGCGTGGGTACGCGCATGGGCTTCATGGGCGCCACGCGGAACATGTCCACGGTCAGGCGCACCGCCTGAAACGCCGGGTCGCCGTGGTCCGCCTCGATCTGGTGGGCCAGCAGGCCCGCGATCACGCGCCCGTGGAGCGACTGCGGATCCCACGGCCCGCGCGTGTGCGGGGTGGGGTGGTACACGTCGCCGTCTTGTTCGAAGAAGAACGTTCCCTCTGCCATGCGCCGGATGCTACGGGCGGCCCTGCTCACGGGGAAGCCAGCGCCGCCCCTGACCACACCAAGGGCAAACCCTGCCCCGCGAGCCTCGTGGCCCTCGACGCGCCGCCGATGATCGACGCATGGACATGCGCCCGGAGACGAGAGGCGACGCGCCGCCCGTGCGCTGGTGGCCCTCGCCCCCCACGGCCGGCCTCGCGATCGTGGGGGCGTCCGTGTGGGTGAGCGGGTTCTTCCTGCTCGCCGCCGCCGGGCGGGACTACGGCGGGGCCGTGTTGGGGCTGATCCTGGCGGGCGCACTGGCGGTGAGCGTGCCCATCCTGGCGCTCGCCATCCTCATCACCGCGTCCGAGGCGGTCGTGGGGCGGGCCTGGGCCTCCGGGTTCGCCCGCCTGACCTCGGACGAGCGCGGGTGGCGGGCGATCACATCACGTGCGTTTCGGTATGCGGGCTTCCTGTGGCTCGCCAATGGCAGCGCGCTGTGGTTCGCGACCGTTGTCGCGCAATTCTGACGGTACGAGAATCATCTCGAACCATCTGAAATCTCCAGAAATCTGCTCTCGCACATGACCAGATTCGTGCAGACGATATGTGCGTTCCCGCGCACCCCAACGCGGGCACGGGCGTGACCGGTAGGCATGCACCGACCATCTTCGTTCTCACCTGAGGGAGCATCACTTGAAGCAGTTCCGACCAGCCCTGACGGCCGTCGTGCTCGCGGGGGCACTCGTCGTAGGCGTGGCCTGCGGCGATGACGCCGACGACCCCACGGCCACCGCGACGGCGACGGCGAGCGTGGAGGCCACGGCGACCGCCGACGCCACCGCCGAGCCCACCGAGACCGAGGCGGCGACCGAGGCCGCCTATCCGCGCGACGTGACCGACCTGCTCGGCCGCACCGTCACGCTGGACGCCCAGCCCCAGACCATCGTCACGCTGAGCCCCACCGCCGCCGAGGTGGTGGCCGCCCTCGGCTTCGAGGTCGCCGGGCGCACCTCGTCCACGCACTACCCGCCGGAGGTGGCGTCCGCAGCCGACATCGGCTCGGCCTACCAGCCCAGCGTGGAGGCGATCCTGGCGCTGGAGCCGGACCTGCTGGTCGCTGACTCCGTGATCCACGCGCAGCCGCAGTTGCGCGACCTGATCGAGGGCATCGGTGTGCCGGTGATCTTCGTCGGCGCCGGGGAGTACACGGACGTGGCCGCCGGCTTCGAGGTGGCGGGCCAGGCGCTGGGTGTGGAGGACGCGGCAGCAGCGCTCGCCGCAGACGTAGAGTCCGCCATGGCCGCCGCGCAGGCCGCCGTGCCGGAGGGCGTGACCGCCGTGGTGCTGATCGCGGACCAGGACCGCACGCTCTACGCCGCCAAGGCCGACTCCTGGGTGGGCGACCTGTTGGCGCAACTGGGCGTGGAGAACCCCGCCGCCGAGCAGCAGGACGCGGCCCCGTTCCCCGGGTACACCTCTGTCCCGCCGGAGCGCCTGATCGAGTGGAACCCGGACTTCATCCTGACCATCACCCCGGCGCCGGAACCGGCCCCGCGGCTGTCCAGCATGATCCCCAGCATCCCGCCGTTCGCTGGCCTGTCCGCCGTGACCGGCGACAATGTGGTGGAACTGGACGTGGAGATGTTCCTGCAGGCCCCCGGGCCGCGCGTGGTGGAGGCGCTGGACGTGCTGGTGGAGACCTTCTCCGCCCAGTAGGTCAGGCACAGCAGGGCCAGCAGGTCAGGCACAGCAGGGACTGTGCCGCAAGCGACAACGCATGCCGGAGTGGCTGAGGGGTGACCTCAGTAAGTAGGACCGATGACTGAAGGAGCGCCGGCGAGCGCGACGATGACCGGGGCGGGCGAGAGCCGGCCCCGGTCATGGCGTTCGCGCCGCCGCCAACGGTTCGTCACGTGGACGCTGCTGGCGTGCGTGCTCTTGCTCGCGGTCGGCCTGCTGAGCCTGATCCTGGGCGCCATCACCATCGCGCCCGCCGACGCGCTGGGCGGCTTGATCCCCGGCGAGTCGTTCGAGCGCACCGTGGTCTGGCAGATCCGCCTGCCGCGCTTCCTCGGCGGCGTGCTGGTGGGGGCTGCGCTGGGCGTGTCCGGGGCGCTCCTGCAGGTAGTCACCCGCAACCCACTGGCGGACCCCACCATCCTGGGTGTCTCCTCCGCGGCCGGACTTGCCGTGGCGATCGCGCTCGTGGCGGCGCCGGCTATCGGCCAGCAGTCGCTCACGGTGGTCTCGATCGGTGGAGGCCTCGTGGGGGCCGGGGTGCTGCTGGCGCTGGCGTGGCAGGGGGCCGTGACGGCCATCCGCCTCACGCTGGCGGGCGTGGCGATCGCGGCGTTCTTTGGCGCGGTGATCGTGGGGTTGCTGTCCTCCTCCCGCACATTCCTGCAACTGAGCCTGGGCTTCCTGGCCGGAGGACTGTACGGCTCGGACTGGCGCGACGCGGCGGCTATCGCGCCGGTCGTGCTGCCTGCCGGCCTGCTCGCCTTCGCCCTCGGCTCCCGGCTGAACGCACTCGCCCTGGGCGAGGAGATGGCCGCGGGCCTGGGCGTGCTCACGGACCGCACGCGCGTGTTTGTGCTGGGGATCGTGGGGCTGCTGACGGGGGCGGCGGTGGCCATTGCCGGGCTCGTCTCCTTCGTGGGGCTGGTCAGTCCGCACGTGGCGCGCTCGTTCGTGGGTGACGACCACCGCTTCCTGGTGCCCGCCTCCGCCCTCACCGGCGCCATCCTGGTGACGAGTGCGGACCTGATCGCGAGGCTGGTGATCCGGCCTGCGGAGATCCCCATGGGCATCCTCACCGCCGCCGTGGGCGCGCCCTTCCTCCTCTACCTGGTGCGGTTCCGCAGATGAACATCCGCGCTGACGGCCTGACCCTCTCCTACCGCCGCTTCGAGGTCGTCCATGACGTCTCGCTCTCGATCGCCTCGGGTGAGTTCGCGGCGATCGTGGGGCCCAACGCCAGCGGCAAGAGCACGCTGCTCCGAGGCCTGGCGCGCGTGATGCGTCCGGACGCCGGACGCGTGTACCTGGGCGAGCCCGGCCAGGAGCAAGACATCGCCACCCTCGGATCGCGCGAGGTGGCGCGACGCCTGGCGATCCTGCCGCAGATGCAACAGTTGGACATCGACCTGGTGGTGGAGGAACTGGTGTGGCGCGGACGCACCCCGCACCATCGCTTCCTGCGCCCGGCCACCCCGGATGACGCCGCCGCCGTGGAGCGCGCCATCCACGCGACGAACCTGGAGGCGCTCCGCGAGCGCCCGCTCCGCGCCCTCTCCGGAGGCGAGCGTCAGCGCGCCTGGCTGGCGCTCGCGCTGGCGCAGGAGCCGCGCATCCTGCTGCTGGACGAGCCCACCACGTTCCTGGACCTGCGCCACCAGGTGGAGTTGATGGATGTCCTCCGCACCCTGAACCAGGGCGGCCTGACCGTGGTGGCAGTGCTGCACGACCTGGGCCTGGCCAGCCGGTACGCCGACCACATCATCGGCATCATGGACGGTCGCATCGCCTTCGAAGGCTCGCCGTCCGAGGTCATGCGGGAGGACGTGTTGGAGCGTGTCTTCGGCATCCCGATGACCCTGGTGCCAGACCCCCGTACCGGCCGCCCCGTGCCGCTGCCGTCCTGAGATCCCGGAAGCCCTGCTCCGTCAGCGTCCGTGAGCCGTCTCCCACGGCCTTCATCACCTGAGCGTTGTGGGACTGGGCGGGAGCGGCGTGCAAGCGGCAATGGAGCAGGCGCGTGGAGCCACGGGGGCTCCGCCGGAGAGCGCGCGCTCCGAGGTCAGGCGGAGGGGGGCGGTTTGGGGGCGGGGGCCGGCTGGTCCCACAGGCCATGGGAGTGCGCACCGGTCCCCGCACCGTGCGAGTGGCCCTGGTGCGACCAGCCGCCGGGCTGGGGGCGCTTCGCGGCCTTGGCCGGATCCTCCGCCACGCCGCCGAGGGCGACCGCAGTGAAGACGCGCCGCGCATCCGTGCCGCAGGCGGGGCAGGCCGCAGGGTCGCGCATGGCCGAGACCTTCCGGGAGACCTCGAACTCCGCGCCGCACGCGTCACAGTGGAAGGGATAGATCGGGATGGAGGCGTACCTTCGTCTCGGTCAGGGCGTGGCCGGTGCAACTCGAATCGTGGCCCGAGCATCGCCCGTTGTGCGACGATTCGCAAGAACGCGCCCGAGGTCGGCGTGACGAGCCCGCGTGTTGTGGGCGTTTGGTGGAGGACCGTATGGCCCATGTGATGGTGATCGCGGACAAGGACCTGCCCTGGGAGCGCACGCGCGAGTTGCGCGACCTCTGTCAGACGTTCGCGGCGTTCCTCGGTGAGCCGGTGGAGTTCGCCTACGTGCGCCCTGAACTCGCGGACCTGGCGCGCCTCTCGGTGGCGCCGATGACCGGCGACGACCCGATCGAGGTGCTCCAGCCCGTCCGAGTGCAGACGGAGGGCATGGCCGCCGCGGAGATGACGCTGGACGAGGAAGGCCGCCCGGACTGGGGCGCCATGTGGGAGTCCTTCTGCGAACTGGCCTATTTCGGCGGCCCGCCACACCGCGGCCCGGACAGCGTCCTGCGCGCCTCCCGCGTCACCGAGATCCCGGCGCCGGTGCCCGGAGAGTTCGACCCCATCGCGGAGATCCGGCGCGGCATCTACATGACTACAGGGCTGTTCTCGGAGCCGGCGGGAGACGGCTGGCTGGCGATCACATGTCGCACCCGGCAGCAGGCTGCGTGGATGTGCGCCTGCACCATCCTGGAGAACGTGGACGCCCGCCTGGACGACGACGACCGCCTGCTGGTGCCGGCCGGACCGGACTTCACGATGAAGGACCAGGTGAAGAGCGTGATCACCGTGGTGGCCAAGGTGGCCCACTACTGGCAGATGCACGCCATGGTCTACGGCCTCGATGACGGCGAAGGTGCCGATGACGGCGAGGGCGTCGAGGCGGCTGCGGACGCGGCGGACAGCGCGGCGGGCGCATGACACCGGCCGTGGAGGCTGCCAGGGCCGCCGGCGTGGCGTACGAGGTGGTGCAGTACGACCATGACGCCTCGGCGGAATCGTACGGCCTGGAGGCGGCGGAGGCGCTGGGCGTGGCGCCGGAGCGGGTGTTCAAGACGCTGGTGGCCCGGCTGGACGGGCGGACGCTGGCGGTGGGCATCGTGCCGGTGGCGCTGCGCCTGAACCTGAAGGCGCTCGCAGGGGCGGCGGGCGGCCGCAAGGCGGAGATGGCGGATCCGGCGGACGCGCAGCGCGCCACGGGCTACGTGGTGGGGGGCATCAGCCCCCTGGGCCAGAAGCGTCGCCTGGTGACGGTGCTGGACGAGTCCGCGCTGCTGCAGGAGACGGTCTACGTGAGCGGCGGACGTCGTGGCCTGGAGATCGTCCTGGCTCCCGCTGACCTCGTGCGCCTCACGGAGGCGAAGGTCGCTGCCATCGCCCGCTAGCGTCGTGCGGCCAGAGTGAACGCCGCCCCGGCGACCAGGAACGAGGCCAGCGCGATGAGTCCGGAACGCGCCGGGTCCAGCGTGGCCATGAGCGCGATGCCGCCAAAGAGCAGGCCCACCGAGAGCCCCGCCGTCAAGAAGATGCGCAGGTGGTCAGGCATCTGGACGGTTGAGCGGCACGTGTACGCTCACTGCGGTCCCTCGGTCGGCGCCGGACTGCAGGACGAACGCGCCGCCCACTGACTCGGCGCGTTCGCGCATGCTCAGCAGGCCCAGCCCCTCGCTGAGGCTCGCGCCGGGCTCGAAGCCGGGCCCGTGGTCACGCACGCTCAGGTGCACACGGCCGTCCTGGACCTGCAGGTCCACCTCGATCGGGCCGTCGCTGGTGTGCTTCAGCGCGTTCGCCAGCGCCTCCTGCAGGATGCGGAACACGGCGATCGAGGACTGCGTGTCCGCAGGCGGGAGCGACGAAGCGCCTTCGAACAGGACGTCCCGGCCGGCACGTATCGCCGTCTCGCGACAGTGGCGCTCGACCGCCGCTGCGAGGCCGAGTTCGGCCAGCAGCGGGGGATGCAGCGCGCGCACCACGGCACGGATGTCGTCCGCCGCGTCGCGGATGGCGTTCATGGCATCTGTGACGCGGTGCGCATCCACCGGACCGCCCGCCTCCGCGCCGCGCGCGGCAGCGTCCAGTTGCATGAAGGTCAGCGTGAGCGCCTGCAACGGGCCGTCGTGCAGGTCCTTCGCGACCGAGCGTCGCGTATCCTCCTCCGCCTCCATCAGGCGGTGCGCCAGCCGTCGCTGCCTCGCCTCGTGCCGCCGGAGGCCACGGACGGAGGCTGGTGCGGCATCCGCCTGCCCGCCGAGGCGCTCCAGCACCAGGTACAGCGTCACCCCGCTCAGGGCGACCAGGCCGAGGCCGGCCACGATGCGCGCGAGGCCGGCCCGCTCCTCCGGCACCAGCGCGTGGACCAGCCACTCGCTCGCCAGCACCCACGCCACGCCAGCGAGCAGGTACCCCACGGACAGCGCGGGCGCGGCCCCCAGGCGGGCGGACGCCAGGTGGTCACTGGGAGCGCTGCGACGGGTGGCTGGTGAGCCGACCATACGTGTTCCGTCCGTCACGATTCCGTGGCGACTATATCAACGTGAAGGTGTCGTGTTCCCCGCCGCCGTCCCAGCAAGATCTGCGCGCCGCTTCCTGGCCGGGGCAACACGCGCTTGCGCGCCACCTCGTCCCGGTGTTCACTCGGAACCTCGCGGTGTCCGGGGAAGTCGGTGCAAGGCCGACGCTGTCCCGCAACTGTGACCGCTCCAGGGGCGCCCCTGGGCGGGAGCCAGAACACCGGCCCGCGATCTGTCGAACCTGCGAGGACAGGCGACGGCAACGCTGGTCGGGGTCGGTCGATCGCCGTTCCCTCCTGCCGAGCCTTCACACCTGCCCCCTCGCACCAGGAGGGGGCTTTTCGTTGCCTCCTCCCGTGCAGGAGGTGCTGTACATGACTGCTGGAACCCTGTTTGGCCGCCGCTGGCGGTCGCCCTGGGCGTCCCTCGCCCTCGGGCTCTCGTTCGCCCTCGTGCTGCTGCTCGCCGCATGTGGCGACGACGGCGCGACCGCGACGCCCACGACGACTGCGGCCGCCACCGCGAGTGCCGAAGCGACCGAGACGGCGACCGAGACCTTGCCCGCGAGTATCGAGGCCGTCGACGATACGGGGACGACGCTTGTCCTCGAATCGCCAGCGCAGCGCATCGTCTCGCACTCACCGGGGGCCACGGAGATCCTCTTCGCGCTGGGAGCGGGGCCGCAGGTGGTGGCCGCGGATGAGTTCTCGGACTACCCCGCGGAGGCGGCAGCGCTACCCAAGGTGGCATACGCCTCCCCGGATCCGGAGCAGACTGCCTCGCATGACCCGGATCTGATCATCTTTTCAGGCAACCAGAACTACAGCCAGGAGCAGTTCCGAGGGCTGGGCCTACCGGTCTTCTACCTGCCGGAGCCCACGGACCTGCGCGGCGTCATGGAGCACATCCGCGTGCTGGGGCTGCTGACTGGCCTCGATCAGGAAGCCGAGGCGCTCATCGAGGATCTGGAGGGCCGCCTCGCGGCTGTGGAGGAGGCGCTGGCGGACCTGGAGACCGGCCCGCGCGTGTTTTACGAGTTGGACTCCACGCTCTTCACCGTGGGGCCAAACACGTTCATCGGCTCCGCGTTCACGCTGTTGAAGGCGGAAAACATCGCCGCCGGGACCGCCTCGGACTACCCGCAATTGAGCGCGGAAGCCGTGGTGGAAGCCGACCCCGAGGTGATCCTGCTGGCGGACCACGCCTTCGGCGTCAGCATCGAGTCCGTGGGCGAGCGACCGGGATGGTCCGGTATCACCGCCGTGGAGGAGGGCCGCATCTTCCCGGTGGACCAGGACATCACCAGTCGCCCCGGGCCGCGCATCGTGGACGCGGTGGAAGCCCTCGCAGCGTTCCTCTATCCGGACCGTTTCGAGTAGCCGTCCGGCGACCAGTCCAGTGTGGAGGCGTACCGGATGTCGGTGCGCCTCCACGCATGCTCCGCTCCCCGGAATCACGCGCGTGGAATCTCCCGGCAGTGCGCGGAGATTTGAGACCGTTTGCCGCGAAGCGGCTCGCGGTTAGAGTGGTTCGCGGCGGGGGATGTTCGGAGTGCGTTTTGACGTCACGTACCCTCGTTGCGTTTGCGTCGGTGATCCTCTTCACTGGCGCGCTCTCGCTGGTCCTTGTGCGGCCCGTTTCCGCCGAGTCGACTGACGCCGGAGAGCGTATCGTCCAGGTCGCCCAGCAGTCGTTACATCTGCAGGAAGGCCAGTGCTTCCCGTGGGTGCGACGCGTCGTGCAGGAGGCCACCGGACGCGCGATGGGATTCGGTTACCGGGAAGGCTATCTCTCCGGCGGCGCTATCGAGGTGTCCCTGGCCGACGTCCGCGCGGGCGACATCGTGCAGATTGCGGACGACAAGGACCTGGGCCCCGGCGCGTCGTATCCCGGCCTTCATACCTCGATCGTGATGCACCGCCAGGGCAACGGCCTGCTGACGGTGATCGACTCCAACTCGCAGTGGGACGGCGTGGTGCGTATCCGCGAGGACTACGACCCGCAAGCCGCTGCCACTCGCTACACCAACCTCAACGTGCGCGCATACCGCTTCTCGTACGCCTCGGGCGGTGCGCCGGCACCGCAGGCGTTCGAGGCGGGGCAGGGCACGCAGGCCGCCTCGCTCACGCCGGGCACGACCGCTCGGGTAGCGGGTGACGGGCAGTGCGTGAACCTGCGTACTGGCCCCGGCACCGGCAACCCCCGCGTGCACTGCGTGGCGGACGGCTCCTTCGTGGAGGTGCTGGACGCCGCGCCCGTGAACGCCGGCGGGTATCGCTGGGTGTACGTCCAGAGCGGCTGGGGCGCCGGCTGGATGGCGGACGACTTCCTCGTCCCGGCGTCGTCCACGCCGCCCCCGACGCCCGCGCCCACGCCGACCCCCGCACCCGGCGCCCGGCCCATCGCCGGCACGCCGAGCGGCGCCCTGAACGGCTCCCTGCCCACAAGGGGCGGACTGGGGCTGGTGACGTGGACCGGCGGTCCGGTGGAGTCGCTGGTGGCGTCCGCCTCCAGTGGCGGGTGCTCCGTGCTGTCCGCGTGGGTCACGGTGAACGGCTCGCTCCTGGGCTACACCGCTGGCGCACCGGCGTTCGTGAATGCGCAGTGGCGAGACCGCTACCCCGGAGACCTGCCTTCCACACTGCTCATCCTGATCTGCGGCGGCTCCGGCGCCAACGCTCCGGAAGCCTCCGCCCCCTCGCCCGGCGGCGGGCCCTCCGGTGCGCCGCAGGACGGCGTCCCTCCCGGTCCCGCCGGGAATGAGGACTAGCGAGGCCTAACGAGGACTATCGAGGGCCGCGAGGGACGAGGCGCCGCGTCCGGGCCTACCCGAGCGCCGCCTCGATCTGGTCCAGGTGGCCGCCATCGTGGCGAGGCCCGCCCATCACCAGCAGGTCGCCCACGCTCGCGTCGCCCGGCCGGAAGCCGAGCGGGACCTGACGCTGGAGCAGCGCGTCGTCCAGCCCTCGAGCGGCGGCGATGGCGTCCTGGTGGCCCTCCCGGATCTCGTCCAGCAGCGCCTCCACCGAGCGATCCGTCCGCTCTTCGACCTGTGCCGCATTGATCTCGTCGATGTTGCGGGGAGCCGGGGGTGCGCTCGGAGCATCTGTGGCGTCTGGGCCGCCTGCGGCATCCTGGGCGTCCAGGGCTTCCACGCGCTGCAGGATGCGCGCCACGCCGTTGCTGCGAGCCGCCAGGTGGCTCAGCGCGTCTCGGACGCGCCAGGTGCCCTCGGGCAGTGGCGCGTCGCCGTGCTCCAGGATGCGCGGGCGCAGCGCCTCCAGGCGAGCGTCCACGGCGTTGACGGCGGCGATGAAGTCGTCCAGGGCGGTCATGGGGGCTGGCTCCGGTCTCTTGCGGGCGATGGCGTCGAGGTGGTCGAGGCGGTCGAGGTGTGGCGCATGGTAGCGCCGCCGTAACCCGCGCCGCTGGCCTGCCCGCGTACACTGCCGCCGAGTTGCCCGCGAGGCGGCGGTTGGCCTCGACCCGGGCTGGATGGAGTTGTCCTCATGGCTGGCGCCCTGCACGGAATCCGCGTCATCGACTTTGGCCAGTACCTGGCCGGCCCCCTGGCGGCGCAACTGCTCTGCGACCAGGGCGCCGAAGTGGTCCGTGTGGATCCGCCGGGCGGGCCCCGCTGGCAGACGCCCGCCAACGCCGCCTTCAACCGTGGCAAGCAGTCCATCGTCCTGGACCTGGCGGAGGCGGGGGGCCGGGAGACCGCGCGCGCCCTGGTGGCGAGCGCGGACGTGGTGATCGAGAACTTCCGGCCCGGCGTTATGGACCGCCTGGGCCTGGGCGCCGCCGCCATGACCGAGGCGAACCCGCGCCTGGTCTACTGCTCGTTGCCCGGCTTCGCCTCGGACGACCCGCGTGCGGGGACGGCGGCGTGGGAGGGCGTGGTGGGGGCGGCGTCCGGCCTCTACCGCCGCAACCGCATTGCCGCGGAGGCGGGGGCGCCGGTCTACACCGCGCTGCCGCTGGCCTCCTCCTACGCCGCGATCCAGGGCGCCGTGGCCGTGGGCATGGCCCTGACCGCCCGTGAGCGCGACGGCCTGGGCCAGCGCATCGAGGTGCCGCTGTTCGACGCGATGTACGGGGCGGTGGGCTACAACGGCTACTCGGCCAGCGCAGTGGCGGACCGGCCGCTGGGCGCGGCCATGAGCCTGACCACGCAGTGGGAGTGCGCGGACGGCAACTGGATCATGTTCCACACCGGCAACTCCCGCACGGAGGACGTCCTGGCCGCCGCCGGCGTGGCCCACTGGATCGAGCGCGGCTACACCGACCGCGTGCGCCTGGCGACGGACCGCGACCTGGCCGCAGAGGTGACCGAGGCCGCCCGTGCGCTCTTCAAGACACGGCCCGCCGCGGAGTGGGAGGCGCTGGTGAACGACGCCGGCGGCGAGTGTTCCGTCTGCCGCCCCGCCTCCGAGTGGATCGAACACCCGCACGCCCTCGGCTCCGGCGCCATTGTCGAGGTGGACGACCCGGTGTTCGGCCGCGTCAAGCAGCCCGGCATCCCCGCGCGCCTGTCGCGCACGCCGGGGGCCGTGCAGGGCCCCGCCCGTGCGCTGGACGCGGACCGCGAGGCGATCCTCCGCGCCCTCGGGACGGCGGCGGCACGCCCGGTCGTGGCGGGCAGCGCGCCAGAAGCCACGATGCGGGCGGCGCTGGACGGCGTCCGGGTACTGGACCTGTGCATCGTGCTGGCCGGCCCCACCTGCGGCCGCACGCTCGCGGAGTACGGCGCGGACGTGGTCAAGATCGAGGCGCCGGACCGCCCACCCATGGGCGCCTTCCACGGCGACGTGAACCGAGGCAAGCGCAGTATTGTCCTGGACCTGAAGACGCCGGAGGGCCTGGAGGCGTTCTGGGCGCTGGTGGACGGTGCGGACGTGGTGGTGCAGAACTTCCGCAAGGGCGTGGCGGAACGCCTGGGCGTCGGCTACGAGCAGGTGCGGGCGCGCAAGCCGGACATCGTCTACGCCTCGTTGAACTGCTACGGGCACGACGGACCGCTGGCCGACCGCGCCGGTCATGAGCAGATCGCGCAGGCCGTCACCGGCATGCAGGACCGGTACCGTACGGAAGACGGCATGCCGCAGACCCAGCGCTACGCCGTGAACGACTACGGCACCGGCTATCTGGGCGCCTACGGCGTGAGCCTGGCCCTACTCCACCGCGCGCGGACGGGCGAAGGCCAGTTCGTGGACGCCGCGCTCTGCTACACGGCCACCTTCCTCCAGTCGCCGTTCCTGGTGGGGACGCCCGGCAAGACGTGGGACGAAGCCCGAGGGCAGGAGCAGGTGGGCAGCAGCCCCCTCCACCGCGCCTACCAGGCATCGGACGCGTGGCTCTTCCTCGGCGCCCGCAACGCCGCCGAACTCGCCGCCGTCGAAGGCCTCGAGGCCGTGGCGACGCAGGAAGGCGAGTCGCTGGCAAAGGCGCTGGAGGAGCGCCTGGCACAGGGGACGGCGGCGGAGTGGGTGGCGCGGTTGACCGCCGCCGGCGTGGGCGCGCACCACGTGGTGAACTCCACGGACGACCTGATGACCTTGGACTATGCGCGCGAGCAGGGACTGAGCGTCACGCGCGAACACCCGCACTGGGGCGCCGTGACCAGCACCGGCCCCGCGCCGCGCCTGTCGCGCACGCCCGTGCGGCCCGGCGACCCCGCGCCCGTCCTCGGCGCGCACAGCCGCGAGGTGCTGCGGGAGGCCGGCCTCGGCGACCGCGTGGAGGCGCTGATCGCTTCCGGTGGAGTGCTGGAGGCGCAGGCGGGCGGCGTGCCGGGCTAGGAAGTCTGCCGCTCGCGGCGGACGCGGGGGCTACTCGAGGCGGCGGTAGGAGGGCAGGAAGAACACGATCACCGCCGCCACCACCACCAGGCCCACCGCCACCAGCGTGAACGCCCACGCCCCGCCGAACGCCGCCGCGAAGAGGGCGAAGCCGAACGTGCCGAAGGACTCCAGCCCCATCTCCATCATCATGATGCTGCTGATGCGGCCGCGGTAGGCGTCGTCCACGTGGGTCTGGATCAGGATCTGGTTCAGCGACTGCCGTCCCGCCTGGCCGAAGCCCAGGACGAGCACGATCCCCACGCTGAGCCAGACGTTCCCGGACCACGCGAAGGCCAGCAGCGCCAGCGCGAACATCGTCATGCTCCCGACCAGTAGCAGCCCGCGGCGCCGGTCGGGGAGCGAGGCCACCACGAGCGAGCCGATCAGCGCGCCGCCGCCGGTCACGGCCAGCAGCAGGCCCAGGATGAACGCGGACTCACTCTCGTTCGTCGCCAGCACCTCGTCTACAAAGCCCGGAAGCAGGCGCTGATAGGGCATGGTCAGGAGCACCACGAACAGGTGGACGCCCAGCAAGGTGGCCAGCACGCGCTGATGCCGCAGGTAGCGGAACGCCTCCACGATGTCGCCCACGCCACTGCGGCCGCCCCCGCCTCGAGGCCGCGCGGCGCCGGCCGCGGCTGGCGGTTCCTTCGGCACGCGGAACATCGCGAGGAAGGCCAGCAGGAACATGGCGGCCATGAGCGCGAAGACCCAGGACGCGCCCACCACAGCCACCAGCACGCCGGCCAGGGCCGGCATCAGGAGGCGCGTGCCGTTCATGGCGGTGGCGTTCAGGCCAAAGGCGTTGGTCAGGCGCTCGGGCCCCACGATCTGCGGGATCATCGCCTGCCGGGCCGGCATCGTGAACGCCATGGCGATGCCCTGCAGGACGGAGGCGATCAGTAGGTCGTTAAACGTCAGCCGGCCCGCGAACAGCAGCGCCGCCAGCCACGCCGTGATCGCGAACGAGGCGAACTGCCCGGCCTGCAAGACATAACGGCGACTCGCGCGGTCCGCGATCACGCCCCCGGACAGCGCCAGCAGCAGGCGGGGGATGGCGTTCGCGAGCGCAATGCCGCCCAGCGCGGCGAAGGAACCGGTGATCTGGTAGGCCAGGTACCCGCGGGCGAAGTTCTGCATCTGCATGCCCGACCAGTTGGCCATCATGGAGAGCAGGTACCAGCGGAACGCGGGCACATCGAGGACGGCATCGAACGTGCGGAAGCGGCGGGTCGGGGGGAGGCCGGGCTCTACGTCAGGCTCGGCGGTGCTCAACGGATCGTTCGCGGCGGACAAGCGTGTCCCTAGGAGTACCGGGTTGCGGCAGAGGGTTTGACGGTCACGCAAAGGTAAATGAGCGGCCCGGTAGGGGCGAGGTCGGCGCCCGCTACGGGGCCGGCGCACACCGGCCCGCAGGCTCTCCCGGGCGCCGAGGGCTCTCCGGGCGGAGGGCTCTCCCGGGCGCCGAGGGCATTGCAAGGTTGTCGCAAGCCGGACGCGGCGGGCGGACAAGCGGCCTGTTGCGCCCTCCTGCCTAGGGTACAGGCCTTGAGAGGAGCAGCCAGATGCCGAAGAAGAGGAGCGAGTTGCCCGCCACACTCAAGCGCTCCGACACGCACGCACAGGACATCTTCATCGAGACGCACGAGTCCGCGCTGGAGACGTACGACGGCGACGAAGAGCGTGCCCACCGGGCCGCCTACGCCGCGGTGAAACACTCCTACAAGAAGCAGGGCGACCGCTGGGTGAAGAAGGCCCGCAGGGGCCCGTCTGACGAGCAGGCCGCCCGTGGCCCCAACACCAGCCCTCGCTCCTACGGCGACACGCCCGCCCGGACCGGCGGCGGTCGCGTGGTGGGCGAGGAGCAGTCACGGGACGAGTTGTACGAACGCGCGAAGGAACTGGACATCCCCGGTCGCAGCAAGATGAACAAGGAAGAACTCGCCGTTGCCATCCACGAATACGGGCCATCCACGAATACGGGTAGCCGTCGCCGGTAGGGCTCTACGCGTCGGCCTCGTACTATCGTCCGCGCGCCCTGCGGATGCGGGGGGCGGTGCGGAGGAGTGGTGCGCGTGGCGCGTGAGGACAGCGGTCCGCAGCAGAAGTTCGTCCGGTCGCAGCGACTCCAGATCGCCTACTGGGACTGGGGGAACGAGGGCGCACCCCCGCTGGTGCTGGTGCACGGCGGCCGAGACCACGCGCGGGCGTGGGATGGCATCGCCCAGGCGTTGCGCCACGACTACCACGTGGTGGCCCTGGACCTGCGCGGCCACGGCGACTCGGACTGGTCGGTCGGCGGGAACTACGGCCTGCCGGACAACGCCCTGGACGTGGTGCGCGTGATCGAGGAGGTGGGCGCGCCGGCCCGCGTGGTGGCGCACTCCTACGGCGGCTCGGTCTCCCTGCTCGCGGCGGGGACGTACCCCGAGCACTTCTCCGCCCTCGTCGCGATCGAGGGCACGCATTCGCTCAACCCGCCGGGGGAGATGGGGCCGTCGTGGGTGCGCGCCTGGGGAGACCGCCTGCGCAAGTTCCAGGACCAGGAGCCGCGCGTCTACCCCGACCTGGCCGCTGCCGCAGAGCGCGTGCAGGAGGCCAACCCCCGCCTGCCCGCGGACTTCGTGCCGCACCTGGCGGAGTTCGCCGCGCGGCCGGTGGAGGGCGGCTACGTGTGGAAGTACGACCTCTGGGTGAACGGGCGCACCTCCATGGAAGTGCGCAAGGAGGAGTTGCCTCGCTTCTGGGCCGCCGTGGAGTGTCCCGTGCTGTTGCTCTTCGCGCGGGACGGGCGGATCAGCCAGCGCACGGACGCGGAGCAGTTCTTCCAAGACGCGCGCACGGTCTTCATCGACGATGCGGGCCACTGGGCGCACCACGACCAGCCGGAGGCGGTGCTGGCGGCCGTGCGGCCGTTCCTCGCGGACGCCGTTCCGCAGTCAGGCGGGTAGTTCCGCCGCCCCCGGCGGAGGCTCCACCTCGAACGCATTGAGGATCGACGCGACCAGCCCGTAGTACCCGACGAGGCCGGTCAGGTCCACGATCCCCTGGTCGCCCACGACCGTGTGCAGCGCACGGAACGTGTCCTCCGTCACGCGGTGCTCGCGCAGCAACTCCCGCACGTAGGTCACGATCGCCCCCTCGTCAGCCTCGATGCCGTCGACGGGGCGGCGCTGGCCGATGGCCTCGATCGTGGCCTCCGGCACGCCGGCCTCCGAGCCGAGCCGCACGTGGCTCCCCCACATCAGGCGGGCGTCCCACTCCCGCGCGGCGGCAAGCACGGCCGTCTCGGTCTGCCTCGGCGTGAGGGCGGCGTTCCACCGCACGTAGTTGCCAAGGGCGGCGACGAGTTCGGCCAGTTCCGGGCTGTGCAGCAGGACGCCGTAGGGGCCGGAGACCGCTCCCTGGCGCAGACCGGCCACGCGGTCATACGCCTCGCGTAGGTGTTCCGGGACCTGGCTGCGGTCCGTGAGGTTCGGCAGGCGCGCCATCAGTACCCTGCTTCCTTATCGATCAGGCCCTCCAGCGGTTCGCTGGCCCGGTAGTGGACAATGTTGCGGCAGAAGCGGTCCAGGTTGCGTTGCAGGCGCAACTGACTCGCCCCGGCGGTGTGCGGCGTCATCACGATGTTCGGCGTGCGCCACAGCGCGTGGTCCGCCGGCAGCGGCTCCTCGTGCGTCACGTCCAGCCCGGCGCCCCCCAGGCGCCCGGACGCCACCGCGCGCACAAGGGCGTCCGAGTCCACCACCTCGCCTCGCGTGACGTTCACGAAGAAGGCGCCCGGCTTCATCTGCGCGAAGGCGCGCTCGTCGAAGAGGCGGTGGGTGGCGGGCGTGAGAGGGAGCCCGGAAGCCACCACGTCCGACTGCGCGAGCAACTCGTCCAGTCGCTCGGCCGGCCAGACCTCGGGCACCGCGTCGCTTGCGGGCACCGGGAGGTGATCGGTGGCGATGCAGCGCATGCCGAAGGCGGCCGCACGCCGCGCCAGGGCGCGCCCGGTGCCGCCGAAGCCCACGATGCCCATCGTCAGCCCCTCCAGTTCCACCTCCTCGCGGCGGTAGTCCACGCGTCGCTCCCAGGACGCGGGGCCGTCCAGGATGGCGACGGCGATGCGGCGGGTGATCGCCAGCAGGAGGCCGAACGCCGTCTCCGCCAGGTGCGAGCCCACCAGGCCCTTGTCGCCCGACAGCAGTACCGGCGAGTCCAGCATCTCCGGGAACAGGTAGGCGTCCGCGCCCGCGGTGGTGGCGTGCACCCAGCGCAGGCGAGGCGCCGCCGCCAGCAGCCGCGAGTCGATGCGGCCCAGCAGCACCTCGGCGTCCTGGATCGCCTCCAGCGCCTCGCCCGTGCTTTCGGCGACGGTGATGCGGGCGTCGTCGCCGGCCGCCCGGCGCACCTGCGCAAGCATGGCGGCGGAGACCTCCGGCATCTGCAGGCTGGGGATAATCAACACGCTGAGGGATCCCTGCGACATGCTCCCGCCCTTCCGGCCGGGAGCATAGCGTCCAATGCTGCCGCACGGCGGCCACGCGAGGCCCCAGAGTGGCCGGAGGCGCTGGTGCAGGCCGGCGCGGTCTCCCGAGGCGCCTGGCGGCCCCGGTCGAGACGAAATCGCCAGACCTGCGGCGTCCTCGTTGTGGATCGCCTCGCCGCGTCCGTGGAGACTGCGTCCGCGCGCCACCTGCCCGAGCCCGAGTTGGGGTCGATGCGGCGCGCGGAGACGGAGGAGCAGGATGCCTCGCCAGCCCAGGTCCAGCGCGAAGACGGCGCCCGCGAACACGGGGGCCAGCACGGCCAGGACGAGCAACCGGAACTCGAAGGCAAAGGACGCGCAGACGTCCACCACGTCCATGAGCAAGTTGACCTCCACCGGCAGCGCGTCAGCCCGTCGCGCCAGCCGCGGGAGCGAGGCCGCCGAGGACACGCGAGACGCCCTCTACCAGCGCGCGGCCGAGTTCGGTATCAACGGGCGCAGCCGCATGACCAAGGAGCAGTTGGCCGTCGCCATCCGCGCCCACGAGGAGGGGCGACGGTAGGCCCGGCGCCTACGGCGAGACGGTGACGAAGCCGTCCAGTTCGTGGGAGAAGGCAGTGGGGATCACGTGTCGATCCACCTCGAAGCAGCCCTCCGCCAGGCCTTCACCTCGCCCACGCGGCCGCCGCTCCACATGTAGACCGGGAGGCCCTCGCGCAGTCCGTCGGGGGGAGGAGCGTGGCCCGCGTCGCCCCGCACGTCCCGTGCATCAAGAGGTTGTTGTTCGTCCGCTCGTGCGGAGGGGCGCCCGGTTACTCCGCCGAAAGCCGTTACTCCGCCGAAAGGTCGGGGGCCTCGGGCGCCACGGGCGCCACGGGCGGAGGCTCGTCTGCGGGGGCGTCCTGCTGAGGGCCCGCGCTGGGCGTCTCGGCAGTGGGGGCGCCGGTCGGGAACTCGGAGCCCACCCACTTCGCCACCAGCACGTCGCGGTCCAGGTAGTCGCCGTAGCCGTTGGGGCCGTAGACGATCTCGCCCCCGCAGGTGTAGAGCGTGATCCAGTCCTCCTCCTCAGGCCGGTCAGAGGGCCAGAGGACCTCCCGCATGGGCATTTCGCCGACGGGATAGCGGGTGACCCGGATCACCTGGTAGCGGCGGCTCTCGCCGTCCTCCATCTCCAGGAAGATGTCGTCGCCGATGCGCGCCTGGTGCAACAGGTAGAACGGCGCGGTCATGTGGCCCCACGTCTCGTGCGCGGAGAACACGGAGTTGCCCGCCTCGCCGGGGGCGCCGAACGTCCACCGTTCGTCCGAGGCGTACCAGCCCACGCTGTGGTTGCCGTCCTCGTCCGGCGACTGCATCTGGCCGTCCGCGATGCCCAGCGTCTCCACGTAGTGGTCCATGCCCAGGGCCGGCGAGATCATGCGGGCGATGCCCGCCGCGTTGCCGGGCGGCACGCGCACGCTGGGCGGTGGGGCCGGGAAGCCGATGGACGAGGAGTTCACGAGGCCGGCCGCCTCGCCCATGGGCACCGGATCGGACGGCCAGGGCCAGGGGGGCGGCGTGGGGGTGGGCGTCGGCGTCGGGCTCGGCGTGGGGGAGGCGGTGGGCGTGGGCGGCTGCGCGATGACGGTGGGCTCCTCGCCACCGGCGCCGGCGGTGGAGATCGCCACCACAAGGGCCGCGAGCACGGAGAGCGTCGCCGCCGCGCCCGCGATGCGCACGCGCAGGCTCAGGCGCTGCACGTGCTCTACCGCCGAGGAGATTCGCTGGCCTGCTGTCATTGCTGGTCGCGAGCCCGTCCCTGGCGGCCACCCTGGAGCCCCCGCCCCGAAGGTCTGGATACGAGCCGCCCAATGCGTATCACTCCGGGAAACGTATGCGGCCCAGCCCTCGCGCTCAAGGGGGCATGACGGAGCGGCATCACGCGCACGGACCTACAGCAGGCGTCGCAGCAGGTTCACCACCACGGTCAGCACCACCGAGATCAGCAACGTCGAGGCGAGCGGGAAGTAGACGCGCGCGTTGCCGCCGCTGAACCGCAGGTCGCCCGGCAGGCGCCCGAACCACCCGAACGCACCCGCCGCAACCAGCAGCCCCACGACCAGTATGACCGCGCCAACCAGCGCGATGAAGACACCGGACTCCCTCACCTCGCGGCTCCGGGCGCGCCTCGGCGTCGGCGAGGGCACGAGGCTTGTCGGGCGCTCGTACGATCGTGCGCATGGACGACGAACTGGCGGCACGACGGGGACGAGGGCGGTGGCGTTGGACCACGTCTGTGCTTGGGTTCGTGCTGCTGTTCTTCGCGCTGGCGCACTCGCTGGAGGACTTCGCCCACGGGGTGCCGGAGGAACGCTTCAACCTGGACGCCACGTCGGCGTCGATCTTCCTCGCGGCGGTGTTCCTGGTGCAGGGCGCCATCGCCGCGTTCACATGGCGCGGGTGGCGCATCGGCTACTGGGGATCGCTGGTGGTGGGCGCGGGGTGGCTGATCGCCGCCGTGCTCGATCACACCGGCGACCTGTTCGACCAGGGCTTTCGCAACACCACCTCGGACGTCCTCATCCTGGGCCTCATCCTGGCCTCCGGCTTCCTTGCGCTCTCGTCGGGCTGGGTGCTGTTCCGCCGCGTGGGCGCGGACCAGCCGCCGGACGACTGGCCGGAGGCGCCGCCCCGCGCGCCCTACACGGAGGACGCGCCCTCCACGCCACCGGAGTAGCCCTGCGCCAGCGCTGGGCGCCCGCGCCGCAAGCACGACGAGGCTAGCGCTGCACGCTCTCCATGTGCCGTTGCCCCACCCGCTGCTCCGAGGTGACCGCCGTCTGCGCGCCGCCGTCGGTCTGTGTCTCGCCCGTGTCCCGTTCGACGGAGGTGGTCGCCATCTGGTCGTCGCCGCTGGGTGTGTCGTCCAGCACGAAGGTGACCATCAGGTCCACGTGGTACTGGGAGATGACGCCGTCCCGGATCTTCACCTTCTGCTCCTTCACCCATGCGCCGCTGACGTTGCGCAGCGTCCGGGTGGCCCGCTCGATGGCGATCTGGATGGCGTGCTCGAAGGACTCGCTGGAACGTGCGGTGATCTCCGTGACGCGGGCGACATCGTTCATCTCGTGGCTCCTCGCCGCGTGGTGGGCCGCCTACCGTGCCCCCCCGCTCCTAACGAAGTCGCAATGCATGACAGCGGAAGGAGCCCGGAACCACCCCTCAACCGCGCCTCCTGTGCCCTCACCGCCACGGCTGGTAGCGTGGACGCCGCTTCCCGTGAACTTCCGAGAGGACCTGACCGTGCGCCGGATTTCCTTGCTCGTGCTGCCACTGCTGCTGGCCGCCTTCTTCCTGGGTGCCTGCGGTGGTGACGAGGGTGACAACGGTGACAACGGCGGCGCCACCGCCACCGCGTCCGCTGGCGGCGACACAGCGACCTCCACGCCCGCAACGTCCGAGGGCTCCTCGGGCGGCGACAACGGCGACAACCGGGGCAACAGCGGCGCAGACGGCGCGCTGGACCTGGAGGCGTTGGCGCAGGCCTTTGAGACGGCCACCTTCACAGCCACCTACCGCGTGCAGGGCACCGCGGACGGCGAGGAGATGGACGGCGAGTGGCGCTGGTACCAGGACGGTAGCGGCGACCGCCTGCGCATGGACTTCGAGGCCATGGGCGACTTCGGCACCATGATCTCCACGCCGGATGGCCTGTTCATCTGTGCGGAGGGGATGTGCTTCGGCATGCCCGCTGACAGCGGCGCCCCGAACATGGGCGGCGTCCTCACGGAGCAGGTGGAGGGCGTGCAGGCGGACGCCATGGCGGGCGAAGTGCGCGCCGTCGGCACACGCGACATCGCCGGCACCCGCGCCGAGTGCTACGAGTTCGAGGAGCCCGAGGGGGGCGCCTCCGGCCTCGCCTGCTACGCGGAAGGCGGGATCCCGGTGCTCATCGAGAGCACGGGCGACGATGCAGACTTCCGCATGGAGGCGATCGAGTTCACCAACAGCGTCAGCGACGAGGACTTCGAGCCGCCCTTCCCCGTGACCGGCCTCCCCACCGGCAACTGACCCGCGCGCCGTCCGTGGCGGTCCCGCAACGGGGCCGCTACGGAGCGCTGCCATTCCTCGGCACGGCGGGCGCCCCTCGGCCCACGGCCTGCGCGCGAAACCGGCGCGGGAGACGGCCGCCCGAGGCGCAATCGTGCGGCCGCACCTGCGCGCGCGACGTTCGCCCTCAACGATTCGTCCTCATCCGACGCCGCATCCAACCATTGCGACGCCTCATCAACCTCTCGTCCCGGCCCGCTCTCTAGCGTTACCTCGTATCGAACCGAGGTGCGCAGAGAGGCGGCGTGGGAGTGCGCCGCGCTGGTGCGCGCCGTGTAGCGCCGCCAGCCGGCGTCAGGACGGGGGATCTATGTATGGATTGAAGCGAATGGATACGCGGCCCGTAGGCCGCTGGCGGCCAGGTATCGTCATGGTCGTCGCAACGCTGCTCACGTTCATCGTGTCGATGGGCGTGGCGAATGCGCAGACAGTCGGCGAGGTGCACGAGTTTGCGGTGCACGTGTCGTTCGACCCAGGACACGGCGATATCGTGGACGCCACTACGTCGCTCGCGTACGACGTGTCCGTCACTCGCGACGGTGTCGACGTGGACACGAACGACGAGACGTTGGTCTACACCGGACCCGGCGACATTGCTGGGTTTACTGCGGACCAGTTCCAGACGGCGTTCGGCATCCCGACGGACGCCGCTGGCGATGAGTTGCTGGCGACCGAAGGCGTCGACCTGGAGTTCACCATCACGCCCACGGCTGCCGGGGAATACGTGGTGAGCCTCCAGTTCATGATCGAAGGCACGCCAGAGGACACGTCGATCGACCACCCCTTCACGGTGACGGACGCGCCTGCTCCACCTCCTCCGCCCGTGTTCATCCCCGAGCCGCTGCCGATCGTGACCGTCGGTGACCTCCAGGTGACCGTGGCCAACGAGGTCGAGAAGACCGTCGTGGAGGGCGAGCAGACCGAGGTGACCACGACGACCAACGGGGTCGAGGGCACCGCGATCGCGCCTGCGGGCGTGCTTCCCGTCGGGGCCCGGCTGAGCGTGGCGGGCGTCCCGAGCGTCGCCAACCTCGAGGCCGACGCGCCCGGGCCGGAAGGCTCCACGCTGCGGCTGGGCTTCGTGTTCCAGGCCACCGGTGCGGACGGCGTCCTGCTGGACGGCCCGTTCGACGGCCAGGTGATCCTGCAGTTCACGCTGCCGGCCGGTTCCATCGAGGAAGGCACGGTGGCCTCGGACCTGGTGCTCGTCTACTGGGACGGCGCCGCCTGGGTGGAGGTGAACTCCGCAGCCACGATCAACGAGGACGGCTCCGCGACCATCGTCGCGGCGGTGGACCACTTCACCGTCTTCGCCGTCCTTGAACGCCCTGGCTACCAGGTCTTCGCGCCGGCCCCGGCCGCGTCCGGCATCTCGCTGGCCGCGTGGGGCGGCGGCTCGTTCGAGGCGCTCATGAACGCGGTGGGCCTCGGCGGTTCCGTCTGGATCTTCAGCGGCGGCGAGGCCATCGGCTACCGGGTGGGTGCGCCCGCCTTCGCGAACGAGCCCTTCGTCACGATGTTCCCGGACGGCCTCCCCACCGGGACGAGAGCCGTGGTGGTCCGCTAGGACCTCTGGCAGGACGGCCGCGCGAGGGCTGCCACTCGCACGCGGACTGGCCCGGCATTCGCCGGGCCAGTTTCGCGTCCGACACCGGACGCGGGCCAGATTGCGCGAGATTGCAGGGGCATAACGGTTGTGCTGGTCACGTACCATCGACTCGGTCGCGGGCGGTGGGGGTGAGGTATGCAGCAAGTCGCACGGGATCGCGTTCGCAATGTGGCCCTGGTGGGCCACTCCAAGTCCGGCAAGACCTCGCTCGCGGAGGCGATGCTGCTCGCGAGTGGCGCCATCAGCCGCCTCGGACGGGTGGAGGACGGGGCCACGGTCTCCGACTTCGACGAGGAGGAGCACCGGCACGGCCACTCGATCGGCGCGTCGCTCCTGACGCTGGACTGGGACGGCCACCGCCTGCACGTGCTGGACACCCCCGGCTACGCGGACTTCGAGGGCGAGGTGGTCTCCGCCGCCGCCGCCGCTGACATCGCTGTCGTGACAGTGGACGCCGTCGCGGGCATCGAGGGCGGCACGGAGGCAGCGTGGGAGCGCCTGGAGCAGGCAGGCGTCCGCACCCGGATCTTCGCCATCACCCGCACCGACCGCGAGCACGCGGACGTGCAGGGCGTGCTGGAGGCGCTCCGGCAGCGCTTTGGCCCCCGCGTGGTGCTCGCGGCCACGCTCGGGCAGGGCGAGCGCACGCGCTCTCTGCTGGATGCGTCCGACCCCGCCCTCGCCGCCGTCCGGGAGCAGTTGGTGGAGGCGCTGGCGGAGACGGACGACGCCCTGCTGGAGCGCTATCTGGAGGGCGAAGACATCGCGGAGGCGGACCTGCGCGCGGCCCTGTGCTCGGCGGTGCGCACGGGCCAGGTCTTCCCCGCCTACCCCGTCTGTGGGCTGAGCGGCGTGGGCGTATCAGAGTTGCTGGAGGCACTGTGCGAGCAGGGCCCGCCCCCCGCCAGCGACGAGGACACCCGGGCGCCGGCGCTCCTGCAGGTGGTGAAGACGTCCTCGGACCCGTTCGTGGGGCACCTCTCGTACGTGCGGGTCCTGCGTGGCACGCTCACCAGCGGGGACCGCCTGCACAACCAGCGTAGCCAGGCAGACGAGCGTGCGGCTCACCTCTTCGCGATGCGCGGCAAGGAGCAGGTGGAGGTGCCGGCGCTGGCCGCGGGCGACCTGGGCGCCATCCCGCGGCTGTCCAGCACCGCCACCGGCGACATCCTGGCGGCGGCCGGCGGCCTGGCGGAGGCCGCGGCCTCCGTGCCGGCCCTGGACTTCCCGGCGCCCACCTACCGCAGCGCCCTGCGCCCCCGCAGCCGCGACGACCTGGACCGCATGTCGCAGGCGCTCGCCAGGATGCTGGAGCAGGACCCCACGCTCGCCATGGAGCGAGGCGTGGGCGGAGAGATCGTGCTGCTCACCATGGGCGACGTGCAGGCGTCCATCGCCGCGTCGCGCCTCCAGCAGGAATACGGCGTGGCCGTGGACGTGGAGGAGCCCCTGGTCGCGTACTGCGAGACCATCCGTGCCTCCGTGGAGGCCGAGTACCGCCACAAGAAGCAGACCGGCGGGCGCGGCCAGTTCGCCCACGTGGTGATCCGCGTGGAACCGCTGGAACGCGACGCGGGCTTCGAGTTTGCGGAGCACGTCACCGGTGGGCGGGTGCCTCGGCAGTACATCCCCGCCGTGGAGCACGGGGTGACGGAGGCGCTGGCGGAGGGCCCCCTGACACGGTCGCGGCTGGTGGACCTCAAGGTGACGCTGCTCGACGGCTCAAGCCATGCGGTGGACTCTTCCGAGTTCGCGTTCAAGATAGCGGCGGCGCAGGCGCTGCACCAGGCGGTGCTGGAGGCGCGCCCGGTGCTGCTGGAGCCGGTGATGCGTCTGCACGTGGAGGTGCCCAGCGACCTGGTGGGCGACATTGCCAACGAACTGAACGGCCGAAGGGGCAGCGTGCTGAGTTTTGATGCGGGCGAGCGGGTGACCTCGGTGGAGGCGTTCGCGCCGCTGGCGGAGGTGCAGCGCCTGGCGCCGCAGTTGCGCAGCCTGACGCACGGGCGGGGCCGCTTCCGGCTGGAGTTCGACCACCTCGCAGAGGTGCCGCCCCAGGTGCAGGAGCGCATCCTCGCCAAACGCCAACTCGCCGCCACGCCTGGTGCGTAGCGGCGAGTCGACGCCGGGCTGCGTTGCTCCTCGGGACGCTAGGAGGCCGAGGCGCTGCCGTCCGGCTCCGCGATGAACCAGAGGTCGCCCACCTCGTGCCCGTTGGTGTCGCCGGGGGCGGTGTCTGCGGTGTACGTGTACAGCGGCTGGCCGTCGTAGGTGACGTGCAGGGTGCCGTCATCCCGCTCGATGGTGCCGAGCGTGCCGTCCGCACCCTCACCGGCGGTCGGCTCCTCCCCGGCCTCCACGGTCAGGGGCGGCCAGTTGGCCTCGCAGTCAGCGTCGCAGTTGCTGACGCCGTCCTCGTCGTTGGCGAACGTGTAGAGGGTCATGCCGTCCGCATCCACCAGGAACGGCGCCAGGTCGCCCTCTTCTTCCACGCGCAAGGTGGTGTCGGCGTCCGCCGTCTCGGTGGCCGTTGGCGTCTCCGTGGCCGTCTCAGTCTCGGTCGCCGTGGCCGTCGCGGTTTCGGTCGCGGTCTCCGTCTCCGTCACGGTGGGGACGGCGGTGGTGTCTCCGTTGTCTCCGTTGTCGTCGTCGCTATTACAGGCGGCCAGGAACAACGCGCCTCCCACCAGGCACGTCAGGGCGATGCGTCCCAGGTATGTCCTGGAACGCGTCGTCTTTTCATCTTCGAGCACGGGCGGTCTCCCTTGAGTCCAATTCCGGGGCGGAACGGTTGCTGTAAGGGGTACGTCTCCGGACAGGGTGAGGATGCTCGAAACACGCGGCAAAACACGGTGTTCCCGTTGCGAAATCATCCCGACGTGATAAAGCGTTCTTATACGCCGGCATAAACAACAACGGATGCGATGCCTGATAACGCCGGAATGCCGTCCGGAAGGCGCCCCAGACACTGGACGGCGCTGGACACAGAAACACCTCCGCCTCACGAAAAGGGAAGGTGTTCGTCTCCCGTTCGGGAGCATCTACAAACTCCCTGCCGCGCCATCTCCGGCGGATAACGGCGCGCCGCACGCGTCTGGCAGTGCCCTCGCAATCCCCAAGGCGGTACAGGCGGTGCAGGCTGGTACATCCGGAGGCCACGGGCCCCACATGGTGGAGGCGTGGAATACTCCCAGTTGACCAGTAAGGGGCGAGCATGGACCGACGATCTCTTCTCATCGTGGATGGCGACAACCTCGCCCATCGCGCCTACCACTCCACCCCCAGGACCGTCCGAGGCGTGGACGGGAAGCCGGTGAACGCCATCAGCGGCGTCTTCGGCATGCTCGCGAACCTCTGGACGGCGGAGGCGCCCCGGGCAGTCTTCGTCGCGTGGGACACGCTGGGCGTGGAGACGTACCGCCACCGCCTCTGGCCGGAGTACCAGGGCGGGCGCGTCTTCGATCCGGAGATCGTCGCGCAACTGGAGGTGCTGCCGGACCTCTGCGCCGCCTTCGCCTTCGGTGTGGGCAAGGCCGCCGGCTTCGAGGCGGACGACCTCATGGCCGCCGCCGCGCAGCGGGAGGTAGCGGAGGGCGGCTCGTGCCTGCTCCTGACCAACGACAAGGACGCCTACCAGTTGGCCTCGGACGCCGTCACCATCCTCTCCCCGCGTCGAGGCGTGCGCGAGATGGACCGCATCGGTCCCGCGGAAGTCGTGGAACGCCTGGGCGTGCTGCCGGAGCAGGTGCCGGACTTCAAGGCGCTGGCCGGCGACCCCTCCGACCGCATCCCCGGCGCGAAGGGGATCGGCGCGAAGACCGCTGCGGCGCTGTTGCTGAAGCACGGCACGCTGGAGGCCTTTCTGGAGACGGGCACCCGTGCGGCGGAGCAGGACCTGCTGCGCCGCTTCCGTGAGGTGGTGGAGTTGCGTCCGCAAGTCCCCGTCACGCTCCCCACGAGCGCACCCGACTGGCGCGCCGGCGCCGAGCGCCTGCGTGCGCTGGGCGTGGTCCGGCTGGCGGACCGCCTCGAGGCGCTGGCAGAGGCATAGGATCGCGGGGTGACGGTGGCGGCGTGCGTTTCACGCGCCTGCAACACCGCCCGTCTAGTTTGCGTCGATGCGGCGCCGCCATTGCCGACGGCGAACTCGCCACTGTCGGCCACCACGTCCAGGTCAGCGACGTCCACGGCGCCGTCCGCGATGGGGAGGCCGTCTGCGGCCAGGTCCGTGCGGATCACGCCTCAGGATCCCCGCGTCACCTCGCGCCGAGGGTGCTCCGCTGGGCGCGACGCCAGGCGGCGGGTGGCTGGCCGGTGAGGCGCTTGAACGCCCGGCTGAACGCCGCCCCCGAGTCGTAGCCGGAGGCGTTCGCCACCGCCAGCACGGAGTCGTCCGTCTCCTGCAGCCGCTGCGCCGCCAGTTCGATGCGCCACTCTGTGAGGTACCGCATCGGCGAGATGCCCACGCGCTCGCTGAAATGCTCCGCCAGCGTGGAGCGCGACGCCCCCGCCTCCCGTGCGAGCATGTCCAGCGTCCACGGCCGGTCGGGGGCGGTGTGCAGCGTGGCGAGCGCCGTGTTCACGATCGGATCGTTGAGCACCCCCGGGCAGGCCGCGCCTTCGCCCTCCTCCAGGAAGCGCTGCACGACCTCCAGGAACAGCAGTTCCGTGAGACGCCCGACTATTGCCGACCGGCCCATCCGGTGGTCGTTCGTCTCCGTGAACGCGCGCTGCACGGTCGCCGTGAGCCACGGCGAGCCCTCCGAGTCGTGGCGGATCACCAGCACCGGCGGGAGGGCGCGCAAGAGCGGATTGAAGAGCCGGCTGTTGTACTGGAAGAAGCTGCACAACGCCTCGGAGGCGTCGCCCTGGCCGCCGCACTGCAACGTGGGGGGATCGCCGTGCACGTGGTCCGCCAGTGTCGCGGCCGGCGACGGCAAGGAGCCGGGGGCGTCCGTCAGGCTGTGGATCGCCCCACCCGGCAGCACGATGATGTCGCCGTCGTCCAGCCGCAGCGGCTCGGCGTGGCCGTCCACCTCGAACCAGATGGACCCGTGGGTGACCAGGACGTCGTGTTGACCAGCGCGCCGTTCGAGGATCCCGTGGACGGGTGGCAGGTGCTGCACTTCGCCGTGCCGATGGACGCCGAGGGCGTCTCCCTGCAGGACGACTGGCACACCCTCGGCATGCGCGCCACGGGCTCCCAGACCATCGTCCTGGACGAGGTCTTCGTGCCCGAAGGCGCCGTCTTCCTGCGCCGGCATCGAGGCGAGTTTCACGACGTGTGGAACGTGGTGATCACCGTCGCGCTGCCGCTCGTCATGGGGGTCTACGTGGGCATTGCCGAGCGCGCTGCGGAGACGGCCCTGCCATTCGCCGCGCGAAACGCGCTGGACCCCGCCGTGCAGTGGGCCGCCGGCGAGATGCGGAGCGCCCTTGTGATCGCCCGGACACTGCACGACCACATGGTCGCCATGGTCAACGACCTGGACGTGCGGCCCTCGCTCGACCTGAGCGACGAGATGCTCATCCTGAAGACGAAGGTGGTCGAGGCGACACAGTGCACCGTGGAGCGCGCCGTGGAGGTCGCCGGCGGCGCCGCGTTCTACCGCCGCAACGGCCTGGAACGTCTCCTGCGCGACGTGCGCGCCGGGCAGTTTCCACCCACTCCCCGCGAAGCAGCAACTGGAGTTCACCGGCCGCCGCGCCCTGGGCCTCACCCCCGTCCGCGCCTGGTCGGCCCCCACACCCGAGCGCGAACCCGCCGTCGCCTCTACTCGGGGATAGGACAGTCGCCGGAGACAGGAGGGGGGCCGTCCCCGCAGGCGGCCAGCCTGGCCGGGCGGTCCCAGCAGGCGCCGGCCCCCACCGGGATAGCCCTCGTACGGAGTCGCTCCGGAGTGCTTATGCGCGCGAGGATACTGCGTCCAGGCCGGGAAACAGGAAACCCGCTGCAGCCTCTGCGGCTCAGCGGGTTCTGGCGACCCCGATCGGATTCGAACCGACGATCTCCACCGTGACAGGGTGGCGTGTTAGGCCGCTACACCACGGGGCCGTGGGTAGACAACGTAGCCTGCGCGGGGCTGTTCGGTCAACGCGACCGGCACGGCTTCGAGGGCATCCTGACGGCCGGGGGCGGCCTGTCGCGCAGGGATCGGGGGGCATACACTCGACGCGGGCTGATGCTGCGAGGGCAGCGATGCAGGCGCGAACGCCGAGGGGGTTCCATGGGCCGCGAACGACGACGACGCAGCCGGCGTACGCCTCGCAACGTGGCGCCTCGGGCGGTCTCGCCGGCGCCGCTGGGCGACGGGCGCGGCGAAGGAGTGGCGCCGGTCGCGGACGGCGCTCCGTTGCGCGCCACGCGCCGTGAGGTGGCCATGCCGACCCAGGTGCGGTCAGACCGTGTGATGGCCCGCGAGTCCTCCGAGATGCTCGTCGAGATCCGGCGTGTGCTGACAGTGTCCGCGGTCTGCTTTGGCATGCTTGCGGTCCTGGTCGTCGTGGAACGCTTCTCCTAGTCCCCTCAGTCGCCTCGGCACCTCGGCACCTCGGCGCCGCGTCAGCGTAGGCGGCCCCACGCGGCGAAGATGCCGACGGCCACGATCAGCAGCCCGGCGACGTCCGAGAAGATCGCATCCAGCGCGTCACCCAGCACCGCGCGCACCAGGAGTGCGCCCACCAGCGTGGCGGCGGCGGCGGCCTGCATCACGGGCCCGCGCTTGCCGCTCGTCGCGCGTCGCAGGGCCTCGGCGACGAGGGTGCCGGCGCCTGAGCCCACGAACAGCGCGAGGATGAGGAAGAACCCGCCGAACCCGCGTCCCGGGATGAGCAGCGCGCCGACGAAGCCGAGGGCCGGCGCCAGCACCAGCGCCACGCCGAAGGCCTTCGCATAGTCCAGCGGCGCCAGTTCGTACATGGGCGGCCGGCGCAGGCGCGCGCAGTCCGGGCAGCGGATGCCGCCCGGCGTGTGCACCATGCATCGAGGGCAGATGGGGGTGTCGCAGCGGCCGCACTGGAGCGCGGTCTCCACCTCAGGGTGGCGCGCGCAGGAGTAGATCGGGTCGCCGTGTTCGTCCGTGCGGAGCGCGGTCATCGGGGGCGGCTCAGTTCGCCACCGGCGTCGCGGCCGGGACCAGGCAGCCGCGCGCAGCGGCCGTGTCCAGGGCGCGTTGCACGGCCTCCGGCGGCATGTGGAAGCAGCCGGGCTCGGTCTCGTGGTCCCGGCTCAGGCCGTGGAAGTCCGAACCGCCGGTGGGGAGCAGGCCACCCTCTTCGGCGAAGGCGCGGAGGGTCTCCACCTGCGCCCTGTCGTAGGCGCGGTAGTAGACCTCGATGCCGTCAAGGCCGGCGGCCATGAGTTCGTCGGTGATGGCGGTGTACACCTCGGGCGCCACGGGCCTCTCCGGGTCGCGGCCGGCGGGGTGGGCGTAGACGGCCAGTCCGCCGGCGTTGTGGATGAGGCGCAGCGCCAGCGCGGGGTCGATCTTCTCGCGCTCCACGAACGCCGGGCCGCCATCCGCCAGGAGAGTGTCGAACGCCTCCTGCACGCTCTCCACGACCCCGGTGCCCACCAGGGCGCGGGCGATGTGCGGACGGCCGACCGACCCCTCGTCGCCCCCGGCGTACTCCAGGACCCGCTGCCACGAGACGGCAGTTCCGAGGGCCTCCAAGCGCCGCACGATCTCCTGCGCCCGGCCAATCCGGGCCGCCCGCATCCGCTCGAGTTCGTCCACCAGCGGCTGGTACGTGGGGTCGACGAACAGGCCCAGCACGTGGATCTCCTCGTCACCCTGGGCGTCGCAGCCGATCTCTACGGCGGGGACGATGCGCATGCCGGGGAGGCGGGACGCCGCCTCGCGCGCCTCCGCCAGGCTCCCGAAGGTGTCGTGGTCGCTGATGGCGAGCGTGCGTACGCCGTTGCGGTGGGCGAGGCGCACGAGGTTCGCAGGCGCGTACGTCCCGTCTGAGCGGTCCGAGTGCGTGTGGAAGTCCGCGGTGCTCCGCCGTCCTGCCGTCACGCCGCGCCTCCCAGTGGCCTCCGATGGCATCCTCGTGGACGCATCCTCGTGGACGCATCCTCGTGGACGCCTCGAACCGCTGCCGGCTGCTAGTGCGCCACCGCCGAGGCGCGCATCTCTCGCACCACGGTGACCTTGATCTCGCCGGGGTACTGCATGGTCTCCTCGATCTTGCGGGAGACGTCGCGGGCCAGGCGCGTGGCGCCCAGGTCGTCGATGCGGTCCGGCTTCACGATGATGCGCACCTCGCGGCCCGCCTGCACGGCGAAGGACTGGTCCACACCCTCGAACGAGTTGGCGATGGCCTCCAGCGCTTCGAGGCGCTTGATGTACTCCTCCGCCGACTCGCGGCGGGCGCCCGGGCGCGACCCGGACATGGCGTCCGCGCAGATCACGACGAGGGCCTCCACCGTCTCCGGCGTGACCTCCTCGTGGTGGGCCTCAATGCAGTGGACGACCTCCCGAGGCACGCCGAAGCGGCGGGCGATGTCCGCGCCCAGGCGGGCGTGGGTGCCCTCCATCTCGCGGTCCACGGCCTTGCCCAGGTCGTGCAGGAGGCCGCCGAGGCGGGCGATCTCCACGTTGGCGCCGATCTCGTGCGCCAGCGCCGCCGCCAGCCACGAGGTCTCAATGCAGTGGCGCAACTGGTTCTGGCCGTAGGAGTAGCGGTAGCGCAACTTGCCCAGCGTCTTGACGATCTCCGGGTGCAGGTTGGTCACCTCGGCGTCGATCAGCGCCTGCTCACCGGCCTGCTGGATCATCTTGTCGATCTCGGTGCGGGCCTTGTCCACGGCCTCCTCGATGCGGGTGGGCTGGATGCGCCCGTCCTGGATGAGGCGGGCCAGGGCGGCGCGGGCGATCTCACGGCGAACCGGGTCGAAGCCGGAGACAGTCACCACCTCCGGCGTGTCGTCGATGATGAGGTCACAGCCGGTGGCCGCCTCGAACGCGCGGATGTTGCGGCCCTCGCGGCCGATGATGCGGCCCTTCAGTTCGTCGGAGGGGATGGGCACCACGGTCACGGTGGTCTCGGCCGTCACCTCGGAGGTGATGCGCTGCATGACGGTGGCCAGGATCTTGCGCGAACGTACATCCGCCTCGGCCCGGACAGAGGCCTCAAGAGCGCGCACGCGGCGGGCGCCCTCGTCCCGCAGTTCGTCGTCCAGGCGGTCCATCAACTCCTGGCGCGCCTCCTCCGCCGTGAGGGCGGCGATGCGCTCCAGTTCCAGGCGCGCCTCGTCACGCAGGGCGGAGACCTCCTCCTCCGTGCGTTCGATACTCACCTGGCGGTCGCGGAGGGCCTGCTCCGACTTCTCCAGGTTGTCGCCGCGCCGGTCCTGCGACTCTTCGCGCTGCTCCAGGCGGCGCTCGGCGCGAGAGAGTTCGGTGCGGCGATCCTTGATCTCGCCTTCGAGTTCTTCGCGCCGGCGCAGGAGTTTCTGGTCTGCGTCCAGTTCCACCTTGCGGGCGCGATTTTCCGCCTCTTCCATCACCAGGCGGGCTTCCTCCCGCGCCTGGCGGGTGACGCTGTTCGCGCCAGAGCGGGCGATGAGATAAGCGATCGCAGCGCCGAGGGCGAACGCGATCACGATGCCCACAACCAAGATCAACGCTTCCATCGCGTGGGTACTCCGATTCCAGGATCCCAGCCGCGCGCCTCGGACAAGCAGTGTCCCGAGTCGCGTCAGGGCCGGGGCGTGTTCGTTTGGGGTGACCGGAGACCGGTCACTTGCAAAATCGTATCACGTCGAAGGTCGTCCGACTTGACAGATTATCTTGCCTGATCAGCGTACCGCAGTGCTACCCCGTTGCGCGGAAATTCGCGCGCACAACCGGCAAATCCTCGCTTATCCGTGGCCGGGGATATCGCCGTCAACGTGGCGGTCGGCATCGGAGTCCGCGTGGAGCGCGGCATCGAGGTCGCGCAGGGCGCCCGCAGTGGCGTCCCGTGCGATGCCGTCCGCGAAGCCACGGCGGCGAAGGAAGTCGTACAGGCGGCGGGAGCGCTTCGGTTCCTCCACGCGGCGGAGGGCGCGGGCGCGCTTGCGGGCGGCCTCCACGGCGGCGGCGGCGTCATCGTGCGAGGCGACCGCGGCCACCACGATGGGGTCCGCGATGCCGCGCTGGCCGAGTTCGTGCTTGAGCATGGCCCGGCCGCGGTCCGCTGCCCGAGGCGACTCGACATAAGTCTTCGCCCAGACTGCGTCGTCCAGGTATCCCAGCGTGCGCATGCGCTCCACGGCGTGAGAGACGAAGTCCGCCTCGAACAGCCGCGCGAGGGCCCTCGTCAGTTCGCGTTCGGTGCGGTGGCGGCGGGCGACCAGGTCCAGCGCCTTGCGGACCGCGAGGAGGCGCCGCCCCTCGTCGGTGGCGGTGCGCCACTCCTCCGGGGAGAGGTGGTTGCCCTCCCGGAGGTGGTGGAGGATCACGGTGTCCAGCGGCAGCAGCACGGGCTCGTCGCCGCCGTCTATGGAGACGGCGGCGACCCCGCGTCGTTTCACCTGGACCTCAGTAATGACCGGGCTCATCAGGCGGCCTGGATCCCTCGGTACGCCTCGGTCGGCGCGCTACGCGTCGATCGAGAGGGCTGCGTCCTCCTCGGGGGCGGGGACGGGCTCGGCCAGCGGGGGTGTGTTCTTGACGCCGGCGGCCAGGCGCACCCGCTGCTCGATCTCCTCGCCCATGGCGATGTTCTGCTTCAGGAAGGAGACGGCCGCCATGCGGCCCTGGCCCAGGCGCACGTCACCGTAGGAGTAGAAGGCGCCAGCCTTCTTGACGATATCGTGCTCGCTCGCCAGGTCGATCACGTCGCCCCAGTGGTTGATGCCGTGCAGGTCGTTCGTGAACATGATGTCGAACTCGGCCTGCCGGAAGGGCGGGGCGACCTTGTTCTTGACCACCTTGCAGCGCACGCGGTTGCCGATGAAGGTCTGGCCTTCCTTGAGCGACTCGATGCGGCGGATGTCGATGCGGACGGAGGAGTAGAACTTCAGCGCGCGGCCGCCCGGGGTGGTCTCCGGGTTGCCGAAGACGACGCCGATCTTCTCGCGCAACTGGTTGATGAAGACCAGCGACGTGTTGGTGCGCGAGACGGCGGAGGTGAGTTTGCGCATCGCCTGGGACATCAGGCGCGCCTGTAGGCCAGGCAGCGAGTCCCCCATGTCGCCATCCAGTTCCGCGCGCGGCACCAGCGCCGCCACGGAGTCCACCACCACCAGGTCGAGGGCGCCCGAGCGGATCAAGGCCTCGCAGATCTCCATGGCCTGCTCGCCCGTGTCCGGCTGGGAGACCAGGAGTTCCTCCACGTTGATGCCGCAGCGGGCCGCGTACTCCGGGTCCATCGCGTGCTCGACGTCGATGTAGGCGGCCGTGCCGCCGGCGCGCTGGGCTTCCGCGATGATGTGTTGCGCCAGCGTGGACTTACCGGCGGACTCCGGCCCGTAGATCTCCGTGATACGTCCGCGCGGGACGCCGCCAATGCCCAGGGCAATATCCAGCGAGAGGGAGCCGGTGGGGATGCTGGAGACGTTCATGGCCGCCTCCGAGTCACCGAGGCGCATGATGGCGCCCTTGCCGTGCTCCTTGACGATCTGTTCCAGCGCCTTGGTCAGCAGTTCGCCGCGCTGCTGCTTCTTCTTGTCGTCGGCGGCATCGGTCTTAGCCATGGCTGTGCGCCTCTCTCGATCCTTCTTTGCGTTGCAAAGTGCAGGGCCCCCGCCCAACGTTCGGAACACTATAGAACGGCTGTTCTGGTGTCAACCGCCGGTGGCACTGGTGTCTGACATTCTACGCGGCCCGCCGGCGCCCCACTGACCGAGGGCAATCCTCTCACTCGACCGGCGAGCGATGGCAGGGCACGATGGGCGCCATGGCCGAGACCTTCGCACGCATCGCCGTCCGCCTCTCACCTCGAGCCTCGCGCGAGGCGATCGTGGGCGAGCGGGAGGGGGCGCTACAGGTGCGCGTGACCGCGCCGCCGGTGGACGGTGCGGCGAACGAGGCGCTGGTGCGACTGATCGCGAAGCGCCTGCGCGTGGCGAAGGGCGCGGTCACCATCGTCTCCGGGGAGACCTCCCGCATAAAGGTGGTGCAGGTCGACGGCCTGGACCAGGCCACCGCGCGGTCGCGGCTGGGCCTCGATGCCGGGTAGCCAGCCCGTGGCGGCCGCGGCAGGCCCTCGTGAGCGCGTGCGCCCCGGCGGGCCTTACGCCGGCTGGTAGGAGGTGAGGATGCCGGCGATGAAGAAGAGCAGGAGCATGGCGACCATGGGCGTGATGTCGATCATGCCGATCGGCGGGATCACTCGACGCAAGGGGTCCAGCACGGGCTCCGTGATGGCGTTCAGGAACTGAAAGATCGGCCCGTTACGGTCGATGGGGAACCACGAGAGGATCGCGCGAGCGAAGATGGCGAACGCCAGGAACTGCACGACGAGCCCTACCGCGTGGATGACTTCGGTCACGATTCCCCCAGGTCCCGCGCCCGCTCGTAAGCGGCATCAATCGCCGAGTCCACCGCCGTACGGAAGCCAGCGGCCTCCAGTTCGGCCAGTCCCGCGGCGGTGGTCCCACCGGGCGACGTGACCGCGTTGCGGAGCGCCGCCGGGTGCTGCCCGGTCTCGATCGCGTACTCCGCAGCGCCCTGCACGGTAGCAAGCACCAGCGTGGTGGCGTCCGGCCGTTTCATCCCCTGCCGCACGGCCGCATCGATCATCGACTCGATCAGCAGGTAGACGTAGCCGGGGCCGGAGCCGTGCACCGCCGTGGCGAGGTCGATCTCGTCGTCCGAGTGCACCTCCACCACGCCGCTGGCGACGGCGTTGGCGATCTGCAACACGCGGGTGCGCTGGTCGCCGGTCAGGTCAGGCGCGGGATAGACCACGGCTCCGCCGGCGCTGATGGCGGCCGGCAGGCTGGGCATGATGCGTGCCACCGCTCGGTGTCCGGAGGCGCGCCGCACATCCTCCAGGCGCACGCCAGCGGCAATGGAGATGAGCACGGCGTCCTTGGCGAACTTGCCTGACAGACCCTCCGTGACGCCGATCAAATGATCCGGCTTCAGGGCCAGGATGATCGCGCTGGCGCCAATGCAGGCGCTCTCGGCGTCGTCCGTGACGCGCACGCCATGCTCGCTCAACTGCGCCCGGCGCGAGGCGACCACTTCCGAGACCGCAATGTCGTTGGGGGTAGCGACCTCCGCGCGCACCAGGCCGCGCAAGAACGCCTCGCCCATGAAGCCGCCGCCAATGATGCCGATGCGCATCGTGACCCCTCCGGCGTCCTCGCCGCTTCGTCTCCACGTGATCCGCTGCGGCCGAGAGAATGCTCGTCCGCAAGAGGTCAGACTACCCGGTAACCGGGCTTCTCCGCGATCAGGGGGACGACCAGGGGCGCGGACAGGGGGACGATCAGGGGCGCGCCGCCGCCGCACTATTGCCGCTCGCCGAAGATCGCGCGGCCCACGCGCACGACCGTCGCACCCTCCTCGATGGCGACCTCGAAGTCGTCGGTCATGCCCATCGACAGGCCCGCCAGCCCGTGCGCAGCCGCCAGTTCGCGTAGCGCTCGGAAGACCGGCCGCACCTCCTCCGGCCGGGAGACCCGAGGCGCCACGGTCATCAGCCCCTCCACCCGCAGCGCCGTGGACGCCGAAGCGCGACGCAGAAGCACCTCTACCTCGGACGGCGGGATGCCCTCCTTGGAGGTCTCCCCGGCCACGTTCACCTCGATGTAGCACGGCAGCGGGCCCGGGGCATCGCGTCGTTCGAAGCGCCGCTCTACCTCGTCCACCAGGCGCTCGGAGGCCACCGAGTGCAGGGCGGCGATGTGCGGCAGGACGTCCCGCACCTTGTTGCGCTGCAGGTGGCCGATGAAATGCCAGCGTGGCTGCACGCCTTCGGCCGTCAGCGCCTCCGCCTTCGGCGCCAGTTCCTGCGCTCGGTTCTCGCCCAGGTCAGCGAGGCCGGCCGCCACGGCGGCCCGCGCCACCGCCGGCGGATGCGTCTTGGACACGCCGACGAGCGTCACCTCCGTCGGGTCGCGCCCCGCGCGCTCGCACGCCGCACGAATACGCCCTCGGACGGCGGCGAGCCGGGAGGGAAGGTCGGTGGTGGAGCCGGGGGAAGCGGGAGCAGTCATCAAGAGCAGCGTACGAGGGAAGGCGTGCCGGGGCACCTCAGACGTTGCGCCGGCCCTCGCCGAGGATTTCGTCCTCCAGCGCGCGGTGGGCCTTGCGGTCCTGTCGCACCAGGTACCAGATGCCCAGCGCCGCGAGGCTGCCCGGGATCAGGATGAGGACCGGGTTCGTGAACGCCGCCCACAGGAACATGATGAACAGGCCGATCGTCCCCATGAGCAGGGCGAGGGGCTTGGCGAGCACCTCGAAGGCCACGCGCGTGATCGCGAAGACCTCGCGCCACGAGCCCTGGGGATCTTCCTGAGGTGGTTGGTAGCCGTACATGTAACCAGTGTAGGGGCGCGAGGACGCCGCCCGCGCGGCCACCAGGCGGTCCGCTGGTCAGGCGTGAGAGTTCAGCGGTTTGCCGCCGTTCAGCACGATCATGTCGTCGAACGCCCCGACTGGATCGGCCAGTGCGCCGCCCCGAGGCGCCCCCCCCATGTCCGCCTCCAGGTCTGCGTACGCACGATGGAGGTTGCCCACCAGGCGCTCCGGGTCGGTCAGGTCGGCAAACTGCCCCAGGTCCACGGACTGCGCCACTTCCAGCGGCGGCACCCCGTCCGCGTGCCCGCCACGCGCGAGGTCAGCCACCCAGCGCAGGTACGTCTCCACCGTGTCGAACACCTCCATGCCGCACACCGGGCCGTGGCCCGGCACCACCACGTCCGCCTCGAACGCGCGGAGGGCGGGGAGGATGTCCAGCCAGCCCAGCACGGAGCCGGCCATGGCGAACGGCGTGCCACCGTTGAAGGCCAGGTCGCCGGCGAACAGCACGCGGCGCTCCGGAATCCAGGCGACCACGTCGTTCGTGGTGTGGGCCGGGCCCAGGTGTGTCAGTTGCACCTCCAGCGTGTCCACGTGCACGGACATGCGGTCGGTGAAGGTCACCATGGGCGGCACGTGCCGGAACTGCCCGAAGTCCGCGGTGGGAAAGCGCTCCGAGACGCCCTCCGGCGCGTTTGAATGGAGGATCTCCCGCCGTGCCCGCTCGTGGCCGATGACCGCGGTCTGGGGCCAGAAGGCGAAGTTGCCATGCGTGTGGTCACCGTGCGCGTGGGTGTTGATTAGCGCCTGTACCGGGTGCGGGGTGGTCCGTTCGAGCGCCTCGCGGAAGGCGTGCGCCCGCTTCTCCGTGCCCACCGTGTCCACCGCCACCACCGACTCTGATCCCACCAGGAACCCGGCGTTGTTCAGGAACCACGAGCCGTCCGGCTGCACGTAGACGAAGATGCCGGGGCTGACCTCTTCCAGGTACGGGGGCGGGATAGACACGGCGACCTCCTCGGCAAAGTGTTGCGCACTCGGTACCGGCGCGGCGGCATTGTAGAGGGACGCTCGAGGAGTACCGGCCCGCGGGTGCCATCGCCGGGAGGTTGTAATGGTGATGCGCGGTGCTAGCATCAGATGCATGAAGCGCACAACGGTCTCCATGAGCGAAGACGACTACCTGGTGCTGGAGCACGAGGCGAGGCGTCGCGGCGTGCCTCTGGCTCATCTCCTGCGCGAGGCCACGGTGGAGTACGTCGCGGAATTGCGCACTCACCGGAAGCCTCGTCTTGGTATCGCGAATGTTCCGGGCAACATCTCCCAGGAGTCGGTGGACGACGAGACTAGCCCCGCCCGTCAGCGAGCAGAGCGCCACGGTTGGCTCTGATCCTCGACACGGGGGTGGTGCTCGCGGCCATCAACAGGGGTGATCCACATCATCGAGCGTGCGCCGACCTGCTGACTCATGTCACTGAAAGCCTGATCCTGCCCGCCGCCGTCCTGAGCGAGGTGGACTACTGGATCAGGAAGCGCATGAGCGTCGACAACTGGCGCACGCTCGTCGAAGACATTCATGCTGGTGCGTACGTCCTGGAGCACACCACCGAGGACGACCTGCTGAGGACTGCCGAACTCCAGGAACAGTACGAGGACCTGGACCTCGGGTTCGTGGACGCGGCCGTGATCGCGCTCTGCGAGCGTCTCGGCGAGCCCAAAGTGGCGACCGTGGACCGGCGACACTTCTCGATCGTGACGCCTCGGCACGTGCGGTCGCTGGAGTTGCTGCCGGTGATCTAGCGGCGCGCGGGCGTCACGAGCACTTCGAGTAGCCGCAGGCCTGGCACGTCAGACAGCGTTCGAGGTACGCCAACTGCTCGCCGCAGTCCGGGCAGGTGAGACCCGACAGCACGCGCGCGCCGTCCACATGCGGCAGGTCCACGCCGAAGCGCAGGCGCAGCCACCGGAAGATGTAGTCCAGCACGCTCGTGGCGAACGGGACGTCCGGGTTGCCGGTGACCCCGTACGGCTCGAAACGCGTCTGCTCCAACTTCGAGGCGATCTTTTCGAGGCCCACGCCGTACTGCAGTGAGATCGAGGTCAGCAGGGCCACGGCGTCCGTCAGGCCGGAGACGGTGGAGCCCTCCTTCGCGATCTTGATGAAGACCTCGCCCGGCGAGCCGTCCTCGAACAGGCCCACGGTGATGTAGCCCTCTTGTTCCCCCACGCGGAACTTGTGGGTGATGGACTGGCGCTCGTCCGGCAGGTGGCGGCGGTACGGCGCGGGGGAGGGCGTCCCCGTGGTCGCGGGCGCCTCGCGTGACTCGTGCGCCAGCACCTGGACCGCGCGCGAGCCGTCCCGGTAGACCGTGACGCCCTTGCAGCCCAGGCGGTGGGCCAGCCTGTAGACCACCAGGACCTCTGCCGCGGTGGCCTCCCGAGGCAGGTTCACGGTCTTGGAGACGGCCAGGTCGGTGTGCTCCTGGAAGGCGGCCTGCATGCGCACGTGCCACGCGGGGGCAATGTCGTGCGCGGTGGCGAACCAGGCGCGCACGTCCTCCGGCACCTCCACGCGGTCGCCGAGGCGGTCCCCGTGGGCGAGGTCATCCATCAGTTCCTCGGACCAGAAGCCACGGTCCCGGGCGACCTGCTGGAAGGCCTCGTTGGCCTCCGGCAGCACGGTGCCGTCTCCCATGCGGCGGTAGTGCGTGAGCGAGAAGTGCGGCTCGATGCCGGACGAAGCGCCGGCGATGATCGCGATCGTGCCCGTGGGGGCGATGCAGGTGCGGGTGGCGTTGCGGAACTGCCGGTTGGCGCCGGCGGGGCCGTACACGGACTGCTCCCAGTTGGGGAACGGTCCGCGCTCCGCCGCCAGGACTTCCGACGTGTCGTCGGCAGCCTCCTGGATAGCGGACATAATCCTCTTGCCGAGGGTGAGCGCATCTTCCGAGGCGTACGGGATGCGCGCCTCCACCAGCAGGTCGGCGAAGCCCATCACGCCGAGGCCGATCTTGCGGTTGCCTCGGACGGCCTCTGCGATCTGGGGCACGGGGAACTCGTTTGCCTCCACCACGCCGTCCAGGAAGCGGGCGCCCACGCGCACGGTCTCCCGCAGGGCGTGCCAGTCCACATCGCCCTGTGCCGCGTCCCAGAAGCGGGCGAGGTTCACGGAGCCCAGCGTGCAGGCCTCCCAGGGCAGCAGGGGCACCTCGCCACAGGGGTTGGTGGCCTCGATCTCGCCCAGGGCGGGGGTGGGGTTGCTGCGGTTGATGGTGTCCAGGAAGACCAGCCCGGGGTCGCCCGTGGTCCAGGCGGCGTCCGCAATCTCCTCCAGCAGTGCCGCCGCGTCCACCTCACCCCGAGGTGCGCCGTCGCGGGGGTCGCGCAGCGTGAAGGATCGGTCGGCCTCGGTGCTGACGGTGGCGGCCTCCATGAACGCGTCCGTGACGGCTACGGAGATGTTGAAGCGCGTGGCGGTGACGCCGTCGTCCTTGGCATGGATGAACTCCTGGATGTCCGGGTGGTCGGCGCGCAGGATGCCCATATTGGCGCCGTCCCGCTTGCCGCCCTGTGTGACCAGCCGGGAGACATCGTCGTAGTGGCGGAGGACGGAGACCGGGCCGCAGGCGGACCCGTGCGTGGTGCGGATGGGCTCGCCCTTGCCGCGCAGGCGGGAGAACGAGAAGCCGGTGCCGCCGCCGAACTTCTGCACCATGGCCGTCGCCTGGGCGGTGGCCATGATCGACTCCAGCGTGTCCTCCACGGGGAGGACGAAGCAGGCCGCCAGGGTGCCCTGGCCGGTGCCGGCGTTCATCAGGGTGGGCGAGTTCGGCAGGAACCGCAGCGCGGCCATCTCGTCGTAGTAGCGCTGCGCCCAGGCCTTGCGGGCGTCCTCGCCCTCCTCGACGGCGGCGATGGCCGTGGCCACGCGCGCGAAGAGGCCCTCCGGCGTCTCCGTGACCTGACCCTCCGCGTCCTTGAGCAGGTAGCGCCGTTCAAGGACGGTGCGGGCGTTCTCGGTCAGCGAGACCGGGGTGGTGCGGAGGTCATCGGCGGCGACCACGGGGGCGCCTCCTTCCGGAGTGCGAGGGGTGTTGAGGCTGGCGAGAGAACATACGTTCGCACACTGCCCCGGAGCCTCGCAAGACGCCGTGTCACTCGATCCTAGCGAAGTTGGACGGATCGAAGTGAGGGATCGGGTGCGGTGACGCCGCCCCCCGGAAACGAGAACGCCCCGCGGGCGGGAAGTTGCGGGGCGCCTCGAGTGGCGGGAGACGGGGTGGGACGGGGGTGGGGGGCTACCGGATGGTGGCCGTCCGGTGGGCGTCCAGGGAGACGGGTTCGCGCTCCAGTGCCTCGAGGGCCTCCGCCGTTTCGTCCTGGGTGGGCGGGGCGGGCGCGGGCTCGCCTCGCACCAGGGCATCCAGGTCGTCCTCGAACAACTTCGCCTGCTCCACGCTGAGCGCGAAGGGGCCGCTGTTGGCGATGCGGTTCAACTCCTCCAGCATCTCGTCCAGGGAGACGAACTGGTGGTACACGGAGGCGAAGCGGATGTAGGCGATGGGATCCAGCCCCTTGAGGCGCGTGATCGCCATCTCGCCGATCACGCGGCTGGGCACCTCGGAGCGGTTCGATCCCATGAGCCGCTGCTCGATGTCCTCCACGATCGCTTCCACGGCCCCGGAGGGCAGGGGGCGCTTGCGGGCGGAGATGCGGAGGCCGGTGAGCAACTTCTCGCGGTTGAACTCTTCGCGGCGTCCGTCCTTCTTCACGACCATGACGACGGCCCGCTGGACCTGCTCGTAGGTGGTGAAGCGCTCGCCGCACGCCTCGCACTTGCGACGGCGTCGGACGCCGGCGTCGCCGGCGCGCGAATCGATCACCTTGTTGGTGTCATGGCCACAGAAGGGGCACTTCATTGCGTGTCCAGGCTCTCGGGTGCGGGGGAGGGCAGTGCGTTTGGGGGGTGGGGTTGTCCCCTGGGTCTTGCATACTGACCTCGCACGTTTGTGCTCTCAAGCCCCCCAGACCGGATGCATCCACATCTTTGTCGTGGAGTTGTCCCAACCGCCGTGGATAGCCGGGCATGGTCTGTTGAGGGCGCCCCCGGCCCCGCCTCCGGCCGTCTCGGGCGGCCTCGGACACGGGGAAGGGGCGGCCCGAGGCCGCCCCTTCCCCGTGCACATGCCCGTGATGCGCTAGCGCGTGGGGAACGAGCGCCGGAGGAACGTCGGCAGGTCGGCCTCGGTGAGGGCGTCCGTGGACGTGGGATCCGGCTTGATCTGGCCGATCTTGATCGGCTCGGGCTCGTTCACTTCGTCCAGCACCTGGCGGATGTTCATCTTCTTCACGCCGCTGAAGCCGGTGGCGATCAGGGTGATGCGCACCTCGTCCTTCAGGGCGTCGTCCAGGCTGGTGCCGAAGATGATCTCCGCCTCCGGGTCCACCACGCTGGCGATGACCCGCGCGGCGGCGTCCAGTTCTCGCAGGCCCAGGTCCCGAGGTCCGGTGACGTTGAAGAGCACCCCCGTGGCGCCGGTGATGTCCACCTCCAGCAGCGGGCTGGAGATGGCCTGGCGGGCGGCCTCGGTAGCACGGTTCTCGCCGCGGCCGGCGCCGATGGCCATGAGGGCCGGGCCGGCGTCAGACATCACCTTGCGGACGTCCGCGAAGTCCAGGTTGACCAGGCCGGGGATGGTGATCAGTTCGCTGATCCCCTGGATGCCCTGCCGCAGCACGTCGTCCGCCATGGAGAACGCTTCCTCGATGGAGACCTTGTCGTCCCCGATCTGAAGGAGGCGGTCGTTGTGGATCACGATGAGCGTGTCCACCTTGTCCTGCAGGTCGCGGACGCCCTCTTCCGCCTGCTGGCGGCGCTTGGCGCCCTCGAACGTGAAGGGCTTGGTGACCACGCCAATGGTGAGGGCGCCCATCTCCCGGGCCACCTCCGCCACGATGGGCGCGGCGCCGGTGCCTGTGCCGCCGCCCAGACAGGCGGTGACGAACACCATCTCCGCGCCCTGCAGGGCGTCCGCGATCGCCTCGCGGGACTCCTCCGCGGAGCGTGCGCCCCGCAGCGGGTCAGCGCCGGCGCCGAGGCCGCGCGTCAGCCGGTCGCCGATGCGGACCTTGATCTCGGCCTTGCAGTGCTCCAGCGCCTGCATGTCGGTGTTCATCCCGACGTACTGCACGCCGGGGAGTCGCGCGCCGAGCATGCGGTTCACCGCGTTGGTGCCGCCTCCGCCCACGCCGACCACCTTGATTGGCGGCAGTCCCTCGTATTCGGTCATGGGACCCCCCTCCGTTCCTGCCGCCTTCACGGCGTGTGTCTCCCTGGTTGATGCGGGCGCCGCCCGCGGCGCCGGACGAGGCGCGTGTTCCGAGGGCCGCGAGGCGGCTGGAGGAGCGGCGCCGGCGTCCGTGTCCATGCGTGCCTGCTCTGGCCGTGGCGCCTTGGACGTCCGTGGCCGGGCCGCCTCGGCCGCGAGTGCGGGTGCGGGCTCGGCCACGGCCACCGCAGCGTCCGCCGGCTCGCTCCGTGTCTCGCTCCGTGCCTTGCTCTGTGTCTTGCTCTGGGCCTCACTCTGGGCCTCGATGTGCGCCTCGATGTGCGCCTCGTACTCCGAGACGAGGCCGGGTGGCGGCGTTTCGGCCGCCAGGTCCAGCGCGGAGGCGGGCATGGTCTGCTCCGCCGCCGTGGCTGGCGCCTCGTGAGTCCCGTTGGCCGTGACCTCGGTGCTCTCGCTGGCGGTCGCGGGTGGCACCGTCTCTGGGTCTGCAGTCATGGTGGTGCGTGGATCGTCGATGTCACTGGCGGAGGGAACCACGGAGAGATGGCGCTCTTGCACCTCTCGCCGGGCCGCGGCCAGGTAATCGAAGAGCGTTCCCCCGCCCACCGGCTCCTGCGTCCGTTCCTGCTCGTTCATCGCTCAACACCTTCCCGGCGCTGGTGGTAGGTCACTGGGGAAGGATGACCCGCATCAAGTGCGCCACTTTCTTGAACAGCCCGCCCAGCGCCGGCACGGGGGCCGGTGCGGAACGGAACATGATCTCCTGCTCCTTCAGGGCCCACCGCAGCAGGCCCACGCTGGTCGCGTAGGCGGGGTCGTGGAGGAGGTCTGACAGCCCCGACAGGTGCCGAGGCCGGCCCACGCGGGCGGGCAACCTCATCACTTCCTCCGCCAGGAGATCCGCCGCCGGGAGGCCAGAGGCCCCACCGGACAGCACAATGCCGGCGGAGAGCATCTCGGGGTCGGCCCCGCGACGGATCTCCGTCAGCACCATTTCAAAGAGTTCCTCCGTGCGCGCCTGCAGGACCTGCGCCAGCAGCCGGCGCGAGATCTGCTTGGTGCCGTCGGAGCCAAACGCCTCTACCTCCACCTCCTCGTCGTCGGCGACCATGGAGGGGATGACGTGTCCGAAGCGGGTCTTGGCCTGCTCTGCGGACGGTTGAGGCACCTTCAACGCGACCACCAGGTCGCGCGTCATGTGGATGCCGCCGATGGGGAGGACGGCGGTGTGGACGACGGCGCCGTCCAGGAACACGGCAACGTCCGTGGTCCCGCCGCCGATGTCTACGATGACAACGCCCTGCTGCATCTCTTCGTTCGACAGCACGGCCTCGCCGGAGGCCAGGGGCTCCAGGATCAGCGACTCCACGCGCACGCCCGCGCCCTCCACGCACTGGATCAGGTTGTGCGTGGCGGACGTGGAGGACGTCACCACGTGTGTCTCCACGTCCAGCCGGGACCCGAACATCCCGCTGGGGTCGATCACGTGGTCCTGGCCGTCCACCACGTAGAACCGAGGCACCACGTGGATCACTTCCCGGTTCGTGGGCACGTTGACGATGCGCGCGCTCTCCAGCGCACGGTGGATATCCCCCTCGTTAATGGGGTGGCGCGGGTCGCCGATCGCAACGATGCCGCGCGAGTTCATGGAGGAGACGTGCGGCCCGGCGATGCCCACGTGCGCGGAGAGGATGCGCGTGCCGGAGGCACGCTCCGCCCGCTCCACGGACGATGCGATCGCCTCGATCGCCGTCTGGATGTTGTCCACCATGCCCCGCGCCAGTCCGGACGAGGGCCCAACGCCCACGCCCATGATGCGCAGTTCCTGGTGTGGTGTGACCTCCGCGACGATGGTGCACACCTTGGTGGTGCCCACGTCGATTGCGGCGATGGTGGTGTTGGCCATCAGCACCCGTCCTCTCCGTGGTCATCGCGAGGTCCGTATCCGGTTTCGTTGCCGCGCCAGGGGGCGGTCCTAGTCATCTCAGCACCACATTCCGACCGAAGCGAAGGTCGATCTCCGCAACCTGGGGAGCGCCGGTCTGTTCTCGGGCTTGCAGTTGTTGCAGCACTTCCTCGAACGCCTGCACTTTGAACTCGTAGTTGGACGAATCACCAAACACCGCGTCCGGACCGCCTTCGGCAGTGACGGTCAGGCCGCGATCTCTCTGGAAGATGAAGCCGGAGGGACGCAGCCCGGCCTGCTGGAAGACGCGGTCCTCCAGCAGACGCGCGACCAGGTGGACCGTATCCGCGTCCGCCACCTGCCCGCCCGCCAGGTCCTGAGGGCTCGCCACGTCGATGACGGTGGGCGCGGCCGCCGGGGCTGGCCGAGCCGCCTCTAGCACCGTGCCCTCGCGGTCGATCACGTAGACCTGGCCCGCGGCCTGCCAGTAGCCCCAGGCCTGGTGCTCCTGGATGGTGATGCGCACGCTCTGCGGCCAGTCCCGCTCGACGGTGGCGTCCTTCACGGCCGGCAGCGCCTCCAGCGCCGCCTCCGCAGCACCCAGGTCCACCGTGAGGAGAGACTCGCCGCCCAGGTCCGCCGTGAAGGCCACGGTGTAGGCGTCCACCACCTGCGCGCCCGTCACGTCGATGTGCTGGACGCGCAGCGTGTCGCCGGTGACGAGCCACGCCGCCCCGTACAGCACACCCGCGACCGAGGTAACCCCGAGCGTGGTGACGGTGATCCGCCGCCACGGGATGCGCCATTCGCGCTTCGGCTTCGGTCGTTCCACGCGACGCAGCGCGAAGCGCGCCTCGCTGTTGCCCACTGGGCCGCGCGCGCGGACGGCCGAGGCGCGGCCTCGGTAGGCGCGGGGGCGGGCGCCCGGCAGTCGCAGGTTGCGGAACGGGTTAGCCACGACGCGCCTCCCCGAACCGCTCGAAGGCGAAGTCCACCAGCCGCGAAATCAACTCGCGGTAGGAGACGCCCGCCTCCTGCCAGAGGCGCGGGTACATGGAGATCGGCGTGAAGCCCGGCAGGGTGTTCAGTTCAAGGCACTTCACGCCGCCGTCCGGCTCCACGAAGAAGTCCACCCGCGAGAGGCCGGAGCACTCCAGCGCCTTGAAGGCGCGCACGGCGTACTCCTGCACGCGCTGGGCCGTGTCCTGGTCCACTCGCGCCGGCACGATCAGGGCCGCCGAGTCGTCCAGGTACTTGGCCTGGTAGTCATAAAACTCCGTGCTCGGCTCGATCTCGCCCAGGGGGGAGGGCTGCGGGTCGCGGTGGCCGAGGACCGCGCACTCCACCTCCTGGCCCTGCAGGCCAGCCTCCACCAGCACCTTGCGGTCGAACCGTCCCGCCTCCGCCAGCGCGGCGCCCAGGTCCTCCCGAGAGCGCACCTTGCCCACGCCCACGGAAGAGCCGCCGTTGGCGGGCTTCACGAAGCACGGGTAGCCCAGCACGCCCTCCAGGTAGTCGATGGCTGCGGGCGGGGGAGTGGTGACCTCCTCGTCGCGCAGCACCAGGTAGGGCGCCTGTGGGATGTCGTGCGCGGCGAACAGGGCGCGCATCAGTTCCTTGTCCATGCCGATGGCGCTGGCGGCGACACCCGGGCCTACGTAGGGCAGGTCCGCCATCTCCAGCAGGCCCTGCATGGTTCCGTCTTCGCCGAAGGTGCCGTGGACGATGGGGAAGACCACCTCCACGTTCCGAAGCGTGGCCAGCACCTCCGGGAACGCGAACACGCCGCCGCCCACGTCGTCGCCGATGTCACGACTTCCCCCGGCCTCCACCCGCTTCAGGCGCTGCCGCGTCTGCTCCGGGGTGAGCCAGGCTCCGCGCCTGGTGATGCCGATGGGCACCACCTCGAAGCGCTCGGGGTCGGCCTCGCGCATGACGCCGCGAGCGGAAGTCACGGAGACCTCGTGCTCTGCGGAGCGTCCACCGAAGATCACGGCCAGGCGCTGGCGGGTGACCACGGTCATTCCGCACCCCCCAGCCGCTCCAGGACCATGGGGCCCAGTTCCGTCACGTCCCCCGCGCCGAGGGTGAACAGCACGTCTCCGCCGGCCAGGTCCGCCGCAAGCCGCTCCGCGGCCTCCTCGAAGGAGTCCAGGTAGACCGGCGTGGGCCTTGTGATTTCGCGTGCCAGCGCGCTGGCGTCCATGCCGCGGTCCGCCGTCTCGCGCGCCTCGTACGTGCGCAGCAGGTAGAGGGCGTCCAGCGCCTCGAAGCAGGTGCGGAAGTCCTCTAGCAGGTACTGACTGCGGGTGTAGGTGTGCGGCTGGAAGCAGCCCACCAGGCGGCGGCCCGGGAAGCGGCCACGCGCGGCGGAGAGGGTGGCACGGATCTCCGTGGGGTGATGGGCGTAGTCGTCCACCACGGTGACGGCGCCGCCCTCTGCCTCGGCCTCCCCGAGCACCTCGAAGCGTCGGCGTGCGCCCAGGAAGCCGGCGGCGGCGGCGGCCGCGCGGTGGAAGTCCACGCCGGCGCGCATGGTGGCGGCCAGGGCGCCCAGGGCGTTGAGCACGTTGTGCCGCCCCGGCACCGCGAGCGACATGCGCCCCAGTTCCTGCCCATCCAGCAGCACGACGAAGTCCATGCCGCCGCGGTCGTTCCCGCGTACGCGCGTGGCGCGCCAGGCCACGTCGGCGGCGTCAATGCCGTAGCGCTCCACGCGGGCGCCCTCCGCCTCGCGGGTCTCCGCCAGTTCCGCCGCCCACGCGTTGTCCGCGCAGACGATGAGCGTGCCGTCCTGGCTCACGCGGCGGCTGAACTCCAGGAAGGTGTCGCGGAGGCGTTCCTCCGTGCCGTAGTAGTCCAGGTGGTCCGCCTCGATGTTCGTGACCACGGCGATGCGTGGCTCGTACTGGAGGAAGGCGCCCGCGTACTCGTCCGCCTCCACGATTGCCAGCGGGCCCGCGCCGTCGCGTGCGTTCGCGTCGTCCAGGTCGCGCACGTCGCCGCCGATGAGCACCAGCGGTTCGCGCTCGCCTCGGATGGCCATGACGGCGGCCATGGCGGAGGTGGTGGTCTTGCCGTGCGTGCCAGCCACGGCCAGCACCTCGCGCCCGGCGAGCAGGCGTTGGACCATCTCCGCGCGGCTCACCACGGGGATGCCGCGCGCGGCTGCCTCGACGAGTTCGGGGTTGTCGCCCCTGGCGGCGGCAGTGGCCACCACCAGTTCGGCGCGGGCCACGTGGGCGGCGTCGTGCCCCTGGAACACCCGGCCGCCGAGCGCCTGGAGGCGTCGCGTGTGCTCGGAGAGCGTCAGGTCGGAGCCGGAGACCTCGTGGCCGCGCTGGAGCAGGATCTGGCCGATGCCGGACATGTGGATGCCGCCGGCGCCCACCAGGTGGATCCGCTGGGGGATGCCGTGGCCATCGCGGCGCTGCTGGCGGGGCTTGAGGCCGATCACGCGGCGGCCTCCTTCGTCGCGACGTCGCGCACGAGCGCGGCCAGCCGCTCCGCCGCGTCCGGCCGCGCCAGCGCCCGCATCGCCTCCGCCATCGCCTCGCGTCGAGGCGTGTCGCGGAGCAGGTCCAGCACGAGCGTGGTGAGGTCCTCGATCCTGGACTCCGGCAGGTGGACGGCGGCGCCGCGGGAGGCGAGGTAGTCCGCGTTCACGGCCTGGTCCGAGTAGGCGCCAGGCACCAGGACCGCAGGCAGGCCGGTGACGGAGAGTTCGCCCAGCGTGGACGCCCCCGCGCGCATCACGGCCAGGTCAGACGCCGCCATGGCCGGCGCCATCTCCTCCGTATAGCCGAACAGGTGGTAGCGGCCGCGCTGCTCCTCGGACAGGTCCGCGCGCCGCGCCTCGAGGCCCTCGAGGTGGTTGGGGCCGCAGACGTGGATCACCTGCGCCTCCGCCAGCCAGCGGGGGAGCGCCTCCGCCACGGCCTGGTTGATCGCGCGCGCGCCCTGCGAACCGCCCGTGACGAGCACGGTGGGGAGCGAGGCGTCCAGCGAGAAGGCGTTGTGGCCGTCCTCCGCCGTGGCGGTGGCGAACTGGGCGCGCAGTGGGTAGCCGGTGACGACCGTGCGGCCCTCGGGCAGCGCGTCCACGGCCTGGTCCACCGCGCAGGCGATGGTGGTGGCGTAGCGCGCCAGGAACTTCACGGCCCAGCCCGGATGGGCGTCCGGCAGGAATACGATCAGCGGTACTCCGGCCTGCTTCGCCGCGCGGCCGATCGGTGCGGCGGCATAGCCGCCGGTGGCGAAGAGCACGTTGGGGCGGTCCTGTCGCAGCATGCGGCGCGCCTCGCGGGTGCCCTGCCACAGGCGCAGGAGGCCGCGCGCCACCAGCCACGGCGCGCGCACGCGCAGTTGCGCCGCGGGCACGGAGCGGAAGGGGATCCCGGCGGCCTCCACCAGGCCGCGTTCGAGCCCCGTGGAGGTGCCGTAGTAGACCAGGTCCACGTCGCCGGAGGCGTGCAGACGCTCCGCCACCGCCAGCGCGGGGTAGACGTGCCCGCCCGTGCCGCCACCGGCCAGCGCGACCCTCATCGCACACCTCCGGGTGTGGAGGCGCGTCGAGGTCCTGAGGCGCCTCGGCCGTTCGCGCGGGCTGCGTGCTCCGGGCTGCCGGGGCGCACCGGGACGGCGCCGTGCACCTCCGCAGGCTCCTCGGTAGCGCCGATGGCGGCATAGCGGCTGACGCCCAGCAGGACGCCCATGGCCGCGTACAGCGCCAGGAGCGAGGTGCCGCCGTAGGAGACGAAGGGGAGCGGGATGCCGGTGAGCGGCATGAGCCGCAGGACCCCGCCCACGTTGATGATCATCTGGAAGGCGATCCACGCGAAGATGCCCATGGCGATCAGCGACCCGAAGACGTGGTCCGAGCGTCGCGCGATCACGAAGATGCGCACCAGCAGTAGCAGGAACAGCGCCATCACCACGCTCGCGCCGATGTAGCCCAGTTCCTCACCCAGGATCGCCAGCACCCCGTCCGTGTGGGAGCCGGGGACGTAAAAGAACTTCTGGCGGGAGACCCCCAGGCCCAGCCCGGTGAAGCCCCCGGATCCGAAGGCCACCAGCAACTGGATGGCGTGGAAGCCCACGCCCGTGGGGTCGGATTCGGCGTCCAGGAAGGCCGTGATGCGGTCCATGCGGTAGCCGCCCGCCAGGATGAGCACCACCAGCGTGAAGAGCGCGGTGGCCACCAGCACGGCCACGTGGAAGAGGCGCGCGCCGGCCACGAAGAACAGCGTGCCCGTGATGGCCGCGATCATCACCGTGGTGCCGATGTCCGGCTGCAGGATGATCAGCGCGGCCACCACGCCCACCATGCCCACGAACGGCACCACGCCCAGCGCCACGTCATGCAGGATGTCGCCCTTGGCGGCCAGCCAGGCGGCCAGGTAGATGAGCACGGCCAACTTCGCGAACTCGGAGGGCTGCAGCGGCGGCAGCGGGCCGAGGGCGATCCACGACTGCGCGCCGTTCTGCGTCACGCCCAGCCCCGGCACCAGCACCAGCGCCAGGCCCACGAGCGCCGCGAGCATGAACAGCGGGCTCAGGCGGCGCAGGAAGTGGTAGTCGAAGCGCATCACCGCCAGCATCAGCAGGATGCCGCCCACCATGAACATGCCCTGGCGCTTCACGAAGTAGTTGGGGTCGCCGAATTCCGCGTCTCCCAGCGCGTAGGAGGACGAGTAGACGGCGATCAGGCCGATCACGGACAGCACGAGCACGGCGGTCAGCGCCAGGTAGTCTGGCGCGTGTGCGCGCGGCTTGCCCTGCTGCCCCTGGGGCCGGGACGCGCCCGTCCGGGGGGCGGCCTGTTTCCGAGGCGCGGGCTGCGAGCGGGTGGCGACGCCGCGGAAACTCACGGTCGCCCTCCCATCGCCGTCACGGCCCCGCGGAAGGCGCGGCCTCGCTCCTCGAAGTTGCGGTACTGGTCAAACGAGGTGGCGGCCGGCGCAAAGAGCACCACGTCGCCCTCGCGTGCGAGGCGGGCGGCGGCGCTGACGGCCTCTTCCACCGTCCCCACGCGGGCGATCGGCAGGTCGCGGCCACCGGCGGCCTCGCGCACGGCCTGCGCGTAGAGGTCGCCGGACTCGCCGAAGCAGACCACCGCCCGACACCTTGAGGCGGCCTCCCGGGCCAGGTCGCGCACGGGCAGTTGCTTGTCGCGCCCCCCCAGCAGCAGCACCACCGGCTCTTCGAACGAGCGCAGGCCGGCCAGCGTGCGCTCCGGCGCGGTGGCGATGGAGTCGTTCACGTAGAGGACGCCCGCCACCGTGGCGATGGGCTCCAGGCGGTGGGGCACGCCGGTGAAGGTGCGCGCGGTCTGCGCCGCGGAGTGGACGGAGACGCCCACCTGCGCGCCCACGGCCACCGCCGCCAGCAGGTTCTCGATGTTGTGGTCGCCGCGCAGGGCCACCTCCGGCCGGCCGACGACCTCCACGGTCTCGCCGTCCAGTACGCGCCAGACGCGGCCGTCTCGCAGCATGGCGCCGTCGCCGGCGATCTGGTCGCGCATGGAGGTGCGCGCCACGCGGCCGGGGGCCATCTCCGCGAAGCCTCGGGTGACCTCGTTGTCCTGGTTGAGGACGGCCACGTCGTCCGAGGCCTGGAAGTCGATGATGCGGCGCTTCAGGGCGACGTAGTCCTCCCAGGCGAACCGGTCCAGGTGGTTGGGGGTGACGTTGGTGACGCAGGCGACGTGGGGCGATACGGCCACGCGCTCCAGTTGCGTGTGGGACATCTCCACCACCACGCGCGTGTCCGCCTCGATCTCCGGGAGGAGCGAGAGCAAGCCGATGCCAATGTTGCCGCCCATCACGTGGGGCAGCCCTTCGCCCTGGAGCATCGAGGCGACCAGGGCGGTCGTGGTGGTCTTGCCGGCGGAGCCGGTGATGCCGATGACGGGGGCGGGGCAGCGCTCCAGGAAGAGGCCGAGCATGGTCGAGACCGGCACGCCGGCGGCCAGGGCCGCGGCGACCGCCGGGTTGTCGTTGGGGACGCCCTGGGAGACGAAGACCATGTCCGCGTCCGTCGCATCCTCTGCCCGATTCGCGCCCAGCGAGAGCCGGGCGTCCGTGCCCTCGATCGCGGCGAGGGCTTCCGCCAGTTCTTCGCGCGGACGGCGGTCAGACACGGTCACGCGGGCGCCCTCGGCCGCCAGGAAGCGGACGAGGTCGATGCCCTCGATCCCGAGCCCGATCACCGTCACCCGCGCCTCCCGCAGCATTTGCATATCTGTCATAGCGGGTAAGCCGATATTATCAACACGGTATAGCACACCCACAGTCACACTGACAGCGCCAGGGCCACGCCGACCATGGCTCCCGCGATCCCGAAGAGGTAGAGACGCATGACCACCTGCGGCTCGGACCAGCCGAGCAACTCCAGGTGGTGGTGCAGGGGGGCCTTGCGGAACAGCCGCCGGCCGCCCGTGGTGCGGAAGTAGGCCACCTGCAGGATGTCCGACATGGCCTCCGCCACGAAGACCGCGCCGATGACCGGCAGTAGCAGCCAGTGGCCCGTCATCAGGCCCACCGTGGCCAGCGCCGCGCCCAACGGCAGCGCGCCCGTGTCGCCCATGATCAGGGATGCCGGGTGCGCGTTGTACCAGAGGAAGCCCAGCAGGGCGCCCACCACCGTGAAGCAGAACACCGCCAGGAAGTCCTGACCCTGCATGAAGGCGATGATGCCGTACGCCCCGAAGGCGAACGCTGCGAGCCCTCCCAGCAGCCCGTCCAGCCCGTCCGTCACCGCCACCGCCGTGGTGCCGGAGAAGACGGTCACGAAGGCAATGGCGAGGTAGATGTAGCCCAGTTCGTGCTGGCCCGCCCACGGGATGTTGATGCTCTCTGCGTCCAGCACCCAGAACATCGTGGCGGCCACGGTGGCGGACAGCACTGCGATGAAGACGAACTTGATGCGCCAGGAGAGGCCTCGGTACGTGCCGCCCACCAGAGAACCGAGGTCGTCCCAGAACCCCACCGCCATCATCGCGATGACCACCATCACCGGGAGGATCATCGAGCGGCGCTCGAAGACCAGGTCACCGTCGCGGAACTCGAAGACGTTGGTGAGCAGGGTGACCACGGCCACCGTGCCCCAGATCAGGATGCCGCCCATGGTGGGCGTGCCCGCCTTCACCGCGTGGGTGGAGGGCAGGTACTCGGAGATGGCCTTGCCCATCTTCTTCGCGCCCAGGATGCGCACGGCCGGTCGCCCGGCGGCGAGCGCCACCAGGAAGGCCACCCCGCCGGCCAGGAGGGCTTCGATCATCGTTCCGGCTCCTCTGGCCCGCGCGACCGCTCGAGTTCTGCCACCACCGCCTCCAGCCCCAGCGCGTGGCTGCCCTTGACGAGCACTACGTCGCCCGGCCGGACGAGAGTCCAGAGGAGCGCTGCGGCCTCTTCGCGCGAGGTCGCGTGGTGGATCTCACCACCGCCGGCCGCCAGGGCGGCCTCGCCCAGCGTGCGCGCCTCGTCGCCCAGCGTGACCAGGGCGTCCAGCACCTCGCCGGCGCGTTCGCCCACGCGCTGGTGCTCGTAGCCGGAGGCCACGCCCAGTTCGCGCATGTCGCCCAGCAGGGCAATGTGGCGGCCGGGCATTTCGTCCACCAGGTCCAGCGCCGCCAGCATGGAGGAGGGCTGCGCGTTGTACGTGTCGTCGATGATGCGCGTGCCGTCCGGCCGCGTGATCACGCGCATGCGGGTGGGCACGGCGAGCGCCTCGATGGCGTCCCCCACCTGGCGCAGGGAGAGGCCGTCCGCCAGTCCGGCGGCCGCGCCGGCGAGCACGTTGGAGACCAGGTGGCGTCCCGGAAGCCGGACGCGCAGCCGGCGCGTGTCGCCCTGGTGGTGGAGCGTGAACTCGAACCCCTCCGCGCCGTGGGAGACCACGTCCGTGGCGCGCACCTCGGCCGGGTCGTCCGTGCCGAACCACATCACGCGTGAGCGGGCCAGGCCCACCATGCCGCGCACCATGGGGTCGTCCACGTTGAGGATGGCGACGCCATCCGCGGGCAGGGCCTGCACGAGTTCGCTCTTGGCCTCTGCGATCGCCTCGATGGATCCGGCGCGCTCCAGGTGCGTGGGGCCCACGTTCAGCACGATGCCCGCGCGGGGCTGGGCCCACTGGCAGAGCAGGGCGATCTCGCCCGTGGTGTACATGCCCATCTCGATCACGGCGCGCTGCGTCTCCGGTTTCAGTTCCAGCAGGCAGAGTGGTACCGAGATCTCGTTGTTGTAGTTGAGCGGGTTGGCCTGCACGCGGTACTTCGCGCCCAGCACCGCCGCCACGATGGCCTTGGTGGTGGTCTTGCCGACGGACCCGGTGACGCCCACGACATCCAGAGGCAGCGCCGCCCGCCATGCCGCGCTCAGGTCCTGGAGGGCGGCCAGCGAGTCGTCCACTACGAACAGGGGGACGCCCTCGATCGCCGCCTCGCGGGTGGCCAGGACACCGGCGGCGCCGGCGGCCACGGCGGCGGCGGCGTAGTCATGGCCGTCCACGCGATCGCCCGGCAGCGCCACGAAGAGGTCGCCCGGGCGCACCTCGCGCGAGTCGACCACGGCGCGGTCGAAGCGGGTGCGGGCGGGGAGGTTGTGGGCCGGGTTGTGGGTAAATGCGGGAGCCGCAGGATGCCGCAACCGCGGCCCCAGGGCCGCGGTGACGAAGGCAACGTCCAGCACAGGGCCGCGGGTGCCGGTCATCGGTTGGCCACCGTTGCGCCGGTGGGTGGGACGCGCAGATAGTCCATCACCTGCGCCGCCAGGTCTGCAAACACCGGCGCCGCGACCTGCCCGCCCAGGTTCAGCCCGCCGCTGGGCTGGTCGATCTTCACGAGGATGGAGACCTTCGGCGCCTCGTACGGGATGAACCCCGCGAAGGAGGCGATGGTGGTGTCCAGGTCGTAGCCCGTGGGGATGGAGACCAGCGTGGTGCCGGTCTTGCCGGCCACCTGGTAGCCCGGGACGCGGGCGCCGTGCCACTCCAGGCCCTCCACCACGTCGCGCATCAGGTCCAGCATGGTGTCCGCGGCGGCCTCGCTGATCACGCGCCGCACCTGTACGGGCTCGTAGGTACGGACGTCCGTGGGGGTAACCACCCGCGAGACGATGTACGGGCGCATGAGCATGCCGCCGTTGGCGAAGGTGTTGACGGCCGTCAGCATCTGCAGCGGCGTCACCGCCAGCCCCTGTCCGTAGGAGTTGGTGGCGAGGTCCACCGGGTACCAGTCCGAGTCCGCGGGGGTGCGGTACGTGCCCTCCGCCTCGCCGGAGAGGCCCAGGTGTGTGGGCTCGCCCATGCCGAAGCGCGCCACGTACTCGTAGAAGTCGTTGGGCCCCATCATGTCCGCGAGCCAGTAGGCGCCGGTGTTCAGGGAGTGCTGCAGGTACTGGCGCACGGAGACCAGGCCGTGGGCCTGCAGGTCCCAGTTGCGGATGGTGTAGCCGCCCACGTCCACGGCGCCCTTGTCTTCGAACGAAGACTCCGGCGTGACCAGGCCCAGATCCAGGGCGGCGGCGGTGGTGAGGGTCTTGAAGACGGACCCGGGCTCGTACAGGTCCGTGATGGCCGCGTTCCGCACGAGCGCGTCCAACTCTGGGTCGTTCAGGTCCACCGAGTCCAGATCCACCGACGGCTGGGAGGTCATGGCGAGGATGGCGCCGGTGTACGGGTCCATCACGATGATTGAGCCGGAGCGAGCGTTGTACTGCTGCAGCGCCGCCGTCAGCGTGTCCTCCGCCATGCCCTGGATGAAGCGGTCGATGGTGAGTTGCACCTCGCCGCCGCTGGTGGGCTCCTTCATGCGCTGCTGGCTGAAGGCGATTGGCCGGCCAATGGCGTCTCGTTCAATGGTCATCCAGCCGTCGCGTCCCTGCAGGGTGGCGTCCAGGTCCGCCTCCACGCCCCACAGGCCATGGCCCTCGCGGCCCACGTAGCCCACCAGTTGGCCGGCCAGGTCGCCCTCCGGATAGATGCGGCGGGAGGAGGGAATGAGGCGGATGCCCCACAGGTCAAGCGCGTCCAGTTGCAGGCCGCGGCCGTACTCCACCTGGCGCGTGACCAGCACGTCGCCCAGGTCGTCCTCGGTGCCCATGTGCAGCAGCCCGTCCGGGCTGACACTCAGGAAGTCCGCCAGCCCGCGTGCGGCGGCCAGCGCCTTCTCGTGGTCTCGCCAGAGGAAGCGGTCGATATAGATGTCCCAGGTGTCCACGGAGGTGGCCAGGGGGTAGCCGGTGGCGTCCAGGATGGCGCCGCGGGCGGCCGGGATGGTGGCGGCCCCCTGGCGCGTGACGGCAGCCTGCTCCAGGTAGTCCTCGTGGTTGAGGATCTGCACCTGGTACAGCCGCACCATCACCATGGCGATGGAGGCGAGCACGAGCACGCCCATCACCCAGTGACGCCACGTCAAGTGGTCCGGACGGTTGTTGCTCACCCGTCGGCCCTTCGCGATCCCTGTGCGCCGCCCGCGACCGGTCGTCGCCCGGCGGCCGTTGTTGGACCCGGGTTCAGTCGAACCCGGGGATCGACCCGATCAGTTCTTCCCACCACGCCGGCTGCGGGAGCGGTCCGCGTTCCGGCGCTTCCACGTAGCGGCGAGGCAGCGGCACCACGCTGGGCGCCGGCACGTCCACGGTGATGCGCAGCGTGTCCTCTGCCGGGGCCATGCCCAGGCGATCCACCGCCTGTTCGCGCAGGTGCTCCAGGTTGGAGGACGAGGCGATGCGCGCCTCCAGCAGACGGATGTTGGCGTCCAGCGAGACGCGCTCCGTCTCCAGGTCGCGCAGGGCGTAGCCCACCTCGGTCACGCGGCTGGTCTGCAGGACCTGGAAGATGCCCGCGCTGGCCACGGCCAGCAGCGCGAGGGCCACGATCATGGTGCCGCTGACGCGGCGTCGCACCACGCCCCAGCCGGAGGGCAGTGGCCGCGCCGGCGCGGCGATGCGCCGCGTGCCGGTGCTGGCGCCGTTGGTCCCGGCGGTGATGCCCGCCTGGATCCGCGGCTGGGCCTGGGGCCGGGCCTGGGCCTGGAGGCGCGGAGGGCTGGCTGGCGGGCGGGCGCCCGGGACGGCGGCCATCAGGCGGCCTCCCGTCCGTCCAGCGCCTCTGCCACACGCAGGCGCGCGGAGCGGGCCCGCGGGTTCCGAGCCACCTCCGCGTCCGAGGGCCGCAACGGGCGGCGGGTGACCTCGCGCAGGGTGGCGCGGTGGTCGCAGGTGCAGACGGGCTGACGCGGCGGACAGATGCAGTCGCGCGCGTGCAGCCGGATGAAGTCCTTGACGCGCCGGTCTTCCAGCGAGTGGAAGGAGATGACCACCAGGCGGCCGCCCGCGGCCAGCAGGCTGCGGGCGCCCTCCAACGCGGCGTCCAGTTGCTCCAACTCGCGGTTCACCGCGATGCGGAGGGCCTGGAAGGTCAGCGTGGCGGGGTGGATGGGCGAGCGGCCTCGATGCCTCCGGGCGTCCGAGCGACGCCCCACGGCGGCCTCCACGGCCGCCGCCAGTTCCTGCGTGGTGCGGATGGGCCGGCGCTCCACGATCGCGCGGGCGATGCGGCGGCTGCGCGGCTCCTCGCCGTACTCGTAGATCAGGCCGGCCAGCGCGCGCTCGTCGTACTTGTTGACGATGTCGGAGGCGGTGGTCTCATCTCCCGGGTCCATGCGCATGTCCAGCGGTTCGTCGCGCTGGAAGGAGAAGCCACGGCCCGGCGCGTCCAACTGCATGGAGGACACGCCCACGTCCAGCAGCACGCCGTCCACCGGGCGGAAGCCGTGCTCCTCGCAGATCTCAGCGATGTCCTCGAACTCGCCGTGCAGCACCAGGACCGCGTCCCCGTGTTCGGCCAGGCGTGTGCGGGTGTGCTCCACGGCGGCGGGATCGCGGTCGAGCGAGAGCAATCGACCGCCCGGGAGGGCGGCCGCGATGATGGCGGCGGAGTGTCCGCCCAGTCCGGCGGTGCCGTCTACATAACGTCCGCCGGGCCGCACCGCAAGGCCGTCCATGGCCTCGCGCAGCATCACGGGCTCGTGCCGTGGCGCGTAGGGGGGCGTGTTGGGGCTGGAGCCAAGCGGCCCCGTTGGGGAAGTCATGCTTCGCCCTCTTCACGCTCGAGGTCTTCGAGCGTTTCCTGTTCCCCCACCCATGCGTCAGGATGCCACAATTCGAGGTAATCGCCACAGCCGATGATCAATAATCGGGCTGCCAGGTCAGATTCCTCCCGAATCTGGGGCGGGACCAGGATGCGGCCCTGCTTATCCAGTTCAACGGGGTAGGCGTCCGAGAGGAATTGGCGACGGATGCGGCGCGCGTCCAGACTGCGGTTGCCGTTGGCGGCCGCGAGCCGGCGCTGGACCTCTTCGTCGAACGTGGACTGTGTGTACATCTCCACGGCGCCTTCAGGCCCAACGCGGAGGACACCACCATCGACGAACGCATGCCGGTAGCGGGCGGGGATTGCTACCCGGCCGCGTTCGTCGATGGAGTGCTCGAAGGTGCCGAAGAAGAACACACCCGCCACCTTCGATCTTGATTGTGGGTTTTGGGGTAACTCCCCATTTCCCCCCACAACGCCCCGCAACGTACCATCCGGCCGCCCAGGGATGCAATACCCGCGCCCGCCTTCCCGGTATTTCTTCTGGGATGCCCCCTCGAGGCCGCCGCCTGGCCGATGCGAAACGAGCGCACGGACACGAAGAAGCCCGCCGGGAGGCGGGCTTCGGTGGGTGAGCCGGGTGGAGGGGGACCGGTGGTCTACGCCTGCTCGGGCGCGCTGCTCCGGCGCATGGCGAGGTAGGCGAGCCCGGCCGCCACGGCGGCGGCGCCCAGCACGCCCGCCAGGATCAGTACCGTGCGCATGGCGCCGCTGTCGCCGGGCAGTTCGCTGCGGGCGCTGATGGTGCGAGGCGGGGTGGAGCCCTGCTGAGTCCACACCAGCGTGCCGTCCTCCAGCACCTCGTCGGCGTCGTGCTCGGCCATCTCGCCCGGCAGGCTGACGCGCACGGTCACGGTGCTCTGGTCCAGGAAGGCGCTGGCGAAGGCCGCGCCCTGGTCGTCGCCGGCCAGTTCCGCCACGTCCTGGTCGGTCAGGGCCTCCAGGGCCATGGAGAACGTCCAGGCGTTGCCGTCGCGCAGGATGGCGGGGGCCTGGGACGTGACCTGGTCCAGCGGCAGGTCGCCGTCCAGCGGCAGGTCCGCCAGCACCTGCTCCAGCGCGGCGCTGAAGTCGTCCGAGGCGGGCACGTCCACCACCATCTGGAAGCCGAAGCCCTCGACCTCGTTGGAGAAGAACTCCACGGAGCCCCGGTCGCCCAGGGCCGCGCGCAGCGCCTGCATGTCCGGGTCGCTCTCCGCCTCCTCCAGCGACGGCAGTTGCCCGCCCAGCGTGGAGAGGACCTCGCCCGGGACGGCGAAGCGCACGGTCTGCGTGCCGGAGCCGTCCTCGTTCACCACGTAGGAGTTCTCGATGGTGAAGCAGCCCGTCAGGATCACCGCCAGCGGCGCCAACAGGAACAAGAACTTGCGCACGGATGAGCCTCCGGGAGCGGGTGGGCGAATGCAGGACGCGCGGAAGCGTACCAGCCGTCCGAGTCAGCCGCCGCTGGTACGATCCCTGACCTCCACCCCTGACCTTGCCGGCGCCAACCGGGGGCGCCGAGCAGAGGGCGCACGGGCGCTGCCGACCTGGGAGGTTGCATGGCCCACACCGCCGCTGTCCTCACCGTGAGCGACCAGGGTTCCCGTGGGGAGCGCCAGGACTCCGCCGGCCCTGCGGCCGCCGAGTTGCTCGCCGCTACGGGTTTCGAGGTAGCCGAGCGCGCCATGGTCCCGGACGACCAGGTACAGATCGTGGAGCGGCTGGTGGACTGGTCGGACCGGGGCGTGTCGGTCATCGTCACCACCGGTGGCACCGGCCTCGCGCCTTCGGACCGCACGCCAGAGGCCACGCGGCTGGTGGTCGACTACGAGGTGCCCGGCATTCCGGAGGCGATGCGTCAGGCGTTCGTCGGGCAGTTGCCCGCCGCCATGCTCACGCGCGGCGTGGCGGGGGTACGAGGCCAGACGCTGATCGTGAACCTGCCGGGCAGCGAGAAGGCCGTGCGCGAGAACCTGCAGGTGATCCTCCCCGCCCTCAACCACGCCTGCGACCTCCTGCAGGGCGCCGTCACGCAGGTGGCGGAGGAGCACCGCGAGATCCAGTCGGAGGGCCAGTCCGGGCCGGGGGACGCGCGGTGACCGCCGCCCCCGTCATCCGCTTCGACGTCCTCACGCTCTTCCCCGGCATGTTCCAGGGGCCGCTGTCCGAGTCCATCCTGGGGCGGGCGCGTGAGCAGGGGCTGATCGACGTGCAGTTGCACGACCTCCGCCAGTGGGCGCACGACCGTCACCGCACCGTGGACGACTACCCGTTCGGGGGCGGGCCGGGCATGGTCATGAAGCCGGAGCCGGTCTTCCAGGCCATCGAGGCGGTCACGGGGCTCGCGGAGGCGCAGCCCTACCGCGTCTTCCTCTCCCCGCAGGGCCGCCGCCTGGACCGCGCGCTGGTGGACGACCTCGCACGCCACGAGCGCCTGCTGCTGCTCTGCGGCCGCTACGAGGGCGTGGACGAGCGTGTGCTGGAGCACACGATTGACCTGGAGGTCTCTATCGGCGACTTCGTGGTCACCGGCGGCGAACTCCCCGCGATGATGCTCATCGATGCCGTTTCGCGTCGGGTGGCGGGGGTGCTGGGCGCGGAGGATGCGCTGGACGAGGAGTCCTTCGACCAGGGCCTGCTGGAGTACCCGCAGTACACGCGCCCTGCCGAGTTCAGGGATTGGCGCGTCCCGGAGGTGCTCACCTCCGGCGACCACGCCGCCGTGAACCGCTGGCGGCGCGCCCGGCGCGTGGCCCGCACGGCGGAGCGTCGCCCGGACCTGCTGCCCACGGCCCACCTCACCCCGGAGGAGCGCGCGAGTCTGGAGGGCGACCCGGGCTTCGCGCAGCGGCGCGTGGGCGACACGATCTTCCAGGTGCGCCTCGCGGCCGTATGCACGTCCTCGGACGGGCGGGTGCTGCTGCATCGCACGGCGGGGGACTCGGTGTGGTCGCTCCCCGGCGGCCGTCTGCGCGTGGGCGAGTCCGTGGCGGATGGCGTCCGCCGCGAGATGCGCGAGGAGGCCGGCATGAAGGTGGAGCCGGGCGACGTGCTGTGGGTGCTGGAGAACTTCGCGGAGTTCAAGTCCGCCATGGACGGCCCCGGCCGGGGAGAGGTGCTGCGGCACCACGAGATCGGCGTCTACGTGGAGGCCACCGTGCCGCCTCGCTTCGAGCGCCGCGAGGCGTTCGGGGGCGTTGAACTGGCGGGCACGGAGCACGAGTTCGCGCTGGAGTTCCGCTGGTTCGCCCCTGCGAACCTGGACGACGTGGATGTCCGCCCCACCTCGATGCTCCCAGCCCTGCGGGAGCACCTGGCGGCGAAGTGATGGCCGTGCACGGGCGTACACGGAACGGAAGGGCCTGCTTCACCCTGGACGCCGAGGGCCGCGAGGCTGGGAGCGGTCAACCGGCGTCGTGCTCGCAAACGTCCCCGAGACCTCTACCTCGATCTGAAGACCATCGCGGGATGACTGGGCGCGGCTTACACCTCTCGACGCTAGGAGGCGTGGTTGCCTACAATCGCTCTTCACGCGGAGTGGCCATCGGCTGCCCGCTGACTCACACCGAACGCCACCTCGAGGGAACCCGACCATGACCGTCGACCTGCGTGAACTCGCCCAGCCGCGCCCCGAGGGGTTTGCCGACCTGCCGGAGTTTGGCGCGGGCGACACCGTCCGCGTCATGGCCCGCGTGGTGGAGGGCGAGCGCGAGCGTCTCCAGCCGTTCGAGGGCGTGGTGATCCGCGTGAAGAACGGCCCTGCTGGCAACTTCACCGTCCGCCGCATCGCCTCGGGCGTTGGCGTGGAGCGGACGTTCCCGTTCAACAGCCCGCGCCTGGACTCGCTCACCGTGACCCGCCGCGGCCGGGTGCGCCGCTCGCGGCTGTACTACCTCCGCGGCCGCACTGGCCGAGCCGCGCGCGTCAAGGAAGCGCGCCGCTCCTAGGCTGCGCCCCAGACCGAGGGCTCTCGGGAGATGCGAACGCCGGGCATTGCCCGGCGTTTCTGCGCTCCGGCGCGGTCTCTGACGCGCCTAGAATCCCCCCATGCCTGACGCCTCGCCTTCCCAGCCCTCGCCCCCTCCCCCGCCGACCGTGGGTGAGCGGCCTCGGTACGTGAAGGTGGCTGTGAACGCGGGGCGGCCCACGTACCTCACGTTCTCCTACGCCGTGCCCGCGGACCGCGAGGTGGAGCCGGGGCAGGTGGTGCACGTGCCGTGGGGTGCGCGCACGCTGCAGGGCATTGTGGTGGAGGGGCCGTTCGACACGCCCGGCTACGACCCGGAGGCGGTGCGCTTCCTGGAGCCGCCGGTGGAGGGCGCGCCGAAGATCAGCGAGGAGCGCATGGCGCTGGCCTCGTGGGTGCGGGAGTACTACCTGTCGCCCGCCTGGGAGGCGTACTCGCTCGTCCTGCCGCCGGGGGCGGGAGAGCGCCCGGTCTCCATGGTCGCGCGCGGCGCCATCGTCGCGGGCGATGAAGGCGAGCCGAAGGCCCTCTCCGCCCGTCAGCAGGCCATCTTCGATGCGTTGCGCAACGAACCGGTGCCCGTGGACGACCTGAAGGAGCGACTGCGCGAGGTGGTGCCCGCACGTGGCTTCGACTCTGCGCTGACGGCGCTGCTGCGTCGCGGGCTGGCGGTGCGGCGCTACCGGCTGGACGCGCCTCGCGGCAAGGCGCGCATCCTGGAGGTCGTGCGGCTCGCCGTCTCCGCCGCCCAGGCGCGCCAGGCCGCCGAGCGCATGGAGGGCCGCCGCGCCTCGCGACGCGCGCGCGCCATCCGCGCGGTGATGGAGGCGCCGGAGGGCGTCTCGTTCGCGGCCGCGTCGCGGGCTGCCCGGGGGGCGCCGGCGGTGGAGACGTTGATCGCGGACGGCGTGCTGGCCCGCGAGGACGAGCGCGAGGACGGCCGCGACGACGTGATGGTGCGCCTGGCAGTCCCCGTGGCGGACGCGGAACGTGAACTGCGGGTGCTTTCGCGCGGACTGGTAGAGCAGGCCGCAGCGGCGCTCCTGGAGCGCCTGGGCGCACTGGAGGAGGCGGGCGAGGCGCCGGAACTGCCCCTGCGCGGCCTGCCGGCGGAGGTCGGCCGGGAGGCGCGCACCGCCGTGGAGCGGCTGACGGAGGCGGGCCTCGTCACCACCGGGCAGGTGCTGGACCGACGCGACCCGCTGAGCGGCCTGGACGTCGTGGCGAGGCCTCCCGTGGACCTGGTGGCGGAGCAGAAGGACGCCGCCGCCGCCCTGCGCCGCGCCATTGACGATGGTGCGGGCCAGGGCATTCTGCTCTGGGGCGTCACCGGGAGCGGCAAGACAGAGGTGTACCTGGACGCGCTCGGCCACGCGGTGGCCAACGGCAAGCGCGCGCTGGTGCTGGTGCCGGAGATCGGGCTCACGCCGCAGACTGTGCGCCGCTTCGCGGAGCGCTTCCCGGGACGGGTGGGCGTCCTTCACTCCGGCCTGGCGCTGGGCGAGGCCTATGACCAGTGGCATGACATTGCCGCCGGCCGGTACGACGTGGTGGTCGGCTCGCGCTCCGCGATCTTCGCGCCACAGCCGGACCTGGGCCTGGTGGTGATGGACGAGGCGCACGAGTGGACCTACAAGCAGCACGAACCGGCCCCGCGGTACGACGCGCGCACGGTGGCGCTGGAACTGGGCCGCCGCACCGGGGCGACGGTGGTCTTCGGCACGGCCACGCCGGACGCGGAACGCTGGCTGGCGGCGGCAGAGGGCGACCTGCTGCGCGTGGACCTGCCCCGCCGCATGCGCGCGGTGCTGGACCCGGCCACCCAGCGCGTGCGGCCGTGGCCCGTGAGCGACCTGCCGGAAGTGCAGATCGTGGACATGCGCCAGTCGCGCCACCTGTTCTCCTCCACGCTGGTGGAAGCGCTGGGCGAGGTGCTGGACCGAGGGGAGCAGGCCATCCTGTTCCTGAACCGCCGCGGCTTCGCCGGGTACGTGATCTGCGCCAACGGCCACTCCCCCACGTGCTCCTCGTGCGACGTCTCGCTCTCCCTGCACCAGGGGCGCGGCGCCGGGCGGCTGCTATGCCACCAGTGCGGGCGGACCCGCGTGCTGCCTCGGACGTGTCCGGAGTGCGGACGGCCGCTGCGGCCGCTGCGGGCCGGCACGCAGCAGGTGGAGACGGAGGTGCGCCGCCACTTCCCCACGGCGCGCATCGAACGCTGGGATCGCGACACGGCGCGCACGCCCGAGCAGCACGAGCGCATCCTCTCGCGCTTCCAGCGCCAGCAAGCGGACGTGCTGGTGGGCACGCAGATGGTGGCGAAGGGCCTTGACCTGCCCATGGTGACGCTGGTGGGCGTTGTGCTGGCGGACTATACCCTGCGCGAGGGCGACTTCCGCGCGCGCGAGCGCACCTTCCAGTTGCTGGTGCAGGTGGCCGGCCGCGCCGGACGCGCCGAGCGCGACGGCCGCGTGGTGGTGCAGACCATGGACCCGGAGAACCCGGCCGTCCTCTACGCCGCCTCGCACGACGTGGATGGCTTCTTCGAGGCGGAGAGCGGGTGGCGCTACGAGCACGACTATCCGCCGTTCAGCCACATGGTGCGCCTGCTCTTCCAGCACACCAACGCCACCTACGCCATTGAGGAGGCCAGCCGCATGGCCGGCGAGTTACGCAGGCTGGCCGTGGACCGGCCGGGCGTGGAGGTCACCGGCCCCACGCCCCCACAGATCGCGCGCGTCCGAGGCCGTCACCGCTGGTCGATCCTGGTGCGCGGCGAGGCCCCCTCGTCACTGGTGCGCGGCCTGGACGAACTGCCGCCCGGCTGGATCGTGGACGTCGATCCGCTGGTGGTGAACTGACACCATGCGCGGGAGGTGGGACGATCGGCCCGAGACGTCGAGGTGCGCGGGCCAGATCCCAAGACGCCTGCCGGACGCGTCGATACAATCGGGCGCGGCCCGGGACGAGCGGTCCCGTGGCGGGTCGCCGCACGGCCGTGACGCAGTGGCGACGCAGTGTTGGAAGAGCGCATGACCGTCCGTCCCATCCGTTACCTGGGTGATCCCGTGCTGCGCAAACCCGCGCGGAAGATCTCGCGCGTGGACGACTCGATCCGCCGCCTCATCGAGGACATGACGGAGTCCATGTACGCCGCGCATGGCGTGGGCATTGCCGCGCCCCAGGTGGGCGTGCCGCTGCGCCTGGTGGTGATCGGGATGCCGGACGAAGAACCCTTCGCGCTCATCAACCCGGAGGTGATCCGTCGCTCCGGTGAACGCCGCGTGGACGAGGGCTGCCTCTCCGTGCCCGGGTATCGAGGCACGGTGACGCGCTCGGTGCAGGTGACCGTGAAGGCGCTGGACGCCAACGGCAAGGAGGTCCGCGTGAAGGCGGAGGACAACCTGCTGGCGCAGGCGCTGGAACACGAGACGGACCACGTGAACGGCACGCTGTACGTGGACCATTTGGACGCCCGCACGGACCTGGTGAAACTGGAGCCAGCCCAGCCCGCGCCGGAGGGGGATGACTGATGGACATCCTGCTGGTCCTGATCGCCGTGCTGGCGGCGTTCTACTTCATCCTGCTCAAGCCCGTCCTGAACCAGCAGCGGCGCCAGAAGGAGGACATTTCCTCCCTGCAGCCGGGCGACGAGGTGCTGACCACGGGCGGCTTTTACGCCCTGGTGCAGGAGATCAACACCCGCGAGGACGGCCCCATGGAGATCCTGCTGGAGGTGGCCCCGGGCGTGGTCCTGCGTGGCACCACCATGGCGATCCAGGAGATCACCCGGCGCGCCGACTCGGACGCTGAGGCGGCCTCAGACAGCGCGCCCCACGATGAGCATTCCACCGAAGACGGTGTGGCCGGTGAGGATGCCGAGCGCAAGCCTGACAGCAACAAGACAACGTTCAACAAGACAACGTTCGCCTCGGAGCCCGCGCGTGGTTCCCGTTCCTGAGATCGGAGTGCCGTTCATGATCCCCGCCATCACGTCGACCACGGACGCCTCGGCGCTCTGCGAGGCGTCGCCCAGCCACGAGCATTCGTCGTCCAGCCTGGCGTCGTCGCCGGTCCTCGACCTGCTGCCCGTCGCGCTGACGTCGGGATCCACGGTGCTGCCGTACACCGGCAGCAGCATCGTCATCCTGAACCGCTACAGCCTCTCGGACGAGGTGGTGGATGACGATGACGACGACGATGACGACTGGGACGACGATGATGACGACGACTGGGACGACGAGGACGACGACTGGGACGACGACGATGACGATGACGACGATGACGACGATGATGACGACGATGATGACGATGACGACGACGACTGGGATGACGAAGACGAAGACGACGATGATTGGGATGACGAAGACGACGATGACGACGACTGGGACGATGAGGACGACGAGGAACTCTAGGGTTCGCTCAGCCTGATCTCCGGAACCCCATCGCGCGTGAGCGACCACGGCGGTAGCCTGTCGGCTGCGCTGCTCCCATCATCGGCCCGCGGGCCGGCCGGCCCCTCCCCGGCGAACGCAGGCAGTGAAGAGTGAAGGCGCCCGTGGTCCGCAAGTATCTACCGCTCCTGGGGATCATCCTCCTGACCGGGGTTTCCCTGTACTTCATCTGGCCGTCCCAGCCAGACCGTTTCCTGCCGGCGGGCATCCCGTGGCCAGAGGGCCGGGGCATCGCCATCGGCGACTTCGAGCGGCGGGAGATGCGACTGGGCCTCGACCTGCAGGGGGGCACGCGCCTCCTGCTACGCGCCGAGGTGCCCGAGAACTTCGACGGCGACCTGGACTCCGTGATGGAGGGCACCGCGAGCACGCTCCGGCGCCGCGTGGACGCCACGGGCGTGTCAGAGGCGGAGATCACGCGACAGGGACAGACCAACATCTCCGTGCAGTTGCCGGGCCTCACGCCGGACGAAGCCCGCTCGCTGCTGGGCCGCACGGCGCAGTTGCGCTTCTGCGAAGCCGTCCCCGCGGGCAGTCAGCCGACCACCGGGGCCTGTGACCCGGCCGGACTGTGGCAGGTCGCCACCGGCCAGATCGACGGCCAGGAGGTGGCCCTGACCGGCCAATACCTGAAGTCCAACGCCTACGTGGGCTTCGATGCCGTGGGCAACCCCTTCGTCGGCTTCGAGTTCCAGGACATCGGCGGCGACCTCTTCGGCCAGATCACCAGCCGCCACCTGAACGAGCAGATCGCCATCTTCCTGGACCAGGAACTGCTCTCCGCGCCCATGGTGAACACGGTGATCACGGACTCCGGCAGCATCACCGGCCTGGGCCTGCAGCGCGCGCGTGAACTCGTCGTGCAGTTGAACGCCGGTGCGCTCCCGCTGGAACTGACGGTGCTCCAGGAGCAGACCGTGGACGCCACGCTGGGCGAGGACTCCGTCCAGCAGTCCGTGCTGGCGGGCGAGATCGGCCTGATGCTGGTGGCGCTCTTCATGATCCTCTACTACCGGCTGCCGGGCGTACTGGCGGCGATCGCGCTGGTGGTCTACACCGTGCTGACGCTGGCGGTGTTCAAACTGATCCCCGTCACCCTGACGCTCGCCGGCATCGGCGCGTTCGTGCTGTCCGTGGGCATGGCCGTGGACGCGAACATCCTGATCTTCGAGCGCATGAAGGAGGAATTGCGCGCGGGACGCTCCTACGCCAGTTCCATCGAGGCGGGGTTCGCCCGCGCCTGGCCCTCCATCCGTGACTCCAACGTCACCACGCTCATCACCTGCGGCATCCTGTACGTGCTGGGCGGTGGCGTGGAGATGCCGCTGCTGGGCTCGTTCGACGCGCCCCTGGTGCAGGGCTTCGCGGTGACGCTGGCCGTGGGCGTGCTGGTCTCCATGTTCTCCGCCATCACCGTGACCCGAGTGCTGCTGAGCCTGCTCGTGGGCACCCGCATCGCGCGGCAGCGGGACTGGTTCATTGACGTCACGCCGGAGACGCCGGCGGAAGGGGCCACATCGTGAGGCGCATCGACCTGGTCGGGGCGCGGCGCTACTTCTACATGGGCAGTGGCGCTCTCATGCTGGTGTCGCTGGTGTTGCTGGCCACTGTGGGGCTGCGCCCGGGCATCGAGTTCACCTCCGGCACCACGATGCTCGTGCGCTTCGAGCGCACGGTGGCGCAGGAAGACCTGCGCCAGGCGTACGCGGACGTGGGCCACCCAGAGGTGCGCATCCAGTCCACCGGCGCCAACGAGTACCTGATCCGCACCTCCGAACTGGAGGTCCCGCCCGGTTCCTTCACCGAGGTGGAGCCGGAGGCCGATGCACAGGGCAGCGCGATTGGCCCGGATCCGCTGACCGAACTCGGCACGCTCGTCCTGGGCGCGGAGGGCGCGCAGGGCGAGGTGCTGGTGCGCAACCCGTTCCAGGGCGACGCCTGCAACCTGGGCGGCGTGGCCGCCCGCCTGCCCGCCGGCACGGAAGCCTCCGTGGTGGAGGTGGTGGGGCGCTGCCCGGACGGCACGGTCTACCGCGTGGTGGTGGACAGCGTCATTGGCTACGTCGCCGAGCAGAACACGCACGCCTTCCAGGAGGCGACGGAGGACGACGGGCCGGTGGTGACCCAGGACGCCGGCGAGCGCACGGTCATCGAGCAGGCGCTCCTGGACGAGTTCGGACGCTTCGAGGTGCTGGAGTTCGCCTCGGTGTCCGCGGTGGTGTCTGACGCGGCGGTGCGGAATGCCGCGGTGGCGGTGGCGGTGGCCTCGCTGTTCATCATGGCCTACGTGATGTTCGCCTTCTCCGGGCTGCCTCGGCCGTTCCGGTACGCCACCTGCGCGATCCTGGCGCTGGTGCATGACGTGGTGATCGTACTGGGCGCGTTCTCGCTCTTCGGTTGGCTCTTCGGTACGGAGGTCAACCTGATGTTCGTGACGGGCCTGCTCACGGTGGTGGGCTTCTCCGTCCACGATACGATCGTGGTGTTCGACCGCCTGCGGGAGAACATCCGCAGCGCGCCCAACGCGCCGCTGGCGGAGAACCTGAACTCCGCGCTGCTGCAGACCATGGCAAGGTCGCTCAACACCTCGGTCACGCTGCTGCTGACGGTAGTGGCCATGCTGGCGCTGGGCGGGGTGACGATCCAGACGTTCCTGCTGGTGATCCTGGTGGGCCTGGTGGCCGCCACCTACTCCAGCATCGCCATTGCGCCGCAGTTGCTGGTGTCCTGGGAGCAGGGCGAGTTCAGCCGCCTGCGGCCTCGGCGCGCCGCGGGGGAGGACACCGCGCGCGCAGCGTGACGGATATCGCACACAACATCCGGTGATATCTCGCTCCGAATTGCGCGCGAAATTTCGAGTTGTTACGAGTTTGTGATTTGCAACCGGCCAGGTTAACCCGGGCCGGGAGCGCTCCCGCTATGGTTGTTGAAGTAGAACGGGGGCCAGGAAATGGCATCTAAGAACGGTTCCACCAAGACCAAGACTCGCCCAGCCGCCACCGGCAACGCGACTGTGATCGAAGGGCTGAACGCCCGCCTCGCTGACCTGATCGACCTGCACTGGCAACTCAAGCAGGCGCACTGGAACGTCACCGGTCCGAATTTCATCGCCGTGCACGAACTCTTTGACGAACAGGCCACCGCCGTCCGCGCCATGGCAGACACCGTCGCGGAGCGCGTCCGAGCGCTGCAGGCCGCCGCCGAGGGCACGGTCCGCTACGCCGTGGAGCGCAGCACGCTGGACGACTTCCCCAGCGGCCTGGTCGACTGGGAGCAGGCGATCACGCAGTTGGTCGACCGCTATGAGCAGTGCTCGGCGCAGTTCCAGTCCGCCTCTGACGTGGCCGCCGAGGCCGACGACAAGGCGACCGAGGATCTGTACGTCGAGATGATCCGCCAGATCGACCAGTTCGCCTACTTCCTGCGGGCGCACGCGAAGTAGTACGACCACCCGCAGCACGCACCGTCCGCTGACCCCTCCGGCGGCCGGGAAGCGAATTGGAACCGGGGCCGCTCCCCCGCAGCGGCCCCGGTTCTCTTTGTCTGTCGTGCGGCCTCTGCGTCCCTCCGCCCGCCCTCGTCCGAGGCGTCCCGAGGGTTCGAGGGGTGGCTCAGTCGGGCTCGATGACGCGGTCCAGCGTGAGTGCAGGGCGGCCGCAGGAGGGGCAGTCGTCCGGGGCGGAAGCGCGCGGGATGTGCGTGCGATGTCCGGAGACGCCCACCCAGATATCGTCGCGCAGGCGGTCCGGCCACTGAGGGCGTGCCGGAGGTCCGGCAGCGTCCGGCTGCATCTCCTCGCGGATGCGCCGGCGCACCTCGTGCTCGCTCAGGGGGCCCGCCGCGCGGACCAGGACTTCCCGCCCGCAGTGCGAGCAGCGGAAGACCTGGAGCGCCATCTCACGCCTCGGCTGAGGGGGTCGTCGGGGTGGGGAAGTCGCCCGGCGGTGCGGGCTCGTCCGGCAGCAGGTCGATGAAGATCTCGTTGGCCAGCAGCAGGCCGCGCTCCGTGAGCCGCAGACGGCCCTCGGCGCGTTCGATCAGCCCGAAGCCCTCGTGGCGGACGATCGCCTCCGGGAAGGCCTGCTCCGGCGTCATGCCGAAGCGGGCGGCGAACTCGGCGGTGGAGACGCCCTCCAGCAGTCGCAGGCCCAGGATCATGGCGTCCGCGCGCAGGGTGGCGTCGTCCGGTATCTCGCCGCCGGCCACCTGGCGCAGTTCGGCGCGGCCCGTGGCCATGCGCTCCTCGAACGACTCGTTCACCGCCTCCACGTAGCGGTTGGGGGCGTCCACGTTGGCCAGGCGGCGCCCCACGAAGAAGGAGTGCGCGCCGGCGCCCATGCCCAGGTACGGCTGCGCGTGCCAGTAGACCAGGTTGTGGCGGCAGGTCCTGCCCGGCTTCGCCCAGTTGGAGATCTCGTACTGCTCGTAGCCCGCCTGCGCCATGCGCGCCCGCGTCCACTCGTACTGGTCGGCGGCCACGTCCGGGTCTGGCTCCGGCAAGATGCCCTTGGAGACGCGGTAGTACAGCGCGGTGCCGGGTTCCACGGTCAGGGCGTAGCAGGAGAGGTGCTCCGGGTTGAACTCCAGCACGCGCTCCAGCGTCTCTTGCCAGCGTTCCAGCGGCTGGCCGATGAGCCCGAAGATCAGATCCAGGTTCATGTTCTCGAAGCCGGCCGCACGCGCGTCCCCGACGGCCTGCGCCACGCGTTCCGGGGAGTGCTGGCGTTCCAGGAGTTCCAGTTCGTCCGGGTGCATGGACTGCACGCCCATGGAGAGCCGGTTCACGCCGATGGAGCGCAGGCCCTCCAGGTGCTCGCGCGACAACTCCGTGGGGTTCGCCTCCAGGCTCCACTCCACGTCCGGCGCAATGTCGAACTGGTCGCGCAGCGCCTCGGCGAGGGTGCGCATGTCGTCGATCGAGGTGAGCGAGGGGGTGCCGCCGCCGAAGAAGATCGTGTCCACGCGGAACCTGCGCGCGGCGGGCGCCCAGAGGGCCATCTCGCGCACCAGGGCGGGTGTGTAGTCCGGCTCCAGGTGCTCCAGCCCCTCGTACGAGTTGAAGTCGCAGTAGCCGCACTTGCTCGTGCAGAACGGGATGTGCAGGTACAGCGCCAGCGAGGGCTTCTCGCCGTCGCCGGAACCTGGAGCGGCGGGGTCGGTGGAGGGCAGGGTGTCGGTCGTCACCCTGCGAGGGTACACCGCGCCGCCCGTACGGACGGCGGTCAACCGTCCCGCATCCGCGCCCGGCTAGAATCCCCACACCACCGGCAGGCGGACAAGGGAGTGCGGGCATGAGCGTGATGACCGAGGCGCAGGCGGAGTACCTCCGCGAGCGTTCGCTGGGGATCCTGGGCACCGGACGCAAGGACGGCTCACCGCAGTTGTCGATGATCACCTATCTCTACGACGGTGAACACGTCCTGATCTCGATCACGCGGGACCGCGCGAAGTACCGCAACGTGCTGCGCCAGCCTCGCGTCTCAATGCTCGTCCCGGAGGGCCGCCGCCAGGTGATCGTCTACGGCGCCGCTGAGGTCATCGAGGGTCGGGAGCGCGACCGCGCGATCATGGCCATCCGCGCGCACCAGGGCGACCCTCTGCCGGAGGACTACGACCTGGACCGCTTCTCCGCGCGACTGGACGAGTTGGGACGCGTCGTCGTTCGCATCACCCCCGAGCGCGTGCTGGGCGAGGAGGCGTGAGTTCGAGAGCCACGCGCGCTCTCTGACACACCCTCGATGCGCGCACCGGCCGGGCGGCGTCCTACGCTGGATGCATGTGGCTTCCCGGCCCGTACACCTTGATGGTCGCCGAATGGGTGGTCCGGCAGGGGCTGCCGATCGTGCGTGGCCGCCTGGTCAAGGCGCCGCCTCGTGACGTGTTGTTCGAGGGCGAGGCCTCGCTCGAGCGCGGCGGGGAACCGGTGCGCGGGCTGCTCTCGGTCACCTCGAGGGGCCTTGTGTTCACGCCGTTCTCGCTGCGCGCGCAGCGCGACGCCATGGCGCTCCCCTTCGAGGGGATCGAGGAGGTGGCGCCGGTGCGCAGCCGCTTCCTCGGCCTCATCCCGGCATCTCGGAATGCTCTGAAGGTGCGATCGACGCGAGGCATCTTCCGCTTCCGCGTAGACGGCGACGACCGCGACCTGTGGCTCCGCCGCATCGAGGCCGCACGGAGTGCGGCTGCCGACTCCACGCCCGCCGCTTGACCCACCACGCACCTGTCGGGGCTTACGGGCAGGATCCGACGAAGTAGGGCACCAGATCAGCGAGCCGATCCACAGGCCAGTCTTCCAGTGCCCCGTATGCCTGGACGCGAGTGCCGCATGTGGCGAAGGCCATCACCCGACTGACTCCGTCATCACTCTTCGCGAAGACGACCGGTACGCCATCGATCTCACGTTCCGTCTCGACCTCCCCTTCGATGGCGCCCTGCTCTGCGAGGAGCGTGTCTGAGCGTTGGTGGATCACCACCGTCTCGACTTCCTCCTGGTAGATGAGCGTTGCGATGTCAGCGGACGGTTCCGTTTGCTCTGAGCCGGAAGGAGCCCAGGCGAAGAGGCCAGGGAGGGACATGTCGGGGATCGCCGGCATCAGCAGGGAAAAGGAGAGTGCATCGTCGATCTCCGCGAGGTTCGCAGCAAAGCCGGTGTTCAGCCGCGCAAAACCCGGCGTGGCGCGTTCGACCGATGTAGAACCATCGCAGCCCGTCAGGACGCGGCCGAGGAACACGATGGAGAGAACCACGAGGCTGCTGCGGAGATGCACTACGCCCTCCCCCGGCCCGGCGGCCGACATGCTCGTGGGAACCGTACCTCACCCCCCGCGCCACGCCTCGAACCCATCGGGTGGCCGTGCGACACTCGTCGCCCAACACGGGCGGGCGCGAGGATGGCTCGTGACTGCGGGTTCGAGGAGTGCCAGGTGCTGAAGACCCACGGCTGCGGCCAGTTGCGCGCGGAGCACGCCGGCGAGCAGGTGACGCTCGCGGGCTGGGTGCACCGCCGCCGCGATCACGGCGGCCTCGTCTTCCTCGACCTCCGCGACTCCACCGGGCTGGTGCAGGTGGTCGTCCACCCGGACGCCGCCCCCGCGTTCGAGGCCGCCTCGGACGTGCGCTCGGAGTACGTGGTGCAGGTGCAGGGGCAGGTGGTCGCGCGCCGGGACGGCACCGAGAACCCGGAGATGCCCACCGGCAGCATCGAGGTCGCTGCGACCTCGATCGTGGTGCTCAACGAGGCGGACACGCCGCCGTTCCCGGTGAACCAGGAGACGGACGTCGTGGAGGCCACGCGCCTGCGCTACCGCTACCTGGACCTGCGCCGCGAGCGCATGCAGCGCAACCTGCGCCTGCGCCACCAGGTGACCCAGTTCATCCGGCAGTTCATGGACGCGGACGGCTTCATCGAGGTGGAGACGCCCGTCCTGGGCCTGGCCACGCCGGAGGGGGCACGGGACTACCTGGTGCCCTCGCGGGTGCATCCCGGTGCGTTCTACGCGCTGCCGCAGTCGCCACAGCAGTGGAAGCAACTGCTGATGGTGGCCGGGGTGGACAAGTACTACCAGATCGCCCGCTGCTACCGGGACGAGGACCTGCGCGGCGACCGCCAGCCAGAGTTCACGCAGTTGGACGTGGAGATGGCGTTCGTGGAGCAGGAGGACGTCCTGGACCTAGCGGAGCGCCTCTACCTGGGGCTCTGCCAGGAGGTGGGCGGCTTCACTTACCCGGAGACCTTCCCCCGCCTGACCTATGCCGAGTGCATGGAGCGATTCGGCACGGACAAGCCAGACACGCGCTACGGGCTGGAGATCCACGACCTGAGCGGATACGTGCGCAACTCCGAGTTCCAGGTGTTCGCGAAGGTGGTCCAGGAGGGCGGGCGCGTACGTGGCTTTGCCGTCCCAGGCGCCGCGGACGTCTCGCGCCGCGGGCTGGACGCGCTGACCGAGGTGGCCCGTGACGCCGGGGCCAGTGGCCTGGTGTGGGTGCAGTTCGCTGGCGAGGGGCCGCTGGACGGCCTGGCCGCGGACGACATCAAGACGCCGATCGCGCGCTTCTTCTCGCCGGACGACCTGGCAGCCCTCGGCAAGGCGTGCGGGGCGAAGCGCGGCGACCTGCTGCTGATCGCCGCCGGGCCGGACGCGCTCACCTCGCGGGTGCTGGACGTGCTGCGGCGGCAGGTGGCGGAGGAACGCGACCTGGCCGACCCGGAGCGCCTGGACTTCCTCTTCGTCACGGAGTTCCCGGCTTTCGAGTGGGACGAGGACGGCGAGCGTTGGAGCGCCGTGCACCACCTCTTCACCGCGCCGTTCCCGGAAGACGTCGCGCTGCTGGAGAGTGACCCGGGCGCGGTGCGCTCCAACGCCTACGACCTGGTGTGCAACGGCCAGGAGATCGCCTCGGGCTCCATCCGTATCCATTCGCGGGAGACGCAACTGGCGGTGCTGCGCACGCTGGGCCTCACGCTGGAGGAGGCCCAGATGAAGTTCGGCCACATGCTGGAGGCGTTCCGCTACGGAGCACCGCCGCACGGCGGCATCGCGCCCGGCCTGGACCGCACGGTGGCCCTCTTCGCCGGTGAGCGCGACATCCGAGAGGTGATCGCCTTCCCGAAGACGAAGTCGGCGTCAGACCTGCTGACGGGGGCGCCCGCTGGCGTGACCCCGGAGCAACTGGCGGAGGTGCATATCCTGCTGGACGAGGAAGCGCGCCAGGCCCTGGCAGCGCGGGCGACCGGCGTCCACGGGGCGGACGAGGACGATGCCTGACTTGCCACGCATGACGCGCACGCCGGTCACGTGGCGGCCAGGAAGTGGGTTATCCTGCGGACTCCCGACTACTCTCACTGCGATGAGCGTCCCTGGATGAGGCACGCGACATGAGTCAGAACCGGCTGCTGGCGATCCTGCTCTCGGTGCTTGCCGTCCTGGTGCTGGCGGTGGGCGGCCTCTCCGCCATCCTGCTCCTGGGCGGTGACGACGGCGGAGGCGGTGGAAGTGGCGGCACCACCACCGCACCGGGCGGCGGCGGATCTGCGCCGGCGGAGGCCGCCTCCGGGCGCCTGCGGCTGGCCTCGAACGACCCGGTCACGCTGGACCCGCACGTCGCGGGCGATGCGCTGTCCGCCGAGTACATCGTGGAGGTCTTCGGCGGGCTCGTGACGCTGGACCAGGACCTCAACATCCAGTTGGACCTGGCGGAGTCCGTCGAGGTCAGCGACGACGGGCTGACCTACACCTTCACGCTGCGCGACGACATTGAGTTCCACAACGGCGCGCGCGTGACCGCGGAGGACGTGCGCTGGTCCATCGAGCGGGCCGCCTCGCGCGCGCTCTCCTCGCCCACCGCCATGGCCTACCTGGGCGACATCGTGGGCGCGCGGGAGCACTTCTTCGGCCTGGCCGAGGGCATCGAGGGCATCGAGGTGGTGGACGACCGCACGATCCGCTTCACGATCGACGCGCCCAAGCCGTACTTCCTCGCGAAGTTGACCTACCCCACGGCCTTCGTGGTGGACCGCCAACAGGTGGAGGGCAACCCTCGGAACTGGACGCGGCAGCCGAACGGCACGGGGCCGTACCGCCTGGTGGAGTGGCGCCTGGGCGAGCGCATCGTGCTACAGGCGAATGCGGACTACCACCTGGGCGCGCCTCGGCTGGCGGAGGCGGTCTACCTGCTCTCGGGCGGCTCCGCGCTCACGCGCTGGGAGAACGACGAACTGGACGTGGCCTCCATCTCCATCAACGACATCGAACGCGCGCGTGACCCGAACTCGGACCTGGGGCCGTACTACCGGGAGTGGCCGCAGTTCTCCGTGTCCTACCTGGCGTTCAACACCAACGTCCCGCCGTTCGACGACGTGCACGTGCGTCGCGCGCTGGGGCTGTCCATCGACCGAAACCGCATCGCCAACGTCACCTTCAACGGCATGATCGCGCCGGCCACAGGGATCCTGATGCCGCAGATGCCCGGCTACGTCCCGGATGACCTCACACTGCCGTTCGACCCGGAGGCCGCACGCGCGGAACTGGCGCAGTCGCAGTACGCGGACAGCATGCCCGCCATCGTCATCACGGAGACGGGCGCCGGCGCCGAGGCCAGCATCGACATGCAGGCGTTCCTCGAGCAGTGGCGGACGGAACTGGGCATCGAGGTGGAGGTGCGGCAGACGGACTTCGCCACGTTCCTGGCGGACCAGGACAGCGGCCGTCTGCAGGCGTACAACGCCGGGTGGATCATGGACTACCCGGACCCGGAGGACATCCTGGACCTGCTGTTCCACTCCGGCTCGCAGTTGAACAGCACGAACTACGCCAACCCCCAGGTGGACGCGCTGCTGGACCAGGCGCGCACGGAGCAGGACGCGGAGACGCGCCTCTCCCTCTACCGCGAGGCGCAGGAGTTGATGATCGAGGACGCCGTCTGGCTGCCGCTCTACTTCGGCACCGCGCACCAGGTGGTGAAGGCGGAAGTCTCGGGCTGGTTCGAGCCGCCGATGGTGATCCCGCGCCTGCGCTACGTGGAGGTCGACCGCTAGCGTCGAGGGCTCGGAGCAGGGAGGCGGCGTGGGCACGTACGTGGTTCGTCGGCTGCTGTGGCTGCCGGTCATCCTGCTCATCGTCTCTTTCGCCACATTCAGCCTCGCCCGCTTCGGGCCGGGCGATCCCGTCGCCGTGGCGGCGGGCCAGATCCGCGATCCGGAGGTGCTGGACCAGGTGCGGCGCGAGCGCGGCCTGGACGGCTCGGTGGTGGAGCAGTACGCCCGCTGGCTGACCAGCGCGCTCCAGGGCGACTTCGGCGAGTCCTACACGATCCAGCGCGGCTTCACCGTGACCGAGTTGATCCTGCCGCGCATGTGGGTGTCCGCGCAGTTGGGCTTTGTGGCCCTGGTGGTGGTGTTTGCCGTGGGCATTCCGCTGGGCCTGATCGCCGCACGCTTGGCCGGGACGTGGGTAGATCCGGCGATCATCGGGACGCTGCTGTTCCTGCAGGCGATCCCGGTGCTGGTGCTGATCCCGCCGTTGCTCTGGCTACTGGCGCTGCAACTGCAATGGGTACCCGTGGGCGGATGGGACGGCCTCTTCGAGATCTGGTGGATCGCGGGCGTGATCGCGGTGCCGATCCCTGATCCGCGGCTGTACGTGCCATTGATCGCCTTCACGCTACCGGGCTTCGTGGGCGTCGCGCGGCTGGTGCGCGTCTCGGCGCTGGAGGTGAACACGCTGGACTACGTCCGCACCGCTCGGGCGAAGGGGCTGTCAGAGGCCGTGGTGCAGTTCAAGCACGTCTTCCCCAACTCGCTCCTGCCGTTGATCACGGTGGTGGGCTTCGCGCTCTCCGGGATCATCGAGGGGGCGTTCTTCGTGGAGACGCTGCTGGGCATCAATGGCATTGGACGCCTCACCTTCCAGGCGGTCACCAGCCGGGACTACGACGTGATCCTGGCCACCACCATCATCTTCTCCACCGCCTTTGTCCTCATGAACCTGCTGGCGGAGATCGCCTACGGCTTCGTGGACCCGCGCGTCCGCCTGGGGGCGTCCCGAGGATGACCGCCGCCACCTTCGACCAGGACGTCCACTACGAGTCCGCCGAGGGCGAGGGCGAATGGCGCGCGGTCTGGCGGCGCCTGCGCCGCAAGAAACTGGCGATGATCTCGCTCGTGCTCATCGTGGTGATCTACGGCGCCGGGCTCTTCGCGCCGCTGGTGGCGCCGTACTCCTACACGCGCCAGAACCTGGACCGAGGGCTGGAGGGGCCCAGCGCAGACCACTGGCTGGGCACGGACCGCCTGGGCCGCGACATGCTCAGCCGCACCATCTATTCGGCGCGCACCACGCTCATCGTCACCACCGCCGTTGTCCTTTCCGGCTCGCTCATCATCGGCAACGGCCTCGGCCTGCTCGCGGGGTATCGGGGTGGCTGGGTGGACGGGGCGATCATGCGGCTGGGCGACATCTTTTCGTCGCTCCCGGCCCTGGTGATGCTGATCCTCATCAACGCCAGCCTGGGTGACCGCGTCGACTCGTGGGTGCGCTGGATCGAGGCGAACACGTTCGTGGACGGGCTCGTGGCGTCCGGGTTCTCCTCGTACCTGCTCGTGTTCGGGGCATTGTCGCTGTTCTTCTGGGTAGGGTCCGCCCGCATCATCCGGGCGCAGGTGCTGCAACTGCGGGAGAACGACTTCGTGCTGGCTGCGGAGTCGCTGGGGGCCACCTCCGGGCGGGTGATCCGAAGCCACCTGCTGCCCAACGTGTCGTTCCTCATCATCCTGTCCGTCTCCGCCACGCTGGGCGGCATCGCCGGGTCAGAGATCGTGCTGACCTGGTTCGGGGTGGGGGTGCAGCCGCCGGCCGCCTCGTTCGGGGCCATGCTGTTCGAAGGGTCGGGCGCACGGACGTTCCAGTCGCACCCGCACCTGCTGCTGGTGCCGGGCGCCGTGGTCACGGTCCTGCTCTTTGCGTTCAACCTGCTGGGGGACGCCCTGAACGATGCGATCCGAGCGCGCTAACGGGCGCGAATGGCCGGGTCCGGCGGATCGTGGTCGTCCTGGTGAGATCGTGCGGGTGTCCCCCTGTGGAGGGCGCAACAGGAGTGCGTGCTATAGTGACGAGACGTACGTAAGCGCCCGGAAACGCGCCGGAGGTGCCGATTCCTGGTCCTCGCGAGCAACACCATGGGCCTACCTGACGAAGGCACGACTCCTTGGCAATTACCACTGAACGTCTTGAGGGGCAGGGCCTGGTTGCCCTGCAGATTGAGGTCGACCAAGAGCGGGTCGACAAGCACATGGACCGCGCCGTGGCGCGGATCTCCAGGCAGGTGCGCATCCCCGGCTTCCGTCCCGGCAAGGCAGACCGCCGCACCGTGGAGCGCCACGTGGGCACTGCCGCGATCCTCCAGGAGGCGCTCGAAGAACTGGTGCCGGAGGTCTACAACGAGGCGCTGGAGTCCGAGCAGATCGACGCGATCGACCAGCCGGAGTTCGAACTGGAGTCCACCGAGCCGCTGGTGGTGAAGGCCACCGTGCCCGTGCGCCCGCAGGTGGACCTGAAGGACTACCGCTCCCTGCGCGTCCCGCGCGAGGATGTGGAAGTCACGGAGGAGCAGGTGCAGGAGACCTTCCTGCAGTTGCGCCGCCAGTTCGCCGTCCTGGAGCCCGTGGACCGTCCGGTGGAGTGGAACGACCACGTCCGCGCTGACGTCGCCGTGCAGGTGGAGGGCCACCCGGACGAGCACACGGAGGAGGACGCCGAGTTCCCCGTGCGCGAGGGCGCCGTGGTCTCGCTTCCCGGCTTCGTGGAGCGCCTCGTGGGCCTTGCCGTGGGCGAGCACACCATCGAGTACACGCTGGACGAGGACCTCCCTAGCGAGGAACTGGCCGGCAAGCCGGTGGCCTACAAGGTCAGCCTCAAGGAAGTGAAGCGCGAGATCCTCCCGGACGTGGACGACGAGTTCGTCTCCTCGCTGGACGAGGACGACGTGGAGACCGTGGCCCAACTGGAGGAGCGCGTACGCACCGACCTGCAGAAGCAGGCCGAGCGCGCCACAACCGAGGCCTACCACAACGAGGTCGTGGACCTGCTGATCGCCACCGCATCGCTGGACTACCCGGAGGTGCTGGTGCAGCGGGAGGTGGACCGCTCCATCGACCGGGAGTCCAACCACGCCTCGCACACGCCGGAGGGCCTGGAGAACTGGCTCAAGAGCATCGGCCGGACGGAAGAGGAAGTGCGGGAGATGTTCCGGGAGCAGGCGGACCTCACGGTGCGCCGCGCCCTGGTCCTGGGCGAACTCATCGCCGCCGAAGAGGTCGAAGTCACAGAAGGGCAGGTTGACGAGGAGATCGACAATCTGGTGGGCCAGATGAGCGGCGGCATGGCCGGCGCGAACTCGGAGGCCATCCGCGGCCTGTTCGACACCCCGGACGGCCGTTCCTCCATCCGCAGCCAGTTGGTGACCCGTCACGCCATCGAACGGCTCGAGGAGATCGCCTCGCAGCCGGACGACGGTGCGGAGGAGGGCGCGCCTCGCGCCAGCCGCCGCCGCCGCGGCGCGACCGCTGAAGCCGCCGCCGAGGCCGCGGCCGAGGTGGGCGAGCCAACGCCCGAAGCCGCGACGGAACCGGTCGGCGCCGCCTCGGACGCTGCGGGCGCCTCTGAGGTGCCGGTGGCCGCGACCGGCGAGGACGCCGACGCAACGGAAGCCGACGTAACGGAAGATGCCAACTAACCCCTAAGGGAACCGCGACCTGGTCGCGGTACGATGGAACGAGAACGTGGGCCGGGCGACCGGCACGGATGGCCAAGTGGGTTGGCTAGAGTGGACCAGAGGATGACCTACCGAGCCCCCCGCCCAGAGGACTTCTCCGAGGGCTTCCTCAAGCCGCAGAACATCGTGCCGATGGTGGTAGAGACCACCGCGCGCGGTGAGCGTGCCTATGACATCTATTCGCTCTTGCTCAAGGAACGGATCATCTTCCTGGGCACCGGCATTGACGACCAGGTCGCGAACTCCATCGTCGCGCAGTTGCTGTTCCTGGACCGGGAGGACCCGGATCGGGACATTTCGATCTACGTGAACTCGCCGGGCGGCATGATCTACGCGGGGCTCGCCATCTACGACACCATGAACCTTGTGCGGGCGGACGTGAGCACCATTGCGGTGGGCGTCACCGCGTCCATGGGCACGGTGCTGCTCTCGGCTGGCGAGAAGGGCAAGCGCTTCGCCCTGCCCAACGCCACCATCCACATGCACCAGGCGCTGGGAGGCGGCTCCGGCCAGGCCACGGACGTGGAGATCGCGGCCCGTGAGTTGCTCCGCAACAACGAGAAGATCCGCCAGATCCTCGCGGACGCCACCGGGCAGACCCTGGACCGCATCAAGGCGGACACCGACCGCGACGTCTACATGACGGCGGAGGGCGCCATGGAATACGGTCTGATCGACGAAATCCTGGCGAAGCCAGAGCAGCCGTAGACGCGGCGGGGGCCAGCGGGAGACAGCCATGGCCGGGAGCACCACGCGCGGCAGTCGAGTGCAGTACAACTGCTCCTTCTGCGGTAAGAACCAGGACCAGGTCAAGCGCCTGATCGCCGGCCCCGGCGCGGTCTACATCTGCGACGAGTGCGTCGAACTCTGCCAGGAGATCATCAACGAGGAGGCCCAGGGCTCCTCCAAGACTGCGGCCAAGGGCGGCAAGAGCCGCCTGCGCACTCCACAGGAGATCGTCCAGCAGTTGGACGAGTACATCGTGGGGCAGGACCGCACCAAACGGACGCTGGCGGTGGCGGTCTACAACCACTTCAAGCGCGTGGATGCTCCCGTGCAGGCGGACCTGGAGTTGGACAAGTCCAACATCCTGCTGATCGGCTCCACGGGTACCGGTAAGACGGAGTTCGCGCGCACCCTGGCCCGCATGCTGGACGTCCCCTTCTCCATCGCAGACGCCACCGCTCTGACCGAGGCGGGCTACGTGGGCGAGGACGTGGAGAACATCCTCTTGCACCTCATCCAGTCCGCGGACTTCGACATCCAGCGGGCGGAGCGCGGCATCGTCTACATCGACGAGATCGACAAGATCGCGCGCAAGGGCGACAACCCCTCCATCACCCGAGACGTGTCCGGGGAGGGTGTGCAGCAGGCGCTGCTGAAGATCATCGAGGGCACGGTGGCTTCCGTTCCCCCTCAGGGCGGCCGCAAGCACCCGCACCAGGACTTCATCCAGATCAACACTGCCAACATCCTGTTCATCTGCGGAGGCGCGTTCGAGGGCCTGGAGAAGTTGGTCTCGCGCCGCACCGGCGTGGGCGTGCGCAACCTGGGCTTCAACCCGGACAACCGCTCTAGCCTGGAGATGGAGCAGGAGCGCGCACGCATCCTGCAGCACGTCACCCATGACGACCTCCTGCAGTTCGGCCTGATCCCGGAGTTCGTGGGGCGGCTGCCCGTGGTCTCTACGCTGGACCCGCTGGACGTGGAGATGATGGTGGCCATCCTCACCCAGCCGCGTAGCGCCGTGGCCCGCCAGTTCGAGCGCCTCTTCGGCCTGGACGAGGTGGAACTCTCGTTCACGGACGACGCCCTGGTGGCCATCGCCGAGCGTGCCATTGCCCAGAAGACGGGGGCCCGAGGGCTGCGCACGGTGCTGGAAGAGACCCTGCTGGACGTGATGTATGAGATCCCCTCGCGGACGGACATCAAGAAGTGCGTGGTCTCCGCTGAGACGGTGAACAACCGTCAGCGTCCGCTGCTGCTCACCGCCGCCGGCCGCGCCGTGGAGTACGAGGGCATCCGGTCTGACGAGGCTCAGTCCGCCTGACCGGGTGCGCCTCGTGTTCGCCCTGCCTGGTCGCGGCTGACTCGCGATGACCACGCTCGACGTGGCCGCGTCCGCCCCCGGTGCGCCTCTTTTCGTGCGGGATGCTACGCTGCGGCCTCGCAGTCGTGAATCGAACATAACGGTATGACGGCAGCCTCACGGACACCCCGCGTCAAGAAGCAACGACTCGACCAGTTGATGGTGGAGCGTGGCCTGGCGTCCGGGCGAGACCGCGCCCGCGCACTGGTGCTGGCACGCGAGGTGCTGGTGGACGGCCAGGTGGCCATCCGCGCCGCCGCGCCGGTGTCCCCGGACGCGGTCGTAGAGGTGAAGACGCCGCCACGCTTCGTGAGCCGGGGCGGGGAGAAGTTGGACCACGCGCTGGAGCACACCGGCGTGGACGTGCGTGGGAAGCGCTGTTTGGACGTGGGCGCTTCCACCGGGGGCTTCACGGACTGCCTCCTGCAACGAGGCGCGGCCACGGTGGTCGCGGTGGACGTGGCCTACGGGGAGTTCGCCTCGAAGTTGCGGGGCGACCCGCGCGTGGATCTGCGGGAGCGCGTCAACGCACGCTCCCTGGAGCCGCTGGCCGTGCCGGCGGACGTGCTGGTGATGGACGTGTCCTTCATCTCCGCCGCCACCGTCCTCCCCGCCGTGGTGCGCTCCCTGCGCCCCGGCGCAGACCTGTTCGTGCTGGTGAAGCCGCAGTTCGAGGCGGGCCGTGAGCAGGTGGAGACGGGCGGCGTGGTGCGTGACCCGGTGGTGCACGCCGCGAGCATCGCGAAGGTGGCGCTGGCCGCCCTGGACCTGGGCCTGCGCGTGTACGGGGTGGTGCGATCGCCGCTCCTGGGCCCCGCGGGCAACCGGGAGTTCTTCCTCTGGCTGCGCCTACCCTCTGCGAGCGTGCGCGGGGAGGGCCATGAGGGGCACGCGGAGGGGGCCGGGTGATCGCCTTCCCTGCACCCCGGCGCATCGCGATCTACTACCACCCCTCTGTGCCTCGGGCGGGCGAGGTGGCGCGGGCGCTGGAGGTGCTGGCGACGCAGCGAGGCCTGCGTGTCCACGTCTACCAACTGCCGGAGGGCGAGGGCCACTTCCTGCGCGAGTCCGCTGACAGTGACCTGATGGTCTGCGTGGGTGGGGATGGCACCGTGCTCCACGCCGCCACCTATGCCGCAGAACAACGCATCCCCATCTTCGGCGTGCGCATGGGCCGCCTGGGGTTCCTCACGGAGACTGTGGAGGCGCGCGCGGGCCAGGACCTGGCGCGCGTGCTGGACGGCGAGGGCCGGCTGGAGGAGCGCTCGCTGGTGCAGGCGCAACTCAACGGCGAGGAAGCGCTGCACGCCCTGAATGACGTGGTCATCGGCCGCGCCACTCTGGGGCGCACGGTCTCGGTGCATGCGCACATCGACGGCGTCATGCTGGCGGAGTACCGCGCGGATGCGCTGGTGATCGCCACGGCGACGGGTTCCACGGGCTACTCGCTCTCCGTGGGCGGCCCCATCCTGCACCCGGTGTCAGACGAGATGATCCTGGTCCCGGTGGCCCCCCACCTCACGCGCGCCAATGCGCTGGTGCTGCCCGGCGAGACGGTGTTGCGTCTCTCCGTGGAGCGCGGCTACGAGGGCGCGATGAGCGTGGACGGCATCCACCACCGAGAGGTGGACTCCGGCGCGGAGGTGACCATCACGCGTTCGCCTCGGACGGTGTGCTTCGTGCGGCTGGGCGGGGAGAACGACTTCTACCACAACCTGGCCCGCCGCCTGGGCTGGCTGCGCATGGACAACGTCATCGACGAGGTGCAGGGCCCCGCCGCGCGCCGCCACGCGGGCGCCGAGGGCGCCTCGTAAGAAGCATGCGGCGCCGCGCGAGCGTGAAGCGGGGCGGTTGACTATCCTGTGATCCATGACCTCCGAGGCAGCCAGTCCAGTCACCGACGTCCGCGTGGAACGCGCCACCGTCCATGACGGCGAGGGCATCGCGCGGCTCATCAACTACTGGGCCGCCCAGGGGCAGATGCTCCCCCGTACCGTGGGCGAGACGTACGAGAACCTCCGCGACTTCTTCGTGGTGCGTGACGGCGACCGCGTGATCGGCTGCGCTGCGCTGCACATCACGTGGGCCGACCTGGCGGAGTTGAAGTCGCTGGCGGTGGACGAGGCGATCCACTCGCGCGGTATTGGCGCGGCGCTGGTGCACGCCTGCGTGGAGGAGGGCCGCACGCTGGGCCTGGAACGCCTGTTCGCGTTGACCTACCGCCCGGGCTTCTTCGAGCGCCTGGGCTGGCAGCAGGCGGACGTGATGAACCTGCCGCGCAAGGTCTGGAACGAATGCTATCGCTGCCCCAAGTTCCCCGGCTGCGACGAGATCGCGATGACGCTGGACCTGGACCCACTGCCGGCCGATCCGGCGCCGCCGCTGGAGGCGAGCACCTCCGCGTGAGCGACGCGATACCAGAACTGATCTCCTCCGAGCCCCTGGCGGCTGCGGGCTACATCCACGTCACGCGTGACATGGTGCGCTTCCCGGACGGGGCGAAGGCGGAGCGCGCGGTGGTCTGGCACCCCGGCGCCGTCGCGCTGGTGGTGGTGGACGACGAGGACCGATGGCTGCTCGTGCGCCAGTACCGCCACCCGGCCGGCCGCGTGCTCCTGGAGATCCCCGCCGGCACGCGCGACGAGGGCGAGGCGCCGGAGGCTACCGCTGCGCGCGAGGTGCGCGAGGAGACCGGCTACGCCGCCGGTTCGCTCGTGCGCCTGGGCGCGACGTGGATGGCGCCGGGCTTCTGCTCGGAGTACATCCACTACTACCTCGCCACCGCGCTGACCGCCTCGCCGCTGCCGCAGGACGCGGACGAATACCTCTCCGAACCCGTGCGCATGACGCTGGACGAGGTGTACGCGGCGGTAGAGTCCGGCGAGATCGAAGACGCAAAGACGCTGACCGCGGTGCTGTTGTACGAACGCCACCGGGCGCGCTCCTCGGGCTGAGGGGCGCCTCGGATCGGGCGTGTGTACTGGGGTTCCCGGTTGGGCGCGCGCTCAGGGCCACTCGCGGCAACGGCAAAGCGGCAGTAGGGTACGCATAGCGGCGGGCGCCTCGCCCGTCGCAGCGCATGCAGGAGGGGAAGCCGCATGGCGCAGGTGACGCCGCGATCCTCGGTCGAGGCGGCCGTCCGGCCGATCCATCAGAAGGGCCGGCCGTGGCCGTGGCCCGCAAGTCTCTACCAGACCTACACCGGCAAGAAGTGGGCCATGGCGATCACTGGCGTGATCGGGCTCATCTTCATCGGCGGCCACATGTTCGGCAACCTCAAGTTGTACCTGGGCGCCGCCGAGATCGACGCCTACGCGGTGGGACTGCGCGAGGTGGCCTACCCGCTGGTGCCGAAGGGCTTCCTGCTCTGGCTGACGCGCATCCTGCTGGTGGCGGCGCTGGCCATCCACGTCCACTCGGCGTGGTCGATCCTGGCGCACAACCGCCGCGCGCGCCCCGTGAAGTACGCCGGCAAGCGTGACTACATCGCGGCTGACTGGGCCTCGCGGACCATGCAGTGGACCGGGCCCATCATCCTGCTGTTCATCGCCTTCCACCTGGCGGACCTGACGTGGGGCTGGGTGAACCCGGAGTTCGTCCACGGCGACGTCTACGCCAACACCATTGCATCCTTCCAGCGCATCCCCGTGGCGGGGCTCTACATCGTCGCCAACCTGGCGCTGGGCGTGCACATCTATCACGGGGCGTGGAGCCTGTTCCAGTCGCTGGGCGTGAACAACCCGCAGTACAACGCGCTACGACGGCTGTTCGCGGTCGGCTTCGCGCTGGCGATCGTCGCCGGGAACATCTCGTTCCCGCTGGCGGCGACCATCGGGATCCTGGAGTAGGAGCGCTGCCATGTCGCCAGTAACGCTGGATTCCCGTATCCCGGACGGGCCGATCGAGGACAAGTGGGAGAGCCACCGCTTCAACATGCGGCTGGTGAACCCCGCCAACAAGCGCCGCTTCGACGTGATCGTGATCGGCACCGGCCTGGCGGGGGCCTCGGCCGCCGCGACCATGGCGGAACTGGGCTACCGCGTGAAGGTCTTCACCTTCCACGACTCGCCGCGTCGCGCGCACTCGATCGCGGCGCAAGGCGGCATCAACGCCGCCAAGAACTACCAGAACGACGGCGACTCGCCGTACCGCCTGTTCTACGACACCGTGAAGGGCGGGGACTTCCGCTCGCGCGAGGCGAACGTCTACCGGCTGGCGCAGGTCAGCGTGGACATCATCGACCAGTGCGTGGCGCAGGGCGTCCCCTTCGCGCGTGAGTACGGCGGCATGCTGGAGAACCGCTCCTTTGGAGGCGTGCAGGTCTCCCGCACCTTCTACGCCCGAGGCCAGACCGGCCAGCAGTTGCTGCTGGGCGCCTACCAGGCGTTGATGCGCCAGGTCTCCCTGGGCGCGGTGGAACTCCACCCGCGCACGGAGATGCTGGACCTGGTGACGGTGGACGGCAGCGCTCGAGGCGTGGTGGTGCGCGACCTGCTGACGGGCGAGATCTCCTCGCACGCGGCGCACGCGGTGGTGCTGGCGACCGGCGGGTACGGGAACGTGTACTACCTGTCCACGAACGCGAAGAAGAGCAACGCCACGGCGATCTGGCGCGCCCACAAGAAGGGCGCCCTGTTCGCCAACCCCTGCTACACGCAGATCCACCCCACCTGCATCCCCGCCAGCGACGAGTTCCAGTCCAAACTCACCCTGATGTCAGAGTCGCTCCGCAACGACGGCCGCATCTGGGTGCCCAGGGACTCCGCAGACACGCGCCCCGCGCACGCCATCCCCGAGGAAGACCGGGACTATTACCTGGAGCGCCAGTACCCCTCCTTCGGCAACCTGGTGCCGCGCGACGTGGCATCCCGGGCGGCGAAGCGGCAGGTGGACACGGGCCGCGGGGTGGGGCCGAAGAAGAACGGGGTGTACCTGGACTTCGCGGACGCCATCGACCGCCTGGGCCGCGAGGTGATCGAGGAGCGTTACGGCAACCTCTTCGAGATGTACGAGCGCATCACGGGCGAGGACCCCTACGTGCTGCCCATGCGCATCTACCCGGCCAGCCACTACACCATGGGCGGCCTGTGGGTGGACTACAACCTGATGAGCAACGTCCCCGGCCTGTTCGTGATCGGCGAGGCGAACTTCTCAGACCACGGCGCCAACCGGCTGGGCGCCTCGGCGCTCATGCAGGGGCTGGCGGACGGCTACTTCGTGCTGCCGTACACCATTGGCGACTACCTGGCCGGCCTGCTGGGGCAGCCGCCCGTGTCCACCTCGCACCCCGCGTTCTCGGAGGCGCAGCAGGGCGTGGAGGACCAGGTGCGGCAGTTCCTCTCGATCGGCGGCACGCGCTCGCCGGATGACTTCCACCGCGAACTGGGCAAGATCGTGTGGGATGACATTGGCATGGAGCGCACGCGCGAGGGCCTGGAGCAGGCGCTGCGCGACATCCCGGCGCTGAAGGCGGAGTTCTACCGCGACCTGCGCGTGCTGGGCACCGGAGAGACCGTCAATGACTCGCTGGAGAAGGCCGCGCGCGTGGCAGACTTCTTCGAACTCGCCGAACTGATGGCGCGCGACGCGCTGCATCGGGAGGAGTCCTGCGGCGGGCACTTCCGCGTGGAACACCAGTCCGCGGATGGCGAGGCGCAGCGAGACGACGAACACTTCTCCTACGTGGGAGCGTGGGAGTGGACCGGACGGGACTCGCCCCAGACGCTCCACCGCGAGCACCTGGAGTTCGAGAACGTCCACCTGGCGACGAGGAGTTACCGCTGATGAAGTTCACGCTGCAAGTCTGGCGCCAGGCCGGCCCCGACGACCGCGGGCACTTCGAGACCTACGAGGCCCAGGACGTCTCCGACGAGATGTCCTTCCTGGAGGTCCTGGACGTGGTCAACGAGGACCTGATCCGGGAGGGCAAGGAGCCCATCCAGTTCGACCACGACTGTCGCGAGGGCATCTGCGGGTCCTGCGGCATGATGATCAACGGCCAGCCGCACGGTCCGCAACGCGGCACCGCCACCTGCCAGTTGCACATGCGCAAGTTCAAGGACGGCGAGACCATCGTGGTGGAGCCGTGGCGAGCGGCCTCGTTCCCCATCGTGCGGGACCTGGTGGTGAACCGCTCCGCGTTCGACCGCATCGTGGAGGCGGGGGGCTACATCTCCGTCAACACGGGCTCCGCGGTGGAGGCGAACATGCTGCCGGTGCCGAAGTCCGTTTCGGACGCGGCCATGGACGCGGCTGCCTGCATCGGCTGCGGGGCCTGTGTGGCCGCGTGTCCCAACGGCGCGGCGCAGTTGTTCACGGCGGCCAAGGCGCAGCACCTGAACCTGCTCCCGCAGGGCCAGGCGGAACGCTGGACGCGCACGGAGGCCATGGTGGAGACCATGGAGGAGTACTTTGGCTCCTGCACCATGCATCGCGAGTGCGAGGCGGCCTGCCCGAAGAACATCTCCATCGACTTCATCGCCTACCTGAACCGCGACTACGTGAAGGCCAAGACGGTCAACCGGAACCTGACAGGGCAGGGCCTTTCCCAGTAAAGTCGCCCGTATGCGACGCCTCTTCGAGCGCCTGCCCCGGTTCATGCCCAGCATCATCGTCGGCCTCGTGGTGACGGGGGCGCTGGCGTTCGCGTTCAGCAATCTGTGGATCGGCTTCGCCGTCGGCGCGTCCGTGGCGATCTTCCTGGCATGGGAAGAGGGGATGCACCCCCGCCGGTAGTGGCGCCCCCGCCCTGTGGCCCCGTCTCCTGCGTTGGCGCCGCCATCCTCGAGGCGCCCGCCCTCGCCGGCGGGGAGCGCGCGAAGGAGGCCGTCATGCCTGGCTCCCGCTACCTGTCCGCCCGACCAAACCTCCCCGTCGCCGACGTGACGGCTGCGCGCGAGTACTACCGCGCCAACCTCGGCTTCGAGACCACGACGCCGACCGAGGGCTTCGACCTCGCGATCATCGGTCGCGACGGGGTGGAGGTGGCGCTGCTGGGCCCGGAGGCGCGCTTCCCGGATGCCGGGCCCGCGAGCGCGTACCTCACGGTGGAGGGCGTGGACGCGCTCCACGAGCAGGTCCAGGCGGCGGGCGGCGTGATCGACTACCCGCTCACGGACGAAGCCTGGGGCCTCCGCAACTTCGTGCTCAAGGACGCGGACGGCAACCGCCTGACCCTGGGCGAGTGGGTCGACGGCCGCTCCGGACAGTAGGGCAGAGGCGCTCATTGGGACCCCTGTCCCGAGGGCATCGGGACGTTCACCCCTCGGACGGCCGGGGCGCGCGACGTACGCTCTGACTGTCGAAAGAGGTGAACGTCATGCGCAAGTGGACTCTCGGCCTGGGGGCAGCCCTCCTCATCGCGGTAGTCGCGGCCGGCGTGACCACGATGATCGACGACCAGGCGCCGGCCGCGCTCATCGGAGCGTTCTGGGGTGTCCTCGCGTTCCTCGCGGGCGCCGCCGGAGCGGAGCGGTACTCGGACGGTCCGACATTGCAGGAACTGGGCGTCCGCGTCCAGGAGCCCTCCTAGCCCCGAATCAGCCCCTCCAAGCGAAACGCCCGCCATCTGGCGGGCGTTTCGTGTGTTGCGGCTCGTGTGTCGCGGCTCGGGTGTCGCGACTTGGCCGAGGGCCCGCCCTCAGGCGGCCGGCGGCCGTTATGGCCTCGTCATCTCCTCCGGCTTCACCCACTCGTCGAACTGCTCGTCCGTGAGCAGGCCCAGCGCCAGGGCGGCCTCGCGCAGCGAGGTGCCCTCCGCGTGGGCTTTCTTCGCGATCATGGCGGAGTTGTCGTAGCCGATGTGCGGGTTCAGCGCCGTTACCAGCATCAGGGACGACTCCATCAGTTCCCGGATGCGGGCCATGTTGGGCTGGATGCCCACCACGCAGTGGTCCGTGAACGACCGCGCCGCGTCCGCCAGCAGGCGGATGCTCTGCAGGTTGTTGTAGGCGATGACCGGCTTGAACACGTTCAACTCGAAGTGGCCCGTGGCGCCGCCCACGCTCACCGTGACGGCGTTGCCCATCACCTGGGCGCACACCATGGTCACGGCCTCGGACTGCGTGGGGTTCACCTTCCCCGGCATGATGCTGGAGCCCGGTTCGTTCTCCGGCAGGATCAACTCGCCCAGGCCAGCGCGCGGGCCGGACCCCAGCAGGCGCACGTCGTTCGCGATCTTCATGAGCGAGGCGGCCACGGTGTTCAACTGGCCGGCCAGTTCCACCTGCGCGTCGTGCGCCGCCAGCGCCTCGAACTTGTTGGGGGCGGAGACGAAGGGCAGGCCCGTGAAGGCTGCGATGCGCTCCGCCACGCGCGAGGCGTACTCGGGGTGGCTGTTCAGACCGGTGCCCACGGCGGTGCCGCCCAGCGCCAGTTCGTAGAGGCGTGGCAGCACGCCTCGGACGCGCTCGATGCCGTAGGTGAGTTGCTGCACGTAGCCGCTGAACTCCTGGCCCAGCGTGAGCGGAACGGCGTCCATCAGGTGCGTGCGCCCGATCTTCACGATCGAGTCGAACTCGCGCGCCTTGGCGTCGAGCGCGTCGTGCAGGTACTGCAGCGCCGGCGCCAGGTGGTGCACCACCTGCTCCGCCGTGGCCACGCTCATCGCGCCCGGGAACGTGTCGTTGGAGGACTGCGACATGTTGACGTGGTCGTTCGGGTGGACGGGGGCCTTGGAGCCCATCTCGCCGCCCATCATCTCGATGGCTCGGTTGGAGATGACCTCGTTCACGTTCATGTTGGTCTGGGTGCCGGAGCCGGTCTGCCAGACGACCAGGGGGAAGTGGTCGTCCAGGCCGCCCTCGATGACCTCGGTGGCGGCGCGCTTGATGGCGTCCGCCAGGTCGTCCGGCAACTTGCCCAGATCCCGGTTCACCTCCGCCGAGGTGTACTTGACGATGCCGAAGCCGCGGATCAGCGGCCGGGGCATGCGCTCCACGCCGATCTTGAAGTTCTCCAGCGAGCGCTGCGTCTGCGCGCCCCAGTAGCGCGAGGCGTCCACCTCGATCGGGCCAAAGGTGTCCGTCTCGGTGCGTGTGCCGCCAGTGCCATTGCGATGAGTGGAGGACATCAGGTGCCTAGCCCTTCGGGGTGGCTTCGACGAGTTCCTTGACGGCGTCACCCGCCTGGCGGATGGCCTCGCGCTCGTCGTCCGCCAGCGAGATCTCGTAGATCTCCTGGATGCCGCCGGCGCCCAGGCGCAGGGGCACGCCCACGTAGCCGCCGTCCACGCCGTACTCGCCCTCCAGCAGGGCCGCGCACGGGAGGATGCGCCGCTCGTCCAGCAGGATGGACTCCACCATCTCGATGGTGGCCACGGCCGGGGCGACGAAGGCGGAGCCAGTCTTCAGCAGGTCCACGATCTCCGCGCCGCCGCGCCTGGCGCGGTTGACCACCGCCGCCACCGTGTCCGGCTGTAGTAGTTGGATGAGCGGGACGCCTCCGACCGTGGCGTTGGAGACGATGGGGACCATGGTCGCCTCGGTGTGGCCGCCGAGCACCCAGGCGCTCACGTCCTTCACGGAGGCGCCGGTCTCCATGCCGATGAAGGTGCGGTAGCGGGCGGTGTCCAGCATGCCGCCCTGGCCCACCACGCGTTCCTTGGGGAAGCCAGAGGCCTCCAGCGCCACGTGGCACATGGCGTCCATGGGGTTGGCGAAGATCACGAGGACGGCGTTGGGCGAGCGGCGCGCGGCCTCTGACACCACGCTGCGGACGATGCCGGCGTTCGTGCCCAGCAGGTCCTCGCGCGTCATCCCCGGCTTGCGGGCCACGCCGGAGGTAATCACGATCACCTCGGAGTTGGCGGTGTCATCCCAGTCATTGGTGCCGGTGATGGTGGCGGAGGAGCGCGCCCAGGGCAGGGCCTCCGCCTGGTCCAGGGCCTTGCCCTGGGGCAGGCCGTCCACGATGTCCAGCAGCACCACGTCTGCGTAGCCGCGGGTGCCGAGGATCTGGGCCATCGTGGCGCCGGTGTTTCCGGCCCCCACGATCGTTACCTTCTGTCGCAACGGGGATGCCTTTCGTTCAGAGGCCCCGCACGGATTACCGCCCGTCGGGGCCTCGTAGTCGTTCCTGTGCTGTCGGACGGCCTCGTGGCCGCCGGCAGCGAATGTCCTACTTCATCGCCGCCTGGAGGTTCTCGTCCAGCGCTGCGAGGAACTGGTTCGTGGTGAGCCACGGCTGATCCGGCCCCACCAGGATGGCGAGGTCCTTCGTCATCTGGCCGCCCTCCACGGTCTCCACGCAGACGCGCTCCAGCGTCTGGGCGAAGGTGGCCAGGTCCGCGTTGTCGTCCAACTTCGCGCGGTGGGAGAGGCCCCGCGTCCACGCGAAGATCGAGGCGACCGGGTTGGTGGAGGTCTCCTGGCCGGCCTGGTGCTGGCGGTAGTGGCGGGTGACGGTGCCGTGGGCCGCCTCGGCCTCCATCACGGAGCCGTCCGGGGTGAGCAGGGCGGAGGACATCATGCCCAGCGAGCCGAAGCCCTGGGCGACGGTGTCAGACTGCACGTCGCCGTCGTAGTTCTTGGCGGCCCAGACAATGCCGCCCTTCCACTTCAGCACCTGCGCGACCAGGTCGTCGATCAGGCGGTGCTCGTAGGTGAGGCCGGCGGCGTCAAACTGAGGCTTGAACTCTTCCTGGTAGGTCTTCTCGAAGATGTCCTTGAAGCGGCCGTCGTAGGCCTTCAGGATCGTGTTCTTGGTGGAGAGGTAGAGCGGGTACTTGCGGTCCAGCGCGTAGTTGAAGCACGCGCGGGCGAAGCCCAGGATCGACTCGTCCGTGTTGAACATGCCCTGCGCAATGCCGGGGCCGGTGAACTGGTTGACCTCGTACGTCAGAGGCTCGCCGCCGTCCGCCGGGGTGAAGGTCATGGAGAGGGTGCCGGCGCCCGGCACCAGGAAGTCCGTGGCCTTGTACTGGTCCGCGTGCGCGTGACGGCCAATGACGATGGGCTCTTCCCAGCCGGGGATCAGGCGCGGGATGTTGCTGCAGATGATGGGCTCACGGAAGACCGTGCCGCCCAGGATGTTGCGGATGGTCCCGTTGGGGGACTTCCACATCTGCTTCAGGCCGAACTCCGTGACGCGCTCCTCGTCCGGGGTGATGGTGGCGCACTTCACGCCCACGCCGTGGCGCAGGATGGCGTGGGCCGCGTCCACCGTCACCTGGTCGTCCGTGGCGTCCCGGTGCTCGATGCCCAGGTCGTAATACTCGAGGTCAATGTCCAGGTACGGCAGGATCAGCCGTTCCTTGATAAAGCCCCAGATGATGCGCGTCATCTCGTCGCCGTCGAGTTCGACAACCGGGTTCTTCACTGGGATCTTCGCCACGGAAACTCCTCACCTCGTCCAGCCGTCCGAGGACGCCGGGACTCCAGTGGCCCTCTCGTTGGGCGCCCAGGCTCGCTCCGGGGAGCGATGCGTGCAGAGCGAATGCTCAGGCTCAGGGCGCAGTGGCCGGGTCCCCCGTCCCGCGACGCCGCTCGACTGCTCACACGCCCCGCTGGTGGGGGCGCGGGGGCACCTCGGACGGCCCGTTGGGCCCGGGCGTGGGGCGTCATGTCCCGGCGGGCGCGCCGAGTATAGCCCGAACCCACCGCAGCCGCAGTCTCGTCAGTAGCCTCCATCCGGACGCGTTACCCGCGCTCAAGACCCGGCTCCCCGGACGATGAGGGGACGGATGAGGGGACGGATAAGGGAGGGATGAGGCGGACGGATGAGGCGGACGGATGAGGCGGCGGGACGCTGTGACGCGGCACCGTGACGCGGGGCGCGCCTGCCCTCGTCCGTGCCCGTGGGCGGGGGGACCTTTGTCCCCGAGATCTACGGGCGATCGGCCCGGGTAGCCCTCCGACCGGGGGTGCATCATGAGGCTCAGCACCCCCCAGCAGGCGCCACCCCAGCGCCCAGCCCCTTTCGCTCCACTGGCGGTAGTTGGAGCGCGAGGTAGGAAGCCCCGAGGCAACTCGGGGCTTCCGTCGTGTTGTGGGTGCTGGGGCGTGTTGTCCGAGTGGGGACTTCTCACGCAGTGTGTCGCTTTCATGTCGGTTGCTCGAATCTCGGTATCCCGCTGGGTTGCGGGATGGGACGGTAGTTGCAGCGGGGTCGGTGGACGAGGAAGAGCCACATGACCCACCCCTCAGATGCATCAAGTCGAAACCCGCGCTGGTCCGGCATCCGTCGCCTGCTCGCCCTGGGCGCGCTCGGGGCTGTCTCGCTGCTGATCGTCGCCTGTAACGGGGACGACAACGACGACAACGGACTGGACGGGCTGGACGGCGACGCGAGTCCCACCGTTACCGCCACCGCCACGGAGACCGGGACGGCGGACGGGACCGCGACAGGGACCGCGACAGGGACGGCCACCGCCACCACCACACCCAGCGGTGGCGAGGGCGGCGGAGCCACCGGTGGCGACACCATCCAGGTGGAGATGATCGACATCGACTACAGCGAGTCGCAGATCATGGCCACTGCCGGTGAGTCGCTGACCATCGAGTTCGAGAACAGTGGTGCGCTGGAGCACACGTTCACCATCGACGACATCGATGCGGACGACATCCCGGACGAGTTCTCCGGAGACGAGTGGGATCTGGATGTGTTCCTGCAGGCCGGCGAGTCCGCCACGCTCACCTTCACCCCGAACGAGGCGGGTGAGTACGAGTTCTACTGCACGATCCCCGGTCACAAGGAAGCCGGCATGGTGGGCACGCTGACCGTCCGGTGACGGCTGCAAGCCCTCAGACCTGGCGCCTCGCTGCTGACGAGGGGCTGAGAAACTGGAAGCCCGGCGCTTGTCGCCGGGCTTCTGGCTGTCTGGCGCGGGAATGTTCAGCGTCGCTCGATCATCAGGCCCAGGAACAGGCCCCAGATCAGGCCCATCACGGTGCCGCAGGCCATGCCCACGCCCCACCCGACCACGCCTCCGCCGGCTGCTCCTGCGCCCGTCCCGGCCATCCTGCCGGCCATCCTGCCGCCACCCGTGCTCTGCCGTTCTTCTCGATCCTGGTCGTTCATCGTGCCTCTTTCCTGTGCGGCCAGAGCGTCGCAGCAGGGACATCGCCTCGGACTAGCGGGCGGGCACGAGGCGTCGCGCTTCTATCGCAGAGGGGGCGTGGCGGACTTGGACGGATGGCCGGGTGGGGTAGAATCGGGGTTACCGGGCGCACTTTGAGGTCGCACCCTGCCCGGTTATCCTGCCCGGCTCCCCGGCGCCTCACCGCGGGATCGCCTGAGACGGAAGGGACCTGGAATGACCTCCCTGGATAGCCTTGGCGCTCGCGACACGCTGGAGGTCGGCGGCAGGAGCCTGACCTACTACCGCCTGGACCGAGCGCTCGCCGCGCTGGGCGCAGACCTGCACCGTCTGCCCTTCACGCATCGCATCCTGCTGGAGAACCTCCTCCGGTTCGAGGATGGCACCAGCGTGGATCGCGCTCAGATCGAGGCGGTCGCAAAGTGGGACGCGGTGGCGGATCCGGACGTGGAGATCGCCTTCCGCCCCGCCCGCGTGGTGCTACAGGACTTTACCGGCGTCCCCGCCGTGGTGGACCTGGCGGCCATGCGAGACGCGATGGCGGAGATGGGGGGCGACCCCGCCAAGATCGAGCCGCTGCAGCCGGTGGACCTGGTGATCGACCACTCCGTACAGGTGGATGTCTTTGGCATTGCTGCCGCCTTCGGCCTGAACGTGGAGAAGGAGTACGAGCGCAACGGTGAGCGCTACCAACTCCTGAAGTGGGCGCAGCAGGCGTTCGACACCTTCCGCGTGGTGCCGCCGGGCACCGGCATTGTCCACCAGGTGAACCTGGAGTACCTGGGCCAGGTGGTCTGGGAACAGGACGACGTGGCCTACCCGGACACGCTGGTAGGGACGGACTCCCACACCACCATGATCAACGGCCTGGGCATCGTGGGCTGGGGCGTTGGCGGCATCGAGGCAGAGGCGGCCATGCTCGGTCAGCCGGTGGCGATGCTGATCCCGCAGGTGGTGGGCGTGCGCCTGGTGGGCGTGTTGCCGGAGGGCGCCACGGGTACGGACCTGGTGCTGCGCGCCACGGAACTGCTGCGCTCGCTGAACGTGGTGGGCAAGTTTGTGGAGTTCTTCGGCAAGGGGCTGAGCAACCTGCCGCTGGCCGCGCGCGCCACCATTGCCAACATGTGTCCGGAATACGGCGCCACGGTGGGCTTCTTCCCCGTGGACGACGAGACGCTGAAGTACATGCGGTTCACCAGCCGCCCGGAAGAGGTCATCGCTCGGACGGAGGCGTACTGCAAGGCGCAGGGCCTCTTCCGCACGGACGAGACGCCGGACCCCACCTACTCCGAGGTCGTGGAGTTGGACCTGAGCACGGTGGAGCCCAGCATCGCCGGCCCGAAGCGCCCGCAGGACCGCATCCCGCTGTCTGCGGCGAAGGCCGCCGCGCAGCAGGAGATCGCGTCGTGGGTGGAGCAGGGCTCGTCCGCTGACCCGGTCGAGGTGCATGACGACGGCTCGACGTATGGCGTGCAGAACGGTTCGGTGGTCATCGCGGCTATCACCTCCTGCACCAATACCTCCAACCCGGAGGTGATGGTGGGCGCCGGCCTGCTGGCGCGGAAGGCGGTGGAGCAGGGGCTGGCCACCAAGCCGTGGGTGAAGACCAGCCTGGCGCCGGGTTCCAAGGTGGTGACGGACTACCTGGCCCACGCCGGCCTGAACACGTACCTGGACGAACTCGGCTTCGAACTCGTCGGGTACGGCTGCACCACGTGCATCGGCAACTCCGGCCCGCTGCCGCCGCCGGTGGACGCCGCCGTGGACCAGGGCAACCTGGCCGTGGCCGCCGTCCTCTCCGGCAACCGCAACTTCGAGGCGCGCGTGCACAACAAGGTGCGCTCCAACTACCTCGCCTCGCCGCCGCTCGTGGTGGCGTACGCGCTTGCGGGCACCACGGAGATCGACCTGTACGAGGAGCCCATTGGGCAGGGCACGGATGGCCCGGTCTTCCTGCGTGACATCTGGCCCACCCAGCAGGAGATCGCAGACGTCATCCGGGAGTCCGTGAAGCAGGAGATGTTTGAGACGCAGTATGCGGACGTCTTCAAGGGCGACGATCGCTGGCAGGCGCTCCCGGCGCCCACCGGTGACCGCTTCCAGTGGGACCCGCAGTCCACTTACGTCCGCCGCCCACCCTTCTTCGACAACCTCCCGCGAGAGCCGAAGGCGGTGGAGGACATCAAGGACGCGCGGGTGCTCGCCATGCTGTCGGACTCCGTGACCACGGACCACATCTCGCCGGCGGGCGCCATTGCGCGCACCTCGCCGGCCGCGCAGTACCTGACGGAGCGCGAAGTCATCCCGGACGACTTCAACTCCTACGGTTCTCGCCGTGGCAACCACGAGGTGATGATGCGCGGCACGTTTGCCAACGTGCGGCTCAAGAACGCGCTGGTGGAGCGGGACGGCGGCTACACCCGCCACCTCCCGGACGGCGAGGAGATGTCGCTCTGGGACGCCGCGGAGAAGTACCAGCGCGAGGGCGTGCCTCTGATCATCCTGGCCGGCCGCGAGTACGGTTCCGGCTCCTCGCGTGACTGGGCGGCCAAGGGGCCGAACCTGCTGGGCGTGCGGGCCGTGATCTCGCAGTCCTTCGAGCGCATCCACCGCAGCAACCTGGTGGGCATGGGCATCCTGCCGCTGGAGTACATGCCGGGCGAGTCCGCTGCCTCGCTGGGCCTTACCGGGCGCGAGCGCTTCGACATCCTGGGTACGGGGCAGGGCGTGGCGCCTCGCCAGGTGCTGACGGTGAAGGTGCTGGCGGACGACGACACGGAGCGGGAGTTCCAGGTGCGCTCACGCATCGACACGCCGGTGGAGGTGGAGTACTACCGCCACGGGGGCATCCTGCAGTTCGTGCTGCGGCAGTTGCTGGAAGCCTGACCCGGACCGGGTGAGGATTGACGCCCCGGATCCCGCCCGCCAGGCGGGGTCCGGCGTTTCCGGCGCGGGTGTGACGTCTACGAGGGGTAGCGGGTTTCCGATGGTGTTGTCGTTCCACGAGCAGCAACAGGTGTGCGAGTTCGTCCTGAACGGGTACTCGGACGAGGAGATCGCGCAGGCGCTGATCATCAGCGTGAAGCAGGTGCGGCCGATCCGGCTGGCGCTGGAGACCGCGAGGCGTCCCCGATAGGGGGAGCCTTGCCGCTTCGTCAGGCCTCGTAGCCGGCGGTCGGAAGCGGATTGCCGGGGACGGCGGGCGGTGCGGGGCGCGTGGAGAGCATGAAGAACACGGAGCCGGACGCCGCGATCAGGGCGATGATGGTGAACCCGGACTCGTAGGAGCCGGTGCGGTCGTACAGGAAGCCCGCGATCACCGGCCCCGCGATCTGGCCGATCATCAGGATCATGGAGGAGAACCCCATGATCGAGCCGAAGGAACTGCGGCCGAAGTAGTCCGCGCGGATGCCCTGCATCAGCGGCCCTCGGGTCCCCCATGCCAGGCCGTGGAGGACCGCGAAGCCCACCACCGCCGACAGGCTGCCCAGGTGGGCCACCAGGAGCAGGCCGGCCGCGTGCATGGCCATGCAGCCCACCACGATCACGCGCTTGTTGATCAGATCGCCCAGCCAGCCGCCGGCCAGTTGCCCCACGATCTGGAACGCCGTCATCAGGCCGATGAAGAACGCCGCCTCACCGTTGGAGTAGCCGAGCGACTCGGTGAGGTGGGAGAACAGGTGCACCATCACCGCGCTCACCACGAACAGCGCCGAGGAGTGTCCCAGCGAAATCGTCCAGAACGAGCGCGTGCGCATGGCCTGACGGGCGGAGAAGTCCACCTCCGTGCTGGTGGACTGGCGCTGACGGGCGGCGTCTGCGGCGCGGCGCTCGGCCACCTGCTCTGGCGTCAGGCCGTCCACGCGCAGGCCCACGTCCTCCGGCCGGGAGAGCATGAACGAGGTCAGCGGCAGGCCCACGGCCAGCACGATCACGCCGGAGGCGAACGCGGTCTGCCGCCAGCCCAGGTCGGTGATCGCCAGGATCACCACGGATGCCGCAAGGCCGCCCACGGCGAAGCCCACGGACGAGATCCCCAGTGCCATGGAACGTGAGCGGTCGAACCAGTTCACCACCGCCACCGTCACCGGCATGAAGCCCGCCAGGCTGGAGCCCAGCGAGATCAGCGCGAAGAAGATGAAGAAGGTGGGGAGCGACCACAACTGGCTGAAGGCGAAGAAGCCGATGGCGAAGATCACCATGCCGATGCGCATGATGCGTTTGGGCCCCAGGCGGTCGGTGAGCCAGCCCTGGAGCGGGCCCAGGATGCCGCTCTCCATCCGGGAGATCGCGAAGCCCCAGGAGAGCGCGGTCTTGCTCCATCCGTACTCCGCGGACAGCACCGCCACGTAGCCACCAAAGGCGTTGTTGACCAGCGCGCCGATCAGGAACTGGATGACCGAGCCGGCCGCCACCAGGTACCAGCCGAAGAAGAAACGTCCGCCGTGGGTGGGCACGCCCAGCACACGCCGAGGAGGTGGTGGCGCCTCGCCGCCCGGGAGCGGCCGCGAGACGTCCGGTGGCGTGGAGGCGCCCCGCACCTCGTCCGCGCCGTCCGAGCGTGCGCTCACGGTGCGATCTTCCGGTGTGGGATTGGCTGCGGTCACCTAGGAGGCCGCGAACTCGCGGCAGCGGATCGCCCGCTCCAGGTCGTCATTGGCCTCGAGCAACTGGCGTCGCAGCGTGGGCAGGCGCTCGCCGTGCTCCGCCAGCAGGTGCTGGGAGCGCTCCGGCAGCGACCGGTCTACCCGGTAGCCAGGCCAGAGGTTGTTGAAGAAGCGCTGGGCGAACTCGTTGTCGCGATGCTCGAAGACCTCCGGCAGGCGCTCGAAATAGCGCTCCACGTAGGGCTCCAGGAGGTCCGCCTGCCTCCACCAGTGGAAGCCGCCCATGGCGGCGGCGGTGAGGTGCAGGGAGCCGTAGCCCTCGTTGCCGGTGAACTTCTCCCAGGCCTCCTGCTTCACGTCCGGGTCCGGGCGCGAGACCTGGCAGCGGATCACCGCGCGCTGGCCACGGTCGGACTTGTCGCGCTCGCGCTCCCGCTCCACCCGCTCCCACGCCCCCTCCAGGCCCTGCGCGACTGCGGATGCGGCCGCGCTCCAGCGCATGTCCTGGTCCACGGTCAGGCCGGCCACCTCGCGGACGCCGTCCGCCAGGTCGCAGGCGGCGGCCAGGTCCTCCGGGTTGATGGCAGTGGCGAAGAGTGTGCGCGCCCAGATGATCTTGAGGTTCGGGTCCTCCACGCGCTCCGCCGCCTCCCACGCCGCGGCGAAGACGCGATGCGCCGCCTGGGCCTTCTGCTCTTCCGGCACGTAGCGGCTCACCGCGGCGGACAGCCGGCCGAGGATCGACTCCACGAGGGCGATGTCCGTCTCCGCGACCACCCGGGGCAGGGCCAGGTCCAGGAAGTCCGTGGACTTCAACTGCTGGTCGCGCACCATGGTCCACAGCGTCTGCCAGATCAGCAGGCGGAGCAGCGGGTCTTCCACCTCTTCCAGGTGGTCGCGGACAAAGTCCACGGAGGCTGCGTCCAGCGCCACCTTCACGAAGCCGTGGTCGCGGTGGTTGAGGAAGACAAAGTGCGGCGCCGGCTTACCCACGGCCTCCGGCACGCTGGCCGATGCGCCTTCGATGTGCGCGCCCACCTCCTCCACCTCGATGCGGCCGCCGTCCCGGCGGAGCATGGCGACCTCCAGCGTGTGCGGGCGGAGCGTGGGGTACTGCGCGGGCGCGGTCTGCTCCAGCGTGAGGTCCGTGATGCGTGCGCCGTCCGTCTCCACGGTGGCGGCGATGGTGTTGAGGGAGGCCGTCTCCAGCCAGGCCTGCGCCCACGGCTGCAGGTCGCGCTCGGCGCCCTCGCCCAGCGAGTCCAGCCAGTCGGAGAGCGTGGTGTTGCCGTACTCGTGCTTCCGGAAGTAGCCGCGCATGCCGTTGCGGAAGCCCTCCAGGCCAACGGCGGCCACGAGTTGCTTGATCACGGCCGCACCCTTGCCATAGGTGATGCCGTCAAAGTTCAGGAACGTCTCGTCCGTGTCGCGCACCACCCCGGAGATGGGGTGCGTGGTGACGCGCTCGTCCTCCGTGTAGGCCCAACTCTTCATGCCGGAGTTGAAGTCCTGCCACGCGCTGGTGAAGCGGGTGGCCTCCGTCAGCGCCAGGTACGACATGTATGTGGCGAAGGACTCGTTCAGCCACAGGTCGTTCCACCACTGCATGGTGACCAGGTTGCCGAACCACATGTGCGCCATTTCGTGCAGGATGATTTCGGCGCGCTCCAGGCGGTCGTTCTCCGTGGGCGGGTCGCGGAAGACGATGTGCTCGGTGTGGGTGACCGCGGCCACGTTCTCCATGGCGCCGGCGTTGAACTCCGGGACGAAGATCTGGTCGTACTTCTCGAACGGATAGTCGTAGTCGAAGAAGCGGGAGAAGAACTCCAGGCCCTGCTCCGTGACCTGGAACAACTCCTCCTGATCGACGAACGGGGCGAGCGACTTGCGTGCGTAGAACGCCAGCGGCACGTCCCGCCACTGCCCTCGGAAGACCTCGTACGGCCCGGCGACGAGGGCGAACAGGTAGGTGGAGAACGTCCTGGTGGGCACGAAGCGCACGCGCTTGCGCCCGCCCTCCACCGGCTCGACCGTCTCCGGGCGCCCGTTGGCGATGAGGCGCCACGCCTCTGGCGCCGTGACCGTCAGGGTGTAGCGGCCCTTGATGTCCGGCTGGTCGAAGCATGGGAAGAGCCAGTGCGCGTTGAACGGCTCAAAGTTGGAGTAGAGGTACTCCTCGCCGTCTTCCGGGTCCACGAACTGGTGGAAGCCGTCGCCCCCGTGGTTGTACTCGTTCTCGTAGACCACCCGCACGGTGTTCTCGCCGGCGCGGATGCCGTCCAGGTAGAGGCGGTACGCGTTCCAGCGAGGTGACGCCACCGCCTGTCCGTTGACCTCCAGCCGTTCGAGGCGTGCGCCGGTGAAGTCGAGGAAGGTCTCGCCCCCGGCCTGCGCCTGGAACGTGACGGTGAGGTCTCCCCGGTAGCGCTCGGCGCCGGCGTGCAGATCCAGGTCCAGGCGGTACTCCGGCTGGGAGACGTGCCGGGCGCGCTGTGCGGCCTCGTCCTGGGTGAGCACATCGCGCGTGGTGGGGGTGGGTGCGTCCATGACGAGTTGCTCGATCCTGCGGAATGGGGGTCCGTAACGGATGGGGGAGGGGAGGCATGATAGCGCGACGGCCCCACAGGCCCTAGCAGCCGGGGCGCCTTCAGGCGTGGGGGCGGGTGAGGCGTTGCGTCCGAGGGTTAGAGTACGGACGCCATTGCATACGAGATTGCTGCATGCGAGATGGCACACGAGACGCGCGAGGCGCGAGCGGTGCACGCGCCCAGAGGAAGGACTCCCCCATGGCTTCGGCTGACGAACTGCGACAACAGATCGCGGACGCTCGGAATGCGTTCCGGCAGGCGCTCCAGGGCGTGGACGGGAAGTGGGAGCAGTCGCCGGGCGGCGAGGAGTGGTCGCCGAAGCAGATCGCGCAGCACGCGATCGGCGGCGAGGTCTACTTCGCCAACTTTGTCTCCACGGCCATGCTGGGCAAGCCCGGCGAGGCCGACCGCTCCGAGATCGCCTCGTCGGCCGACGCGCTGACGCGGCACGAGGCGGCCGCCGCGCTGGCGGACCGCGCCTTCAAGTACGTGGAGGACAGCGACCTGACGAAGCCGGCGGAGAACATCCCGGGCTCCACCGACCAGAACGTGGAGGCCGCCATGCGCGGCGCCGCAGCGCACCTGCGCGAACACACCGAGCAGTTGCGGTCGTTCCTGGGCTAGGCTTCCGGGACGTCCTCGGCCCGTCCAGTCTCGAGGCCGGCCTGCGGGTCGGCCTCGTTGCGCTGACGGGCGCGGCGGGGGGCGACGACGAAGCGAGCGACGGCGGCGACCAGCAGCACGGTGGCGATGCCGAACCACGTCAGCGCGTACTCCACGTGGGGGGTGGTGTTGGTGAAGCGTTGCCAGCCCTGCACCGGGAGCGGCTCGGACGGCGAGCCCGGGGCGTCGCGCTCCTCGCCGACCAGCAGCACCCAGTCCGTCACCGGGTAGCCCAGGGCGTCCGCCATGTCATGCGGTGACATGGCGGACCATGAGCCGCTGGGGATCTGGTGGCCGTCCAGGCTGGAGTAGTCCCGCGCCAGGCCGACCGGCACGCCCAGTCCCGCGCCCTCCTCAAGGCCGCGCACCACATCGTCGCGCGCGCCGTCCGGGATCCAGCCCAGGTTCACGAGGACGGCCGGGCCGCCCTGCTCCGGGCGCACGGGCGCCACGATCTCCTCGCCTCGGCTGGGGGAGCGCACGCGGTTGGCCAGGAACATGCGGTCTTCCCAGAGCCACTCGCCGCGCAGGGTCACCCGGCGGTAGTCCATCGCCTCGGCGTCCGTGCCGGTGGTGTCGGCGATGTCGAGGGGCGGGGCGTCCGTGCGCTCGTGGCTGTGGGCGACCAGGTCCTGCTTCCAGTCGTTCCGCTGCAACTGCCACACGCCGAGGCCAGTGAGCACCGCCAGCGCGGCGCCGATGAGCGCGACCAGGGCGACGTTACGGAGCGGCATGTGGAGCCTCGATCATCTGTCTCCCGCGCCGTCTGGACGGGGAGCCGGCTCCCACCAGTGTCGGAGGGCGGTCTGCCAGCGGCAAACCACCCTCCGAGGGCTTCACGAGGGTCCGGGGGCTATCCGGCGTACGACATGCCGGTGGCCGCCAGCGTGGTCGCGTTGCCCTCGCGGACGCCGCCGGCAATGACCTCGCCGAAGTAGACCACGTGGTCGCCGGGCTCCTGCACGCCGACCACGCGGCACTCGAACCAGGCGACGGCGGCGTCCAGGACGGGCGCGCCCGTCTCGAAGGTCTGTATCGGTTCGTCCTCCAGGCGTTCGGCGCCGTGCCGGGACTTCTTGGTGAATTTGAGTGAGAGGTCCTTGGCGCCCTCGCCAAGGATGGAGACGGAGAAGACCTTGGTCTCGTCGATGTTCTGACGCGTCACCGCGCCCTCCTGCACCGCGACGGCCACGATGCGCGGGTCGAAGGACACCTGCGTGATCCAGTTTGCGGTCATGCCGTTGGCTTCGCCGCTACTGGACACCGAACCCACCACGATCAGTGAGTATTGGAGTTTCTTCAGCGCATCCCTGGTCGGGTCATCGGCCATGGTTCATCCTCTCTCCTGCGGGCGTCCCGGACACAGAGGGGCATGCCGGGTGCAAAACTTACGAAACGTTAGCACGAAGCCACACGGTCGCGCGGGTGCGCGGTCGGTGGCCCTCGTCACGTTCGCTTCGCCTCACCACGGGGGGTGAGGGCGTCCGCAGCGGTGGCGTCCGGCGCGGGCATGAAGGTCAACGCGTGAAATACGGCTGAAACGTGGGATGCATATCGTGCACGCATCGGACGAGGACATCCCCGCGCGCCGAGGTGTGGTGCGGGGCCGCGCGAAGGGCGGGCACCCGAAGATGGCGTACAAGGCCGAGTACATCTGGATCGACGGCGCCGAGCCGACGCAGAAGTTGCGCTCCAAGACCAGGGTCCTGGCGGACGGCGATGAGCCGGGCGTCTGGGGTTTTGACGGGTCCAGCACGAACCAGGCAGTGGGGGAGACCTCTGACTGTGTGCTGAACCCGGTGTTCTCCTGTCCGGACCCCATCCGCGGGGGCGCGAATCGCCTGGTGCTGTGCGAGGTGCTGTTGCCGGGCAGCAACAAGCCCCACCCCACCAACCACCGCGCCCCGCTGGCGGCCGTGGCGAAGAAGTACGCGAAGCACGAGTCCTGGTTCGGCATTGAGCAGGAGTACACGTTCTTCGACGGTCTGAAACCACTGGGCTGGCCGGACAACGGCTTCCCGGCCCCCCAGTTTGGCTACTACTGCGGCGTGGGAGCGGACGAGATCTTCGGCCGCGAGATCGTGGAGGCGCACTCGGACGCCTGCATTGCCGCGGGCCTGCAGATCTCCGGGACCAACGCGGAGGTCATGCCCGCACAGTGGGAGTTCCAGATCGGCCCGGTGGAGCCGCTGGCGGCGGCCGACCAGATGTGGGTGGCCCGCTGGCTCCTCTACCGGATCGCGGAGGACTTCGGCGTCTCCGCCACGCTGAACCCCAAGCCCATCCCGGGCGACTGGAACGGCGCCGGCGCCCACACGAACTACTCCACCGTGGAGATGCGCGAGGCCCCCAACGCCTGGGACTACATCGAATTGGCGTGCAAGGCGCTGGGCGAGAAGGCGATGGAGCACGTCAAGAACTACGGCGACGGCATTGAGCGCCGCCTGACGGGCAAGCATGAGACGGCGCCGTGGGACAAGTACTCGTACGGTGTGTCCAACCGCGCCGCCTCCGTCCGCATCCCGTGGCAGGTGGGTGTGGAGAAGCGTGGCTACATTGAGGACCGGCGCCCCAACGCGAACATGGATCCGTACGTGGTGACGCGGCTGATGGTGGACACCATCTGCAGCGCCTTCGAAAAGGCCGCGCCGAAGGCGAAGCCGGCCGCCAGGTCCGCCACCCGCGCCCGCGCGGCCGCCGCCCGCAAGTAGCCGCCGGCGGCCTCCGTCCGAGGCGTCTCGAGAAGGGCGGCCCACTGGCCGCCCTTCTTCGTGCCCGCCTGCGGGCTAGATGCCCCAGCCGCCGTTGGAGGTCGCTTCGCCGGCGATGATGAGGGGGACCTGCATTTCCTGCGGCGACAGTCCGGAGTGGCCGGACTGCATGCGCCGGTAGCCGGCGATGCCGGGGATGCCCTCGAAGCGCATGGCCGCGGCGCCGGAGGAGATGCTGACGTGCGAGCCCGCGCGCCGGTGCATCACGTCGCTCCACGGCTCGGGGCCGAAGAGGCCCAGCGCCTCCGCCTCGCGCGCGCGGATGAGGTAGAACGATCCGGCGAAGCGCTGCTGGAACGCGGCCTCGAACTCGGCCTCCGCGCCGGTGCGTACGTGCCAGAACTGCACCCGCATGTCCCCCGCGGGCGATGCGTCAAGGTGCGCCAGCAGCGGGTCTTCCTTCGCCACCTCCAGGCGCGGGTCCAGGTCCAGGTGGCCGTGATCCGCCGTCCCCACGATGCGCCAGGGCGCCCCGCCGTCCTCGAGCGCTTCCGCGAGCGTCTCGGCGGCCTCGTCCAGGTCGCCCAGGGCATTGAACACCCGATCCGCCTCCACGCCGTGGTCGTGCTCCTCCGCGTCTGGAGAGGGGGTGTACCAGTAGGTGAAGGTGGGGCCGGCGGAGGCGCCGAGGGCGCGGACGATCGCCTCCACCGCCTCGCCGTGCGTGCGGTAGGCAATACGCTCGCAGTCGCCTCCCATGCGCATGGTGTAGGGGCTGTCCGCGATGCCCTCCGGCACCACCAGGCGCACCTCGCGCGTCATCCTCGGCAGGAGGGGGGGCGAGGGGCTGAGGTCGTCCGCGCCCAGGCCCAGGTCGGTCAGCGATTTGCCGTCCTCCGCACGGTCGTGCAGGAAGACCGTCGCCGGCGCCCTCAGGGCTGGCAGGTGGACCCACCATCCGGCGACCGCGTGCGTGGCCGGATGCTCGCCCGTGGCGATGGAGGTCACGGCGGTGGTGGTGGTGGACGGGAACGTGGCGTGGATGGAGCGGCGGGTGTTCCGCCGGATCCAGGAGTTGCGTGGGATCCGGTCCACCAGGTTGATGCCCATGCCATCCGCCAGCAGGAAGACCAGGTGCTGCACGCCTCGGAGGTGGGAGGCCAGGTCGCGGCTGTGTTCGTTCAGGGGCACCTCCACGCCGGAGGCGTGCGCCAGCGCGCGCACCACGTCCACGAAGGACATATGCGTGGGGCTGGGCCGGACGAGCGTGCCGCGTTCGAACGCCTGGAGCAGCAACTCACGGTCTGACACGGGCTCCGCCCCACCTCGGTCACCTCGAAATTAGTGCTCTTCCTCGCGCCACGCTGGTGACGGACGTGGACGAGGTGTGCGCACTGTACCGAGTAGGGGTTGCACCGTGTGTAATCTGTCGTGGCCAGTGCACGAACAAGCGCTCACTGATCGAGCACCTTTGAGGCGACCTCGGTGCGACCTCAAGGCCACATTGAGGCGTCCGAGAGCGGCCCTCGGACGGCGGCGCGCTAGGGGTAGCGGTACTCGCGGATGGGGCGCCAGACGCGCCACACCAGCACCGTGGCGAGCACCGCGATGACGCCGCCCAGCACCATGGTGTTGCCGGGGCCGATCGCCGCCGCCCAGAAGCCCACCCAGATGGTGCCGATGTTGTTGGCGGTCTGGGCGGACAGGATCATGAACGAGAAGGCGCGTCCCCGCATGTGGTCCGGCGTGGTCAGTTGCACCGTGGTGTGCCGCACCGCGACCGTCACGGAGTCCGCCCCGCCGAGGATGGCGATCATCACGATGCCCATCCATAACTGGTTCACGCTGCCGAAGCCGAACAGCGCCACCGCATAGACCATGCTGGCGTACAGCACGAGCATGCCCTTGGCCCGGTACTCGGAGAAGAACAGCGCCATCATGGCGCCCAGGATGGCGCCCGCCGAGTTGGCTGCGCCCAGAGCGCCGGTCCCGGCTGCGCCGGCGCGGAACAGGCCGCGGGCCAGTGCGGGCAGGATCTCCCGGTAGAACGACACCACGGTGTTGCCGGTGTCCAGCAGGAAGAGGCCGGGCAGGATCGGGTGGCGTACGACGAACCAGAAGCCCTCGCGGATGCGGGCGATGGTCGAGCCGTTCGAGCCGCCCTCGGCGCGTCCGGCCACGCGGATGAAGAGCGGGGCGAGGAGGGCGGGTACGGCCACGGCGGCGCCGACCATGAACGCGGTGGTGAGGCCAAAGACGGAGGCCACCACCGCAAAGACGATGGGGCCCACGATGGCCGCCGCGTTCTGGCTGGCCGTGTCCGTGGCCACAGCCAGCATCAGGTGACGCTCTGGCACCGTGGCCGGCGTGAGCGCGGAACGGGCCGGGTTCACCATCATCTGGGCACCGGCGGACACGGCGATGCCGGCGAACACCACCGGGACCGTGAGGCTGTCGGAGGCGTCCAGCAGGCCCATGGCAAGCAGCACCACGAGTGAGATCGTGTTGGCCGTGGCGATCAGGCGCTTGCGGTCGATGCGGTCGGAGAGCGCCCCGCCCCAGAGGAGCGCGGGGATCTGGACGAACAACTGGACGATGCCCACGATGCCCAGCATCGCCTCTGACCCGGTCTCCTCGAACAGCCACTGCGTGGTGACCAGGATGCGGATCCAGAGGAGCACGGTGGAGGCGAACCCGGTGACCCAGAGGAAGCGGTAGTCGCGGTGGCGGAAGGCATCCCACGGCTGCACGCGCCGCGAGCCCTCGGACGGCTGCGCGGGGTCCGAGGTGGGTGTGCTCACTCGCCCAGTTGCTCTCGCAACGCCTGGACGCTGCGAGCGGGGAGGTCACAGACCATGTTCTCGCACACGTACGCGGCTGCACCGTCCGGGACGCTGCGGTCCTCCAGCAGCGGCAGGCCGCCACGCTCCGCCGGGGCCAGGAGCACTGTGGGCAGATAGCGCCGCGCGACCTCTCGTTCGAAGGGGGCGCGCGCCTCCGCCGGGCCGACGATGGCGATCTCTCGAGGCGGCGCGATCAGCAGTTCCACCACCTGGAGCATGGCGCCGAAGCCAGTGGCCGCGCGCGCGAATTGGCCGGACACCCGGCCCACCACCTCGCGGGCAACCTGCTCCCAGTCCGAGCGTCCGAAGTAGCGCCCCAGGGTGATGCCCAGCATGCCCATGCAGGCATTTCCGCTGGGCGTGGGGGAGTCGAAGAACGGCTTCTGGCGGATGAGCAACGCTTCCCCATCCAAGGGCGCCTCGAAGAAGCCGCCATTGTCATCCCGGAATCGCTCAAGGGCGACCTCGAATAGTTCGCCCGCCCAGTGCAGGTGGGCCAGGTCGCCCGTGGCGCGGTAGACCTCCACAAGGCCGAGCGCGAGGTAGGCGTAGTCCTCCAGCAGGCCATCCACGTGCGCGTGCCCGTCCTTGTACGTGTGCCGCAGGCGTGCGCCATCCCAGACGCGCTCGCGCAGGAACGAGCCGTTGGTGACGGCCATCTCCAGGTAGCGAGGCTCGTCCAGGACGCGCGCCGCCTCCGCGAAGGCGGCCATGGCCAGGCCGTTCCAGGACGTGAGGACCTTGTCGTCCAGGCCGGGGTGGACGCGCTGCTCGCGCACCTCGCGCAGGCGGGCGCGCCACGCGGGGAGCGCCGCCTCCACCTCCGCCGGGTCGCGGCCGAGTTCGCGCGCGACGGACTCCAGGGAGCGCGGGCGGCTCAGGACGGTGCGGCGGCCGAAGTCCGGGTGGTGGGGATCCTCGAAGTTGCCGGCCTCGGTCACGTGGTAGAGCGTGCGGAAGGCCAGCCCGGCGTCGTCCGGGAAGCCGGCCAGGGCTTCGTCGATCTCGTCCGGGGTCCAGACGAAGAACTTGCCCTCAATGCCCTCGGAGTCCGCGTCCTGGGCGGCATAGAAGCCTCCGTCTGGATGGCGCATCTCGCGCGCGAGATAGTCCAGCGTCTCGCGCGCCACGGTGGCGAAGGACGCTTCCTCCGTGACCTGGAACGCGTGGAGGTAGAGCCGCGCCAGCAGGGCGTTGTCGTAGAGCATCTTCTCGAAGTGGGGCACCAGCCAGCGCTGGTCCACGGAGTAGCGCGCGAAGCCGCCGCCCAGGTGGTCGTACATCCCACCCTCTGCCATGCGGCGGGCGGTGTGCAGCGCCATGCCGGACACGTGCATGTCGTCCGTGCGCGCGCCGTACATCAGCAGGAACTCTAGGCCCGGGGTGCTGGGGAACTTGGGCGCCGTGCCGAAGCCTCCCCACTCCGCGTCGTACACGGTGCGGAGGGCCGCCACCGCCTCGTCCGCGAGTTGGGGCGAGACGCCCGGTGCGCCGGGGACGGCCTCGGTCGCGCGCTCCGTGGCCGCTCGCACCTGCTCGGTGAGCGTGGACGCGGACTCCAGCACGCCGGCACGGTTGTCGCGCCACGCGGCCATGATGCTTTCGAGGAGCCTCGGAAAACCGGGGCGGCCGTACTGGTCGGTGGGCGGGAAGTAGGTGCCGGCATAGAAGGGCTCCAGGGCCGGCGTGAGGAAGACCGTCATGGGCCAGCCGCCCTGGCCGGTCATGGCCTGCGTGAAGGTCATGTACACGGAGTCCACGTCCGGGCGTTCCTCGCGGTCCACCTTGACGTTCACGAAGCCCTCGTTCATCAGGGCCGCGATCGCCTCGTCCTCGAAGGACTCGTGCGCCATGACGTGGCACCAGTGGCACGCGGAGTAGCCCACGGAGAGGAGGATCGGCCTGTCCTCCGTCCGAGCGCGCTCGAACGCTTCCTCGCCCCATGGGTACCAGTCCACGGGGTTGTCGGCGTGCTGCAGGAGGTAGGGGCTGGTCTCGTTGGCCAGGCGGTTCATGGCGTACTCTCCCCGTCCGGCCCCTCGACAATGACGTCCACGGGACGTCAGGCGTCGAGAGTATCAAAGCCGCCGGATATGCTCGGGCGATGCCAGACTCCCCCGACCGCACCGGCCCCGCCCCGAGCGCGACGCGCGTGCGCTGGGCACGCCCCGAGGACGCCGAGACGATCGTGGACTTCGTGCGTGGCCTCGCCGTGTTCGAGCACGAGCCGCCCGAGCGCGTCCACCTGACACCGGAGGTGGTGCTGCGTGACGGCTTTGGACCGCGACCGGTGTTCGAGTGCGTGATCGCGGAGCAGCGAGGCGTGCCCGTGGGCTTCGCGCTGTTCTTCCCGAACTACTCCACGTGGGAGGGCAGCGCGGGCCTGTACCTGGAAGACCTCTATGTGGACGAGTCGGCACGAGGCACGGGCGCCGGCCGCAGCCTTCTGGCCGCGCTCGCCCGGATCGCGCGCGACCGTGGCTGGCCGCGCCTGGATCTGTCCGTGCTGGACTGGAACCCCGCGCGCGCCTTCTACGCGTCGCTGGGCATGGCGCACCAGTCCGAGTGGCTCGCCTACCGCATGGAGGCGGACGCCATCGCACGCCTCGCCTCCGAGAGTGCGGGTATCGAGGGCGGGCGCGGGGACTGAGGCTCTCTCTTCGGACGGCCGGAAGCGTCAGGGACGCGGGTTGGCGAGGCGCGCCTGCACGCCGCGTGCGTAGCGGCCTTCGCGGTCGAACCACGCCGCTTCCACGTGGCCTACGCCCTCTGCCTCGTCGCGGAAGTCTGCCTGCAGGCAGAGCCACTCGCCGCGCGGGTTGCGGTCCAGGTAGAGCGTGATGTCGCTGTTGATGTAGGAGAGCGCCGACATCGCGGACGCGGGGGCGCCTTCGTTGCCCACCTGGTTTGCGAGGGCGTTTCCGAAGTCCGAGAGCGCGGCGGCGCGGGTGACGGGCGACGTCTCTTCGCCGGCGATGAATGGGACGGGGATGCGCATCCAGGCGGTGGGCAGTGGTGCGAAGCGCTCGGACGCCCACGCCACCTCAATGAACGTGTGGAAGCCCTCCAGCCGCGGTCGCTCCGGTTCCGGTGCGTCGCCGCGCGGGCGTGCGAGGCCGGCGTTCACGGGCAGGCCGTCGGGGCCGGGCGGGGGCGGGTAGGACAGGCCGCCCACCGGCGCGTCGCTCCGGCGCAGGAGGGCGGCGGTCGCGCGCGTGACCTCCTGGCCGTCCGCCAGGATCGAGGCCTGCACCACGTGGATGCGACGACCGCTGCGGACGGATTCCACCTGCACGGCCAGCGGCTGGCTAGGCACGGCGCGGAACAGGTCCACGGTCAGCCGCGCCAGTTGCATCTCCGGATCGCCGATGTACGCCTCGATGCAGCGGGCGAGGAGGCCGGCCGGCGGGCCGCCGTGCAGCGCATCCTTCGTCCACGGGCTCCCGGCGGCGGGGGAGGGCACGAACAGGTCGCCGTCGCGGTGGAAGATCGCATCGACGACGAGCATCGCGGGGCCTCTCGGTGGGGTCAGGGCGTGCGGATCGTCAGGAGGTGGAGCCGGTGGAGTCCGCTGGCGGCTGGCCCACGGGCGCCCATCGCTTCATCTCGCGGGGCGCCTCGGCCTCCGCGGCGGTGGAGGCGCCGAAGAGTGCGCGCACTCGGTGATGGGCCACGCGCGCGAACGGCGCGGCGGCGCCCATCAGTGGAACCCAGATGTGAATGGGGCAGCCCATTGTGCTCTCCCGTCGCTGAACCTCCGTGTGAGGCGGCAGCGCTCCGAGCCTACCAGAGGCATCCCGGTGGGGGAACGCTGTGCGTCAGCCCGTGAACCCGTACTCGCGGGCCCGGTCCAGGATGGCCTCGGGCGGGACGCTGCCCATCGGCGCGCGCCCGTGGAGGATGCCGACCACCGTGTCTTGCACCGCGCGGTTCACGGGGGTGGGGACGCCGTGCAGGGTGCCCAGCAGCATCACCTCGCCGTTGAGGTAGTCCGTCTCCAGCGTGCTCGCCCCGCGGGCGAGGCTCTGCAGGGTGGAGCCGCCTGGACGGTCGAAGCCCTCCACGATGCCGTCCATGCGGATCATGCGCACGCGCTCCGCGAACTCCTCGGACGACCAGTCCATGCCGGCGGCGTCGAAGACGCGGATGGCCTCCTCGCGCAGGAGGCGCAGGAGGCCCGCTACGTCCGCATCGCGAGCGCAGGTGGCCTGGACGGCGTTTCCCAGGTTCTGGAGCAACTTCGTGTGCTTCAGGCGCATCACGGTGGGCGTGGGGTCCGCGGCGAAGTCGCTGGCCACCAGCCCCGCGCACACTGCCTCGATGGTCGCGTCCGTACCGGTGGGGTAGCGGCCGGCGTGCAGGACGCCGGAGACCCCCGTGCCGTTCAGGAGCACCTCGCCGGGTTCGAGGTGGGTGGCGGGCAGGTGCACGAGCATGGCGTAGACGTCCCGGAAGCGGCGGGCGGCCATGCGTTCGTTCTCCAGGCCGTTCTGGGCGCACAGCACCGGCACGTCTGTGCCGGCCGCCGCGCGCAGGTCGTCCAGGGCGTCCGGGGTGTCCTGTGTCTTCATGGTGAGGAGCACCACCTCGTCCCCGCGCCATTCGACCTCGGACGGCGAGGCGACGGCGGTGACGGGGAGGCGGAAGTCCTCGCCCGGGGCGCGGAAGCGGAGGCCGTCGCGCTGCATGACGCGCAGGTGCTCGCCACGCGCGATCAGCACCACCTCGTGCCCGTGGCGCTCCCGGTGCTGGACCAGCCGTGCGCCGATCACGCCGCCAATGGCGCCTGCACCGTAGATGACATAACGCATCGGAACTCCCGAATCATCCCCGGACTGGCCGGCGCTGCGGTCGCCCGCCAGTGCTCAATCGGGGCGTGACCTGCTGCCGCTATCGTCGACCCATCTTCGGAGGGCAGGGCGGGCGTGTCGAGCCGGCCCGGCGTCTCCGGCCCGCTTCCGACGGGAGCGAGGAGGGGGGCGCTGGGTGGTGGGGAGCAGACAGCAGGAGGCGGGCGTCGGCGCTGACTGGCGCCCGAGACCTTCTTCAACCACGATGGGGGCGATGGCAAAGATCACCGACCTCCTGGCCCAGGGCACCACGCTCTCGTTCGAATTCTCCGCGCCTCGAGACGAGGAGGGCGCCGCGCGCCTGGATCGTGCGTTGCGGCGCCTGGCCCGGCTTCAGCCCTCGTTCATGTCGGTCACGTATGGCGCTGGCGGCTCCAGCCGTGGGCCCACGGCGGAGGTCGTGCATCACATCCAGCACAACCTGGGCGTGACAGCCATGCCGCACCTGGTCTGCGTGGCGCACACCAGTGACGAGATCGCGGGCTTCGTGGACCGCTACCGCGAGGACGGCATCCAGAACATCATTGCCCTCCACGGCGACCTGCCTGAGGGCAGCGCAGAGGCGGTGGGCCACTTCCAGCGCGCGATCGACCTGGTGCGGTTCATCCGCGACCGCGCGAACTTCGATATTGCCGTGGCGGCGCACCCGGAGGGCCACCCGCGCGCCGCCAGCACCGAGGCCGACCGCGAGCACCAGGCGGAGAAGTTGCGCGTGGCCGACCTGGGTATGACCCAGTTCTTCTTCCGAGCCGAGTACTACGAGCGCTTCATCGAGGAGATGGCCGCACGCGGCGTGGACACTCCCGTGATCCCCGGCGTGATGCCGCCGACGAACGTGGAGGCGGTCGCCCGCATGTCCGCGCTCAACAACACGGAGTTCCCCCAAGAGATCATCGACCGCCTCGAGGCCGCCGGGACCGATGTGGACGCGCGCCGTGAGGTGGGCGTGGAGGTGGCGACGAAGGTGTGCGAGGGCCTGCTACGTGCCGGTGCGCCCGGCCTGCACCTGTACACGATGAACTTCTCGCAGGCCGCGCTCCAGGTGGTCCGCAACCTGGGCCTCCGCCCCGGCCTGTAGGCTCCGTTCTGCCTCTGGTGTAGGGGCGCAGCGTGCTGCGCCCTCATGGCCCTCCAGGTGACCGCTCGTCCGGGATGCTACCGCCCCCACCCCAACCCGCCCCCCTAAAAGGGGAGGCGGCAGGGCGGGAGACCTACGCCAGCAACTTGTGCAGCGTGCGCAGGTTGCGCGTGGTGGTGACGGCCTTGAAGCGCGCCTTCGCGCTGTGCTTCGCGAACACGCTCTTCGTGGTCTGGCCGCGGGTGACCTCCCAGTAGAGGACGCCCTCCCCCGGTTGGACGCGTTCCACGTCCGGGTCGAGGTCGGTGGCGCCGGCCAGGAGGTCCTCCATGACGCCCGGCTCGGCGAGGAGCATCGCCCAGGGCTGCTTCACGTCCTCGTCCGTGTCGAACGGGTAGCCCTCGATCACCCGGCGGACCGAGGGCAGGTCGAGCAGGATCACCCACGCCTCGTAGCCGAAGCGGTCCGTGAGGGCAGCCTCGATCCGGCGCTTGAGGGCGGGGCCGTTTGGATCGGTGGTGGTGAAACGCACGTTGCCGCTGGCCAGGATGGTCTTCACGTCCGTGAAGCCGAAGTCCTCGAACGTGCGGGCGAGGTCGGCCATCTTGATATTGATCCCGCCCACGTTCACGCCTCGGAGGAAGGCGACCAGGGCGGTCTCGCTCTTGGAAGTGCGCTTCGAGGCCATGCGGGCAGTGTGGCACGGTGCGCCTCGCCGGTGGGGGAGCGAGTGGCACTGGCAACCGGCGTGGTCGGTTGGAGAGCGTCGGGCGGGCTACTTGCCGGGCGTGTAGCCGAGGTTGGGGGCCAGCCACTTCTCGGCCTCGGCGAGGGTCCAGCCCTTGCGGCGGGCGTAGTCCTCCACCTGGTCCTTCAGGATGCGGCCCACGCCGAAGTAGCGGGAGTCCGGGTGGCTGAAGTACCAGCCGCTGACGGCGGAGCCCGGGATCATGGCGAACGACTCGGTCAACTCGACGCCCGCGTTCTCCTCGGCGGACAGCAGGTCGAAGAGCGTGCGCTTCTCCGTGTGGTCAGGGCAGGCGGGGTAGCCAGGGGCAGGGCGGATGCCCTGGTACTGCTCCGCGATGAGGGCGTCGTTGTCGAGTTCCTCGTCGTTGGCGTAGCCCCAGACCTCCTTGCGGATGCGCTCGTGCATGTACTCCGCCAGCGCCTCCGCCAGGCGGTCGGCGAGGGACTTCAGCATGATCGAGCGATAGTCGTCGTGCTCCGCCTCGAACTGCGCGACGCGCTCCGCCTCCCCGATGCCGGTGGTGACCGCGAACCCGCCGATGTAGTCCGGAATCCCGGTCTCGCGGGGTGCGATGAAGTCCGACAGCGCGTAGTTCTGGGCGCGTCCGCGTCCGCGGCTGGTCTGCTGGCGCAGGCTGTGCACTGTGGTCAGCACCTGCGTACGGGAGTCGTCCGTGTAGACCTCGATGTCGTCGCCCACGGAGTTCGCCGGCCACAGGCCAGTGACGGCGCGGGCGGTCAGCCAGCGCTCCTCCACGATGCGGCGCAGCATCTCCTGTGCGTCCTCGTACACCGAGCGCGCGGTCTCACCGACCACCGGGTCGTCCAGGATCTTGGGGAAGGAGCCAGACAACTCCCACGTCTGGAAGAACGGCGTCCAGTCCACGCGGTGCAGCAGTTCGTCCAGCGCCACGGTCGTGCTCTGCACGCCCAGTTGCCGCGGGACGGGCGCCGCGTAGCCGGCCCAGTCGATCGGGGCGGGGAGGGCGCGCGCTTCTTCGATGGGGTAGCGATCGGTGGCCTGCTGGCGCCCCAGGTAGTCCTCGCGGACGCGGTCATATTCGGCGCGGGTGGTGGCTGCGAACGCCTCGTGCTGGGTGTCCGACAGGAGGTTGGAGACCACGCCCACGGCGCGCGAGGCGTCCGGCACGTAGACCACGGGGCCGGCGTAGTTGGGGGCGATCTTCACCGCCGTGTGCGCCTTGCTGGTGGTGGCGCCGCCGATGAGGAGGGGGAGCGAGAGTTCCTGTCGCTGCATCTCCGACGCCACGTAGGCCATCTCGTCCAGGCTGGGCGTGATCAGGCCGGAGAGGCCGATGATGTTGGCGTTCTCCCGCCGGGCCGCCTCCAGGATCGAGGCGACGGGCACCATCACGCCCAGGTCCACCACGTCGTAGTTGTTGCACTGCAACACCACGCCCACGATGTTCTTGCCAATGTCGTGGACGTCGCCCTTCACGGTTGCCATGACGATCTTGCCCTTGGCGCGCGTGTCGCCGTCGCGCTTCTTGGCGGCCTCGATGAAGGGGATGAGGTGGGCCACTGCCTTTTTCATGACGCGCGCGCTCTTGACGACCTGGGGCAGGAACATCTTGCCCGCGCCAAAGAGGTCGCCCACCACGTTCATGCCGTCCATGAGCGGCCCCTCGATCACCTCCAGGGGCTCGTCTACCTGGAGGCGGAGTTCCTCCACGTCGTCCACCACGAACTCGTCGATGCCGTGGACCAGGGCGTGCGTGACGCGGTCGCGCACGGCGAAGTTGCGCCACTCTGCGGTGGCCTTCTCCGCCACCTCGCCGGAGTCTCGGTAGCGCTCCGCGATCTCCAGCAGGCGTTCGGTGGCGTCCGCGCGGCGGTTGAGGATGACGTCCTCCACGCGAACGCGCAGGTCCTCCGGGATCTCGTCGTACACGGGGAGTGCGCCCGCGTTGACGATGGCCATGTCCATGCCGGCGTTGATGGCGTGCAACAGGAAGACCGCGTGCATCGCCTCGCGCACGGCGTTGTTGCCGCGGAAGGAGAAGGAGACGTTGGAGACGCCGCCGGAGACCTTGGCGTGCGGCAGGTGCTTCTTGATCATCCGCGTCGCGTCGAAGAACGCGTTCGCGTAGTCGTTGTGCTCTTCGATGCCGGTGGCGATGGCGAAGATGTTGGGGTCGAAGATGATGTCTTCCGGCGGGAAGCCAATGCGGTCCACCAGCAGGCGGTAGGACCGCTCGCAGATCTCGAACTTGCGCTCCGCGGTATCGGCCTGGCCCTGCTCGTCGAAGGCCATGACCACCACGGCGGCGCCGTAACGGCGCACCTTGCGGGCGTGCTCCAGGAAGGAGTCCTCGCCCTCCTTGAGGCTGATCGAGTTGACGATGGCCTTGCCCTGCACGCACTTCAGGCCCGCCTCGATCACCGACCACTTGGAGGAGTCGATCATGAGCGGGATGCGGGAGATGTCAGGCTCGGAGGCAATGAGGTTCAGGTAGCGGACCATGGCCGCTTCTGAGTCCAGCATGCCCTCGTCCATGTTCACGTCGAGGATCTGGGCGCCGGCCTCCACCTGCTGGCGGGCAACCTCCAGCGCCGTGTCGTAGTCGCCCTCGCGGATGAGGCGGCGGAAGCGGGCGGAGCCGGTGATGTTGGTGCGCTCGCCGATGTTGACGAACGAGGCGGTGGCGGCGCTCGATGCGTCCGGATCGTCCCCGAGCGGCGGGGTGGGGCTGGTCACGGCTATCTCCCCACCCGCACGGCCTCGAGGCCGGAGAGGATCATCACGGGTTCTGGCTCCGGGACGGTGCGCGGGGGAACGCCGCGCACGGCCTCCACCAGGACGCGCGTGTGCTCTGGGGTGCTGCCGCAGCAGGTGCCCACGATGTTCAGCAGGCCGTCCCGCGACCATTCGGCGAGCGGGCGGGCCATGTCGTCTGGGCCCAGGTCGTAGCCGCCGAAGGCGTTCGGCAGGCCGGCGTTGGGATGCGCGCTGACGGGCACGTCCGCCACGCGCGCGAGTTCCGCCACGTACGGGCGCAGTTGCTCCGGCCCCAGCGAGCAGTTGAGGCCCACCGCGAACGGCCGGGCATGCTTGATGGACGTCCAGAAGGCTTCCGTGGTCTGGCCAGTCAGCGTGCGCCCGGAGAGATCCGTGATGGTGCCGGAGATCCAGATGGGTAGCGTCACGCCGTCTTCCTCGAAGACTTCGTCGATGGCGTAGATGGCGGCCTTGCCGTTCAGGGTGTCGAAGATGGTCTCCACCATGAGGATGTCCGCGCCGCCGGCGATCAGGGCGCGGGTGACCTCGCGGTACGTCTCCCGCAGTTCGTCGAACGTGATCGAGCGGGCGGCGGGGTCTGCGGCGTCCGGGGAGATCGAGGCGGTGCGGTTGGTGGGGCCCAGGCAGCCGGCCACCCACCGCTGGCGACCGTCCGCCGCCTGCAGTGTGTCTGCGGCCTCGCGGGCCAGGCGCGCTCCCGCCTCGTTCATCTCCGCCCCGTACTCCTGCAGGCCGTACTCGCCCTGGGAGATCGAGGTGGCGGTGAAGGTGTTGGTGGTGGCGATGTCCGCGCCCGCCTCGAAGTACTCGAGGTGGATGTCGCGTACGAAGTCCGGGCGGCTCAGGTTCAGGACGTCCGCGTTGCCCTTGAGGTCAGACGGCCAGTCTGCGAAGCGTCCGCCTCTGAAGTCGGCCTCCGAGAGGCCCTTGTTCTGGATGAGCACGCCCCACGATCCGTCCAGTACCAGGATGCGCTCGGCGAGCGCCTCGTGGAGTCGGGCGATGCGTGTCTGAAGGTCCGTGGTGGTCATCTGTCCCCCCATCTTACCCCGGAAGCGTGTCCAAGCCGAACCACAGGGTCGAGGAGGCGTGAGATGCAAGACGGCCCCGGCTGTTAGCCGGGGCCGTCCGTGTCCTGTCTGCGGGCGCGGCTAGCGCCGGCCGGGCGTGGTGCGGTAGGCCACCTCGTAGTGGGCGTGCTCCGGGCACAGGACGGACTTGCGGCCGAACGGGACGCCATTCTTGATGACGTATGTGCCGCAGATCGCGCACTTTCCTTCCACGCCGTTCTCGCCAAACTTGTAACTGCCGGCGGGGGCGGGTTCCTTCTCCGGCTCCGGCGGCGGCTCGACGGCGGCGGCGGCCGCAGCGGGGGCGGGCTCAGCGGGGGCGGAGGATGCTGCTGGTGCGGCGGCCGGCTCCACGCTCGGGGCGTCCTCGGATGCGGCGGGGGCGGCGGCAGCAGCCTCGGCAGGCGGTGCGGCGGGTGCTTCCGCGGCGGGGGCAGTGGCGGGTGCTTCCGCCGCCGGGGCAGTGGCGGGTGCGCCACCGACCTGCGAGCGCGCGGCGACGGGGTCGTCGAACCAGAGCGAGTTGATGTCGATGAACTTCGACTGCGCCTCCGGGACGTCAGCCTCCGGGAAGATGGCGCTCACGGGGCAGGCGGGCTGGCAGGCGCCGCAGTCGATGCACTCCGCAGGGTTGATGTAGAGCATCCGGTCTGCACCCTCTTCGAAGTGGATGCAGTCAACCGGACAGACCGCGACGCATGACTGGTCCATCACGTCGATGCACGGGTCGGTGATGACGAAGGTCACCAGGAGCCTCCTTCGGGCCACTCACAGGGTGCGGGCCGGCAATCGCGAGGCGGTTCCGAGCCGACACATTGAGCCTATCGAAGCCCTTCGGCGGCGTCTACGCAGACCACGGAATGCGCGGGAACGGGCGGCAGGATATTCCCCCCGCGGAGATGATGGCCCCCGTGCGACGCGCCATCGCGGACGGGGGCAGGGCGTCGCCGGACCTCGTAGTGTCGCGCGGCGTGGCACAATGCACGTGCTCACGTGCTATCGGGGAGGTGCCCGTGCCAACGTCGCCAGTACTCGTGGTGAACGGGGTGGAGCGGCAGGCGTCGCGGGGAGATCGCAACCTGCTCTCCTACCTGCGGTTCGACCTGCGCCTGACCGGGACGAAGTACGGCTGTGGTGAGGGCCTGTGCGGGGCCTGCACCGTGCTGGTGGACGGCCAGCCGCTGCGCTCCTGCATGACCACCGTGGGCGCGGTCGCCGGCGGCGAGGTCACCACCATCGAGGGCATTGCCACTCACGATGCCCTCGCGGCGGCCGCTGCGGGCGAGGGCGTCGCGACGCTGGACGACCTGCACCCGGTGCAGCGCGCCTTCGTGGAAGAACAGGCGATGCAGTGCGGCTACTGCATCCCCGGTTTCATCATGAGCACGGTGGGCCTGCTGAAGCGCGAGCCAGAGCCGTCCCCGGCCCAGGTGCGCGAGGCGCTGGTGGAGCATGTCTGCCGCTGTGGCGCCTACCAGCGCATTGAGCGCGCCGTCCTCCGCGCGGCAGAGGAGATGTCCGTCCGGAGCGAGCGGAACACGGGGAGCGAGGGGGACGCCTCGTGAGGCGGCTCAGCATTGTGGGCGACGTGACGGTGGGGTTTCCGGCGTCGCGGACGGGGTACGGACAGGCGACGTACGGGAACACCGCTCCGCAGACGCAGCGGGCGACCTGGATCATCGTGGACGGGACGGGTCGGGTGACGGCCTTCGCCGGCAAGGTGGAGTACGGCCAGAACATTCGCACCGGCCTGGCCGTGGAGGTGGCGGACGAACTCCGCGTTTCCATGGCGTCGGTGGAGGTGGTGCTGGGCGACACGGCGCGCGTGCCCTGGGACATGGGCACCTTTGGCAGCCAGTCCACCGCGCGTGTGGGGTGGCAGTTGCGGAAGGCCGCCGCCACCGCTCGGGAGGCCCTGCTCGCCATGGCGGCGGACCGGCTGGACCTGCCGGTGGAGGACCTGGAGGCGCGTGACGGCGCCGTGGTCTCTCGCCACGACCGCAGCCGGTCCATCCCGTACGCCGACCTCATCGAGGCGGACCAGGAACGCGAGATCGCGGACCACGCGCAGGTCACCCGGCGGGCGGACTTCACGCAGATGGGCCAGTCCCACCTGCGGCGCCTGGACGGCATCGACCGCGTGACGGGGGCCGCACGCTACTCGCAGGACATCCTGCCGGAGGACGTGCTGTACGCCGCCATTCTGCACCCACCCACCTACGGCGCCACCCTCCGCACCATCGACCTTGCCGCGTCCGAGGCGCTGCCGGGCGTGGTGCAGGTGGTGGAGGAGGGCGGCATCTTCGCCATCCTGGCGGAGGACGACGAGACGGCGGCGCTGGCCGCTCGGATCGCGCGGCTGGAGTGGGACATCCCGCAGGGCCAGCCCTCGCGGTGGGACATGCCGGCGTTGCTGGTGGAGAGCGGGCAGGATGGGTACAGCACGCAGGAGGCGGGCGACCTGGACGCCGGCTTCAAGCAGGCGGACGAGGTCATCGAGGCGACCTACTACATTCCGTACATCGCGCCCATGCCCATGGAGCCGCGCGCGGCGGTGGCGGCGTGGGAGGGAGACTCGCTCACCGTGTGGGCGGGCACCCAGCGTCCGTTCGGCCTGCGCGCGGAACTCGCCTCGATCTTCGGCATGGAGGAGTCGCGCATCCGGGTGATCGCGCCGGAGATCGGCGGCGGCTTCGGCGCGAAGTCCCCGTATGGCCTGGCGCACGACGCGGCGCGCTTCGCGAAGGCAGCCGGGCGGCCGGTGCGAGTGGCGTACACACGTGCGGAAGAGACCATGTGGTCCAACTTCCGTCCGGCGGCGCTGATCCGTATCCGTGCGGGCGTGGCGAGCGACGGGCGACTGGTGGCGTGGGACAGCCACGCCTACCACGCCGGCGAGCGTGTCATGATCGGCCGCCGCGGCTCGGAGACGCCGTACGACGCCGGCAACATCCGCTCCATGGTCTACCGCTCGGACAGTCCGCTGCCGTCCGGGTCCTATCGCTCGCTGGGCGCAGCGGTGAACCACTTCGCGCGCGAGGTGCACATGGACGACATCGCGGCGCGCGTGGGACGGGACCCGGTGGAGTACCGCCTGGCCCACCTCACGGAGCCCCGCTTCCGACGTGTGCTGGAGGCGGCGGCGGACGACTTCGGCTGGAGCGGCCCGCGCCTGCCGGACGGCCGAGGCGCGGGCATTGCCCTGGGCATTGACGTGGGGTCGTACGTGGCCACGGCGGCGGAGGTGTCCGTGAACGGCCGGGAGGTGCGCGTGCACCGCGTGAGCGCGGCGCTGGACTGCGGCCTGGTGGTGAACCCGGAGGGCGCGGCCAATCAGATGGAGGGCGCCATCGTCATGGGCCTGGGCGGCGCGCTCTTCGAGGCCAGCGACTTCGAGGCCGGCCGCGTGCTGAACCCCACCTTCGCCCGCTACCGCGTGCCCCGCATCGTGGACGCGCCGCGCATTGACCTGCGCTTCGTCGGGGACGACGAGACGCCGTCCACGGGTGCGGGCGAGCCGGGCATTGTGCCGATCGCTGCGGCGGTGTCCGGCGCGGTCTTCGGCGCCACGGGCGTGAGGCATCGCGAGTTGCCGATCCAGCGCTACCTGGACTGACCCGCGGCCTCTGATCAGAGGTGCACCGCGCGCGTCGAGGGCGACGGCGCTGTGATGGCTTTGTCATGCGCCCTGACCGCTTCCGGCGCCTGAGGCTGGCGGCGCTGTGACACGATTGGGGCACGATTGGCCCGCAGCGGGACCTCCGCTCGTCCGGTGATCGCGGCTACCGCCGTCCTCGGGAGGAGGAGTACATGGTCAAGATCGAAGGCAAACTCGAGTTCGACATGCCCCGGCCGGGCCGCCTGTGGGCGCAGTTGAAGACGCGGGTGCGCCGTCCGTGGCAGGCCGCGGCTCGGGGCGGGGGCAGCGCATCGTCCGGTGTGGCGCCTCGGGATGCGGGGTGGGCCGAGTTGCTGACCTCGAACGGTCAGACGCGCATGGGCCGAGGGCACCTGATGATCTGGCCCACAGACTCGCCTCATCCGGGCCTGGGTGAGCGCGACCGCGACGACAGCGGCCCCGCGCGCGTGGGCACGGACTCCGGCCTGCCGGTCGGCGGAGACGCACCGCACCTGCGCGGCGAGTTGCGCTCGTTCACCGTGGACGCCGGCCCGCCCGTCCGAGGTGACACGCTGGTGGTGCGCCCGGAGAACGAGACCGACATGTACTCGGTGGTGGTCGAGCGCTACGACGGCGCCCGTGGCCAGAACGTGGTGCACCTGGACTGGCCGGACGAACGCCTGCCGGCCGCCCTGCGCGAACTGGGCGGCGACTAAGGAGGCTGGATCGGGCAGGCCCCCACCGGGCGCTGCGGCTCTTCCGCCCGCATGGTCCAGGGGCGGCCGCGAGCAGGCGAGGACGAGTCAGTGGCCCGGCCACGCTCGATACATCCCACCGCCCTCGGCGCGACGCACTCCGCACGAATCCGTCACGGACGATCCACACCGGTTTCCCTTCCGTAATCCCCTCGGTGGTTCGGTCAGACTGTTCGCTCTGCCTGAGATGAGAGCGAGACCGATGAGGGAGGCCCGAGATGGACGTGGACGGCCGAGACGAGGACACCAGCCAGCAGGCAGACGGCGAGACTGCCCCACCTGAAGACCCACCTGAGGCCCCACCTGAGGCCCCACCTGAGGCGAAGGCACCACAGAACGAACCACGGATGGACTCGCTCCGCGCGACTCGCGTCCGGCTTTCGCGACGCCGGCTCATCGCCGGTTCGGCAGTGGCGGCGGGCGCCTTCGCACTGTCGAGGTACGGCGCCACGTTCGCTCAGGCGCCCGACCCCGGGCTCCCCGTGCCGGGGAATCCTGCGGGGACCGTGGGTCTGCCGTTCTCCGGGTACGGCATCCGCTCCCCGTTCCTCGACTTCCCTCGGACGTTCAACGGCGAGGGACTCCGCCAGTTCGCGGGGGCGTCGTTCACACCGTTGCAGGATCTGGACGGGATGATCACGCCCTCCGACCTGCACTACCAGCGCAACCATAACGGGACTCCGATCATCGACCCGGCGGAGCACCGGCTCACGGTCCACGGAATGGTAGGCCGTCCGAAGACGTACACGGTGGACGAGATCCACCGCTTCCCCCGCTACAGCCAGATCCACTTCGTAGAGTGTTCCGGCAACAGCGGGTCCGGCTTCACCGGCTCGGACGCAGACGCCACCGCACAGGACGTCCACGGGCTGGTCTCCACCAGCGAGTGGATCGGCGTGCCGGTCAGCACCCTGATCGAGGATGTGGGCGGGGTGCAGGACGGCGCGGCGTGGGCCCTCGCGGAGGGTTCTGACGGCGCTGCCATGACCCGCTCGATCCCCCTCGAAAAACTCATGGACGACGCGATGATCGCGTTCATCCAGAACGGCGAGCCGATTCGGCCGGAGCAGGGCTTTCCCTTCCGGCTGCTCCTGCCCGGTTGGGAGGGCAACTCGCAGATCAAGTGGCTGCGGCGGCTGGAGTTCTGGACGGAGCCCTTCCAGACCAAGGAGGAGACCAAGAACTACACGGACGTCCTGGACGACGGTCGAGCGCGCCAGTTCACGTTCGTCATGGAGGCGAAGGGCCTCATTACCTGGCCCTCCGTGGGCAAGGACATCCCGGCCCCCGGCTTCTGGGAGATCCGCGGTATGGCCTGGTCAGGCCGCGGCCGCGTTGAACGTGTGGAGGTCAGCGTGGACGGCGGCGACACGTGGGAGGACGCGCGGCTGGAGGAGCCGGTGCTGTCGAAGGCCGTCACCCGCTTCCGCTTCCCGTGGCAGTGGGACGGCAGCGAGGCGGTCATCGTGAGCCGCACCACGGACGAGACAGGCTATGTGCAGCCTACCCAGCAGGAGTTGCTGGACACGGAACGCTACGCGCCGCAGACGGGCTACCACTACAACGGCCAGCAGCCCTGGCGCGTAGCCAGTGATGGGACGGTGACCAATGGCTTCGCGCAGTAGTCTCACTCGCTTCCGCCCTCCGCTGACCCTGGTGCTAATTGCCCTTGCGGCCTCGGTGCTGCTGGTGGCCTGCGACGACGAGGACGACCCGAACAGTAGCCCTACCGCCACCCAGGGCATGACATCCACGCCTACGGCGGCTACCACCAGCACGCCCTCTGGCGGAGGCGCCGGAGCCTCCGCCTACCAGGACGCCTACGACGGCGCGCTGGAGATGGCGCTGGAGGAGGACCTGGGCTCCGAGGTGGACGACGCCTACCTCGCCACCGTGAACATCGACGTCCGCCCCGATGGTGAGGGGCTGCCGGACGGCAGTGGCATCGCGGAGACGGGCGCCCAGGTCTACGTCGCTCAGTGCGCCACGTGCCACGGCGATCACGGCGAGGGCAACGGGCCAGGCGGGAACGGGCCGCAGTTGATCGTCGAGCCGGAGGTCGCCCAGGACGGTTGGCAGCCAGGCGAGCCCAAGGTCATCGGCAACTACTGGCCGTACGCCACCACCGTCTACGACTTCATCAACCGCGCCATGCCATTCCTGACGCCGGGCACGCTGAGCCCGGATGAGGTCTACGCCGTCTCGGCCTTCCTCCTGGCCGAGAACGGCGTGATCGAGGCCAGCGAGGAGATGAACGCCGAGACGCTGGTCCAGGTGGAAATGCCCAACCGGGACGCGTTCTTCTCCTGCTGGGCAGAGGCGTGCCGCCCGGACGTGGAGTCCGGGGGCGGCGGCGCGAGCGCGGAGGCCGGAGACTAGGCACTGCCCTCTACGAAGGGCACGCCTCAGTCGTTGCTGGTGACGATGCGGTAGTAGGGACCGAAGTCCGCCTCCGTACGGAGCCGGCCGAGTTTCTCGAACTCCCGGTCCAGGCCTCGCACCACATCGTCCATGGCGATGGCGCGTCCGGCTTCAGCAGCCAGGAAGGCCGCGGTGGTGGCGGCGTTGCGGATGTTGCCGCCGGTCACGCGGAAGCGCTGGGCGATCCACGGGAGGTCCAGGTCCTCCTGCGGGGCGTCAGGCGGGAAGGCCAGTTTCCAGATGTCCAGGCGTTGCTCTTCGTCCGGCTCGCGGAAGTCCACGGCCACGTGGATACGGCGCAGGAATGCGTCGTCCATGTTCGCGCGCAGGTTCGTGGCCAGGATCACGATGCCCTCGTAGGCCTCGATGCGCTGGAGGAGGTAGGCAACCTCGATGTTGGCGTAGCGGTCGTGGGAGTCGGAGACCTCGGAGCGCTTGCCGAAGAGGGCGTCCGCTTCGTCGAAGAAGAGCACCACGTTCCCGGCGGAGGCCGCGTCGAAGATGCGCTCCAGGTTCTTCTCCGTCTCTCCGATGTACTTGGAGACGAGCGACGAGAGGTCGATCTTGTAGACGTCCAGGCCCAGGGCGGTGCCGATGACCTCGGCGGAGAGCGTCTTGCCGGTGCCGCTGGGGCCGGCGAAGAGGGCCACGATGCCCGTGTTGCCGCCAAATCCCCAGCGGTCGAAGACGGTGGCCGAGTGGGTGTAGCGCCCCACCAGTTCGCGCAGTTGGCGCTCTTGGCGTGGCGGCAGCACCACGGCATCCCACCCGCGCCGCGACTCGATGCGCGTGGCGAGTTCATCGAGGGCGCCCGAGGCGAGGCGCCGGACGGCGCCGTCCACGTCCTTCAGGCCCTGGTACGCCACGCGCGCCAGCCGCAGGGCCTCGGGGTCCAGGCGGTGCCCCCGCTCCGGCCGCTGACCGAAGGCCTCCGCCCACTCCTCTGTGGTCGCCATGCGCGAGGCCAGTTCGCTCTCGGTCCACGGCACGCGAGGCAGCGTGCGGATCTCCACGGGGGTGGGGGAGGCGATCACCCAGGCCAGATGGTCCCCGCGCTCCACCCAGTACGCCGCCGTGGCGGGCAGGCGAGGCTCCTCCACCTCCAGTAGCAGGCCGGCGCCGCGCACGGTGGCCTCCCGCACCAGCGCGCGCCAGCCGTCCTCGTCCGCCGGCAGGCCGGTGGCCAGGATGGGCGCCCCCACGTGGCGCGCCGCCTCCGTGCGCCGCTGCGTCCGGTCGCCGCCGTGCACCAGGAAGAGGCCGGGCGCCGGTGCTCCGCGATGCTCGGCCGCGGGCAGCACCTCGAAGCCTCGAGGCAGCCCGGCGTCCGGGGCGTCGTCTCCGGCCAGCGCCCAGAGGACGCGCGGAGCGAGCGCCACCGGGCGCGTGGCCCAGGCGTTCTCGCCGATGACGGAGAGGAGTTCGGCGCGTCGGAGCCGGGACTCCTCGGCAATGGTGAGCAGGCCGGGACGCTCGCCGGGGAAGAGTCGCGCGAGCGTGGCCACCCACGGACGGGTGGCGGAGACGTCGTCCTGCGCGTAGGCCAGCAGCCGCTGGCGCGCCGGGCTGCGCTCGATCGCCGCGAGCGTCGCGAAGACCTCCACGTCGGGCCGCTCCAGGCGCGCCGCGCGCGCGAGGGCGCCGAAGCGGGAGCCGGAGGCGGGCGACTCGAGCGCGGCGTGCATGGCCTCCCGCAGTTCGGCCAGGCGCGCCGTGACCTCGCGGCGCGCGGGGAAGGCGTCCTCGCGGGGGCCCAGGCCGGGCAGGGAGGTGAGCAGCCGGTCCACCTCGTCGTCCTCGATGACGAGGCCGGCAAGGTCGCGCGGGGGGCCGTCCGCCACGCGACGTTCCAGCGCCTCCGCCTCGATCATGGCGCTGCCAAAGAGTTCCCATGGCTCGGGTTGGTGCAGGTTCATCGTCAGGTGTTTCCCCGCTGGTCACGGACAGTCGACCGCAGCAAACATCCTAGCCGTAGATGGCTTACTACGAGGACTGTTGCGCTTCTGTCACGATTGGTAACCGTCTGGTTGGGGAATTGACAGGTCGTCAGACAATATCCAGCGGCGGGGAACCTATGGCTGACGCCCTAGGGTGGCGATTCCTCGCGTGTGTCTCCGCATCAGGCACCGCGTGAGCGGAATCGCTGGAAGGCGTCAGTTGGACCCCATCAGCATCGGCATAGTCGACGACAACGAGATCTTTCGCCGCGGGCTGGTGGCGTGCCTGTCCGCGGACCAATCGGTAGCCGTCGAGTTCCACGCGGACCACGTTCCGGACGGCCTCCCAGTCGCGCTCATCATCGCGTCCCCAGAGGCCGCGATGCGCGCCCGTTTTTCCGTCCCCGTGGTGGTCTGCACGGACGCCCCCCTGGCGGACCGAATACGCGAGGCGAACTCGGTCATGGGAGTGCTGCCACGGGCGGCCCTGAAGCCGGAGCAGTTGATGGCTGGCGTACGCGCCGCCGCCAGCGGGTTGCAGGTGAACCTGCTGGAGAACGGGCACTCCACGAGCCTCTCGGCCCGCAATGTAGAGGTGTTGCGCCTGCTGGCGCAGGGCGCCGTGACGCGCCAGATCTCGGACCAACTGGGCTACTCGGAACGCACGATCAAGCACGCGGTCTCCGAGATCCTGGAGGAACTCGGCGCGCGTTCGCGCGCGGAGGCGGTCGCACTGGGGATCCGTCGCGGCCTGATCTAGCGCCGCTGACACCCTGCGCCTGAGCCAGACGCCCCGCCGACACGCGGGGCGTCGTGCGTTCCTCGTCCCCCATCCGTCGACCCGCCGTGCGTTGCCCCTGCGCGCACCCCGGCTGCCCGTCCGTGCACCGTCCGTGCGCCGGTCGGGCACGGCGAGGGCAACCGGGGCTGCCCGGTTGTGCGTGAGGCTGCCTTGATAGTCCCGCACGATGGCCCCCGCGTTGGCACGTCCGGCCCTGTGAGGGGCCCGCGAGGCGTGGTCGAATGCCCTCATGACTCCCACACCGCAGGGCAGACTGTCCGTCTGGATCGAAGACCCGAACCCCATCTACCGGCGCGGGCTGACCGCGAGCCTGGAGGCGGAGGGCATCCGCGTCGCGGGCGAAACGGATCGTCTCACCCGGCGCATCGAGGCGGAGGAGGCCAGCGTGCTGGTCTTCGACGCCAGCGGGGGGCACCTCGGCGAGGTGGTCCACCTGCAGCGCGGGAGCGAGGTAGGCCTGGTGGCCCTGGTGCGCGACCAGCACGATCCCGCGCTGGTGGACGCGATCGAAGCCGGCGTCTCGGGCATCCTCCTGCGTGACGAACTGGCCCCGGCGCCGCTGACGGCCGCGCTGCGCACAGTGGCCACGGGACAGAGCGCCGTGCCGGCACGCCTGCTGGCGAAGATCCTGGAGAGCGCCGCCAGAGGCCGTCGCCACGCTGCGTTCGACATTGGCCCGCGCGAGGTGTCCGTGCTGCGCGAACTGGCGGACGGCTGCGACACGAACGAGATCGCGGGTTCCCTGGCCTACTCCGAGCGCATGGTGAAGCGCATCGTCCACGACCTGCTCGTGAAGATGAACTGCCGCAACCGCGCCCAGGCCGTGGCCCTGGCCGTGCGCCACGGCCTGATCTAGGGCGCGGACATGCTCCACCTGCTGGACCAGACGCTGGAGGACTTCCTCCGTGGGGAAGTGCCCCTGGACGACCGCGTGGACGTGGCCTACGAGGCGCCGGACAACGAGTGGCGCAGCCGTGTGACGCGCCCCACCATCAACCTGTTCGTCTGGGACATCCGGCGCAACCAGACGGAGTCTCAGGGGGGCATGGACCTGGTGGAACGCGACTCGGAGCGCTTCCACCGCCCCACGCCGCCTCGCATCGACTTCCGTTATCTGATCACCACGTGGACGTCCGAGATCCGGGACGAGCACCAGTTGCTGGGCGCCATCCTGGTGGCCTGCCTGCGACAGCCGCTGATCCCGGAGCACTACATCCAGGGCATCCTGGGCGAGTCGCGCCCGGTGCCGCGCCTGCAGGTGGCCCGCTTCGACGGCGCGGAGAGCAGCGAGTTCTGGGCCTCCATGGGCGGGCAGTTGAAGGCCTCCCTGGACGTCATCGTGACGGCCACGGTGGACGCCTCCGTGCTCACCAAGGCCGGCCCACCCGTCACCTCCGTGGACCTCGGAGCCGTCGAGGCGGTCACGGGGACGCCGAGCGCGCGGCGGGAGCGGAACCTGGCGTCTCCAAAACCGCCGGGCATACCGCCGGGCGGTCCGGACGGCACGGGCGGGGGGGCCGAATGATCCCCATGCGCGTCCCTTCCCATGGCCCTGGCGATCCTGCCGGCCGCATGCGGCGCGCTCCTACGCTCGCCAGAAGCGGTCACTGGGCGGAGAACCGATGGCGAGCGCGCTGGTTGGCGACTTCGGAGCAGTCATGCGCCTCGGCGTCCTCGGAGTGCTGGAGGACGCACGCATTCCGTGCGTGTCAGAGCCAGCCGACGAATCCGGGATCCTCCAGCGCCTGGACGCCGGCCACCCTGACGTGGTGGTCGTGGACTGGGACGACCGTCGGTATGAAGCAGTGGCGGCGTCCGTGCTCGCACGCCGTCCGGGGGTCACCGTGATCGCCTGCTCCAGCAACCGTCTCGTGATGCGAGTGGTGCCGGGGCGGCGGGAACTGGACTCCTACGAATCCACGTTGAGTGCACAGGGGCTTGTGGAGGCGGTACAGGCCGCTTCCGCCCGGTAAGGAAGGCAAGATGGCTGTCTATCAGGCGCCCGGCGTCTACGTCGAGGAAGTCGAGGGCGGTTCTCGACCGGTGCAGGGTGTGGCGACGGCAGTCGCAGCCTTCGTCGGGTTTACGGAGAAGGCCCCGGAGGGGAACCCGGACGACCCGGAGGGGGTGCGCCCCACGCTGGTGACCAACTGGTCCCAGTTCGAGCGCGCCTACGGCTCGTTCGTGGAAGGTGCGGTCCTGCCGCACGCGGTGTACGGCTTCTTCGCCAACGGTGGCGGCCGCGCCTACATCGTGAAGGTGCCGCACCTGGACGCGGACGGGAACCCGCGTCCGGTGGCCGCAGACGACCTGGTGGGTAACGAGGCGCTGCGCACGGGCATCAACGGCCTGGCGGTGGCGGAAGACGTCACCATGGTGGCCGTCCCGGACCTGATCACGGTGGCCCGCAACGCCGAGGGTGCGGTGGACATGGACACCTGGCAGGGCGTCCAACTCGCGCTGGTCAACCACTGCGAGAGCCAGAAGGACCGCATGGCGATCCTGGACTCGCCGCCGGCCATGAACCCGCAGCAGGTGCTGGAGTGGCGCACGAACGCCGGGTACGACTCCATGTTCGCGGCGCTCTACTACCCGCACATTCGCATCGCCAACCCGCTGGCGAAGCCCACCAACGACCTGCCGAAGGTGATCACGGTCCCGCCGTCCGGCCACCTGGCCGGCCTGTGGGCCCGCACGGACGGCGTGGGCGTCTGGAAGGCCCCCGCGAACGAGGTGCTGCGCGGCGCGCTGGACCTTGAGTACCAGATGACCACGGGCGAGCAGGAGATCCTGAACCCGGTGGGCATCAACGCCATCCGCGCCTTCGGGGTGCGGGGCATCCGGGTGTGGGGCGCTCGCACCACCTCCTCAGACCCGCTGTGGCGGTACCTGAACGTCCGCCGCCTGTTCAACTACATCGAGGACTCGCTGCTGGGCGGCACCCAGTGGGTGGTCTTTGAGCCGAACGACGCGAACCTCTGGGCCCGCGCCCGGCGCACGGTGAACTCGTTCCTGCTGGGCCTCTGGCGCCAGGGCGCCATGGTGGGCGCCACGCCGGACCAGGGCTTCTACGTGAAGTGTGACGAAGAGACCAACCCGCGGGAGTCCGTGGACGAGGGGCGCGTCACCATCGAGATCGGCGTGGCGGCTGTGAAGCCGGCCGAGTTCGTGGTCATCCGCATCGGCCAGTGGGCCGGCCCGGGCGTCGAGTAGCACTCGACGGGCCAAGAACGCACGCAAAGGGGTAAACGAACATGCCAGACCTGCTCACTACGTCCGCCTTCTTCGTCGAGATCGATGGGGTCACGGTGGCCCAGTTCAAGGAAGCCACCGGGATCGACTCCGAGACGAACGTCATCGAGTACAAGGAGTCCACGGCGGACGGCAAACTGCTCATCCGCAAGGTGCCCGGCTCCCCCAAGTGGGCGGATGTGGTGCTGAAGCGCCGCCTGGACGACTCCCAGGCGCTCTGGGAGTGGCGCCAGGTGGTGCTGAACGGCGACATCGACGCCGCCCGCCGCAACGGCTCCATCGTGATCTACGACTCCATGGGCGCCGAGGTGGCGCGCTGGAACTTCGAGAACGGCTGGCCGAGCCACTGGAAGGGCTCTGACCTCAACGCCGGCTCGGATGAGATCGTGGTTGAGGAACTGACCATCACGCATGAAGGGATGGTCCGCGCATGAGCCTGCAGACGGAATTCCCGTTCACGCTGCCTCGCGGTTTCGTGGACGACCACGGCACGCTGCACCGTGAGGGCGTCATGCGCCTGGCCACAGCCCGCGACGAGATCGAGCCGCTGCGGGACGCGCGCGTCAAGGAGAACGAGGCGTACCTCACGGTCATCGTGCTCTCCCGGACGATCGTGAAACTGGGTTCCGTGCCGCAGATCACGCCGAAGACCATTGAGGGCATGTTCTCCAGCGACCTGGCGTACCTGCAGGACTTCTACACGCGCATCAACTTCGGTGGCGCGGCGGAGCAGGCCGCGGTGCTGGAAGAACAGCACCAGCCGCAGGCGGTGCCGGTCCCTTTGGGAGTGGCCGCCGCCGGCGTCTGATGACCTATCCCCAGGTGGACGCGTGGGACGAGGTTACGTACCTCGCCTACCACCTCCACTGGGACATCGACCGACTGGTCGACCTGGAACATGACGACCGGCTGATGCTGGTGGCCAAGGTCGCGGACCTGAACAGACGGGCATGGGAGGGGGTGAAGCAACTTGCCTAGCCACCCTCCCTTTACCGGTCAGTTCATCTTCGAGGTCGATGGCGTCCGCATCGGCGCGTTCACGGAGGTCTCCGGCCTGCAGGTGGAGATCGAGCAGGGGGCCGGCCACACCATCGAAGAGGGTGGCCAGAACGAGTACGTCCACAAACTGCCCGGGCGCATCAAGTGGCCGAACCTGATCCTGAAGCGCGGCGTTACGACTGACAACAACCTGTTCGACTGGTTCCGAAAGTCCTCCGGCGAAGGCTTCGAGGGCAACGGCGGCTCCCTGGAGCGCACCATGGCCGCGCTGGCCATGGTGGATGGGCAGGGCATGCCGATGCGGGTGTGGGTGTTCTATGACGCCTTCCCCGTGAAGTGGACCGGGCCAAAGTTCGCCGCCTCCTCCAGCGAGGTGGCGACCGAGGAACTGGAAATCGCCCACCATGGGTTCCGGGTCGGGATCTGACTTCGGTGGTGTGACGTACCCGCCGCTCCCGCGTGCATTGCACACGGTCGGGCGGCTGTTTGGCGTCCAGACCTCCCCGGGGGGCCACCTTGCCACCCGGATCTATGCGCCGCTTCCGCGTACCGGCCCGCTGCAGCGTGCGTTGTACGCGCCCTGGGCCGGGGACGCCATGGGCGGCGTGCTGGGCGAGGCGGTGCGCCCGCTGATGCGCTACCACCGCCGGTTCCCGGTGGCCACGCGGTCCATTCGCACCTCGCGCCCCCTCGTCACCCGTGCGCAGGCGGCGTTGGCCGGCGCGCCCGCCGGCGCCGTGGCCGCCCATCCCGCCGCCCGCTCGTTCGAGATGTCGCCGCCGGCCCTCCTGCCGGGGCTGCCGGGGCGGGCCACCACCTCGCCACAGTCGGCCGTTGCGGACCTGGCGCGTTCCCCCTTCGCACCAAGCCGGCCCGCGGCGCGCCCTGCAACCCCCGCAGCGCCCTTGGCTTCTGCGCACGCGCCGCAGGCCGTCGCCCCCGGATCCGAGGCGCGCCCGACCTCCTCGCCGCCGGCGGCGCCGCGGCTCTCGCCCGCGTCTGCGATGCAGCACGTGGGACCACCGCTGGCCGTGGACGCCGCCGCGAGCGTCGGCAGCCTCGGGCAGGCGAGCCGCAGTCTGTCGATTTCCCGCACCCCCGCCCCGGCGAAGCCCGCGCCACTGGCTCCCACCGCGCAGCCCTCGGCTCCTGTGACACGTGTGACTCAGGGGCCGCCCGTACAGCCCTCGGCACAGCCCTCGGCACAGCCCTCGGCACAGCCCACCGCACAGCCCACCGCACCGCCGAGCGTGCCGTCTCCGTCGTCGGCGACCTCGACCCGCAGCACCAGCAGCCCGCAGCGCCGCGCCGAGGTGACCACGGTCACCCCGCAGACGGCCTCGACGCCCTCGCCGTTGCCGGTACGCCGTCGCGTCCAGATCGAGGAGCAGACGCCGGCTTCGAGGGCGGCTCGGAACGTGGCAGGCTCGCCTGGTGGCCCGGTCGCCCCGCCGCGTTCCGGCGTGTTGTCCACCTCGCGCACCGTGGATGCGGCAACACCGCCTGACTCCCCATCCGAGCCCGCTGCCTCGGGGGCCACGGCGACCGGTAGGGAGGTGGCCCGCAGCGTCGAAGCCGGAGCACCGGCGGTCGAGACGTCCGCGGCGGAGGGCGCCGCACAGCGCGCGTCGTCGTCGTCCGGCCCCGTGCTGGAGGGGCCACCGTCGTTCGATGCATTGCAGCGCCTCGCGACCATGCGGGGGCGGCTGCTGGGGCGCGGTGCGCAGCGCTGGCAGGCGCCGGACCTGCCGGCCCTGCGAGTGCCGGGCGCTCCCCCCGCGCTTCGCCGGATCTCCGGCCCGGGCGCCCTCCCGATGGTGGCAGGACGTCCAGACCCGGACGCGCCCGAGGCGGGTGGTGCCACGTTTCCCCACGGGGCCGGCATCCCCGGCCTGATCGCGCCCCCGGCCGGTATCCCGATCCGCATCGGGGCCGCACCGCCGCCCTCCGCAGCATCCTCGACGTCCTCGCCCGCTACGTCCTCGACGTCTGCGGCGCCGTCCGCACCGATCGCGCGCGCCGTGGCGCCGGCCGCACCTGCCGCCACCCCGCCGGCCGCCATCCCGCGAGCCGCTACGCCCTCGGTGGGCGACGTCGCACGCGATACATCCGAAGGCTCACGGGGCTCGCCAACGCCGGCTGCGGGCTCAACGCCGGACGAGGCCAGGTCCGAGGTCGCACGCAGCGTCGAACCGTCGACCGCTGGGCCCGGCGTCGCCTCGACGCCCTCGGCGCCACCTGTCCCGGCCACACCGTCGTCCGAGGTGGCGCGGACGGGAGCGCCTGCGGCTGTGCCTACTGTGCCTGCACCGCCGGCGGCGGCACCGGCGACCATCACCGATCAGCGCGCGCAGGCCCAGAGCAGCGGGACTACCGAACGTGCCGGCGGAGCCTCGGAGAGCAGGGCGGACACGGGCCTTTCGGGCAGTATGTTCGCGCTGCGGCGACTGAGTGACCTGGGCGAACTCGGTGGGACGAGCCTCCTGCCGCGTGCGCCGTTTGTGGCCCGGAGCATGTCGGACCCCCTGGTGGCGGCGTCGCGCTCAGGCGGCGGCGGGGGCGGGGGCGAGATGGTCGCGCCGCCGGGCGTCGTCGTGCGCCAGCCGGGCCCGTCCGCGACCGAGCGCGGGGTGGAGGCGTCCCCCTCGCCCAACGCCGCCACGCGACCCACGTCCCGCCCGACACCGCCGGCCGCTCCCTCCGCTGCTCCGCCACCCGTGAGCGGCGCGCCGAGCAGGCCCATCGCACGTGCGGCCACCGATGCGGCGGAGGCCGTCGCGAGTCGCGCGGGAGTACCGGGTACGCGAGGGGACGCACCGCAGGGGTCTGCGCCCCCGGCTCCCCGGGCAGGCGCGTCACCGTCCGCCGGGGCGCCTGCGGCCGGCGGGCCGGCCTCGAACCCGTCAGGCCAGACCGGCGGCGGGGGCACGGTGGCTCGTTCGTCGATGCCCGCGAGTCCCCGCCCGGCTTCGTCCGAGGCCACCCACAGCACCTCGGCGACACCGCCCGCCGTGCCGGGCCATTTCGGGGCGCCGGGTGGCGCGTCCCGGGGCGCCAGCGCGAGCGGCGCGCCGGTCTCGCCCTCCACGCCGTCGGCGGTGTCCTCGATCGTGTCGTTCCTGAACGGGCGAGCCGGGGAATCCCCGGCCGCACGGTCTCCCGAGTCGTCGTTTTGGCCCACCTCCGCCGCGCCTCGTGTGGAGGCGGGGCGTGCATCCGAGGGCAGCACGTCCCTCACCACGCCTTCGCCGGAGGTTGCTCGGACGCCCGCGCCGAGTGCGCCCGAGGCCGGCGCCTCCGCGTTGAATGCGGGCGGGGCCGGCGCGTCCGCGTCGAGTACGGACGTGACGGCAGCCTCGGAGCGTGGCGACGCAGGTGGGCCCACCGTGGGAGCGGCGTCTGCGGGTGCCGAGGGGCAGGCGATCGGGCGGTCACTCTCGCTGCCGGCCGCCACGTCTCGGGATGGGGGCTCGGCAGAAGGGCTCACCCACGGCGGGGCAGCGTCCGTCTCGGCGGGCGCCCCGGGCATGCCGATGGGAGGCGTGAGTGCCTCGTCGCTGCCGGTGGGGCCGTCAGGCGTGACGGTTGTGGGCGGGGGAGATGCCGCCGCCTCCATGGCTCATCGCACCACGCAGGACGTTCCGAGCGCATCTCGTGAGGCCGCGCCGCCGTCCGAGGGACCGCCAGCGCCCGCCTCCCACGTGGCGACGGCGGCACAGCGTGTGCCGGCAGACCTGGTGGCGCGCCGAATCGCGAGGATGTTCGGGACGGCCGGCACGGGGGGGAGCGCGCCCGGCATCGCGGGCGCCCTCGGCGCGGTGAGCGCAGGCGCGGGCTTCGCGGCGAGCGCGCCGGTGACCGGCTCCGGGTTCTTCGTGCGTCGCGCGGCGATGCCCTCGGCTCTCGCGGGTTCGGCGCCCGCGAGGGACGGCGGCCTGTCGCGCCAGGCAGCGGCCACGAGCGGTACCGCCAGTCGCGAGGCGAGGCGGCTGACCGTTTCGAGCCTGGAGAGACAGCGGATGCCGATGCGCCGCCTGTCCCCCACGCCCGGCGCTGCGAGGGCGTGGGCGTCCGGGTCTGCTGCGGCGACCTCCGTGGGGCAGGGCAGCGTGGGCCGCGCGCGCACCTGGCGCGGCGTGGCCGGGCCCTCCGGCATTGCCTCGGCGGCGCCGGTGCGAGGTGGAGCGCTGGAGTTCGCCTCACGCCTGGGGGCGTCGAACGCGGGGCGCGGCGTGCGGCGTGAGACGGGCGCGACCACTGATGCAGCCGCCCGTGGGAGCGGCTTCAGCGCGGCCAGTACGTCGAGGGGGCCACAACACACGATGAGCGGCGGGTTCCTCGCGCCCCACGTCGCGTCCATGCCCGGCGCTCTCTCGCGCTCGATGCTGGCGGGGGTATCCCGTAGCGGTAGTGGCGCCGGCCGCGGCGAGGTGGCAGCGGCGCTGGCTAGCCGCGGGCACGCCGGCCCGCCGAGGACGAGCGGGTCGCTGGCGCTTGCGCGGAGCCTCGAGATTGCGGTGCCTGCGTCGTCTCCGCGAGCACTGCGTGCCGGGGCGCCCCTCGGTGCGCGCGCAGCCACCGCACTCGCGGGCGCCACAGGCCTCGCCAGTCTCGAGGTGGCCCGCAGCGTCCGCGGACAGGCGCTCGGCGGCATGGCCGGGCACGTGCAGACCGGGAGCACGGGGGCGGGCGCGCTCGCCTCGAGGCTGCCGGCAGCCCCGGGGATGGGGGTGGCCCCGCTGCAGGCGCTGGCAATGGGCGACGGTCCGGCGTCAATCGCCTCCAGGTCTTCGGCATCTTCGATGCCCTCGATGTCCTCGATGTCCTCGATGCCTCGGTCGGCGTCGGTCAGCCCGCTCGGGATCGCCCGCTCGATGGTGGGCTCGCTGCCGGTGTCCGGCGCGGGGGCGATGGGTGGGGTGGCCAACGCGGCGGGCGAGGTGGCCCGCACGGTGGCCGAGGAGGCCGCCACGCAGCAGGTCGCGCGTCTCACCGAGGGCAGAGTGGCGGACGGCCTTTCGCCCACCTCGAACGCCGGGGGGTACTCGGGAGGACAGGCCGGGGGGGCCTCGGCCGGGTGGGCGAGCGCGGGCGGCGGCGTGCAGCGCGCGGTGGTCGGTGGCGGGCCGGCGGGGGAGTCCTCCGCCGGCGGTGCCGCGCCGGTGGGGGGGGCCGCAGAGGACGCGCAGCGCGAGGCGCTGATGCAGTTCGCGATGTCCGACGAGTTCGAGGGCCGCCTGATGGAGTTCCTGGAAGAACGCTTGCTGGGTGAGATCGAGCGGCGTGGCGGCCGCTACGGAGGGTGGTTCGCATGACGGCTCCCGTGAAGGCGTACCTGGAGACAGAGACCGGATCGCAGATCCCGTTCCTCTTCAACCCGTCCAGCATTGACATGTCGCGCTCGGTGTCCTGGAAGCCGCAGGAGTCGCCAGGGGAGAACGCGCCCTCGCTCACGTGGGACCGCGGCCAGGCGGCGACGATGAAGTTCGACCTGGTGCTGGACACCACGGACACGGGCAGCGACGTGACCGTGCACACGAACAAACTGCTGGACCTGACCAAGGTGGACTCGCAGAAGAAGCGGCCGCCCTGGGTGCGGCTGGGCTGGGGGCGCCTGTCCTCCTTCAAGGCCGTGATCACCAGCGTCACTATGCAGTTCACGTACTTCTCCGCCGCCGGCGTGCCCCTGCGCGCTCGGGCCACCCTCAACCTGATGCAATACCAGGACGAGGGCCGGCACCCACTCCAGAACCCCACCTCCGGCACGCGCAGCCGAGACCGCATGCACCTGGTAAAGCCGGGCGAGACGCTGGACCGCATCGCCTACGGCGCCTACGGCGACTCGACGACGTGGAGGGTGATCGCGGAGCGCAACAAGATCACGGACCCGCTGCGCCTGCAGCCCGGCACCCGCCTGATCCTGCCGGAACGAGAGGCGACGCCACGTGGTCGCTGATACCTCGATTGCCAACTACGAGGTCAAAGTCAAGGGCAGGCCGCTCTCCGACGCGCTGCAGGCGCAACTGCGCATGGTGCGGGTGGAAGAGTCCGTGTCGCTGCCCTCGTCATTCTCGCTGCGCTTCTATGACCCCGGCTTCACGCTGATGGACGAGGAGTTCATCGCCGTGGGGAGCGACGTGGAGATCGCGTTCGGGTGGGGGAACGCCAAGACCACCGTCATGCGCGGGGAGGTGACCGGCATACAGGCCGAGGCCAGCCGCCACACCGGGTTCGAGGTGGAGGTGTTCGGCCTGGACAAGATGCACCGCACCATGCGGGGGACGAAGTCACGCACCTTCCAGAACCAGTCGGACGCGGACGTCGCTCGCAAGATCGCGCAGGAGGCGGGCCTGTCGCCGGACATCGACTCCACCGGTGGGCCTCACACCCTGCTCTTCCAGGTAAACGAGACGGACCACCAGTTCCTCCGCAAGCGCGCGCGGCGCATCGGCTTCGACTTCTGGGTGAGCGATGGGAAGTTGCATTTCAAGCAGACCAAGAGCGGCAGCCCGGTCACGGCCACCTGGGGGATGAACCTGTACCGCCTGAAGGCGCGCATGTCCGCCGCCGGCCACGTGAACAAGGTCTCCGTGCGAGGCTGGGACGACGCCACGCAGAAGCCCGTGGTGGGCACCGGGACGGCGAACCCGGCGGAGCCGACCACGGCGGCGTTTTACGCGGACGCGCTGGCAGATGCGAAGGCCAAGTTCGGCAGCGTGGAAGCCACGGTCTCCGTAGAGTCCGTGCAGGATCAGGCGGACGCGAACAACGTGGCGAAGGCGTACCGTCAGCGACTGTCCACCTCTGGACTGGTGGTCCGAGGCGAACTGGACGGCGACCCGAACCTTGGCGCCGGCAGCAAGATCACTGTGGAGGGACTGGGGGCGCGGCTGGGTGGGACGTACGTGCTGACCTCGGTAGAACACGTGCTGGGGACCGGCCAGCCGTACGTGACGCGCTTCCTGTCGGCCGGGCCGGAGCCGGTGGACTTCGCGGGCCTGGTGGCGGGGGCGGTGGACGCCACGGGGCAGGTGCGCGGCGGGATGGAACTGACCGTGGGCACGGTCACCAACAACAACGACCCGGACGGGGCCGGACGCGTGAAGGTGAAGTTGCCCCGCATGGACAGCGAGCACGAGTCGGGATGGGTGCGCGTGGCCACGCCCGGTGGCGGCAAGTCGCGCGGCTTCCAGATGCTGCCGGCCGTGGGTGACGAGGTGCTGGTGGGCTTCGAACACGGCGACCCGGCGCGGCCGTTCGTGCTGGGCGGGCTGTGGAGCAAGAAGAACAAGCCTCCGCAGGCGTCCTTCCAGAAGGACGGCGTGGTGGAGAAGCAGGTCTGGACCTCCGGCAAGGGCCACCAGATCGAGATCGCGGACGCCGGTGACGGCGAGGTCAACCTCACCATCAAGGGGACCAAGTCCGCCATGAACCTGAAGAAGGCGGAGGTCAAGATCACCGGCGACAATAAGGTGAAGATCGAGGGCAACGACATCGAGGTGGTGGCGAAGGGGAAATTGACCCTGAAGGGCCGCCAGGTCGAGGTCAATGGATCGCAGGATGTCACCATCAAGGGTGGCATGATCAAACTGAACTAGCGGAGCGGGGACCGCAGATGGGCCAGCCGGCAGCGCGTCAGAACGACCAGGTGATGGGGGTGGACATCCACATCATCATGGTGCCCAACCCCAGCGGTGAGACGCCGGTGCCTCTGCCGCACCCCTTCGCCGGCAAGATCACGGGCGGCTGCTCCACGAACGTGAAGATCGAGGGCCAGCCGGCCGCCGTGGTGGGCAGCATGGTCAAGAACAACGTGAACCACATCCCGCAGGGGCCGCGGTTCCAGAAGCAGCCCAACAACCAGGGCAAGGTGAAGTTGGGGTCCTTCACGGTGAAGATCAACGGGAAGAACGCAGCGCGCGCCGGTGACATGGTGGAGACCTGCAACGACCCCATGCCGATGCCGACCTCGACGATTTCGAAGGGCGCCAACAAGGTGCTGATCGGATGACGGACGGGCCTGACTTCGTCGGCCGCGGGTGGACCTTCCCGCCGAGTGTGGACTCGCGCGGGCGCATCGCGCTGGCCGGAGGCGTGGACGAGGTCGAAGCGTCCATGCGCATGATCCTGCTCACCGCCCCCGGCGAGCGGGTGATGCGCCCGGAGTTCGGGTGCCGTGCCTGGGACTACCTGTTCCAACCCCTGAACCCCAACACCATGGGCATGATCGAGACCGCGGTGGAGGAAGCCCTCCAGCGCTGGGAGCCGCGGGTCACCATCGAGGGCGTCACTGCGGTAGAGGACGGCGGGCGCACGGGCACCGTCTCCGTGCAGGTGACGTACTCCCTGAAGGACGAGAACGACCGCCGCAACCTGGTGGTGCCCTTCTACGAGATTGGGCAGGAGCCGTGAGCCTGCCCAGCCCGTCACTGGACGACCGCACGTTCCAGGATCTGGTGGACGAGGCGAAGCGCCGCATCCCGGACCTGGTGCCGGAATGGACGGACCACAACGTCTCCGACCCCGGCGTGGCGATCATCGAGTTGTTCGCGTGGATGACGGAGACGCTGCTCTACCGCCTGAACCAGGTGCCGGACCGCCTGTACCTGAAGTTCCTGGAGTTGATGGGCGTCAACCTCTATGCCCCCGCACCGGCGCAGGCCATGGTCACCTTCCGCCTCTCCGCCGCTCAGGAGGAGCCGGTGGTAGTGCCCGCGGGCACGGAGGTGGCCACGCTGCAGACGGCGGACTCGCAGGCGGTGGTCTTCCACACCACCCGCGACATGGAGATGCGGCCGCCCACGCTGGTGTCCACGCTGACGGGATCCGGTGGGCGCATCTCCACCTACGTGGACCGCTGGGACGACTTCCGCTTCGAACGGCAGGGCGTGCCCTGCTTCGCCAACCTGGAGCCGGGGTCCGGCGCCTACTTCGGCTTCGAGACGTCGCTGGCCAGCAACATCCTGCGCTTCGAGATCGTGGCGGACGCGGACGGCGTGGGCGTGCGGCCGGAGGATCCCCCGCTGGTCTGGGAGGTCTCCCAGGACGAGCGCTGGGTGCCGGCGGAGGTGCTGGAGGACGGCACCGGCGGCCTCAACCGCAGTGGCACGCTGGAACTGCAGGTGCCGAACGAGCACGACGCCGTGACGCTGGGCGGCCACCGGGCGCACTGGGTGCGAGTCCGCCTGCTGGAGGCCCGCCCCGACCAGCCCACCTATCGACGCTCGCCGGAGATCCGCACGCTGGCGCCCTCCACGGTGGGCGGCACCGTGCTCGCCTCCCACGGCGAGCGTGTCGTCGGGGAGGTGGTGGGCACCTCGGACGGGCGGCCGGCGCAGGTGTTCACGGTGCAGCAGGCGCCGGTGCTGCCTCGCGAGGAGGGGCAGACCGTCGTCGTGCGCGTGCCGGACGGCGCGCAGGAGGCGTGGGAGGAGGTCGCCGACTTCGGGCAGTCAGAGGCCGCCGACCTGCACTACACCTGGGACGGCGCATCCGGGGAGATCCGCTTCGGCCCGCGCATCCGCCAGGAGGACGGCACCGAGCGCCAGCACGGCGCGGTGCCCCCGGACGGCGCGGAAGTCGCCGTCACTTCCTACCTGCACGGTGGCGGCCGCGAGGGCAACGTGGCGCCGAACCAGTTGACCGTGCTGCGCACCACCATCCCCTTCGTGGACACCGTCACCAACCGCCGCGCGGCCGTGGGCGGCGTGGACGGCGAGCGCATCGACCAGGCGAAGGCGCGCGGTCCCGCGGCCATCCGCTCCGGCGGCCGCGCCGTGACCGCCACGGACTTCGAACTCCTCGCGCGCGAGGCCTCCCGGCAGGTGGCGCGTGCCCGGGCGCTGCCGCCGGCGGAGCCGGGTACGCCCGTGCGCCTGCTGGTGGTCCCGCACGTGGAGGTGCCCGGCCGCCGCCGCGAACTGCGCGACCTGACGCTCCCACCCCACCTGTTCGAGGCGGTGCGAGACCACATCGAGCCCCGCCGGCTGCTGGGGATGTCCGTGGAGATCGGCGCGCCTCGTTACCTGGGGGTGAGCGTGGTGGCGCGGGTGGACGTGACGCCCGGTCGGGATGCGGAACTGACGCGCCAGCGGGCCATGGAAGCCCTCTACCGCGACCTGGACCCGATCGTGGGTGGGCCGGGCGGCGAGGGCTGGGAGTGGGATGCGCCGCTCACGGTCTCGCACGTGGTGGCGCTACTCGCGGGGGTGGACGGCGTCTCGCGCGTGCAGGACGTGCTGCTCTTCGAGGCGGACGAACTGACCGGCGAGCGAGCGCCACAGGGCCTGACGCACATCGCGCTGGAGCCGGACGCCCTCTGGTTCCCCGTGCGGCACGTGGTGATGTAGGGGTATGCGATGAGCGGGTGGCTGACCGCGCAACTACCTCGCTACCTGGCGCAGGATCCGTTCACGCGCCGCTTTGTCACGATCTTCGAGGAGATCGCGGGGGGCATCCGCACGCAGGTGGACGCGCTCGAGTACTACGTGGACACGGACACCGCGCCGCCGGAGTACGTGCGCTGGCTGGGTGGCTGGCTGGACGTCACGGTGGACGCGAACCAGCCGCCGGACCGCCAGCGCGCCATCGTGCGCGAGGCGGGGCGGATGTACCACCGGCGCGGGACGCAGGAGGGCCTGGCGCAACTGCTGGCCGCGATCACGGGCGGCGACGTCCGCATCGTGGACGGCGGCGGGACCTGGGCTGCCGGGGAGGCCCCGCCGAACCCCGGCCGTATCCTGGTGCGCCTGACGGAGTCCGGCGGCATCCCGGATGGCCAGTTGCACCGCCTCGTGGCCCGCGAGGTGCCCATCGGCGTGTCGTTCGAACTGCGCATGGGCGACCGCACCATCACGCCGCCGCCTGCGCCGCAGGGCGTGGCGGACATCCTGAGCATGGAGGCGCTGAGCGCCGTCCCGGGCGCGGGAGTGCCGCCGCAGGCGCCCCCCGCGCCGGAGAGCGTGACGCCCTCATGACCACCATGGTCGTCTGTCCCCAGTGCAACCGTTCCGCGGAGATCGAGCCGGGCGAGCATCCGTTTTGCCGCCACTGCGACTACCCGCTGTTCTGGGTGATGCCTCGCCCTCGTACGACGGGAGTGGCGCCGGACAAGACGGAGGAGGCGCCTCGCCGCCCCGGCGTGATGTGCGTGGTCTGCCGCACCACGAACCCGTCTGGCCGCAGCCTGTGCCGCACCTGCGGGCAGCCGCTGATGCCCGTGACGCCTCGACGCCGGCGGTCGTGGGAGGCGCCGGTGGTGGAGGAGGAGCGCGCTTCGCGCTGGAAGCGCGTGGTGATCTGGGCCGTGGCCATCGTGGTGATGGTGGCGCTGCTCGCGGCCATCGCGTGGGCGGTGTGGACCTTCCTGTGGCCGCGCAGCGAGTGGCAGACGGTGGTGCTGGACCAGGGCGAGTCCTCCTGGGACATCGCCGCCACGCTGGAACGAGGCTCGCCCGTCATCTCCTACGTAGACGCCGGCGACCACACGTTGCGCGTGGTGATCTGCGGCAACCCTCTGTGCGACGTGGAGAAGGACGCCAACCTCTACACCACCATCGCCGTGCTGGGCCCCAGCGCGGAGGGACAGGGCACGGCCGTGGGCATCGGCGCAGACGGGCGGCCGCTGATTGCCTATCGCTTCGGACCGCGGCGTGCGCTGACCGTGGCGCACTGCGGCGACACCACGTGCGCTGACCCGGGGGCGATCACGATCACCGAACTGGATCCCGGCCCCACGGTGCTGGACCCGGGGACGGACACCGGTGTAAACCCGTCCATGACCATTGGGCGGGACGGGCTGGCGATCATCGCCTACCACGACCGCGCCCGAGGCGCCCTGAAGATCGCGCACTGCGACAACGCTGCGTGCACCTCGGCGACGATCGCCGTGCTGGACCGCAGTCCGAACGCCGTCGCCGGCACCGAGGGCGTGGGCTCCGATACGTCGATCCAGATCGGGCCGGACGGACTGCCGGTGATCGCCTTCCGTGACGGCGACCAGGACGCGCTGATGCTGGCGCGCTGCTCGGATCACCGCTGCACGCAGGCCGTGATCAGCACCATCGTGCGAGAGCCCGGACGGAGCCCGGGGCACGACGCGTCCATGGTGCTGGCGCCGGACGGCTCGCCGATCGTGGCGTACAGCGACTGGTCAGACGACGGCGTCTACGTGGCGAAGTGCGCGACGGTCACCTGCGAGGACGTGTCGCTGCGCCGCCTCGACCGGCCGGAGGACGGCACTTCCGGCGATACGGCGCTGGGCCTGGACGAGGACGGCCTGCCGGTGGTGGCGTATCGCCAGCGCCAGCCGGGGGACGAGCGCGCGAGCCGTGTCCTGAAGGTTGTCCGCTGCGGCGACCTGGCCTGCATGGACGCCTCGATTCCGGAGGACGTGGATGCGCGCGGCCGCACCGGCTACACCCCGAACTTCCTGCTGCTGCAGGACGGCACGCTGGCCCTCGCCTACGGCGACGCGACCGAGGGCGCCCTGGAGTACGCAGTCTACCGCTGACCCCCCCGTCCGAGGTGTCCAGACGCCGGCGCCCCTCGTGCAGAGGGGCGGGGCCGCTACGCGGCGTCGAAGGCGGCGAGTTCGGTGATGGTGCCGGGGCAGGCGAGTTGCGGGAGGTCCTGGATGTGGGGCGCCCGGGCGCCGGCAGGCGGCGTGAAGACGCGGCCGTCTGTGCGTTCCACGACCACCACGGCGGAGCCCGCGTCTAGTTCGGCGCCGGAGGTGGCCCGCACCTCGACGATGATGAGGTCAGTGGGAGCGCGGAGGACGGTGCGGCCCACATCCTGCAACGCGGCGCGACAGGCCAGTTGGGCCCCTGCGATCACCGCCTGCTGCTCCAGCAGTGAGAGTTCGTAGTCAGTCTGCTCCTGTGCGGAGGCTGCGGCGAGGATTGCGGTGATGGCGGGGTCCGCCGGCGCCTCGGCGTCTGCGACCTGCTCCTCCTCGCCCGAGGGGGTGGGGACGATGCCGCCGGCGGCGACGAGTTGCGCCTCCGCGTCCTGGAGCAGGCGTTGCACCGTCTGCAGGGTGGTGGAGGCGGAGCGGTAGTTCGTGTTCGCGTCCACCAGTTCGCGTGCTGCCGGGTTGGTGGAGGCCTCCTGCACGGCGGCGGAGACAAAGGCGGACGGTAGCGGCACGGGCTGCGAGTCGCACTCGATCGGGCGCTCCTCCAGCGTGGCGCAGTAGGAGTTGAGGGCGGTCGTGAGCCCGGTGAGGGCCGTGGAGGAGACGGAGAGCGCGCTCTCCGTGGCGGCCTGCAACTCCTGCACCATGGCGTCCAGGAACTCCGGGTCGGGGGCGGGTTCGTCCACTTCCTCCACCAGGGCGGCCTCCACCTGGGACACCAGGTGCTCGGTCTTCATGCCCTCCAGGTCCACGATTGCGCGGCGCAGGGCCAGCGAGGCGCCCTCCAGCGCCACGTTCGCCTCGCGCGCGCGCAGGGTGGCGATGCGTTCGCCGGCCAGCACCACCTGGTTGGGGCGCACCTCCACGCGCTCGACCGTGCCGGGCACGCCAAAGGCGAGCGGCCCCGAAAGGACGACGGGCTCCGTCTGCGGACGGAGGATGAACGCCGCCACGATGATGGCGATGACCGGGAGCATCACCCCGAGGATCGTCAGCACGCGTCCATTGATGCGCGCGTTCTGCAGAAAGACGCCCTCCGCGCGCACCGGCTCCACGTACGGCTGGCCCTCGGCGCCCACGTCGCCGGCGCGGTCCTCGATCTCCGCCTGCACCGTGAAGGGGCGGGTGGCGGCGGCGCCCAGGAACGGACGGCGGGCGCGCAGAAGCATGGGGATGCGCATCTCCTCGTCCGTGGGAATGGTGACCTCGGACTCCTCGGAGGTGAACTCCATGCCGCCCGTGGGGTCGGTCATGGAGAACCAGAGGGTGACGGGGACGTTGCCCAGGTTGCGGGCCACGATGTTCGTGAGACTCGTGGAGCCGCCGCTGGCCGTCTGCGGGTCCAGGTGCATGCTGACCACCGGCTGCGAGTTCACCGTCACGGGCAGTTCCGCGACATAACTCACGTCCGGGTCGGTCGTCGAGCGCACGCGCACACCCAGCAGGTGGCGGCCGGAGAGCAACTGGCTGGCCGCGGGGACGTCCAGCGTGAGCAGGACCGTGCCGGAGGCGTTGGGGAAGAGGGCCAGCGTGGCCGGCTGGACGGTGATCCACTCCTCGCGGATCGGGTCCACCCACGGCCCCAGCAGGTCCACCCGGAACTCGTCCACGATCGCGGAGGCGTTGAAGACCTCCACCTCGATGGACGCGCGCTCGCCCAGGTTCAGGGCCAGGTGCTCCGGTTCGACGTGGATCTGGATGGGGCTGGCGGTGGTCACGGCTCGCGCTTCGGGTGTGCCTCGCGGTGAGGCGATCTGGGGACTGGGCGGTATTCCGGCAACACGGGCGGTTACCGGGCCGTTGCCAGAGCGTGGCACATGATAGCAATGCCCTTGCATGTATCGTCACAATTCTGCGCGATCATCCGTTACTCTGAGTCCGCCTCGCCGCCCCGATCGCAGACCCTCTGGGGGCCGTCTATGAACCGCCGTACCCGCGCCCAGCGCGCCGCCGCCGCACCCGCAGCCGCCGCGCCCGCCCTCCGCGCCACCTCGAATATGTCGCTCAAGGCGATGCGCGTCGAGGACGTGCGCATCCTGCAGTCCGCCGCCGGCAATCGCGCCGCCCGCACCGCCGCGCAGCGCTCCATGAACGTGGGCGCCGCCGGTGACGCGTTCGAGGTCGAAGCGGACGCCGTGGCCCGGGAGGTGGTGAACCACACGGGCGAGGCCGCCCAGCGCGAGGCAGCCGCCGAAGAGGAGATCCAGGGCAAGCGCGTGCAACGCGCCGAGATGGAAGAGGAAGAACTCCAGGCCACGCACGTGCAACGTGCCGAGATGGAGGAGGAAGAACTCCAGGCCACACACGTGCAACGCGCCGAGATGGAGGAGGAAGAACTCCAGGCCACGCACGTGCAACGCGCCGAGATGGAGGAGGAAGAACTCCAGGCCAGGCACGTGCAGCGTGAGGCGGACGAGGAAGAACTCCAGATGTCCCCCGTCCAGCGGGACGCCGCCCCCGAGGTGGGTATGGAGGGCGGCGCGGCTTCCGCCGAGACCAGCGCCGCCATCGAGAGCGCCCGCGGGGGCGGCAGCCCGCTCCCGGGCGACGTGCGCCGCGAGATGGAGGGCGCCTTCGGCGCTGACTTCGGTGGCGTGCGAATCCACGAGGGCGGGCAGGCGGCGGATCTCAACCAGCGCATCTCCGCGCGCGCCTTCACCACCGGAAGCGACATCTTCATCGGTCAGGGCGGGCTGAACGCCGGCTCGCGTGGCGGCAAGGAACTGCTGGCGCACGAACTGACCCACGTGGTGCAGCAGGGCGCGGCACCCGCCGCCCGCAAGACGCGCCGCAAGGCCTGACGCCTCGCGGCCCTCGCAGGGACACCGGCTTCCCGTTACCCCGAGCGCCACGCAACCCGCGTGGCGCCTTTGCATGTCCGAGGGCGCGCCCGCCTCGCTCGAGGCCGTCCGAGGTGGAACGCACCCGGTAGGGTAGGAGGAGGCCCTGGACGGAGGAGCCGGGCCCGCACGGTGAGGACTCGTTGTCATGGACTGGGCAGACACGCCCGAGCAAGCAGCGTTCCGTCGCGAGGTGCGCGACTTCATCCGCGAACGCTTCCCGCAGGGCTACCCGCCCGACCTAGAGGCAGAGCAGAGCGTGGAGCCGGAGGACATCCCCGGCTACAACTGGCCTGCCGACCGCATCTCCGACGATCCGGTGCGCCGCGCCGCGGCACAGGAGTGGGGCGCGGCGCTGGCCGAGCGGGGCTGGGTGGCGCCGCACTGGCCTCGGGAGTACGGGGGGGGCGGGCTCGGCGTCCTGGAACAGTTCATCTACAACGAGGAGATGGCGAACGCGCGGGTGCCCATGGTGGGGGGCATCGGCGTGTCGCTGATCGGCCCCACGCTGATCGTGTACGGCTCGGCCGAGCAGAAGAGCGAGCACTTGCCGCGCATCCTCAGCGGCGAGGTGGCCTGGGCGCAGGGGTTCTCGGAGCCGGGCGCGGGCTCGGACCTGGCGGCGCTGGCCACGAGGGCGGACCGGGACGGCGACACGTACGTCATCAACGGCCAGAAGATCTGGACCTCCGGCGCCCAGTACGCGGACTGGATGTGCGCCCTCGTCCGCACCGATCCCCATGCCGAAACCAAGCACCGAGGCATCACGTTCCTGATCTTCGACACCGAGACGCGCGGGATTTCGGTGCGCCCACTCACGGACATGACCGGCCAGGAGCCCTTCAACGAGGCGTTCTTCGAGGACGTCCGCGTCCCGGCCAGTCAGCGCGTGGGCGAGGAGAATCGGGGCTGGTACGTGGCCATGGCCATGCTCGACTTCGAGCGCTCCGGCATCGGCGGGGCGGTGGGCTACCGCAAGGCGCTCGAGGACCTCATCGAGGTCGTGGGACGGTGCGCTTCGGACGACGGCGCCGGGGGACGAAGCGCCGGGGATGGGGGCGCCGAGGAGCGCGGAGACGCGTCGGCCGCGGTGCGCAGCGACTGGCGCAACACCGTGCGACTGGAGATGAGCGACCGCTTCATCGAGACCGAGGTGTTGCACAACTTCGCGCTGCGCACGGTCTCCATGCAGGCGCACGAGGTGATCCCCAACTACGAGGCGTCCGTGAACAAGTTGTTCGGTTCAGAAGTTCACCAGGCGCTGGCCCGCACCGGCACCAAGGCCTTCGGCCTCTACGGCGGCATCTGGGACCGCGCCACGGCGCCTCTGGACGCTTTCTTCGTGCGCGACTACGTGGGCTCCGTCGCGCACACGGTCTTCTCCGGCTCATCCGAAATCCAGCGCAACGTGATCGCGACGCGCGGGCTGGGCCTCCCGCGAGGCTAGGCCGTCAGGCGATGTAGCCCTCCGGCCGCACCTTGTCCGAGCGCTCCCACACGCCGGGGTGTGCCTCCCAGAAGATCTGGGTGAGCAGGCCGCCCGTATGGCGGGGGTGGATGAAGGCGTCGCGCCAGCGGTGGCCGTCCGTCTGGTCGTCGTGCACGTCGAACGTGGGGACGCCTCGCTGCTCGCAGGCCGCGAGGGCGGCATCGAAGTCGCGCACGCGGAAGGCCACGTGGTGCGGGGCGGGGCCGCGGGCGTCCAGGAACTTCGTGATAAACGAGTCGTCGCCGACGGGCTGGATGACCTCCCAGCCGATCTGCCCGCCGGGCATCTCCAGCACACAGTCGGCGAAGTCCGGCCAGGCGCCGTCCGGGGTGCGCCACACCTGGCGCATACCCAGCAGCCGTCCGTAGTGCCGCGAGAGTTCGTCGCGGTCGCGGTAGGCGGTGGACACGTGGTCCAGCGCCTCGATGCCCAGTGACGGCTGCTCGTCCCCGGCTCGGCGGTCCGCAGGCTGGCCGGCCACGGGTGGGGTGAGGGCTGGCAGCGTGGCGCGGAAGCGCATTTGCAGGCCCTCACCGGCGCCGTCCGCGCTGACGAGCACGCGCTCCCCGTTGCTCCCGTCCGCCTCGCGTACACCCAGGGCGCGAAGTGCTGAGCGCACCGCCTCCAGGTCGGCCACCTCGAAGGTGATGTGGTGCAGCCCGGGGCCGCGAGGGCTCTCTAGGAAGGCCTGCAGGGGGGAGTCCGGGGCCGTGGGTGCGCTCACCTCCCAGTGGAGGTCGCCCTCCGGCAGCGCGAACGTGATGCCGCGCGCCGCATCCGCCTCGTCCTCCCATTCGCCGAGGCGTTCCAGGCCGAGCAGGTCGGAGAACAGCGCCGCCTGCGCCTCCAGGTCCGCGACCACCATGCCGATGTGGTCGATGCGCTTGAAGTCGATCATGGAACAGGCCTCTCGGTTCGCCTCGGAGTGTCGGGTTCGCTTCGGAGCGCGGGTCAGCCGGGGTGGGGCTCCAGCATGTCGTAGCCGGCGTTCACCAGTTCCTTGGCCAGCCGCAGGTTGTAGCGGTTCATCGCCGCCATGCGGCGGGCGAGTTCGGCCACGTGCTCGTCGAACTCGTCCTGCGGCCATGCCTCGTTGGCGAGGCCGATGCGCAGGGCGCGCGGCGCGTCCACGCGGTCGCCGGTGAGCATCATCTGCTTCGCCATGGCCTTGCCCACGCGCTCCGGGAGGCGCTTCGGGCCGCCCCAGCCGGGAGCCTGTCCGCCGAACTCGGGCTGGTCCGGGTCGCCGTCCTCCGTGATCTTGGGGCGGTACGGCGGGTCCGCGGAGAGCGTGATCTCCGGCAGCCCCATCTGCGCGTTGTCCGAACAGACGATGAAGTCGGCCGCCAGGGCCAACTCCAGCCCTCCACCCAGGGCGTAGCCGTGGACGGCCGCGACCACGGGAGTCTCCATCCGCTCCATCATGTCGAACGTCTTCTGGCCTAGCCGGTTGGACTCCACGCGCCCCTCCGGCCCGAGACTCTCCGACCAGTCGAGGTCGGCGCCGGCGCAGAAGGCGCGGCCCGCGCCCCGCAGCACCACCACCTTCACGTCGCGGTCCTCGTCCAGTTCGGCGAAGGCGCGCCGCAGTTCAATCATCATCGCCAGGTTGATGGCGTTGAGTTTGTCCGGTCGGTTCAGGAGGAGCGTGGCCACCCCCGCCTCCACCGTGACCTCCAGGTGCTCGAACGTGTAGCCGGCCATGGGCGGCCTTCCTCTCTCGACCTTGTCGGGTTGGGTGTCTCCTGGCCAGCGCTAGATCGCGCCGGCCTCGCGCAGTTCGGTGATGGCGGGCCAGTCGTAACCGAGTTCCAGCAGGATCTCCTCGGTGTGCTGGCCCAGCACCGGCTCCGCGCCCTGCGGCGCCAGCGGCGTGTCGCTGAGGGCGATGGGGGTGTTCACCAGGCGGATGGGCCCCATCCGGGGGTGCTCCATCTCCGTGATGTAGTCGTTCGCCAGCACCTGCGGGTCCTGCGCCACCTGCGCGTAGTCCTGCACCGGCCCGCAGGCGATGTCGATCTTCTTGAGGGCCTGCGTCCAGTGCTGCACCGGCTGGCTGCGGAAGACCTCGTCCAGTTGCGCCAGCAGCGCGCCCCGGTGCTGGTCGCGGTGCTCGGGCGTGTCGAACCGTGCGTCCGTTGCGAGGTCCTCGCGGCCGACGAGCGCGCAGAAGGCCGGCCAGCGGTCCTCGCGCACCCCCGCCATGGCGAAGTAGCCGTCCGAGGCGGGGAAGGTGTTCCACAGGATGCCCGCGTGCGGATGCCCACGCCCCGCGCGCCGCGGCGTCTCGCCGGTGAACAGGTAGTGCGTCATCTCGAACGACTGGAGCGCCACCTGCGATCCGAGGAGCGACACGTCGATCGCCTGGCCTCGGCCCGTGCGCTCTCGTGCGAGGAGCGCCCCCAGGATGCCGATGGCGAGCATGGTGGCGCCCACCTGGTCGCCCATGAACGTGCCCACGGGAGTGGGCGCCGCGCCGTCCTCGCCGTTCACGCTCATGATGCCGCCCATCGCCTGCGCAACGATGTCGAACATCGGCCGGTCGACCTCCGGGCCGTGGCGGCCTACGCCGGATGCGTAGGCGTAGACCAGGCGCGGGTTCGCCTGCCGGAGGTCGCCGTAGGTGAGGCCCCACTTCTCCATCACGCCGGGCCGGAAGTTGCTCACGAGCACGTCTACGTGCTGCGCCAGGTCCAGCACCAACTCCCGTCCGCGGGGGTGGGACAACTGGATGGTCATGCCGCGCTTGCCGCGGTTGTGCGCGAAGAAGTCGGGGGCGGGGCGGTCGTTGTCGTAGCCGCCCAGGGCGTGCCGTCCGGCGTCGCCGTAGTGGGGGCGCTCCACCTTGATGACGTCTGCGCCCATGTCAGAGAGGAGGACGGTGGCGTACGGCCCCTGTTGCCATTGCGACAGGTCCAGTACGCGTACGCCCTCCAGTGGCCCACCCATCCGTCCTCCTTCGGTCCTCCCCGCGCAGCCGTTGCTCCGCCGGGCAAGGCAGCAGCGAGGCGGAGCGAGCGTTGGCGCGCGATCCACGAGCGGCATGCCTGAAGCCGTGTGCAGGGCGGAGCCTACCAGATGTCGCGTTGCGTTTTCGCAACGCCTACCTGTGCCTCACAACGGGACGGCTCCTGCCGGGGCGTGCCCACACTCCGAGGCGGGCGTACGCTGGATGTGATGACGACCTTCGTGGACGGTGCGACGGGCGGCGCGACGCTGCGGGAGGTGGCGGAGGCCGCCGGCGTGTCCGTGAGCACCGCGTCGCGCGCGCTGAACGGCCAGCGTCGGGTGCGGCGCGACCTGGTGGAACGCGTGCGCGCCGCGGCCATGCAGGTGGGGTACCAGCCCAACCTCGCTGCCCGCTCGCTCCGCACGTCGCGCACGATGGACCTGGGCCTGGCGTTCGGCCGCCTGGACACACCGGCCGCGCTCGACCTGATCGATGGCCTGGGGCAGGGGACGCACGAGGGCGGCTACCACCTGCTGGTCACGAGCGCCCGTGGCGACGCGACGCGTCACCGTGATGCCCTGCGCCACCTGCTCCATCGCCGAGTGGACGGCCTGCTGGTGAGCCGGCCGGACGGCATAGGCACGGAGATCGCTGACTTTGGCCGGCAGGGCATCCCCGTGTTGGCGATGATCTCCGCCGGCGAAGGAGCGGAGGACCTGCCGCTGGTGAACGTGGATCTGCGGCCGGCCTTCGCGGATGCGTTCCAGTCGCTCGCCCGCCACGGCCACCGTGCGATCGCGCTGCTGACGGAGGGCTACGGACTGCGGCCGCCTCGGTCGCGCCGGTTGCCGGACGGGACGGTGGTGCGCGTGTCTCGGCTGGCCGGCACCGCCAGCGCGGCAGAGGTGGTGGAGGCGTTGCGCGTGCAGCGCGAGGCGGACCCGCCGGCCACGGCGCTGATCTGCGACCAGCGCTTCATGCCCACCGTGGTCGACGTGCTCCGTTCGTGGGACCTGGAGTTCCCTCGGGACGTCTCGCTGGCGAGTTACCTGGACTCGCGGTGGATGGACGAGTTGATGACGCCACCGCTGGCCGCCATCCACATCGACGTGGCGGAACTGGGCGTGGTGGCGGCGCGCATGATGATCGCGTGGCTGGGCGGCGAGGAACCCCCGCCCCTGACGCGCCTCCCCCTCTCGCGCTGGATCGAGCGCCCCTCCGTGGGCGCTGTCCCCACGCTCTAGCCTCCCCACCGCCTCGAGGCGTCGCGCCCTCGCGGCCGAGCAATGAGGAACAACAGGTGTGTTACGTTCCGCCTCGCTACTGGGTGCCCCCCGGGACTTGGGCTCTGGGCGTCCTGCTGTCCGACGTTCCGGCTGTCTAGGACGGATGCACGAGAGAGGCCCGCGATGCGTGACTTTCGAGGCAAGGTGGCGGTCGTGACCGGGGCCGCGAGCGGCATTGGCCGCGGGCTCGCCTCGCGCTTTGCCCGGGAGGGCATGCGCGTGGTGCTGGCGGACGTGGAGAAGGAAGCGCTGGCGCTGGCCGCGGCCGAACTGCAACAGGTCGGCGCGGAGGTGCTGGCCGTGGAGACGGACGTCGCCAGCCTCGACGCTGTCGAGGCGTTGCGGGACGCGGCGCTGGAGCGCTTCGGGCGCGTGCACGTGCTGTGCAACAACGCGGGCGTGTCCGGTGGCGGGGGCGGCCCGCTGTGGGCGAGTACTGAGAAGGACTGGGCCTGGGTGGTGGGTGTGAACCTGATGGGCGTGGTCCACGGCCTGCAGGCGTTCGTGCCCTCCATGCTCGAACACGGCGAGGAGGGGCACATCGTCAACACCTCCTCCGTGCTGGGCCTGGGCACGGGAGGCGGCTCGATCTATGGCGTCACGAAGCACGGCGTGACGCGCCTGACCGAGGGCCTGTACTACGACCTCCAGGCCGCCGGTTCCCGGCTGGGGGTGTCTGTGCTGTGCCCCGGCCTCATCGCCACGCGCATCATCGAGTCCGACCGCAACCGCCCGGCGGCGCTGCGGAACGACGGCGTGCCCTCTGCCGAGGTGCTCGCGCGACGCCAGGCCTCCATCGAGCACTGGGCGCGCGACGGCATGTCGCCGGACGAGGTGGCGGAGGTCGTGGTGGAGGCCATGCGAGAGGGCCGCTTCTACATCCTGACCCACCCGGAATACCGGGAGCGCGTGGCGGACCGCCTGCGGGCGATCGTGGACGGGATGGCGCCGCCCTTGCTGCCGGCGCCGGTGACCGGAGTGAGCGGGGGAGGGTGAGGCGCACAACGTTTGACATGCCGTACGAGCGGGTGCAAGGATTCGTGCCCGCGACTCCGGAGAACGTTATCCGACCGGTGCTTGGAGGACCTCAGTGAAATTCGGGCTCTTCTACGAACTGCAGTTGCCCAAGCCGTACGACGGCGACCAGTGGGACCCGGACGCGGAGCACCGCATCTACCACGAGATGCTGGACCAGGTGGAACTGGCCGACTCACTGGGCTTCGACTACGTCTTCGAGGTGGAGCACCACTTCCTGGAGGAGTACTCCCACTCCTCCGCGCCAGAACTGATGATGGCGGCGCTCTCCCAGCGCACGAAGAACATCCGCCTGGGTCACGGGATTGTGCTCACGCCGCCCGCCTACAACCATCCCGCCCGCGTCGCCGAGCGCATCTCCGCGCTCGACCTGATCTCGAACGGACGGGTGGAGTTCGGCAGCGGCGAGTCCGCGTCTGAGATGGAACTGGGCGGGTTCAACGTGGAGCGCGGCCTGAAGAAGGCCATGTGGGAGGAGGCGACGCGCGAGGTCACCAACATGATGACCTCCACACCGTACCCGGGGTTCGAGGGCGAGTTCTTTTCCATGCCCGCCCGCAACGTGGTGCCCAAGCCGCTGCAGAAGCCGCACCCGCCGCTGTGGGTGGCTGCGTCCCGTCGTGAGACCACCATGGTGGCAGCCCGCCTCGGGATGGGGTCGCTGGGGTTTGGGTTCGAGACGCCGGACGAACTGGGGGAGCGCACGCAGGAGTACTACCGCCTGGTGCGGGAGGAATTGATGCCCATCGGCCATGCCATCAACCCGGGCCTGGCCGTCCTCAACACCTTCATGATGGGGCCTACGGACGAGGAAGCCTTGCGTCGCAGCGCCAACGGCCCCGGCTTCTTCTCCTATTCCCTGGGCTACTACTACAACCCCATGACCGGCGGGAAGCACCCCGTGGGCGCCGGCAACGTCTACCGCAAGTACCGCGACGAGTCGTCCGAGGTGGAGGCGCAGCAGCGCCAGGCCCGCACCGGCTTCCTCCCCGAGCACGAGATCCGCGAGGGCGAGCCGAAGGAGGAAGTGCAGCGCGCCCTCTACCGCGCGGCGCGCTCGGGCAACGCCATTGGCACGGTGGATCGCCTGCGTACCACGCTCAAGATGTACGAGGACCGGCACCTGGACGTGATGATCTTCGTGGCGCAGGCCGGCGACCGGAAGCACGAGGACATCATGGAGTCCATTGACACCTTCGGCCGCCAGTTGCTGCCGGAGTTCAAGGAACGCCACGAGACCGTCCACCGCAAGTGGCGGGAGGAGCAACTCCAGGGAGTCGAGTTCCCCATCAACTCCTCGATCTAGGGGCGACATCCAGGAGCCAGAGGGAAACAGCCGGAGGACGGGAATGCCGAAGCCAGACCAGGTCCAGGATGCCGACCTGCGCGCCCAGATCGAGAAGGCGTACAGCGCCATGCGCTCTGGCAACGGCACGGAGGCGGTGAGGGTGCTCGCGGACGCCTACCTCTACCTGCTCAACAAGCACCCGGACATGCTGGACGAGACCATCGAGCCGCGTCCGGGGCGGCAGATGCCCGCGGTCATGCGCTGGCCGGCGCTGGGCGCGAACCTCACCCTTGAGTCGGTCATGCAGAAGAAGCCCCGTATCGAGTTCATGCGCGACCGCTTCGCGGTGAGCGAGGCGATCACCTACTACGAGTACACGCTGGAGTCGGCGATCCAGAAGGGCGCCTGATCCCGCCGGCCCCGCGGCTCCGGCAAGGAGGCCTCCGATGACGGCCACGGACGACCGCACCCAGGACCCAGCAGCGGACCCGCGCGTGGAGGGCCTCCGCCACGCGCCCGGCGGGTACGACCCGACCTCCGTGGACTACGTCGCAGACCCGCACGAGGTGCTGCGCCAGATGCGCGAGGACGGCGGCGTCCACGTCTACCAGGCGCACCAGGGGCCCCGCGTGGTCCTTACCCGGTGGGCGGACGTGGAAGCGCTGCTGCGGAGCAAGGACGTGTTCAAGGACGTCCGCAAACTTGCCCCGGACGACCCTCGTCGTGTGGGGGTGCTGCCGGACGAGAATCCGATGGCCAGCGCCGCGCCCAGCATCCTGGGCCTGGACGCGCCGGAGCACGACCGGCTCCGCCGCCTCGTGAACCGCGCCTTCACGCCTCGCGCGGTGGAGGCGCTGACGCCGCGTATCGAGGAGATCGCGGACCGCCTGCTGGACGAGGTGGCCGGCCAGGATGAGATCGACTTCATGGAGGCCCTTGCGATCCCACTGCCGGTGATCGTGATCTCGGAGATGCTGGGGGTGGATCCGGAGGACCGTGCGCAGTTCAAGCAGTGGTCGCTCACCATGGTGAACAGCGACCTGCGGCCGGACGACCACGACCGCATCCGCCGCGGCCGCGCCGCGCGCCAGGCCATGCGCGCCTACTTCGACCGAGTGGTCGCCCAGCGCCGCGAAGCGCCCGGCGAGGATCTCATCTCCGCGCTCGTGCTCGCGGAGGAGGAGGGCGACCGCCTCACGCACGAGGAGACCCTCACCATGCTGGGGCTCCTGCTGAACGCGGGGAACCTCACCACCACCGACCTGCTGGGGAACGGCCTGCTGGCGCTCCTCTCGCACCCCGGCCAGGTGGAGGCCCTGCGCGAGCGCCCGGAACTGATGGCGAACGCGGTGGAGGAGATGCTGCGCTACACGCCGCCCGTGCTCGGCACCGGCCGCACCACGGCGCACCCGCAGGAGGTGGCCGGCTGTCCCGTGGGCCAGCATGTCTCGGTCAGCGGTTCCGTCATCTCCGCCAACCGCGATCCCGAGGTGGTGGAGGATCCGGACCGCTTTGACATCACACGTGATGAAATTCGCTACCTTTCGTTTGGCGGCGGCATCCACTTCTGCCTGGGCGCCAACCTGGCCCGTAACGAGGCTCGCCTGACGCTCGAGCGGCTCTTCCACCGCTACTCGGACATCCGCCTGGCCGTTGACCCGGCGCAGGCGGAATGGCGAGGCGGCGGCGCCTTCCGAGGCCTGGAGCGCCTGCCGCTACGCGTGACCACCCGCACGGGCGGGTGAGGAAAGGCGATCGAGCATGCCTCGGCTGGTGGTGGACCGCGATACCTGTATGAGTTCGGGCCAGTGCTACATGGTTCAGCCTCGCCTCCTGCAGCCGGACGAGGAGGACATTCCCGTCCCCACAGCGGAGGAGTTCCCGGAAGAGGACCGCGAGGCGCTGATGGACGCGGTGCACGCCTGCCCCACGGGCGCCCTGAGCATCCAGGAGTAGCGCGTCACATGGCGTACGACCGCGACGCCCTTCTGCGGCACTACCGCGACATGCGGGCAGACCTCCTGGCGGCGATCGCGGGCATCGAGGACGCCCGCCTGGTGGAGCCACCGCTGGACGGCTGGTCGGTGAAGGACCACCTGGCCCACATCGCGCTCTGGGACGAGGTGCGGGCGGCAGAGGTGCTCCGCATCTCTGCGGGATGGGCCTCCGCGTGGCGCATGGACGAGGCGCAGCATGACCCGCTGGGCCAGGTCACGCACGCCCTGCGGCGCGACCTGTCGTTGGAGCAGGTGCGGTGGGAACTCGACCAGTCGCACCAGGGGCTGCTGGACGCCATCGCCGCCGCCTCGGACGTGGGGCTGGACGGCTCGCGCTACGGGGAGGCCGGCCTGCTTAGCGACCACGAGGCGCAGCACGCCGGCTGGATCCGCCGGTGGCGCTCGGAGCAGGGGCTGTAGCGGGACGCGGGATTACCGAAGGGGCGGGAACACCTCCGCCATCGCCTGGCGCTCCGCCTCCAGCGGGCCGTAGGCAACGTCCTGCTGGCTGCCGAGCACCATGGTGGCGCGCCGCCGGTCGGTGAACGCTGGCCACAGCGGTAGCCCTCCGTGGTTCGGGTCGCCGGTGCGGGCGAAGGCGATCCACGCGTCCTGCATCGCCGTGGCCAGGGCCTCCACTGCGTCGCCCTTGCCAGTCAGCGGCAGCAACTCGCCCCGGTTTGTGCCGAACACGAAGGGGATCTCCAGCGCGTGGCAAGAGCCCAGGACACCCTCGTACAGCGGCGAGGGCTGCGTGAAGAGGTACATGTACGTCGCGGGCTGGTGCTGCGCCTGCCCCTCCGCCACCAGGATCGAGGGGTAGCGGAAGGTGCGGTCGGTCTGCACCGCGAACCACACGTCGACCGGTGCGTGGCGGTCCCCTCGCTGCTCCCGTGCCGCCCGGTACGCCTCGTACGTTGCGGCCGCGCGGGCCTCGTCGCCGGCGGTGAGGGTGGCGGCGATACGCGCGAGGGCCGCGGGCCGGTCCATGTCAGCCATGCCGGGGGCCGCCGCGCCGAAGAGACGCGATTCGTCCAGGTTCGTGCCGATCAGCAGGGTCACGTCCGCCGCAGAGCCTGCCGCGGTCGCCTCGCGCGGATGGGCCGGCAGCACGTCGCCGTCCACGACGGGGCCGAAGGAGGCGCCCGCGCCCAGGACGCCCCCCGCGCCGGCGGCCATCGCGGCCTCCGCCAGGCGCACCTGTGCGGCGATGAGGTCGTTCAGCGGCATCGCGCGGAGGCGCTCGGCGTCCGGCTGGGTGAGGCCCACCTCCGCGAGGAACTGCGAGGTGGCGCCCGTGGCCTGCTCCACGCCCATCGGTGGGTCGTGGGAACTCTGGACGATAGCGCGGTGGAAGAGCCCGCGGGCGGCGGGAGTGCCCAGGAGCGTCTCCACGCTCTTCCCGCCGGCGGACTCACCGAAGATCGTGACGTTGTCCGGGTCGCCGCCGAACGCGCGGACCTCATCCTGCACCCATTGCAGCGCCGCCACCTGGTCCAGCAGGCCGAAGTTGGCGCCTCCCAGTTCCTCGGCGTACAGGAAGCCCACGGGGCCCAGGCGGTAGTTGAACGTCACGACCACCACGTCGCCCCGGCGCGCCAGCGTGGCGCCGTCGTACATCGGCGAGGCGCCCGTGCCGGTGCGGAAGCCGCCACCGTGCACCCACACCATCACCGGGCGTCGGGCGTCGTCCAGGCCGGGCGTCCAGACGTTCAGGTTGAGGCAGTCCTCGCTGACCGGCAGGTCGCCGGCGCTGAAGGCCCCCGCGAAGATCGAGGCCACCCCTTGGCGTGGCGGCTGCGGGGCGGCGGCGCCGAGCGTGGTTGCGTCGCGCACGCCCTCCCAGGCCTCGGCGGGCTCAGGTGCGCGGAAGCGTCGAGGGCCCTCCGGGGCAGCGGCGTACGGGACGCCTCGGAACACGGCGAGGCCCTCCTGCATGACGCCCCGGAGCCGGCCTCGGGTGGTGGTGACTTCGGGAGCGCTCCCCTGGGACATCGTTTTCCCTCCTCACGTCGCCCAGAGGATAGCGGACGGGAACACGAATGTGGTGCGCGCGGGGTGCGACGCATGGCCGGCGCCCCGCTCCGCTACCCGGCGCCCCGCTCCGCTACGATGCGCGCGCCGCAGCGAGCGTGCAGAGGAGGACAGCATGGCAGGACGTGTGCAGGACAAGGTGGCGGTGGTGGTCGGCGGCGGCCAGACGCCGGGCGAGACCATCGGCAACGGCAAGGCGACCTCGCTCCTCCTCGCGCACGAGGGCGCCCGCGTCCTGGTGGTGGACGCAGACCTGGCCCGCGCCCAGCAGACTGTGGACAAGATCCGCGCCGAGGGCGGCGAGGCGGAGGCGATGGCTGCCGACATCCGCGAGGAGGACCAGGTGCGCGCCTTCATCGAGGCCGCGGTGGAGCGCTTCGGAGGCCTGGACCTGCTCCACAACAACGTGGGCGGCAGTGTGGGCATCGGTGATGCTCCGGCGACGGACCTGTCCGTGGAGGGCTGGGACCGCATCTTCCAGATCAACCTGCGCGGCATGTGGCTGGCCTGCAAATGGGCGATCCCGGTGATGCAGGAACAGGGCGGCGGCTCCATCGTGAACATCTCGTCCATGGCGGCGCGGCATGCGTACCCGTGGGTGGGATACAAGACGTCCAAGATGGGCGTGATCGGCCTCACGGAGCAACTGGCCGGCCAGTACGCGCCCGACCTCATCCGCGTCAACGCGATCCTCCCCGGCCTGATGAACACGCCGATGGCGATCGAGGCGCGCGTCAACGCTGGGATGCCTCGTGACGAGGTGGTCGCCTCGCGCAATGCCCGCATCCCCCTGGGCGGGATGATGGGGAGCGGGTGGGACGTGGCCTACGCCGCGCTCTTCCTGCACTCGGACGAGGCGCAGTTCATCACCGGCGTCTCGCTGCCGGTGGACGGCGGCATGGGGGTGGGCTGACCCGTCCGCCAGGGCGGCGGTCAGGCTTGCTCCTGCAGGCCCTCCAGGAACTCGATCAGCGTGAGCCCGGACTCGCGCCAGGGCATCGAGGCCTCCACGCCGATGTAGCGGTAGTGCCAGGGCTCGTAGATGTAACCGGTGATCGCCTCGCCGTCGCGGGGGTAGGAGAGGGCGAAGCCGTACTCATGGGCGTGGTCGGCCAGCCAGAGGCCGGGCGCCGTGTCCGCGAACGATTCCACCAGGGCCCAACCGTTGTCCGGCGCGGCGAAGTCCATGGTGGTCCCCAGTTGGTGCTCGCTGTGGCCGGGCACCGCGCTCTCACGCCTCGCCTGCTCCTCGCCCAGCGTGTCCACCCAGTACTGGAACGTGACGACCTGCTCGTCGTAGGAGCGGTAGGCGGAGCGGATCAGCAGGTCCACGCCGTCCGAGGCGGCGGCCGCACGCATGGGCGCCAGCGCCTCGATCACGGGGGCGCGCAACTGGAGGCCGCCGAACTCCGGGATGTGCCAGGACGCCGGGATCGGTTCCAGGTCGGGGGGCACAAAGCCGTCCGGCAGCGCTCGGTCCTTGTCCACCAAGAGGTGCAGATCCGGGTTGAAGCCCACCTCTGGCTCTGGCGTGACGGTCGAGGTGGGCGTGGGCTCCGGGGGGGCCTCGGTGGGAGTGGCGGTGGGCGTGTTCACCTGCACCTGGGGTTCCTCGTCCCCTCCGCACGCCTGGATGAGGGGCGCGGCGATGGCCGCCACCAGGACAGCCCCCGTGCCGTTGAGGAACGCGCGTCGCGTCAGCCGCATGCCTAGCCTTTCCGCTTCCCGCCGATCGAACATAGCGCCCCTCCGTCGCAAAGCGGAGCGCGATGCAACGCTCCCACGGCGCCCGTTATGCGTCTGCAGGCATTTCTCCCGCAGCGTCCCCTCGGCGGTCCACCGCTAGCCCACCGCTAGCCCACCGCTAGCCCACCGCTAGCCCACCGCTAGCAGGGCGCGAACGAAGGACGTGAGGGCATGCGGCGACGGTTCCGACGGACAGCGCTGGACGCCTCGCAACCTCACGCGCACCCGGGCGCGTCCCAGGGCGGGGCGCCGAGGTCGCGCGCGCGCCCTCCCGTGAATGGCACGACCGCCGCGCTTCCGAGCACGCCCATCGCTCCGCACGAGCCGCCTCCGTCCGTCCGAGGCCAGCGCATCCCGGGGGTGGAGCGCATCGCCGTGTTGCGTGCGGGCGGCCTCGGCGACCTCGTGTTCGCGCTGCCGGCCCTGCACGCGCTGCGCCAGGCGTACCCGCACGCCTCGGTCACGCTGCTCTGCGCCCCCGCCCACGTCGCGCTGCTCGGGGGGCGCCCCGGGCCGTGGGACGAAATGGTGGTGGTGCCGCCGTTTCCCGGCGTACGGGACGTGCCCGGCGAGGTCGCCCCGCAGGCGGAGGTGGAGCGATTCTTCGAGGCCATGCGCGCGCGCAGGTTCGACCTGGCGGTGCAGATGCACGGCGGTGGGCGGCACTCCAACCCGTTCGTGCTGCGGCTGGGCGCCCGAGTCACCCTGGGGTGCCGCACGCCCGACGCGGAGGCCCTCGACCTGTGGATGCCGCACGTCTACCTGCACTCGGAGGCGTTGCGCTGGCAGGAGTTGGTGGCGCTGGTGGGCGCGGAACCCCGCGGACTCGCCCCCTCGCTGGCGGTGACGAGCGCGGACCGGCGGGCGGCGCTCGAAGCCACCGGCCCGCCTCGGCCGTTCGAGGTGACGCTGCATCCGGGGGCAGGAAGTCCGCGTCGACGCTGGCGTGCGGAGCGGTTCGCGGCGCTGGGTGACCGCCTCGTGGAGGCGGGCGCCACGGTGTATATCGTCGGCGCGGAGGCGGAGCGGGAGTTGACAGCGGAGGTGCTGAGCCAGATGCGCCGGCCGGCCGTTGACCTGGGCGGGCGTCTCAGCCTCCCGGCGCTCCTGGGCCTGTTCGACCGGGTCGCGCTGCACGTGGGGAACGACTCCGGGCCGGCGCACCTGGCGCGGTCGGTGGCCCGGCGGACGCTGGCGCTGTTCTGGGGGCCGAACCTGCTGACGGCCGGCCCTATCGGCCCGGCAGACCGGCATCGCGCCGTCCTCGCGTGGGACCTTGCCTGCTCTGAGTGCGGGCGCCGCCTCGTGGAGTCCGAGTGCTCGCACGAGTCCACCCTGCTCGACGAGATCGAGGTCGAGCGCGTGGCGGCGGAGGCGTTCGACCTGCTCGCATCGCCCGCAGACGCGCGCGTAGCGCTCGGCCCGTCCGGTACGCCGAGGGCCCTCCGGGGCTGGTAGTCTCACGGCGATCGACGCCGGCACGGAATATCGAGCGCGGGGTGAGGCCATGGGATTGCGTGGAACGGCGGCCATCGCCGGGATCGCCGAGTGGAAGCCACAACGCCGGCCGGCTGGCCCGCATCAGTTCATGCTGGAGCAGTGGGCGGACCTCGCCCGTGCGGCGCTGGACGATGCCGGCATCGACCCGCGCGAGGTGGACGGCATCTGCACCTCGGGGCTGCGGGAGTCGGCGTCCTTCGTGCCGTCCACGGTGGCGGAGTACCTGGGTATCCCCGTCAACTTCGCGGAGTTTGTGGACCTGGGCGGCGCCACGGCCACCGGCATGGTGTGGCGCGCCGCAGCGGCGATCGAACTCGGCGCGGCGAGCGTGGTGCTCTGCGTGACGCCCTCCATGCCCGCGCCGCCGCCGCCCGAGGACGCCGTCCGAGCGCCGGCGAGCAGGTATGGCGCTTCCAGCGACCGCTGGGGTTCCCCGCAGGCAGAGTTCGACATTCCCTACGGCAACGTGGCGCAGAACGCGGGCTACGCGATGATCGCGCAGCGCTACGCGCACCAGTACGGGTACGACCCACGGGCGCTGGCCAAGATCGCTGTGGACCAGCGCACGAACGCCGGCGCGCACCCGGACGCGATCTTCCACGGCCAGCCGATCACCATCGAGGACGTGCTCGCGAGCCCGATGATCGCGGATCCGCTGCACCTGCTGGAGATCGTGATGCCGGCCTCCGGTGGAGCGGCCGTGGTGGTCGCCAGCGCCGAGGTCGCCCGGCGGGGCCGCAACCGGCCGGTGTGGGTGAGCGGGTTCGGCGAGCACCTGGCGTTCAAGACGCCGACCTACGCGGAGGACCTGCTGCGCACGCCCATCGGGCCCGCCTCGCGGCGTGCGTTCGAGATGGCGGAGGCGGCGCCGGCGGACGTGGATATGGTCTCGATCTACGACTGCTACACGATCACCGTGCTGATGACGCTGGAGGACGCTGGCTTCTGCGCACCGGGTGAGGGCGCCCGCTTCGTCAACGAGCACGACCTGACCTTCCGAGGTGACTTTCCCTGCAACACGCACGGCGGCCAGTTGTCCTTCGGGCAGGCGGGCCTGGCGGGTGGCATGTCGCACGTGTGCGACGGGGCGAGGCAGATCATGCGGCGCGCAGGCGAGGCGCAGGTGCGTGACTGCGACACCGCCTTTGTCTCCGGCAACGGCGGCATCATGAGCGAGCAGGTCGCCCTGGTCCTGCGGGGCGACTGACCGAGGCCCCACCCCAAAGACCAGGTGAGACCCAGGTGAGACGCAGGTGAGACACAGGTAAGACGCAGGTAGGACTCAGGGAGGCTCGAATGCCGGACAGACCGCTGCCCCAGCCCACGCCCACCTCGCAACCCTTCTGGGATGGCCTGCGGCAGGGGCGGGTGCTGTTGCAGTTCTCGCCCTCCAGCGGCCAGTGGGTCTTCTACCCGCGCAACCGCGCGCCCGGCACACTGGCGGGCGACCTCGAATGGCGCGAGGTGTCCGGGGAAGGGACGGTCTACACGTTCACCATCGCACGGCGTCCTACCGCGCCGGCATGGGCGGAGGACGTGCCGCAGTTGATCGCGGTGGTGGAACTGGACGAAGGCCCTCGCCTGACCACCGAACTGGTGGACGTGGCGCCCGAGGCGATCCACATCGGCATGCGCGTGCGCCCGGTCTTCCAGGACGAGGGCCCGGTCACGATGCTGCGCTTCGCTCCGGCCTGACGCACTCACGAAACCTCCGAGGCGGGCGCGGTACGCTGGGGAGACTCCCTCGAACTCCCCCGATGCTCGAACTCTGCGGTGAAGGTGCCAGCGTGGCGGACTCCCTGGAACGGCTTGCGGCGGACGTGGTGGCGTGTCGCCGCTGTCCTCGCCTCGTCTCGTGGCGCGAGCAGGTGGCGCGCGAGAAGCGCGCGATGTTCCGCGACGAGGAGTACTGGGGGCGGCCGCTGCCGGGCTTCGGGGACCCGGAGGCGCGCCTGCTGGTGGTGGGGCTGGCGCCCGCGGCGCACGGGGCCAACCGCACCGGGCGCATCTTCACCGGCGACCGCTCCGGCGACTGGCTCTACCGCGCCATGCATCGAGCCGGCTTCGCCAACCAGCCCACCTCCGTGCGGCCAGGAGACGGCCTGGCGCTGACGGATGCCTACGTCACGTCGCCCGTGCGGTGCGCTCCGCCGGCGAACAAGCCCACCACCGAGGAGCGCGACGCCTGCGCGCCGTTCCTGGACCGCGAACTGGCGCTGCTTCCGAGGGTGCGGGTGGTGGTGGCCCTGGGCGGCTTCGCCGCGGGTCTCATCGCCCGGGGGGCCGGCGTGCGCCCTCGGCCGAAGTTCGGGCACGGCGCGGAGTGGGACCTGGGGGACGGGCGCTCGTTGATCTGCTGCTACCACCCCAGCCAGCAAAACACCTTCACCGGCCGCCTGACCGAGGAGATGCTGGACGCCGTCTTCACCCAGGCACGCGCGCTTATCGAAGACTGAGGCAGCCGCGTTGCGCCTCGGTGATGCGACTCGTCGACCGATAGGTCGAGTCTTGTGAGGGTGCGCACGATTGGTTGAGCCGTGGTTGACGCGCCCGGCACACGCTCGCTGCATGCATTACCGCGTCCCCTCCGTGCCCAGCCGCCGAATCGCCAAGCGCAGCGCCCTCCTATTCCGACCCTATCTCTGGATGCTGGCCCTCCTGTTGGCCGTGGTCGTCGTGGCCTCGGCACTGCAACTGCTGCCGGTGCTGGTCATCGCCCGCATCGTCAACACCATCGAGGCGGCCTCGAATACGGTCGGTGCACCGGAGGACGCCACCCGCGAGATCCTGAAGTACGGCCTGCTGGCCGGGAGCATGTTCCTGGGCGCCGGCCTGCTTAGCGTGGCCCAGACGCTCATCACCCAGCGGATCGGGCAGGGCGTCATGTACGCCATGCGCACGCGCCTGCACACCCACCTGCAGCGCCAGTCGCTCAACTTCCACACCGAGAACCAGACGGGCGAGATCCTCTCCCGCGTCACCACGGACGTGAACCAGGTGGAGCAGGCGGTCACCATCACGCTGGCGGAGTTCATGGTGAACATGGTCACGCTGCTGATCGCGGTGGGGCTGATGTTCTATCTGGACTGGCGCATCGCCCTCCTGGCGGCCGCCTCGTTGCCGCTCTGGATCATCCCCACCAAGCGCATCGGCAACTTCCAGCGACGCCTGCGGAAGGAGTGGCAGGAGGAGAGCGCCACCATGGCCTCGCACCTGGAGGAGACGCTGTCCGTGTCCGGCGCCATGCTGGTCAAGAGTTTCGGCCGCCAGGAGTATGAGACGGAACGCTTCGAGCACTCCAACGCGCGCCTGCGTCGCCTCTCCATCCAGCGCGTGATGGCTGGCCGCTGGTTCAACATGGCGACGGAACTCTTCGGTTCCGTCGCGCTGATCGCCGTGTTCGTCGTTGGCGGGGTGGCGGTGCTGAACGACGGGGTGGACCTGGGCACGGTGGTGGCGTTCTCCGTCCTGGTGCAGCGCGTCTTCCAGCCCTTCGCCACCATCGCCCGCGTCAACACCACCCTGATCTCCTCGCTGGCCCTCTTCGAGCGCGTCTTCGAGTACCTCGACCGTCCGGTCGAGTTGATCGAGTCCCCGGACGCACGCGTCCTGGAAGCGCCGCGCGGGCACGTGCGCATGGAGGGCGTCACCTTCGCCTACCCCGGCGCGGAGACCCCCTCGCTGGCGGACGTGGACTTCGAGGTGCTCCCCGGCCAGATGGCAGCCCTCGTGGGGCCGTCCGGCGCGGGTAAGACCACCATGACCTACCTCCTCCAGCGCTTCTACGACCCGGACCGGGGCCGCGTCACCATCGATGGGACGGACCTGCGGGACCTCTCGCTGCAGTCGCTCGCGGCCACCGTGGGGGCGGTGATGCAGGAGACGTTCCTGTTCCACAACACCCTGCGGGAGAACATCCGCTACGGCCGCCTGGACGCGACGGACGGGGAACTGCTGGCGGCCGCCGCCATCGCCGGCCTGGGCGACCTGCTGCGCGAACTGCCGGAGGGCCTGGACACGGTGGTGGGCGAACGTGGCTACCGCCTCTCCGGCGGCCAGAAGCAGCGCGTGGCCATTGCCCGCGCGGTGCTGAAGGATCCCCCCGTCCTCATCTTCGACGAGGCGACGGCCTCCCTGGACACGCGCCTGGAGCGCGAGATCCGAGACGCCACCACGCGCCTCGCCCGAGGCCGCACCACGGTGGTGATCGCTCACCGGCTCTCCACGGTGCTGGAGGCGGACGTCATCTACGTCTTCGACAACGCTCGGGTGGTGGAGCGGGGGACGCACGCGGAACTGCTGGCCGCGGACGGCCTCTACGCCGCGCTCTACCACGAGCAGTTCGCCGAGGCCGGCGAGATGGAGGACAGGCAGGTGGACGCCGAGGCGCCCGTTGCGTCCGACACGGCCTCCCCGCCAGCCCTCGCGCAGGTGGACTGAGCGCAACGAAGGACGGGGGCGCCATCCCGCCCCCGTCCTTCGTGTCTCCCTCGGTGGGGGCTGCGGCTACACGTGGTCCGTGTCGCCGATAACGATGTGCACCCGGGCCTGCGGGTCCGCGAGGAACTCCAGTTCCACCGGATCCATGTGCTTCGCCTCATAGCCCGGTTCCACGATGCTCTGATTCTGCATGAAGCCCGCGTGCACCAGCAGCCGGTGGTACGGGTGGTGGCGCATCATCCACGTCCTCACGGACGGCGCTCCGGCCTGGCGGGCCAGGGTCAGCGCGTCCTTGATCAGCGCGTCCGCCACGTCCTCCCGGCCGGGCAGCGCCAGCAGGTCAGCCAGCACGCCGCTGTCGGAGGTGGCCCGCACCACGGAGTAGCCCAGGATCTGGCCTTCCGCCTCGGCGAGACGGATCGTGAATGGCCCGGCGCGCCGATCCGCGTACCGGTAGTTCAGGAACCGCTGGTTGCGCACCTGGATGAGGTCGAACTGAGTCGCAGCGTCCGTGAAGAACGCCTCGATGCGCTGGTCGAAGGCGTCGACGGTGCGGATCGTCCAGCCGCCGGCACGGAAGTGGAGCGGCCGATGCTGCAGGCGATGACGCAGGAGGCGCCACTCCCACGCCAGCCGGCGCACGACCTCCGGCCGCTGCTGGCGCGTCCTGCCGCGCTCCAGGGCGATGCGGGTGCGGCTGCTCGCTCCTGTGGCGCCGTTGGCCATGTGTTGCGGGTGGATGTGCCTGCCCACGTCCAGCGGCCGCACCAGGTTCTCCATGGGGTTGGCTACAGAGGGCGTGCCCCGCTTCCGCCGGTTGTGCAGCGACGACGGGTGCGAGGCGAACGACAGTGTGAAGCCCTCGCTGTAGTCGAACTCGTCGAAGATGTCACGGCGGAGCGTGGTGAGGCCCTGGTTCTGGTATCGAGGATGCAGGGCCGCCTCGACGCCGTCGCGCCCCACCCGTTCGAGGCCGTTCACCAGCCACCGGCGGTTGAGTCGCCCGCCGAACCCCACGATCTCCGCACCGAACTCGCCGAGGTAGGCAAAAGATTCGTACGGGTAGTCGGCCAATTTCCAGCGGAAGTGGTCGATCTGCGCGACCGGCAGGTCGAACCAGCCCGGACCGCCGTTGAAGGCCAGGCGGAGCAACTGGATGACGCCCGCCTCCTCCGCCTCGGTCAGGCTGGCCGGTTCCAGCATGCGGAAGGTCAGGCCGTACGCGCCGAGCGGGCGACGTTCGTTCAGTTTCGGCGAGGGCGGATGGATGCGAGGTATGCCCGGAGGCGCGGGCCCGCTGACCGCGTGCTGCGTCCTGACCCCGATACCATCCGTTGCCGTCATATGCCTGCCCATCACTCGACCCGGCTCGGTGAGATGTTTCATCACCAGCCGTGGAGCGTTGGTTCAGGACGTGTGAGTCCGGCACAAAGACGACCCGCCCAGCATGGGCGGGCCGCACGATGTCCTCGCGGTCCTGCGGGGTACGGCCCTAGAGCCAGCCTTGCTTGCGCTGGCCTCGTTTCAGGCGGGGGGCCACAAGGATCAGCACCAGGCCCGCCAGCAGCGTGCCTACGAAGACTTCCAGTACGTCGTCCAGGTCAGGCATGGAGCCGTCCTTCCGATGGATGCGCCTCGCGGCGAGATGGTGTCGCCTGGCTCGTGCTATCTCGAGCGGGCACGCATGTTGGTGAACAAGTTCATCAGCAGGACCACCAGCGCCACGATTAGCAGCAGGTGGATGAGGCCGCCCGCGACGTCCAGCAGCAGGCCCACCAGCCATACGGCAAGCACGACGGCCAGGATGAACCAGAGGATCAGAACCATGATGGTCCCCTTCCGCGCAGTTCTTGTGCAGCCGATCCTGCGGGATACGGAGTGGGTGAGGGGTTGCGGAGGACGGCTGCCGCGTGCGAAAGGGATGGCGATCCGTCATCGGAGTCCGCGACTTGGCACTTGATAAGACATAAAGAAAAGGGCGCCGCCCCCATGTCGGGGGAAGCGCCCTTCGTCAGTTTCGTCTGGTAGCAGGGGCGGGATTTGAACCCGCGACCAACGGCTTATGAGTCCGCTGCTCTACCACTGAGCTACCCTGCCAGGCTCCTCCGAGTGTCTGGGGACTCGCGCGTGATGTCTAGCCCGCCGAGCGCTGCGAGGCGTCCCGGTGGGCTCGCGCAACCCCTACAGGAGCGCTTCGATCGCGGCGACGAGTTCCGGGTCGTCCGGAGTCATGCGCGGCGAGTAGCGGCCCACCACGTTGCCTTCTCGGTCGACCAGGTACTTCTGGAAGTTCCACTGCACCTCGCCGCCCAGTGGCTCGGGCAGGGTGGTGAGGTACTCGTACAGCGGATGGATGTCGTCGCCCTTCACACTGATCTTACCGAACATGGGGAACTGCACGCCGTAGGTGGCGGAGCAGAACTCCGCGATCTCCTCGTGCGTGCCCGGCTCCTGTCCGCCGAAGTTGTTGGCCGGGAAGCCCAGCACGGTGAAGCCACGCTCGCCATAGGTTTCGTGCAGGCGCTCCAGGGCCTCGTACTGCGGAGTCAGGCCGCACTTGCTGGCCACGTTCACCAACAGGCGCACTTTGCCCTCGTACGTGGACAGCGGCTCCTCCGAACCATCGAGGCGTTCCATCGTCAGGTCGATCACGGGCATCCTCCCTCGGTCACGTTGCGCGGGTACTGTAGCGAGCATGTCAGGGGGCCGGCACGCCAGTCGTGACTCCGTTGCTGCCTCGATCCTGACGAGGGCGATGCGGGACGGAGGACGACGTGGGCATGCGGTGGTTCAGCGAGACCCAGCGGCTCCCGGTCAGCCTGGACGAGGCGTGGTCGTTCTTCTCGAGTCCCGCAAACCTGGCCGCGATCACCCCGCCGGACATGGGCTTCCAGGTCCTCGGTGAAGCGCCGGAGGTGATGCGACCGGGCCTGCTCGTGCGCTATCGGGTGCGGCCGCTCCTGGGCATCCCCGTGACGTGGGTGACGGAGATCACGCGCGTGGAGGACGGCCGCCTGTTCGTAGACGAGCAGCGGAGCGGCCCCTACGCCTTCTGGCAGCACCAGCACCGCTTCCGAGAGGTGGCGGACGAAGCCGGGCGCGGCGTGGAGATGCGCGACATCGTGCATTACGAGGTGGGCTTCGGACTGTTCGGGGACCTCGTGGACCAGTTGGTGGTGCGGCGCCGGCTGGCCGCGATCTTCGCGTATCGCCGTCGCGTGCTGGAGCAGCGGTTCGGGACCATGCCTGTGGCCGGCGCGGATGGCTGAGGAGACGCGCTGAGTTCCTTGAACACCGTGCGCCGATACCACCGTGCTCCGATACCACCGTGCCCCGATACCATGGACAGTAGACATTGACCTGTGGCCCCGATGCGGGGGAGGAGTGCCACGTGGCGGACGCCGTGGAGCAGCAGTTGGCGAGCCGACCGGAGGGCGAAGAGCCTTCGGAGTTGCGAGTCGACTCGGATGGCCTCGTCCTCTCCGTGTTCGAGTGGGCAGGGGAGGGGCGACCGGTCGTCCTTACCCACGCCACAGGGTTTCACGCCCGCACCTGGGACACCGTGGCCCGACTGTTGCCGGGCCAGCGCGTGATCGCCATCGACCTGCGCGGGCACGGCCGTAGCGACAACCCAGAGCCTCCCATCGGGTGGGATCACTTTGGTGCTGACGTCGCCGCCGTGGTGCGCAGCCTGGACCTGCAGCGCGCGGTGGGCGTGGGGCACTCCATGGGCGGACACTCCACCACCGTGGCAGCGGCGCGAGAGCCCGGGCGCTTCGCCTCGCTGCTGTTGCTGGACCCGGTGATGCGCGGCGGCCCCGCCTCCGCGGACCCGGAGGCGGCGAGGCCTTCCGGCGCGTTCGAGTTCATCGCCAAGCGTCGCAACGAGTGGGCCAGCCCGGAGGAGATGGTGGAGCGCTTCCGCGACCGCTTCCCCTACAACGTCTGGGCTCCCGGCGTGCTGGAGGACTACGCGCGCGGCGGCCTGCTCCCCAACCCGGACGGCGACGGCTTCGTCCTGGCGTGCCCGCCGGCGATCGAGGCGAGCATCTACGGCTCGGCCGGTAGCGGCTCGGCGGACCTGGAGACCGAGGTCATCCCGCAGGTGCGCGTCCCCGTGCGCGTGGTGCGGGCCCGGCAACGCCAGCCGGGCGAGGAGGCGCCACCGTTCGCCACTTCGCCCACCCGGCCCGACCTCGCGTCCTTGTTTGCAGACGGGCATGACGTGCTGCGGCCGGAAATGTCACACTTCATCCCGATGCAGGATCCCGCCTTCGTAGCGCGGCATATCCTGGACCTGGCGGCAAGCGCGGACGCCGCCGGCCTCAACAGGTAGCCCTCATCCGATAGGATCAGATCATGAGCGAACTCGAAACGCGCACCCCCAACATCAAGTTCACCGAGACGGCCTACTCCAAACTGGCCGAGGTGGTTGACAACCATCCCAACCCGGTCGCCGGCCTCCGCCTGGAGATCGCGGAGCGGTCGGGTGGTCAGTTCAAGCACCTCCTGAGCCTGGTGGAGCAGGGCGCCGAACTCGAGGCGGACGTGGAAGTGGAGACCACGGACGGCATCTCCGTGTTCGTCCCCTCGCACGACCTGGCCTACGTGGAAGGCCTGGAGATCCACTTCTTCTCGGACGAGGAGGGCAACCAGGGCCTGGAGTTCCGGAACCCCAACCCGATCTGGTCTGATCCTCGAGAGTTCGCGATCCAGGACCTGTTCGACGAGCACCTGAACCCGCAGATCGGCAGCCACGGCGGCACCGTGAAACTGCTGGGCGTGCAGGGCCGCACGGCGTACGTGGAGTTTGGCGGCGGCTGCGTGGGCTGCGGGATGGCGACCGCCACCCTGAAGCAGGGCGTGGAAGCCGCGGTCAAGCAGCAGGTCCCGGACATCGAGGAAGTGACGGACGTCACGGACCACGCCTCCGGCACCAACCCGTACTACAAGCCGAGCGGCGCGCACGGCCACGCCCACGCCCACGCGCACTAGCAGGCGCTCCTCTCGAGACGCGCACAACAAAAGACGCCGGCCCAGAGGCCGGCGTCTTTGCGTATGCGCTTGCGCGGAGCGCGGAGGACAGCCTAGTGGGCGCCGCCGCCGCAGCCGCAGCCACCGCCCTCGGAGGCGGCGTTCGGGGCGGTGATCTGGAAGCCCTGCTGCATCACGTCGTCGATGTAGTCGATGGACGCGTCCTGCAGGGCGGGCGCGGAGGCGGGGTCCGCGATGAACTTTAGCGCGCCGATCTCCACGATGGCGTCTTCCTCGGACGGCTGGTCGAGGCCCATGCCGAAGCGCGGGCCGGAGCAGCCACAGCCGCCCTGGGCGATGAACACCCGGATGGCCTGCTGCTGCTCTTGCATCTGCTCGCCGATCAGGTCGGTGAGACGGGTCTGGGCAAGTTCGGTGACGGTGAGGTTCACGGAGCCCCCTCTGGGTGCGTTGAAAGCCGGACGCCCGGCCACGAGTGCTGCCGTAATCATGCCTTACCGGGTGTAAGCGCTGCAACCCACGGCGGTGCAGCGAGGTGGTCAGGCATCGGACGCGCCGGAGGCCTCGAAGTCGCGGATGACGCGCACCAGGTCGGCGCCGAAACGCTCGACGCGCGACTCGCCCAGCCCCCAGACGTTCAGCAGCGCATGGACGTTGCGAGGCCTCGCGTTCACGAGTTCGCGCAGCGTGCGGTCGGAGAAGACGGTGTAGGCGGGGACGCCGTCTGCGCGGGCGCGTTCGGAGCGCCACTGGCGCAGCGCCTGGAACAGCGGGTGGTCGGGCGCGACGTACGGATCGTCCGCGCGGCTGGGGGCCCGGGAGCCGGGCACAGAGCCCACGAGGCGAGACTGCGCCGGGAGGTCGGGCGGCGGTGCGGCGTCCGGGTGCTCCCGCTCCCACTCCGTCACCAGCGCGACCAGTTCGCGGCCGAACCAGCGGGCGCGCACCTCGCCGATGCCCCAAATCGACTGGAGCGCCTCCATGGACCGAGGCCGGTACGTGGCGACGTCCCGGGCCGTGCGGTTCTCGAAGACGCGGTACGGGTCACGGCCGTCCTTACGGGCGATCTGGTCGCGGAGGTCCAGGATGGCGTCCAGCAGGTCGTCCGGAGCCGCCTCGCCCGCCGCGGTGGAGGCGCTGCGTCCCAGGCAATTGTCGCAGCGTTCGCAGCGCTCGGCCGCCTCCTCGCCGAAGTAGCGCAGGATGAGCGCACGGCGGCACGTGCCGGTCTCCGCGTACTCCGCCATCTCGCGCAGGCGGTCCTCCGCATAGGCGCGGTGCCGAGTCACGGTGGAGGTGTCGATGCGTGCCTCGGGGTCGCTGCTGACCACGCGCAGCGCCACCGGGTCCAGCAGCCGGGAGTCGCGGAGGGCGGACACGGTCATCCCGTACGCCTCGGCGGCGTCGTCCGCGATGGCGTGGGGCAACTGGCCGCTGGCCGGGTCCGCGATCTGGAGCCAGCGTTGCCAGGTCTGGCGCACCTGCAGGTCGCTGGGGTGCGCCTCGTCGATGAAGCGTTGCTGGAAGCGTCGGTCGTTGCGGGCGTAGAGCAGGGTGCATTCGGAGGGATCGCCGTCGCGGCCGGCGCGGCCGGCCTCCTGCACGTACGCCTCCAGGCGGCCGGGCATGTTGACGTGCACCACGTAGCGCACGTCCGGCTTGTCGATGCCCATGCCGAAGGCGTTGGTGGCCACGATCACCGGTGTGTCGCCCACCGTGAAGCGACGCTGCACGGCGGACCGCAGATCCCTGGGCAGGCCCGCGTGGTACGCCTCGGCATTCACGCCGGCGCCGCGCAGTGTGGCCGCGATCTCCTCCACGGACCGCCGGCTGCGCGCGTAGACGATGCCCGCCAGTCCTTCGCGGCTACGTGCGTACTGCACCACCCATGCCACGCGTTCCTCGGTCCGGTCCAGGCGCTCCACGTTCAGGGTGAGGTTGGGGCGGTCGACCGTGGTGACCACTTCGGCGCAGGCGCCGGCGATGCCGAGGCGTTGCACGATGTCGCGGCGCACCTGGGGGTTGGCCGTGGCCGTGAGCGCGAGCGTGCGAGGGCTCCCGAGTCGTTCGCGGACGGTGCCCAGTTGCAGGTAGTCCGGCCGGAAGTTGTGGCCCCACTCCGAGATGCAGTGCGCCTCGTCAATGGCGAACAGGTTCACGCCCGCAGCGCGCAGGCCGGCGGTGAAACGCGGGTTCTGGAAGCGTTCCGGTGCGACGAAGAGGAGGGAGGTGCGGCCGTGGACGAAGTCCAGGTAGCGCCGGTTCTGCTCCGTGCGATTGAGGTTGGAGTTAATGAAGGTGGCGGCCACGCCGGCGGCCTGCAGGCCCTCCACCTGGTCCTGCATGAGCGCGATCAGTGGCGAGACCACCACCGTCCGCCCGACCTCCAGCGCGGGGAGGACGTAGCACAGGCTCTTCCCGCCCCCGGTGGGCATCACCGCCATCACATCTTGCTGTCCGAGCGCTTCGAGGGCACGCGCCTGGCCGCCTCGGAAGTCGGGGAAGCCGAAGGTTTCGCGCAGCCGCTTGCGGTAGGGCGCCAGGTCTGTGGGTAGCGGGGTGGCCGAGATCGATGCGGCCGCCGCTGATGGCTGCGCGGGGGTCGCCGAGGCCTGGGACTCCGCCGCTGATGCTGGCTCGCGCTCCCCTTGTCCCCTCCCGTTCGATAGTGGAGGGCTGGGAAGCGGGCGATCTCCCGCTCCCTCCGTGCTCGGCGCCGCGACGCCCCACGCGACTGAGGGACGGGCGTCCTCGCCACCCGGCGGCGGCGCGCCGTCCGTCAGGGCGCCGCACGCCCCGCACCAGGGGGCGCCGGCGGCCAGTGGCTCGTTGCATGTGGGGCACTGCTCCGCCACGCGGGGCGCTCCGCTCGTTGTGCGTGAGTTGCCGTGGCTGGGGAAGGCCATGGTACCCCGAGTCACGGCTAGGGCCGTCCACGGGCGGGCGCCGGCGGGCGCCGGCGGGCGTAGACTGGCCCGCGCACGGGAGGTCGCGGCCCGGGGCTGAGGTGAGCCGGGGCTCGGCGGCGCGTTGACTCCGGAAGGCTCGGCCCGGAACATCGGTGCGCGGGTGGGGGCGGAAGGGCGTGCCATGCGCCGGCTACTCGTGCTCGCAGCGACGTTGGGCGCGGCGGTCCTCGTCGCGTGCGGGGGCTCCGATGAGCCTGCTCCTGCGCCTACCCCCACGGCCTCGCCCACCACGACGGCAGCCGCGACGTCCACGCAGTCCGTCACCGACATCCGCTCGCTCGACTTCACGAACCCCGCGCTGCTCGGCCCGATCGTCGACCACTTCGGCGGCGGTGAGATCGAGCCGCGTCGCATCGCCTACACAGACATGACCGGCGATGGCGCCGAGGAGGCCATCGTCTTTGTCGAGTCCGGTGGGACTGCGGGGGACCTCGGCGCGTGCGTGGTGACGCTGGACGGCGGCGCGCACGTGGTGCTGGGCTACGTGGACGCCGGCGGGCACGTGGAGTTGCGCTTCCCCGAGGCGGGCGGCGGCGTGATCGTGGCCCAGGAGGGCGTCTACGAGCCGGGAGACGCCCAGTGCTGCCCCTCCAGCCTCCGCGAGCGCACCTATCGCTGGGACGGCGACACGTTCGCGGTGGTCAGCGACCAGGTGGTGGCGAACCCGGACGTGGAGTAAGCGGGCACCCGCAGCCTCGTCCGGCCTCGATTCAAAGTGTTGATACCAGGTGTCGTCAGGTGAAGCGGCCACCGGGCGGCGCCATGCCGCCGGCGAAGATGCCCATCACCATGAACCCCGCGCCGAGACCGAGCCGGTACAGCGACCGCCCCATGCGCGTGTCCGCGCGCCGGTGCGGGCGGATGAACGCGAGGCCGGCGTCCGGGATCGCGAAGGCCAGCAGCACCGCCCCCGGCGCCGTGCTGAACGCCGACACCGCGTGGCCGTCTGCGGTGATGACGCGGGCGCCTACCGCGATCGCGAACCCAATCCCGAAGCCCACCGCCAGGGCGACGCCCTCGTAGCGGCTGTCGTCGAACCCGGCCAGCGCCTGGCGTTCGGACTCCATGGAGCGCTGCACGCGTGCAAGGTCCCGCAGGACGCGGCCGGAGGACGGGATGGACGCTGGCCCGCGCACCGCCTCCGGGCGGAAGCCGTAGCGGACGGCCAGCCACGGGACGAACCAGCGGCTGCCGGCAACCGCGAGGGCAATGCCGAGCCCGGCGCCGATCCAGTCCAGGTTCATGTGGGGCTCACACGTCCGCCTCGCCGCGTTCGCGCGCGGCCTCCAGCGCCCGCTGCTCCTCCTCGTCCCAGCGTCGCAGGACGGCCTCCAGCGCGTGCGCGCACTCGGCGGCGGCGACGATGGTCACCTCGGAGAGCACCTGGCGCAGGCTCAACCCCGGCCACGCGCCGTTCGAGGGCGTATCGAGGCGCGACTCCAGGCCTCGTGCCAGCGAGGCGAGCATGCGCCGGTCCTGCTCCAGGCGCTGGAGGAGGCCGGTCAGCGTGGGCGAGCCGTACATCACCGCCGCCACGGCGGCCGGGTGCCGGTCCACGCGGCCGGAGGGCGGACTGGTGCCGGCGGCGACGGCGGCGAAGGTCTGCGCGGTCAGTTCCAGCAGCACCGCCAGCGACGCGACCCGCTGCCGGGGCGACCGCCGCGACTCGTCCTGCTCGTCCGCGCGTTCCTCGCCGATGTAGCGGATGGCCACCGCGACGCGTCGATGGAGTTCGCCGCAGGCCTCCTCCAGCGTCTCCAGCGGAAGGTCGTCGAAGGCGCGCACGGCGTGGCCCTCTCGCGCTGCGGGAGGCGGATCGTCCGCACTGGGCGCCGAGTTCCCGACCATCGCCCGTATCCTACCGGCATGCGTGAAATCGGTTGGGGGATGCACAGCGTCATCCTGGTGGCGGTGGTCATCAACCTCTGGGTCGGCGGCGACTACATCGAGCAGTGGTTTGGCCACGGCTGGCGCTCGGTGTTTGAACTCCTGCTCATCCTCGGCTGGCTCACGCTGGTGGTGGGCATGCGTGCGCCGCTTCCCTGGCGTCGCCCCCGCCCGGACGGTCGTGACCGTGACCGACCGGACGGAGACGGACGGAACGAGGACGACCGCCGGTGACGCCGGAGGAGCGCGTCCGGCACGGCCTCGACGTGCTCTACGCGACGGACGCGGCTGGCCGTCTCCTGCATCCTCGGAACCCACGCCTCCCAGCACCGCGCCTGCACTTCGTCCGGACGGCCACCGGGAACACGTGGCGCTTCGCCGCCTCGCTCTCGCCGGCGCTCGTCGCCCGGATCGAACCGCTGCTGGCCGCCGAGCCGGTGGAGGTGGACACCGCCCGCTGGGAAGCGCACGAACCGGCGTGCCTCGTCGCGGTGCGTGACGTGCTGGCCCTCGACCAGTCGCTGGCCCGGGAGTATCGAGGCCCCGCGTTCGCCTTCCCGGAGCGGATGCCGCCGTCATCAATCGCCGTCGAGGTGCTGGCGGAGCCCTCGGGCGTGGTCGCCCTGCCGCCGCTCGAGTGGGTGACGAGTGCGGTCGAGTCCGACCAACCGCTGGTGGTCGCCCGCGACGGGGAAGGGCGTGTCGTGGCGCAGTGCCACTCCGCGCGTCGGAGCGCCTCGGCCGCGCACGCCGGCGTGGAGACGGCGCCGGAGGCGCGCCAGCGGGGTCTGGGCGCCGCCGTGGTCACGGAGTGGGCCGTGGGCGTGCGTCGCCTGGGCCTGGAGCCCTACTACGGCACCTGGTGGGACAACGCCGCATCGCGGGCGCTGGCGGCACGCCTCGGACTGACGATGTTCGCGGAGGACTGGCACGTCGACTGAGGCCGGGATGTCATGCGAACATCGGGGGGCGCAGGTGCGCGGCGGGGGCGATTAGCTCAGTGGTAGAGCGCCCGGTTTACACCCGGAAGGTCAGAGGTTCGAACCCTCTATCGCCCACCATAATCATTGTTCAAACCGCCGACATCTGCGGTTTGAGGTTCAGGTTCCGCAGTCAATCGCACAGTCTTGACAGTGCCAACTCTCAGGACGAGTCGCCCGCCGGTCGTGGGAATCGTGCGGTTCGGTGACGAGGGCGAGCGCGATTCTGGCAGTCTGTTCGTCCTCAGCCTGCGTCGCGATGCCGTCCATGTCGGCTGTTGCGTCCGCATGGACGCTGAAACTACGCTCGGCAGATGCACGACGAGGCCGAACGGAGCCCTGAGGATCTCTTCGATGGCTTTCCCGAAGGCCTTGCGATATGTAATGCGGCCCAGGAAGCCATTTCCACGGTCGGTGAAGCGTCCATGACCGTGACAAAGAGCCAAGTCACTTTTCGGCGTCGCCGAGGTTTCGCGTACGTCTGGCGTCCGGGACAGTACGTCGCCAGTGATGTCCCAGCCGTGCTCTCCATCGCCTTGCCCCGCGAAGTGACGTCCGCTCGCTTCAAGGAAGTCGCCCACCCGTCGGCAACTGTGTGGATGCACCACATTGAGATCCATGAGGCCAGCGAGTTAGACGACCAGGTCCTCGGATGGCTTGCAGAGGCTTACGCAAGCGCGGTCTGACAGCGACAGTGTCAGACGAGCGTCGCCGCCCCCGATTATGCGCCACGCTCGCGGGGGGAGGAGCGCCGGCTCTCCGGTTGGATGTGGCTGGAGGCGCTGCGTCGGCGCTGGGTGGCCGCTCATGTTGCCGCTCGCGGGAGACGCTGCCTACACTCGCGCTGGCGACGTCACCCTTTCTGACCCGGCCCCGCGAGGGCGCCTTCCTCACATCACGAGGCACAAACGATGGACGTACGTCAATCGGAGTGGGGAGCCGTGAGCAAGAGCAAGCAGGAGTGGCGCGACACGACGCACGCGAAGGCGACCGAGCGTTTCAAGGAGCGCAAGCCGCGCTTCGAGACCCAGTCCGGGCACGAGGTGGAGCCGCTGTACGGCCCGGAAGACCTCGCGGAGTGGAACTACCACGAGAAACTCGGCTACCCCGGGGAGTACCCCTTCACCCGTGGCGTGCAGCCCACCATGTACCGCGGCCGCCTCTGGACCATGCGCCAGTACGCCGGCTTCTCTGACGCCGAAGAGTCCAACCGCCGCTACAAGTTCCTGCTGGAACAGGGCCAGACCGGCCTCTCGGTTGCCTTCGACCTGCCCACCCAGATCGGGTACGACTCCGACCACCCCATGGCGGAGGGCGAGGTGGGCAAGGTGGGCGTGGCCATCTCCAGCCTGGAGGACATGGAGACGCTGACCAACGGCATCCCCATGGACAAGATCACCACCTCCATGACGATCAACGCCACGGCGCCCATCCTGCTGGCGCTCTACGTGGCGGCCGCGAAGAAGCAGGGGGCAGACCTCGGCAAACTCGGCGGCACCATCCAAAACGACATCCTGAAGGAGTACATCGCGCGCGGGACGTACATCTTCCCGCCGCGGCCGTCCCTGCGGTTGATCACCGACGTCTTCGCGTGGTGCAAAGACCACCTGCCGGAGTGGAACACCATCTCCATCTCCGGCTACCACATGCGCGAGGCGGGCTGCACGGCCGCGCAGGAACTGGCCTTCACCTTCGCGGACGCCATCGAGTACGTGGACGCGGCGCTGGAGGCGGGCCTCACCTACGACGAGTTCGGAGGACGGCTGGCGTTCTTCTGGGCGTGCCACTCCAACTTCCTGGAGGAGGTGGCCAAGTTCCGCGCCTCCCGCCGCATCTGGGCCAAGATCGCACGCGAGAAGTACAAGTCCAAGGACCCGCGCGCGCAGATGGTGCGCTTCCACACGCAGACCGGCGGCGCCACGCTCACGGCGCAGCAGCCGCTGAACAACATCATCCGCACCACGCTGCAGGCCATGTCCGCCGTCCTCGGCGGCACGCAGTCCCTGCACACCAACTCCTACGACGAGGCGCTGGCGCTGCCTACGGAGAAGGCGGTGGAGATCGCCCTCCGCACCCAGCAGGTCATCGGCTACGAGACCTCCGTCGCCGACACCATCGACCCGCTCGCCGGCTCCTACTACGTGGAGGCGCTGACCGACCAGGTGGAGGCCGAGACGTGGGCGTACCTGAGCCGTATCGAGGACCTCGGCGGCGCGCTGGCCGGTATCGAGCAAGGCTTCCAGCAGCGGGAGATCCAGGAGAGCGCATTCAAGTTGCAGCGCCAGGCGGAGACGAAGGACCGCATCATCGTGGGCGTGAACCAGTACCTCACGGACGATGAGATGGACGCCGAGATCATGAGGGTGGACGCCGCCGTGGCCGCCAAGCGCAACCAGCAACTCGCCGCCCTGCGCGAGCGTCGCGACAACGCCGCCGTGGAGGCCGCCCTCGGCAAGATCCGGGCGGCCGCGCACACGCAGGAGAACATGATGCCGCTACTCGTCGAGGCGGTGGAGGCCTACACCACCGTCGGCGAGATCTGCGGCGTCCTCCGCGAGGAGTGGGGCGAGTACCAGGAAGTCATGACGATCTGATGCCGGATGCGAACCCGGCGGAGGCCCCGAAGGACGCCCTGGCGCGCGCCGTCGCCGAGGTGATCGAGGCGAACCAGGCGGCGCGGGCCGACCTGATGGAGGCCGTGGACGCACTCACGCCAGACCGACGCCAGGAGCGCTGGTACGGCGAGTGGTCCGTCCACGACATCCTGGCGCACCTCTACGAGTGGCAGGACGGCTTTGCGCACGCGCTGGAGCGCATGGCTCGCGGCGAGCGCCCGGAGATCCCCGACTACAACCCCGAGGACGCGGACGACGCCTTCAACGCCCTCGTGACGGAGCGCAACCGTGACCGCTCGTGGGAGGACCTCGTCACCCGCCTGCGCGCCGCGCGCGAACGCCACGAGGCCGCCGTCCGCAACCTGGTGGGCCGCATCCCGCCCGACCGCTTCGAGGAAGGACGCACCGCACGCCGCCTCGCAGACTCGGCCGAGCATGACCGCGAGCACATCCCGGCGATCCTCCAGTGGCGTCGGGAGCAGGGCATCTGACGGAGGTTCGACAGGCCGCCGTGTACGATCGCCGATGCGCGTCGGAATGTGGTTCGGGCGGAAGGTTGAAGATCGCTTTGAGCGGGGGGTAGGAGAGCGCCGCTTGTCGTTCTTAGGCTTGTTCCCGCGGATGGTTTGGCGCCGCCGACGCAGCGCTTCAGGAGGTCGCTTGCGACCCGAGGACTTCTCGTTCGTCGGGGCCGGGAGCAGTGGTCAGAAGCCCGGCGATCCGCTCTATCCGCTTTCCCATCACCATGACGAGGCATGAGCCGACGACATCTGGGAGACGATGAAAAGCGGCCACCGCAGGGCGACCTTCGAGGCGGAAGGCTTCACGATCTCCGGATCGCGCCGGCACGCTCAGGCACCGTCCGACGACAACCAGGAACAGCCCACCGAAAGGTTCCGCCAGTGATCGACCGCATCCACCACGTCGGCATCGTCGTCCACAGTGCAGATGAGGCCCTCGGGTTCTTTCGGGACATCCTCGGACTGACGGTCACGGAAGACCGGGTCGTGGAGGAGCAGGGCGTCCGAGGCGTGCTGCTGGCGCTGGGCGAGAACGAGATCGAACTGCTGGAGCCCACCCGCGGCGACACGGGCGTGGCGCGCTTCCTCGAGTCACGAGGGCAGACGCTGCACCACATTTGCTTCAACACGGACGACGTGGAGGCGGAACTGGCGCGCCTCAAGGGCCTGGGCGTGGAACTGATCGACGAGAGCCCTCGGGAGGGGTTGGCGGGACGGATCGCCTTCATCCACCCGAAGGCGATGCACGGCGTGCTGGTGGAACTCGCCACGCCGCCGGAGGGGGCGCACGTCTCCTCCGAGAAGGGCTTCGACCACCTGGCCGTGACCGTGGCGGACTACGAGGCGGCCAGGCAGACCTGGAAGCAGAACATCGGCCTGGAGGTGGTGAACGAGATCCGTCCGGAGGGGCGCGGCATGGTCATTGGCCAGATGCCCTCGGGGCAGTGCATCGTGGAACTGCTCGCTGCCACCGAGCCGGACTCGCCCATGGCGAAGCGCATCGCCGAGCAAGGCGAACGCGCGTCCTCCATGGTTGCGATCGAGGTCCAGGACCTGGATGCGGATGTGGCGAAGTACCGCGCAAAGGGGCTGACGCTGCCGGATCCGGCGCCCGGCGCGCTGCCCAACAGTCGCACCAGCACCATCTCTGCGGACCAGGCGTTCGGCCTGGCGGTCCAGTTGATCGAGTTCAGCCAGCCCTCGTAGCGTCGCTTGAGGGCACGTCCCCAACGAGCGAGGGACGAGGCGGCATCACGGGCGAGCGCTGGCGGCATGCGGCAACCTCGGCGAGACTAGGCGCGCCGAACAAGCGGGAACGGGAGAGCAGCAGATGACGACACAGGCACGCCCCATCCGGGTCCTCATCGCCAAGCCGGGCCTGGACGGCCACGACCGCGGCGCGAAAGTGGTGGCCCGTGCACTACGCGACGCCGGCATGGAGGTGATCTACACCGGCATCCGCCAGACGCCCCAGATGATCGCGGAGGCCGCACTGCAGGAAGACGTGCAGGTGGTGGGCCTCTCCATCCTCTCCGGCGCGCACCTGGAACTCTTCCCCCGCGTGGTGCAGGAACTGAAGTCACGAGGGGTGGACGACGTCCTCCTCTTCGCTGGCGGCATCATCCCCAACGACGACGTGGACGCCATCCGCACGATCGGCTTCCAGGGTGTCTTCGGCCCGGGCACGGACACCAACGACATCATCGCCTTCGTGCGCGACAACGCGCCGAACCGCGCCTAGCGAGGTGCTTCGCAGGTCACCTTGCACGTCACGTCGCGCGTCGCCTCGCACGTCACAGCCCCCGGAGAGAGGCCACCAGTGGATACCAATGCACTAGTCGAGGGCATCCTCGGCGGGAATCGGCGCGCCCTCGCGCGGGCAATCTCGCACGTTGAGGCGAACACGGCGGCGGGCCGCGAGGTGCTCGCGCGCCTGTACGCCCGCACCGGCCACGCACAGGTGGTGGGCATCACCGGCTCCGCCGGCGCGGGCAAGTCCACGCTGGTGGGCGCCATCGCGCGCGAGCAGCGCAAGCGCGGACGCACGGTGGGCATCGTGGCGGTGGACCCGTCCTCGCCCTTCTCGCACGGCGCCATCCTGGGCGACCGCATCCGCATGCAGGACCTGACGAGCGACGACGGCGTCTTCCTGCGCTCCATGGCCTCTCGAGGCAACCTGGGAGGCCTGTCGGAGGCGGCGACCGGCGTGGCGGACCTGCTGGACGCCGCACACTTCGACGTGGTGCTCATCGAGACCGTGGGCGCCGGCCAGGACGAGGTGGAAGTGGCGAACGCCGCCGGCACCACCGTCCTGGTGGCCAACCCCGGCGGCGGCGACGAGGTGCAGTCCATGAAGGCCGGCCTCATGGAGGTCGCGCAGATCATGGTGGTCAACAAGGCAGACCTGGCCGGCGCCGACACGGCCATGACGCAACTGCGCGCCTTGCTCTCCATCGCCGACCTCGGCCCGTGGGTGCCGCCGATCCTGAAGGCGGTTGCCCGCACGGCAGAGGGCGTCCCGGAGTTGGTGGACGCGATCGACAAGCACCAGGAATTCATCCGTGGCTCCGAGCACGCGCACGAGGAGCGCCGCAAGCATGCCCAGCGGCAGGTGATAGCGATCGCGCGGGCCATCCTGCACCGCGAGGCGCTCTCCACGGCTAACGCCTCCGGCGCCATCGCCGCCCTTGTGGAGGAGGTGGCGGAACGCACGCGCGACCCGCGCAGCGCCGCAGAGGAACTGCTGGAGACCGTGCGCCGGGAGTGGGCCTCGCAAGGAGAGCGCGAGTAGGAGAGCAGGCCCACGGTGCTGCGCGTCATCCTCGTCACCGCACCCGTCGACACGCCGCCCCTCGCGGCGCTGGTCGAGCACCTGCGTCGCACGCCGCTCTCGGCCGTCTCCGCGCCGCCCGGGCACATCGAGGTCGCCGAGGCGATCGCGCGGCCTCATGCGCTCCACGCAGAACGTGACGCCCGCCTGGAGTCGGTCGCGGGAGCCATCGCGCTGCTGGAGGCGGCGGCGCGGACGTCTGAGGGCAGGGTCGCCCTGGTCGTGGGCGAAGACGAAGCGCGCGGCGTGGTGACTCACGCCCTGGAAGCGCCAGTGGCGGCCGGCCGCCTGGCGTTCGACCCCGGCGGATTCGCGGAGATAGAGGTGCGCGCGGACGCGCCCTGGACCGTGAACCACCTCAACGACCGGTGCTACGCGGAGCCTGAAGCCGTCCGGGGGATTGTGCGGACATAAGGCACCCGGTAGTGTGCCCCCAGGCGGGTTGGCTCCACCTGGGAGCCGTTGAAGGGCGATCCCTAGTCGTGTCCTTCCGCCTGCCTACATTCGGCCCCACGCAGATGGTGCTCACGCTGGCGTTGCTGCTGGTGGGCCTCTTTGCGTACGCCTTCCTCCAGACCGCCGCCCAGTCGTACCGCCTGCGCGAGGCGGAGCGCGAGTTGATCGCGGAAGTCCAGGATCTGCGCGACCAGCGCGCCGAACTGGAGGGCCTGGCCGACTACCTCGAGTCCGACGAGTACATCGAGGCCTTCGCCCGCCAGCAGTTCGGCCTGGTGAAGCCGGGCGAGACGGTGGTGGAGGTCGATGCACCCGCGGGCACCGTGGGAGATCGCGTCCCCGGCCAGCGGTGGTGGGAAGCCCTGTTCGACACCGCCCCCGCGGGCGGAGTCGCCACGGACGTCACGCCCACCGACATGGACGCTGCGTCCGCCGGCGCTCCCGACGATCCTGACGCGCTTAGTCAGGACGACCTCGCGCGGGACTGAGGCCCTCGAAGAGGGCTGCCCGCGGCGAATAGCGCCCGCTACGCTGACGTCGTGAAGCCCGAGACCGAACCCACGCCCATGCCGACACGGAGGCGGACGCTCCGGCGCAACCGACGCACGGACGCCCTTGAACGCCGCGTTGCGGGAGGCCTCGGCGCCCTCGCGGGCGGGGAGGCTGGCGATTCGGCGCGCGTGGTGGTCGCGTGCTCTGGCGGCGCCGACTCGCTCGCCACGCTCGTCGCCGTGAGCCGCACGCTCGGTGCGCAGTGCGTCACCGCGGCCCACTTCGACCACCGACTGCGAGCCGCCTCGGAAGTGGCGGGGGAGCGGGCGCTCGTGCGGGAGGTGGCCGGCCTGCTGGGGGTGGGTTTCGTGGACGGCCGCGCCGCGAGGGAACCCGGAAGCCGAGGTGAGGAAGCCGCCCGCGAGGCGCGCTATCGCTGGCTCGCCCGGGTCTGCACCAGCGCCGGCGTGGAGGTTTGTGTCACCGGGCACACCCTGGACGACCAGGCGGAGACCGTCCTGCTGCGTCTGGCGCGCGGCACGTCCGCCAGTGGCGCCTCCGGGATGTCGCCCAAGTCCGGCTGGCCCGTATCCGCGCCCGGCTCGCGATCGCTGCGCCTCGTCCGGCCGCTCCTGGACGTCACCCGCGTGGATGTGGAGGACTACGTGGACGCGCTGGGGCTGCCGGCGCTGGGCCTGGTGCCGGCGCAGGATCCCTCAAACGCCTCGCTGGAATACGCGCGCAACCGCGTCCGCCTGCGCGTGGTTCGGGAACTGCGCCAGGTGAACGCGCGCGCCGTGGAGCACCTCGCGCGCTTCGCCGAAGAGCAACGCGAGGACGACGAGGTGCTGGCGGCGGTTGCCCGCACCTGGCTCGACCAGCACTCCCGCGTGGTCGCCGGTGGGGTGGAGGTGGACCGCGTGGCCCTCCGGCGCGCCGCACGGGCCGTGGCGCGTCGCGCCGTATGGCTGGCCGGCCGTCGCCTCGGCATTGCCCTGGAAGCCAGTCATATCGGGGCAATCCTGAACAGCGCGGGCCGTAGCGGTGCGCGCGTGGACCTGCCACTGGCGTATAGTGAGACACGTGCTACTGTTCTGACACTACGGGAACGGCCGTCACCTCCGGGGGCGGACTGACCTCAGCAAGTCACGGGTGGCCTCGGACGAAGCCGGCAGTGCTGGCAGAAGAACCGCGGACAGCCCACTTGACAGGGTCAGAAGCATTTCGTAGTCTTGTCTTTCGCGCCGCCCGTCGGGTGGCACCGCACATTAACATCTGGATAGCAGACAGAATCTGAAGTAAGGGATCCCCGTCGACCGGGATCTCACGATGATTCTGGCCCTGGCGCTGGTCGTCTTCGGACGGACGGGGCAAGGGCTGGAGTAGTCGTGCCCGGCGATGTGTACCCGCACAGGGACTTTAACCGGAGGCCTTCGGGCAACCGGCAAACAATTGTGTGGAGAGTTTGATCCTGGCTCAGGATAAACGTTGGCGGCGTGCCTAATGCATGCAAGTCGCACGGAGCTTCGGCTCAGTGGCGGACGGGTGAGTAACACGTAGGAACCTGCCCGGAAGTGGGGGATAACTCCTCGAAAGAGGGGCTAATACCGCATACAGTCTACGGACCAAAGCAGCAATGCGCTTTCGGAGGGGCCTGCGGTGGATTAGCTAGTTGGTGGGGTAATGGCCTACCAAGGCGACGATCCATAGCTGGTCTGAGAGGACGGCCAGCCACACTGGGACTGAGACACGGCCCAGACTCCTACGGGAGGCAGCAGCAAGGAATTTTCCGCAATCGACGCAAGTCGGACGGAGCAACGCCGCGTGCGGGAAGACGGCCCTCGGGTTGTAAACCGCTTTTGTGAGGGAAGAAGATCTGACGGTACCTCACGAATAAGTCACGGCTAACTACGTGCCAGCAGCCGCGGTAATACGTAGGTGGCGAACGTTGTCCGGATTCACTGGGCGTAAAGCGCGCGCAGGCGGACTGGTAAGTCTGATGTGAAAGCTCCCGGCTCAACTGGGAGAAGCCATTGGATACTGCTAGTCTTGAGACACTTAGAGGAGAGTGGAATTCCCGGTGTAGTGGTGGAATGCGTAGATATCGGGAGGAACACCAGTGGCGAAAGCGGCTCTCTGGGAGTGTTCTGACGCTGAGGCGCGAAAGCGTGGGGAGCAAACCGGATTAGATACCCGGGTAGTCCACGCCGTAAACGATGAGTACTAGCTGTCTGGGGTATCGACTCCCTGGGTAGCGCAGCTAACGCGATAAGTACTCCGCCTGGGGACTACGGCCGCAAGGCTAAAACTCAAAGGAATTGACGGGGGCCCGCACAAGCAGCGGAGCGTGCGGTTTAATTCGATGATACGCGAAGAACCTTACCAGGGCTTGACATGGCGTCGACCGCCGATGAAAGTCGGCTTCCCTTCGGGGCGGCGTCACAGATGCTGCATGGCTGTCGTCAGCTCGTGCCGTGAGGTGTTGGGTTAAGTCCCGCAACGAGCGCAACCCTCGCCATGTGTTGGATTTTTCACATGGGACTGCCCGGAGCAACCGGGAGGAAGGTGGGGATGACGTCAAGTCAGCATGGCTCTTACGTCCTGGGCCACTCGCACGCTACAATGGGTAGTACAGACCGTTGCGATACCGCGAGGTGGAGCTAATCGGACAAAGCTACCCTCAGTACGGATTGCAGGCTGCAACTCGCCTGCATGAAGCCGGAGTTGCTAGTAACCGCAGGTCAGCCTTACTGCGGTGAATACGTTCCCGGGCCTTGTACACACCGCCCGTCACGTCATGGGAGTCGGTAACACCTGAAG
>JALOAL010000028.1 GCA_023228825.1 Dehalococcoidia bacterium | reverse complement strand
TCCGCACCGCCGCTGCGTACTCCGCAACGCTGCCCCGTGTCATGGCCCCTCCACCTCTCTTGGGTAACCATGCTTATGAGGCAACTACCTCCCGTTCGGTAACCATTTTTATGAGGGCACTCGGGGCTTCACCTTAACGTCAGAGTGCTATTACACTCGGCGTTCGCCGTCACCGCTGCCGAAGGGATTGATACGCGTGGGCAACCGGGGCGCCCCCGTTCATCTCCGTCTGACCGCCCAGGCACTCCAGTACCGAGGCTTACTGATCCTGGCGATGTTCGTCCTGGTGGGTGCGAGCCTGCTCACGATCATCACGCCCGCCCTCGCCGGCTTCGCCATCGACACGGGCCTGGACGTGGTGAGCATCTCGTCCGGCGGCGTGGAGACCAGCGCGGCGCAGGGCGACATGAACACGGTGATGGCGGCCGTGGGCCTCCTGGTGGCGGCGGCGCTGCTCCGAGGCGGCTTCGTCTACGTGCAGACCTACCTCAGCGAGGCGATCTCGCAGCGCGTCGCCCGCGACCTGCGCAACATGGTCTATGACCGCCTCCAGCGCCTCTCCTTCGCCTACCACGACCGCTCCGAGGTGGGCGAGATCATGCAGCGCGCCACCGGAGACGTGGAGGGCGTGCGCTTCTTCGTCAGCATGGGCGTGATCCGGCTGGTGTACGTCCTGATCCTGATCGTCGTCTCGTACGGGATCATGGTCGCCATCAACCCCAAGGTGGGGCTGATCGCGCTGGCGTTCGTGCCGCCGGTGGCCATCCAGTCCGCGTGGGTCTCCCTGCGCATGCGCCCGGTGTGGCTGCGCGTGCAGGAGATGCAGGGCGAGATGGGCACCATCCTGCAGGAGAACCTCACCGGGCAGCGCGTGGTGAAGGCCTTTTCCCGCCAGGAGTTCGAACAGGAGAAGTTCGACGGCAAGGTGGAGGAACTGTTCGACTGGTCCTACTCCACCTCCAAGTTCCAGGCCTTCAACGAGCCCTTCCTGATGTCGGTCTGGCTGCTCTCTGCGGCCGTCGTCTTCTGGGTGGGGGTGGAGGAGATCATCGCGGGGCGCATGCTGCCGGGCGAACTGGCGGCGTTCCAGTTGTGGCTGACGCTGCTGCAGGTGCCGGTGCGCTCCGTGGGCTTCATTGTCAACATCTTCGCGCGCGCCCACTCCGCCGGCACGCGCCTGTACGAGATCCTGGACGCGGAGTCCCCGGTGCAGGAGAGGCCGGACGCCATCCCGCTGCCGCCTGGCCCGGGACACGTGGTCTTCAACGAGGTGGCCTTCAGTTACGACGGCGAGTCGAACCAGGTGGACAACCTGACGGTGGAGGCCCGCCCCGGGCAGACCATCGCGCTGCTGGGGCCCACGGGTTCCGGCAAGACCACCGTGGTGAACCTGCTGCCGCGCTTCTACGACGCCTCGCGGGGGAGCGTCACCATTGACGGCCGCGATGTGCGCGACGTGACGCTGGACTCACTGCGGGACGCGATCGGCCTGGTGCAGCAGGACGTCTTCCTCTTCTCCGCGACCATCCGGGAGAACATCGCGTACGGCCGGCCGGACGCCTCGGACGAGGAAGTCGAGGCCGCGGCCAGGGCGGCGCGCATCCACGACTTCATCATGTCCCAGCCGGACGGGTACGACACGTGGGTGGGCGAGCGCGGCTCCACGCTCTCCGGCGGCCAGCGCCAGCGCGTGGCGATCGCCCGGACGTTGCTGCTGAACCCGCGCGTCCTGGTCTTTGACGACTCCACCGCCGCCGTGGACATGCGCACGGAGTTCCAGATCCAGGAGGCGCTGCGCAACCTGATGGAGGGCCGCACCACCTTCGTCATCGCCCAGCGGTTGCGCACCGTGAAGGAGGCGGACCTGATCCTGGTGATGAAGGACGGCGAGGTGGTGGAGCGCGGCCAGCACGAGGCGCTCCTGGCCCGGGACGGCTTCTACCGCCGCATCTACGACCTGGAACTGCGCGACCAGGAGGAGGCCGCCGCCGACGTGGCCGCAGCCGAACTCGACCGCGAACGCGGCCGTGCGGAGGCCGACCGCTAATGGCGTACTGGGGCGGCGGAGGCGCGGCCGGCTGGTCCGGGGGCGACGGCGGCCCGGTCCGTCGAGGGCGCTCGGACGGCTGGGACTACCAGGAACTGGGCAAGGTCTACGACGCCCGCCTGATGGCGCGCCTGTGGCCGTTCATCAAGCCCTACCGCTGGCGCGGCATCACGGCGATCGTGGCGATGATCGTGGTCTCCGTGGCGCAGTACTCGCAGCCGTACATCATTGGCCGCGGGCTCGGCAGCATCCTGGACCGCCTGATCGAACGAGGCGAACTGCCGGCGGCCGAGCAGGCAGCCGCCACCGCCGCGATCCGTTCCGACCTGATGCAGGTGAGCCTGGCGCTGGTCGCCCTGGCCGTGATCGGCTTTGTGGCCATGGCCGTCCAGCGGCTCATGACCGGGCACATCGGCCACAGCCTGCTCCTGAACCTCCGCAAGTTGATGTTCAGGCACCTCAACCGCCTGTCCATGCGCTTCTACGACAACGAGGAGGTCGGCCGCGTGATGTCGCGGGTGACCTCGGACGTGGTGACGCTGCAGGAACTGATGACCTCGGGCGCGCTGAACGTGCTGTCGGACATCCTGGGCCTCGCGCTGATCATCGGCTTCCTGTTCGCGCTGGACGTGCAACTGGCGCTGGTGGCAATGGCCGTGATCCCGGTGCTGGTGATCTTCATGGTGCTCTGGCAGGGCTACGCCGCGCAGGCCTTCATCAAGACCCGCATCGCCATTGCCATTGTGAACTCCAACCTGAACGAGAACGTGTCCGGCGTGCGCGTGGTGCAGTCCATGGGGCGGGAGGAGGAGAACCTCCGCCACTTCGGCCGCCTGAACGACGAGAACCTGCGGGCCAACCTGGACGCGGCGAAGTTGCAGGCGCTGGTCATGCCCATGGTGGAGATCCTCTCCACCGTCGCCTCCGCGCTGGTGCTGATCGTGATCGGCATCCGCACCTTCAACGGCGACCTGGGCGCCAGCGAGGCGGTGGAGTTCGCCACGGCCTTCCTGCTCTACATCCAGCGCTTCTTCAACCCCGTGCGCGACATCACGCTGCAGTACACCCAGTTGCAGCGCGCCATGGCCGGCGCCCACCGCATCTTCGAGGTGCTGGACACGGTCCCGGAGATCCAGGACGCGCCGGACGCCATCGCCCTCGACCGCGTGGAGGGCCGCGTGGACTTCAACCACGTGAAGTTCGAGTACGTCCCGGGCGTGCCGGTGCTGAAGGACTTCGACCTGCACGTGGAGCCCGGCGAGACCATCGCGCTCGTGGGCCACACCGGCGCCGGGAAGACCTCCGTCACCGCGCTCGTGCCGAGGTTCTACGACATCAAGGCGGGCGGACTGCTGATCGACGGGCACGACATCCGCAAGATCCGGCTGGCGGACCTGACCCGCAACATCAGCATTGTGCTACAGGAGCCGTACCTGTTCTCCGGCACCATCGCGGAGAACATCCGCTACGGCCGCCTGGACGCCACGGACGAGGACGTGGTGGCCGCGGCGACCGCGGTGGGCGCCAACGAGTTCATCGATCGCCTGCCGGACGGCTACGAGACGGTGCTGCACGAGCGCGGCCAGAACCTCTCCGTGGGCCAGCGCCAGTTGATCTCGTTCGCGCGCGCACTGATCGCGGACCCGCGCATCCTCATCCTGGACGAGGCCACGGCCAACGTGGACACGCAGACGGAGAAGTTGATCCAGCGGGCGCTGGACACGATGTTGCGCGATCGCACCTCGTTCGTGATCGCCCACCGCCTGAGCACCATCCGCAACGCCACCCGCATCGTGGTCATGCGCGAGGGAGAGATCGTGGAGATCGGCAGCCACGACGAACTCATGGCCCGCGACGGCGTCTACGCCGACCTCTACAAGATGACCTTCACCGGCCTCTCCCACGACGAGGCCGTGGCCGAACGCACCGAGGGCTGACCGAGCGCTGACCGAGCGCTGACCGAGCGCTGACCGAGCGCTGACCGGGGCACGCCGAGGCCGCCTCGGGGCCGCCTCGGGGCCGCCTCGGGGCCGCCGCGCTCGCGCCGCCGCGTTACACGGTCGCGCATCAGATCGCGATTTCTGTCGACCTGCCCGCCCAGGCCTCCCCGGGGTGCTTCCCCCGTCAGGTATCCTGCCCGCATGGCTACCAACCGACTGACCCGCGACAAGCAGAACGCGATGATCGGCGGGGTCTGCGCTGGCATTGGCCGCCGCCTGGACACGGACCCCACCCTGGTGCGCGTGGCGGCGATAGCCATCGCCGTGCTCACCGCCGGCGCCGGCGTCCTGGTCTACCTCGCCCTCTGGCTGATCATGCCCGCCGAGGGCGACGCCGCCGTGGGGCTGCCGAGCGCAGACCAGATCCGGGAGGAAGTCCGGGAGGCCACCTCGCGCGCGAAGGAGGCGGCGGCGATCGTCTCGCGCCACGCCCGTGAGGCCGCGAGCGAGATCGGGAGCACGAGCCAGGACCGAGCCGCCTCGCCGCCTCCGCCGCCCCCGGCGTCCCCGGCGTCCCCGGCGTCCGAGGCCACGCCTCCGGCCGAGGGCAGCACGTCCGCGCCGGACGCCACGACGCCCGGCACGCCCCCGGCGCCCCAGACGCCCCAGACACCCCAGACGCCCGGCACGCCCCCGGCGCCCCAGACGCCCCAGACACCCCAGACGCCCGGCACGCCCCCGGCGCCCCAGACGCCCCAGACGCCGGGTCCGCCGCCGTGGCCGGGGACGCAGCCGTCGCCGCCGGTGCCGCCATCCACGCCACCACCCAGCCCGCCGGAGACGCAGCCGGACACGGGCACGAACGAAGCACCGCGCCTGTGAGCGGACTCTCACCTCCCGAGGGCGATCCCGTCCTCGTCGAACGCATCGCGGCGGACGCCGTCCCGTACTGGGTGTCGCTCGGCATCCGGGTGGATCGCGCCGTGGCGCCCGGCCACGTCTACCTGCGCCTGCCCATGCGAGAAGGCCTCGGCACCCGGCGCCCGGAGATCATGCACGGCGGCGCGATCGCCTCGCTCATCGACGCGGCCGCCGGCGGCGCCATCATCAGCCAGTTCGGCGGCGACGCGGACTACCGAGGCCAGGCGACGCTGGACCTGAACGTGACGTTCCTGAACGCCGCCACCGGCGACGTGGTTGCGGAGGGCCTCATCCTCCGTTCCAGCCGCACGATCGCCTTCACCCAGGTCCACGTGCGAAACGGGGACGGCGCCCTGGTAGCCACCGGGCGGGCGACCTTCACCATCCTCCGCAAGGGCTAGCGCCCGGCGGGTCGGGCGCGCAGAAGCGCCAGCCGTCGCCGTGGAGCGAAGTCGGGGTGCGGGCCGGTTCGGCCCCCCCGGATCCCCTCGATCTCCGCGTCCCCGCTGGCGGCGGCGGGGCGTCAGTCCTGGAACTGGCCGTTGTCGAAGAGGGAGACCTGGGGGCCCAGGTGGGCGGGGGGCTGCATGCCCAGGTGCTCGTAGCCCATGCGGGAGAGGATGCGGCCGCGCGGCGTGCGCTGGATGAAGCCGATCTTCAGCAGGTACGGCTCGTAGACGTCCATGATCGTGTCGGACTCCTCGGAGACCGCGGCGCCCAGGGTGTCCAGGCCCACGGGGCCGCCGCCGAAGCGTTCCGCCATCACGCGCAGCAGGTCGCGGTCCATCTGGTCCAGGCCCAGTTCGTCGATCTCCAGTTGCTCCAGGGCCGCCCCCGCCACTGCGGAGGTCACCACGCCGTCCGCGCGCACCTCGGCATAGTCGCGCACGCGCCGGAGCAGGCGGTTGGCCACGCGGGCGGTGCCCCGGGAGCGTCGCGCGATCTCGTGGACGCCGTCCTCCTGGATGCGGCAGCCAATGACCCCGGCGGAGCGGGTCACGATCTGGGAGAGGGCGTCGTCGTCATAGAAGTCCATGCGGTAGGCGGCGCCGAAACGGTCGCGCAGGGGCTGCGACACCATGGCGAAGCGCGTGGTGGCGCCCACCAGCGTGAAGCGGTTCAACTTCAGCCGCACGTCGCGGGCCTTGGGGCCCTTGCCCAGGATGATGTCGACGGAGAAGTCCTCCATCGCCGGGTAGAGCACCTCCTCCACCGCCAGCGAGAGGCGATGGATCTCGTCGATGAACAGCACGTCGCCGGGCTGCAGGCTGGTGAGCAGGGCCGCAAGGTCGCCCGCGCGTTCAAGGGCGGGCCCGCTGGTGATGCGGATGGAGACGCCCATCTCCGCCGCCACGATCATGGCGAGCGTGGTCTTGCCCAGGCCGGGCGGGCCGTGGAACAGGAGGTGGTCCAGCGGCTCCTCGCGCTTGCGGGCCGCCTCGATCTGGATGCGCAGGCCGTCCTTGATGCGCTCCTGGCCAAAGTACTGCTCCAGCCGGCGCGGCCGCAGCGAGGACTCGACGCCCAGGTCCTCATCCGTGGTCGTCGGCGCCAGTGGGCCGGTGCGCTCGGGCCGGTCAGTCATGGCGGGAGTCTAGCAGAACAGGCGTTCGAGGTGGAAGGCGGGGCCTGACTCGGGGCCATCGGATGCGGGGCAAGAGGCTCGGCCAGCATTGACCGCCGAGACGGAGTCGCCAGAGTCCGCGGAACTTCTAGTCGTCCAGGCTGTCCAGATCGACTCGTACATACTCCTTCGGGCGTTGGATCTCAGCCACGATCTCGGGGTGCCGCTCGATGTCGGCCGTGGCTTCCCAGCCTTCGAGCATCTCAAGAAGGGCTCGCTCATCCTCCTGGCGGCCGCTGATCGAGGCCTTCGATAGGGCCTCCCATAACTCGACGACGAAGAGCCGCTGATTCAGGGGCGAGAGATCGGAGAAGAAGGCAAGAGAGTCGGGCACGGCGGTTGAGCGGAACAGTTGTTCCGCATCGCGCATGAGCGTTCGTGGAGTTGCTGCAACCACGGCGCGCCTCTCTCCCTGCCGTCACAGATTACACCGAATGCGGAAAGAGGAGCGCTGTCGCTCACCACACTCCGATGACCATGGCGTCGTGGGGGTTGCTGGTGGTGAAGAGGGCGACGGCGAGGGTGCGGCCCTGGGTGATCAGGGCGTCGTCGATGGCGCGGGAGACGGGGACGCCGGCGACGACGGCGGAGAGGGAGCCGACGTAGCGCACGGTGGCGGTGTAGGTGCTGTCGTCGAAGGCCATGAGGACGGCGCGGGCGATCACTAGAGCGCTCCCAGTCCGAGGCGCATGTCGTAGCGGGCGCGGGGCCGGGTGGCGTACTCGAGATCCACGCTCACGACGCGGTAGGTGGCGCCGACGCCGAGCGCCCATCGGTCGACCTCGATCACGTCGGTTGGTTCGATGGCGGGGTGGGGGGGCACCTCGATCCAGGCGTGCTGGGCGGCGAGGGCGGCGCGGCGCACCTCGGCGGCGGCGCGGTCGGCGGTCTCGACGGGGTCGTCCAGGTGTTCGTCCACGGCGAGGGCGATTCCGCCGCCGAGGTCGAGGGCCTGGAGGTCGACGGCCTGTGCGGCGGAGCCGTCGCCGAGCACGCGCGCCCAGCCGATGCGCTCGCGGTCCTGGATGAGTCCGGCGGCGCGGATGGGGTGCTGCTCGGCGAGGGGGTGGAGGGCGAAGGTGGCGGCGGCGCTGTCCTGGGGGTGGGCCTCGAGCATGACGACCTGGAGGCCGCGGTTATAGAGCAGGTCGGGGGTGCGGGCGAGCAGGCGGCGCAGGGCGGCGTCTCCGTGGTCGCCGGCGCGCAGGGTGTAGGGGGGCTGCTGGGTCTGGGCGACGGTGCTTGGGTTGGTGGTGGCGATGCCGAAGCCGGCGAGGCGGGTGATGGCCTGGGCGATCTGGAGGACGCTCTGCTCGCCTGGGGCCCAGGTGATCTGGCGGCTGGCGCGCCAGCGGTGCATGACGGCGAGGGGGCCTTCGGCTTCGACGTGGACGTGGCCGGGCTCGCGGCGCACGGAGGAGACCCACAGGGCGCGGCTGCCGGGGGCTTCGGGGCCGTCGGTGGTGTAGTAACCGGCGCGAAAGCGCACCTCGGCGCCGGGGACGAGGGCGTCGCTCACGGTGTCGCCCTCGTCGCCCTCGTCGCCCTCGGTGGCGAGGGTGAAGCGCAGGCGCTCGCGGGGGATGCCGAATCCGCCGGGCAGGGACTCGGTGTAGTAGCGCAGCCGCAGGAGGTGGTGGGCGACCTCCTGTGTGGGGGCGGCGGTGGTGGTGTGCCAGAGGCTGTGGGCGGTGGTGAGGTAGGCGCTGTCGCCGCGGGTGGTGGCGTGCACGCCGTAGGGGGCGTCTGGGAGGCCGAGGGGGAGGACGTCACGCCAGTTGCCGTCGGTGTAGAGGGCGCCGTCGATGGCGGTGGCGATCATGGGCTGGGCGAAGGCTCCGCCGCCGGCGTAGGCCTCGCTGAGGAGTAGGCGGGGGACGCTGGCGTGGAAGATGCCGGAGGCGCGGTAGGTGACGTCAGTGCCGGGGGCGGCGAGGATCACGGGCTCGAGTGCTGACCACTGGCCGGGGGGCATGGAGATTCCGGCGCCGAGGTTGGTAGTCCAGGCGCCGGCGTGTCCGTGGGGGTCGACGCCGGAGAGTTGGATGGCCCAGTCGGGCTCGCGGCTGGCGACGAGTCCGGTGATGGAGTCCAGGGCGTCGCTGTGGCTCCACTGGGCGGGGCTGCTCCAGGCGGCGGCGGCGTGGGTGCGGGTGATGGCCCAGAGTTGGCCGGCGACGGCCCAGGCGACCATGGCGCGGCCGTCGCTGTCGGTGGCTGCGGCAACGGCGGTGATGGGTCCGGCGGGGTCTGCGAGTTGGGCAGGGGCTGTCCAGGTGGCGCCGCTGTCGGTGCTGTGGACGTATCCGACGTCGCCGGCGGCGGCGAAGACGAGGATGGCGCGTGCGCCGGCGGCGGCGAGTGCGAGTCCGGCGGGGGGGTGGGCGCTGCCGATGGCGCTCCAGGTGGTGAAGTCGGCCTGTGGGCTGGGGGCGGCGACGCGCTGCACGTAGAGGGTGCTGTCGCTGGGGTCGATGCGCGCGCGCAGGAGTGAGCCGTCGTCGGGGGCGGCGACGGCTGCGGGGCCGTCTGGTTCGTCGCCCTGGCTCCAGTGTTGGAGGCGGAGGCGCACGGCGCCGGCGTCGCGGTCGCTGACGGCAAGGCTGATGAAGGGCCGGGCGCTCGGGGAGCGGGCCGCGGCGAGCAGGGCGGGCGAGACGCTGAGCATGCCGCTACCCCTCCACGGGACGCGCGCCCAGGCTCGCAGCGGCCGCCACGTACAGGCGGCGCGACTTCAGCCGGCGCTCCCGGCCATGCTTCGCCAGCGCTCGAGAGAACGAGGCGAGGCGGTCCTGTCCCCAGGAGAGGTAGCGCCGCCAGACGTCGTCGCCGCCGGTGTTGATGCGGTTCGTGGCGTAGGCGGCCCACTCGATCGCCGCGTAGGCCGCCGCGCCCGTGGCCACGAGGTCATGCAGCGCCTCCGGGAGCGAGGTGTCCTCCTCGTCCAGGCGGTGCATGGCGGAGTAGCGGACGAGCACGGCTTCGCCCGCCGCGGGCGCGCCGTCCACCAGCAGCGACATGGTGTCGCCCCAGGCGGAGAACGGCGCGAACACGGGCGGGTAGCGCCCGGCCGGGTACTCGACGGCCTCGATCGACACGCGGTCGCCGAGGCCGGCGAGCGGCAGGTCTCGCGAGCCGCTGGTGGTCATCAGTTCGGCGGTGGCCTCGCGCGGCGCGGCGAGCGACAGTTCGGCCACCGCCCGTCCGATGTGCCGGTCTAGCGTCTCGTCGTCCCAGCGCTCGGCGGACGGATCCCGCAGGTCCGCCCGCACTCGGCCACGCATCTCAGCCAGGTCCATGGGTTGCTCCTCTCGTGCCGTGCCGGGGAATCGGGGGTGTGGAGCGGGCCCGCCTCGGGTGGCGGAGGTAGGCGGAAGGCCGGTCGCCCGTCCGGCCCCCCGGCTCAACCTCGGCCTACCTCGGCTACCTCGGCTACCTCGGCCCTGCGCCGGGCTCCTCGATCCGTCGGGCGCGTCAGGCCGGCCGCACGCCCACGAGGCGCGCCAACTTCAGTTCGTTGAACAGGGCGAGGCTCACGTACCACTTCACGCGGATGCGGGTGGCGTCCTTCGTCTCCAGCGATCCCACGCGCTCCACGGTCAGTCCGCCGGGCCCGGTCAGGCCTGCCAGGCTGCCCTCGCCGAACTGCACGGCGAAGATGGTGGAGCAGTCGTCAGACTCGCCGACGGTGGTGTCGTCCGCGATGTAGTCGTCCACGCCAATGGGGACGCCGTCGTAGTACTGGACCATGCGCCCTAGGGCGTCGCGGTCCTGCTCCACGACGCCGCTGCCGGCCGCGCGTCCGAGCGCGGTCAGCGCCCGCCGGGTGCGCCTGGACATGAGCAGGAGGTCCGGCTTGCCGCCTCGGACGCGGTCGATCAACTCATCCAGTTTCGCGAGGGAGAGCGGGCCGCCGTCGTCCCCGTTGCCCACGGTCTGGCCGGCGCCGCACAGCCGGTCGAGGCCGTCGAAGGCGCTTGTGTCGCCGCTGGTGTCGCCGTTGATGAAGGTGTCATCGAAGGCCTGTTGCACGGCCTTGGCCTTCAGCGCGGCCACGGCGGCCTCCAGGTCCTGCACGTTGTTGCGTGTGCGGGCCAGGTAGTGATCCACGTCCGCATCGCCGCCCAGGATCTTCAGGGTGGCGGTGACCTGTGTGAACGTGGGCGTGTCCTCGGCCCATGTCTCGCCCACGGCATAGAAGGAGGCCGATGCGGGCGCGTTCTCGCGGTTGTAGGTGAGCCCGTTGCCCACGATCTCGATGAAGGGCATGCGCTGTAGCACGGGCGAGTCGGCGACTGCCGTCTCGATCACGCCCTCCAGCAGCACATCGTTGGAGAGTTTCGCGCCCTCCGCCAGTGTCAACGCCATCAGTCCCACCCCCTTTGTGCGCCCGGAGGCTAGGCGAACGCATGTGCTACAAGAACGGGCACTTGGCGCAAGGAGGGGCAAATGCGGCGCTACCGAGTGACCTTCATGGAAGCCCCTGACGAGGAGTCGGCGTGGAAGACGCCCGTGTGGGAGGTCGAAGAACGTGAGCCGATCGATCAGTACACGACGTTGTGTGAGGTGGGACGTGGAGTTGATCACCGAGTAGGCACCGTGGCAGGCATCAGATGGACCCTGTGATGCTGGCCCGTTATGGTCCGCGCCATGCGGGCTTGGCATCGTGGAACACTTGCAGAACTAGTCGAGCACGACACTCGTGCCGTAGCGGCGGAGCTTGCCGCGGCCGCCACGGATAGCAACCGCAATCCCACTGCTCAATCAGTTGGAGCCTGGGAAGGGTCGGTCGGTCTTCTGAAGGAGGCCGCTTCAGCACTCATCGATCGGGAGCCACAGGCGCTCGACTGGCACTATCTGCTGGAGTACGACATTCCAAGGCGCGGCCGACTAATCGACGCCGTGATCCTCGCGAATGATGTCATTTTCGTCTTGGAGTGGAAGGAAGCCGCTCGGTTTGCGAGGTCGGCATATTGGCAGGTCGAGCAGTACGCGCTTGATCTCCGAGACTTCCACAAAGAAAGTAGCGGCCGCTTCATCGTTCCGGTACTGATTGCGACGGATGCTGATAGTCCGTTCCGAGGCGAGGCCTCCCGGGAGGAGCGTGCGGTTCAGGAAGTCCAGAACGTCGTTCCCTCCGGACTTCCCGATCTCATTCTCGAATGGTGGTCTGCACTCCACGTCGACAACTCAGTCCCGATTGACCCTGTTCTTTGGGAGAACTCGGCCTACAAGCCCACACTGAGCATCATCGAGGCCGCGCGAGCACTCTTCGAGGGACATCAACTAACGGAGATCTCCGTATCGGGCGCCACCAACTTGGATGAAACGGTTCAGGCGGTACAGGAGCTGATCGAGAAATGCCGAAGGGACGGCCGTAGGGGAATCGCGTTCGTGACGGGGGCGCCCGGTTCAGGGAAGACCCTTGCCGGGCTTCAGATCGCACACCTCAAGGACAGCGAGCGGGACGTAGCCGGGGAAGGAGCGGTGTTCCTCTCGGGGAATCGTCCGCTCGTAGAGGTGATCTCCGAAACCCTCGCGCGCTCTGCTGCCGAGGTCAAAGGGACAACGAAGGATGGTGCGAAGCGGGAGATCCAAGCGCTCATCGACCATGCTTATCGTTTCAGGGACTTGCATGCTCCGTCCGATGGGCCTGTGGCACCGGAGCACGTGATTCTCTTCGACGAGGCTCAGCGCGCCTGGGATGCTGAACGCGTCACGACTAAGACAAAGCGCAAGAAGGTGCTCGTTCGCTCCGAACCCGACTTGTTTCTCAGCATCATGAACCGCGTATCCAGGTGGGGCGTCATCGTGGCCTTGGTCGGCAACGGCCAGGAGATTGGCGATGGCGAAGCGGGCCTGCCTGAATGGGGGCGGGCGCTCGCAGAGGAACACCCCGACTGGCTGGTCTATGCCTCTCCCGCGGTCTTGCCTGGTGCCACCCCGCCGCCTGGTGGACTCCTATATGCGAGCGCTACAGAAGCGAGTCGCGTCATCACTGATCCCCGACTCCATCTCCAGATGAACCTCCGAAGCCCACGCGCTGAGCTACTGAACACGTGGGTTGACCGTCTGCTCGAGCCGAACGCCGCGGTTGCCCGTGTGGCTCTGACTCTCCGAGAGTATCCGCTCGTCATGACGCGTCACCTCGACCATGCGAAAGCCTGGCTCCGTGAGATCGCAGGCGAGCAACGGTATGGCCTCCTCGCGAGTTCGGAAGCCAGACGGCTTCGAGCCTGGGGGATCGACACCCGGGTTCTCTGGCGCGAGAGTGCCTGGTCACACTGGTTCTTGGCCGGGCAAGGTGACATCCGCAGTTCCAACCAACTCGAAGTCGCGGCCACCAATTTCGATTGCCAGGGCTTGGAGATCGACTGGGCTTGTGTTTGCTGGGGCAATGACTTGGTGCCCACGGTCGACCTGAAAGGCTGGGAAGTACAGTCGCTCCACGGAGCGGACTGGGTGGAACCGAACGATCGCAAGCGCCAATACATCATCAACGGGTATCGCGTCATCCTCACCCGCGCGCGTCGCGGGCAAGTCATCTGGGTGCCCAAGCCGGATGGCTCGGACTCAACTCTCCCGCCCGAGGATTTCGATCGCGTCGCCGCACTGCTCGAGGCAGCCGGGGTGCCCTCGCTCGAATAGCCCCCCAACCCCCCGCCGTCACACGCTGGCGGCGGTGTCCCAGGTGGTGCGGTAGCCCTCGCGGAGGGCGGCGGTGGGGGAGGCCTCGGCGGGGAGGGGGAGGGACTGCGAGGCGGCGGTCAGGTACCACGCCTCCGTTTCCAGCAGCGGGTGTTCTCGGTCGTCGTCGCGGAGGGCGATGAGGTGGCGCGCGATCGTCTCCGCGTCCGTGCCGTGGAAGTGCTCGCGCGCCAGGGCGCTGGAGAGGCGCAGTTCCACGCGCACCCGCTTGCCCGGGATGAATCCGTCCGGGGGGCCGTCTCCGCGCACCTCCGGGGATGAGTGGAAGAGGTTGAAGATCTCCACCTCGCGGTCGTAGGTGTCCCAGCCCGTGTCGAAGAGCAGGCGCACGTCCGGCGCGGTGCCGTCCTGGGCGCTTTCGGTGGAGACGGAGACCAGGGTCACGTCGAACTCGTGGCCGTTGGGCTCGTGGAGGGTGAGGAGGTCGTCTGTGGAGAAGGTGGGCATGGTGGAAGGGTAGGGGACGGTGCGCGCTGCGGCGTGCGCGCAGTCAGGACATCGTCCAGCCGCCGGGGCCGTAGGACCACTTCGCCAGCCGGGACTCCTTCTCCAGTGTCACCTTGAGCGCGCCGCCAATGTCCGTCCCCAGTTCGGTGACGTGCTTCAACTCCAGGTCGCCGGTCCACTTCCCGTCCTCGCGTTCCATGCTGGCGACGAACTTGAGGCCCACGTCGCCGATGACGCCCAGCCCTTGCCGGGTGATGGCGCCGTGCACCGGCGTGCCCACGAGCGACTTCTGGAACGAGCCGAACGCCATCAGCGGGCCGAGGCTTTCCGTCTTGGAGTCCGCGGTCTGCAGGGTGCGATACAACTTCACGCCGCTGACCGCGACGTCCGCCAGGTAGGCGGGCAGGCCATTCATGGCGCTGGCTGGCACCTTGCCGCCAACTTCGAACTCGACCGTCCGCTTCTCGCCGGTGGCGCCCACCGTCAGTTGTCCCTCGATCGGACCCAGGGTGAGGCCGATGGAGCCGGAGATGGAGGAGACGTCCTTGCCCAGTGCCTGCTGGCCGAAGCCGGCGGTCTTGTTCTTGTTCTTTGCGCCCGCCGCGCCCTTCGCGGCCACGATCGCGTCGGCGTCGATCTTCTTGCCGCTGGTGTACTTCACGCCGATGGCCAGTTCGGCGATGCCGGAGAGTCCTACCTCGCCCTTGCCGGCCACCACGCCGCCGGTGGTGACGTAGACGCTGCGGACCCGCTCCTGCGCCGCCTCCGCCGCTGCGAGGTCGGCGTCGTAGGCCTCCTTGCGCTTGGCGGGGTTGGAGATGCTCTGGTACTTCGGTTCGTTCTGATCCGGTAGCGGGACGATCTCGAAGAGTCGCTTCTCCAGGTCGCGGGACCAGTTCTCCGCCTTCTTCTTGCCGAAGTCGCCGCGCGATCCTCCCCACAGGTAGTTCGTCATCTCTGCGGGGATGACGCTGGACTCGCGGAAGCGGCGGTACATGCCGTAGGAGTAGAGGTTCATGACCTCGGCAGCGCTGGGGGCCTGGGCCTCTACGAAGCCGCCGAGTTCCGCCTTGATCTTGGCGATGCCGACCTTGGCGCCGCCGGTGACCACCATCTCCGTGCGCGTCTTCACCATCATGTCGTCTTCGCGCGACGCCTCGACGGTCAGGCGGCCGCCAATGAAGCCCACGCCAGAGGGGTCCACGGGGATCTCGAATTCGATCTCCACCTTGCCGGACTCGCCGGGGTTGCCCACCACCCTGTCCACCAGCCCGGCGGCCTTGGTGAAGAGCGTGCTGGCGCTGCCGGTGTAGCGCTCTGCCAGCGCGGTGAACGCCTCGTGCTTCTCGCCGATCTCGGGCGAGAACTTGTCGCCCAGGCCGGTCTTCACCAGGGCGAGTTCGGCGTCCACGTTGGTCAGGAAGTCCCTGAAGCCCTGCATGCGCTTCGGGCGGTTGGGGTCTACCACCGAGCCGTCCTCGTCGGTGGCGGTGTGGTCGTTGATCCAGAACTCGGCGGAGGCGCGCATCTGGGCCAGAAGGTTGGCGTGCGCCGCGGTGGGCATGCCCTTCGGGTCCGGCTGGAGCGCGGCGTAGGCGGTGATCAGTTGCTCCACCGTCTTCTGCGCCTGGCTCTTCTGGGTGAAGAAACTCTCGTAGGTGCGCTTGCCGAACTCGGCGCGGTCCCACAGGCGCTGGGGTCCGCTGGCGGGCGCGCGCGTCACGCGCTCCGCGAGCGAGCGTCGCACGGCGGCGTTGCCCGCCGTCTGCACCCGCGCCGCCTGTTGCGAGGGCATACCGCTGGCCCGTGCGAGCGAGGTGGCGAGGGCGTGGTCGGCGGCGGGCGTGACGTGCGGCTTGCGGCGCGTCTCTTCCGCCTGCGGCGTTGGTTCTCGTTGGGCCTTGGTGCGCGCACGCGCCATGCGACAGGCTCCCCGCAACACCCTGGCGCCCAGCCTCGCGGCGCACTCGGGGCCCCTCCCACGGTGGGGCATGGCAACCCTACGAGATCGCGGGGTTTCCGAACAGGGGATCGTTCGGGCCAATCTCGGCGCGGAGCGGGGTGTGGATCGATGGCCGGCGATGGCAAGCGGCGGGCGAAACCGGTACACGGCGGTACGGAGGGGCCCGGTCGCGGGTGCACCTTGACATCGGATGGGCGGGCGGACGCCCTGGCCACTGATTCACCGGGAGGACGACGAGCGCGTCCGGGATGACCGGGAGGACAACGTCGCCTGGGAGGCAGCGCCTCCACCCGAAGGCATCGGCGCGGCGGTACACTCCCGCCCGCGCGCGTATGGAGGGATCGAGGGGGGAACACATGGCGATCGTGAGCACGACGAACGGCCCGGTGGAGGGGCTTGAGCGGGACGAGCACGGAGGGCCGCACCACGCATTCCTGGGCATTCCGTTTGCGGCAGGGACGGGCGGCGCGAACCGATTCCGCGCGCCGCAGCCGGTGACGGCGTGGACGTCGACGCGTCCGACGCAGGCCTTCGAACGGTCGGCGCCGCAGGGTGACCACCCGATCCAGGGCTTCGCCTCCAGCACCCCTCGGGACGAGGACTGCCTCTACCTGAACGTGTACACGCCGGCGCTGGACGGGGCGAGGCGGCCGGTGCTGTTCTGGATCCACGGCGGCGGCTACACGCACGGTTCGGGCGCGGAACTGCTGTACGACGGTGGCCCGCTGGCGGTGCGGGGGGACGTGGTGGTGGTCACCGTCCACTACCGCCTGGGCGCGCTGGGCTATGCGGACTTCGAGGGCCTGATCGAGGGCGCGGTGGCCAACTGTGGCCTGCTGGACCAGGTGGCCGCGCTCCAGTGGGTGCGCGACAACGTCGAGGCCTTCGGGGGTGACGCGGGGAACGTGACGGTCTTTGGCGAGTCAGCGGGCGCGGCGGCGGTGGGGGCGCTGCTGGCCGCGACGCCGGCGCGCGGCCTCTTCCATCGCGCCATCCTGCAGAGCGGGAGTGGTCGCGCCTCCAGCAAGGAGGATGCGTCGAAGGCGGCGGACGCCCTGCTGCACGAGTTGGGGCTGGACCGCGCGTCCGCGGCGCAGGTGATGGACGTGCCGTGGCAGCGCATCGTGGAGGCGCAGCACCGCGTGGGGCGGTGGGGGCCGGTCCGCGACGGGGTGCTCCCGCTCGCGCCGCACGAGGCGATCCGCAACGCGCAGGCCGCAGACGTCCCCATCCTCATCGGCACGAACCGAGACGAGGTGAAGTTGTTCAACGCCACCAGTCGCGACCGCGCAATCGCGGACGACGCCCTGCCGGCGCTGGTCGCGGAGGCGCTGCCGAAGGCGTCGCCGGCGGACGTGGCGCGCCTGGTGGAGGTCTACCGTGCGTCCCGCACGGCGCGCAGCCTGCCGGCCTCGAACGTGGACGTGTACGACGCCATCACCTCGGACGCGCGGTTCCGTGTGAACGCGGTGCGGGTGGCGGAGGGCTACCGCCGGTTCCCGCAGGACGCGTTCGTGTACCTCTTCTCGTGGGAGTCGCCGGCGCGCGGTGGGGCCTTCGGATCGTGTCACGCGCTGGAGATGCCGTTCGTGTTCGGCACGTTGTGGGCGCCCACGCAGGACCGCTTCGCCGGCAGCGGGCCGGAGGCGGAGGCGCTCTCCCGCCAGATGATGGACGCGTGGATCGCCTTCGCGCGCGGCGGCAACCCCTCGCACGAGGGCATCGGCGACTGGCCGGCCTACGACGAGACGGCCCGCCCGACGATGGTGTTCGACCGGGAGACGCGCGTGGAGTCTGACCCCTTCGCGGAGGAGCGCGAGGCCATCACACCCTTCGTGTAGGCCTCGTCCAGACCGGGCGGCAGCGGGCGTCCACGGTGCGGGGTACCGTGGACGTCCGATGGATACCGCCCCCCACGATCCGGTCGCCGCGCTGCGCAAACGCTCGAGGATCCTCGACCGTCTGCTGGACGACCGCGGCCGCCTGGCGCGCTGGCCGGTGCGCCGCGCCCAGCAGTTGATCGCGCTGGACCACATCGCGGCCCAGATTGATGGCTCCCGCACCTACACGGAGCGCGAGATCGGCGAGGTGCTGGAGGCCCTCCACGCCTTTCGAGACGTGGCCCGCATCCGTCGGGAACTGGTGGACCTGGACCTGCTCCGCCGCAAGCGAGACGGCTCCGCCTACTGGAAGCCGGAGCCGGACGCCTCGGAGCGAGCGTGACTGCGTCTCGATCTCGTCCAGACGGCGGTAGCCCCTCCCCCCTCTCTCTCAAGGCTCTCAAGGGGGAGAGGGGAGAGAAGGCGACTGCCAGCCACGGCTAGATCAGCAGCCGCTCCTGCAGGCCGGCGGCGATCTTCTCGTGCGGGGAGAGGTGCCGGGGGCGCTCCGCCACGCGGGCGGGGGCGCCGACGGGGAAGCCACGCGGGCGCTCTGCGGCGACGCGCTCGCGGATGCGCGCCACGGTCGCGCGGGCTGCCTGGGCGGTGGCGTCCACGTCCTCCAACGTCTCTCCCTGCACGAGGTCCGGCGGCAATTCCGGTTCGGCGGCGAGCAGGGCGTCCCGATAGCGGGCCACGGCCTGGCGGGTGAGCGAGCGCTGTCGCGCGATCTCGCGCTGCGCCTCGGCCAGCGCCTGCTCCATGGCGTCGCCGCCTTCGAGTTCGGCGGCGGCGAGCGCTTCCAGTTCGGCCTGCACCTCGTCCGGTAGGACAACGCCGTCCTCTGTCACCTCGTCGAACGCCCCGTCCATGGCGTCCATGGCGTCCATGGCGTCCATGGCGTCGCCGGTGTCCACAGCGTCCATGGCGTCGCCGGTGTCCGCAGCGTCCATGGCGTCGATGTCATCCAGGTGGTCTGTGGCCTGCGCGAACTCTGGCAGGTCGCCGCGTTCCAATTCGTCCACGTGCAGCATCGCGATACCTCCCCCGCATCTTCGATGAGCCGGCCTGATCGATGTGTCGCCTCGTGTCCGCCGTGCGGCGGGTGATGAGGTCACGCGGATGCTAGAACGTATGTTCTGTCGTGTCGATGGCGAACTGGCAGCCGGGGGCCTCGATGCGCGCAGTTGGTGATGCGCGCAGTTGGTGATGGGCGCAGTTGGTGAGGGGCCTCTCGACGTGGGTGAGATGCTGGTGGTGGCCGGCAGCGACCGGTCGCCGCTCCCGTGGAGGCTGAAGATCTCCGAGTGGGCGGGCCGCATTCGTCCTGCGCGTGGGCAGGGCCTGCACGGGTGGACGCCGGTTCGACAAGACGGCGGCCCTCGGATGAGGCCTATGGCCCCGCATGTGGGCGGGCGGCGGACTTGCCAGGCGTCCTTGCTACTCCTTCACGGACTGCGTTTTACAGGAGGTTAGCCATGGACCAGATTGAGTATTCGGTGGCCTACGTGGACACGCGTGGGCGGATCAGCCGGGATGGGGTGGAGTTCATCCGCAAGAGCGGTGAGCATCGCACCTCGTTCCTGTCCCGCTACATGACGGCACTGGGCAAGGAGGGGTGGTCTCTGGCCGGTATCCAGCACCTGGGCCGGCCGGAGACCGCGTATTACGTGCTGCAGCGACCGCTGGCCGAGGGCGCCTCGGCAGTGGCGGAGCAGACCCCGGACGACTAGCCGCATTCAGGGTCACCGCCTGAGGTGACCCGCGCCTGAGCAAACCCCGACCGGCGCTGTCGCGCCCCCGCTAGACTGCCGCGAGCATGGGCACCCCATCCACCCCTCGCATTGTGGTGCGAGACATGGCCCGCGAGGACATCCGCGCTGTCCGTCGCATCGAAAGCGCGGCCTACCAGGACGCGTGGCCTGCCCGCGTGTTCGAGAGCGAACTGGAGAACGGCTTCGCGCAGTACCGGGTGGCGGTGGAACGCACGGCGGAGGATCTTCCCTCGGGCGTCATCCCCTCCATGCGGCGCCTCGTCTCCCGGGGCCGCCGGGAGCGCATCGTGGGGTTCATGGGGGTGTGGTACATGGTGGACCAGTTGCACCTGGTGACCATTGCCGTGGACCCGGGCCGCCAGGGCCAGGGCACTGGGCGGCGCCTGCTGCTGGACTGCTTCGACCTGGCGCGGGAGGCGGAACTGAACGAGGTGGTGCTGGAGGTGCGTCAGTCCAACGCCCGCGCCCGCGCGCTGTACGAGCACTTCGGCTTCCGCGAGGCGGGCGTGCTGAAGGACTACTACAAGGACAACCACGAGGACGCGGTGGTCATGCTCTCCGGCCCGCTGGACGCAGCCGCGCTCCGCACACGCCTCGCCTCCCTGCGCGGGGCGCTGGACGACGACGCACCGGGGGTGTTCGAGGTGTGACAGGGGCGGTCTGGTGCGTGCGGGGTTGCGAGAGCATTGCTGTGGCGCACGTGATCGCAACACTTCTCACGGGCTCGCCACCGCTTCGCCAGCGCGCCGGGCGTACCGTTCCGTGATGGCGAATTCCACTCGCGCGCATCCTCCGTCTCCGCGCCCGCCGGGGTACGCCGACCCGGACGCGACGGCGCGCGCGGTCCACGCCCGCATGGGACACCAGCGTCCGGGGGTCTTCGCTCGGTTCGCGCGCACGGCGGCCGCGGCGGTGGGGTCGCCGCTGGCGTTCGGCCTCGCGGTTGCGCTCGTGGTGGGGTGGGCGGTGCTCGGGCCGTTCCTGGGGTTCTCGTCCACGTGGCAGTTGGCGATCAACACCGGCACCACCATTGTCACGTTCCTCATGGTCTTCCTGATCCAGAGCACCCAGAACCGAGACAGCCGCGCGCTGCACCTGAAGTTGGATGCGATCATCGACGCCTTCGACGAGATCCGAGAGGACATGGTCGACATCGAGGATGCGTCCGACGAGGAACTGGAGGCGTCGCGGCGGGAGTTCGCCGGCAAGCGGGAGGCCGCGAGGGACGGCGGCTGATGTGGGAGTTCACGAACCCGTGGTGGGAGATCGTGGTGCGCGTGGTGGTGATCTACGCGGGCCTGCTGCTGTTGCTGCGCGTGGCGGGGAAGCGGCAGGTGGGCGAGTTGACGCCCATGGACCTGCTCTCCGTGCTGCTCCTGGCGGAACTGGTCTCGCCTGCGCTGTCTGGCGAGGAGTTGTCACTGCCGGGGGCGCTGCTGGGCGCCGCCACGCTGATCGGCATCACCGTGGTGATCGCCATCGTCTCGCATCGCTCGCCGCGCATCGAGCGGGTGCTGGAGGGCAACCCGCAGGTCCTGATCCAGGATGGTGAGGTGGACTGGGGGGTCATGCGCCGCGAGCGGATCTCCGAGCGTGACCTGGAGGTGGCGCTGCGCGAGCACGGCATGCTGTCGCCGGAGGGGGTGCGCGTGGCGGTGGTGGAGCCCAATGGCCGCATTACCTTTGTGCAGCGGGACTCCTGAGCGCGTCCCTCTCTGCCCTGCACCTCCGGGGTGACCTCCGCGTGGGGGGAGAACCTCGTGCCGTCGTCTGGCCCCAAGCCGTGGGAGGCCGGTATCATCGGGCCGGACGATACCCGCGCGGGCGAGGGGATACCGATGACAGCGGACACCGCACCTCACCAGACGAGCGTCACGCTCACGTTCCAGGACTTCTACGTGCTGGCGGCGGAGGACGTGGACGCGTTTGTGGTGAACTGGAACGAGCGTCCGACTGCGGCGCCGTTCTACGTTGAGGTGGACGGCAAACGCTTCGCCTACGCCGGCCTCACGTTCCTGGTCCGCGGCCACGGCGCGGAGTTGCCTCGCTGGGTGAAGGACGAGGAGGAAGCCGGACGCCTGGTCCTCTTCGTGGAGCGCGAGGAGCGCCTGCTCGCCTATGTCTACGATCCGGCCGCCGAGGCCGAGGAGGAAGCCGCCGAGTAGCGCTCGGTGGCCTCGTACTGACGGGGGCGACCATGCTCGCCCTGGAGTGAGCCGCGCACTGCGCGGCTCATGTGTTTTTCCCGGCAGGACGGCTCAGGCCCGTACACGCAGCCCGCTCGCTCGCACCGTTGCGCCCGCGACGCCCTCGGCGCCCGCGACGCCCTCGGGCACCGGCCGCCGGTACGCGGTGATCGACTTCACGAGGCCGCCTGACCGTTCCAGGTAGAGCGAACTGCCGGGGAACAGGCGCCGCATGTCGCGCGCGGAGAGCGGGCGGAAGTCCAGCAGCACCTTCTTCACCCACAGGCGGTTGACCTGGCGTTGGAGCGAGCGGGGGAGCCACAGGAAGGGCGACGGCAGACCGCTGTGCGCCTCGATGGGGAAGTGGCGGTTGGGTGTCTGCACCCAGTACGCGTGCCCCACTCGTGCGATCTCGGCGGCGAACTGGCGTTGCGTCTCCGTGGCCCTTGCCTCGAAGTCTCGGGTGGAGTTGCAGGCGCGCGCCCATGGCTTGGGGCCGGTGGCGTGTTCGATGACGGACGAGCAGAAGACCACATCGAACTCCGCGTCGTCGAAGGGCAGCGTGCGTTCGTCCGCGGACAGTTGGCGGGTTTCGTAACCGTACCGATCGCGTGCAACGGCAAGGCGGTCCGGAAGGATGTCCGCGACCAGCACGTTCTGGACGTGGGGGAGATGCTGCGCGATGTGACTGCCGTCGCCGCCGCCCAGGTCAAGCACTCGAACATTGGGCGCGGGTGACATCAGTCGCGTGAACGCCAGGGCGCGCGCATGGCGTCGCCGCTGGCGGTAGGCATCGATCGCGGTACGGAGGGCGGACGTGATGCGCATGAAGCCTCACTGGACATGGCCTGCACGGGGTCACGAGGCGGTGGCATAGTCCGCGCGAATGGTTGAGCGTTTCAGTAGGCATGGTTGCGGGCGGCTGACGAAGCGGTGATGCGCAGATCGCGCGCGTGCTACCGAGGCGGGTGAACGGGAGAGGCCCCGCACTGCGGGGCCTCTCCGTGCATGCGTCGCGCGACTGCGACTGCGACTGCGACTGCGACTGGGGCTGGGGCTGCGACTGGGGCTGGGGCTGCTAGCCGCCGGCGGCCAGTGCCGCCTCGATCGCCTGGCGGTAGGTGGCGAGGTCGCGGGCGCCCTCCACGCGGGTGCCGTTGACCAGCACCGTGGGAGTGGAGGCGATGCCCTGCTGCGCCGCCGCCTGCGTGGAGACCTGCACTGCGGCCACGTGCGTGCCAGTGTCGTAGCAGTCCTCCCAGGCGTCGTAGTCGAAGTCCTGGAACTCCTCGGCGATGGTGCGGCCGTAGCGCTTCAGGTTGCCGTCGCTGTAGACGCCGGAGTTCTGGCGGCCCTGCCGCAGGAAGAGCAGGTCGTGGTAGTCCCAGAAGCGGTCCTGGTCCGCGGCGCAGGAGGCGGCCGCCGCGGCGGAGGTGGACTCCGGCCCCAGGAACGCGTAGTCGCGGTACTCCAGCGACGCCTGGCCCGTGGCGACGAACTCCTCGACGAGGCCTTCCTCGGTCTCGCTCCAGAAGGTGCGGCAGTGCGGGCACTGGAAGTCGGAGAACATGATCAGGCGGACGGGGGCGGAGGGGGCGCCCAGCACCCTGCCGGACTGCGCGGCGCCGCCATGGTCGCGCGCCACGTAGGCGTCCGTGTTCTCGCTGGCGCCGGGCCGGTTGAGGAACACGAGCAGCGCGCCGATCACCACCGCCGCGGCGATCGCGCCCACCACGGTGAATCCGCCCCACGAGTCCAGCGTCTCCCGCCACGCGGGCTTGCGAGGCCGGGAGAGGCTGCCGCCGCCTCCTGCGGACGGCCGAGGCGTACCGGCGGGCGAGCCGCCTTCCGAGGATCGTGACTTGCGGTCTCGCAGTCGCTGTTGGCGGCGGTTACGTCCCACGGGGCCTCCAAGGCTATGCAGTCGGTCGGTGCGTCCGGTTGTGCTGTCCGGTGTACTGGTGTGGCGTTGAACGCCGAGCGTATCTGCCGCACGCGCGGCAGCGGCGTGTGAGCGGGTGGATCGATTATCTGGACCCTCACTCCGTGGGGGCAACCTCCCCTGCGGCTTCCTCATCACGCAACGGTGTATCGCTGGCTGGGGCGAGACAGGACCGGGGAACCTCAGATGACCGTCCTGTCCGCGGTCCGGGCGTGCAACGCGCCTCGCAACCTGCGCCTGCTCAACGTCTTCAACTTCCTGACTGAGTTCAACCCGGTGATCACGATCTGGGTGGTCTACCTCACGGACTTCCGGGAGATCAGCCTCTTCCATGTCGGGATCATGGAGGGCTTCTTCTGGGCGGTGAGACTCCTGCTGGAGGTGCCGTCCGGAGCCTTCGCGGACCGCTACGGCCGCCGCCTCTGCAACGTGGTGGGCGTGACGGTGGAGGGCTTCGGCATCCTGGCCTTCGCGCTGGCCGGGAACTTCTGGCTGCTGCTCTTCTCCTACGTCCTCTGGTCCGGCGGCCTGGCCTTCCGCTCCGGCAACAACGAGGCCTACCTCTACGACGCACTGGCCGTGGACGGACGAGAGGCCGAGTACGGCGACCGCCTGGGCGTGTTCCGTGCGCTGGGCATCCTGGCGTTTTCGATCAGCGGGATCATCGGCGGCCTGCTCGCTGCGACGGTGAACCTCCAGGTGGGCGTGCTCAGCGGCGTCAGCGGCTACATCGCCGCCGGGACGGTGCTCGCGTTCATGCAGGAGCCGCCTCGCGCCACCATCACCGGCGTGCCCGCCTCCTACCGCGAGACGCTGGCCACGGCGCTCACCGCGCTGCGAGGCGACCGGGCGCTGCGATGGATGATCGCGCTGGAGATCGCGCTGATGTCCACGTTCCCCGCGCATTTCATGCTCGCGCAGCCCTTCCTGGGCGAACACGACGTGAACCTGGCGCTGTTCGGGGTCTTCGAGGTGCCCACGCGGCTCCTGGGCGCGGCCGGGCTGCTGCTGGCCGGCCGCTGGATGCGCCACATCGGGATGTCGCGAGGGCTGCTGATCTCGGTGTCCCTCGCCGTGAGCGGTCTGCTGGTGCTGGCCGGGGTGGACCACGTGGCAGCCTTCGGCGGGTTCGCGATGATCCAGTTCGGCACCGGCCTCGCCTTCCCCGCCATCAGCGCCTACATCAACGACCGCACGGAATCGCGAGTGCGAGCCACCATCCTGTCCGTGGCGCCCCTCGGATCGTCGCTCGCGTACATCGCCGTGGCGCCGCTGGCCGGCGTGGCCGGCGATGTCTCGCTCCGCCTGGCGTTCGGCCTCACGGCGGTGGTGATTGCGCTGGCGGGCGGCGGCACCTGGTACGCCTGGCGCCGCGCCGACCGTGGCTACGCCGAGAGCATCGAGGTCGGGGCCTAGGTTCGGGATGGGGCAGAGGCAGAGGCAGAGGGCGGAACCCCCTCTCCCCAGCCCTCCCCCACTGTTCAGACCGGAGACATGTCGGACGGGTGTTCGGGGACATATCGGACACTCGTCGGCTGGTCGCGAGGTGCGGCCCGGAGGTCGACCTCGGCGATTTGGACGGT
>JALOAL010000027.1 GCA_023228825.1 Dehalococcoidia bacterium | reverse complement strand
ACCGGCTCCGGCACGGGCGTGCCGGACGGGGTCGGCGTGGGCGTAGGTGTCGGGTCGGGGTCGGCGGGCGGCTCAGGTGAGGTGAAGGTCACCTCCACCGTGCCGATCGCCGTGCCGCGCGCGGCATTGGTGCCGAAGAAGGCGTAGAACGTGACTGTGCCGGGCGTCCCCTGCGTGTGCGTCACGGCCAGCGAGTAGCCGTCCGTGACGTCCTCGACGAGCACCTCGCCGCCTGCATCGGGGTCGCCAAGGTAGATGACCACCTCGGTCCCATCTCCATCGGCGCCGAGGCGGTTCCCGAATGCGTCCCGCAGCGTAATCGTGAGCGTCACCGTGCCGCCCGCCTGGACGCTGTCCCGGTCCGCCGCGAACAGTGACTCCGCACCGGACGGCGCGCCCGGCGTGAACGTGACCTGCGACGTGCCCAGGCTCCCGCTCACGGCATCGAACGTATAGGTCACCGTGTCGGCCGTGGTGCTCGTGACATTCAGGACGTAGACGCCGTTGGCGTCCGCCGTGGCGTCATCCGGCGCTGCGGTCAGGGCACTGCTCTTGTTGATGATGAGAGCCGCGTTCGGAACCGCCACGCCGTCCGAGTCGCGCACGGTGACCGTGATCGTCGCTTCGTCGGCGCCGTCCGCCACGACCGACTGCGCCGGCGGCATGATGGTCGAGGTGACGGCGGAGGGCTGCGGTAGGACGAAGTTCACCGTGGCCTGGCCCACCCGGACGCCCTCGGCGGTGAAGGTGTAGGTGAGGTTCTCTACCTTCGCGTTCGTCACCGTGAAGACGATTACGCCATCCCCATCGGTGAGTGCATCACCCGGGCAGGAGACGTCCGAGTCGCCCTCGCCGCTGACCGACACGACCTCGTCCTGGACCGGGTTCCCGAACCGGTCCTTTACCGTGACCGTGATCATCGCCTCGCCGACGCCGTTGGCGTTCACTGTGGTCACGTCCGCGGCGGCTGTGGAAGTGAGCGTGCTCGGCGGGCCAGCGACGATGTCATCCCCTCCGTCCGGTGTGAACGCCGAGTCCTCCTCGATCGGCTTGCCATCTCCATCCAGCGTACGGAGCGAGAAGCCGCCCACGTTGCCGAGGGCTGTCGGGTTCGAGACGCCGCTGATGGTGATCGCGATACTCCCCGAGGGCACAGGTGCATTGAGACTGATGGTTACAACCTGGTCTGCCTCACTCGCACTGACTTCCAGGATGCCGCCCGCGTAGATCTCCGCCTCGACCGCCGTCCCAAACTCGAAGCCGGCCGGGAACGTCACCTCGATGGTGCCGTCCGCCGGGACCGGGTTCGCCGAGGTGTAGTTGATCGTCACCTCCACGGGTTCACCCGCGCCAAACCCGCTCAGCGACACGTTCGCGACCACCGCCGCACCGGAGACCTCGATGCTCTCGGTGTCGATGAGGTCGCCCCCGTCGTCCGTGCCGAGGTAGGCCCGCACCTCGTAGTCGCCGGCGGCACCGGGCGTGAAGTCCACGGTGTACGTGCCGTCGTTGTTGTCCGTAAGGTTCCCACCCGTTGCCGCGTACGCCTCATTGTCGATGTACACCACGACATCCTCGCCTGCGGAGGCGTTCGCGAACGCATCGAGGACGGTGACCGTGATGGTCACGGTCTCGCCCACGGTCGGGCTGGCCTCATCCACCGTGAGGGACGAGTGTTCTGCGCTGGCCGCACCGGGGGCCACCGTGAAGTGGTTCGAGAGGCCGCTGGTCGATCCGGCGCCCGCCACCCCGACGTTCTTCTCCGCACCCGCGTCCGTCAGCGTCACCGCGTAGTCCTCGAGGACGCCGGCGACAAAGCCACCGACGGCGGTCGGGGTTACGCCGAGGAAGGCGGAGTTGGTCGACAGGCTGACCGTCTCGTCGTCATCGTCGCCGAACAGGTTGTCCCCGAATGACAGCACATTTCCGTTGGCGTCGAGCGCTTCGATCCGGAGGTTGAAGGACACACCCGCCGTCTGGGGGGACGTGATTGTGCCCAGGGAGAAGTGGTGAAGCGCGCCTGGCTGCACCGCGATCGCGGGGGATGAGCCCTCCACGCCACCGTCAGCCACGACGACGATCCGCGTGTCGCCTGCGCCTGCGCCTGCGCTGACACCGGTGAAGGTCAGCGAGTTGACCAGGATGCCCTCGACGAAACCGGCCGAGGTGCCGAAGTCGAGGCCGCCTGTCGCAAAGTGTCCGTCCTCGACGTCGGGCGCCGCGCTGAACGTCACCGTGTCGTCGAACTCCTCCGCGCCATTGTCGCCGTCCATCCGGTTGCCGTAGGCGTCGAATGCCCACACCCAGACGTCGAACGAAACGCCGGAGGTCTGGTCGCCAATCTCGTAGCCGTCCGTGGTGGTGACGAGGAAGTAATCCAGAGCGCCGTGTTGCACCGTAAATTTGGCCGCGCCGAATTCGCTGCTGAGGCCCCCGTCCTCCACGAACTGAGGGGCCTGGTTCTCGCTGGCCCAGTGCATGCGAAGCGTGAGGTTCCCCTCATCCGAGACGCCCTCGGTAAAGTTCACCGTGACAGCGGCACCGGGGCCGTCCTCGAAGGTGCCTGGCTGGGGCGTGCCGTTCAGGCTGTCCAGCGTTCCGTCGTCGGCGCCATTTGTGGCGAGGAGGTAGATGTTCTTCTCGCCCGCGTAGTCCTCGTCGACGTTGCCGAACTCATCGACAGCCTTCAGGGTGATCTTGTTCGCCTGGCCCGCCGTGACCGTCGTGAACTCCGGGTCGACCTCGAACTCGATCGCAGACTCGAAGATCACCGTGATGTCGATGCCACCGCTGGGTCCGGGAGCATCCTCGGTGCTCAGCCCGGCAGCGGTCGCGTGCAGCGTCTCAGTGCCCACCCGGTACGCGCGGAAACTGAGGTCTTGAGACACGCCGCCTGAAAACGTCAGCGCCGTCGTCTGACCGAGTTCGATGAAGTCGTCTGTGTCCCGCTTGATCTCGGGGGTCTCCTCGCCGTTCGGTGAGAGGCTCAGGCCCGAGAAGGTGACGTCCACGGTACCGGCGGCGAACGTGGTGTCGTCCGCGTCGTTGGCGCCATCCGCGAGGTTGCCGAACGCGTCGTAGGCCCTCAGCGTCATGAAATCGTCGACAGGGCCGTCGTGCCCGGCATGCATGGACCCGAAACTGCTGCCAGCGACCAGCCGGAAGTACGCCGCGTCCGCGTGCGCGACGTTGAGCGTCAGCGCATGGCCCCCCGGGGCGGCTGTCTCGGCGCCGGGATAGCCTCCTACCGAGGTGACCGTGAGGGTCTGCCCGGGCCCCGCGAGGAACGCCTCGACGTCGACCGAGCCCTGGCCTTCGTCGAAGAGCATCGAGACCGTGACGCTGCCGTCAGAGAACTGCGAGCCTCCAACCTCGGCGGCGGCGTCGTCCGGCGAGTCGGCGAGGCCGGCGAAGACGACGTCCTGCTGGCCAACCACGTCCGCCCTGTGCCCGATCGCATCGTAGAGGGTGATGTAGACCTTCGTGGTGTCACCCGCGGTGACGTTGACCTCGTGGCCGTCCGCCGCCTCGTCCACGCTGAGGACGACGTAGGCGGGCGGACCCTCGATGAACTCGACGACGGTGTTGCCGAACTCAACGCCATTCAGCGTGGCGCTGATCGTCCCCTGCTCCAGGTCCGTGCTGGAGGTGAGGGTGGCGGTGTACGTGCCGTCGCCATCTTCGGTGCCCTCGAACTCGCCCTCGGGGCAGTCGCCCGTGGCGAGGTCGGACAGCGTGCCCGCATCGGTGGAGAAGCAGACGGGCGTGCCACCGGTGGTGAAGTCGTTGCCGAACGCATCGCGCAACTGCACGGTGATGGTGGCGGTGGAGACGCCGTTCGCAATGATTTCGCTGCGGTCGCTTTCGATGCTGGATTTGGCGGCGTCCGCTCCGCCATGCGCTACCACGAGCGGCAGCCCCTCGCCATTCCCCTCGTTCGAGGCGACCGCGCCATCCGTGACGTGCAGCATCGTGCTCGCCTGGGCCAGGTAGCCCGTCACCGCCACCACGGCGGAGCCGGTGCCGGCACTGAAGTTCGCGGTGACCTCGGTGGTGGCGGCGCCATTCGACAGCGGCGCGTCGCCGAGCCCGCTGAACGTGAGCGCCTGGCTCGCGTTGTTGTACCCGGTGGCGACGTTTCCGACCGCGTCGTACGCGGTGACGGTGACCTGCTCCGCGACGCCGGCCACGGCTGCGCCGTCGCCGGTAATCCGGAAGTGGTCCGCGGCGCCCGGGGCCACCGTAACGGCGTGCATCGCAGAGTCGCCGTCCAGGCTCGAGTCGCCCGAGGCCCACGTGGCCGTGACGTTCCGCGCACCTGCGTCGACGTCCTGGTAGGTGAACGTCGCGGTGGATGCGCCGCCCGGCACGGTGACCGTGGCGCCCGTGCTGAACGAGTGCTCACGGCCCGAGTCAGAGGTGAGGTCGAACGCGGTGCTCTCCGCGACGTTCGTCTCATTGTTGTAGGCGTCCACCACGGAGAGGGTGAAGTCGGTGCTCTGCGCGCCTGCGGCCACGTTGGCTGGGCCGGTGAGGTTCACGTGGTCCGGAGGGCCGGGCACGATCATGACGCCGGGCGCGGCGCCCACGTCCTGACCGCCGGCGATACTGGCGCTGAAGCCGTCGGTCAGTCCAGGAGTGGTCGGGTTCCGAACGCCCGCGAATCGGATTTGGACATCGGCACCAGCCGGGGATACATCAAACTGCATGCCACCCAGCGGCTCGGTGAAGGCGGTGAACACGACGGTCTGGCCGCTTACCGTGTAGGACAGCCAGCCTGCGTTATGGACGTTCCAGTGCCAGGGGATCGTCACGTCCGAGATATCAAATCCCGTAGGGAACGTGAACTCAAACCGGCCTCCCGCACCAGTGATCAGGGTCTGGTTCGTGTAAGTCACGTACACGTCCCCCGTCGCCCCCGCCTCCAGCGAGTCCGGCGCGAACGTGAGGTTCGGGATGTCCGCTCCGCTCGTCGGCGTGCTCCGCATCGTGAAGATGAGCGCCATGAGAGCGACAGCGACCGTGAGCACCTGCCAGAAACGCAGCGTGCGGCGGCGTGTGGCGATTGCGTGGAGTGCGGACACGGGTGGCGACCTTCCGAGGACCTGCCTCGTGGTCTGTCAGGTGCGGCGGCCACCTGTCAGCCATGGGGCATCGAGTGCTGAGCCGCCTGGGATTGCCGCGAGGCCGGGGTTGGACGCCCGGCGGTCGGACGTATTACCGGCGAGAATAAAACCACAGGTGAGATATCCGGGGAAGACGGGAGAAACATAAATTCTCCCGCCGCCGGGACGCACGTCGGACGCCCTCGGTATCGCTCCGCCCACCCCCGGAGCATCGCCCATCCCACCGCGAGGCAATCCCTCCCCATCTCCGGCGAGGACATCGGCCGCTCGAGCGGCCTCGATGCGGCGCTGCATCGACCTCGCGCGCAGGAACGCACGTGGGCGAGATGCTGTGTGCGACGCGCGGAATCACGTTGTCGTATTCACCTCACTCCCGCCGCCGCCGGTCGCGCGGCTTGCCGCCGAGCGGGGGCCGTCGCAGACTCGATGGTGATGAGATCGTCCATCGTCAGCCTGGGATCGCGAGGGTGGACGCGGAACGCGTTCATGGTGCTGGCGATCTTCTCGCTTGCTCAGCCATGGCTCACTCCCGTTGTGCCTGACCTTGCTGGCTGGGCGCCCAACCACGGCCATGTGTACACCAACGGCGAGGTGGCGCCGCACTCGCACCCGTGGGACCGAGGGCGAGCGGAGCCGCTTGCGCCCGGCAACGTGCCTCCGGGCTTCATCTTCCACCTCTGCGAGATCCATCCCGATGGCCTGGTTCCGGTGGGCGACGCGGTCGAAGGGGAATCTGTCTCGGGTCCAGCGGCCTCGAGCGGTGCGTCGGGGGAAGAGGACGTGGTGTTCCTCTTCGACCTGAACCGGGCCGGCAGTGTCCTCCCCGCGCCCGAGGCGCCGGTGCTGGGGTGCCATGGAGCATCGTTCGCGGCGAACGTCGCCGTGCCAATGGCACTGGCAGGGAGTCACACGTCGCCGACGGTGCCGCCGCCGCGGGCCTAGGCAGCGCGGCGTCCATCGCACGTGTCGTGCGTCCCCTGCGCTCCTGGGGAGCACGGCCTGGACGGCTTGCCGCATCACACTCCCAGGTCGAGGACAGGCCCAGGTCGAGGGCAAGAAGGAAGAAGTATGACCGCCTTGTTGTGCGCGACACGTGCGCGCCCTGTCTACTGGTGGTTCCACGCGCAACCCGCATTGCCAGGCGACGTCGGCCTCCTCGTGCGCTGGCTGAAGACTGACACAGGAGGGAACTGATGTCAGGGCGGCGCTGGAGCATCGCGCTGGCGCTCGTCCTGGCGTCCTTCCTCGTGGCGGCGTGCGGGGGCGGCTCCGGGGGCGACACCGGTGCGAGCGAGCGCGAGGGCGTCCGGATCGCGGAGGACCGGCCACGGCCTGACTTCGTCCTGACGGACACGAGCGGTAACCGCTTTGACTTCCGGGAGGAGACGGCGGGACACCTCACGCTGCTTTACTTCGGCTACACGAACTGCCCGGATGTCTGCCCGATCCACTTCGCCAACATCGCCGGCGGCCTGGACCAGGTGCCGCCAGAGATCGCGCGCGAGGCGAAGGTGATCTTCGTCGGCGTCGATCCACCTCGAGACTCGCCGGAACGCCTGCGGGAGTGGCTCGACCACTTCGACAAGTCGTTCATCGGCCTCACCGGTACGGACGAGGAGTTAATCGCCGCCCAGGTCGCCTCTGGTGTCCCACCGGCCGTACGCGAGGCCGATCCGGGGGACGGCAGGTACGCCGTCAGTCACGCTGGCTGGGTCTTTGGCTATACCCCGGGCGATGAAGAGACCTGGCAGTTCCCGCTCGGCGTCCGACAGCAGAGTTGGGCACGCCTCATCGAAGAACTCACAGAGATTGGAAACACCGAGTCATGAACCGAATCCTTCGCTACGCGGCCGCTGCCTGCGGTATCGCGCTGCTGCTGGTTGCCAGCGCCTGCGCCGATGACACGGCGGCCGATCCCACGGCCACCCACGAGGGCGACCTGATCGAGGTCGTCAGCGCCTACATCCCCGCTCCACCCACACACACCGCCGCTGCCTACGTGGTCTTCCGCAACCACAGCGACGAGGCCGACCGGCTGCTCTCGGCGAGCGCAGACGTCACGGACACCGTCGAACTGCACCAGACCAGCATGGACGGCGGCACCATGACCATGATCCATGTCGACGCGATTGACCTGCCCGCGGGTGGTGAACTGCTGATGGAGCCCGGCGGCTACCACGTCATGCTGATCGAGGTCACGCGCGAACTGCACGAAGGCGACAGCGTCCAGATGACCTTCACGTTCGAGCACCACGGCACGGTTGACTTCAGCGTCCCGGTGGTCGCGTCCAGCGGCGAGCCGGCGGGGGGCCACGGCGCGCACTAGCGGTGGCCGGGCGTGGGAGGTGACCCATGAGGTGGTGGTGCAGCGGCGAGGCCGCAGTCCCGTGGACCTGGACGCCAGAGCCGTACATCGGCATCTGGCTGCTGATGCTGGGACTCGCCAGCGGATACGTGCTGGCGATGCGGTGGTACGCGCGCCAGCCTGGTGGGCGCCCTCCTACCCGGCACCAGGTCCTGGCGTTCGGCGGGGCGTGGCTGCTCCTCTGGGCCACCACGGACTGGCCGGTGGGGAAACTGTCGGCCGGGTACCTGCTGAGCGCGAACATGCTCCAGATCATGCTCTACACCTACGTGGTGGCGCCGCTGCTGGTCTCGGCCACGCCACGAGGACTCCGTGAGCGTATGCTCGCGGCCCCACGACTGGGCTTCCTCGCTGCCGTGGTCCGGCGTCCGATGGTGACGTTCGTCACCTTCAACGCGGCGCTGGTGGTGACGCATATTCCGTCGGTCGCGGACCTCCTGAAGGCGAGCGAGGTCGGCACGATGGTCATGGACGTGGTCTGGCTGACCACCGGCGTCCTGTTCTGGTGGTCGCTCGAGGTCTTCCGTTCGAGCAACTCCAGTATGCGCTTCGTGAAGAAGGCCCTGTACATCCTCGGGACGGCGCCCGCGCCCATGCTCCTGGGCATCTTCCTGACGTTCCACAACTTCCCGCTCTACACGACCTACGAGTTCGCGAACCGTGTCTGGCCGACGTTCACGGCGCTGGACGACCAGCAGGTCGCCGGGCTGCTCAGTTGGGTGGGGATGATGCCCGTGATCATGATCCGGCTCGGACTTGTCTTCCGGGAGGCGTACCTCGCTGATCGCGAGGGTGTGATCGCCGGGACGGACGCAATGCTGGCGACGCCGGGAGGCGACCGCCGTGCTTGATCCGTTGCTCGCGATCACGATCGGGATCGATCCGGAGGCGCTCGCACTCGGGCCGATCTCGGTCCGGTGGTACGGCGTGATGTACGTCGTGGGGATCGCCGTCGGGATCATGGTCGTGCAGCGTGTGGCGCCCCGGCTCGGCGCGTCCGTCGACGCTCTCTGGGACCTGTTCCCGATGGCCTTCGTCGCGGGACTGCTGGGCGGGCGTCTCTACTACGTCGTCCAGAACGACCCGGCCTCGTACCTGCGGGAGCCCGCCCGGATCCTGGCCTTCTGGCAGGGCGGCATGGCGTTCTTCGGCGCCATCATCGGCGTGACCATCGCCATCGTCGCCTTCGCCGCTGTGCGCCGTCTCGAGGTGTGGCCACTGCTGGACGCCGTGGCGCTGTTCGCTGCGGTCGGCCAGCCATTCGGTCGCATCGGCAACATCATCAACGGCGACGTCATCGGCTACGAGACGTCCTTGCCGTGGGGCACGATCTACGAGCACGCGCGCGCGTTCGCGCCGGAACTCGGCGTGGCCTACCACCCGGCCGCCGCCTACTCGATCCTGGCAAACCTGGTGCTGCTGGCGGTGCTGTCCTGGGTGATCCGGGCCCGGGTGCGTTCCGGGGTGGTCTTCGCCGCCTATCTCGTCGGCTACAGCGTGACGCAGTTCGTGGTCTTCTTCTGGAGGGCGAACACCATCACGCTGTTCGGCCTGAAGCAGGCGCAGTTGACCGCCATCGTGACCGGGATCCTCGGCGCCCTCGTCCTCGTCTACCTCCTGCGGATGCGCCGCACCTCCCCGGCCCGGGCGGACGAGTAGCGGGCCCTCGCGGTCTCGCCCGACGCCGGCGGGGGGAGGCCTCGGCGGCCCATCCCACCCGTTGTGACGCGATGCACAGACTGTGGGACCAAAGTCCCAAGGACTCGTGCCGATCAGGGCGGGCGCCTGGCCGCTGCATATCGCAGAGTAGGACACACAACATTGAGATAGTCACTACTCGTTGGGATAGGGGGCGGTGATGAACATGCAGAAGGCGGTCGGACGACGCGAGGTCCTCCGGCGCATCGGACTGGCTGGCGCCGCCGTCCCCGTGGTGGGCCTGCTTGGCGCGGCCTGCACCGACACGGAGCGCACCACGAGGGCGCCCCGCGTCCGCGCGACCCCGGCGAGCGGCGCGAACGCGGCGGCTCCGGCGAACGGGGTTCCCATCGTCGCCACGCAGTCGGCGGTGGACCTCCCGTACCTGCCGGTACCGGAGATGTTCCCGCCGATCGACCGTGACGAGCCCGGCATCGTCCAGGTCTACCTGGAAGTGCAGGAGGTCGAGGCGAAACTCGCGGACGGCGTTGGGTACAAGTACTGGACCTTCAACGGCACCGTCCCGGGCCCGATGTTCCGGGCGCGGGTGGGGGACCAGGTAGAGGTCACGCTCAGCAACCCGGCGGACTCGGGTGTGGGCCACAACGTGGACTTCCACTCGGTGACCGGCGAGGGCGGCGGCGCGGAACTCTCTCGGGTCAGCCCGGGCGAGGTGAAGTCGTTCCGGTTCAAGGCGCTGAAGCCCGGCGTCTACATCTACCACTGCGCCGTGGCGCCGGTAGACCTGCACATCTCGAACGGGATGTACGGCCTGATGGTGGTGGAGCCGGAGGGTGGGCTGCCGCCGGTCGACCACGAGTTCTACGTCTGCCAGGGCGACATCTACACGAAGGGCGGGACCGGTGAGCCGGGGATGCAAACCTTCGACATGGAGCGGATGTGGGACGAACGGCCCACGTACGTGGTCTTCAACGGGGCGGTCGGTTCGCTGACGGGCGAGCGCGCGCTCCGCGCGAAGGTGGGCGAGTCGGTCCGCATCTTCTTCGGCGTCGGCGGTCCCAACCTGTCGTCCTCGTTCCACGTGATCGGGGAGATCTTCGACCGCGTGGCCACGTGGGGCTCGTTCACTTCGCTCGCGGAGGACGTGCAGACCGTCACCGTCGCACCCGGCGGCGCCACGATGGTCGAGTTCACGCTGGAGGTTCCCGGCACGTTCGTGCTGGTCGACCACTCGTTGAGCCGCCTGACCAAGGGCGCGGCTGGCCACCTGATCGTGGAAGGCCCGGAAGCCCCGGACATCTACACCGCGATCTAGACACGTGAAAGGAGAGGACGATGCGTTACCCACCAGCCATGCGTGCTGCCTGGAGCGCCGTCGTCCTCTCCGTCGCGCTGCTGGCCGTCGCCTGCGCCTCGGGAGGCGGCGTCGCCACTGATGAGCCGCCCCCGGTGGCGCTCCACGGCACGCAGGTCACGCCCGCCGTGGAGATGCCGGGCTTCGAACTGGTCGGGACCGACGGGCAGCCGCTGCGCAGCGACGACCTCCGAGGCCGCTACGTCGCCGTCTACTTCGGCTACACGCACTGCCCGGATGTCTGCCCGCTGACCCTGAGCATCCTGAAGCAGGCCATCGACCGCCTGGACCCCGCAGAACAGGACGAGGTGGCGGTCCTCATGGTCGCGGTCGACCCCGAGCGAGACACGCCGGAGGTGCTCGCCCGCTACATGGGCTTCTTCGACCCGGACTTCCTCGCCGCGACCGGCGAGCCCGAGCGCGTCCACGAGGTGCTCAACTCCTGGGGTATCCAGGTCACGCGTCAGCCCCAGGACGGCGACCGGTACAGCGTTTCGCACCCCGCAGCCGTCTACCTCCTCGACCGCGAGGGCCGCTGGGTTCTGGCCTTCGACCACTCCCTGACGTCAGAGGACATCGCCGCCGACCTCCACCACCTCATCGCCTACGGCCCGCCTCAGGCCGAGGTCACGGCACCAGGCGCCGGCGCCGGCGCCGCCGCCGCGAGCGATAGCGACGGCGCTGCCCGAGCGAGCGGGGAGGAGCGCTGGTTCTTCGCCCTGGGCGATGGATCCGTCCTGATGCGCGAGGCGGACGGGAGCGAACGCCAGGTGCTCCCCCCGTGGAGCGAGCAGCCGAGCCCGGACGACCTCGCCCAGGGCCGCACCCTGGGCAGCCGGGAGGTCGCCTACGACGCGACGGCGCAGACCCTGTGGTTCGCCGACACCCACGAGGCGATCCACTCGATCAACGTGACGACCGGCGAACCGGGCCTCTCGATCGAAGGCTTCGCGGACGCCGCGCTGCCCGGCTGTGGCGTCGCGGACCTCTCGAGGGAGTTCGCGCTGCTCCCCGGCGGGCGCCTGATCGTGCCCACGCTCCTCGGCACCACGCTCGTCTACCACACCAGCGACGGATCGATGGCGACCGCGCTCTCGCCGACCGCCTTCGGTATGCCCCTGCTCGGCGACTTCCGCCCGTTCATCGCCGAGGGCACGTCCGGCTGGTTCGCGGACACGACCGGTATCCTCCACGCGTTCGACCCGCACACGTGGACGCAGCCCGAGGCCTCGCTCACCCTCCCAGACGCGCCTCGCACCGCTCGCATCGAGATCGCCCTTTCGCCCGACGGCGGGACGATCTACTACCTCGCCGAGGACGCCACCCTCCGAGCCTGGGACACGACGAGGGCCGAACCAGCCGAGCCCCCAGTGACCGCCCCCCCGGACACCCGCGCCATCGCCGTCGGATAGGCCCGCGCCTCCGGGATGGAAACGGCGCCGGTTTCAAGCCGGCGCCGTTGCGCACCTTGCTCGAAGCGAGGCGTGCGGGGTTTGACACTACAGCCGCCCCTGCCAATCCTGATAAAGTCACCCAACAAAGTCGCGTGGCCCGCGAGGGCTCGGTGGTGAAGCACGTCACCACCAACAACTCGCAGCAGGCGGTGCAGGTCGCGGTCGACCTGGCGGCGAACCCCGGTCTGAGCCGCACCAGCCCGCTTGAGCGTCACCTGCGCGACGTGATGCGCGCGCGTGCATACGCCTCAGGACGACGTGGTGCTCACCAACCTCGGCAAGGGGGCGCAGGGGTCCGCCGCCGCGCCCCGCTGACCGGCCACCGGGCAGGCGACCCCAGCGCCGGTCGCCGGCGGGAGAGAGGGACAAGACCATGGTCACTGTGACCGCCGAGTACGTGGATCGCCACCACGTGGACTTCGAGGCGCGTGGACGCACCTTCACCAACGTGCGCGCGCAGGCTTCCGATGGCGGCCCCACCGACTTCACGTCAGTGGAACTGCTGCTGATCGCGCTCGGCAACTGCACGCTGGGTTCGCTGCTGAACCACCAACTGCTGAAGGACGCCGAGGTGGTGCACGCCTCGGCCAGCCTTGACGCACGCATGGCGGAGTTCCCCGTGCGCGTGGAGCACATCGACGTTGCGCTCCGCATCGAGGTGACGGACCAGGCTCTGCTGGAGCATCACGCCGCGCTCTCGGTGGACTCGTGCGCGTGTCCGCTCTGCAACACACTGGAGGGGACGGTCACGTCCACGCTGGACCTGCGCGTGGCTGCCCCTCAGCGCTAGCGCACACACCACTCAGCGACACACAGGGAGGTTGAGATGAGTAACGCCTACTACATCGAACCGGTGCAGCCCGTGCTCCGCCGCTTCGTGGAGGACTTCCGGAACATCGTGGACCGGTACCGCGGCACAGATGAACTGCTGGACCGCCTGAAGGCGCCCACCCGGGACCTGCTGTACGACCCCTCCTGGATCACCGAGGAGTTCCGCCAGCCGATCCCGGACGCGACCGCCTCATGGGCGGTGTACCGCTCCCAGGAACCCGACCTCTGCATCTTCACGATGGTGGTGCCCGCCGGCTCCGAGACAAAGGTGCACAACCACCTGACCGACGGGTGGGTGGGACTGGTGCAGGGCGCCCAGGTGGAGCGCAAGTTCCACCGCGTGGACGACCACTCCCGGCCCGGCTACGCAAGGCTGGAACTGGTCTCCCAGGATCCCATCGACCTCGGCGAGTTGACGCCACTGAAGCACCCGGACGAGGACATCCACCAGGTGCTCACCGCCTCGGACGTCCCCTCCGTCTCGCTGCACGTGCTCTGCAACGACCTCGGCACAGTGGAGCGCCAACTCTTCGTCCCGCACGAGGATCACGTGGAGGACTTCGTCTCCGGGTACTCCAACATCGATCCCGGCGCCGGTATCGGACGCTAGGTGTACTGAGCCAGGGGGTTGGTGATGCGGGCTGACCGGGGGAGGAGCGCGAAGGGGTGCGCGCCCAGCGAGGAATTGGCATGCATTCGGAGCGCGGCGTGCAAGACTGTTCTCGCGCCCGTATCGCCGCGAGTCCCAGACTGACGACGAGGAGATAGCCACTTTCTCCTTGATCGCAGACTTGCCCAACGGCGGCCGCGGAGAAATCTCATGAGTGTCATCGCATGGATCCTGCTCGGACTCGTCGCCGGCTGGATCGCGAAACTGATCTCCCGAGGCCCTGAGCCCGGCGGCGTTCTCGGGACGATGATCGTCGGGATAGTGGGCGCCCTCGTTGGCGGCTTCATCTGGAACTTCGCCACTGGCAACGATGGGTACGGCGACTTCGACATCGGTGGCATCCTCATCGCCGTGGTCGGCGCCCTCATCTTCCTCGCCGTGTACAAGCGGCTCATGGCGGGAAGGCAGGCCGTATGAAAGTCAGCAAACTTAAGGGGATGTCGGTCGTCAACCTCGCTGACGGAGCGCGCATCGGCCGCATTGAGAACGTCCTCATCGACACGGCCGCATTGCAGATTCGATCACTGGTGCTGACGGCCCCTGGCGGCGAATCCACCTTTCCGTTCGCATCCGCTCGCATCGGTCCGGACGCCGTGACCGTGGACGGTGCCGAGTCTCTGCAGACGACCGAATCGACCGCCGAGAGCGTGCTGCGCAGCCTCGACGAGCTCGACGGTATGAAGGTCGTGAACGCAGACGGAGCCTACCTGGGCGACGCTCGCGAACTGGAGATCAGCGAGGCCGATGGGGCTCTGGAGGAACTGGAGGCCCACCGCGGCGGGGTTCTGGGCATGGGCGGTACGAGCATCAGCATTCCGGTCGCAAGCATCCGCGCGATCGGTCCGGACTTCATGACCGTGGACGCTCCCGCCCCCGACTGAGACGCGTCGCAACTTCCCACCTGCCCATGTGGCATCTGTTGCGCCGCAGGCGCTCCACCCCACGCTCAGGGCTCCTCGGTGTGCGGCGGGAACTGCGGTCGCGAGGAGCGGTCTTGGAGGCCAGGCTGCCCTCCACCAACCACCGCCGCGGCCAGCGGCTCGCGGTGGCATGGGATACGCCCATCTCCGCGGCGACATGGGCAACGTCCGACTAGCAGCAATGCGCTGGCAAGGATGAAGCGTCCCGGGCGTGAATCGTGCATTAGGTGTACTGACCACCCACGTTGGTGACGCGGGTGAGATGACCGAAGGGGACCTCCTGAGGAAGGTGTGGTTACTACAGCCACCCGACTCAGAAGGTCCCCATTGCACGCTAACGCGAAACTCACCCCGGCGGGACGACTGCTGCTGGTGCAGCGCATCGCCTCAGGCCGGCCGATCGCCCATTCGACATCAAGAAACTCGGGCGCATCCCGGCGGGCGGCGGCTGGAAGGCGCACGGGCGCGGTCAGAGGGAGACGGCAGCGGGTGGGCTACGCCTATGTCCACTCCGCCGTGGATGACCACTCCCGCCTCGCCTACAGCGAGGTGCTGGGGGACGAGCGGGCCAGGACGGCGGTGGGCTTCTGGGACCGGGCGCAGGCCTGGTTCGCCGAGCAGGGCGTCGTGGTGCGGGCGGTGCTCACCGACAACGGCTCCGCCTACCGCAGCAGACTCTTCGCCCGACTCTGCTCCGAGGCCGGCGTCCGCAATCGCTTCACCCAACCCTACCGGCCCCAGACCAACGGCAAGGTCGAGCGCTTCAACCGCACGCTGCTCGAGGAGTGGGCCTACGTCCGCCTCTACCGCTCAGAGCAGTCCCGCACTCAGGCCCTCGCCCGCTGGATCCATCAGTACAATCACCACCGACGCCACTCCGCCCCCGGCGGCCTCCCATCGGGAGCCGCGTCCCCAACCTCCCGACTCAGTACACCTAGACTAGGCGGCGAAGCCCGGCCTCGTCCTTGATGCGAATCTCCCGACGGCTGACCTCAACCAGGTCCTCGGCCGCCAACCGCCCCAGGGCGCGCTGAGCCACATCGGGGACAGTTCCCAGCCGGGCGGCCAACTCCGGCACTGTGTACCAACGCGGACGCACCAGCCGGCCGTCCACCGACTCGTCCAGGATCAGACGCACGAGACGCTCCGTGACGGAGCGGAGGGACAGGTCGGCGACGATCTCCGTGAGTCGAACCATGTGGTTCGCCATGTTCTCGATGACGCGTTCGGCAAAATCGGGATGACTGCGCATGATGGCGAGCACGGCTGAGCGCGGCAGGATCCAGGCCTGAACCGGTTCGAGCGCGATGGCCGTAGCGGGGTTAGGGCGGCTCGTGAAGGCGGCGACCGCGTTGGCGGGCTCCCAGGGGCTGAGCACCGCCAGGACGTGTTCGCGGCCCTGGGGCGAGCTCTTCAAGACTTTCAGGCGTCCGGACTGGACCAGGAGTAGCCCGGGTGACGGCTCACCCTCAATAATCGCCATCTCTCCAGCGTCGAAGGTGCAACGGACTGATGCTGCCGCGAGCGCTTCGAGCGTGCTCGCGTCGAGCATCGAGAAGAAGGGGATCGCACCCAGCCGTTTCGCCAGTTCGTTGCTCAAACGCGCCGCCTTCCCACGCGAATCGTAGCGCAGCGGCGCGTGCCCCTTCCGTGCCCGAAAACCGACAAAAGTCAGGGCGCAAGGCGCGCATCGGGGACACGCTAGGTCACGAGTACGGAGGCGAACGTGGGCGATCGGCGTGACCTGCTGGACCGATGGGGACGATGGGCGGCAATCCGGCCGTGGTGGGTGGTGCTGGCATGGCTGGCTGCCGCCGCACTCCTCGCCGTGAGTGCGCGCACCCTCTATCAAGGCACCGTGAGTAGTCTGACAGTCCCCGGTGCCGAGTCCCAGGATGCCGTGGAGGTGCTCCAACGGTCCTTCCCGCGGCTGGCTGGCGACTATCTAGACGTGGTCGTCGCCGCACCGGACGGTGTGTACACGCCGGACGTGCGCGCGCGGGTCGAGGCGCTGGTCGACGAGGCGAGTGCGGTTCCCGGGATCGTGGGCGTGTCCTCGCCCTACGGGCCCGCGGGGATGGTGTCGGAGGATGGCACCGTTGCGACCGCGCGCCTCCTCTTCGCCGACGCCGCGGATGATGTGCCGGCCGAGACTGCCGGCGCCGTGGAAGCGTTGGTCGACGCGGCCCGCGGACCCGACCTGGCAGTGGAGATGGGCGGGCCGGTTGCAGCGGCCCAGGAGCGCGAGGGCCCGAGCGAGTCGACCATCCTCGGCCTGGTGGCTGCCGCCATCGTGCTGTTCGTGCTGTTCCGCTCCCTCGTGCCGTCGCTGTTGCCCATCGTGAGCTCACTCGCCGGACTGGGCGTCGGCTTCACCGTGATCTTCTCCATGACGGCATTCATCGACCTGAGTAAGTTCGCGCCGACCATTGCGGCCATGCTGGGCCTTGGTGTCGGGATCGATTACGCGCTCTTCATCGTCGCGCGCTACTGGGAGGGCGTCCGGTCCGGGCGCGATTCGCTGGATGCCGTGGGCATCGCGATGGCTACGGCAGGGAAGTCGGTCCTCTTCGCGGCGAGCGTTGTCATCACGTCATTGCTCGGACTTGGCCTCATGGGCATTTCGTTTGTGGGCTGGCTCGGGGTGGCGGCATCGGTCATGGTGGCGGTCACGCTGCTCACGGCACTGACGCTGCTGCCAGCACTGCTCGGCCTGGTGGGGCCGGTGCTCGCCTCGATGCGACGCGCACGAAGCTCTGCGGGTCCGCAGGAAGGCGGCGCCCCGGCGGACCACGAGAGCGGCTGGTTCCGCCTGGGGCACGCCATCATGCGCCGACCCTACCTGTTCTTCATGGTCAGCACCGCCGTCCTCTTGATCCTGAGTGTGCCCGTCCTCGACATGCGGCTGGGGTCGGCGGATGCGGGAAGTAACCCGGAGTCGTCCACGACGCGCCGCGCGTATGACCTGGTGACGGAAGCGTTCGGGCCGGGGATGAACGGGCCGCTGCAGGTCGTGGTGCAGGGGGCATCCCCGGACGACATGGAGCGAATACGCCTGGGGATCGCCGAGACACCCAACGTCCGTTCCGTGGGTGAGCCGCTCGGCAACCCCGCGGGCGAGACGGCCGTGTTGTCGGTCATCCCGTCCAGTCCCCCGCAAGCGAGCGAGACGGCGGAACTGGTGCATCGGCTCCGCGACGACGTGCTGCCGGCTGCGTTGTCGGAGGGCGACGCGCAGGTGTACGTCGGTGGCGCCACGGCGCGGGCGATCGACGTCGCAGAGCGCATCAGTGGCCGGCTGCCACTGTTCTTCGGGCTGGTAATCGGAATCAGCTTTCTGCTGCTCGTGGTGGTGTTTCGGTCGCTGGTCATCCCGATCAAGGCCGCCCTGATGAACCTGCTCTCGATAGGCGCCGCCTACGGCGTCGTGGTGGCGGTCTTCCAGTGGGGCTGGGGCATGGGGTTGGTGGGCATCAGCCAGCCGGGTCCGATCGAGTCATTCCTGCCGATGATGCTCTTTGCGGTGCTCTTCGGACTTTCGATGGACTACGAGATCTTCCTGATCAGCCGGATTCGCGAGGAGTACCTTGACTCACACGACAACGCGGAATCGGTGGCGCGTGGCCTCGCCGCGACCGCAGGCGTGATCACCGCTGCTGCCGCGATCATGATCCTGGTCTTCCTCAGCTTTGTCCTGAACGACCAGCGCGTGGTGAAGGAGTTTGGACTGGGGCTCGCGGTCGCGGTGTTCGTTGACGCGACCATCGTCCGCTTGCTCCTGGTACCGGCCACGATGCAACTGATGGGCCACTGGAACTGGTGGCTCCCGGACTGGCTGGACCGCCTGCTCCCACGGATCGCGGTCGACGGCGCCCCCATGGCCCCGACGGCCCAGACCGATGCTGTGCGATAAGAGCGACAACGGTGTGCGGATCGGAATGGAATCGAGGAATGGCATGACTCTTTCGCCACCAGTTCGAGGCACCAGTCGTCGGCGTGCCTTGCTACTCGCCTCGACGGCATCGCTCATTGCCGGAGCGGTATATCTGGTCATCGCGTTCGGGGTGACGGCGGATGATTTCGAGTCGCCTCCGCGACCGGTGATGCTGGTCGCGGGGCTCATCTACCTCGTCGGAGCCGGCGTCTTGCATCTCGTCGACCGGCGGCTCCTGCTGGTGGGCGCGGTTGCGAACGCCGTGGTGCTCGTCCTGTTCGGGCTCTCGGCCGCCCGTGGTACGGGGACGGTGGACACCCTGAGCCTTGGAGGGAAGGCCGCCCAGGTGGCTCTCAGCGTCTTGCTCCTGTGGATCTGGAGCGGAACCTCGTCGCGGATCGATGCCGCTCGCGAAGGCCCATCAGGCGAATTGCGGAGGGACTGACTACCGCTCGATCTCGAGAGACGAGGGCGAGAACCCAGGCAGGTTCAGGCCCTTGTTGCGCCTGGCCCTGATCCGTGGCCCCGTCACCCCAATCGCTCGTGACGGAGCCCGATGGGCGGCCGGAGTGCGAGGGGACACCAGGGGTGCGACCGGGGACGCCTCGGGCGTTCTACAGCGGCGCGGCCCAACGTCTTCCTGGGCACCAGCACCCCCGGATGCCCGGATCTGTGGTGTTGACTGAGAGGGTAGCGGTCATGGTGGGCGCTGCTGAACCGATTCGGCTGACGCCACACGTTCGCCGCCAGGGGCGGTTCAACTTGTGATCGACTTGCGGAATCGTAATCTTCAGGTGTTACCTACAGGCTCGGTATCACGACCTGGACGTCCCGAGTCGGATTGACTCAATGACAGCGGTTTGGTACCATAATTGTGCTGTATCTCACGCGGTCTGAGAGCGGGGAAGTACTCGCGGCTGTTGGGGTCCTGGGACGAGCGGTATTCGTACCGTGGAGGGAACGCATCGTCGCGATGTGACGTCGGCTACTTGCCGGTCACGTACAACACTCCTCCGTAAGCTGGTCAAAGCCGGGCCGGTGCCCGCGGTATTGCCGTTCCCTTGGAGTGGCTTCGAGCCCCCTTGCGTGGGTGTTTACTGCCGCACTTTCGTGCAACGCACGTAGCGCCGCCCCTCAAGTAGGAGGTCGGTATGTCGGCGCCCCGTGAGATCAGCACATCCGCTGATGAGACTCCCGCAGCCATCGAAGCCCGTGCGTCCACTGTGAGGGCCAACACTTGCGTAGCCGACTGGCTTCGTTCGAGTTTGCGACTCCTTTTGCCTCGGCTGCGCGGGCGCAGCGCGGCGGCGGCGGTGACGCTCGCCGCGAGCGCGGTGATGCTTTCGCTGCTGGTGAGTCACCCTGTGGAGGCGGTCTCCTCTGTGACCGTCGTGACGGAGGACACCGGAGCAGGCTTCACGGACGCGGACTACACGTTCACCTTCAAGGTCGCCACTACCAACGCTACCGGGGTTCAGGTGAAATTTCCGTCTGGATACGGCGTGTCGAACCCCGGCAAAAACGGGATCGCATGCAACGGGTCAGCGGGACGGATTTGCAAGGACAACGGCAGCACGACGGTCGGCGATGTGCGCCAGTCGAACCAGGCGGTCATCATCGACTTCGCCAATCCTGGCGGCCTGGACCCAAACATCCCGCTGTCCTTCACGATCACCAAGGGGATCACCAACCCCACGACTGCCGGCGTTGTCGACGGTTCGGGGTTCGAAGTGTGGGTCACCGGTGAGGGCTGGACAGCCTCGACCACGGACGTCACCATCACGCCCGGCGCCGCCACGCAACTGGCGGTTGTCACATCGCCCGCTGACACCGAGGTGACCCGGGCCCTGACCCCGAACCCGGTCGTCCGCACGACGGACGCCCACGGGAACCCCTCCACCACCGGCATCGCCGCCAGCCTGGATGTGACCGTCAGCCTGAACGGCGCGGGCGACCTCAGCGGCGCGACCACGCGCAACATCGGCACGGGGGCCGGGAACGGCGAGGTGACCTTCGACGACCTCGCGATCAACACCGTACAGGCCGGCGCGGCGCTCACATTCTCCGCGCCTGGACTGACACCCACTCACTCCTCGACGTTCGCCGTCACATGTGACAGCGGCATCCGGGTCGACGAGAAGTGCTACGACACGATTGGGGAGGCGATCACCGGGGCCGCCCCAGACGCGACCATCAACCTCGACGCGGGGACGTACACCGAGCGCCTCACGATCACGCGGGACGTGACGATCCAGGGCGCCGCCGCCGCCACGACCATCATCCAGGCGCACGCCGACGCAGGGACGGCCGACGGCCCGGTCGTGGACATCACGGGCGGCAGCGTCACGATCACCGATGTGACGCTGCGGCACGGCAACTCGTCGACCGCGGGCGGCGGGATCACCAATGCGGGGACGCTCGCGCTTGATTCCGTCACGGTGTCAGACAACACAACAGCCGTGGACGGGGGCGGCATCTACAGCACCGGTGTCCTCACCGTGACGGACAGCCAGATCACGGGCAACGCTGCGGACACTGGCGGCGGCATCCACAGTGACGGCGCCCTCACCGTGACGGGCAGCCAGATCACGGGCAACACCGCGACGGCGGCCGGCGGTGGCATCTACCACGTCTCTGGGGCGGCCACCGTCTCCGAGAGTTCGATCGCCGGCAACACTGCGGCCGAGGCCAGTGCCATCGCTGGTGCAGGCACGGTGACAGCCACCGACAACTGGTGGGGCGCTGCGGACGGCCCCGGCGACGGGATCGCCGCCGGTGTGACCCACGTGCCGTGGTACACGGACGTTGAGCGCACCACCTTGAGCGCCGCCGCATGCATCGACGGTGACTGCTACGCCTCGATCGAGGAGGCCATCACCGAGGCCGCCCCAGGCGCGACCATCAACCTCGACGTGGGGACGTACACGGAAACGCTGGTCGTCGACAAGAACCTCACGCTCCAGGGTGAGGGCGCCTTCAACACGATCATCCAGGCGCACGCCGACTCGGGCTCGGCCAGCGACCGCGTGATCGACATCGCCGAGGGCGTCGAGGTCACCATCCGCGCCGTCGCGATCCTGCACGGGGTAGCAGCGGAAGGGGAGCATGGCGGCGGCGTCCGCAACGCGGGTACGCTGACGCTGTACTCGGTCGAGGTCAAGGACAACGCGGCGGAGGACGGCGGCGGGATCTGGAACAGCGGCTCGCTGGAGATTCTCCAGTCGGTTATCGCAACGAACGAGGCGGACACTGGCGGCGGCATCTGGAACAGCGGCACGCTGGTCCTGGACGACTCGTCGGTCGACGAGAACGCGGCGGTCAACGGCGGTGGCATCGCCAACGGCGGTGAAGCGACACTGACCAACTCCACGCGTGTTGAGGGCAACACCGCAACGGGCACCGGTGCCGGCATCCTGAACACGGGCACCCTGGACATTGAAAACTCGGGCGTCACGTACGGCGAGGCCGCGGCCGGTGGCGGCGGCATCCACAACGACGGCGGCGAGGTGACGATCACTCGCTCCTACATTGTCGAGAACGACGCCTCCGCAGGGAACGGTGGAGGCATCCTCAACACAGGTGCGTCCGCCACCCTGACGCTCGACGACTCCGAGTTGGAGTGGAACAGCGCGGTGGACGGCGGTGCGATTCACAACACCGCCGGCGCGGTCACCATTAGCGAATCTTTCATCCAGGACAACTCGGGCACCGCACCGGACTCTTACAGCGGCATCGTCACGGACGTGGCACTGACCGCGACGCACAACTGGTGGGGCGCGGCGGATGGCCCGGGCGGCGAGGGCTTCGGCGCAGGTGACGCGGTGAGCGAACTCGTCGAGTTCTTCCCGTGGTACGTGGACTCCTACCTGGACGAGACCATCCCGGTGGCCTGCATCGCGGATGTCTGTTACGCCTCGATCCAGGAGGCGATCGACAAGGCCGAGGCTGGCGACACGATCGACCTTGGCGAGGCGACGTTCACGGAGTCCGTGACGATCGACAAGGACCTCACCATCAGCGGTGTGGATCGGGATGACTCCGTCATCCAGGCGCACGAGGACGAGGGAGACGCCGCTGACCGTGTGATCACCATCACTGCCGGCACGGTGACGATCGAGAACCTGGCCCTGCGGCACGGTGCAGGCGTCCCCAACGGCGGCGCCATCCTCGTGGAGGACGGCGCCACGCTGAACCTCACGGATGTCCTCTTCTTCTACAACTCGGCCAAGAGCGGCGGAGCGATCTACAACACAGGCGGCACCGTGAACCTCACGGAGACCATGTTCGCCGAAAACTCCGCCGAGGACGGTGGAGCGATCTACAACGCGGGCGGCACCGTGCGGATGGAATGGGGCGAGTTCTACGACAATAAAGCCGACAACGGCGGCGGTGCGATCTACAACGCGGACGGGATCCTGACCGGCAGTGCGCATTTGGCAGGCAATGTTGCGACGGACGGCGGTGGGATCTATTCCACCGGCGACAGCGAGGTGACGCTGCACGATTCTGAAGTGGAGGAAAACGAGGCAGACAACCAGGGCGGTGGCATTTACAACGCCGGTGGCGCCGTGACGGTGGACGACTCCTCCTTCGTGGAGTACAACTCCGCGGCGGACGGCGGCGGCATCTACAACAACGGCGGCACGCTGATCCTCGATGACGCAGAGTTCTTCGGGAACAATGTGACCTCCCTGGGCGGCGTGTTGTACAACACCGGCGACAGTCAGGTCACGATCACCGCCTCGTCCTTCGGCTACGCCGCCTTCCCCCTCGAGGGGGACGCCTATGCCATCTACACGGACTCGGGCATCGTCACGGTGAGGGACTCGTCCTTCGTGGTGGACGCGGCGAACGCGGTCGTGAGCGAAGGTGGCGCCGTCAATGCCACCAACAACTGGTGGGACGACGTGACCGGTCCGGGCGGGCAAGGAGGAGGGGACGGGGCGGCAATCGCCTGGACCGATGGCCCCATCTCTTTCGACCCGTGGTGCGTCGCTGAAGATTGTGCGGCCACTTCCGCCGCGAGCGCGTCTGAGTCGCTCCTGGAGGTGAGCCCCACCTCGCTGCTTATGGGCGGCTTGGTGGAGATCATCGTCACCGTCCGCGACGAGGGCGGCAACGTCCGCACCGCGGGCGGCGACGAGGTTGCGGTTTACATCGACGACGTCCTGTTCGCGACGACGGACACAACGCTCATCGACAAACTGGACGGCACGTACATCGTGGACTTCGCACCCGGCGCATCCGGCGACTACGAGGTGAAGGCCTGGCTCGGCCTGACGAGCGACGGCGCCCCAGAGATCGGGACGGCGGTCGAGATCACGGTCTCGGTTGCAGCGGTGGAAGTCAGCGTTGCGCTGGCCGAGACCGGCGCCGGTGAACCCGTGGAGGTGACGATCAACTACGACTCGGTGAACCCGATCCCGGCGGATGGAGCCATCGAGATCACCTTCCCTGCGGGCGCCACGGGCTTCGGCCTGGACGAGGAGACCATCACCGCGACGGTGACTGTGGACGGCGGTGCGGACCTGAGTGATGGCGTGAGCATCGCGTCCGGCAACGTGGCGACCATCGCGCTCAGCGGCAGCGCGCCCGCGGGTTCAGTGGAGGTCGTCTTCACAGCCGGTGCGACGAATCCGACAGTCCTCGGCAACGTGGGCGACTTCTCGCTCCGCACGCTGGATGGAGACGGCAAGCCGATCGAGGAGGACTCGGAGTTCACGCCGGGCGGAGGGGATGACATCGTCGCCGGCCCGGTGAGCGCGGTTCATTCCTCGGTGACCGCGGACCTGGCCACGGTGAATGCCAACGGTGTCGGCAAGGCGGAGATCACGGTCACGGTGAAGGACCGGTTCGGACACCCCGTCGGCGGCGAGCACGTGTCTGTCAGCGACCGGGGCGACTCGGACGTCTCCTCCCCGGGTGATGCACTCACCGATGGGGATGGCGTAATCGTCTTCACGGTGACGAACGCGAAGGTGGAGAACCTCACGTACACCTTCACCGCCGACAACGAGGTCGAAGTCGGTACGGCTACGGTCAACTTCGTCCTACCGCAGCCCTCCGCCGTCACCTCGACCATCACGCCGCCGGCGCAGTCGGTCGTGGCGGACGGCGCCAACGAAGCGACGATCAGGGTCACCGTGCGCGACTCGGACGGCGTGGCGGTCCCGAACGCGGCTCTCATCATCAATGCGAGTAGCGGCCTGACCACGGCACCAGACGACGCCACGGCGGACGCCACGGCGGACGCCAACGGCGTGTATGACCTGGTCGTCACGAGCACCACGGCCGAAGCGGTGACCTATACGTTCGAGGCGCACGGCGAGGACGGGACTCTCGGAACCGCGGAGGTCACGTTCACGCCTGGCCCGGTGGACGAGGCCCGCACCACGTTCACGGCGAACCCGACCAGCGTGACCACCGGCAGCAACGCGACGCTCACCGTCACGCTGCACGATCAGTTCGACAACCGGGCCGGCGACGACGCCGGCGGCACCGATGTGGTCATCTACCTCGGCGACCCGGACGACGGCGACAACCCCGGCGTCCTGTTCGCGGACGGCGACAGCGAGGGTGTGACGACCGGCGACACGTTCACCGTGACGTACACCCAGGGCTTCGCGGGGACGGTGACGCTCCACGCCTTCTTCGGCACCGATGCCGCGCGCGGCACGGCGATCGGCACGGTGGAGGTGACCTTCACCTCACCTGAGCCGCCCGCCGACCCCGACCCGACACCTACGCCCACGCCGACCCCGTCCGGCACGCCCGTGCCGGAGCCGGTGGTGACGAGGGTGAACGAGGCGGCGTCGGAGCCCGGGCAGGCGGACACCCCGACTGCAGTGAGCACGACCACGGACGACGGCAGCACCGCCACGGTGAACGCCCCGGCGAACGCCATCCCCGCGGGCGGCAAGTTGAAGGCCGCCGCTGTCGGCAACCTCGATGAACTCACCTCACAGGCCCCGCCGCCCGCGAACGTGGACGTCGCCCTCGCGTTCGTCCTCGAGGCGGAGGACGCAGACGGGAACCCGATCATGGCGTTCGATGAGCCCATCGCGCTCGAGTTCACCGTCCCGGCGGCCTCGGTGCCTCCGGGTGCGACGAGTGAGACGCTCGTGCTGGCGTTCTGGAACGGGACGAAGTGGGTGGAGGTGGAAGGCGCCGTCACGGAGAACGCGGACGGTTCCTTCACCATCACCGCCTCGGTCGACCACTTCACCATCTTCGCGGTCCAGCACCAGCCGAACCGAGGCAAGTTCACGCCCGCCCCCGCGCAGCGAGGCATCACGCTCACCGCCTGGGGTGGCGGCGGCTACGGCCTGCTAGACCGGGTGCTGTCGCACGGCTCATCGGTGTGGGTGACGAGCGGTGGAACGTTCACGGGCTAC
>JALOAL010000025.1 GCA_023228825.1 Dehalococcoidia bacterium | reverse complement strand
AGCGGCATCGGACGGCACCTCCCGCCCTCCGCCGCGCTGCTGGAGTGTCCGATATGTCCCCGAACGGGTGTCCGATATCTCCCCGGTCTGTACACTGGGAAGGAGAGGGGGCCAGAGCGCGGAGAACCGCCCGAACTCCGTCACCTTCGGACTGACGGTCACCGGGGCGTCGGCGGCTGGGAGGTCGCCGAACCCTTCGCGGCGATCACGCGGTCCAGGAGTACCTTCGTCTGCTCCAGCACCTCGTCGTAGGGGAAGTGGCCCACCACTTCCTCACCGTGCTTGAGGTTCACGCCCAGAGGGCCGCACCACAGGCCGATGTCCGCGTCGTCCGTTTCGCCGGGGCCGTTTACGCGGCAGCCCATGACGGCGATGGTGACCTGGTAGTCCTTCGCGTATTCGGCCATGGCCTTCACGTCCTGCGCCAGTTCCACGAAGGCCTCGTTCTCCACCCGGGAGCACGAGGGGCACGAGATGATGTTCAGGCCCTCGCCGAAGTTCGCCGGCACGGAGCGGAAGCGGCCGGCGTGGATGTCCCCGATGATCTCGCGGCCGACCGTGACCTCCTCGCCCTTGCGCTCGAAGGGCAGCGTGAGCGAGACGCGGAGGGTGTCGCCGATGCCCTCCGAGATGAGTTGCTCGAAGGCGATGCGCGTCTTGATGATGCCGTCCGGCGGCATCCCCGCCTCCGTCACCCCCAGGTGCAGCGGCACCTCCGGGCGTAGCGAGGCGAAGCGACGGTTGCCCTCCACCACCTTGCGCCAGTCCGAGTCCTTCAGGGAGACGACGTAGCGAGTGAAGCCCAGGTCGTCCAGCATCACGGTGTGTTCGAGCGCGCTCTCTACCATGGCGCCAATGTCGTCCTCGCCGAACTTGCCGATCTTGTCCGGGTCCACGGAACCGCAGTTCACGCCCACGCGCAGCGCGATGTCGTGCCGGGCGGCGATGTCCGCGATGTAGGCGACCTTCTCCGGGATGGACTTCTCGCGCTCGTGATGCCAGAGGTGGCCGGGGTTGTACCGGATCTTGTCCACGTGCGGCGCCACCACCTCCGCCAGGCGGTAGTTCTCCTGGAGGTCGACCGAGAGGTTGGGGTTGATGCCGTCGCGCAGCGCGCTGCGGATCTCCGCCAGCGCCTCCACGTCCTTGCGCGAGTCACAGGCGATGCGGATCAGGTCCGCGCCCGCGGCGTGGATCAACTCCACCTGCCGCGTGGTCGCCTGGATGTCCTGCGTCTTCGTCGCGGCCATCGACTGCACCGCAATGGGAGCGCCCCCGCCGATCTGGATGGAGCCGACGCGGACGGCGCGGGTGGGCTTACGACTGATCGTGGACATCCCGACCTCTCTCGCCTTTGCTGCTGCGGTTCGAGGTTATCGCAGGGCGGCCTTAGCCGTGCCTACCGCAGAATCGAGTCGCCCGACGCGATGCGGGCGACGTCGAAGAACGTGACCACCAGGGCGAGCGCCATGAAGGCCACGAAGCCGACCAGGTGGACGATGGCCTCGCGCTCCGGGGCGATGCGCTTGCCGCCTCGGACGACCTCTACCAGCACGAAGAACATGCGGCCCCCGTCCAGCATGGGCAGCGGGAGCAGGTTCAGCACGCCGAGGTTGATCGAGAGCAGCGCGGCCAGTTCCAGTAGCGGCGACACCGCGCCTCGGGCGGAGCCGGCGGACGAGGCCACCTCGCCCGTGGTCTGCGCGATACCGACGGGCCCCTGGAACTCCGGGCCGGCGCTGCCCTTGAACCACGAGATGATCTGGTTGCGCGCGAGGATCAGGGTGTCCCAGGTCAGGCGGAAACCCTCTGGGATCGACTCCCACGGCGGCTTCGCCACCGTCACGGTGAACGGCTGTCCGTCGATGGGGTTCACGGCCTCCGGCGCGATGGTGATGCCCGTGGGGCCCTGCCCCTCCGGGAACGCCCAGCGCGCCTCCACCGGGACGGTCACCGGCTCCCCGGCGCGCCGCACCGTGATGTCGATGGTCTGCCCCTGGTAGAGGCGCACGTAGCGGCTGGCCTCGTTGAGGTTCTTCGTCTCGCGGCCGGCCACCGCGAGGATGACGTCGCCCTCCAGCAGGCCGGCGGCTGCGGCGGGGGTGTCCGGGATGACCTCGCTGATGACGGCGCGGCCCTCCGCCTCCTGGTGGGGGATGGAGAGCGCGGCGGCGAACAGGAAGACCGGGAGTGCGAGGTTGATCCACGCACCGGAGCCGAGCACGATCAGCCGCTGCCAGGCGGGGCGTGCGGCCAGCGACTGAGGGCCGGTGGGGTTCTCTTCGCCCTCCAGGCGCACGAACCCGCCGATGGGCAGCCAGTTCACGCTGTACTCGGTGTCGCCGATCCACTTGCCCCCGATCTTGGGCGGGAAGCCGATGCCGAACTCGTGGACGCGGATGCCGAAGGCCTTTGCGGTCAGGAAGTGGCCCGCCTCGTGCGCCAGGACGAGCGCGACCAGGATGCCCACGAAGATCAGGGCGCTGATCACGGCGTGCTGAGCCATCACGAAGGCGATCCCGAGGCCGATGAGGACGAACAGCGCGGTGATCCACTGCTGCCGTCCGCCCGTCCCGCCGGTGCGGCCCGCCGCCGGCGGGATCTGGCCCGGCGCGCTCGTGGCCGGTGCGCCCACGTCCGCCGCCTGGCCGCTGTCGTCTGCGCTGTCGCGCCAGTTGTCGTTCATCGGATCCCCGCTGCTACCGAATCGTCGACGAAGCGGCGGCCCCAGGCCTCCGCCGCAAGCAGGTCGTCGAGGTCGGGACGCTGGGTGGGAGCGTGGGCCTCGAGCGCGCGCCCCAGGAGGCGAGCGATGTCGGTGAACTTGATGCGGCCGGCGAGGAAGTGCGCCACGGCGCCCTCGTCCGCCCCGGAGACGGCGGCTGCGGAGGTATCCTCCCGCCGCCCCGCCTGCATGGCGATGTCGAGCGCGGGGAAGCGTTCCGTATCCACCTCCCCAAAGTGGAGCACACCCCGCTTCGCGAGGTCGAGCGGTGGTGCGGGCTGTGCGTCGCCGCGGTCGGGGTAGAGCAGGGCCACCTGGATGGGCAGCCGCATATCCGGCTCGCCCAACTGCGCTTTCATCGAGCCGTCGCGGAAGGTGACCAGGCTGTGGATGACGCTCTCCCGGTGTTGCAGCACGTGCACACGGTCCAGGGGCAGGTCGAACAGCCAGCGCGCCTCGATGGCCTCCAGGCCCTTGTTGAAGAGCGTGGCGCTGTCGATCGTAATCTTCGGGCCCATCTGCCAGGTGGGATGCGCCAGGGCCTGCGGCGCGGTGACCGCGTCCAGCATGCGCAGGTCGTAGTCGCGGAACGCCCCACCGGAGGCCGTGAGGGTGATGGACTCCACGGCCTGCGCCGGTTCGCCCCACAGGCACTGCCAGATGGCGGAGTGTTCGGAGTCCACGGGGCGCAACTCGGCGCCGCGGGCGCGGCCTTCCTCCAGCGCCGCCATGACCGCGGGGCCGCCCACGACGAGCGTCTCCTTGTTGGCGATGGCCACGGGCTTGCCGGCGCGCAACGCGGCGATGGTGGGATGCAGGCTGGCGAGGCCGCTGGTGGCCACCAGGACCACGTCCACGTCGTCCCGGGTGACCATCTCCTCCAGCGGCTGCCAGCGGGCGCCCCACGCGGCGGCGTCCACCTGCAGGGCGTCCGCGTCGCGTCCGGGGCGGCAGTAGAGGGCGTCCGGGCGGAACTCGTGCGCCTGTTCGCGCAGGCGTCCGGCATTGCCGCCGGCGGCCAGCGCCACCACGCGGACGCGGCCTCGGAGGCCACGGACGACATCGAGCGCTTGCTCGCCGACCGACCCGGTGGAGCCCAGGATGGCGACGCGGATCAGGTCTGGAGCCATCGCACGATCCAGTATAGGCCGACGCCCACCAGCAGCACGGAGTCCAGGCGGTCCAGCAGCCCGCCGTGGCCTGGCAGCAGCGCGGACATGTCCTTCACGTCCATCCGCCGCTTGAGCGCGGACTCCAGCAGGTCCCCCCCGATGGCCGCCACCGGCAGCAGCGCCAGCAGCAGCATCCCCACCGGCTCCAGGCCCACCTCGGTCGGCCCGAGGACCACCGCCAGTCCGGCGGCGGCGCCCAGCAGGAGGCCGCCGCCGGCGCCCTCCCACGTCTTGGCGGGGGAGATGGCGGGGGCGAGCAGGCGGCGGCCGAAGAGCCGCCCCACGGCGTAGGCCCCCGTGTCCGTGCCGAACGTGACGGCCAGCAGCACCACCAGCCACGCCTGCCCGTGCGGCTCCAGCCGCAGCAGCGCGAGGTGCGCCCCCAGCACCGCCACGTAGAGCACCGCCGTGATCCACCACCCGCCGATGGAGTTCGACAGCCGGGATCGGGGGCGGAGGATCAGGCCCAGCGCCAGCGCGGTGACGGCCAGCAGGCTCCACCACGGCAGGTCCGGTTCCACTCGAGCGATGGCGACGAAGAGCGCCGTGGTGACGCCGGCGGAGAGGGGCAGGCTGAGGGACAGGTCCGGCACCAGCGCCCGGATCATCTCGAACGTGGCTGCGGCCAGGATGACCGCCAGGACCGCGGCGAAGACCGGCTCCGGCAGTGCGATCAGGCCCGCGAGGAGGGGGAGGCCGACTGCTGCGACGGCGACGCGCTGCTTCAGCACCCGGCGCTACTGGGACTGCGACTGGGGTTGCGCCTGGGGTTGCGGCTGGGGTTGAGACCCAGGGGGGACGGCCCCGTTGTTGGCGCCCTGGTCTGACTCCACGCGGCCGAAACGACGGTTGCGATGGGCGTACTCCAGCAAGGCGGCGTCCACGGCCTCTGCGTTGAAGTCCGGCCAGTAGGTCTGCGTGAAGTACAACTCGGAATAGTTGGACTGCCAGACCATGAAGTTGGAGATGCGCTGGTCGCCGCCGGTGCGGATCAGCAGATCCACGTCCGGCAGCCCCGCCGTGGCCAGGCGCGCCTCGATCGCCTCCTCCGTCACGTCGGTGGGCTTCACGCCTTCCTGCACCAGGCGCTTCACCGCATCCACGATGTCCGCGCGGCCGCCGTAGGAGAAGGCCAGGTTCACGAGCATGCGGTCGTTGTGGGCGGTGGCTTCCACGGCCTTGCGGACGCGGCGCCGGAGCCAGATCGGCAGGCGGTCCGTGCCGCCCAGGTGGCAGACGCGGATGCCGTTCTCGTTCAGTTCGTCCAGGTAGGAGTCGATGAAGTCCGCGCCGAGTTTGAGGATGGTCTCCACCTCCGCCCTGGGGCGGCTCCAGTTCTCCGTGGAGAAGCCGAAGAGGGTGAGCACCGGGACCTCGTGCTGGGCGAGACGCTGGATGACCGGCCGGATGGCGTCCGCACCGGCGCGGTGGCCTTCGGAGCGGGACAGCCCGCGGGCCACCGCCCAGCGGCCGTTGCCATCCATGATGACCGCGACATGCCGAGGCTTCACTGCCAGTGCCGGCAGCGAGGGGACGGGGGGCCGGGGGTTCGCCACCACGTGCCGGCTAGACCTCCAGGAGCTCGCGCTCCTTCTCCTTGGCCAGTGACTCCAGTTGTTCCATGAACCGCTGGGTGAGTTTCTCCATCTCCTCCAGCGATGATCGCTCTACATCCTCGGAGATGTCGCCCTCGCGCTGCGCCTTCTTCAGCGCGTCGTTGGCGCTGCGGCGGACGTTGCGGACGGAGATGCGGGCGTCCTCCGTCTTGGCGTGGACCTGCTTCACCAGTTCCTTGCGGCGCTGTTCCGTGAGTTGGGGGATGGGCAGGCGGATGATGCGGCCGTCGCTGTTGGGCGTGATGCCAATGTCGCTCTGCTGGATGGCCTTGATGATGGAGTCCACCGTGCCGCGGTCAAAGGGCGTGATGGTGACCAGTTGCGCTTCCGGCGTGCCCAGGTTGGCGAGTTGGTTCAGCGGCGCCTTGGCGCCGTAGGCGTCCACCATCAGGTTCTCCACCAGCGCCGTGGAGGCCCGTCCGGTGCGCAGGCTTCCGAGGTCGCGGACGGCCGCCGCGATCGCGGCCTCCATCCGTTCTTCTGCTTCCAGGAGGATCTCGTCCGTCATTGCTCCTCCTCCCGTCCTCTGCTGTCGCGTGTGGTCGTCCTGTGGCCGCACCGCGGCAGTTGGCTTGCCCCCGCGCCCTGACGATACCGCAGCGCCAGTCGCGAGGCACGCCCGGGCTCCGGGCGTGCCTCGGGGCGAGGAGCGTTAGTCCTGGCCGAGTTCGTAGCGGGTGAAGCGGGCGATACGGATGTTCTCACCCGTGGCGCCAATGAGATCCTGCACCAGGTCGCCAATGGTCTTGCTGCCGTCGCGGATGAAGGCCTGGGTGAGCAGCGCGTTCTCCTCCGGGGTACCCCCGGCGTCCTCCGGCACTTCGTCCGGGGTCAGGGCCAGGGGGTTCATGGAGGCCACCTGCATGGCCACGTTGCGGGCCAGTTCCTTGAAGCCGTCGGTGCGGGCGACAAAGTCGGTCTCGCACTGCACTTCCACCATGGCGCCAATGCGGCCCTGGTGCAGGTAGGCGTCCACCAGGCCCTGGCCGGTGGTGCGGTCCGCGCGCTTGGCGGCGGCGGCCACGCCCTGCTCACGCAGGATCTCGCGCGCCTTGTCAAAGTCACCGGCCGCGTCGTCCAGCGCGCGCTTGGCGTCCATGACGCCGGCGCCGGTCTCCTCGCGAAGCCGCTTTACGTCCTCTGTGCTGACCACGATGTGCTCCTCAGGTCTCGTCTCTGGTCGGGGTGTGTCCCGCCGGTGGCGGGGGTGCAGGAGGGGAGGCGGTCGCCCGGGTGCGTGTCCCGGGCGGCCGAGTTCCTCATCCTCGCAGGGTCCTCATAGGGCGCGGGTGGCGAGGCTACTCCGCGGGGGTGGCCTGCGGCTCTGTCGCAACAGGCGCCGCCGGGCTGGCAGCCGCCGGCTCGCCCGCGTCGGCGGGAGCGGAGGTGGTCTGAGCGGCCTGGAACTGCTGCTCCACCTCGCCCACGGCCACGCCCTCCAGGACCGCGTCCGCCACGCGCCCGGCCATCAACTGGATGGCGCGGATGGCGTCGTCGTTCGACGGGATCGGGTAGTCGATGAGGTCCGGATCGGAGTTCGTGTCGCACATCGCGACGATGGGGATGTTGAGGCGGCGCGCTTCCGCCACGGCGTTCTCCTCCATCGTCGGGTCGACGATGAAGAGCAGGCCGGGGACGCGCTTCATGTTGCGGAGTCCGCCGTAGAAGCGGTGGAGGCGTTCGTACTCCTTGGTGAGGACCATGCGCTCGCGCTTGGTGAGGCCCTCGCCCAGTTCGCCCTCCGCCATCTGGTCCGCCAGCGTGACGTAGTGGTTGATCTGCGGCTGGATGGTGCTGAAGTTGGTCAGCGTGCCGCCGAGCCAGCGGTTGCTGACGAACGGCATGTTGGCCCGCGCTGCTTCCTGCTCCACAATGCGGCGCGCCTGCTTCTTCGTGCCGACGAAGAGCACCTGCTCGCCGGAGGAGACCACCTCGCGCACCTTCTCGATCGCCTCGTCCAGTGCGCGGACGGTCTTGGCCAGGTCAATAATGTGGATCCCGTTGCGGGCGGTGAAGATGTACCGCCCCATGTGGGGGTTCCAGCGTCGCGTCTGGTGGCCGAAGTGCACCCCGGCCTCCAGCATCTGACGCATGGAGATGCCTGCAGACATTCTGCCTACTCCTACCCTCCGACGCATAGATTTGCCCCCGCTGGGTTGCGAGGACTGGCGCCGGCTTATCGCTCTCGTACCACTGGTCTGCGTCCGGCCGCCCGGAGGCAGGCCGCACGCGTCCAGTCAGTATGACATCACCCCCAGTGATGTGCCAGAGAGCAGCGATGTGCCAGATAGCAAGGATGTGCCAGAGAGCAGTGATGCCAGAAACCGGCCATGCGTCATAAGATGCTTCCCCGGGCGTCCTCGCATCAGGCGAGCGCGTCCCTCGCAGTGCGGCATACCAGCGTGATACCCGGTCCGCCGGCCCACCAGGGGCCGAGCAGCGCCGGCGGCCCTCGTGCCCCCGTGGCGAGGCCTGATGGTGGGAGGACACTCGTGCCCCGTTACGACTACCGATGCCAGGGCGGCCATCAGTACGAACTGCAGCAGCCCTTCGGCTCGCCCACGGAGCACGACTGCCAGAAGTGCGGGAAGCCCGCCAAGCGCGTGACGCTGGTGGCGCCCCCGCTGGTCTTCAAGGCCGGCGGCTACTACAAGACCTCCGGCCGCGGCCTCGGCAGCGACTCGGACTCCGGTGGCACCTCCTCGTCACGGTCCTCGGGCGGCGACAAGCCCAAGAAGTTGAGCGACGACGCCTCCCCCCGCGCGAGCGAGAAGAAGGCCAAGCGCGCCGACCGCGTGAAAGCCGCCGACTAGCCTCGCCTCGAGGCCGGTCGAGGCGTTTCGATACCTCGTGCGAGCGGTTGTCCAGCGCGTCTCCCGTGCCCGCGTGACCGTGGACGGCCAGTCCACCGGCGAGGTGGGCCAGGGTCTGCTGGTCTACCTGGGCGTGGGGCCGGAGGACGGCGAGCGCGAGGTGGAGTGGTTGGCCGGTAAGGTGGCCGGGCTGCGCATCTTCCCGGACGACCAGGGCCGCTTCGACCGTTCCGTGCAGGACGTGGGCGGCGGCGTGCTCGTGGTCTCCCAGTTCACCCTGTACGCGGACACACGGCGGGGCCGCCGGCCGGCCTTCACGGACGCCGCACCGCCGGAGGTGGCTGCCCCGCTCGTCGAGCGCGTGATGGCAGCCCTCCGCGCCCGCGGGCTGCCGGTGGCCGGCGGCCGTTTCGGCGCGCACATGCTGGTGCACGCGGTGAACGACGGCCCAGTGACGATCGTGCTGGACTCGGAAGACCTCGACCGGCCGAGACGCGGGTAGCCGGGCAATTCTGGGGAACGTGAGATTCGGCGCACTTGACCCACGTGGCATCGACGTTCTCTGTCCAGTGGGCTACGGTGGACGCACGTCGGTCGTCGTGACCGGCCTCCTCAGTCCGCTACTGGTTGTGGCATCCGAGCCTCCACGCGCGCGTCTGGTGAGAATGATGAGGATCGCCAACCGGCGATCATGTTTGCCAGCGTTGCTGGCGTGGAGATGATTTTAGTGACCCAACGAATCTATGTAGGCAACCTGCCCTTCTCGGCTACCGAGGAGCAGGTGGAGCAGTTGTTCGCCGCACACGGCGAAGTCGTGAGCGTGGCGCTCCCGACCGACCGAGAGACCGGCCGCCCGCGAGGCTTCGGCTTCGTGGAGATGGAAAACGACGCGGCTGCGGCGGCGATCCGTGCGCTGGACGGCCAGGACTTTGGCGGCCGTAACCTGCGCGTCAACGAGGCCGAGCCCCGCGAGAACCGCGGCGGCGGCGGTGGTCGTGGCGGTTACGGCGGCGGCGGCGGTGGCTACGGTGGCGGCGGCGGCGGTGGCCGCAGCGGCGGCGGTGGCTACGGCGGCGGCGGCGGTGGTCGCAGCGGCGGTGGTGGCTACGGCGGCGGTCGCGACCGCTACTAGGCCCAGGCGCATACCCTCTGCCCGTTGATCGGATGACGGACAGTTGAACAAGAGAGCCCGGCTTCGGCCGGGCTCTCTTCTTGTCTCCGCTCAACCGTCCGTCCGAGCCGTCCCCCACGTCCGAGGCGCCGCTCGTGAGGCCAAGGCGTCACGCCAGCCGGGCGAGACCTCGGGAGACGGCGTCCTGCACCCGGTCCGCAGTCACGTAGGCGTCCGCATCGGCGCTCGTGTCCAGCACCGCGCCGGCCTGGCGGCCCTCCGCCACTGCGGCGGTGAACTCCTGGTGCAGCGCACGCACGCGCGCCTCCACCGCGGCGATGCCGCCCGCCCCGCGCGCCACCGCGAGTTCTACCGAAGGCAGGAGCGTGAGGAGGTGGACCTCCGCGCCGATGCCGTCCAGGGCCTGGCGGTACGCCTGGGCGGCATCGCCCACCACCACGTCGTCGATGATGGCGGCGTAGCGCCGGGCGATGGCGTTGCGCGCTACTGCCGAGGCGTTCTCCACGGCCAGTTGCAGTTGCTCCGCCGCCTGCGCATCGCCCGCCCACGGGTGGCGATAGCCCGCGCGCACCCAGTGCCGGATGTCGTCTACGGGGATGTGCAGCATGCGGTCGAAGCGCTCACAGATCGCGCCCGCGACGGTCGACTTCCCGGCGCCCGGAGGCCCGGTGAGGATCAGCACCTGGTTCACGCGCCCTCCACTCACGTGCCCATCCTCGCCTACCCCCTCGCGATAGCGCGAGCCCCCGCGGCCCCCGCCAGTGTGAGGCCCAGCATCAGCAGCGCGATCGCCGTGCCGCCTCGACCTTCCGAGGCGGCCACGCGGCCCGCGTTGCCGGCGTCTGCCGGCTGCGGCGCGCCGGGCGGGAGCGGGGGCGAGTGGGGGGCCGGCGGCGGAGTGTAGGTGGAGACGAGGAAGGAGCCGTCCATCGTGAACGCGGTGAAGTCGACGGGCGTGGGGTCGGCCTCGCGCCAGAGGAGCAGGTCAGCGGACGCGGCGTCCGCCGTGCGTTCGCACGGGGTGATCGCCAGTCCCAGGTCGCCGAACACGTCCACGAGTTCGTCGGAGAGGGCTTCCGCCAGGCCGAGGAGGCCGGGGGCATCGTCCGGGTGCCAGACGCGGCATGTGCGCGCCTCGGCGACCTGGGGTTCCTCGTCAATGTCGAGCGTGCCGGAGGCCTGGAGGAGCGGGAGTTCGTCGCCGTTCGCGGGCGACAAAGGCACGGCGTACTCCACCGGCGCGCCGTCCATCAGCGACACGAGCGCAGTCACCGCTCGCTCGTCGCCAAAGATGAACTTCGGCGCGAACTGCCACACGGCCACCGCGCCGGGCGGGCCGATGACGTCGCAGTCAGTCCGGTCGATGCCCTCCGACGCGAGGAACGCGCAGACGAAGGCGGGATAGGCCGTGTGCGGCGGAACAGGCGCGGGGTTCATGAGCGAAAAGGACGTCCCACCCGTGAAGATGGCGGTCTCGAAGAACAGTCCACCGTTCGCGCCGAGAAAGGTGATCGTCTCGTCGGGCGTCCCGCAGGCCGAATCCTGATCGGCTGTCCCAAGCGTCACGTCTGCGGCGGCCTCAGTGGCCGTAGCGCAGTGGGTCTCGCCCACGAAGACGAACAGTCCTTCGCCGAGGAATTCCCATTCGTCCTCGAGCGAAACCTCGATCACCATCGTCGTCGCGCTCGGCTCCTGCGCTGCGAGCGGGGCGGGCACGAGCGCCACAACGAGGGCGAGCACGAGCGCGGCGAGGGGTACTCGATGCTGGGGATTGATGCGAGGCATGGCGGTCTCCGTCCGGTGCCCGCGTAGCCTAACGGGGGGGGGGACAAAACAAACGTGCCCTACCCCGGGCGGACGTCCAGCGAGATGTCCAGGGCAGGCGCGGAGTGGGTGAGGGCGCCAGAGGAGATGAGGTCCACGCCCGTCGCGGCGACCTGTGCGATCGTCTCCAGAGTGATGCCGCCGGACGCCTCAAAGAGGACGCGCGCCGTTGCGGGGTCTGCGCGATGCTCCGCAACCACGGCGCGCATCTCCTGCGGCGTCATGTTGTCCAGCAAGATCACGTCGGCGCCGGCGGCGATCGCCTCGCGGGCCATCTCCGCGTCCGTCACCTCCACCTCGATGCGCACGGTGTGCGCCGCGCCCATGCGGGCGAGGGCAATGACGCCGGCGAGGTCCACCTCGCGCTGGGCGGCGGCCTCGATGTGGTTGTCCTTGATGAGGACGCCGTCCTCCAGGGTGTTGCGATGGTTGGACGCGCCGCCCACGCGCACGGCGTAGCGCTCGAGCGCGCGCAGGCCGGGCGTGGTCTTGCGCGTGTCCACCACGCGCGCCTCGCCGCCCCCCGCCGCAGCGGCGACGTAGTCACGCGAGAGCGTGGCGATGCCGGACATGCGCTGGATCAGGTTCAGGGCCACACGCTCGCCCGAGAGGATCGCGGCGAGCGGCCCCGTGATCTCGGCAACCTCCGTGCCCGCCTCCACCTCGTCCCCGTCCTGGAACGGGGACGTGACCTCGACCTCGTCGGAGACCTGCGCGAAGACCAGCGCTATCACGTCCAGGCCGCAGACCACACCGGCCTGCTTGTAGACCACGGTGGCCTCGCCGGGCTGGTCGGGCGGCACGGTGGCGCGCGTCGTCACGTCGTACGCGGCGCGGTCCTCGTCAAGCGCGTTCGCCACGATCATCGCCACTGCGTCCGCCGGCGGGGGCGGGGGTGGGGGCGGGGTAGGCACGGTCATGCGGGCGACCCTTCGGTGGCGCCCTCGGTCGAGGGCTGGCGGACGTTCTTGCGGAACACGATGTGACGGCGCCACGCCTCGCGTGGCTCGGGGTGGTCGGTGCGGTAGTGGGCGCCCCGGGATTCCTCGCGCATCAGCGCCGCCTCCGTCGCCAGGCGCGCGCACGTGAGGATCGAGCGCAACTCGTAGCCATCGCGGTCGGTGGGAGCGGGGAGGCTGGCGGCCCAGTGGCGGAGCGTGGCGGCCGCAGCGGCGAGCCCCTCCCCCGTCCGCACGATGCCGACGTCGCGCCACATGAGCGCCTTCACCACAGCGGCATCCGGCACGTCCTCGTTGGGGACGGGGGCGGACAGCACCTGAGGGGCCTCGGTGGGTGCGGGCGGAGGAGGTACCGGCGTGGGCGTGCGTAGCAGGCGCTCCACCGCGCGGTGTGCGAACACCACCGTCTCCAGCAGCGAGTTGGAGGCCAGTCGGTTCGCGCCGTGCACGCCCGTGCAGGCCACCTCGCCCACCGTGAAGAGGCCCCGGACGGTGGTCTCACCCCAGGTGTTCGTGCGCACGCCGCCCATGGTGTAGTGCGCGGCCGGGGAGACGGGGATGCGGTCTCGCGCCATGTCCAGGCCGGACTCCAGGCAGCGCTCGTAGATCTGCGGGAAGCGCGCCGCGAGCCAGCCCGCCTCGTGCGAGGTCACGTCGAGCAGGACGTGGTCCGAGCCGGTCTCCAGCATCTCCCGCAGCGTGGCCCGCGCCACCACGTCGCGCGGGGCGAGTTCGGCGCGTTCCGGGTCGTACCCGGGCATGAAGCGCTCGCCGGCCGTGTTGTAGAGCAGCGCGCCCTCGCCTCGCACGGCCTCCGAGATGAGGAAGACCGGGCGGCCCGGCAGCACGAGGGCGGTCGGGTGGAACTGGGTGAATTCCATGTCCATGACCTCGGCCCCGCACTCGTACGCGAGCGCCACGCCGTCACCGGTGGAGACCGGCGGGTTGGTGGTGGTGCGGTACACCTGTCCCGCCCCGCCCGTGGCGATGATCACCGTGGGCGCGCGGAACGTGCGATGCACGCCCTCCACCGTGGCGAAGACCTGGACGCCCGTGACGCGGCCGTCCTCCACGACGATGCGGTTCGCGAGCGTGTGTTCGAGGATCGTGACCTCTCGTCGGGCCAGCGTGGAGAGCGACAGTTCGATCTCCAGACCGGTGGCGTCGCCGCGTGCGTGCAGGATGCGCGAGCGCGAGTGCGCCGCCTCCCGGCCGAGCGAGACCTCTCCATTCGAGGAGTCGAAGTGCACGCCGTACCGCACCAGGTCCGCCACCCGATCCGCCGCCTCGAAGCAGAGGATGCGGGCGGCTTCCTCGTCCACCAGCCCCGCGCCCGCCTCGATCGTGTCACGCAGGTGTTCCTCCGGCGAGTCGTCCGGCCCCACCGCCGCGGCGATCCCCCCCTGCGCATACCGAGTGGACGCCTCGCCCATCCCGCCCTTGGTGACGACCAGGACGCTCGCCCCCGCCTCGCGTGCCTGCAGGGCGGCATACAACCCCGCGATCCCGGAGCCGACGACGATCAGGTCGTAGGCGCTGGCGGCTTCGCGCGGCGAGGTCATGCCCGTCCCCCTCCCGCTTCACGAGGAGGACGCGAGCGGGCACGGCACGAAAGCGCCGAGGCGGACGCCCTGCGCAAGGAGCGGTGGGCCAGGGTGGGAAAGTCGGACACGGGCCGTCCTCGTGGTGGACTTTGCGTACTAAATACGCAAAGTGTGGAGGGACAAACGGTATGCCCGCGCCCCGCGAGCGTCAACGCGTGCGTGCTCTGGCCGGGAGGGGGCGCCGAGCCCCACTGAGCCTTCGGACCCTGCTCCCGCGAGGGCTGCGGCGGGCCGTGCTACTTCAGGGCCAGCATGCGCTCCAGCGCGACCTTGGCATCCTGGCGCTGGTGGTCCGGGACGGCGATGCGGTTGACCACCTCGCCCTCCACGAGCGACTCCATGACCCAGGCCAGGTAGGCGGGGTGGACTCGGTACATGGTGGAGCAGGGACAGACCACGGGGTCCAGGCAGAAGACGGTCTTGTCCGGGTGCTCCTTGGCCAGCCGCGAGACGAGGTTGATCTCCGTGCCCACGCCGATCACCGAGCCGGCGGGCGCCTCCTGCACGTACTTCACGATGAAGGCGGTGGAGCCGTTGGCGTCCGCCTCCTGCACCACGTCATAGCGGCACTCCGGGTGGACGACGATCTTGACGTCCGGGTACTGCGCGCGGGCCTGCTCGATCTGCGCCAGCGAGAAGCGCTGGTGCACCGAGCAGTGTCCCTGCCACAGGATGATCCTCGACCGCTCGAGTTCCTCGGCCGTCGCGCGGCCCAGGTTGCCCGCCGGTGCGCGCCAGTCCCAGAGGACCATCTCCTCCAGCGGGATGTCCATGGCGTGGCCGGTGTTGCGGCCCAGGTGCTGATCCGGGAAGAAGAAGACGCGCTTGCCTCGCTCGAAGGCCCACTCCAGCACCTTCGTGGCGTTGCTGCTGGTGCAGACCACGCCGCCGTTGGCCCCGCAGAAGGCCTTCAGGCTGGCCGCGGAGTTCATGTAAGTGACGGGGATGATGTCGTCCGTGCTGCCGAAGAAGTCTTCCAGTTCGCGCCACGCGCTCCAGACGTCCGGCTCGGCGGCCATGTCCGCCATGGAGCAGCCAGCCTCCATGTTGGGGAGGATCACCGTCTGGTGGTCGGCGCGCAGGATGTCCGCCGCTTCCGCCATGAAGTGCACGCCGCAGAAGACGATGTACTTGGACTCGCCCCGGTCGGCCGCGTACTGGGCCAGGCCGAACGAGTCGCCTCGTTCGTCCGCGAACTGGATGATGTCCTCGCGCTGGTAGTGGTGGCCCAGGACGACGACCTCGTCGCCCAGCGTTTCGCGGGCGGCGTGGATGCGACGCGTCAGTTCGTCCGCGTCCATGCCCCAGTAGCGCTCGGGGATGCTCGGCTGCCACGAGCCGAACGAAGCCTCCTCGGCGAGGGGCACCGTCTCGATGCCGGTGTCCGTCTCACACTGCAACTGGGCGACGGGGAAGGTGGTGGGTGTGGTGGTGGTCATCTGAGCCTCACTCCGGGCTCCACCGTCCGCGGCAGGATGCTCGCGGCGAGGGCGTCCATACTTTGCGTACCTTGTACACAAACTAGTTCGTGTCCACCTTACGCTTAGTCAACAACGTGCGTCAATGCTGGAAGTTCCGGCCAGTCAGGTTGAGGCAGGCTGTGGGGGTGGGCCGGATGAAGTCCCCAGGACACCATGGTCCTCGCCGTGCTGGTCGGCGCGGTCGCCCTCGCGGCGGTCGATGGCATCGAGGTGACCGAGCGGGAATGGGACCTGGCGACGCCGGAAGAGATCGCGTGGGCGGAAAGCGCCGCGACGACCTCGGATGTGGTTCGGTAGATCGGGGTCGGCGCGCACGTCAGCGAACCGGAGCCGCACGTGACCCAGCAGCGCGACCTGCCTCCCGAGACCCCGGACAACTTCCGCCGCACGCCGCACCGCGACCCCACCGCGCGCAGCGAGGAGGTGGGCGACCTGCCGGCAGAGGCGCGCCCAAACCGCGTGCTGCTGCTGGTGATGGGCGCCGCCGTGGCGATCGCCCTGGCCGCCGGCGTCTTGATGTTTGGCCTCGACTGACCGAAGCGGCCCGGACACGCGGGGGCTATCCCGCTGCGTCCTCGCCCTCCCGCGCGGCGGAGGCGTCGACAGACGGGGCGGGCGGGACCGGGCGCGCGAGGATGATCACGGCCGCGGCCGCGTAGGTGATGAGCGCGGTGACCACGAAGGACGCGTTGTACGACCCCGTCGCGTCCTCCAGGACGCCGACGGCGAACGGACCGAGGCCGGAGCCGGCCTGACCGGCCAGCGTGACCAGCCCGAAGATCGAGCCCAGCGACACCATGCCGAAGATCTCCGCCGTGATCAGCGACTGCATCATGTACACGTTGCCAATGGTGAAGCCGAAGATCAGGATCAGGACGTAGGTGGCCACCGAGTTCTCGATCCAGATCACGAGCAGCACGGAGGTGGCCTGCACCACGAACAGGCCCACCGTCAGCCAGCGCTTGTCCATGTTGTCTGCGAAAGAGCCCACGGCCAGGCGGGCGATGATGCTGCCGAGGGCCGTGGTGGAGAGCGCGAACGCCGCCGCGCTGCGCGAGCCGAGGCGCTCCTCCAGGAACGCGATCTGGTGGATGACGAAGCCGGTCTGGGCCATCAGCACCAGCACGAAGCCGATGATGATCGCCCAGAACGAGACCGTGCGCATCGCCTGTCCGCGCGTCCACATGCGGCTCTGCGACTCCAGCGAGAGGTGTTGCCGTCCGGTGGCGGCCACCGCCGCGCGGGCATCCTCCTCCGTCTCGTCGCCGTCCGGGAGCAGGCCCATGTCCCGTGGGTCGAACGTGAGCACAAAGAGGACCACCGGCAGCGCGACTACCAGCACCGCCGCGCCCAGCGCGGGCGCCGCCAGCGACAGGCCCCCCCGCTCCACCATCCAGGCCCCCAGCGGCGTGAGGATGACGCCGCCCAGCGAGACGCCGGTGGCCGAGATGCTCATGGCCCGCGCACGGCGGCGGATCCACCAGCGGGCCATCATGGCGTTGATCGAAACTGCGGAGGCCAGCCCGTTGCCCACGGCCACGGTGGCGTAGATGGCGTACAACTGCCACAGTTCCGTGATCCCGCCGATGAACATCACCACCACGCCCATCAGCAGGACGCCCACTATCTGGTAGACGCGCGGGCCGTTGCGGTCGATGTACGGGCCCAGGACCGCACCAACCACGCCGCCCACGAGGAAGAACATGCTGGTGGCGCCGGACACGGCGGAGTTAGACCAGCCGTGCTCCTCCTGCAGCGGGTCCAGGAACACGGCCAGCCCGTAGTAGCCCACGCCGCCGGCCACCATCATCATCGCCGCGCAGCCGATGGCGATGTACCAGCCATAGAAGACCCGCGAGGGCAGGATGCGGGCGGCCGGCGGGCCCCGCCTCGGACGCTCGGGCGCAACCGGGGGCTGCGAGGTGGTGGTCACTCGGCCTGCGATTCCGTCAACCGCGGGATCACGTCGGTCGCGATCCGCGTTACCTGTTCCAGGCGGTCGCCGCCCGCCACCACGAAGTTGAAGTGCCGCACGCCGGCGTCGATGAACTCCTGGAGGCGCGCCACCCACATGTCGGCGTCGCCGTACACCGTGTAGCGCTCGAAGCGCTGGAACTCTACCCGATACGTCGCCTCGATGCGCTCCGCGATCACCGGGAGGGCGACCGAGATGTCATCGTCGAACTGCCCCCACATCTGCACGGCGGGCACGATGGCGTCGGGGTCGCGGTCGAAGCCCTCGGCGCGACGTCGCACGTTCGCCCAGCCCTCGGCGAAGCGCTCCGGGGCGAGGACAAAGGGCATCCAGGCGTCGCCGTACTGGGCCGCGCGCCGCTGACCGGCGCGGGAGCGGCCGCCCACCCAGACCGGGATCGGCGGGTCGGGCGGCAGGTCCAGGCGCGCGCCCTCCACCTCGATCTGTCGGTTGCGGATGGTCACTTCGTCGCCGGACCAGAGCGCGCGCAACGCCTCCAGGGTGTCGTCAAGGTAGGCGCCCCGCTCCGCCAGCGGCACGCCGGAGGCCTCGAACTCCAGGGGGTACTCACCGCCGGCGCCCACGCCCAGACGGAAACGGCCGTCCGTCATCCATTGCAACGTCGCCGTCTGCTTCGCCAGGGCCGCGGGCCGCCGCAGCGCCGCCAGCAGGATGCCCGTGCCCACGGCGATCCTCGAGGTCACCGCTCCCGCACCAGCGAGCAGGGGGATCGGCTCCGGCCAGAAGGAGGGCCACAGCACGTGATCCCCCATCCACACGGAGTCGTAGTCCAGCGCCTCGGCAGCCTGCGCGGCGGCAAAGAACTCCTGCGCGCTGGCGCCACCAGGCAGGATTCCGAAGGTGAGAGGGCGGGCGGCAGCAGTGGTCACCCAGCGATGGTAATGGCGATGCGCTAGCGGATCAGGAGGATGTCCACGTCCGGCGCCACGGACGGCCACGTGCGGTCCGCCGTCAGGACACGGACACCCTCTGCCCGCGCCGACTCCAGGCAGATCACGTCCGCGAGGGAGATGCCCTGCTGACGGAGATGCCCGTGGCGCTGGCCGGCCGTGGTGGCGACATCGGCGCTGAGGTCGACGATCGCGACGTCCGGGATGGACGCGGCAGCCACGGCATCGTCCTCCGGGAGGCCCAGGGAGACGAGTTTCGAGACGACTTCCGCGAAGTTCACCGCCGAGATGCTGACCCCGCGGTGCACCGCGGCGCGCACCTCGTCCGCGCCCGGTTCGTCCTGGATGAGGGCAAGCAGGGCGGAGGCATCGAGGAAGTCACGACTCACCTGGCGTGCTCGCGCCGGGCCTCTGTCCGTCGCTCAGCGATCAACTCCTCGGAGAGCATGCGGTCAGCCGGCACGTACCGGCGGACCAACTCCTGTGCCTTCCGGATCTCCTCGTCGATCGTCATCACCCTGAGTTCGCCATCGACGACCTGGAGCGAGACAGGATCGCCCGGCTCCAGACCCAGGGCACGCCGCTGTTCGGCCGGGATCAAGATCCGTCCTTGGGCGTCGACCTTGGAGCGGATGCGCGGAGCAGGAAACATCGTTCCGTCCTCCCGGTGGGGCCATCTGGTGAACAATTGTCATTCTACCAGATATGTTCCCGCCTACAGGACGACCGGCTCCCTGGAGGCAAAGCGATAGAGCGCTGCCGGACGGTGGGCGCCCTCTCGACGCGTGGCGCCGGTGGGTTCGATGAGGCCCGTGGAGATCATGCGCTTGCGGAAGTTCCGGCGATCAAGGTCCTTGCGCAGGATCGCCTCGTACGTGGTCTGGAGGTCACGCAGAGTGAACTGTTCCGGGAGCAGGCCGTAGGCGATGTTGCTGTAGTCCAGTTTCGCGCCCACCCGGCGCACCGCCTGGTCGATGACCTCGTTGTTCTTGAAGGCCAGCAGCGGCAGGTCGTCCACCGGGAACCACGCCGGCCGCCAGGCCTCCTCCTGCCGCAGGCGCACGGTGGAGGGCTCCACGAGGGCGATGTAGGCGACGGCCACCGAGGGCTGCGCGCCGTCCAGGCCGGAGGCCGTGAACAACTGCTCCAGATAGAGGTCCTGCACGCCCGTCTCGCGCGCCAGGACGCGGTCGGCTGCGGCCTCCAGCGTTTCCACGCCGTCCCAGCGGCCGCCGGGCAGCGCCCACGTGTCCTCCTCCGGCGGGCCGGAGCGGTGCACCAGGAGCACGTGCAGCCGGCCGTCGCGCACGGCAAAGATCGCCACGATGGCCGCCACCACGGGTGCAGAGGATGCTCGCGCGTCAGACATGCTTCGAGCGTACCTGTTGAGGCGGCTAGAGGACGGCGAGCGTCAGTTCGTCCGCCAGGTGTCCCTGGGCCGACCACGGCGTCACCTGGGAGACGGTGACCTCCACCAGGTCGCCCACGCGCCCGCGGGCGTTGAAGTGGACGATCTGACCTCGGCGCGTGCGGCCGGAGGCGCGGCCGTCCTGCTCCTGCTCCACCAGCACCTCGACGGTCTGGTTGAGGAGGGCCTGGTTGATGCGCTCGGACGAGGGCTTGTGCACGGCCTCTACCGCCTGCAGGCGGGCGCGCTTCACCTCCGCCGGCACGTCGTCTTCCATCTGGCGGAAGGCGAATGTGCCCGGCCGCGGGGAGTAGGCGGCGACGTGCACCGTATCGAAGCCGATGCGCTCCAGCAGGTCGAGGGTGGCCTGGAACTCCTGCTCCGTCTCGCCGGGGCAGCCCACGATCACGTCCGTGACGATGGCGGCGTCCGGCATCAGCGAGCGGATCCTGCCCACGCGCTCGGTGAACTCCGCCACGGTGTAGCCGCGCCGCATGCGCTCCAGCATGGAGTCCGAGCCGGACTGCACGGGGATGTTGAAGTACTGGCAGACCTTTGGCTGGCTGGCCACCGACTCCACGATGCGGTCCGTCATGTCCTTCGGGTAGGACGTGAGGAAGCGCACGCGCACAATGCCTTCGATCGCGTCGATGCCCTCAAACAAGGTGGCGAGGTCGGGCCGGGCGCCGTCCGGGCGGTCCGGCAGGTCGTGGCCGTAGGCCTCCACCGTCTGTCCGAGGAGCGTGACCTCGCGTACGCCGTGCTCTGCCAGGTAGCGTACCTCGTCCAGGATGTCGTCCACCTCGCGGGAGGCCTCGCGACCGCGCCGGAGGGGGACGATGCAGTAGGTGCAGAACTTGTCGCAGCCGTGGATCACGGGCACGTACGCCGTGGGGCCGGTGGGCCGTGCGTACGTCCGGGCCATGCCGGCTTCCACCACGCGCAGGGGGATGAGGTCGCCCAGTTCGCCCTCGGACGCGTCGCGTGCGCCGGAGGCGAGTTCCAGGATGGGGTCGAACTCTTGTGGCCGCGCCCAGGCGTCCACGTACGGGAAGCGTCGACGCAGGTCGTCCGTCTTCGGGCCGACCATGCAGCCCATGACGGCAATGGAGAGGCGCTCGCCCTGGTTGCGGCGCTTGTTGAGCATGCCGAGGCGCGAGTAGGCGCGGTCTTCCGCGTGCTGCCGCACCGAGCACGTGTTGATCACCACCAGGTCCGCGGCGGCGTCGTCCTCCACGGGGTGGTAGCCCAGCCGTTCGAGGCCAGCGGCGAGTTTGAGGGAGTCCGCCTGGTTCATCTGGCAGCCCAGCGTCCAGATGTGGAAGGTGGCCACGGCGTTTCCTTAGCGTGCGGCGGATGGCCGGGTGCTCCGCAGTGTCTGACGTGCGGGGCGGCCGGCGAGCGTGGCGGAGGGGGAGGGATTCGAACCCTCGGTCCCGGAAAACCCGGGACAAGCGCTTAGCAGGCGCCCGCACTAGGCCACTATGCGACCCCTCCGCAGCGAACACTGCCTGCTGCGGCGAACTCTGATCGTATTCGGCCCCCCATGCCGGGGCAAGGCGCGGAGATCCCGAGGTGCCACCGGCGCCCTCAGGAGCCCCACCTCAGGCGCCCCACCTCAGGAGCCCGAGAATCGCGGCGCTCGGGCGCCTCAGGAGTTTCGAGCGTCCCACATCTCGTGCGGGGGCATGCTCTCCGGCTCCGTGGGGAAGGGGTCGCGCTGCACCACGTGCGGCGGCACGCCGGAGCGCCACGCGGCGCGGCCCAGCACGTGCCCCACGATGGGCGAGGTGAGCAGTAGGAAGACGATGCCCGCGGCTGCCCTCCAGGAGACGCCGGGGTCGTGCATGCCAATGGCTGTGGCGATGAGCATTGTGGATGCGCCGAAGGTCACCGCCTTGGACGTGGCGGAGAGGCGTCCGTAGATGTCCGGCATCCGGAAGAGCGCCACGCCGGCCAGTGCCAGGAAGAACGCTCCCGTCAGCGCCAGCACCGCAGCCAGGAGGTCCAGTAGTTCAGTCATCCGTCCCGCGCCTCTCCACGAACGACGCGAACGCGATCGACCCCGCGAAGGAGACCAGGGCCACCGCCAGGGCCGGGTCGATGAGCGCGGGTTCGCCGATGACCAGCGTGAGCAGGCCGGCGCCGGCCACGGTGCCCGCAGAGAGCATCTCCAGCGCCAGCACGCGCTCCAGCAGCGACCGTGCGCGGAGCAGGTGCGCCAGCGTGAGCAGCGCGGCGATGCAGAGCATCACCTGCGCGCCCATCATCAGCACGTCCGTCAGCGCGGTCACGGTCGCCATCACCGCATCGCCCGTAGCACGCGCTGCTCGAAGCCCTCGATGATGGAGAGGCGCGCCGCCTCTGAACCGCCCACGGGCAGGTTGGTGAAGTGGATCAGCATGTGTTCTCCGTCCGGCGAGATGTCCACCGGCGTGGTCCCCGGTGTCAGCGCGACCAGCCAGGCCAGCACGGTGACCTCCGAGTCCGTGCGGACGCGGATGGGCACGGAGAGGATGGCGGGACGGATCTGGTCCGCGATGATGATCTCTCGCGCGATGCGGATGTTCGCGCGGAACACCTCCAGCAGTGCGTAGATCGCCAGCGAGAGGATGCTCCAGGTACGCCTCGGGTAGCGCGGCAGGCCCGGCACGCGCTGGGTGACCCACATCGCCGCGAAGCCGATGACGAAGCCCAGCGTGAAGTTCGCCGGCGTGAAGGTGGCCGTGATCCCCGTCCACGCCAGGGCCAACAGCAGGTTGGAGAGAAGCGCGTTCACCGGCTGGCCTCCATTGCTTCCACGGTCATCGTCTCCAGGTCCGCCCAGGCGTCCTCACCCAGTACGGCCTCGATGTAGACGCTCCGGTCCGCCAGTTCCTCGCCCGCGGCGATGGCGTACTCCATGAGCGGGCCGGCCGCGAAGCCCATGGCCACGCTGGCCAGCGCCAGTGTGCCCGCCGGCAGGATGACCACCCAGCGCGGGACGCTGCGCGGGAGCGCGTGCATCCGGGCCGCGTCGTGTTCCACTTCGCCCTCCGGGCGGTCCTTCCAGAATGCCTCGTTCCAGATCTTCACCATGGACATCAAGGTGAGGAGGCTGACGACGATGGAGATGCCCACGATCACCCAGGACTCCACCGCCGTACCGGCGCGCACAAGCGTGAACTTCGCGACGAACCCCGCGAACGGGGGGATGCCCGCCAGCGAGAGCGCGGCGAGCGCGAATACGACGGTGAGCGCCAGGTTCGTCCGGTAGAGGCCGCCCAGCCGCTTCAGGTAGCCCGTGCCCGTGCGGCGCTCCACCACGCCGGCCACCAGGAACAGCGCGGTCTTCGTGATCATGTGCTGGGCCATGTAGAACGTGGTGCCGGCCAGGGCCAGCGGCGTCAGCAGGCCCAGGCCCATCAGCATGTAGCCCACCTGACTGGCGATGTGGAAGGAGAGCAGGCGACGCATGTTGAACTGCGCCAGCGCCCCGAACACGCCCACCAGCATCGTGAGGCCCGCCAGCCCCAGCACCACGTTCCGCACCAGCGCGTCCTCCGGGAAGAACAACGTCACGGACCGGGCCAGTGCGTACACGCCCACCTTCGTCAGCAGGCCAGCGAAGAGCGCGGATACATCCGGCGCGGGCGTGTGGTAGGAGGACGGCAGCCACGCCGACAGCGGGTAGGCGGCGGCCTTAGAGGCGAAGGCCGCGATCAGCAACGCCGCCAGGATCAGCACCAGCGGGCGCGACTCCACCAGCGGCAGGCGCAGCGCCAGGTCGGCGAAGTTCAGGGTGCCGGTCAACGCGTACGCGACACCGGCCCCCACCAGGAACGTGGCGGAGGCCACCAGGTTCAGCGCCACGTAGTTCGTGGCGCCCGCCGCCTGGCGCGGGTACGGCCCCATGGCCAGCAGCACGAAGGAGGCGATCAGCATCACCTCGAACCAGACGTAGAGGTTGAACAGGTCGCCCGTGAGGAAGGCGCCGGCCACCGCCGCCAGCAGCACGTTGGTCAGCACGAAGTAGCCGTGGGTGAGCCGCTGCCGGCCCACCGTCAGCGCGGCGAAGATCACGGACGCGCAGCCCGCCAGGGACCCGGCCACCAGCACGAACGAGGCGAAGTGGTCCGCCACCAGGCTGATGCCGAACGGCGCGGGCCACGAGCCCATGTGCAGCACCTGCGTGCCCTGCGCGTTCACCGTCAGCAGCAGCACCACCGCCGCCACCAGTTGGCCCACGGCCCCGATGACCGCGATCAGCCGCTGCGCCGTGTTGCTGCCGGACAGCGCCAGCCCCAGCGCTCCGGCCGCCAGCGGCCAGGCGATCGGCAGGATCAGCCAGGCGTTCATGGCTCGCCACTTTCGAACTCGCCGGACGTGGGAGCGTCGTCCGCGGCGATCCACTCCAGGTCGTCCGTGCCCGTCAGCCGGTGGTAGCGGTAGGCGAGCGTGATGAAGAACGCGAGCACACCGAAGCCGATCACGATCGCGGTCAGGATGAGCGCCTGCGGCACCGGGTCAGCGGCGCCCGGAGGCGGCTCGCCGGTCTCTGTGTCGATCAGCGGCGCCACGCCCTTGCTCAGGCCGGCCGCCACGAAGATGAAGAGGTTGGCCGCGTTGGTCAGCAGCGCCAGGCCGATGATGGTCTCGCCCAGCGATCGTTGCAGCAGCAGGTATGTCGCTGCGGCGAACAGGATGCCGACCACCGGGGCGAGGAGGACCTCCATCTATCGCTCCTCCAGCAGTGCAGTCGCCAGCGCGCTCGCCACGCCCAGGACCACGAGGAACACGCCGACTTCGAAGATGAGCGGTGTGCCCACGGGGATCTGCTCGCCGCCCGGCAGCGAGACGTCCACCCACATGCCCGTGAGCGGCGCCAGGCCGGACGCCATCGCGAATGCACCGGCACCCAGCGCCACCAGCAGCCCGGCCGCGATCAGGGATCGAGGCGCCACGCGCAGCAGGCGCCGCGCGATGCGCGCGTCGTACGCGATCGCGTAGAGCGTGACGCCCGTGGCCGCCACAAGGCCGGCCACGAAGCCGCCGCCCGGCTCGTTGTGTCCGCGCACCAGGAGGAAGATCGAGAACACCACCAGCAGCGGCAGCAGGCCTCGTGCCGCCGTGCGTAGTACGCGCGAGGAGTCGGCGGCGGCGCTGGCCGGCTCGCGTCCGGTGATGCGCAGGAGCGCCACGATCCCCACAGCGGCCACGGCCAGCACCGTGATCTCGCCCATGGTGTCCATGGCGCGGAAGTCCACCAGGATCGTGTTCACCACGTTCGCGCCGTGCGCCTCCGGGAGGCTGGCGCGCTCGAAGAAGGCCCGCAGGTGGTACGAGCGCTCGTGCGTGGCCAGCAGGATCGTGACGCCGGTCATCGCCACGCCTGCCACGGCCGCCACCACCACGCCGCCCACGTGGTGGCGGCGCGTGTGCTCGTCCCGCGTCTCGTGGGTGATGGGGAGGTATCGGAAGGCGAAGATGAAGAGGACGACCGTCAGCGTCTCCACCAGCACCTGCGTCATCGCCAGGTCTGGCCCGCCGAAGCGCAGGAACAGCAGCGTCATGCCATACCCGGTGGCGCCCAGCGCGGCGATTGAACGCAGGCGCGTGGCGCTCCGCGCCGCCGCGTACGCGCCCAGGGCCACCACCAGGGCGATGGCAACCGTGAGCGGGTCTGCGTCCAGGTCCAGGCCGTTGATGGGGTTGGCCAGCACCACCAGCACCAGCACCGGGAGCACGGCCGCCGCCAGCGCGATTGCCAGGTAGAGCGGGAGCGATCCCGGCTGCGCGAGTCGCTCGATGCGGTCGGCCAGGCCAGTCATGCCGTTCAGCACGCCGTCCATCGCCGCCGTGGAGTTCGCCCGCAGCCACGGGATGCCCGGGAGCGCTCGGTGGAATCGCGCGAGCACGAGGCCCGCGGTGATCGCCGCCACGCTGGCCAGGAGTACCGGGTTCACACCCTCCCACAGCGCCAGGTGCGCCTCGTACGGCTCGCCCGCGGAGGCGCTCACGATCGCACTGATGAACGGCGTGAGCGGCCCGGTCACGGCCACGCCCAGCACCACCCCCAGCACCACCCCCAGCACCGCGAGCACCGCCACCGGGGCCCAGAGCGAGGGCGGCCCCTCGTGCGGAGGCTCCGGCGTGTCCCGTCGCGCGCCGAAGAACGGCGCCACGCCCGCGGCCACGGCGGCCACCAGCGTGAGGGCGCCGAAGGCTGCGACCGCGGCCATCAGCAGCCACGCCTCCGGCTCCTCGAACGAGGCGGCCAGCGCGGTCTCTTTCTGGAGGAAGCCCATCGCCGGCGGCAGTCCGGCCATGGAGACTGCGGCGAGCCCGGCGGACACCGCCAGCAGCGGCATGGAGTGGCGGAGGCCGCCCAGGGCGAGGCGGTCGCGAGTACCAGTCTCGTGGTCGATCGTGCCGGCGGTCATGAAGAGCGCGGCCTTGTAGCAGGCGTGCGCGATCACGGTGATCGCCAGCGCCGTGAGCGCGTGCGTGGTGCCGAGGCCGGCGAGCATGATCATGGAACCCAGGGCGCTCACGGTGCTGAACGCCAGCACGCGCTTCAGGTCCACCTCGCGCACGGCCATGAACGCCGCGTACAGCATCGTGAACCCGCCCACGGCCGGCAGGACGATGCCCCACGCCTCGAGGTCCCCGAGCGACGGCTGCAGGCGTGCGACGAGGTAGACGCCCAGTTTCACCATCGTGGCGGAGTGCAGGTAGGCGGAGACGGGGGTGGGCGCCGCCATGGCGCCCGGGAGCCAGCCATGGAACGGGAATTGGGCGGACTTGGTGAACGCCCCCACCGCCACCAGCAGGAACATCACCGTCGCCAGCGTGGCGTCAATGCCCAGGACGCCCCGGCTGGTGAGTTCGCTGACGCGCCACGTGTCCGTCAGGACGCCGAGCATGATCAGCCCCACCAGCATCGCCAGTCCGCCGGCGATGGTCACGAGCAAGGCGTGCTGGGCCGCCTGGCGCGCCTCGGCGCGGTCGTGCGCGAAGCCGATGAGGGCGAAGGAGGAGACGCTGGTCACCTCCCATCCCACGTACAGCAGCGCGAAGTCGTCCGCGAGGACGGCCACGAGCATGCCGCCCTGGAAGATCAGCAGCGTGGTGAAGAAGCGGCCGTTGCGCGCGTCCGCCCCGAAGTAGCCGGTGCCGTACCACGCAATGAGCGCGCCGATGCCGGTGATGAGCAGCCCGAACAGCATGGAGAGGCCGTCCAGGCGCAGCGCGACGGTCCACTCCAGGGACGGCACCCACGAGGTGACCCACTCCACCGTGGCGCCGTCCGTGACCTCGCCCCACTGCGAGAGGAGCATGGCGGCCGCCAGCAGGGAGGCGGCGAGCATGACGAACCCGGGCGCGCGTCGGTCCACGCGCGACGCTATGGCCGCCGCGACGGCGGCGACAAAGGGCACGGCGGTCAGGAAGGCCAGCACTGCGGTGGGGGTCTCTCGATCTGGTCTGGTCTCGGCGGGGTGGAGGCTCTACCGAGGCGAGGTCAGTGCTCCCGCAGGACCTCGGACTCCAGATCGCGCACGGAAGCGACCACCGCGCGGATGGCGACGGCCTGTGGGGCTCCCCGGTCGTGGGTGGTGGCGATCATGTGGATGGCTTCCGTCGTGCGCTCCGGTGAAGAGAATACCGGAAAGCACCCGCGTCTGGCCGCCAGTACTCGAACGTTATCGGGCGCGTTTTGGTGACGAGTGGACGCGAACGCCCGCCACAAGGCCAACCGTGATGGCGAGGAGCGCGATCGGGAGGAGCGAGCCGTCCTCGGACGTGGCGAGGTGGCCCTGGCCCGTGCCTGCGGGGGCTATCTGGAGGTCGGCGAGCCCGGCCCGTACTGCCGCCAGCCGTTGCTGGAGATGGGGATCATCGAGGCCTGGCGCCATCGCCCCGAAGGCGCTGGTGATGAGGTTCAGTCGATATACCCCGTCCTCATCGTTCACTCCGGTCAGCCAGTACTGACCGCGGGGATCCTCGTTGAGCGTCCCGCAGGCGCCGCCGCTCCCCCAGTACAACGCACCCTGGAAGGCAGCCATCTCATCCTCGTCCTGGCCGTCGAGGAACGTGACGCTGGAGGTGTCCAGGGCGCTGATGGCGTCGGGCCCGCCGCCCTTCAGGTACTCCTCGACCTCCAGGTCCACCCAGACCGCGACAGTCTGCGGCGTGCCGAAGCCCTCGTGCTCCGGTGCAAGCCGCATGTCGACGACGCGTGCGAGCACGATCACTTCGGACTCACGGAGGGGGTTGAAGTCCGGTCCGGCGCTACACGCCGCCGCCGTCCGAGGCGTGACGAACGCCGGCGCGAGGAGCACCGCGAGGAGGGCGGAGACGAAGACGGGGCGCCGCATGACGTTCGACATCGTACATCGACCGTCTGCCCCCACCCCGACCCTCCCCCGCTGTACAGACCGGGGAGATATCGGACACCCGTTCGGGGACATATCGGACACTCCAGCAGCGCGGCGGAGGGCGGGAGGTGCCGTCCGATGCCGCTACGGGAGCGCTCGATCATGTCTCAGCGTCTGGA
>JALOAL010000010.1 GCA_023228825.1 Dehalococcoidia bacterium | reverse complement strand
CAGTACCGGAAGAGGAATCCCTCGTGCGAGCACAGTATCAAGTTGTCAAGGCGTACGTCCGAGGGTTGAGGCAGCTCCGCCAACCCCCGGCTGGAGGCCCGATCTTGACGCTATAAAACCCTGAACAGTAGATAAGCGTTAGATTGGCGTCGATATGTCATTTCAGATTCGATTTTGACACGACGCCGGTCTGCAAAACCTTTATCGCGGGTTCGATTCCCGCCGTGGCCTCCAGTAGACAACCGCCCGACCGGGCCGGAAGCCCCTGCGCCCAACTCCCTGCGATCCCCCCAGGACCTCGGCGCTCTGCTTCGCCGGGGCTCCGCGCGGCGCAGCACACCGGCGGTTTGACGCGCTCACCCACACCTCGTACGTTGCGGGCACCGAACGGGCGCATTAAGGCGGCGATGCGCACATCCCAGCGTGGAAGTCGGGATGGCTCTGCATGCCGCAAGTCGAAACCTTCAGCGTTGAGAGCGTGGCGCAGCGCGTCACGGGCTGGCGTCCCCTTCCCCCCTCCCTGTACGCCCTCCTGGCCCTGCGCCAGCACGAGCCCGACGCGGACGCGCGCCTGGTGGAGATCGTGGGAGGCGACTCCGAACTGAACCGCCGCATGCTGGTACTGGGATCGGTCAGCACGGACGTGGAGGGCAAGGGTCGTAGCGCTGCCGGCGCCGCCATCCGCCAGATCGGCTACCGACGCGTGCACTGCGCCGCCGTGGCCGTCCTGCTGGTGGACAGCCTGGCCGCCGGCGCCAACGAGTTCGACTTCCTGGACTACTGGCGCAACGCCGCCGCCTGCGCCGGACTCGCCGCCTCCATCGCTGACGTTGCACGCTCCGAGGCGCGCGACCTGGCCTATACCGCCGGGCTGCTGCACCGCGTGGGCCTGCTGGCGCTCGACATGGCCGCCCCCGACCGCCTGGCGATACTCCGGGACGCGGTCGCGGAACAGGGCTGGTCGGAGCCGCTGGAGGAGTCCGTCCTGGGCTTCACCATCCGCGAGGTCACGGCCGCGCTGCTGGTGAAGTGGCGGCTCCCCATGGACCTGGCGGAGGCGCACCTGGTGCGAAACGAACCCACGCTGTGGGAGTCGCGGCCCGTCGCGAGCCTGCTCTGGGACGCCTCGAACGCCATGAGCGCCATCGGCATCCCCGACCCGCTCCACGGCGCCGCCGCGGCACCCGGCGCCACCGTCAGCCACCAGGCGCGCCTGGTGCTGGACCGCTACTACGAGGGCGGCTCCGCGCTGCTGCGGCGCTCGGAAGGGCTGATCGGCGCCTGCCTGCTCGCGTGTGACGAGGACCGGCCCTCCAACTAGGGCGCGCTCGGCTCGCCGCAGGTGGTCGGGCGCGCGGCCGCTACTGCTGCTCGCGACGCTCTCGGCGCACTTCGCGGGCGATCCACTCGTCCAGGACGGCCTGTCGCTCCTCGTCCCACGGCGGGGCGAACATCCCCGCCGCCGACCGCTGCCGGAACGCCTCCGACAGGACGATGCCGGCCGAAACCGACACGTTGAACGACTGCGCCATGCCCTGCATGGGGATGAGGATGCTCGCGTCCGCCCGCTCGATCACCTGCGGCGAGCAGCCTCGATGCTCGTTCCCGAAGACGACCGCGCTCGGCTGCGTCCAGTCCACCTCGCGGTAGTCCAGGGAGTCCGGCGCCAGGTCCGTCGCGTAGACGCGCATGCCCTCGGCCCGCAGCGTGTCCACCAGCACCGCCGCGTCCGAGAACTCGCGCAGCGTGAGCCACTTCCTCGCGTAGCCGGCCACGCCCTCGGACACCTCGGGGAAGGCATGGTCCTCGTACAGCAGGTTGACCGTGGCCAGCCCTAACCCGTCCGAGGTGCGCAGGATGGCCGAGGCGTTGTGAGGGTCGCGCACGTGGTCCACCACCACCTGCAGGTCAAACTGCCGACGCGCCAGGATCTCCCGCATGCGCTGGATGCGACGCTCCGTCGGCATCAGCCCTCGCCCCCGCCGGACTGCCCGGGCTCGCCAACCTCCCCGGACTCACCGGACTCACCAGCCTGTCTGGATTCGCCGGACACGGAGTCCCTGCGACCGCCCAGGGCGAGGAGCGCCCTCCCGCGCGGACTGAGGCGGTAGCCCACCTCCAGGCTCTCGGTCAGGCCCAGCGCCTTCAGGCGACGCACGTCCGCCTTGAAGCGCACGGTCTCGCGGCCCAGCCGCGCCGCCAGGTCGGCAGCACGGACGCCCTCCTGGTCAGCGATCAGGTGGAGGACGTCGCGCGTCCAGGCGCCCCTCCCCCCACCGTCCATGCGTCCCAGTCGCTGCGTGATCTCCTCGAAGTCATGGCCGGAGATGTCGTCGTCCGCCGCCAGCGCCACCCGCTCGTCCGGCAGGTCACCCAGATAGCGAAACTGCACGCGGTACAGGTCGCCCTCGAACCCCTCGAGCGCCTCCAGCACCGCCTGCGCCGAGGCGAACCCGGACTGACGCGCATCGGCGTCCGTCACCGAGACCGGCGCCACGACCTCCACGCTCGTCGCCTCGAGCACCCCGCCCGTGTGGAGGCGGTACCGACCGCCCACCTTCGCCTGCGGCCGCTTCCAGCGACGGAACGTGTCCGTCACCTCGCCGCGACGGATCGGTTCGTGGAAGCGCGTAGAGAAGAGCATGCCGCCAGTCTACCGACGCCTCCCGCTAGAATCGGCCACACGAGGCCTCCCGCCCCCGGGCCGCCTCGAACGCGACTCCGTGCCGGGGTGGCGAAATGGCAGACGCAGCGGGCTTAAACCCCGCGGGTGGCAACACCGTGAGGGTTCGACCCCCTCCCCCGGCACCAGGTAAGTACAGGGCCCTCTGGCCCACCCGACCTCCGGCCCGCTGAGGTGGGATCGGCCAGCGCACCGGCAGTTCAGTGACCGCTGGCCGCTCGGAGGTCACCTTCGCTTTCCGTCCATCACGCTAACCGTTGGCCAAACCGTCGTCGGTGCGCGGCGCTCGCGCGAACCGTCGCTTGAGGCTGTCCATCAGCGAGTACACGACGGGCACGACCAGCAGCGTGAGGAACGTGGAGGTGAAGAGCCCACCAATCACCACGCGCCCCAGTTCCGCCGAGATGAGGCCGCTTCCACCGAATCCTGCGGCGAGTGGGATCAGCGCCAGCATGGTCGCGAGGGCCGTCATCAGGACAGGCCGAAGTCGCGTCTGGCCACCTTCGACCAGCGCCTGGTGGACGTCGTACCCGCGTTCGCGCCGTAGCATCGTCACGTACTCGAGCATCACGATCGCGTTCGTCACCACGATGCCGACGAGCATCAGCATGCCGAGCATGGCGTTGATACTGAGCGACGAGCCCGTGATCCACAGCGCCGCGATTGCGCCGATGACGGCGAGCGGCAGTGTGAAGAGGATGACGAACGGGTCCACCCAGCTCTGGAACAGGCCGGCCATGATGAGGTAGACCAGCACGATGGACGCGCCGATAGCGATCAGCATGCTCGTGAAGCCCTGGTCGATGTCGCTGCCGACACCGCCGTGGTTCACCTCCACGCCCGCCGGCAGGTCGAGCGCGTCGACCGCCCGGGTGGCCTCCAGCGAGACCGCGGAGACGTTGTCCGCCACGATCTCGCCGCCCACTGTCGCCGCAGAGCGGCCGTCGATGCGGGTAAGCGTGGTCTGCCGCATCACCTCAACCGGGGTCGCGACGTCGCCGAGCGTGACGTCGGGCGTGAGCGGGAGCGTTGCCAGTTGGTCGGCGGTGAGGATCCCGCCGGTGGTTAGCGCGAGTTGTACGGGGAGCATCCCCTCCGCCGTGGTCACGGAGGTGACCTGCTGGCCTCCGGAGAGTTGCGCGACGGACGCGGCGATCTGAGCCGGCGTCAGGCCGGCGGCCGCGGCGGCTCGCTGGTCGATCTGCAATTCGATCGCCGGGACGGACTCGGAGACGTCGCTACTGACGTTCGTGAGGCCGTCGATACCCGCCAGCGCCTGCTCGACCATCGTCGCGGCCTCCGGCAAGGCGGCTGCCGCTGCTGGCGACTGGGCCGCTACCGTGATGTTCACCGCGCTGGTGCTGAACCCGACGGTGTCCGTCGAAACGGTGATGTCGCCCCCGCCCTCGATCTCATCGGGGAAGCGAGCACGGAGGTCCTCGGCCACCTTCCTGCTCGGGTCGGAGGAATCGAAGACGGCGGTAATCGTCGCCGAGTTCGGGCTCTGTCCGCTGACGACGGCGCCGAGCGCGCCGAGGCCACCCGAAGCCCCGCTGATCACCGTCTGGTAGCTCTCAACCGCGTAGTCATCCAACATCCCCTCGACCGCGATCGCGCGCTCCAGGACGGAGTCACGCGACTCGGCGGGCCGCGCGGGAACGGTCACGACAAGTGAGTTCTCGCCCGAGTCCGGGAGGAAGACCAGCGGGAGGGTCGGCACCAGCGCGAGACTGCCGATGAAGAGCACTGCCGAGGCACCGAGCGTGGTCCAGCGGTGACGCAACGACCACTCGAGGGCCGGGCGATACGCCCGGGCAAGTCGGCCGTGACGGCCTTCCTCCTCCGCATGCACCTTCACACCCCGCGACAACAGGATGCGCACGAGCGCCGGCACCACCGTCACGGCGGCGAGCAGCGAGGCGATCAGGGCGAACACGACGGCGAGCGCGAACGGCAGGAACAGTTCACCGATGATGCCGCCGACCAGGCCAAGCGGCAGGAACACCGCCGCCGTGGTGGCCGTCGCGCCCACGATGGCCAGTGTGACCTCTCGCGCGCCGCGCGTCACCGCCGTGTGAGTGCGCTCACCGGCGGCCATGTGCCGGTAGATACTCTCCAGCACCACGATCGAGTCATCGATCACGCGCCCGATCGCGATGGTGAGGCCGCCCAGCGTCATCAGGTTGAGGGTGTTCCCGGTCGCCTCCAGGGCCACGATTGCGGCGAGGATCGACAGCGGGATCGAGACGGCCGTGACCAGCGTGCTGCGGATGCTGCCCAGGAAGAGCAGCACGATCACGACCGCCAAGACGCCGCCGATGACGCCCTTGAGCACCATGTCGTAGACGGACTCTTCGATGAACTCCGCCTGGTCCTGCACTACCTCGATGCGCACGCCCTCCGGGAGGTCGGCCTGTAGGTCGGCAAACGCGTCGAGCACGGCGTGCGCGACGGCGACCGTGTTCGCTTCCTTGGTCTTGGCGATCTGGAGGCCCACGGCGGGCGTACCGTTGGAGCGGTTCACACCGGTGGGCGTGGTCTCCACCACGTCGATCGTGGCGATCTCGTCGAGCGCGACCGTTCCGCCCTGCGGGAGGGGCACAGCGACCTCGCCCAACTCCTCAAGCGATGAGAATGCGAGCACCGCCTCGACGGGAATGACGCTCTCCTCCCCGGCCACGAAGCCGGCGGGCAGGATGACGTTGTTCGCGCGCAGCGTCGCCGCGATCGCCTCGTAGGACAGGCCGCGCTCTAGCAGGGCATTCCGGTCCACCGCCACGCGAACCTGCTCGAGCGCCCCACCGACCACATCGACACTGCCGATGCCGTCGATCTCGGCGAGCCGCGGGACAACCCGGCCCTGCGCGAGCGCGAGCAGTTCCTGGTCAGAGGCGTTGCCCTCCAGCGTTGCCATGATCACCGGGAGCGTCGCCGGGTCCAGGAGTAGCGTGCTCGTCTGCACGCCGGGCGGAATCGGAAGCGACTGGAGGAGCGCCTGGACTTCCTCCTCCGCGCCCTGCAGATCGACGCCGAAGTCGAACAAGAGCATCAAGACGCCGAGGCCCTGGACGCTCGTCGACTGGGTAGACTGCAGGCCGTCCAGGTTCGCGGTGGCGGCCTCGATCGGCGCGATTGTGCTACGGACCACCTCGCCGGGCTGGGTCTCCGGCGCCTGTGCAACGACCACGATCAGGGGGAACTCGATGTCCGGGATGAGTTCCTGGTTGATGCGCGTCGCCGAGAGGGCGCCAGCCCCGAGCACGAGCGCGATCGCCGCGACCACAAACCCGGCTCGCCGGTAAGACAATTCCGTAAACCACGCGACGATCCGGCTCATACGTGCTGCCCTCCGTTTGGCCTGCGCCGAGTGTTATGAGACGCGAGAGTGATATTTCGATATGATGCGAGTATCACCGTCGGTCGATGTAGTCGCAAGCGGCAGGGAGTGAATGGCGATGACCTCGCGAAGACACCTCGTCGAGGATCTCCAGCGGCTGATGGCCACGTTGGGACCCGCGGGTGCGGCGACGCGCCCAACGCCCTGGCTGAACGTCGACCTCTCGATGCCGCAGCTCAAGGCGCTGATGGTGCTGCACTACCGGGGGGCAGTCCGCGTCGGGGAGGTCGCGCACATGCTTGGTATGTCCCCAAACGCAACCACCACCGTCCTCGATCGCCTCGAGGGAGAGGACCTGGTCCGCCGCCAGTTGGACCCCTCCGACCGCCGCGCTGTACTGGTGGACCTGACCGAATCCGGCACCAACTGGATCACACGGCTGCTTTCGGCGAATGCCCGGGACTTCGGCGAGGTGCTCGACCAACTCTCCGTATCCGACCTGCAGGCACTCCACCAGGGCATGACGGCGCTCGGCCGCGTGTTGGACGAAGGCCGGGCCACGAAGGCCGCGACTTCCGAGTGAACCGTCGGCACGCGAGACAACGGCAGCGTGTTGGTATGGACGAACTTGAACGAGGCCGTGGACCGCGTCATCGAGGCGGGCCACGCCGGGAGCCACGGCGTTCGAGGAGGACGGAGAGCAGCCTCGCCTAGTCGAGCGGAACCAGACCGCACCGCGCGGCGTTTTCCTCACGAAAGTGAGGCGCCCCCCTCCCCCGGCACCAGGGCATGTCCTGCCCCACCCCATCCCCGAGGGCGGGCGGTCGTGTTATGCGGCGCGGCGGAAGATCACGCGCCAGATGCCGCCCGGTTCCTCGGCCGTGGTGTGCGTGTAGCCGCGTTCGGCCATCGCGTCGTAGAGGGGTTTGGGCTCGAAGGGGGCTACGAGTTCCAGGTCCTCGTCCGAGGCGAGCCCCTGGACGGCGGACATGATGCGGGCGAAGGGCTCTCGTCCGGCCACTATGTCCTCCCGTACGTCGATCAGTGCCATGACACCACCACCATCACTGTTCCGGCTGGGATGCCCCCAGCGTACCGCGCGGCCATCCCGCCGTTCACCACCGGTGGCGCCCCGCCGATGTGCCCGTACAACCGCCCTCCCGAGGCAATCCACGCGGACCGCCCCACTCCCAGTGCTGCGTCCAGCAGCGCTATGTCGCCGCCTCCCCACCGCGTGAGCGCCACGCCTCGAGGCGGCAACGGCGTGGTGAACTGGCCGCGGGCGGGTTGGTGGGTCACGGAGAAGACGGTGAAGTGGTCCACGCTGGCGGTGACGGTGTAGGAGCCGTCCTCGTTACGCACGACCTTCGCGTCCACCTCCACCCACGCGGCGCCGTCCCAGAACGCCAGCGCGAGCGTCCGCACGTCCGCCCCCGGCGGCATGAAGGACGGAGGCAGCGTGACCTGTATCAGTACCGGCTCCGCAAACTCGCGGATCGCGTCACCCTCGGCGCTGGCGGCTTCGACGACGAACGCCAGCACCAGGTCCGCGCCCTCCGGGGGCGCCGCTGCAGCCACCAGGTCGCCCATGTTGGCGATGCCGGCCACGGTCAGCGTCGCGTCCCCGGGCAACGCACCCGCCGAGGCGATCACGACCACATCGATGCCAGGCTCCGCCTCGGTCTGTGCGGTGGTCGGCTGGCCAGCCGTCGCGACCGAAGTGGCCTCGTTGCTCCGCCGCACCAGGTCGTCCACGGGGTCACCGGAGGATGGTGCGGGCGGAGCGACCGACGGCGCCTCGGGCTCGGAGGGCGGGGCCGGTGGAGCCGCACGGGTGAGCGTCAGCGTGTAGGTCTCCGTCGTCTCGCCGTCCTCGGCGGTCACGGTGATCACCACCACGGTCTCGCCCACGGACAGCGGCACCTCCCTCGGAGCCTCGAAGGCCTCGGGCTCTCCGCCGTCCACGGCGATCGTCATGGTGGCCGCATCGCTGCTCGTCACGGCGGCCACGGTCACGGCCTCCACCGCGTGCGGGACGCCGAGGGCGAGCGGGGGCTCGTCGAGCACGAGCGCGTGGTCGTCGCCGCCCGCGGTCACGGTCAGTGACGCCAGGCCCGCTTCGGCCGAGGGGGCACGGGTGAGCGTCAGCGTGTAGGTCTCCGTCGTCTCGCCGTCCTCGGCGGTCACGGTGATCACCACCACGGTGTTGCCCACGGACAGCGGCACCTCCCTCGGAGCCTCGAAGGCCTCGGGCTCTCCGTCGCCCACGGCGATCGTCATGGTGGCCGCATCGCTGCTCGTCACGGCGGCCACGGTCACGGCCTCCACCGCGTGCGGGACGCCGAGGGCGAGCGGGGGCTTGTCGAGCGCGAGCGGGTGGTCGTCGCCGCCGGCGGTCACGGTCAGGGAGGACAGGCCCACATCGTCCGAGAGGGCTCGGGTGAGCGTCAGCGTGTAGGTCTCCGTCGTCTCGCCGTCCTCGGCGGTCACGGTGATCACCACCACGGTGTTGCCCACGGGTAGCGGCACCTCCCTCGGAGCCTCGAAGGCCTCGGGCTCTCCGCCGTCCACGGCGATCGTCATGGCGGCGGCATCACTACTCGTGACTGCGGCCACGGTCACGGTGTCCACCGCGTGCGGGACGCCGAGGGCGAGCGGGGGCTCGTCGAGCGCGAGCGCGTGGTCGATGCCGCCGGCGGTCACGGTCAGCGACTCGAGGCCCGCGTCGTCCGAGAGGGCACGGGTGAGCGTCAGCGTGTAGGCCTCCGTCGTCTCGCCGTCCTCGGCGGTCACGGTGATCACCACCACGGTCTTGCCCACGGGTAGCGGCACCTCCCTCGGAGCCTCGAAGGCCTCGGGCTCTCCGCCGTCCACGGCGATCGTCATGGTGGCGGCGGCGTTGCTCGTGACGGCGGCCACGGTCACGGTGTCCACCGCGTGCGCGACGCCGAGTGCGAGCGGCTCGTCGAGCACGAGCGCGTGGTCGTCACCGTCCGCGGTCACGGTTAGGGACGCCAGGCCCGCATCGTCCGAGAGGGCACGGGTGAGCGTCAGCGTGTAGGTCTCCGTCGTCTCGCCGTCCTCGGCGGTCACGGTGATCACCACCACGGTGTTGCCCACGGGTAGCGGCACCTCCCTCGGAGCCTCGAAGGCCTCGGGCTCTCCGTCGTCCACGGCGATCGTCATGGTGGCGGCGACGCTGCTCGTGACGGCGGCCACGGTCACGGCCTCCACCGCGTGCGCGACGCCGAGGGCGAGCGGCTCGGCGAGCGCGAGCGCGTGGTCGTCGCCGCCGAAGGTCACGGTCAGGGACTCGAGGCCCGCGTCGTCAATCGCCCTCACGGTCAGTGCCAGGCCCTGTCCGGGGCCGTCGGCGTCGTCCGTGGTGAACGTTGGGCCGTTGTTCGACAACGTCACCGAGGCGTGCAGCACGGTGCTGACAGGCGCTGCCGTTTGCAGGTCGGCGCTGCCGCGAGCATCCGCGATGAAGACAGATATCTCTGCCGTCCCGTCCGCGAACACCATGCCGCTCACAGTCCCGACCTCGAGGCCGCTGAACTTGACGGTGTGCCAGAGGTCCTCGCCCATCGCGGCACGCGTGCCGTGCTCGTCGTAGATGGTGACGCAGAGCAGGAGTGTCGAGCCGGCGGCCATGGAAGCGGTCGTCTGGTCGCACTCGGGCCCCGCGGTCAGCACCGCGTACGCGGGTGGGCCGGCGGGCAGGTTCCACGTGGCCACCGCACTCCCCGAGAGGGGCGAGGGCACGCCACCGAACAGCACCGTGGCGGTGACGGTCTCTCCGCGCGACGAGGACGGCACCTCGATGCTGGCGATACCATCCACCGTGGTCACGTCCTGCGGTTCGCCCTCGCCCACGGCAAAGCGGACCTGGGGACTACCGGCGGGCAAGAAAGTGTAACTCCCCCAACTACTCACGATGCCGACGGGGCTGTCACAGGAGGCGTCCTCTTCCTCGCACCCGTAGAGGGCGGCGTGGACAGTCACTGGCGTGTCGAGGTCCGTGGCCGGCGCTGCGCTGATCTGCACAGAGTGCGCCCATGGCGCCCAGGTGGTGACTGAGGGGTTGGCCACGAAGATGTCGGTGGCCTCAGCCTCGGACTGGCTGGTCCGCGAGGGGATGGATGAGCCCCACCAGTTGGACGAGACCCAATGTCCCCGTAGCGCCTGGGTACCAGCGTCGTAGACCTGGTGTCCGTGCTCGGTGGCGCTGTTGCCGAAGATCGCGGAATGCACGACCTCGAATTCCGGATATTGATCGGGTGCGGCGTGATAGATGCCGCCGCCCCGCGTCGCCTGATTCTCAGTCAGCGTGGAATTCGCCACGCGCACGCTTCCGGTGGCAAAAATAGCGCCCCCGAACCCTGGGCCGGCGATATTCCCCGACAACACGCTCCCGCGGACGACGAGGGTGGGATACGAGCCCTGTATCGTGCTGTGGACGCCGCCACCAGCGGAAGCGGTGTTTCCGGTGATCGCAGAATCCACCAGGATCACCGCGTTCCCCTGGATCTGGCGGATGGCGCCCCCCACCCCTGAACTGGTGTTGCCCTGGAACAGCGAGTCGATGGCGGTGACACGGCTGTTGTTGACAAACATCCCGCCGCCCCCACCGGCAGCGATGTTGTCCACCACCCTCGTGGCGTCCAGTTCAAGCGTCCCTTGCCCGATGTATGCTCCGCCACCATTTGGCGCCTGGTTCGCCCGCAGCACTGAGTTCGTAATGGTGTTCGAACCCGACACCAAGGACGCGTAGATCCCGCCGCCGCTGCCCGTCGCGATGTTGGACTCCAGCCGCACACGGGACAACCCGAGCACACCACGACCCGAGTAATAGATCCCACCGCCGGACGCGGCGCGGCCATGCCGGATGGTCAGGTCCACCAGCGTCAGGCTCCGACCGACCTCACGCGTCCCCACTGGGCCGACCGTGATCACGCGATCGCGGCCGGCCTCGTCCGGGCAGAGGGCGTCGATCTGCGGCTCGGCGCAGGCCTGGAGGACGACGCCGTCGATCTCGCCTTCGCCGCCCCAGCGACGCAGGGTGATGTCGCTCGAGATCGTGAGCGTCTCGGTGTAGACGCCGTCCGCGATCTCCACCGTGTCGCCGGCACTGGCCTGCGTCAGTGCGTGGCCCACTGTCGCGCATGGGGCGTCCGCGGATGCGCAGTCGTTTTCGGCGTCATCGCCCATATCGGCGCCCGTGGCGGCGCTGACGTACCGGAAGCCCTCGGCAGCCGCGGCCGGCGAGGAGGCGACGAGCACGCCGCCCACCGCGAACGCAAACGCCGCGAGGCCGCACAGCGCCACGAGCAGGGCGGGCAGTCGCGGTCGCCGGCCTCCCACATCGCTCACGTCACGCGATTCGGGCTGAGGAAAGGTCGGCATGTTGCGAGTCTTTCAGTGGACGCGGGCCGCTCCTCGGACTCTGGCAGCGCCGGTAGATGCGGGTGAGAGACGGAAGTCCCGGAGTATCCATGACTTCGTCACTTATAGTTGATGCCAGAATTGGATGCCAGCAGCGACTGTGACATGAGATCACCACGGCAGGAGGCCGCAGCGTGCCGCGACTGGTGACCGTGTAGCCGCTCGACCGGGCCCCTGCGTCCGGTGCCGGACGGGCCGGCGCCTCCGGAGGCCCGCTCCCACGCACCGCTCGGAGTCCACGCTTCGTGAGTGAGGGCGCCGTGCCAGCCTCGCCGGGCGCCGGTCCCCCGCGCTGCCGAGGAAGCCCTCCCCCGGCGCCCGCTCGCCACCTCGCGAGCGCCGTCCCGGAGCGCAAAACACCCCCGATAACATGCGCGTTGCCGGTGCAATCAACGCATGGAATGGGCGTTCCCTCACGCTTCCGCGAGGCCTCGCCATCGCATATACTTCGCCCGCGTAAGGGCCGGGATTGGCGATACGGGCAATCGAGCCGCCATCTTCTGACCCGTGACGTGCGCCCACGGTCTCGGCTGCGGCCGGCACTGCTGAAGAGTCGACACGTCCATCCCGTCCCGCGCGTCTCGAATGCTGATGGCGTCGCCCGCCGACGCGATTGGCCGCGGCGATCCGTCGTCGCGACACGTTGCGTCTCGGTGGCGCCGTACCCGCGGTCAGCCTCCGTGTTCGTCAGAGCGAAGCCGGCACGTCCGGCAAGTCACCCCCGCCCAGTCCACCAACCGGTGGACAACAGCCATGGCGCGTCCTGACGCGTCGAGACGGAGGTCTGATGTCCCTGCTCTACTTCCCGCTTGCGGTCAGCATCCTGGCGCTGCTCTTTGCCGCCTGGATGGCACGGAGCGCATTGCAGCACGACGAAGGCACCGAGCCGATGCGTGCGATCGCGGCGTTGATCCGGGAAGGCGCATCGGCATTCCTGAGACGGGAATACACCGTCCTCGCCATCTTCAGCATCATCATGGCCGTCATCCTGGCGGTGCTGGTGGACTTCGACGTCACCGGCAAGTTTGAACAGGGCGCGACGGACCAGGGGCGCTTCACCGCGCTCCCCCGCATGACCATCTCCTACCTGATCGGCGCGGTCGCCTCCGCCTCCGCAGGCTGGATTGGCATGTACGTGGCCGTCCGCGCCAACGTGCGCACAGCCGCCCGAGCGCAGGTGGGGCTGAACCCGGCGCTGCGCGTGGCGTTCTCCGCCGGCGGCGTCATGGGCATGACCGTGGTGGGCATCAGCATGGCCTCGATCACGGTGCTGTACCTGGTGTTCCAGCACTACGAGCCGCTCATCGGCTTCGCCTTCGGTGTCTCCACCATCTCGCTCTTCGCGCGCGTGGGCGGCGGCATCTTCACCAAGGCCGCAGACGTGGGCGCGGACCTGGTGGGCAAGGTCGAGCAGGGCATCCCGGAGGACGACCCTCGGAACCCGGCCACCATTGCGGACAACGTGGGCGACAACGTGGGCGACGTGGCCGGGATGGGCGCCGACCTGTTCGAGTCCTACGCCGTGTCCGTCATCGCCACCATCTCCATCGCCACGCTGGCGGTAAACGGGGTGGGCGCCAACGGAGTCTTCGCGCTGGAGGCGGTGGAGAACTACTGGTCCCATGCCTTCACGCTGCCCCTGGCCGTCATGGCCATCGGCATCATCTCCTCCATCCTCGGCACGTTCCTGGTCCGCACGGGCGAGGAGGCCACCATGGGGCGCCTGCTATGGGCGCTCCGGGCGGGCATCTTCGGCGCGGGCGGGCTCACGCTGATCGGCAGCGCCGGCCTCATCCTGTGGCTGGACCTGGACTTCAAACTCTTCTGGGTCATCGTGACCGGCCTGGTGGCCGGCCAGATCATCGGCACCATCACGGAGTACTACACCGCGTACGAGTTTGGCCCCACCCAGCGGCTGGCCAGTCAGGCCGAGGCGGGCGCGGGTCCGGTGGTCATCGGCGGCCTGGCGCTGGGGATGCTCTCCACCGCCCTGCCCCTGCTGACCATCGTGGCGGCGATCCTGATCACGCACGAACTGGCCGGCCTCTACGGCATTGCGCTGGCGGGCGTGGGCATGCTCTCCACGCTCGGCATCACCCTGGCCACGGACGCCTACGGCCCCGTGGTGGACAACGCCGGCGGCATCGCCGAGCAGGCCGGACTGCCAGAGGAAGTCCGAGCGCGCACGGACGCGCTGGACGCCCTGGGCAACACCACCGCCGCCACCGGCAAGGGCTTCGCCATCGGCTCCGCGGTGCTGACCGCGCTGGCGCTGATGGTGAGTTACTCGGAAGTCACCGGCGTCACCTCCTTCGACCTGATGGAGGTCCACGTCCTGGCGGGCCTGCTCATCGGCGCGCTCACGCCCTTCCTGTTCAGCGCCCTGACCATGGGCGCCGTGGGGAGCGCGGCGATGGCGATGGTGGACGAGGTGCGCCGCCAGTTCCGGGAGATCCCCGGCATCATGGAGGGCACCACCAAGCCGGACGCCGCCCGTGCGGTGGACATCGCCACGGCGAGCGCCCTGCGGCACATGCTGCTGCCGGGCACCCTGGCGGTGCTGGTGCCGCTGGCCGTGGGCATCTTCCTGGGCGAGGAAGCGCTGGGCGGCGTGCTCATCGGCTCCATCGGCGCGGGCTCGCTGCTGGCGCTGACCATGGCCAACGCCGGCGGCGCCTGGGACAACGCCAAGAAGTACATCGAGTTGGGCCACAACGGCGGCAAGGGCTCGGAGGCCCACAAGGCGGCCGTGGTGGGCGACACCGTGGGCGACCCCTTCAAGGACACCTCCGGCCCGTCTTTGAACACCCTGATGAAGTTGATGGCGATCGTCGCCGTCGTCTTCGGCCCGCTCTTCCTCTAGCCGTTCCGGCCACCGTGCCGGCGCACACACCGGCCGCGGGCCTGCCTCGAGATGACCGAGGCAGGCCCGCGGCCTGCTTTCGCCTGCGAGCCCTCCCCTGCCGGCGGCGGTAGCCGGGAGCGCGCGCTTGGGCCGCGCCATAGCATGTGACGGCTGAACCGAGAGGGAGCCGTGGCGAGCGAGCATCCTGCCCATCCCCCACGTTCCGCAGACGGATGGGGCCCCCTCCAGGCCATGTCCACGCGCACGCGCTGGACGCTCACGGGCGCCCTGGGGCTCCTACTGGCCGCCGTCCTCGCCTCCCTGGTGCTGGCGACCTGGGCTGACCGCGTGCTGCTGAACGAGGACCGCTTCAGCGCCCGCATCGCCTCCACGCTCCGCCAGGACGACATGAACCGCTACCTGACCACCGAGATCACGGAGCAGGTGCTGGCCCGCGTCCCCGAACTGATCGGCCTGCGCCCCGGCGTGGAGGCGGTCCTGAGCGAGGCCCTGCGCACGCGCACGGCCATCGTGGGCGCGCGCTCCGCCCTCCGCGCCGTCCATCGCGACGTACGCTCCGGCCTGGCGGAGGAGTCGATCAACATCGACCTGCACGCGGTCTTCACGCTGGCCGCCGCCCTCATGGAACGCGGCGCGCCGGACATGGCCGAGCGCTTCGAGGCTGGTCTGGACACCACCCGCCTGGACGCGGGCGCAGTGGGCCTGCGGACGGGGGTCTTCGAGCGCCTGGAGCAACTGGCGGACGTGGCCTGGCCGCTGGCGGCGGGCATGGGCCTGCTGGCGGTGGGCCTCGTCGTCGTCGCGCCCACTCGTCAACACGGCCTGCTGGTGGGGGCCGCTGCCGTGGCGCTGGCCGGCCTACTGGGCCTGGCGGGGCAACGCCTGGCGGAGGCGTGGTTCGTCCAGCAACTGCCGGCGCGCGAGGAGGCGCGCGTGGCGGTGACGCTGGCGTGGCGCAGCATCTTCCGCGAATACACCGGCTGGAACGCCGGCTTGCTCGCCCTCGGCATTGCCGGTCTCGTGGGAGTCGTCGCCACGGCCACGCTGCCGGATCGCCGGTCCGTCCGGGACTTCGTCGTCGCCTCCCCCTGGGGCCGCACCCTCACCGGCGCGGCTCTCGCCCTGGCGGGGCTCGCGGTGGCCCTCTGGCCGCTGGACGCGGTGCGCGTGATCGCAGTGGCCGCGGGCATCCTGCTGGCGAGCGGCGGCGTGGTCCTCCTCCTGCGCAGCGTGCTGGCCGGCGTGCGCGACGTCCGCAGCGTGCGCCCCCGCCAGCAGACGCGACTCGCCGACACCGTCCGGCGCATGCGCGTGGCGCAACTCGTCGCGGGGGCGGCGTTGCTGACGATGGTGGTGGCGGGAGGGGTCATCGCCGTCTGGTTCGGCGGGACGCTGCGGGCCGAGCCCAGCCCGGTGGAGCCGGCGCCCATCACCGTGTGCAACGGGCACGAGGCGCTCTGCGACCGGCCGCTGGACCAGGTGACCTTCGCCGGGACGCACAACTCCATGGCCGCTGCGTCCCTGCGCGGGTGGTACTTCCCGGTGCAGCGCCACGGCATCGCGGACCAGTTGCGGGAAGGCGTGCGCGCGCTCCTGATCGACACCTACTACGGCATCCCCTCGCCGCAGGGCGTCCTCACCGTGATCGACCCCGACATACGGCGGCCGCAACTGGTAGCGGAACACGGCGAGGAGGTCGTGGCAGCGGCGGAACGGATCGCCGCGAACCTCGCCGCGGATGCGGAGCCGGAGGCGTACCTCTGCCACTCGTTCTGCGAACTGGGCGCCACGCCGCTGGGCGCCGTGCTGGTGGACATTCGCGACTACCTGGACGCCAACCCCGGCGAGTTCCTGGTCATCATCGTGCAGGACGGCATCACCCCGGAGGACACCGTGGCCGCCTTCGAGGCCGCCGACCTGGCCGGCCGCGCCTACGCGCATCCTCCCGGCGCCCCGTGGCCCACGCTGGGCGAACTGGTGCACGAGGGCACCCAACTGCTGGTCATGGCGGAGCGCGACGCTGGCGCTGCGGACTGGTATCAGCCTGCCTACGACCACCTCCTCCAGGAGACCGAGGTGCGGGCGACCACGCGCGCGGCCCTGGACTGCCGCCCGGGACGAGGCAGCGCGGAGGCGCCTCTCTTCCTCATGAACCACTGGCTCACCACGCGTCAGGCCTTGCCGTCGCAGGCCCTCGAGGTGAACGACCCGGGGTTCATCCTGGACCGCGCCCGCCGCTGCACCGAAGAGCGCGGCCAGGCGCCGAACATCGTGGCCGTGAACTTCTACGACGCCGGCAACCTCTTCGAGGCCGTGGACACCCTCAACGGCGTCGCGCGCGGCTCGGAAGCGGCGCCGCGGGAGTGACGTCGCCCAGGACGGAGGAGATCACGCACCGCCACACGCATTTTTCAACCACCGGTCGATAAAGCAAGTGTTTATTCCGCTTGCGAACACCACCGGGTACCGATAGGATTCCTCCCCCTACACAGTCGAAGATGGAGTCCGGGATATGCCCACGCTCGTACCTTCTAAAGTCGCCAACGAGGATCTGATCTCTGATCGCCGCGGAAAGATCGTTGACGCGGCCATGGAACTGTTCCTGAAGCAGGGCTTCCACAAGACCAGCGTCCGTGAGATCGCGACAAACGCGAACATCACCATGGGCGCGCTATACCTCTATATCGCTCGTAAAGAGGACGTCCTCTACCTCATCAGCGATTCGATCATGTCGGAGTTCGCCGCCGGGATGCGGACGGTGGAGCCTCGGGAGACGTGTGCCGAGACCCTGCGTGCGCAGGCCGAGTACTTCTTCGGCGCCGTGGAGCGCCTGAGCCGCCAACTGCTGCTGCTCTACCGCGAATCCGCCTCACTGGACGGCGCGCAGCGCCAGGCGCTGAAGGACAGCGAGATCCACGTCCGCACGGAGTTCGCGCGCGTCATCCGCAGTGGCGTGGCCGGCGGCGAGTTTCGGGACGTTGACCCGGAGTTCGTGGCCCAGAACATCCTCATGCTCGCTCACATGTGGGCCCTGAAGGGCTGGGCCCTCCGCGACCGCATGGACTTCGAGACCTTTCGGGACGCCCAGATCAACCTCATCTTCAGCATGCTGACCCCCACGCCCCGCTAAGTCAGTACAGCGAGCGGCATCGTGATGCTTCTGCGAAGCAGGCCCGCCGGCCTGTAGCGAATCCGCCCCCGGCGCTCCACTACCGTTCCCGGAGTGCCCGACCCGCAAGTCCCCAGCACTGGAGGCCGCCCCCCGCCTGGCAGCCCGCACGCCGGCAGCCAGGCTGCGGCCACTGACGTGTCTGCGGGTGGCATGCCCGTGGGTGGCGTGCCCGTGGGTGGTCTGAGCGAGGACGCCCATTCGACACTGGTCCGGCCGGTGCGGCTGCACCGGCCGTGGCGGGACGGCACCGCGATCGCCCTGGCGATCCTCGCGGCGCTCGTGCTGTCCCAGGCGCTGGGAGTGCTCGCCCAGCCGCTCCTCCTTTTCATGGCGGCCACCGTGATCGCCACCGCGGTGAGCCCCATCGCCGGGTATCTAGAACGGTGGATCCCCCGCGTCGCCGGCGTGCTGCTGGTCTACCTGCTGACCGCGCTGGTGCTGGCGCTCTTCGTCTGGGTCATCGTCCCGCCCCTCATCCACCAGGCGCAGGCGCTCTGGAACGAGGCCCCCGCGCTCGTCGAGGAGGCGCAGGCATGGCTGGAGGAGCGCGACTTCCCCCTGACCGACGATCTGGACGGACGCCTGCAGGGAGCCGCGGAAGGAGGCGCCCGCTTCGCCTTCGCGGCGGTGCCCTCCGTGTTTGGGGTGTTCATCGACGTGCTGCTCATCGTGGCGATGTCGGCGTACCTCTCCACCTCCGCGCCTTCGATCGTGGGGTTCATGCTGTCGCTGGTCCCCGTGCAACACCGGGAGTACGCGCGCTCCGTGCTCACGGAGACCGGCCAGACCATGGGCGGCTACGTCCGAGGCAGCGTGATGAACGGCGCCATTGTCTCGGTGGTCACGTACGTGGGGCTGACCATCATCGGCCTGGACTTCGCGCTGGTGCTGGCGCTGCTGGCCTTCTTCGGCGAACTGATCCCCGTGCTCGGGCCCATGCTGGCCGGAGGCCCCGCGGTAGCCCTCGCGCTGGCGGAGGGGCCAGGCACGGCGCTGGTGGTCTTCGCCTTCTACTTCAGCATCCAGCAGTTGGAGAGTTACATCCTCCTGCCGTACATCATGCGCTCGCAGGCCTCGATACCCCCGCTCCTCACGCTGTTCGCCCTGATCGCAGGCGCGGCGTTCGCCGGGTTCATCGGCGCGCTGCTGGCCATCCCGCTGCTCGGAGGCTTTTACGTCATCGTCCTGCGCGTGATCGCCCCCGCCGTGCGCGCCTGGACCGGCGCAGAAGCCGCGCCGTGGCAGCAATTGGGACGGAACCTCGCGACCGAGGTGCGACCGGACGCGGATGGCCCAGAGCCATGAGAGCCCCGATCAGCACCTCCACTGCATCTTGTTGTCACGGTGCGTGCCGGGCAGGCTTGTGACAAAGATAACGAATAACAGTCGAGAGATTTCATAGCGCACGTGGTTCACAGGCATGCATACAGCCTGTATGATTCCGCCCCAAGGGGGCCTCGCGAACCTCGTCAGCGCGATGCCCCGGTACGTACAGGGAGCACCCATGGCCACAGAGACGCGCCCAGAACAGGGCCAGGCGCCGGTCTTCACCTCCTTCAAGGAGATGATGGAATACGGCAAACAGAACGGCTACAAGATGGACTGGCTTCAGCCGCGCGAGACCTTCGGGTCGCGGCTGGACTCGGACGAGGCGGCCGGCGGCCTGCTGCTGCAGGACATTGACCACGGCCCGTTCGCGCAGGTGCCGGACTGGTCCGACAACATGACCGGCCGCCCTCGTGGCGCCCTCACCCGCCCCAACGCCCCGCGCGTGGGCAACTACTCCGTCCGCACCAAGGGCGACATCTGGCTCAAGAACGCGGCCCAACTCTATGAAGAGGCCGTCCAGCGCCAGTGGTCCTCCGCCGTGGACGTCCCGTGGGACGAGATGGAAGAACTGCCGGAGGACATCGAGCGCGCGGAGTGCCAGTTGGCCACCTTCCTCACGGAGGTGGAGTTCGTCGCCGGCGACGTGCCGGGCAAGTGGATCTCCGAGACCACCCCGGACTACTACGAGCCGCGCATGTTCCTGATGTCCCAGATCATGGACGAAGCGCGACACATGGACGTGTTCCGCAAGCGCGCCTTCGCCAACGGCGGCGGCCTGATGTCGCAGACCACCAACGTGGCCCTCTCCGGCGGCGCCATCGACTCCGCCCGCGATTTCACGGAGATGTCCGCCCGCCTGCACATTTCCGGCGAGGGGCTGGTGCTCTCCATCTTCCGCATGGGCGAGCGCATGTCCTACAACGACGCGGAGAAGGCGATCTACCGCCTGGCCGCCTCGGACGAGTCTCGTCACGTGGCCTTCGGCGTCATGCACCTGCAGTACCTGGCGCAGACGGACCCGGAGCGCAAGGAGGAGATCCACTCCTACCTGGATGAGATCGAGATGGGCCTGGTGGCCGGCACAGGCGGCCAGAACCCGGCCGCACGCGGCACGCCCTCCAACGCGGCGCTCGCCATCCTGCTGGGCGGCGGCTCTGACGCGCAGTCCATCCACGAGGGCAACCAGATCGCGCTGGCCGTCCGCCAGCGACAGGTCAAGGAGTACGTACAGCGCGTCCGCGTCGCCGGCCTGGGCGACCGCTTCGAGAACGGCCGCGCCAACGCCGCCCTCGCCGCCTACGTCAGCGCCTAGGCACGACGACGGTGACGAGGGGCGACGAAGCGACGCGGCCAAGATGACGCGACCGAGATGACGAGGTGAAGGCGCGGCGGACCCACACCACGCGGTGGGGCCCGCCGCACCTCTACCGGGGACACCTCGCCCCCCAGGGGGACCGCCCGAGGCAGACCGTGCGGGGCCAGCAAGGCCTCGGACGGACGGCAACAACCAGACGACCAACGTGGCGTCGGCACGGCTCATCCAGGTGGTGAGGGCGGCCTGCGCCTCTGGCGCGGAGGGGACATGGTTCAGCAACAGTCCGGGGCTCAGACGGATGTGGACGGCAACCCCGTCCCGGAACTTCCCGACCTTTCCTGGATGGACAAGACGCTCGGCTGGGGCGTGAAGGCCCGCATCGAGCCCTTCGGGGGCGGCCTCACCATCAACGCGCTCAACGTGGGCGTGTATGCGGAGGTGCCGGAGCACATCCCGTACCGGAACCGGCTCCCGCGCGGTGCGTACCCCGCACCCGGCGCGGGCACCATCGGCGGGTACTACCTGCAAGACAAGTACGAACAGTGGTCAGACCACGCGGGCCTCCTCTACGAGGAGGCGATCTCCCGCCGCTGGGCCACGGCCACGGACATCCCGTGGAACACCGCACACGGCCTGCCGGACGACGTGGAGGTGGCCCTCTGTCAGGTGGCCACGGAACTCTCGCAGCAGGGGTCCGTGGAGTCGGAGGTGGTCTCCGGCTGGCTCCAGAACCTGAGCCCCGGCTACCACGAGGTGAAGTTGTACCTCTCCACCGTGGTCTACGAGGCGGCCCGCCTGTTCGAGGGCTATCGCAAGCGGGCCATGCTCAACGGCGGCGGCATGATGCTGGAGAGCCCCGGCCTCATGAACCGCGCCGTGCTAGAGACGTACGCGGGCTGGTCGCAGACCGTGCTGGGCCTGTGGGCCATCCGCGGCGCCCTCCAGCACGAGATCCTGCGCTACCTGGCCGTGTACGGGCCCAGCGAGGCTGACCGGGAACTGGCGCTCCGCCTGATCCCGGATCGCGTCCGCACCTCGGCGTACGCCGTGAGCCACATCAAGTTCGCCATCTCCAAGAAGCCGGAGATCTCGCAGGCCTTCCACGCCTGGCTGTCCGGCGTGGAGGTGGCCCAGGCCCGTGACCTGCGTGACCCCGTCCTGGTAGAGGCGCTGGCCGTGATCTTTGGCGGCGGCGTGAAGCACATGGACCAGGGCATGCAGATCGTCCAGCGCATGCTCCACGACTTCGTGGAGACCTACCTGGACCGCTGCAAGCAGGCGGGGCTGCCCCGCGAGCGCATGCTGACGCCACCGTTCCAGGCCATCCTGGACGGCTCGGCGTTCCAGCAGCCGGCCTGACCGGCGCTGAGGGGAGGAAGGGGCGACATGCCGCTCTACACATACCGGTGCCAGGAATGCTCCGCCGTGTTCGAGGCGCTCGTGCGTCCGAACCGGCCGGAGCCGGAGGCCTGCCAGATCTGTGGCAAGGCCGCCATCACCCGGCAGATGTCCGCCTTCGCCGTCACGCACAGCGAGGTGGACGCCCTCCGGTCACTGGACCCCACCTACAAGCGCATGGTGGAGGACCAGATGGCCCGGACGCCAGACGGGGAGCCCATGCGCATCCTGAACAAACTCACGCCGTTCGACGCCGCGGACGACCCCGGCGACCCGATCGACTTCTAGCAGTCCACGCAAGGCAGAACTTCAGAGCAGGAGAGCCCCATGGCTGAACTCACCTTCCCGTCCGTCGAGTGGTACCAGGCCCTGGCCGGCATCACTACGGAGGACCCCGCCTACCGCAAGTTTGGGCGCCTCAACGCCGTGATCGCGTTCAAGTGCGGCGACTCGATCATCAGCGCCAATTTCGACGTCCTGAACATCCACCAGATCCACGAGATCGATGAGAACGGCATGCGCGACGTAGACTTCGTGATCGAGATGGAGCCGTCCGTCTGGCGCGCCATGCTGGACGACATCAAGACGAACGGCCACGCCACCCTGGACCACACGCTGAACACGCTGGACCTGAAGTTCGACGACCCCATCCATCGCAACGAACTGCAGGACGGTTTCCGCGCGGATATGTTCTTCCGCTACAACCCCAGCCTGCAGCGCTTCTTCGACAACGCGGCGCAACTGGAGACGGCCTACGCAGCCGAACTCGCCAGCGCCTGACGCGTCGAGGATGGCGCCGGCGAGGCCACGCCTCGAGTCGCCACCTCCCGATGACGCACGCACAGACGGCCGCCCTCGGGCGGTCGCCTGCGTTCTACCCCCTCTCGCGCACATCTCGCAGCACACGGCACCGGCCACTTGATAGGATGCCGCCGCAGGAGGGGAACACAACCGTGGTTCAGAGCAGCGGAGCGAGCGAGGGCATCCTGTCCGGGATGCGCATCGTGGAACTTAGTACCAACGTGGCAGGCGCCTACGCCGGGCGCCTGCTGGCCATGTACGGCGCCGATGTGGTCATGGTGGAGCCGGACGGTGGCCACGCACTGCGCCACCTGCCGCCCTGGGCCGGTGACACGCGAGACCCGGAGGACAGCATCCTCTTCGCCTACCTCGGCGCCGGGAAGCGCAGCGTGCGCCTGGATCTGCACACCCCCGACGGCCTCGAGACGGCTCGACGCCTGGTGGCGACGGCTGACGCCGTCATCGACACGCACGCGCCCGGTGAACTCGCCGCGCTCGGGCTGGACCTGGATGCGGCCGCCGAGCAGCAGCGCGCACTGGTGGTGACGCAGGTCACGCCGTACGGGCAGACCGGGCCCAAGGCCCACTGGCGCGCCACCTCTCTCACCGCTTACGCCGCCGGCGGACAGATGAACGGCACCGGCGACGGCGACCAGCCGCCGCTCAAGACCGCAGGACACCAGGCCTTCTACCAGGCCGCCCTGCACGCCTTCTCGGCCACCCTCACCGCGCTGTACGCCGCGCGCACCTCGGGCGTCGGCGACGTCATCGACATCTCGGTGCAGGAGGTGGGCGCGGCCAAACTCGAGGGGTCGCTGCCGAATGCGCTCACGCGCGGCACGGAGGCCGGGCGCACCGCTGGCAACGCCACGTTCGCGCAGTGGGGCATCCACCCCACGGCCGACTGGTGGATCGGCGTGGCGGCCATGCCCCGCCAGTCCTTCGCCGTGTACGACCTGATCGGCCGCCCGGAATTGAAGGAGGACCCGGAGTTCCGCTCTGGCTGGTCGCCCGCCGCAAATGAGGTGCTCAGCGTGCTCGTCCCGGAGTGGATCTCCCAGCGCACGGCGGAGGAGGTCTTCGCGCTCGCGGACCAGTACCGGACGCCGATGGGGATGATCCCCACGCCGGCGCATTTGCTGGAGTGGCAGCACTTCCAGGAGACCGGCTTCTGGCGACACGTGGACCACCCGCGCCTGGGCCGGCACCCGCTCCCGGCCGGCCCCGTCCAGTTTGGCGCAGACGACCGAGGCGCCCACGGCCCTGCACCGCGCATCGGCGAGCACACCGCCGAGGTCCAGGACGCACTGCCGCCCGCCTCGAAGCCCGCGCCTGCGTCCACGGACGGCCTGCGTCCGCCGCTGGAGGGCGTGCGCGTGATCGACGTCACGCAGGTCTGGGCCGGCCCCTACGCCACGCGCCTCCTGGGAGACGCCGGCGCCGAGGTCATCAAGGTGGAAGGCCCCACCTTTGAGGACCCCGTGCGCACTATGGCCGGTACGCGCGACGTGCCCGGCATCAACCAGAGTGCCTACTTCAACGAGTACAACCGCAACAAACTCGGCGTCTCCATCGACCTCAAGACCGAGGAGGGCATGGAGGCGCTGCGTCGCATGCTGGCCACGGCGGACGTGTTCATCGAGAACTGGTCCTCCGGCGTGGCCGAGCGCATTGGCCTGGGGTACGAGGCGGTGAAGGCGATCAAACCGGACATCGTCTACGTCTCCATGCCCGGCTTCGGCCATAGAGGCCCGGATGCGCGACGGGTCGGCTTCGGCCCCACCATCGAACAGATGGGCGGCCTCGTTGCATTGCAGGGGTACGAGGGCGGCGCGCCGCACCGCTCCGGCATCTCCTACGGCGACCCCATCGCCGGCGCGGTCGCCTCGGGCGCCGTGGTGGCCGGCCTCCTGCGCCGTCAGCGCACGGGCGAAGGCATCTACATCATGGTCCCCCAGCGGGACGGCATCGTGGGGCTCATCGGCGAATACATCGTCGCCGAGGCGCTCGGCAGCCCGCTCCCCACCCGCATCGGCAGCAAGGACGCCTACTTCGCCCCGCACAACGTCTACCCCGCCCGTGACACCGAGCCGCGCCCCGTCCTCTCCCCCCTCACCGGCGAGGTGATGGGCGCCTTCACGGACGCCTGGGTCACCATAGCCGTGGACTCCGAGGAGGCATGGGACGCCCTCAGGCGCGTCGTGGGAGACGAGCGCCTCGGCGCGCCCGCCTACGCGAGTATGGAGGCGCGCCGGCAGTGCCAGGACGAGATCGACGCCGTGATCTCAGAGTGGACGCGCCACCAGGACGCCGAGGAGGCGGCGGCCGCCCTCCAGGCCGCAGGCGTGGCCGCAGAGCGCGTGCTGACGCCGCTCACCATGACCACGGATGCGCACATGGCCGCGCGCGACAACTGGGCCACGTACGACCACCCTGATACCGGCGTCGCGAAGACGTTGCGCTCGGTCTGGCGCATGCGGCGGCGTCCCCAGGGAGAGATCCGCCACGCGCCGCAGTTCGGCGGCGACAGCGAGTCCCTCCTCGCCCGCTTCGGCTTCACACCCGACGAGATCGAGGCGATGAAGGCGAAGGGCGTGACCACCACGGAACTGGCCTCGTAGGGGCTGCGGCCTCGGGGGCCGCCGGCAGTTGGGTCTCGGTGGCTGGGTCTCGGTGGCGGGGCTTCGCCTCGAGCCTAGGCGTGTCCGCGCGCGACCCAACGGCCGGTGATGATGCGGAGCACCAGCAGCGTCACCGCGCTCACGGACACCGTGGCCGCGCCCAGGAAGGCCATTTTCTTGCCCCAGTGGCTCTCGCTGGGCGAAACCAGCGCCTCCAGGAAACGCGCGGCGAAGGGCGGCGTGGGCGGGAACACCTCGCGTTCCGCCAACTCCTCCAGGAGGGTGCGCAGCCACTCAGCGTCATGCGTCATCGGTCATCGCCTCCTCCGCCCGACTGGGCAGGGACCAACCACGGGTGCGCCTGTTCGATCGTCTCTCGCAGCCGGGCGCGCGCGCGGCTGAGTCTGGACTTCACCGTGCCGGGGGCCACCTCCAGCAGCGCCGCCATCTCCGCCTCGGAGAGGTCGGCCACGTAGCGCATCAGGAGGATCTCCCGGTCCGCCTCGGACACCTCGTCCAGCAGGCGACGGACAGCCTCGCGGCGGTCGGCGCCCACGACTAGGGCCAGCGGGTCGTCCCGCTCGCCGTCGTGCTGCGAGGGCAGCCATCGGGTCACGCGCTCTCGCAGACGCGCGCGGCGGGCGCGGGCGCGCAGTTCGTTCTTGGAGAGGTTGGAGACGATGCGCAGCAGCCACGGCCGGAACGGCTCGCCGTCCCGAAACGTGTCCAACGCCCGGTGCGCCCTCAGAAAGGCATCCTGGGTGATGTCCTGGGCGCTGTCCGTGTCTCGGAGAAGGAGGTATGCCACGCGAAACGCCATCTGCTGGTGCCGTTCGAGCAACGCAGCGAAGGCTGCGGCGTCACCCTCGCGGGCCGCGGCGATCAGCGGCTGCTCCTCGGCTGCTTCCTGCACTCGACGTTCATACACCGAGTGTGGTGGAGGGGTTCCCGGACGCTCAGCCAGCATGCGCGCAGCATGCCCCCTCCGGGGAGTACAGGCGAGCGCTATGGGTAGCCTTCAGACTTCCCATTCTGTCTAGACGGTCTAGACTGTCTAGACCGGGAGGTGCCATATGGTCTGGCAAGTACAGCAAGCGAAGCAACGCTTCAGCGAACTGCTCCGACGCGCCCGCGCGGACGGGCCTCAGGTAGTCACGCTCCACGGCAAGGACGTTGCGGTGCTGGTCTCGATCGAGGAGTACCGCCGGCTCGGCGGGAAGGCAACGAAGGAGCAGGACTTCAAGGAGTTCCTGCTCTCCATCCCCCAAGGCGACGACCTCGATATCGCGCGCGATCCCGACACCGGGCGCGTCATCGACTTCGACGACTAGCGCCCGCTGATGGCCTACCTCCTGGACACCAACATCATCGCCGAACTTCGGAAGGGACAGCGCGGGAACCGGGGCGTCCTTGATTGGATTGAGGGCGTCGAGGCCACCGACCTCTTCCTCAGCGTGCTCGTCCTCGGTGAGATCCGCCTGGGCATCGAACGGCTCCGCCCCCGCGACCCGCGTCAGGCGGATGCACTGGAGACCTGGCACGACGACATAGACCGACGATTCGCGGGACGTGTCCTCGATGTGACAACCGAGGTTGCTGACAGGTGGGGACGCATCCGCGCAGCACGTCCGCTGCCCATCATTGACAGCCTCCTCGCCGCCACGGCGCTCGTGCACGGCCTGACGTTTGTCACGCGCAACGGCCGGGACGTCGCCGGCCTCGGTGTGGACGTCCTCGACCCGTTCGAGGGCTAACGGACGGCCGCACGCGCCGCCAGCGCGGCCTTTCCGGCGGCGGTGCCCGCCGTACGGCCGAAGACGGAGCCGGCGGTGAGGCCGGTGCCGCCGGGGTAGTTGTGCCAGAACAGGCCGCCCACCAGTTCACCCGCGGCGTACAGGCCCGGCATCGGGCGGTCTTCGATGTCCTGCACCTGGCCAGTCTTCGCCTCGATCTTGAGGCCGCCGAAGGTGAAGGTGATGCCGCAGGTCACGGCGTAGCCCACGTACGGCGGCTGGTCGAAGGGCAGCGCCCAGTTTGACTTCGGCGGGTCGATGCCCTCCGTGCCCAGGCCGTCCAGCACGGACGGGTCGTACTTCCCGGGGCGCACGGCTGCGTTATACGCCTCGACCGTGCGCACGAGGCCGCCGACGTCGATACCGAGGGCGTCCGCGAGTTCCGGGATGCTGTTCGCCTCCGCGCGGGTGGCTTCCTTGATGCGGTACTCGTCGCGCAGCCGGCCCACGGTCTGCTGGTCGAACAACTGGAACGCCACCGCGTGCGGCTGCTTCAGGATCTCCCGCCCGTACTTGGCGTACGTGTAGTTGCGGAGGTCCGCCCCCTCGTCCACGAAGCGCGCGCCGTGCACGTTCACGATCAGGCCCAGGGGATACGAGTGCTTCTGGTAGAGATCGCCGATGCGGCGGTTGCCGGTGGGCGGCGCCATCATGTCCCACGCCACGGCGTGCGCGCCGGACCAGTGCCCGTAGGACTGCGCCCCCACCGCCAGCGCGGCGTTGATCATGTCGCCGGTGTTATGTCGCGTCCCTCGGACCTTGGCGACTTCCCACCCGGCGCCGAGGTAGCGCGTGCGCATCTCCGCGTTGGCCTCGAAGCCACCGGCCGCGACGACCACGGCGCCGGCGTGCAGGTCGTGGAAGCCACTGGCGTCCTTCACGCGCACGCCGGTGATGCGGCCGCTCTCGTCCTGTAGCAGGCTGCGCGCACCGGTGCCGTAGCGCACCTCGATGTCGTGGCGCGGCAACTGTGCGAAGAGGCTCTCCGAGAGGCCCTCCCCGCCACCGACGGCCTCCGTGATCATGCCGCCCCAGAAGCGCAGTTTGCCGTCCACCTCGTACGCCTGTCGGCCGTACATCAGCACCCAGCGCTGGCCGGCGACGCGGCTCATCCACTGCACCGTCGGGTACGCCTCGGCGATGAGGTGGTCCACCAGCGTCTCGTCGGCGCGGCCCTCCGTCACACGTACCAGGTCGTCCTTGAACTTCGAGGCCGGGTAGGAGCCCACCTCGATGCGGTCGACCTCCTCGTCACTGAGGTCCGGGATGATGGTGCGGATGTCGTCCAGGCCGTCGTAGGGGAAGCGGAAGCCCCCGCCCGCGTAAAACGTGTTGCCGCCCCGCTCGCCCTCCTCGGCCTTCTCCAGCACCAGGACCGAGGCGCCCGCCTCGCGCGCGGCGATGGCGGCGCAGAGCGCGGCGTTCCCCGCCCCCACGACGATGACGTCGGCTACACGCTGGTTCGGGGCGGCGCTCGGAGGCGATGAGGTCACGGGCAGGCTCCCTGGTCGACAGGTCGGTATTGCGAGGGGCGGAACGCACTACTCCTCGGCGGCGCGGGCGCGGCGTTCCTTCTCGATCTCGTAGTTCTCGATGGCGCGCTGCACCATGGGGCGGCGGCGCTGGCCGGAGTCCATGGGCTTCGTCAGGGCGTACCCGGGGTCGCCCTCGCCCACGGACGAGAGTAGGTGGAACGAGAAGGCGCCCTGGACGTGCTGGGTAAAGCCCTGCGCGTCCTGCGCCTGGTTCGTGGCCAGTTTGATCATGCGCAACTGGAACGGGTCGTTCTCCGCCACGCGGGCGGCGTACTCCATGGTCTCCTGCTCCAGGCGGGCCTTCGGGATCACGCGGTTCACGAGGCCCGCAGCCAGCGCCTCCTGCGCGTCGATGAAGCGCGACTCGAAGAGGAACTCCTTGGTCTTGCGGATGCCCATGTCCCACGGCACCGCGAAGTACTGATAGTTCGTGGGCAGAAACATGGTGTCGTCCGCGGCGAAGATGAGGTCGCAGGCCGAGGCGATCGCCACGCCCGCGAAGATCGTGTAGCCCTTCACTTCCGCGATCGTGGGCTTCGGCACGTTGCGCCAGCGCAGGTTCGTCTCCACGTTGATCGCGTAGGAGCCGTCATAGCGCCCGCGCACCCCCTCCTCCCGAGGCCGCGCGGCCATGTCCCCCTTCTGCTCCGGGCTCCCCAGGTCGTGCCCGCCCGAGAAGTGGTCGCCCTCCCCGGCCAGCACGATCACGCCCACGGACCGGTCGTCCGAGGCGTGCTGGAAGGCTGCGTCCAGTTCCTCCAGTAGCCGCCACGACTGCGCGTTGCGCACCTGCGGTCGGTTCAGCACCAGGCGCGCGACGCGGCCGTGCTGCTCGTATCGGATCGTCTCGTACTCAGGCATCTCGTCCCCTTCGGTCGGTCTGCTAGTCCGGCGGGCCGCCACCGGAGACACCGGCGCGGACCAGTTCGTCCACCTCGTCCGCGCTCATGTCGAGCAACTCGGCGAGGACCTCGTGCGTGTGTTCGCCCTGTAAGGGCGCCGGACGCGGCGGCACCTCCGGCACGGTGCGCGAGAAGTGCATGGGGAGGGCCACCTGCGGCCAGCGGCCGGCCTCCGGGTGTTCGACCTCCACTACCACCCGGCGCTCGCGCAGCACCGGGTCCGCGGCCACCTCCAGCGCATCGAGCACCGGCGCCGCTACCACGCCGGCCTCGGTCAGCCGCGAGGCGAGGACGTCCCGGTCGTGGCCGGCCGTCCATCCGCGGATGGCCTCGTCCAGCGCGTCCTCGTTCGCCTTGCGGTCGGCCGGCGTGGCGAAGCGCGCGTCCTCCGCCCATCCGAGGGCTGCGAGGTCGCAGAGCGCCCGCCACTGCTCCTCGGACTCACATGCAAGGGCGATCCAGCGTTCGCCCTCGCCGTCCGCGGGGGCGGCCGGGTAGACGCCATGCGGAGCGAACGTGTGGTGGCGGTTGCCCATGCGCGGGCGCTGGCGGCCCGTGGTCGCGTACTCCAGGAACGCGTCGCCCACCCAGGCGAGCGACGCCTCCTGCATGGAGAGGTCGATGAACTGGCCCTCGCCCGTGCGGTCACGGTGCCGCAGGGCCGTGATGATGGCCGCGCAGGCGTTGTAGCCCGCCACCACGTCCGGGTACATCTGCCCGGAGTTGAGCGGCGGGCCGCCTTCGTACCCCAGGAGCGCGGACATGCCGCTGGAGGGCTCGATGGTCCCGCCGATGCCAGGCACGTTCGCCCACGAGCCGTCATGGCCGTAGGCGGAGAGGCTGGCGAGGATGATGTCCGGCTTGATCGCGCGCATCTGCTCGTAGGCCAGGCCAAAGTTGCCCATCACGCGGGGGGAGAAGTTCTCCGCGCAGAAGTCCGCGTGCTCCAGCAGCCTGCGGAACGCCCTCATCCCGCGCTCGTCACCCAGATCCAGCGTGATGCACCGCTTGCCGAGGTTCACCGAGTTGTAGAGGGCGCTGCAGTTCCACGGATTCCGGGCGGTCTCGATGTCGCGCAGCATCGGCGCCAGCGGGGCGGCGTAGTCTCCGCGCCAGGAGTCCGGCCGCTTACGCACCTCCACCTGCACCACGTCCGCCCCGAGCATGCCGAGCAGACTCGAACAGTATGAGCCTGCCCACGCCTGCGTGAGGACGATGCCGCGCGTGCCGGCCAGCGGGCCGCTCATGACTGCTCCTCCGTGGACTCGGGGTACCCGTGGCCCACGGCGCCCTGCTCCATCAGCGTCAGCATCTGCCCGTCCGACATGCCCAGCACCGTCCGCATCACGTCCAGCGTGTGCTCACCGGACCGAGGTGTACGGCGGTCCAGGGTCTGCGGCGTGGCGCTCATCTGGTAGGCCGGGCCCGGGTAGTCCGGCCCGTCCGGCTGGTCGGCCGACCGTCGCCAGAACCCGCGCTCACGCAGGTGCTCGATGCCGTGAAGTTCCTCCATGGTCAGCGCTGGCCCGGCGACGACGCGGCGCACGGCGAGTTCTTCGAACAGGTCCATCTTCTTCCAGCCGCGCATCGCCTCCAGCACGCGCGCGGTGTACTCCTCCTTGTGCTGCTGGCGGTACCAGGACACGCCATAGCGCTCGTCCTCCGCCAGGTCGGTCAGCCCCAGGACATTCATGGCGTCGCGCCAGAAGTGCGCGCGGCTCAGGGTGAGAGCGAAGTAGCCGTCCGCCACCTCCACCGGCCCACCCAGGCCGTCCGCCACGGGGTCGCGCCGTCCGTTGGGCACGCCTCGATACTGCGAGCCGAGGACGGCCGGGGCGAAGGCGCCGGCCATCACCTCGACCTCCGCGATGTCCACCTCCTGGCCCTCGTCTGGGTGGGCGTCGCGCCAGCGGAGCGCCGCAACGGCGCCGGCATAGGCCACGACGCCGGCACAGTACGAGGCGGCCCAGCCGGCGGGCTTCAGGGGCTCGCGGTCGGTGGTGCCGTTGATGGACGCCCACCCGGAGCGCGCGGCCGCGGTCAGGTCGTTGCCGGGCGCCTCGGCCAGCGCGCCGGTCATCCCGTGCGGCGTGACGTGGCACATCACGAGCGACGGGCGGGCCAGCGCCGCGTACGTCATACCCCACGCCTTCAGCCGGCTCGGGGTGTGCGAGGAGATCACGATGTCCGCACTCTTCGCCAGGTCCAGGGCGGAGCGACGCGAGTGAGGCGCGTCCAGGTCCAGCGAGACCGCGCGCTTGTTCGCGAGCAGGTTCATGGCCGGGATACTCGTCCCGTCTTCCGTGAACGGCGCGAGGCGACGCAGGGGGTGTCCCTCGCTCGGCTCCACCAGGATCACGTCGGCGCCGGCATCCGCCAACAGCCTGGACGTCCATGCCCCCGCCGCGGAATACGAGATGTCGACCACACGGACGTCCCCCAGGGCGCGGGGACCTGCGTGGTTGGTGGCTGAACTCGTCACGACTGGCCCTGCTCCTGCCCGGCGGCGGGCCGCTTGGCGACGCCGAAAATGTTGACGTGGCGCTGGCGGACCACCTCGCCACCCGCCGCGTCGAAGGTGGAGCAGTCGATCACGGCGTAGTGGTGCCCCTTGCGCTCGTACGCCTCGATGAACTTGGAGGTGGTGACCAGTTCACCGCCCGCGTGGGCCGGGCGCAGGAACTGGATCTGGCTCTTCGCGTGGATGGCAGGCCCATAATTGAAGGAGTGGTGCAGCACGCGGATCGGCCGCATCGCCACCCAGCCGGGGTGCAGCAGCGGCCGCTCGCCCAGGAACATCGGCTCCGTGGCGCGTCCGCGCTCGCGCGCGTAGATGCGGGCGTCCTCCTCCGTGAAGACGCCGCCCAGCGCGCGGATCTCCTGCCCCACCGGGGCCACCTCCATGGTCAGGTGCGGGATCTCCTCCAGCGGCTGGTCCGCCGCGCGCAACGGCGGCGGGTCGAGTTGGTCGAGCCAGGCCGCATCGCCGAGGCCCACCGAGCCGGAGACGCGGTCATGCCCGTCCGGGCCCGTGATGTGCAGGTCCCACGCGTCGCGCTCGGCAGCGGGGGCCACGGTGATGACCAGGTCCTCGCCGGGATAGGTGGGGCGGCGGAACGCCACCTCCGCCCAGCCGCGCGCGGTCCAGCCCTCTCCCAACGCCTGAAGGATTGCGGGGGTGGCCCAGCCGAAGACGGTGGCGCCGCCGACCAGGGCGGCCTGGTAGCCGTAGTCCTTCGCGCCGTCCGTCGAGTGGATCTCGTTGCTGATGGCGTTGCGGTCATCGGGCGTATCGAGCGTGGCCGTGAGGCGCAACTCGGCGCGTCCGGGGGAACCGGTTGAAGCGGTCATGGGGTCACTCCTCTATCGCTGACTCTGGGTCGGGCTCGGAGGGGGCGTGAGCCATTCGCGGAACACCTCGTCAGTGTCCTCGCCGGGATCTTCGGGCCACGGGCGGGAGGCCTCCGCCGGGCCGCCTTCCATGCGGAACGGGCGGCCGGGCATGGGCACGGTGATCCCGTCCGGCCCGGGCGCCTGCCGCAGCATGGTACGCGCGTCCAGTTGCGGACACTGGAACAGGTCGTCGATGGTCTGCACCAGCGCGAAGGTCAGGTGCAGTTTCTCCGCTTCCTCGAACCACTCCTGCGCCCTCCGGCGGCTGAACGGCGGCACGAACAGGCCCAGGTACTCCTGGTAGTGCTGCATGCGCCCTTCCGCCGTCTGGAAGCGGTCCTCCAGGAGCCGAGGTTCACCGATCAGTTCCGCCACACCGCGCATGTCTACGTTCGCCACGGCCCCGGGGGCGCAGTACACGAAGCCGTCGCTCGCAGGCACCATGCGCAGCGCCTGCTTCACCCGCTGCTCCCGACGCGGCACCTCGCCCGCGTACACATACGCGCTGGTCTGGGAGTAGGAGTGGGTGGCCATGGCCTCCACCATCGCCACGTCCACGCGGCGAACCTCGCCGTCGGCGCGCGCGCTCCTCGCAGCCGCGAGGGCAGCCGCGGCCCCGGCAATGCCGCCCGTGATCGCGGCGGCGTACGGGGGCAACTGCTGCGGCGCCTGGTCGTACTCGCCGGTGAGGAACATCAGCCCGCTGGCCGCCTGCACGATCACGTCCGTGGACGCCCAGTCCGCCTTCGGCCCGGTGATCCCAAAGGGTGTGATGGACACCACCGCCAGGCGAGGCGAGAGCGACGCGAACATCCCCGCCGGCACGCCGGACACAGCGCATCCGCCGACCGAGAAGTCCCCCAGCACTACGTCCGCCGCGCCCGCCAGACGCTCGATGGCACCCTCGTCCGCCAGGACGCCGCGTTTCCCGTAGTTCGCGTACGCGAACGCACCACCGCGGCCGCGCCCCCAGCGCGAGACTTCGTCCCGCAGCGGATCGCCACCGGGCGGCTCCACCTTCACCACGTCCCACCCGACCTCCGCGAGCAGCCTCGAGGCGTAGGAGGCGCCCACCCCCGTCGCCACGTCCAGCGCGCGCGGTCTGCGACCCGCGGCCGGGCTCACGCCGCGCCTCGCAGTGCGGAGGTGTCGAGGCCGGCCGCCTGCTCGATGCGCCGGCAGAGGCGTGCGGCGTTCACGGGCTCGCGCCAGGGGTGCGTCCGTCCGTCCAGCACCGCAAGGGCGCCCTCCACGAGCATCGCGGTCGCGGCGAAGGCCAGCCAGTAGTCGAACGTCGAGTCGTTGATCGGGCGCAGCCGGCGGTAGTGCGCGAGGTACGAGCGCGCGATGGGGCGTCGGACCGCGCGCACCGCCGACTGGAGGGGCAGCGGCAGCGAGACCGGCGCCTCCGTGAGGATGACCACCGACCGCGCGAGGTCGTACTCAGCCGGCGCAACGTGGAAGTTCGCCCAGTCGATGATCCCGGAGATCGCGCCGTCCTCGATCAGCACGTTCCACGGGTGGAAGTCGCCGTGGCAGAGCACCTGCGCCGCGCGAGGCGGGGCGTTGGCGTCCAGCCAGGCCGCGATCGCGTCGAACCGCCGGTCGCCCGCCTCGCCGAGGCGCGCCACGCGTCGATGCGTCTCGTCCAGGGGGTGCAGCGCCCTCACGGCGGAGGCCGCCACCACCGCGGCGATCGAGGCGGCATCCAGCGCATGGAGGGCCGCCGCTGTCTCCGCCATCAAGCGTGGGACGCGGAATCCGGTACGGGAGGGCGGGAGCAGGTAGGCGCCGGCAACCCGCCCGGGGACGCGCTCCATCAGCACCCACGGGCGTTCCGAGGTGGCCCCCTCCAAGAGGATGGCCGGCACGGGGAGGCCGGCCTCGTGCAGCAGTCGGTGCAGGATGGCCTCGAACGTCGCGCGGCGCTCCTCGCCGGGGCGGAACACGCGCAGCACGAGCGGCCGCGCGAGGTCGCCCGCGACGCCGGCCAGGCGCAGCGTGAACACCTCCGTGTCGCGGCCACCCTTCATCGCGACCGGTGGCTCGGCGTAGGTGACGGCGGAGCCGGTGTGACGGCGGACGGCCTCCAGCACCTGGTCCTCCTGACCCACGATCGCGCTCACCGCGCTCATCCCATCACCCGCCGCCAGCCGTCGTGCACCTCGTCCACGCGGGAGAGTTCGCCACGCTCGATGCGCACCTCGGAGTCCGCGGGGCGAGGGCGCTCCAGGCCCTGCGGCCCTTCGCCGATGGCGCCGGCAGCGCGGGCCGCCTCGACTTCCTCGGCCGTGAGGCCGGCGATGCGCGTGAGCACGTGCTCGTTGTCCTCGCCCAGGCGGTGCGGCGGCGCCATCTCGAGGTCCGCGCCACCGCCGAACGCCGGTCCGGCGTGCGGGCCGCCGCCCGGGAGCACCCCGAAGAACCCGCGTGCCCACAGGTGCGCGTCCTGCGAGACGTCTGCGGCGTCCGCGACCACGTGCGCCGGCACCCCGGCTGCCTGCAGGGCCTCCGCCACGTCCTCCGCCTCCCGCTCGGCCACCGCGGCACGCACGGCGTCCACCTCGGTGGAGGTGAGTCCGAGGACGCGTGCGAGGGCGGGCAGGTCCGCCTCCGACGCCGCGATGGCCACGTGGCGGTCGTGAGCGCGGGTGGCGAACACGCCGTGGACGGCGTCGCGCGGATCGGCATTGCCGATGCGGGTGGGCAGCGGCGCACCGAAGGCACGCTCCGTGACCGCCACGCCCATGTGTGCGATGGACGCCTCGTACAGCGAGAGGTCGATGTGCACCGCCTCGCCCGTGGCATCTCGATGGTCGAGCGCGGCGAGGATGGCGAAGGCGGCGTTCAGGCCGGTGTTGTTGTCCGCGTAGACGATGGTGCCGGGGCGGCCGGGCCAGGCGTCCGCCTCGCCGATCATCAGGTTGTGCCCGGAGACCGCCTCTGCGCCGGGGCCGAAGAGCGGACGCTCGCCCCACGGGCCGGTGGTGCCGAACCCGGTGATCGAGACGTACACCACGTCCGGGTTCACCTGGCGGATGCTCGGAAAGTCGATGCCGTACTTGCGCATGACACGCGGGGTGAAGTTGTGCGCCACCACGTCCACCTCCGCCGCCAGCCGGCGGAAGACCTCCGGCCCGCCCGGCGCGCCGAGGTCGATCCCCACGCGACGCTTGTTGCGGAGCAGGTCGGACTCGCTCAGCGAGGACGGGCGTGCGCGGCCGTGGGACTCCACGCGGATGACCTCGGCGCCCAGGTCCGCCAGGTGGCGCGTGGCGAAGGGCAGCGCGGCCGCCTGTTCCATGGACAGGACGCGGATGCCAGCCAGCGGACGGTCCATCGCTACACCGATCTGTCTTTCGTCATGCCGCGAAACCTGAACGCCCGGACGATCACCCGGAAGCGGGAATCTACCACGGGTGTGCAGCAGGACGCCGGTGCGCTACGTTCGCACCCGGAGGCAGCGCATATGAGCGTCTGGATGCTTCGTGTCCGGGGCCGGTCGGCCTCGGCGCCCCGAGTTCTCGCAGCACTTTCTTCATAGCCGAGCACTCGCCGGAAGCCTGACCGACTCCATGGGACTGCGCCCGTCTGACCTCGTGGTGGAGGTCGGGCCGGGTACTGGCGTCCTCACCGCCGAACTCGCGCGACGCGCGGGCCGCGTGATCGCGGTCGAAGTAGACCCCCGCCTGGCCGCCCTCGTCGAGGAGCGCTTCCACGAGGAGCCCCGCGTACTGGTAGTGCGCGGCGACTTCCTCGCCTTCGCCATCCCCGCCGGCGCGCGCGTGGTGGCGAATCTGCCCTACGGGATCACGGCAGACGCCGTGCGCCAGGTGCTGATGTCCCACGCGGCGGACGCCCACCTGGTGGTGCAACGCGAGGCCGCCGAGCGCTTCGCCGGCCACCCGTGGGGCGGGGAGTCACTCCCCTCGCTCACCCTTAAGCCGTGGTGGCACGCGGAGGTCACGCGCGCGCTGCATCGCACGGACTTCGACCCGCCTCCGTCCGTGGAGAGCGCCGTTCTCTGGCTCGCCCGCCGCCACCCGCCGCTCCTGCGCGACGAGGAGCGCCCGCATTACGAGCGCTTCCTCGCCGCCACCTTCGGCCGAGGCCGCACAACCGGGCAGGTGCTGGGCCGCATCTTCACGCGCGCGCAGGTAGACCGCCTGCAGCGCGACCTCCGGCTGGACCTGGCCGCGCCGCCCTCGGCGACCTCGTTCGACCGCTGGCTGGCGCTGTACCGATCCGCCGGAGTGCTGGGGCGGCTGCCAGGACCGGCGGCGCGCGCGTGAGCCACTGGCCCGCGCGGCGCGGCTAGAACGTGGCCACGGGGTTCACCGGGGAGCCGGTGCCGCCGTTCACCACCAGGGGCGCCACCACCATGAGGAACTCGTAGCGCCCGGTCTCCGCGCACACCTCCGCCAGGCGCTCAAAGTTGGCGTTGTCCAGCAGCGGCATGCCCATGTGCGGGATGGCGATGGCGTGGACGGGGATGCGCTCGCCGTAGTCCGGCTGGCCGCCCGCCTCCTGCAGGTCCCACCCCAGCAGCGAGGCGTCCGTGTCGTGCAGGAACTCCAGGCAGGAGACCCCCACGCCCGGCGTGTTCAGCGGCGGGAACGTCATCTCGAACCCCGGGTTCGCGTCCCAGAACGGTTCCGCCCCCGACCGCACAAGGACGGCGTCGCCTGCGCGAGGCGTGATGCCCACCTGCTTCGCCCAGTCCTCCAGGTCCCAGCCCTCCACCGGTTCGCCGTGCTGGACGTGCGCCTGCCCTCGTAGTCGCGGGATGTCGTAGAGCACGCCTCGGGTGACGATGCCGTCGCGCCAGTGCTCCACGGAGTTCGTCAGGGCCCCGGTCTCCGTCACCAGGTCGCTGGGGCGGTCGTTGTAGAGACGTCCCTCCGGCCCCGTGAAGATGTGGCACAACGCATCGATGTGGGTGTTGACGAAGCCGTGGTAGTACAGGCCGAGGTAGTCGCCGCAGGAGGCGGGCCCCACGTTCATGCGGTGGTCGGCGGGTTGCCGGTTACGACGCTCGTCCGCCACCACGGCGCTCGTGGCTATCGGGTTCGCGCAGGACACGCTGCGGCCCTCCCGCACCAGGGCCGCCGCCTGCTGGCGCGCCTCCGGGCTGATGTGGTTCAACGTACCCAGTTGGTCGTCTGGTCCCCAGCGGCCCCAGTTGTTCAGACGCGTGCGGTACGCCTCGAACTCCTCGGCGGTGGTTGGTGTCCGGTCTCTCATGCCCATGCGTGGCTCCTTCACTCGCGCGACCATCGCGCCGGTAGCCGATGGTACGAGGGCGCCGGGGAAACGCCAGCGAGACTTCTGTCCTGTCTCATAGGTAGCGAGCGCACTACGTTACTTGTGCAATCGTTCACAACAACGGTTGCTCAGCAATTGAGCAATTCACCCGGAGGTGCCTGATGTTCCGCAAGACCCGACCTACCGCCCGCGTGGGCGCCCTCGCCCTGGGCGCCTTCGCAGCGCTCGCCCTGGTCGCCTGTGGTGGTGGCGACAGCAACAACGACGCCACCGCGGCCCCCACGCAGGCCGCCGGCGGCGACGCCACCACTGTCCAGGTCACCCTGGGCGCCCCTAGCGAACTCGAACTGGAGGCCGCCCCGGCGTCCGTTCCGGCCGGCGCCGTCACCTTCGAGGTGGAAAACGCTGGTGCGCTGCTCCACGAACTCGTCGTGATCAAGAGCGACCAGGCCGTGGCTGACCTGCCCGCCGCCAACGCCGCCGCAGACCTCTCCGCGCTGGACGTCGCCGGCGATGCCACGGACATCCAGCCGGGCGCCAGCGACACGCTGAAGGTGGACCTGGAGGCCGGCACGTACATCCTGTTGTGCAACATCCCCGGCCACTACATGTCCATGAACACCACGTTCACCGTCGAGTAGCCCTCCACCCCTTCAAGGGGTACCGAGGATCGGGGACGGGCGCGCCTGCTGGCGCGCCCGTTTCGTGTCCGAGGCGATGCTCCGAGGTGATGCTCCGGGGTGATGCATCGGGGCGCCTCGGGGCTCAGCGCTCGCGCGCCTCGTCGCCCAGGGAGCCGGGTTCGTAGTAGACGTTGCCCTCCACGGACTCCGGGCGGTGCACCTGGCCCGGGGGGACGTGGCCCTGGTAGTCGTGGGCGTACTGGTATCCCTGGCCGTGGCCCATCTGGCGCATGAGCCCGGTGGGGGCATTGCGCAGGTGCAGCGGCACGGGGTCGTTCCTGGTGGCCATCGCGTCCTCCAGCGCGCGGCCGTAGGCGGCGTACGTGCTGTTGGACTTGGGCGCGCGCGCCAGGTAAACCGTCACCTGCGCCAGCGGGATGCGCGCCTCCGGCATGCCGAGGAAGTGCACCGCCTGCTGGCACGCCATGGCCAGCGGCAGCGCCTGCGGGTCCGCCAGCCCCACGTCCTCCGAGGCGAGGATGACGATGCGCCTCGCCACGAAGAGCGGGTCCTCGCCCGCCTCCAGGATGCGCGCCAGCCAGTACAGGGCGGCGTCCGGATCCGAGCCGCGCACGCTCTTGATGAACGCGGAGATCGCGTCGTAGTGCGCGTCGCCCTCGCGGTCGTACAGGATCGTGCGGTGCTGCGCCGCCGCCTCCACCGTCTTCCGAGAGATGCGAGGCCTGCCGCCGGGATCCGGATCCGCCAGCGAGGCGGCGGCCTCCAGGATGTTGTACGCAGAGCGCACGTCACCCGCCGCGGCGTGCGAAATCGCGTCCACGGCGTCGCTGTCCACCACCAGGCCCTGGCTGCCCAGGCCACGCTCCTCGTCCGCCAGCGCGCGTAGCACCAGGTGCTCCACGCTGCTGGGCTCCAGCAGTTGCAGCCGGAACACCCGGCAGCGCGAGAGCAGCGGCGCCACCACATAGAACGAGGGGTTCTCCGTGGTCGCGCCGATCAGCGTCACCGTCCCCGCCTCCACGTGCGGCAACAGGCCGTCCTGCTGCGTGCGGTTGAAGCGATGCAGTTCGTCGATGAAGAGGATGGTGCGCCTCCCGCTGATGCGCAGGCGGTCCGCGGCCTCCTTCACCACGCGCCGCACGTCCGCGATGCCGCTACTGACCGCGGACAATTCCTCGAAGTGTCGCTGGGTGCGCGTGGCGATGATGCTGGCGAGAGTGGTCTTCCCGCAGCCGGGAGGCCCCCACAGGATGATCGAGGGCAACTCGTCGCCCTCGATCATGCGGCGCAGCGGTCCGCCGGGGCCAATGATGTGCTCCTGGCCCTCGTACTCCTCGAGCGTCCGCGGCCGCATCCGAGCGGCGAGCGGCGCCCCGGGCGGGGCGGCGCGGGGAGCGCGGGCCTCCTCGAAGAAGCCGCCCTGCACCCCGGGGGGCACGCCCTTTGGGGTGGGCGGCGTCACTGACGTGCGGTCTCCCGGTTCAGCCATGCGGCGAGTCTACGCCGCATGGCTGAACCGGGAGCGCCCGCGCTGATACACGGGCTGATACACGGGCTCCCGCCTGGCTAGCGCCAGACGGTGGCGATGTTCTCCTCGTGCAGGTCGTCAGCCACCAGGCCGTTCGGGCCCACGTGGCCCGCCAGGAAGCGGGCGGTCCACGGCGCGCCATCCGCGCCGGGCTCCGGGAAGCCCAGGATCCACTCGCCGTTCGTGCAGCCGTAGTTCACGCGCTCGCCGTCCAGGCCGGCGGTGGCGCCGCCCTGGAAACCACAGACCGTGCCGTCCGACAGTTCCAGCAGCCACACCTGCGGGTCCTCTGGCGACTCACGCTCCTCCAACGGCTCCTCGACCTCCACCAGCAGGCCGGCGTCATCCGCGATCGGATCCGGGCGACAGCGCAGCAGCCCCTCGCCCAGCGCGAAGCACGGGTCCGCGATCATGTTGCCGATGGAGCAGCGCCAGGCGTCGCCACGAGTAGAAGCCGCGGACTCCGAGAAGCACTCGGTAGCCTCGGGCGTCTCGCCGTCCTCGGCAGGCTGGGCCAGGTACTCGACCACTCGGGTCTCCGTGGCGGCGCTGCCGTCCGCCGGGTCCACGGTCTCGGTCGCAGCAGGAGTGGCGGCGGCCTCGCCCGTCTCAGGCGCCGTCGGTTCGCCGGTGGCGGTGGCCGTGGTGGTGGCAGTAGTAGTGGCGGTGTCCGGGCTAGCGGTGGGGTCGGGGTCGTCGCTGGTACAGGCCACGAACAGGGCAGCCACCATCAGCAACGCGGGCAATAGCAGGCGGGACTTGGAAGGCACGACGTCTCTCTCTCGATGACTGGACATCCCCGCCCGCCTCGATACACGGTGCGACGCTCCTCTTGCTCCGTCAACCTGTTTGCTCCGTCAACCCGCTCCCGCTCCCTGCCTCGAAGCGTCCTCAGCGGGCCACCTGTTCCAGGTAGGACCGCATGGTGGCCACCAGGATGGCGTCCACGGTGCGGTTGATCGCACGCTCCACCTCGAACAGACCGTCGGCGTCCACCTCCGCGGGGAAGTGCTCGCGCAGTTCCACCCAGACCTCCTCCCGCAGCAGGGTGTACTCGTAGACGGCGGCGGTCACGCTGATCTCCTGCTGCATGCGCAGGCGGGCGTGCTGCTCGGCACGATCGAGCGCATGAGGATGGAGTGCGAAGAACTCTTCGTCCGAGTCGTAGTGCAGCCGCACGTCCACCAGTTCCAGTACCCGCGGGGCGTAATCGATCAGGCTCTCCAGCGTCAGGTCCGGACGGTCGCGCCACGGGGGCCGGGTGCGCACCCGCTGCACCCACCTGAAGACGATGTGCCGCGAACGCGCCGCCAGGATGTGTTCCGCCAGGTCGCGCGCGTCGCCACCGTGCGGCCGAGGCGCCCGCACAGTGGCGAGCATGCCCGGCTCGGCGCTGTGCTCGCGGGCCGCTTCCACGAAGTCGTCCAGGTCAAAGGGCTTGGCGAAGGTGCGCACCACGTTGTAGGAGGCCCACGCCACGTCCGCCAGTTGGTCCTGGGTGGTGAGCGCGATCACCGGCACCATGCGCGCCACGTCGTCCGAGCGCAGCGCGTCCAGCACCGCCAGCGCCCGTTCCTCTGGCGGTGGGAGGTCCAGGATGAGCAGGTCCGGACGGTAGGCTCGGACGGAGGCCAGCAGGTCGTCCGGGGCCAGGGCCAGGCTCACCTGGAATCCCTCGTCCGCCAGCGTGAAGCGGTAGAGGTGGCCCAGTTCCCGGCTGTACTCCACGAGGAGGATCCTGGGACTCGGGCTCATCGCGCCCCTCCCACCCCGGTCGGGCCGGCGCCCAACACGGCGCGACGCTAGACCGAGATGGTCGAGCGCCGGTTGAGGACGCCTGTGACAGCCAGAGACGCGGCGGAGGGACTACGGCAGGTGTGACTCACGGTCGAAGGGGAACGCGTGCGACCGTCCCAGCGCCAGCAGTTCGTCCCGAGCCGCCTCCGCACGCCGGACCACCTCCTCCGGGTAGGCCATGCGCTGGCGGTGGTCGGCGAACTCATCCTCGTCGTCCACGATCAGGCCCTGGGCCTGCGTGTCGATGACGTCCAGGTCCAGGTCGATCCAGTGGATGGTGTCGCCCTCCAGGCGTACGGGCGTCCCCACGTTGCAGTAGGTGAGCATGGCGCGCCGGCCCACCGGCTCGTGGTTGTGGAAGGCGTTGTACCAGCGGTCCGTGAAGTAGATCTGCGTCATCCGCGCCAGGGTCATCCCGCTCTCCCGGTAGGAGACGAACGGGGTGTTTGGTTCCACCACCACCCGCAGGTAGCCCTCGCCCTGGTCGACGAGGCGGCCTCGGTACTCGTAGTGGCGGGAGCCGTCGTACTTCGTGGAGAGGATGCGCACCGGCTCGCCCGGACGCGAGGCGTCAAAGCGCGGCAGTCGGAGCGGTTCCGGGAGGCCGTCTTCCATGATTCTCTCGCACGCACGCGCGGGCGCTGTGGGGGCCGTGTGGCACGGGGACGATTATGCCGCATCGTGCAAGGGCGCGCCCGTTGGCCTCCCCCTGCGGAGCGCCTCTGGGTTGAGCGCAGCCGCGGCGGTACGATGGCGACGCTGCCCCAGGAGACGCACACGCATGACGACACAGGCGAACGTGGACTACAACGTGGACTACAACGTGGACTACGAGGCCGTCATTGGCCTGGAGGTCCACATCCAACTGAAGACCCGCTCCAAGATGTTCTGCTCCTGCGACCGGGAGTACTTCGACACGGAGCCTAACAGCCACGTGTGCGCGATCTGCCTGGGTATGCCCGGGATGCTGCCCGTGGTCAACGAGCAGGCCGTGGCGTACACGATCATGGCCGGCCTGGCGCTGGGGTGCGACATCCCCACCCACTCCAAGTTCGACCGCAAAAACTACCCCTACCCGGACCTGGTGAAGGGCTACCAGATCTCCCAGTACGACCAGCCCTTCTGCCTGGGCGGCAAACTCGACATCGAGGTGGACGGCGAACCGCGGACCGTGCACCTGGAGCGCATCCACCTGGAGGAGGACACCGCGCGCCTCCTCCACCGCGACGACGGCGCCGAGGCGTATGCGCTGATCGACGTGAACCGCAGCGGCTCGCCGCTGATGGAACTGGTCACGCAGCCGGACATGCACTCCGGCGCGGAGGCCAGCGCCTTCCTGCACAAATTGCGCCGGACCATGCGCTATCTGCAGATTGCGGACGCCGACATGGAGAAGGGCCAGTTGCGCTGCGACGCCAACGTCTCCATCCGCCCTCGGGGTCAGGAGGCGCTGGGGACAAAGGTGGAGGTCAAGAACATGAACTCGTTCCGCTCCGTGCAGCGGGCGATCGAGTTCGAGATCGAACGCCAGGCGCAGGTGCTGGCGGAGGGCGGCCGCATCGTCCAGGAGACTCGCGGGTACGTAGACGCCACCGGCGTGACCGTCTCCCAGCGCTCCAAGGAGGAGGCCAACGACTACCGCTACTTTCCGGAGCCGGACATCCCCCCCACCGTCCTGGACGAGGCCACCACCCAGGCCATCCGCGCGCGCATGCCGGAACTCCCGGACGCGCGCCGCGCCCGCTTCGAGTCCGAGTACAGCCTCTCCCCGGACGAGGCACGCACGCTGACCGACTCCCGTGAGCGCTCCGAGGACTTCGAGGCTGCGGTGCGGGCGGCCGGCGGCGGCCTCGCGCGGCCGGTGGCCCTCCTCTTCATCGGCGAGGTGGCCCGCCACCTGAACGAACTGGGCCAGGAGGCGGAACTGTCGGAAACGCCCGTCACCCCCGCCCACGTGGCGGAACTCGCGGGGCTCCTCGAACGCCGGGAGGTCACCGGCACTACGGCGAAGGAAGTGCTCGCGATCGCCTTCGAGACGGGCGAGATGCCGGCGGCCATCGTGGAGGCGCGCGGCCTCAAGGCTGTGAGCGACGAAGGCGCCATCGACGAGATCGCCGCCCGCATGATCGAGGCGAACCCGAAGGCGGTGGAGGACTACCGCAGCGGCAAGAAGAGCGCCATCGGCTTCCTCGTGGGCCAGGTCATGCGAGAAGCGAAGGGTCGGGCGGACGCGAACACCGTCTCTTCACTCTTGCGCAAGCGCCTGGATTCAGGCTCGTAGCGGGACGGTACGGCCCTCCCCCCGTCATCGGTGCGTCATCGGTGAGTCACCGCGGACGATCCGGAGATGGTCTACTGTCATTGGTCTAACGTCATTTTTATGTCGATAGATCGCGGAACGTTCGGGCCGTCAGAAACACGCGATCAGTTGACCGATTACACGGCCCGCCTGATATCCTCCTGCGAGGCGGGCGGCAGCGAGGAACCTCGTGAGTCGCGACAACTTCACTAAGTGGCTCTACTTCGGCCTTCACATCAAGCGATGGCTGCTGCTGATCATGGTCGCCGTTGCGGTCATGGGCCTGGGCTTCGCCTACCTGCTGCGCGAGGTCTACGTCTCCTACACCTTCCCCGGCTGGGTCGAGTACGCCACCCTGCAGTTCATCCCCCGCTGGGCGCGGGGCGCCCTCTTCATATCGGTCGCCAGCGGTTTGACCGTGTTCTCCGCCTGGAAACTCAACCAGTCCATCGCGCTGGCGGTGCTCCCGCCCTCCACCCGCCCGAACGACGTGGTGGACATGGTCTACCGCAACCGCACGCGCGACCGTGGCCCCAAGATCGTCGCCATCGGCGGCGGCACGGGCCTCTCCAACCTGCTGCGGGGCCTGAAGCAGTACTCCTCCAACCTCACCGCCGTGGTCACCGTGGCGGACGACGGGGGATCCTCTGGCCGCCTGCGCCAGAACATGCAGGTGATCCCGCCGGGCGACATCCGCAACTGCATCGCCGCGCTGGCGGACGCGGAGCCGCTGGTCACGGAACTATTCCAGTACCGCTTCGACGACCGCGCCGGCGAGGGCATGGCCGGCCACTCCTTCGGCAACCTCTTCATCACCGCCATGGCCGAAGTCACCGGCAGCGTGGAGCGCGGCATCGAGGAGACATCGCGCGTCCTCGCGGTGCGAGGGCACATCGTCCCCTCCAGCCTGGAGGATGTGGCGCTGGTTGCGCGCTTCGCGGACGGCCGCGAGGTCCGCGGCGAGTCCGCCATCCCCGCCTCCGGCGAGCCCCCCGTGGAGGTCCGCCTGGAGCCTCGTGACATCGAGGCACACCCCAACGCCGTCGCCGCCATCCGCGACGCGGACCTGGTGATCATCGGGCCGGGCAGCCTCTACACCTCGGTACTGCCGAACCTGCTCGTGAAGGGCATCGCGAAGGCGCTGGCGGAGACCCAAGCGTACCGCGTGTACATCTCGAACGTGGCCACCCAGCACGGCGAGACGGACGGCTACAGCGCCGCTGACCACTACGGCGCCATCCGCCGCCACCTGCCGGGTGCGACCGTGGTGGACGCGGTCCTGGCGAACAGCAACCTGCCCCAGCAGCCCCTGCCCGCCGAGTGGCAGTCCACCCCCGTCCTCGCCCCCGGCGACGCCGATTACCACGGCGCGCGCCTCCTGCTGGCCGACCTGGTGGACCACGAGAAGCGCTACCGCCACAACACCGAGGCGCTCGCCAGCGCCCTCATGCGCGCCTACTTCGAGCGCGACCTGCGCTCCCGGGCCCTCCTGGACCCCATCCCTCAGGTGGAGGCGGAGCCCCTCGCCCACGCCTAGCCGGCGCCCTCCGTCCGAGGTGGCCGTCGCCTCGAAGCGCACGGTGAACACGAGCACGTGCGGTGCCCGCGATTCAAGTGGACCATTCCGTGAACTACCCCGTCATCCGCGTCGAACAGCGGGAGCAGCTGGTCGTAGAGAGTCGCGTCACCGGTTGCGTACGCGCGATAGATCGAGTTGGCGACGAAGTCCGCCGCTTGGATGAGCCTGCTGGCCTTGCTGTCGACGAAGACTGGCACTTCGGCGTAACTCGACATCGGTCCGATCGCCGCACCGGTCGATGCGCCGGTCGCCCGCCACCCGGCCATGAGCGTCTGGAGCGTGGACTCGAGCCTGCTCTTGTCGGCAATCGCCACGCACCGGTGCCGGTCACCCTCGTTGGCGAGGCGTGCAAGGTAGCCATTGCACCTCGCGAAGAAGTCTTCGTAGGCGCGTTCGTACGGGTCGACGCGAGTGAACGATGCCTTGTGCAGGGCCGCGCCGAAGAGGACCGCTGAGTTCTCGGTCCCACGAAAGTCCACTAAGAGATCCGCCAGTCCCTGGATGATCTCGAGTCGCGCTGACTTCGGCACGTTCCGCCAACGACCGCGGCCCTGCCGGATGTGGTCAGCGTGGATCTCCGTCCCCGCGAGGGCGCCGGGCAGCCGATGCGAGTACTGATCGAGCCGCTGCGCCAGCGACCATGCGTCCTGCTCATGGATGGCGAGGCCGCCAACGACGAAGTACTCCGTGTTCGTCGAGCCGGACTCATCCAGGTAGAGCAGATACATCAGGACACGAAAAGGCAGGTGACCGACCCGAGGGTCTTGCCCACGCGAAAAGGCGAAGGCGAGGTCACCTGCAACATGATCATCGGCCGCCTCGATCCGCTCGTCAAGAGGGACATGACTATCGATTGCCTCGACGCGCGGGATGTTACCCGAACAAGCAGCGAAGTCAGGGAGTCGGTGGCACAATCGGCCGGCGACCTCGCACGACTCCTTGCGGGTGAGGCGGTGCGGACGTAGCCTGCTCTGACCATGGAACTACGTGACTTCCTGTCCCTTGGCCAGATCCTCATCTCTACGCTCCTGATCGTGCTCGTCCTGCTGCAGGTGCGCGGCACGGGCTTCGGGGCTGCGCTGGGCGGGCAGGATGCCTCCTTCCGCACGCGTCGAGGCCTTCAGCGGTCGTTGCACCGCCTCACGATCCTCGTGGTGGTCGTCTTCATCAGCATGTCTGCATGGAGCGTCGCGGCCTCGTAGCGGGCGCACGCGTTCGCGATGCCTACCGTGCGCCGGGGCCCGCTGACCGTCCTGCTCCTGGCCGGGGTGATCCTCATCGCCCTGGGCTGGCTGCGGGCGGGCGGGTCCGCGCAGCCGGCTGACCGCTCCTACGTGGAGGCCACGCTGGGGCGCGCGGACCGCGTGGACCCGCTGGCGGCGCACACCACGGACGCGGAGCGTGACCTCGCCTCGCTCGTCTTCGGCGGGCTCATGCGCCTCCGGGCGGACGGCACGCCGGAGCCGGAACTGGCCGAACGCTGGGAGGTCACCCCGGACGGCCTCACCTTCACCTTCCACCTCCGCACCACCGTCACCTGGCACGATGGCGCCGCCTTCGACGCTGAGGACGTGGCCTTCACGATTGAACGCATCCAGGCCGAGACGTTCCAGGGCTCCCAGGCGCTGGCCACGGAGTGGCGGGACGTGCAGGTCTTCGTTGCGGACTCCCTGACCGTCATGATGCGACTCCCCGAACCGGCTGCGGACTTCCTGGTGCGCGCGTCCGTGGGCATCCTGCCGGAGCACCTGCGCGACCAGATGGCCACCCCCGGCTCGTTCGAGACGGCCCCGTTCGACCGCGCCCCGGTGGGCACCGGCCCCTACCGCCTGACCGCGCTCCGAGGCGACCGCGCGGTCCTGGAGCACAACACCTCCTACGTCCTGGGCACGCCCGCCATCACGCGCCTGGAACTCCGCTTCGCAGCCGATGCGCAGGCGCAGGCGGCCCTGCTCCGCTCGGGCGAGGCGGACGGCGGCCTGCTGCCCGCGGCCACCCGGGAGGAGGAGGTGGCCTCGCTCGTGGCGGACACGGGACTGGAGGCGCTGCCGCTCCACGGCGACTCCTACACCGTGCTCTACATCAACAACGACCGGGACCCACTGCGCGCCGCGGACCTCCGCCGTGCGCTGGCGGCGTCCATCCGGCCGGCCGAGGCGCTCGAGGAGGCTGGCCAACAGGCGATCCCGGGCCAGGGCGTCGTCTTCCCCGGCTCCTGGGCCCTCCCACCGGACGGCGGCGCCCCCGAGCCCCCGGACGTCGACCTCGATGCCCTCTGGGCCGCCGCGCAGTGGCCCCTGGGCGCGGACGGGCTGAGGGCGCGCGACGGCCTGCCGCTCCACCTGGAACTGGTCACCAACGGCGAGCCCGACCGCCTCGCGCTTGCCCAGGCGATCGCCGACCAACTGGCTGAGCAGGGCGTCACCGTGGAAGTCGTGGGAGCGCCCTCCCAACGGGTGATCGGAGAGTACCTTCGGCCCGGGAACTATGACCTGGCGCTCTTCGGCTGGGACGCCGCCGCAGACCCCGATCCATACGCCGGCTGGCACACCTCGCAGGGTGGCGCGGGTAATGTCGCCTGGTTCTCGGACCCGGAGGCGGACGCTCTCCTCGAGGCCGCCCGCACGACCATGGACATGGCGGAGCGGAGCGATTTGTACGCGCTGTTCCTGGACCGCTTCGAGGCGCTCGGGGCCAGTCGCGTGGTCGCGTACCCCCAGCGCGTCTACCTGCACCCGGAACGCATGGCCGGCCTGGAACCGCGGCTGCTGTCCACGGCCGCGAACCGGCTGGACGACGTCCACCGCTGGCGGCTGCCGTAACCCCCTCCCCCCGTAGACTGGAGCGCATGCGCATCGTCTTCTTCGGCTCCCCGGACTACGCCGTGCCCAGCCTGCGCGCGTGTCTCGCGCTGCCGGGCGCTGAGGTGGTGGCGGTGGTCACGCAGCCCGACCGTCCCCGCGGTCGCTCCGGCGCTCCGCAGGTCACGGCGGTGAAGGCCGCGGCGCTCGAGGCGGGCGTGGAGGTCATCTTGCAACCGGAGAAGGTGCGCCGAGACACCACGGAGGGGCTGGCCGCACTGCGGCCGGACGTAGGCGTCGTGGCGGCTTCCGGGCACATCCTGCCCAACCACCTGCTGGAGTCCTTCCCTCATCGCGTGCTGAACGTGCACGCCTCGCTGCTGCCCAGGCATCGAGGCGCTTCCCCGGTGGCGAGCGCCATCCTGGGCGGGGACGAAATGACGGGCGCCACCATCATGCGCGTGGTGCGGGAGGTGGACGCGGGGCCGGTCGTCGCGCAGGTGGAGACGCCAATCGGCCCGCTGGACACTGCGGGCGTCCTCACCGACCGCATCGCGCAGTTGGGCGCGGCCCTCCTGGCGGACGTACTGCCTCGCTGGGTCGCCGGGGAGGTCGAGGAGCAGTCGCAGGACGCCTCGCAGGCAACCTACGCGCCGAAGTTGTCGCGCGCGGACGGCGTACTGGACTGGGACTCTGACGCCCCGGACATCTGGCGGCGCGTGCGGGCCTTCCACCCCTGGCCCCTGGCCACCACGACCTACCGAGGCGAACCGCTCTCGATCCACGCCGCCTGGCCGCTGGACGAGGCCGTCGATGGCCCTCCGGGCACGGTGGTCGCCGGCGACGGCCGCGATCTGGGCTCGACGTACCCCGGGCGCACCGTCCGCGCCGTGGTGGCCTGCGGACGCGGCTCGCTCGCGCTCCTGGAGGTGCAGCGCCCCGGCAAGCGCCCCACACCGATCGAGGCGTACCTCAACGGCGACCGCGAGTTCATCGGCGCGAGGCTGGGTGCGTGAGGGCGCTGCTGGGGCCGTGCGACTGCGCGGGTAGGCCGTAGCGCGCGGTAGACTGGTGGGGTGACTTCCCCGCTCCCTCACCTGCTAGACCTCTCCCTCGATCAGATCGAGGCGCAACTCGCCGAGTGGGGTGAGCCGCGCTTCCACGCAAAGCAGATCGCCCGCTGGGTGCTGAGGCAGCACGTCACCAACTTCGAGGGCATGACCAACCTCTCCGCGAGACTGCGGGCACGGCTCGCGGAGTCGTTCACGCTGGACCCGCTCCCCGTCATCACGGAGCGGGGCGCCGACGACGGATCCACCACGAAGGTGCTGCTGGACCTCGCCAACGGCGACGCGGTGGAGGCCGTCCGCATGGACTACGCCTCGGACGGCCGGGACGCCGCCATGGAGGACGGGGACGACGACGAGCACGTCCCGGAGCGCACCACGGTCTGTGTCTCCACGCAGGTGGGATGCGCCATGGGGTGCACGTTCTGCGCCACCGGCCAGCAGGGGTTCACGCGCAACCTGCGGCCCTCGGAGATCCTGGCGCAGGTGCTGCACTTCGCGCGGCGGCGGCGCGTGACCAACGTGGTGTTCATGGGGATGGGCGAGCCGCTCGCGAACTACGCGGCCACCGTACAGGCGATCCGCTGGATGGTGAGCGCGGACGGCATGAACATGCGCCAGCGCGGCGTCACCGTCTCCACCGTCGGCCTCGTGCGGGCCATCGACCGCCTGGGTGACGAGGGCTTCCAGATCGGCCTCACCGTCTCGCTGCACGCACCGGACGACGACCTGCGCCGCCGGCTGATCCCCACGGCGGGCGGCATCACTATCGACGAACTGGTGGAGGCGTCTCGGGGCTACATCGCCAAGCGCGGCCGGCGCGTCACCTTCGCCTACGCCCTGCTAGACCGCGTGAACGACGAGCCGGAGCAAGCGCGCCGCCTGGCGGAGCGCATCCGCGGCGTGCAGGCGCACGTGAACCTCATCCCGTACAACCCCACCGCGGGCGCCGGCCTCCGCCGTCCGAGCCGGGAGCGCGTGCGCGCGTTCCAGCGCGAACTCCAGGCGCAGGGCGTCAATGCCACCGTGCGCGTGGAGCGTGGCCAGGAGATCGCGGCCGCCTGCGGCCAATTGCGCACGGACGTGATGCTGGCGTCCGGGGAGCGGTCCGCACAAGAAGACGCCGCCCCGGGTGGGGCGGCGTTCACAGTCCTGTCATAGCGTTTACGGGCGGCCTGCCGTAGCACGCACCGCTGGCGACTAATCCCCCTCGGGAGCCTCGCCGTCTGCAGCAGCCTCGGCGGCGGCCTCGGTGGCCTGTTCGCCCTCGACCACCTCGTCGCCGTCCTCGTCAGAGAGGACGCGCGGGCGAGTGATGGCGGCGAGCAGGTGCTCCGCGTCCGTGATCACTTCCACTCCCGGCGGGGTCTGAATCTGCCCGGCGTAGAGGTAGGAGTCCAGTTCCTCCAGCACCTCCAGGGAGATCTCCAGCGACTCCGGCATGTCCGCCGGCAGCGCCTCGACCTCCACGGTGTCCGAGTGGATCACGAGCACGCCGTGGTGGTCCTTCACTGCGGGCGCCTCACCGACAAAGACGATCGGCACGGGGCCGGCGATCTTGCGGGTCAGGTCCACCTGCAGGAAGTCGATGTGCCACAGGGCGCGGGATACCGGGTCCTGCGCCACCTGCTTCACCACGACGGGGCGGGGCTTCTCTTCGCCCTCCACCGCCAGGTTCACCAGCAGGTTGTAGCCGTGCTTGTTCATCAGGTCGCGCCCCACCACGTATGGCAACTGCACGGCCACGGAGTCCAGCCCACGCCCGTAGATCGAGGCGGGCAGCACGCCCTCGCGGCGGAGTTTCTTGACGGCTTTGCCCAGCGTGGTGCGCGGCTGGACCTGGTAGGTGTCAGGCATGTTGTGTCCCTGCTCGGCTCGAGTATGGATCGGCGCAGGGATCGCCACGGGCGTGGTGATCTGCCTGAACGCGAACGTCAACGCTACCAACGGCATCCACCACGATCAATCCATCCGACCTCCCCGCACGCATGCGGGGGACGCCGTTGCGTCCCCCGTGCCCGGACGATCCTCGAAGTCCGGAGGGTGCTGGAGGGATCGGCTACAGCCGGTCCACGTGCTGGGTGCCCTGCCCCTCCGTGTGGCCGTCCGGCGCCTTCGGGTTCTCGATCTCGCCACGCCACGCGCCGGTCTCCATCCCACCGCGCTCCTCGATAAAGGCCTTGAAGCGCTTCAGGTCGCCCTCCACCTGCCGGTCCACGAATCCGAGGGCGTCGGCGACGTTCTGGAGGATGCCCTCCGGCTCGTAGGACATCTCAAGGTGCACGCGCGTCTGCTCTGCCGAGACGCGCTCGAAGGTCACCCAGCCGGCGTTGCCGTCGCCCTCGGTGGCGCGCCAGACGATTCGCTCGTCCGGCACCTGCTCCTGGATCTCGGCGTCCCACTCCGCCTCCCGGCCGCCGATGACGGCGAGCCAGTGCAGGTGCTTGTCGTCCAACTGCCGCACCTCCACCACACCTTCCATGAACTCCGGGAACTCCTCGAACTGGGTCCACTGGTTGTAGACGGCCGTCAGAGGCGCATCCACCACCACTTCCTTTGCTGCTCGTGCCATGGTGTCAACCCTTCGTAGAGATGGAGGGCGCCATCGTCATTCGTCTCCGGCAACGCCCGCCCTCCCGGCACGGCGCCGCCGTCCTCACGTTGCGTGGTGGTGCATCGTGGCGGGGTCACGCCCGTCACAGCGCCCTGACAATTTCGTTTCAGCGCCCCATCGCCCGCCTGCACTCGATAGCGGGGTTCCCGCTGGTAGGATGCCGAGCGTGAGCACACTCCTGGGGGTCGATGTCGGCGGGACGTTCACGGACTTCCTCCTGTGGCAGGACGGCGCCTTCCGCATCCACAAGCGCCCCTCCACTCCTGACGACCCGGGCCGCGCCGTCATCGAGGGCATCGAGGCGCTCAAGGTGACGCCGGGCCTGGTCGTGCACGGCACCACGGTGGCCACGAACGCGATCCTGCAACGTCGAGGCGCGCGCACGGCCCTCATCACCACCGCCGGCTTCCGCGACCTGCTCACCATCGGCAGGCAGGTGCGCCCCGCGATCTACGACCTGGAGCCGGAGACGCCCGCGCCCCTCGTCGCGCCGGACCTCCGCTTCGAGTGCTCCGCCCGCATCCGGCCGGACGGCAGCATCGAGGCGGCCCTCGCGCCTGGGGAGGCGGCGCGGCTGCTGGCGGCGGCGGAGGCCGCGGGCGCGGAGGCGGTGGCGGTGTCGCTGTTGTTCGCCTACGCCAATCCGGAGGTGGAGCAGGGCTTCGCGCGGGCGGCGGCGGAGGGTGGACACGACGTCTTCCTCTCGCTCTCCTCGGAGGTGTCGCCCGAATACCGGGAGGTGGAGCGCACCGCCACCACGGCGCTCAACTCCTACGTGGGCCCGGTCATGTCGCGCTACCTGGCGCGCCTGGGCGAGGGCTTGCGTGAGCGGGGCGTGCGCACGCTGCACGTGGTGCAGAGCGACGGCGGCGCTGCGGACGTGGAGCGCGCCTCGCGGCGGCCGGTGACCACGCTGCTGTCCGGCCCCTCCGCCGGCGTGCTCGGTGCGTTCGAGGTGGCGCGCGCGGCGGGGTTCGAGCAGATCGTCACATTCGACATGGGCGGCACCTCCACGGACGTTGCGCTCTGCGACGGCCATGTCCCCACGCGGGCGGACGTGGTGGTGGGGGATTTCCCGGCGCGCACCCCCGTGGTGGACGTCCACACGGTGGGCGCGGGAGGCGGCTCCATCGCCCGCATCGACATGGGCGGAGCGCTGCGCGTGGGGCCGGAGTCCGCCGGCGCTGACCCAGGCCCCGCCTGCTACGGCGCCGGCGAGGCCTTCACGGTCACGGACGCCCAGGCGCTACTCGGCCGGCTCGGGGCAGCCGGGCTCCTCGGCGGGTCGATGGCCCTGGACGTGGGACGCGCCCGCACGGCCGCCGCGCCACTGCGGGAGGGCTTCCGGGACGAGGTGAGCGCCGCGGAAGCGGTGGTGGCCGTGACCACGGCGAACATGGAGCGCGCGCTGCGGGTGGTCTCCGTGCAGCGAGGCCACGACCCGCGCGAGTTCACCCTCGTCCCGTTCGGGGGCGCAGGGCCGCTGCACGCCTGCGCGCTGGCGGACGCGCTGGAGATGCCTCGCATCCTCGTGCCGGCCATGCCCGGCGTGCTGGCCGCCCTGGGCGCCGTGCAGGCCGACCTCACCGCCACCCGCACCCGCAGCGTCCTCCTGCCCCTCGATCTCCTCGATGCGTCCGTGCTGTCCGAGGTTGGGCGCGCGCTTCGAGGCGTCGCCGGCGAGGCGAGCGCGGCGCTGGACGACCCCGCCGCAGAGGTCACGCATGCCCTGGACCTGCGCTACGCCGGGCAGTCCTACGAACTGACAGTCGAGGTCACGTCGCCCTCCGACCTCGCACTCGCGGCGGAGGCGTTCCACGCGCTGCACGAGCAGCGCTTCGCGCACTCGGATCGCCAGGCGCCGATCGAGGTGGTGAACGTGCGCGCGGTCGCCCGCGTGCGCTCTCACAACCCGCTGCCGGTCCCTCCACCCGGCGCAGGCGCTCGACCGAGCGCACAGACCGAGGTGGTCGTGAACGGGCGGTCGCTGAGCGCCGCCGTCTACGCACGCGAGGGCTTCCGGCCGGGCGACCGAGTGCCAGGCCCGGCGATCGTCACACAACTGGACACCACCACCCTCGTCGAGCCCGGCTGGGTGGCGACCTGCGACCCGGGCGGCAACCTGGTGCTGGAGCGCAGCCGATGACCAGCGTGGACCTGTCCGCCTCTGACCTGGCGATCGCGGACGCCTCGCTGTCCTCGGTTGCGGAGGAGATGGGCGAGGCGCTGGGCCGGACGGCCTTCTCGCCCAACATCAAGGAGCGGCGTGACCATTCGTGCGGCGTGTTCGACGCCGCCGGGCAGATGGTGGCGCAGGCCGCGCACATCCCCGTACACCTGGGCGCAATGCCCGCAGCGGTGCGCCAGGTGATGGAACTCGCCCCCTTCCACCCCGGCGACGTCCTGGTGCTGAACGACCCATTCCGAGGCGGCACGCACCTCCCGGACCTCACCACCGTCGCGCCCGTCTTCGCCCCCGGCGCGGCGGAGGGGGAGCCGATCGCCTTCGTCGCCACGCGCGCGCACCACGCGGACGTGGGCGGGATGGCGCCGGGCTCCATGCCCGTGGCCACCGAACTGCTACAGGAGGGCCTCGTCATCCCGCCGATCCGCCTTGTGGAGACGGGTCGCCTGAACGAGGCCGCCTTCGCGCTCATCGTGCGGAACTCCCGCGCGCCGGAGGAGCGCCGAGGCGACCTGCGCGCCCAACTCGCGGCCACGGCCCTGGGCGCGCGTCGCGTGGAGGCGCTGGCGGAACGCTTCGGGCTGGAGGGCCTGCGCGCGCGCTTCGCCGCGCTCCTGGACCACGGCGAGCGGGTGATCCGCGCGGTGCTGGCGGAGGTACCAGACGGCCGCTACGAGTTCGAGGACCGCCTGGAGATCGGCGCCGGGGGCGCGGATGGCGTGATCCGCCTGGCGCTGACGGTCGCGGGCGAGGAGGTGCACTTTGACTTCACGGGCACCGTGCCGGAGACGGACGCCGCCTCGCTGAACGCGGTGGCGGCGGTCACCCGCTCCGCCTGCTACTACACCGTGCGCTGCCTGGCCGGCCCGGACGCGCCGGCGAACGAGGGTTGCTACCGGCCCGTGCGCTTCACGCTGCCGGACCGCAGCCTGGTGGCCGCGGGGCCGCCTCGGGCCGTGTCCGCGGGCAACGTGGAGACGAGCCAGCGGGTCACGGACGTCGCGCTCGGGGCGTGGGCGCTGGCCCTCCCGGGACGCATCCCGGCGGCCTCCCAGGGCACCATGAACAACATCACCATCGGCGGCTACGACTCGGCCCGAGGCCGCCCGTACGCCTACTACGAGACGATCGCCGGCGGCGCGGGCGGCGGCCCGCTGCGCGCCGGGCGCTCCGGTGTGCACACGCACATGACCAACACCATGAACACCCCGGTGGAGGCGCTGCCGCTGGCGTACCCCTTCACGGTGGAGGCGTACGCGCTGCTGCCCCACACGGGCGGCGCAGGCCGGCATGCCGGTGGGGACGGCCTGGTGCGCGAGTATCTCTTCCACGACCGCGCCACGGTGACGCTGGTGACCGAGCGCCGCGAGTTGCGGCCGTGGGGCGTGGCGGGCGGCGCGCCGGGCTCGGTGGGCCGGAACACCCTCATCCGCGCGGACGGCAGCCGGCATGACGTGGGCGCACGCGCACAGTTGCAGGTGGAGCCAGGCGACCGCGTGCGCGTGGAGACGCCCGGTGGTGGAGGCTGGGGCGCCCTCGAGGCGTAGTCCCGCGCAGGGCCTCGGGGTGTGCGCTCCGGCAGGACGCCGCCGCGAGGGCAGATTCGCCGAGATATCCCTCTCAGGGCCACCTCCGGCGAGCGTATCCGTGGGAGGTGTTGCAGAACGTTATCGCTGACGTGCCGGCCCGCGGCTGCCGCATGCGTATACTCGAGGTGCCGGTGACCAGCCGGCCCCACCGGTACCCGGGGTACGCCCATGGCTGACAACGACCGACTGGAACGCGAGATCGAGGAGATCCTCGGCAAGATCGAGCAGTTCCCGGACCAGCAGTCGCGCATGCGTCGCGCCCGACAGCGCAAGACGAACCGCGTCACGAACACGATCGCCGGGTGGCAGCAGGGCGTGGCCCGCCAGGTTGGCCGCGTCTCCGTCTCCCAGATCATGCTGCTGTCATTCCTCATGATCCTGTTCGCCTTCTTCTTCCGCGGCCGCGGACTGCCTGCCTTCCTGTCCTCCTGGATCCTCGTCGCCGGCGTGGTGCTATTCGTCAGCGCCTTCGCAGTGCTGTTGCTCGCCCGTGGGCGCACCGGGGGCGGTGGCCGAACGGTGGAACAACGCTGGCGAGGCCGCTCCATCCAGTACCAGGCCGGCCCCACGCTGAGTGACCGCGTCCGCCGCTGGTGGACCGCACGCACGCGACGCTGAACACGCCACCATCCTCTCGCCGCTGCGCTCCCACCCCGCACAGGAGCAGCCTGTGAGCAGCGTGAGCCCCGAGGCGTCACCGCCGCCCCGCGAGTGGCCGGCACGTCTCCCTCGTCGCACGCAGGTCGTCGCCGCGCTCGCGGTCGCCCTCGGCGCGTTGCTCATGGGCTGTGGCGAGGAGGCCGAGGGCTCACCCACCCTCGTCGCGACCGTCACGGCCGCGGCCACCGAGGCCCCACCCGCCCGCACACCGCGCGCCCTCGACACCGTCACGCCGGACCCGGACGGTGCGGACGTCACTCCGCAGTCCACGCAGGCGACGAACGAGGCGCAGTACGACGACGGCCAGCGCGGCGACCGCCCCGCCCCCCTCGCGGCCGCGAACCTGGCCCCGGACTCCGACGTGGCCATGGTCCACCTTCGCTATCTCGTGGAGTCGGTCGGCCCTCGCCCCGCCGGTTCCCAGGGCGAACGCGAAGCGGCGGACTACATCGCGGACGTCCTCCGCGACGCCGGCTACGAGACGACCGTGGATGAGTTCGAGTTCGAGACCAGCGTGGACGAGTCCTCCGTGGACGTGGGGGACACGAACCTCCGCGCCTTCGCCATGCAGGGCTCCGCCAACGCGGAGGTGCGAGGCCTGGCGGTCTTCGCCGGCATCGGAGAACCGGGCGACCTCGCCATGGCGCACCTGGACGGCGCGGTGGTGGTCTTCGACCGCGGGAGCGTGACGTTCCGGGAGAAGGTCACGGCCGCGGTGGCTGGCGGCGCGGTGGCGGTGGTGATCGTGAACGACGAGGACGGCCCCTTCCGCGGATCGCTGGGCGGTCTCTCGGTGAGCATCCCCGTGGTGGCCGTCGCCGGCGACGGCCGCGAGGCGTTGCAGGAAGCCCTGGGTCGGCGGATCACGGTGCGTGCGGAGGAGCGGCGGGACCGGCGGACCTCGCAGAACGTGGTCGCCTCCGTGGACGGCCAGGCGTGCCAGGGGTACCTGGGCGCGCACTACGACAGCGTGCCGCAGGGCCCCGGCGCCAACGACAACGCCAGCGGCACCGCCGTGGTGCTGGAACTCGCACGCGTCAACGCCCGCCCGGGCCTCTGCGTCGTCGCCTTCGGCGCGGAGGAGGTGGGCCTCTTCGGGTCGCAGAATTATGTCCGTGAGCACCTGGCCGGCACCGCCCGCTTCATGCTCAACGTGGACATGGCCGGCCGCCTGGACGGCCCGATCATCGTCGGTGACAGCGCGCTGACGGAGGCGGTGCTGGACGCCATACGCGAGGCCCAGGCGCCGCCGGTGCTACGCGCGGGCACGTTCCCCCCGTTCGCGTCCTCTGACCACGTGTCGTTCTCGGCCGTGGGGGTGCCGGCGGTCACGTTCAACTCCGGTGACGACGTGGCGATCCACACGGAGCGGGACGGCCTGGACCGCATTGACCCGGCGGCGCTGGAGGTGTTCCTGCGCTCTGTGGACGCCGCGCTGGACGCGCTGCTGCCGGTGGCCGCGCCCGCACCATGACCGCCCGCCAGTTCAGTTGCGAGGCGGGTTGTGAGGGCTTCCGCGCGCCGGTAGGATGAACGCAGGAGAATCGCAAATGCGCCTTCGCACGTTTGCACTTCGCGGTTTACTGCTCCCCCTGGTCGCGGGTGCACTCCTGCTGGCCGCCTGCGGCGGAGACGACGACTCGGATTCGTCCGCCACCCCGGGCTCCAGCGGCACCTCCACCCCCGCTCCCACGGCCACCCCACTCGCGCGTGTGCCCGATCCCATCGTCGTGACGGGAGACGGCTCGCCCGGCGGCGGCGGGGCGTCCGAGGGGGCGGCCACCTACGTCGTGGAGGCCGGCGACAGCCTGGGGGCGATCGCCTCGCGCTTCGGAGTGAGCATCGAGGTCATCCAGCAGGCGAACGACATCGACGGTGTGGACATCTTTATCGGCCAGGAACTGGTCATCCCGCGCGGTTCGTCCGCCCCTGGCGGCGGTCCGGGCGCCACCGCCACGCCCACTTCCTCCGCGCCCTCTGCGCCCTCTGCGCCCAGCGGGGTGGACACCTACACCGTGGAGGCCGGCGACACTGCCTTCGGCATCGCCCTGCAGTTCGACACCACCGTGGAGGACCTGGCCACCGCCAACGACATGACCGAGGATGAGATCACGGATCTGCAGATCGGCCAGGTCCTGCGCCTCCCTCGCCCTCAATAGCCCTCGGCGCCACTGCCTGGCTGCGGTGGGTAGCCGTGGTGGGTGGCGGAAGCGCGGCGTTCGACTGATACTGGGCGCGGCCCTCCATGACGGGCCGCTGTGGGGAACCACCGGACGCCGAGCGGTGTAGTCCGCTGTATGGCGCTCACATACGACAATCGCAACTCCGATACCGCACGACTGGGGGTGGGTCCCATGGCGATCGAGGAGAGCCTCGAGCAATTGCAGGCGCTCAAGGAGCGCGCTCGCCTGGGTGGCGGCGTGGACCGCATTGAGGCCCAGCACGAGCGCGGCAAACTCACCGCCCGCGAACGTATTGACGCCCTCCTGGACCCCGGCACCTTCGAGGAGATCGACGCGCTGGCCCATGACTGGGAGGACAACGGCGTCCGCTACTACGGCGACGCCGTGGTGACCGGCTGGGGCAAACTCAGCGGCCGCACCGTCTGCATCTACGCGCAAGACTTCACCGTCTTCGGCGGTTCCCTGGGCGAGGTGGTGGGCACCAAGATCTCCAAGTTGATGGACATGGCCATGAAGACCGGCGTGCCGGTCATTGGCCTGAACGACTCCGGCGGCGCGCGCATCCAGGAGGGTGTGGCCTCGCTCGCCGGCTACGGCGACATCTTCTATCGCAACGTGCAGGCCTCCGGCGTCATCCCTCAGATCAGCGTGATCATGGGCCCCTGCGCCGGCGGCGCGGTCTACTCCCCCGCCCTCACGGACTTCATCTTCATGGTGGAGAAGACCTCCCAGATGTTCCTCACCGGCCCGGACGTGATCGCCTCCGTCACCGGCGAGATCACCACTGTGGAGGAACTGGGCGGCGCCACCTCGCACGTCTCCAAGTCAGGCGTGGCGCACTTCTCCTCCCCGGACGAGACCGACTGCCTGGAGGAGGTCCGTCGCCTGATCTCCTACCTGCCGTCCAACAACATGGACGACCCGCCGTTCGAGGAGACCGGGGACCCGGTGGACCGCCGCCTGGACGACCTGCTCTCCGTGGTGCCCTCTGATGCCGGCGTCCAGTACGACGTGCGCGACGTGATCGAGCGCGTAGTGGACAACGGCGAGTTCATGGAGGTCCACGAGTACTTCGCGCCCAACATCGTGGTGGGCTTCTCCCGCGTGGGCGGTCATCCGGTGGGCTTGGTGGCGAACCAGCCGCTCTACCTGGCCGGCGTGCTGGACATCGATTCCTCTCGGAAGGCCGCGCGCTTCGTGCGCTTCTGCGACGCTTTCAACATCCCCGTGGTGACGCTGGTGGACACCTCCGGCTTCCTGCCGGGCGTCTCCCAGGAGTACGGCGGGATCATCTCCCACGGCGCGAAGTTGGTGTACGCCTACGCCGCCGCCACCGTGCCGAAGATCACGGTGATCCTCCGCAAGGCCTTTGGCGGCGCGTACGACGCCATGGGCTCCAAGCACCTGGGCGCGGACGTGAACTACGCCTGGCCCAACGCCGCCATTGCCGTCATGGCCGGATCTCAGGCGGTGAACATCATTAGCCGCCGAGAGATCCAGTCCGCCGACGACCCGGAGGAAGAGCGCAAGCGCCTGGTGGAGGAGTACCGGGAGCGCCTGGAGCACCCCTACATCGCCGCCGCCAAGGGCTACATCGACGACGTGATCGACCCGCGCGATACGCGCATCAAGATCGCGCACGCGCTGGAGTTGCTGCGCAGCAAGTCCGTGCCGGTGAACCCGAAAAAGCACGGGAACATCCCGCTCTAACGGGACTCCTGCACGCCCACATCAGAGCCCCGAGGCAGACGCGGTCCGCCTCGGGGCTCTGTGCGATCAGGCTCGATCAGGGTCCAGGGGCAGAATCGTGCGGTTCGGTGGCGGAATAGTTCACAATTCTTCTGACAGAACTGTGAACGCGGCCGTTCCCGCCGATGATGTCGTTATGCAGTCACTCACATCGCTCATGCGTCGCGCGGATCCCGGGGACCACCTCGTGCAGGTGATCCGCGCCCTGCTGGACTCCGGGCTCATCGTCACCACCCGCGACGGCGCGGGGCGCTATGTCGAACTCTCCGAGACGTACGGACGGGAACTCGGTATCCACGGCTTCGACGCGCGCGGCAAGATGATCGCGGACGGCGTGGAACTGCTGAATGCGGACGGCAAGACGATCACGCGCATGGAGCACCCTGCCTACGTGGCCCGCCTCAGCGGCGAGGCGCAACGGCTGACCCTGGGCGGCGCACGCTCCGCACACGGGGACGAGGTGTGGATGGTCAACTCCTACATGCCCCTGCAGCGGGACCAGGACGGCTGGCAGGTCCTCACCGTGGGCGTGCCACTGCCTCGCTCCATCTTCAACCCGCCCACCAGTGCCACGCCGGGTGCGGAGCCGTTCCAGCGCGCCCTGCTGGACTACGCGCTGGCCGTCGCCGGCAAGCGCCTGGACGACGCCGCCCTCATCGAGGCCCTGCGTCCGGCCGTGGAGACCATCGTGGATTCCCCGCTCTCGATCTCCCTGGTCATGGTGCGGGACGGGCACACGCACGTGAAGCCCATCCTGCGCTTCATCGATGCCGATCCGCCGCCGCCCATGCGGCTTACGGGCGAGTCCGCCATGCGCTGGCGCTCCCACGAAACGTTCTACAATCCCACCATGGGCGACGCGGACGTGCTGGGCAACCGCGTGGTGATCGAGTTCGGCTACCCCATCCGCTCCTATGCGCTGATACCGATCATGGGCGGCTGCGGCCACCGCGTGGGCGCCATCAGCATGACCGCGCCCGTGCCGCACGCCATGAGCACTGCGCAGCGGTGCGCCCTGGAGCAACTTGCGCACCTCTCCGGGCCGGTGCTGGTGGCGCCCCAGGCCTGCCCTCCGGTACTGCCGCGGCTGCCAGAGACGGAAGTCTGACAGTCCTGCCGGCTGCCTTCAGGAAGCCTGGGAGGCGTCGAAGATCTGGAGACAGGACGCGGCCCTCGGAAGCACCCCCATGCAGTCACTTTCATCGCTCGTCAACGAACGTGACCGCAACGATCCCCTGGTACAGACCGTCGCCGCGCTCCTGGACTCCGGCCTGATCGTTGCCACCCGTGATGGCGCCGGACGCTTCGTCCAGGTCAGCGAGGTCTACGGCGACGCCCTGGGCGTGGACTCCGACGTCCGAGGCGCCCCGTTTCTCACGGGTCAGCGCTATTACGACACCTCCGGCCACGAGATCCCGCGCTCCGAGCACCCCGCCCAGGTGGCGCGCATGAGCGGCATCCCGCAGCGCAACCGTGTCCTCGGGGCCCGGGCCTCGAACGGCCGAGAGTTGTGGTTCCATGCGTCCTACATCCCGCTCCACCAGCAGCCGGAGGGCTGGAGCGTGCTCACGGTGGGGATACCGCTGGACCAGGGCGGCGCCTTCACGCCTCCCGCCACCAGCGGGGCCACGGACCTGGAGCCGCTGCTGGCCTTCGCGGAGTCCGTGGCGGGGCACCGTCTGCCGCCGTCAGCGGTCGCCCTGCGCCTGGGCGAGGTGATCGGGACGCTTGTGCCTCGACAGGCGTCGTGCGCGCTGCTGTGGCGCCGGGGAGGCGTGCTGGAGGTGGAACCGCTGGGCCACGGGCGGCCTCGGACGCGGCAGGTGCGCCTGACCGGCGAGGCGGCGCGACGCTGGAAGATGCCGGGCACGTGCTACATCCCGCACATGCGGGACCAGGACACCATTGGCACCAGACTGGCGATGGAGTACGACCCGCCGATCCGCACCTTCGCGCTGATCCCGGCGCCGGACACGGAGGGCGAACGCGTGGCCTCCCTGGGTATCACACACCCGGAGGTGGACGCCCTGCAGCACGGCCAGATTCGCGCGCTGGAGCGCCTGGCTCGGCTGGCCGGCGCCGCCCTCGCCGTCTCGCCGTAGACAGGCGCCGCACCACCGCGCACGCCCCCATCGGAGCATCGCGGCGCGCCTCGGCATGTTGCGCCGCCGTGTCGGTGAGGGGGCACGCCGGGGCGCTTGTTCTGAGTCCCTGCGCGGCCCTACCATAGGGACGCTGGACGGCCCGGCACGGGCGGTTAGCTCAGTTGGTACGAGCGCCTGCTTCACACGCAGGAGGTCACTGGTTCGAGTCCAGTACCGCCCACCAGCGAGCCGCCCACAGAGTCAGCGCCGAAGTGGCGGAATTGGCAGACGCGCTACGTTCAGGGCGTAGTGGGCGCAAGCCCGTGTGAGTTCAAGTCTCACCTTCGGCACCATCATCCAGCGGCCGTCAGGCCAGAGACGGTCGATTGGACATCGTGCGCTCGTAGCTCAGGGGATAGAGCGCTGCCCTGCGGAGGCAGAGGTCGGAGGTTCGAATCCTCCCGGGCGCACCACAACCGCTTTCGACGCCGGCCGCCTCCAGCGGTCGGTTCTTTGTTTTCTGAGGGTTTCCCGCCGGGGCTGGCGCCGCGCCCGTGCCTTCGGGCCCGCATGCGAGTTCCTCACGCCGCCCGCGTGTGAGACGGAGCACCGCTAACCCGCACCGTCCGAGGAGTGCCGGACGTCCGAGATGTGCTCCTCGATCAGTACCGGGTCCACGCGGCGGACGCGCAGGGCGTACCGCGCCATCTCCAGCGCCAGTTCCGTCTCACCCACCACCGCCTCGTCTACGCCATTGGCCTCCAGGTGGTCGCGTTCCTCGGCGGTGTGCGTGCGGGAGACGATAGTGATGTGCGGGTTCATCTCGCGCGCCATGCGCACCACCCGACGCACGGTGGCTACGTCCGGCACGGCAATCACGAGGATCGCGGCGTCGCTCAGGCCGGCGCGCTCCAGCAGACGAGGGTTGTCCGCGCGCCCCATCAGGCTCAGGTAACCCTGGTCGCGCAGTTCGCTGACGGTGTGCGGCTCCTGGTCGATGATCGCAACCTGCACGCCCTGGCTGGCCAGCGCGGCCGTGACCACGCTCCCCACGCGGCCGTGGCCGCACATCACCACGTGGCCGAAGAGGTCGGGGGAGGCCTCGTCACGATCGGAGGTCCTGAGGTCGTCGTTTCCCGCCCGCTCCACGCGCTGGCCCAGCCGGGACGAGCCCTCCAGCACCCAGGGGGAGGCGACCACGCTGAGGGCGGCGCCCGCCACCAGCGTGGAGAACTGGTGCTCCGTCAACACACCCAGGCCGACGCCCACCGTGGCCAGCAGGAACGAGAACTCCGCCGACTGCGCGAGCGAGGCGGACGCCATGATGTTGACGCGCCCGTCCACGCGGAAGGCCCAGAGGATCGCGGCGCTGACGGGCCCCTTCACCACGATGATCAAGCCCAGCACCGTCAGCACGATGCCCGCCTCTGACAGCAGGAAGCCAGGATCCACCAGCATGCCGATCGAGACGAAGAACAGCCCCACGAAGATGTCCCGGATCGGCCCCAGGCCGTCGATGACCTCGTGGCGGATGTCGGACTCGCCCAGCACCACCCCGGCCACGAACGCGCCGAGGGCTGGCGAGAGCCCGAAGAGCGAGGCCACGTACGCGGTGAGCAGGCCGAGCGCGGCGGTGGAGAGCAGGAAGACCTCGCGCTGCCCAATGGCGCGAATGCGCGTGAACATGAACGGAAGCAGGCGGCCGCCCACCGGCACCAGGATGGTCAGGAACAGGGCCGCCTTGCCCACCTCGACCGCGGTGTCAGACAGCACGTCCTCTCCGCCGGTGGCCATGGCGGTGATGATCACCACCAGCACGATCGTGGAGAGGTCCTGGATGGACGACCACGCGAGGCCCAGGCGTGAGTATCGAGACCCTCCGTCGCCGCGCTCGGTGACCACCTTGGAGATGACCGTACTGGAGGAGTTGGAGACCACGGCGCCCAGCACGAAGGCGGGTGTGTCCGCCCATCCCAGGGCCTTCCCCACCAGGAAGCCCAGGACGATCAGGATGACCACCTGGATGAGCGCCCCCACCACGGCCACCGTGCCCACGCGGCTCAGTTCGCGGAAGGACACCTCCATGCCCGTGACGAACAGCAGGAGGACGATGCCGATTTCCGCCAGGGCTTCGACGTTCGCGCTATCGGCGACATAGCCCGGCGTGTACGGGCTGATGACAATCCCGGCAATGATGTAACCCACAATGACGGACTGGCGCAGGCTGGCGGCGATGGCGCCGCTGAAGCCGGCCGCCAGGAGGGCGAGAGCCAGGCTTGCAAGGAGCGAGGAGGCGTCGGGCACGGGGGCACAGTATCACGCCACTCATGGGTATTCGCATCCGGCATTTCCCCGCAAGCATGAGGGACTACGAGGGCGCGAGAGCAACCGGTCGGATTTGCCCTGCCCTTGCCCTGGACGCGCATTTTCCTCCGCGCAGGGCTCGGGTTGGTGCGCCAACGCGCATAGACGGGGCTCGCTGCCTCCAGGCCACGCCACCGGCACGGGCGCCCGTATCACGCGAGGTAGGATGGAAGGGTGAACGATCAGCAGCGTCCCCCCGCCGTGAACCCTGTCCTCCGGCAGGTGCAGGCCCTGCCGGAAAAGCCGGGCGTCTACATCATGCGCGACGTCCGAGGCGACGTGATCTACATCGGCAAGGCGCGCCGGCTGCGAGACCGCGTGCGCTCGTACTTCGGCTCTTCGCGCTCCCTCGAACCCAAGATCCGGGCACTGGCGGAGCAGGTGACCACGCTGGAGCACGTGGTCACCAACACGGAGGCAGAGGCCCTGCACCTGGAGGCCACGCTGGTGAAGCGGCATCAGCCCGTCTTCAACGTGCGCCTGAAGGACGACAAGCACTACCCGTACCTGAAGGTGGACGTCCAGAACGCGTGGCCTCGGGTCACCATCACCCGCCGCGTGGAGGATGACGGTGCGCGCTACTTTGGGCCGTACGCCTCCGCCGGATCCGTGCGTCGCACGCTGGACGTGGTGAACAAACTGTTCCCGTGGCGGTCCTGCACCAAGGAAATCACGGGCACGGATCCGCGGCCCTGCCTGGACTACTACATCAAGCGCTGCATCGCCCCATGCACCGCCTACTGCACGCCGGAGGAGTACCGCGAGGTCATCGACCAGACCATCCTCTTCCTGGAAGGCCGCTCGAACGAGGTGAAGCAGCACCTTCGCACGGAGATGGAGCAGGCCAGCGACGCCCTGGAGTTCGAGCGGGCCGCCCGCATCCGCGACCAACTGACAGCCGTGGAGCGCGTGACGGAGCGCCAGCAGATGGCCACCACCACCCCGCTGGACGCGGACGTCTTCGCCCTGGCGCGAAAGGACGACGAGGCGTGCGTGCAGGCATTCTTCGTGCGCGGCACGGTGGTGGCGGACACCGATTCCTTCATGCTGGACGGCACGCAGGACGCCAGCGACCGCGAGATCCTGGGCGCCTTCGCCGCGCAGTTCTACGAGTCCGCCACCTACGTGCCTCGCCTCGTGCTGCTCTCGGCGGAGCCGGACGACCGCGAGGACCTGGAGGCCATGCTGCGTGAGCGTCGCGGGACGGTGGTGGAGGTCCATGTGCCGGAGCGCGGCGAGAAGCGCGCGCTGGTGGCCACGGCGGAGGAGAACGCGCGCGAGGCGTTGCGGATGCACCACGTCCGCTGGATCGCCGACCGTGACAACACGGAGTCCGCCCTCACCGTGTTGCAGGAGGAACTGGATCTGCCCACGCGACCGGAGCGCATCGAGTGCTACGACATCTCCACCATCCAGGGCACCAACACGGTGGCCTCCATGGTGGTCTTCAAGCACGGCCAGCCGGCCAACAGCGAATATCGCCGCTTCCGGATCAAGACGGTGGAGGGGCAGGACGACTTCGCCTCCATGCGGGAGGTGCTCACCCGTCGCTTCAAGCGCGTGGCGGAACGCCGGCGCGCGGAACTGAGCGGCCAGACCGTGGAGATCGAGGAGCCCTCGCCGTGGGATGAGATCCCGGACCTGGTCATCATCGACGGCGGCAAGGGCCAGTTGGGGGTAGCACTGGACGTGATGCGCGACCTGGGCCTACGGGACGTGCCGGTCTGCGGCCTGGCGAAGCAGCAGGAGGAGATCTTCGTCGCGGACGTCGCCGAGTCCATCATGCTGCCTCGCACGTCGGAGGCGCTCTACCTGGTGCAACGCATCCGTGACGAGGCGCACCGCTTCGCCATCACCTACCACCGCAAGTTGCGAGCCAAGGCGGCCACCCAGTCGGTGCTGGACACGATCCCCGGCATCGGCCCCAAGCGGAAGCGCGCGCTGATGCGGAAGTTTGGATCACTGAAGGCCCTGCGCGAGGCGGACGTGGACGAGATCGCCGCGACTGTGGGCTTCACCCGTCGCCTGGCGGAGACGGTGAAGCGCTCCCTATGACCCGCAGCAGGCCGGACGGCGGAGACGAGGAGCCCCCGCAGGACCAGGCCAGGTCGGGCACGCCCTCCCGCGACGCCTACGACCTGGTTGCGCACCTGCGCCGCCACGCCACGGACGACGAGCGTGTGCTGGAGGCGATCCTCCACACCCCGCGCGAGCAGTTCGTCCCCGCCACGCGGCGCCCGTGGGCGTACGAGGACCGCCCGCTCCCCATCGGCGCGGGCCAGACGATCTCGCAGCCCACGATCGTCGCAATCATGACCGCGGCGCTGGCGCTGGAGGACGACGCGCGGGTGCTGGAGATCGGCACCGGGTCCGCCTACCAGGCCGCCATCCTTGCGCGCCTCTGCCGCGAACTCGTGACGCTGGAGGCCGTCCCGGAACTGGAGGCGAGCGCTCGGGAACGCTTGCGGACACTGGGGTTCCGCAACGTCACGGTGCTGCCGGCAGGCGACGACATCGGCGCTCCCGATCTCGGCCCGTATGATGCGATCCTCGTCACGGCGGCCTCGCCGGCGGTGCCTGCGCCGCTGCTGGACCAACTGGCGCCGGGCGGGCGGCTGGTGATCCCGGTGGGCGACCGGGACGGTCAGCAACTCCTCCGCATCACCCTCACGGCGGACGGCGGACGCATCGAGGAAGACCTGGGTGCGTGTCGATTCGTGCCGCTGGTGGGCCCGTACGGCTTCGCCGATCCCGACTGATCGCGGGTTGCAGGAGCGGGTAGGATGCTGGTTGTACGGCGGACGGACCCGCGTGATCCAGACGATCGCGTCCCTGTCGAATCACGGTTTATGTAGACAGAGAGACGGGGCGCGGGTATACAAGTCCACCGGCGGGCATCGTTCATCCCGACCTGTGACGCGATGAAGTACGACGAGACGCGCTGGCTATACTGGCGCTACTCGGGGGCCCGGGCGACGACCTTCAATCGCCTCGGGATCAGCGGCGGGAGACTCCGTGAACGATCGTGTCGAGGCGTTCCTGCACTACCTCTCCGCGGAGCGCGGATCCTCCAAGAACACGATCGACGCGTACCGCAACGACCTCAACGGTTTCATGAAGTTCCTGGACGGCGAGGGGTTGAACACCCCGGACGCCAGCAACGCGATCACCCGGGACGCCATCAACGGCTACATCGGCGACCTGAACGCGCGGCGTTACGCCAAGGCCACAGTGGCCCGCAAGGTGGCGGCGGTGAAGTCCTTCTGCGGCTTCTTGCTGGATCACGGCGACCTGCGCAGCAACCCCGCCTCCCAGGTGGACTCTCCGCGCGCCCCCAAGCCCGTGCCGAAGCCCCTCACCACGGAGCAGGTGGACGCGCTGCTGGCGGAGCCCACCAAGTACGACTCGCCGGAGGCGCTCCGAGACGCCGCCATGCTGCAACTTATGTACGGCACCGGCATGCGCGTGACGGAACTCGTCTCGCTCAACCTGGACTCACTCCACCTGGACGGGCCGTGCTGGGTGCGCTGCCTGGGCAAGGGCGGCAAGGAGCGCGACATGGAGGTCCCGGAGCGCGTGCTGGCGCCGCTCACGACCTACCTGGACGATGGACGTCCCGCCCTGCTCAAGGGTCGGCTTCACCAGGCGCTCTTTGTGAACCGACGCGGCGAGCGCCTCACGCGGCAGGGCTTCTGGCTGATCCTGAAAGGCTACGCCAAGACCGCCGGTATCGACGGCCACGTCACACCGCACACCCTGCGGCACTCCTTCGCCACGCACCTGCTGCGGGGCGGCGTCTCCGTGCGCGAGGTGCAGGAGCGCCTGGGCCACGCCAACGTCTCCACGACGCAGGTCTACACCCAACTGGCGGACGAACACATCCGCGAGGTCTACACGGACGCCCACCCGCGCGCCCGCTGACCCTCCACGCTGACCCTCCACTGGCCTTCAACTGTCGCCCTTCCGGCCCTCGATACGGCCGGAGGTTGTCCCCCGCGCGCACCGCTGCGATCCTGAGCGTTGCCAGCAACGCACGTCCGAAGGGGGCTCCGTGGAGATCATCGACGTCCGCGCTCGTGAACTGCTCGACTCTCGCGGCAACCCCACCATCGAGGTGGACGTGGAACTGGAGGACGGCTCGGTCGGCCGCGCGCTGGTCCCCAGCGGCGCCTCCACCGGCGCCTACGAGGCCGTGGAACTGCGCGACGGCGACATGGAGCGCTTCGACGGCAAGGGCGTCCTGAAGGCCGTGGAGCACGTCTTTGACGACCTCGCCTCCGCCGTCATCGGCCTGGACGCGTCCGAGCAGGCCACCGTGGACCGCGCGATGATCGAGGCGGACGCCACGCCCAACAAGGCGCGGCTGGGTGCGAACGCGATCCTCGGCGTGTCGCTGGCGACGGCGAAGGCCGCGGCGGAGGCCGTGCAACAGCCGCTGTACCGCTACCTGGGCGGGGTAGACGCGCGCGTCATGCCCGTGCCCATGTGCAACGTCCTGAACGGCGGCGCGCACGCCAGCAACTCCACGGACTTCCAGGAGTTCATGCTCGTGCCCGTGGGCGCGCCCACCTTCCGGGAGGGCCTGCGCTGGACGGTGGAGGCCTACCACGCGCTGCGCAATATCCTGCACGAGCGCGGCATGGCCACCACCGTGGGCGACGAGGGCGGCTTCGCCCCCTCGCTGGACTCCAACCGCGCCGCCATGGACCTGCTCATGCAGGCCATCGAGGCCAGCGGCCGGCGCCCCGGCGACGAACTGGCGATCGCCCTGGACCCCGCCGCGACCGAACTCATCCAGGGCGGCTCGTACGTCCTGGCGCGCGAGGGCCGCACCGTCACCGGCGAGGAACTGGCGGACCTGTGGGCGGAGTGGGCCGCAGACTACCCCATCCTCTCCATCGAGGACGGCATGGGCGAGGACGACTGGGACGGCTGGAAGGCCGTCACCGACCGCATCGGCGACCGCGTCCAACTGGTGGGCGACGACCTCTTCGTGACCAACATCGAGCGCCTGTCCGAGGGCATCGACCGCAAGGTGGCGAACGCGATCCTGATCAAGGTGAACCAGATCGGCACGCTGACGGAGACGCTGCAGACCATCCGCCTGGCCCACCAGAACGGCTACCGTTGCGTCATCAGCCACCGCTCCGGTGAGACCGAGGACACCACCATCGCCCACCTCTCCGTGGCCACCGGCGCGGGCCAGATCAAGACCGGCGCCCCGGCCCGCACCGACCGCACCGCCAAGTACAACGAACTCCTGCGCATCGAGGAGCAACTGGGCGACGCGGCGATCTACCCGGGCGCGTCCGCCTTCCGCAGGTAACGTCCAATGACGAACGACACGCCGAACGACGCCACCAACAACGCCCCCGACGACGTTCCTGACGACGCCTCGAACGGGGAGCACGCCGGCCCGCCCCTGCGCATCGCGGACTCACCCCAGCGCGTCGCCGGGATGCGAGTGCCGGAAGGCTGGCGGCTGCCCGGCAAGCCCGCCGACCTGGGCGAGGCGGCAGAGGATGCGTGGCGTCAGACCGGCTTCCTGTGCGGCCAGGAACTGCGCCTGATCGAGGCCGGCCTGGACTTGCAGGCCAGGCTCGCCGCCTCCGGCTACCAGCCCAGCGCGCGCAGCATGACCATGGCCGCCTTCGCCAGCCTCTGGAGCCGCGCGTTCCTGTGCACCTCGGACGCGGTGGCGCTCGTACGGCGGGGCGGCTACCAGTCTGCGCTGCCGCTGGTGCGCCAGGCCGTGGAGTTCGTGGGCGCCCAGCGCGGCATTGGCGACGAGATGGACGAGTGGCGCCGCTTTACCCACGAGGCCTACGGCCGCCACGCCGAGACCCGTTCGACCGAGGTGGGCCTGGGCAACTACTTCTCCGGCGAGTCCATCGCCGGAGACCAGCACCTGCGCCTGATCTACAAGGCCGCCAGTGACCTGGGCCGTCCCAACCTGGGCCCCACCGCCCTCTTCGCGGCCGCGGAGGCGAACCACACCCGCTACCCGCTCATCTTCGCAGACCAGGCGTTCCACCTCGGCTGGGCGCAGGTGATCCTGGGCTGGGCGCTCCGCGTGAACGCCGCGCAGATGCACCTGGCGCTGCACCTCGGCCAGCACTTCCCCGCCTCGGACGACGTGCGCGCGCAGGCCGCAGAGCACGTCCGCGCGGTGGAGTCACTTCTCGCCGCCCCGGACCGAGGCCGCCTGGAGGAATGGGTGGACGAGCACGGCCGGCGCCGCCACCTGCTGGTGGAGTTCAAGCGCCGCCCCGGAGACGCCTCGCAGCGCGTGCTCCTGTAGGCATCGCGCTCTCGCCCCCGTCACCAGGCTCACGAATGCAGGGCGGGACTGACGCACCGGGCCGGGCATCGTAGGATGAAGGTGGTCCTGCGCTCCCCGGCACGGACGCTCACGGGACGCTTCACGGCGACGGCGTAGGCTGCCGCCTCGCAGCGCCCGGAGCAGCCCGACACGGTGACGACATGTTGGCGATGAGGTCGCCCGCGCGGAGCGGGCGTGGGGTCTCGGGAGGCGGTTCGGATGACCATTCGCGTCGGTATCAACGGCTTTGGGCGGACGGGCCGCATGGCCTTCCGCGCATGGTGGCAGAACCGCCGCGACGACTTCGAGATCGTCGCCATCAACCGCGGACCGGTGGCCGTGCGCGCCCACCTCCTCCGGCACGACTCGGACTACGGCCGCTTCCCCGCAACGATCAAGGACGGCGCAGACTCCTTCGCCGTGGACGGCCACGAGGTACGCGTCTTCAACGCGAACGACCCGGCGGAGATCCCCTGGCGCGAGGCCGGCGTAGACGTGGTCATTGAGTCCTCCGGCCAGTTCCGCACCGCCCAGGAGGCCGGCGCGCACCTGGACGGCGGCGCCCGCAAGGTCATCATTTCCGCCCCCGCCAAGGGCGAGGACTGGACCGTGATCATGGGCATCAACGAGGAGGAGTACGACCCCGCCTCCCACCACGTCATCTCCGCCGGATCCTGCACCACTAATTGCGTGGCGCTGGCCGTGAAGGTCATGCACGACGCCTTCGGGGTGGAGAGCGGCTTCATGTCCACCATCCACGCCTACACCGGCGACCAGAACCTGGTGGACAACTCCCACAAGGACCTGAGGCGAGCCCGCGCCGCGGCGCTGAACATCGTCCCCACCTCCTCCGGTGCGTCCGCGCTGGTGGGACGCATCATCCCGGAACTGGCGGGCAAGTTTGACGGCTTCGCCTACCGCGTCCCCACCCCCACCGTCTCGGTGGTGGACATGGTCACCAACCTCCGCGACACCCCCTCCTCGGGCGAGATCAACGAGGCGTTCGTGGTGGCGGCCAGCGGACGCATGAAGGACTTCCTGTACGTGGAGGACGAGGAACTCGTCTCCAGCGACTTCAAGGAACACCCCGGCTCCGCCATCCACGATGCGCCGTCCACAATGGTGGTGGACGGCGGGCGCATGGCGAAGACCGTGGCCTGGTACGACAACGAGTGGGGCTACTCCTGCCGCCTCACGGACGTGGTCGCCATGATGGCGGAACGAGGGCTCTCCTAGCCTCGCCGCCGCCCCGCCCCGCGCCGCTGCTCCCCCGAGGCATCCAGAGCCTCGACGGGTGACGTATTATGTTTACAGGCGACTTCGATGCGCGCCCTCTGCTGAGGGGCTCTGGGCGGATCGGGGCCGCCACCTCAGCGCGGACGCCGCGCAGGCTCGAGCCGGCGTCCGCGCTCCACTGCTGCCTCGGACCCAGACGGCCTCGGCCCTTCAGGCGTGGTACGCTTACTAAACGTAAGCACGCGATGAAGGAGCGCCTCATGGCCAACGTTGCCCGCCTCAACCACGCCGTCCTGTACGTCCGTGACGTGGACCAGGCCGTGGACTTCTACCAGCGCGCCTTCGGCTTCCAGGTCATCCAGCGCATGGGCGCGCAGGCCGCCTTCCTCCGCGCCGCCGGCGGCGACAACCACCACGACCTGGGCCTCTTCGCCCGCGGCCCCCAGGCCCCACGACCACCTCGAGGCGCGACCGGCCTGTACCACCTGGCGTGGCAGGTCGACCGCATCGAGGACCTGCGCGACATGGCCGCCGTGCTGACAGAGTTGGACGCGCTGACCGGCATGTCCGACCACGGCGCCACTAAGTCGCTCTACGGCAAGGACCCCGACGAGAACGAGTTCGAGGTCATGTGGATGCTCCCCCGCGACCAGTGGGGCCGCTTCGACCAGGAAGCCGTCGTCCTCCCGCTGGACCTCGACCGCGAGGTGCGCACGTGGGGCGCGGAGGCCACCGCGAACGCGTAGGCCCTCGCATGGAGGGGGCACTCGGAAGCCTGGGATCCCGAGGCAGCGCGGACGCCGCGAGGCTCAAGTCGGCGTCCGTGCTCCACCACCACCGGTGCTGTTCGTCCACGGGCGGCGTGCTCATTGACCTCCAGCCAGCGCGGTGGTCTCCACCACTACGAACAGCAGTCCCGATGCTCAACACGCCATGCGGTCAATGCTGCAACAGTACGCGCGCCGGTCAGTCTGCGTGCCTTCGCGATGTGCCATCGCACGGTGGCATGAGCCAAGCACAGATCATCCGCAATCTCGGGAACCGAACGACCTTGAATCAAGTGTTCAACAATCTGGATCTGAGTCGCGCCTAGACGTACGTGCACTCGAGACCTCCCAGCAGAACAACCCCCTGTCTTTTGATTCCGGTCCCCAGGATATCTTAAGATTGCCTTGTCAAGGTTCGAGCGAGAGGAGGCACGCGCGCGTCTCCTCGGTCAAAGAGACCATCAAGTTTGCTAGTTGCTAATCGGGGAGTCGCGATTAGCGTTGTGCGTAGGGCGTTTGGGGGAAGCCCCGTTTGGAGTAGAACGGTGACTAAGAAGCGAATTGGGGCCTCGGTCTTGGCGCTATCTGCAGCGCTGGGGCTCGTCGTCGGCGCAGTCCACTTTGGTAGCGGAACGGCGGAAGCCAGCCACGGGTGCTGGTGGTGGGACGACGGAGCGTACTCGCCCTATGTATACACCCACGGACCGAATCACGACCACGGCGGCATCATGTTGCATTCAACCGCGATGGTCCACTGGTGGCAGTACGTCATCGACGACCCGCAGGGCGCTCACATCATGGTGACGGAGTACGACATGATTGATGAAGCCTGGCCGATCCCTCCAGGATGGTACGACGAGTGGAACCACATCCGTCCTCCTGAGTGCTAGACCCTGCGTGTTCCCGCCACAAGCGGGGGGAGGTGAACTGAAATGAATGCGAGGACTAAGGGATTTCTGGCCCTGGCCGCCTTCATCGGAGCCGTCGGGATCATCGCCCTAGCGAGCGTCTGGACCACCCTGGTCGGCGAGGCTGAGGCGCATGTCGATGGGAGTGCTGTCCCTCCAACCGCCTCGAGGCCTGCTGATCCGGGCTTGGCCGACACAGGCGTGGTCATGCAGCCCGTGTCCGGGACCGAGGTGGCTGGCTATGCGATGTCCGCGAGGTGGCTCGATGAGACGAACGCGCTTCTCGTCGAGGTCAGTGCGGATGAGCGCTTCGCTTGGATGAAGCCTACGCCCCACAGCCGACACTCTCCTTACCTTGGGTGGGCCGTGGTGGAGATCAACGGCGAGCACCTGCTCGATCTGGAGAGTCCGGCCTTCAGCCTCGCTGGCCTGGCGGAGGGAGAGTACGACATCACCATCCGCCTCATGCAAGGGGACGGTGAGCCCTTCGTTGTCGACGGAGTTCCGCTAGAGGCGAGAGCAGTTGCCATCGCCACGTCGAGGGAGTAGAGCGCCGTCATTATTTGACGCCCCGATCCCTCGATCGGGGCGTCAACTGTGCTCCCAGGGATCGCCGCCGGACGAGAACGAGTTCGAGGTGATGTGGATGCCGCCCCGCGACCAGTGGGGCCGCTTCGACCAGGAAGCCGTCGTCCTCCCGCTGGACCTCGACCGCGAGGTGCGCACGTGGGGCGAGGCGGCGACCGCCCACGCGTAGGCCCTCGCAGCGCACGATGGGAAGCGCACGATGGAACGGGTGTACGGCTCGCCCGGCTGACGGGCAGGCCGTACACTCGATGTCCCATGCTCGACTCTCTATCTGACCGCCTGCAGGGCACGTTCAAGCGCCTCGGCTCCAAGGGACGCATCGGCGAGAAGGAACTCGACGAGGCGCTCCGGGAGGTCCGCGTCGCGCTGCTGGAGGCGGACGTCAACTTCAAGGTGGTGCGGGACTTCGTGGCGCGCGTGCGCGAGCGCGCGCTGGGCCAGGAGGTGCTGAAGTCCATCACCCCCGCCCAGCAGGTCATCGGCATCGTCAACGACGAACTGGTGGAGACGCTGGGCCGCAGCAACGCCCCGCTCCTGCGGCCGGAGTCCGGGCCGCTCAAGGTGATGGTCACCGGCACCAAGGGCGGCGGTAAGACCACGCTCGCCGGCCGCCTGGCGCTGAAGTTCAAGGCGGAGGGCATGAAGCCCCTGCTGGTCTCCACGGACTTCGAGCGCGTGGCCGCCAGCGAGCAGTTGCAGGTGCTGGCCCGCTCGATCGAGGTGGACGCCTACGTCGAGGAGAAGGAAGCCCCGGCCGCCCAGGTGGCCGCGCGGGGCATGAAGCACGCGGAGAAGATCGGCGCCAACGCCGTGATCGTGGACTCCGTGGGCATCGTGAACTTCGACGACGACGTGGCGGACGACCTCGCCGCTCTCGCTGACGAGGTGGACCCCACCGAACTGTTGATCGTGGTGGACGCCATGACCGGCCAGGAGGCCGTGACGCTGGCGAAGGAACTGCACGAGGTGCTGGAAGGCACCGGCATCGTGGTCACCAAGGTGGACTCGGACACTCGAGGCGGCGCGGTGCTCTCCGTGCGGGAGGTCACCGGCCTCCCCGTGAAGTTCATCACCACGGGCGAGCGCCTGGAGGCGCTGGAGGAGTTCCACCCGGACCGGTTCGCCTCGCGCGTGCTGGGCATGGGGGACGTGGTCTCCCTGGTGGAGAAGGCCAAGCAGGCCGTGGGCGATCGCGACATGAAAGATGTCGCCAAGCGCATGCAGAAGGGCCAGTTTGACCTGGAGGACTTCCTCACCCAGATGCAGCAGATGAAGCAGATGGGGCCGCTGTCCGGCCTGCTGGAGATGCTGCCGGGCGCGGGACAGATCAAGGCCCAACTGGGCGCCGCCGACCTGTCCGAGGACTACTTCAAACAGAGCGAGGCGATCATCCAGTCCATGACACCGCTGGAGCGCCGGAAGCCTGAGTTGATCAACGGATCGAGGCGGCGACGCATCGCCCTGGGTTCCGGCACCACGCCCGCAGATGTGAATCGCCTCTTGAACCAGTTCAAGGATGCACGCAAACTGATGCAAGCCATGACCAGCGGCAAGGGCGCCGGTGGACTCATGAAGATGCTGGGGCTCTAGTCGCGCTGCAGCACCACCCACGATCGCCCCATTCCATGGCAGACCCGGACGCCGGCGCCTGCCATACTGAAGTCGCTGCCACACCTGAGTCGCCATACTGGCCTGCTGGAGGATTCCCTACCTTGTTGAAGATTCGCCTGCGTCGCACCGGACAGAAGCACCAGCCGTCGTACCGCGTAGTGGTCGCGGACAAGGACTCACCGCGAGACGGGCGCTTCCTGGAGATCGTGGGCCACTACAACCCGCGTACGGAGCCCGTGACCTTCGAGGTCAAGGCTGACCGCATCCAGCACTGGATCGCCAATGGCGCCCAGCCCACGGAGACCGTGCACCGCCTGCTGCACTCGCGCGGCATGATCGAGACCGAGCCGCCGAAGCGCGTGACCAAGCCCTCCAAGGTCGAGGTCGCCGCTGCCAAGGCTGCCGAGGAGGCTCGCGCCGCTGCCGCCGCCGAAGCAGCGGCCAAGGCGGAAGCCGAGGCCGCAGCCGCCGCCGCGGGCTCGGAGGCGGAAGGCGCCACCCCTGGCGACGACGCCGCCGCCGAGTCCACCGAGTCCGCTGAATAGCGCTCGCCCGAGGGACCAGACCCTCGGCAGAACGGACACCGCGTGAAGGCACTCATCGAATACCTGGCCCGCGCCCTGGCCGAGCACCCGGACGAGGTGCGCGTAGCCGAGGAGCATGACGGCGACCGTGTCATCCTGCACCTCTTCGTGAACGAGGAGGACAAGGGACGCATCATCGGCCGTGACGGCCGCTGCGCGAACGCGATCCGCTCTCTACTCCACGTGGCCGCCGTACGCTCCGGCGTCCGCGCCACGCTGAGCATCGAATAGCGGGCATCACATCGCCACCGGACAGGGCCTCCAGCCGCCCTCACCCGCCCTCCCAGCCGTGCCAGACACTCCCGAGCCAGCACCAGTCACCACGCCGCCGCAGGCCTCCACCGAGGATGTTCCCCCGGTGGACGGTCCAGTGGATGGATCCGTGGAGCGCGTCGCAGTGGGGCGCATCAACGCCACCTGGGGCGTGAAGGGCCACGTCAAGGTCACGGCCATGACGGACAACCCCACGCGCATCGCCACCGGCGCCCGCGTCTACGTGGACGGCGTCCCGCGCATCATTACGGACGTGCGCTATCCGCGCGGCTACCCGGTCGTCCTCTTCCAGGGCTTCAATAGCGCCAACGACGCCGAGGCCCTGCGCAACGCCATCATCGAGATCGACGAGGCCGAACTGCCCGAACTGCCGGAAGGTGAGTACTACGTCCACGACCTCATCGGCCTGTCCGTGGTCACCACCGACGGACGGGACCTCGGCCGCGTAACGGACGTGCTGCGCACCGGCTCTAACGACGTCTACGTGGTGCACCAGCACGGCCGCCGTGACGTGCTGATCCCGGCGCTGGAGGGCGTCCTGCTGGACGTCGACCTGTCCGAGGGCCGCATGGTGGTCGAGGCCGTGCCCGGCCTGCTGGACGAACCACCCTCGGAGCAGGGATAGCCTCGCCGACGTTGCCGCTGAGGGTGGTGCCTCTCTACACTGGAGGTTCAGGGACCCCGGGGATGTAGCTCAGTTGGGAGAGCGCTGCAATCGCACTGCAGAGGTCAGGGGTTCGACTCCCCTCATCTCCACCACCCTGTCCGTGACCCGACGAAACCGGCCCTCCGAGGGCCGGTTCTTCGTCCTCGCGCCAGGCCCGCTGGCCGTCCCCGTTCTCACACCGCGCCATGACAGACGCGATACGATGCGTCCTATTCCGCGCGCACGGAGAAAGAAGGGCACCACCATGGCTTCCACCCCTGTCGACCAGTACGCGGCGCGATTCGACGTGGATTACGACGACGCACGGGATCGCGTGACGGTGCTCTTCCGGATACTCCTCGTGATCCCCATCCTCGTCGTCCTCGGACTGCTGGAGGGCGGGACGATCACCCAGCAGGCCGGCGAAGATACGAGCACCTTCACGTTCGTTGCCACCGGGTCCATCGGCGTGGCCACGGCGCTGATGATCGTCTTCCGGCAGCGCTACCCGCGCTGGTGGTTCGACTTCCAGCGCGAGTTCGCCCGCTTCAGCGCGCGCGTGGGCGCCTACCTCTTCCTCCTGCGTGACGAGTACCCCTCCACCGAGGACGAGCAGGCCGTCCACCTGGAACTGGACTACCCGGACGCGACCGCACTGAACCGCTGGCTGCCGCTGGTGAAGTGGCTCCTGGCCATCCCGCACTACATCGTGCTGTTCTTCCTGGGGATCGGCGCGGTGATCGCGGTGATCGTGGGATGGTTCGCCATCCTCATCACGGGGCGGCTGCCTCGAGGGATCCACGACTACCTGGTGGGCGTCGCGCGCTGGGGGCTCCGAGTGCAGGCGTACGCCTTCCTCCTGCTGACCGACCGCTACCCGCCGTTCTCGCTGCGCTGACCCTCCCGGGCGGGCGACGTACCATGTCAGACCGCGGACAGAGGAGATACGCATGTTCATCGCCATGAATCGCTTCCAGGTGAACCCCGGTCGGGAAGCCGACTTCGAACGCATCTGGGCCGAGCGCGACACCTTCCTGGACCAGGTACCCGGCTTCGTGCAGTTCGCCCTGCTGCGAGGCGAGGCGGAGGGCGAGTACGTCTCGCACTCCACGTGGGAGGACCGCGAGGCATTCACCGCCTGGACCGAGAGCGAGGCGTTCCGCAAGGGCCACGCCCAGGGCTCCATGGCGGGCGTGCTCGCCGGCCCGCCGGTGGTCTCGCTCTACCAGGCGACGCTGCGGCAGGACGCGGGCGGCCCGATCCTCAAGCCGTAGGGGCGCCCCGCGCTTCCCCAGCGCGTCGCGATCTGCCAATCTGGACGGGAGGCGGCCGCCGGCCGTCTCAGGCCCTCGTAGCTCAGGGGATAGAGCGGCGGCGTCCTAAGCCGCGCGTCGGGAGTTCGAATCTCTCCGGGGGCACCACACCACCCACTGTCCGAGGTAGCCGATGGCGAAGACCTCCACGTCCGCAGACTCCAACCTGGAGCACATGCGCGCGATCTGCCTCGCGCTGCCGGAGGTGACGGAGCGCCTCAGCCACGGCGCCCCCACGTGGTTCGTACGTGACAAGAAGACGTTTGCGAACCTGTGGCAAGACGGCCACCACCAGCAGGACTTCCCCCACCTCTGGCTCGCCTCGATCCCGGAGGCGCAGGAGGAGTTGATCGCGGCCGACCCGTCGCTGTTCTTCCGGCCGCCCTACGTGGGGCACCGAGGCTGGATCGGGGTGCGGCTGGACGGGCCTGTCGACTGGGGCGAGATCGAGACGCTCTGCCGCGACGCCTATCGCCTCGTCGCCCCGAAACGCCTCGCCGCCCTCGTGCCGGTCGAGGACTGAGACCCGCGAGGGCATCAGGGGGGCATCCGGCCTCCCGGACTGGCCCGTCCGACCCCTTCCGACCGTCAGGGTTGGGCTGCTACTCCTAAAGAGGAGATCAGGAGCCGCCCAACGGATCATGGCTGAAGGCACTCGGCAGGCGCGCGCGGTGGAGGCGCATGGGGAGGCGAAGACGCACAGCGTCCATCGCCAGTCCAGCGAACCCACGACTATGCCGCTCGCCGGTACGCGCCCGGCCGTGGCGCGCATGCTCGCCCTGCGTGCCGGAAACGCCGCCGCCGTCCGTGTCTTACGCGCTCCGGGCGGTTCCACCACCGAAGAGCCCATGCCCGCTCCGGCGCAGGATCCCGCGCCCGTGGCCGAGGTAGCCCCCGGCCCGGAGAGCGCCCCACTCGACGAAGCGGAGCCCATGCCTGCACCGGCACAGGATCCGGCGCCCGTGGCCGAGGTAGCCCCCGGCCCGGAGAGCGCCTCTCTCGACGAGTCAGAGCCGATGTCCCAACCGGAGGTGGATGTCGCACCCGTGTCGGCTGACGGGGACGCGGTCGCCTCGGAACCGGTGGACGAACTGGCGCCCTACCGCGCGGAGATGATCCGCCTGATCAGGGAGACCGAGCGAGTCCGCGTGGCAGCCCAGGCGATGGTGACGGACTACGCTACCGCCGCCACCGCCCTCACCCGCGCCGCCCGCCCGGATGCACTCGGCGAGGTACCGCCGTCACTCGCTGGGAAAGCCGACCAGGCCACCGCGCAGTACAACGCATTCCAGGCGGAGGCGGATGAGTCGCAGGCTGACCTACAGGGGCTCATCGGCGAGGGCGATAACGACTTTACCCCGGCGCTCGACGAGCGCGAGGCGCTCAGCACCGGCCCGGAAGCGCTCGCCTGGCTACGCCGCGTCGGGGCCGCGCAGGGCACCTACCTGGGCGTGGCAGAGAGCCGCCCGCAGGTACTGCAAGGCGTAGTGGACGCAGCCATCGAGTTCGCGAACATCGGCAAGGACCTGGAGCAGGCCGACTACATTGCGGGAGTGCTCGCGGTCGCCGACCGGGCGCAACAACTGGCGAGCCTACCCGTAGCGCCGCGACCGGACCTCTCCGCCCCCGACGCGACCGGGACGCAGCATGACAGCGTGTCCACTGGCTTCGCCTGGGCCGATGCGCTGAACAACAGCGCGGCCGTAGTCTCCTCCAGCCTGGGCCTGGCATACGCGACGGTCAGCGGGATCGCTGTGTTCGGGACGGTCAGCACGGGTATCGGACTCGCATTCGCGGCCATCGGCATCCTGCTTGCCATCCGGGCCAGCATCAGTTCGGGCCGAGCAAAGGCTCGCCTGGCGGCAGTGGAGCGGTACCTGAGCAACGACAAGGCGAAGGATGCTGCCGCATTTGGGAAGCGGCAGAAGAGCACCAAGCAGAAGCGCCAGGCCGCGCTGGCCGTGCTGGGTGCCGTCACGGTCGGGGTGGGAGTCGCCGCCCTGGCCGTCGGCTCGGTGGCCACGGCCGGACTCGCCCTTGCCATCACCGGGATCGTCATCGCGCTGGCGGGCCTCGGGGTTGGCATCTACAAGTACTTCCACCGAAAGCGAAAGCGCGCCAAGGAAGCGAAGGCCGCATCGGCAATGGCGGACGCGTACATGGAGGCGGCGGCGGCTGGCGATCCGGAAAGCGTCCAGATCGTGAACGTGACGAACCACGGCGACCGAGCGGCGCTGGAGGCGTGGTGCGCCAGCCAGGTCGCCAACCAGCGCCATCACACCGCCGTGGAACTGGTGAAGTTGGTGGCGAGTTCCACGCCGTCCGAACGCTTCAACGGCACCGCCGTGCTGGAAGCGTTGGACGTGAACCCACAGGCCGTCCTCCATGCGCTCGAAAGCGGCAACGTGGATGCCGCGGTCGGCCTGGTGGAGCGCAAACTCTCGTCCTGGTGATGCATGGGATGCCGCCCGGCTCAGCCCTCGTGCATGGCGCCTACCGCGCGACGTAACTCCGCGTCCGAGGGGTGGTCGCCGGCCAGGTCGCTGCGGTAGGCGTAAGGCATCTGGCCGTCCGGGCGCACCAGGAACACGCCGCCCAGTTGCGCGGAGTCGCCCTGGACCTTGCGCGGCAGGAAGCCGCGCAGGGCCACGCGCAGGCCGTTCCACCAGAGGCGGGGGTTCAGCAAGGCGCCCGCGCCGGGCCGCCGGGCGCCCAGAGCCTCGTACACCTCGCGGCCTGGGTTGGTGTAGAGCGGCACGTCCAGCCCGGTCTCCTCCACGAACGCCTGCGCCATGGGCGGGGTGCCGTTGCCGATCACGATCGGCTGCACGCCCGTAGCGCGGATGTCCGGCAGGACCCTGCGAAGGTCCGCGAGTTGCGCCCGGCAGAACTGGCAGCCGAAGTGCCGCACCAGCACGAGGAGCGCGGGGCGCTCCTGCCAGAGTGTGCCCAGCGTCACCGCCTCGCCCTGTGGGGTGTGCACCTCCAGCGCCGCGGTCTCCGGGCTGACCTGTTCCGCCATGGTGACGCTCCTCACTCCTCCGCGCGCGGGCCCCGCTCTGCGCCCGCGCTTCGAGGCGCTCCCAGCACCCTATCGCGGGCATGCTATCTTCCCGCCACATCACGCGCGTGAACCAAGCGGGGTGGAATGCCCCGGTCCCCGGGGTTTGAAGGGGGTGCCACGTGGCGCAACTCTTCGAGGGCATCCGGGTCCTGGAGGTCGCTCGACACGTCGCCGGCCCGTTCGCGGGCAAACTACTGGCCGACTACGGCGCAGACGTCATCAAGGTCGAACCGCCGGACGGCGACCCCGCACGCCACGAGGGACCCCACAAGGACGATGTCCCCGATCCGGAGACGTCCGCCCTCTTCCTGCACCTGAACACGAACAAGAAGTCCGTCACGCTCGACATCGAGTCGGCGGAAGGCCGCGCGCTGCTGCGCCGCATGGCCGACCGCGTGGACATCGTGATCGAGGACTTCCCCGCGGGGCAGATGGCTGCGTGGGGGCTCGGCTACGACGTGCTGTCCGCCCAGCACCCGGACCTCGTCATGGCCTCCATCACCCCGTTCGGGCAGAGCGGGCCATGGCGGGACTACCGAGGCTCGGAACTGACGCTACAGGCCCTGGGAGGACCGTTGCACCTCAACGGCTCGGCGGAGCGGCATCCGATCAAGAGCGGCGGTTATGTCGCGCACTACCACGCCGGCCTCGCCGCTGCGTACGGCTGCATCCTGGCGCGCCTGCGCGTGGCCCGGGGCGGCAAGGGCGACTGGATCGACCAGGCGGTGTACGAGGCGCAGGCGGGCTTCCGTGACCGGCGCACGGTCTACACCACCGCCACCTCCTACACCGGCATGGTGGCGAAGCGACAGCCTGCCGGCACGCGGCCGGCCATGGGCGCCCGCCCCACGGCGGACGGCTACGCCAACATCTACGCCGGCGGCACCAAGCACTTCCCCGCAGCGCTCGACCTCATCGGCCGCCCTGACCTGAAGGACCACCCAGAACTACAGACGCCCATGGCGGTCTGGTCGGAAGACTTCGCCGCAGAGGTGGAGGGCTCCTGGATGGCGTGGATGATCCAGCGCACCAAGCGCGAGGCCGTCGCGGAGACGCAGGCCCTCGGCATCCTCGGCGGGGCGATCTTCACCACGGAGGACCTGGTCACGGACGAGCACTACCGAGGGCGCGGCGTGTGGGACACCATCGACCATCCCGCCACCGGCCCCATCGAGTACCCCGGCCGCCAGGTCATCCTCTCGGACACGCCTCGACAGCCGCCGCGGCGCGCACCCCTGCTCGGGGAACACACGGCCGAGGTGCTGGCGACGGTGTACGACAGCCGCGCCAGCGCAGACGAGGCGGAGGAGGAGGCCACTCATGCCTGAGCCACTGCCGCTGGACGGCATCCGCATCGCCGAGGTGACCGTGGTCTGGGCCGGCCCGCACGTCACGCAACTCCTGGGCGAATGGGGGGCGGACGTGGTGCGCGTGGAGCCCACCAACCGCATCCAGCCCTACTCCCGAGGCGGCGAGCGCGTGGTCACCAGCGAGGTCTCGCGGCGCGCGGCGGAGCAGGGCACGCTCCTCACCGCCTTCCCGGACTTCGACCCCGGCGACGACCCGTGGAACCGCTCGCCGGCCTTCAACGCGCACGCCCGCAACAAGCGCTCCATGTCCTGTGACGTCATGTCGCCCGAGGGCCGCGCGGCCTTCCTGCGACTCATCGAACATTCGGACGTGGTGGTGGAGAACAACGTGCCGGTCACGGTGGAGCGCGCGGGCCTCACCTATGACGTGCTGCGCGAGGTGAACCCGCGGCTGATCATGCTGCGCATGCCGGCGTACGGCCTGGAAGGACCCTACAAGAACTACCGCGGCTTCGGCACCCACGTGGAGGGCATGATCGGCCACCACTGGCTGCGCGGGTATCCGGACGGCACGCCAGAGGAGACGGGCGAGGCGTTCACCGCAGACGCCCTGGCCGGCGTGATGGGCGCCTTTGCCATCACGGCCGCCCTGCTCCGCCGCGAGGTCACGGGCGTGGGCCAGCAGATCGAGATGCCGCTGGCGGAGTCCTTCCTCCCCATCCTGGGCGAGTGGATCCTGGACTACACGATGAACGGCCGCGTGGCGCAGCCGCAGGGCAACCTGCACCGCTCCCACGCCCCGCACGGCGTCTATCCCACCCAGGGGCACGACCAGTGGATCGCCCTGGACGTGGCCTCGGACGACGAGTTCCGAGCGCTCTGCGACGTGCTGGGGGCGCCGCACCTGCTGGAGGACGCGCGCTTCGCCTCCGCGCCTGCGCGTCACGCCAACCGCGACGCGCTGGACGAGGCGCTCGCGCCCTGCACCCGTCCCCAGGACAAGGACGACCTCTTCTACCGCCTGCAGGCGGCCGGCGTCTGCGCTGCGGCGGTCCACGACGAACTCGACCTGCTCGCCTCGCCGCAACTGGCGGAGCGCGGCTTCTTCGAGGAGATCGACATGCCCGGCGTGGGCCGCCACACCTACCCCGGCATCATGACGAAGTGGGCCAACACCCCGAACCACATCCGCCGCCCACCCCCGCTCCTGGGCGAGCACAACGAGGAGATCTACCTGGACCTGCTGGGCTACAGCCGCGAGGAGTACGACGACCTGGTGGCGCGCGGACTCGTGGGGTTCGGCCATCCGGAGTCAGTGGTGCCTCGGACGTGGTGAGCCCCGCCACGTCGCCCAGGCGGCCCGTACAGCCACCCCCGCAGGCGGGAGCGGTTTGAGCGTCCGCGCGGAGAGGCGCATGCTCTGGCAATGGGGCCGGTAGAGGCGCTCGCCCTCGTTGCCATCGGGTTTGCCATCGGGACGTACGCCACGGCGATTGGTGCCGGCGGCGGGTTCCTGATCGCGCCGCTGCTGCTCATCCGCTACCCGGACGCGGATCCCGTGGCCATCACCACGGCCTCGCTGACCGTGGTGTTCGCCTCCGCGCTGGCCTCCTCTGCGGTGATGGCGCGTGAGCGCCTGGTGGACCTCCCCGTGGTCGCGGCGATGCTGGTTGTCGCCGTGCCGGCCGCGCTCCTGGGCGGACTCGTCACGGACCTGGTGCCCCGCGCGCTGTTCGCCGCCGGCTTCGCGGTGCTCCTGGGGTGCATCGGCGCATACCTCGTGTGGAGGCCGGTCGCGGGCGTGGCGGAAACAGCCGGCAACGCCTGGCAGCGCACGCGCACCGACCGAGCGGGCAACCGCTACTCCTACCGCATCCCCATCTTCCCCAGCATCGTGCCGAACGCGGGCGCCTCGTTCCTCGGGGCGCTGGCCGGCATCGGCGGCGGGCCGATCGGGATACCGATCATGACCCGCCTGATGCACATCCCGCACACCATCGCCACCACCTCCATGCACGCGCTGATCGTGGCGCAGTCCGGCGTGGTGGTGGCCATGCACCTGGCCCTGAGCCATGGCGGCGACCCAGGGCGCGACGTGCCGTGGCTGGCGGTGGGCGTCGTGCTCGGGAGCCCCGCCGGGCGCCTCGTGCGCCGTCGCCTGGGCGAGGGGCCCCTCACCCGCCTGCTCGCCCTCGGGCTGTTCTTCATCGCCGTGCGGACGGCCGTGGACGTGTTCTAGACGAGAACGCGCGCGTGCCGGACGGTATGCTCGAAACACCCGCACAACACGCGCGGGCCGCTACCAGACGCACGGCAAGGGTGGGGCTGACGATGGCAGATGAGTTCGCGAAGCGCCGGCAACGACTGATGCGTCAGTTGGGCAAGGATTCCGCGGCCGTCTTCCTCTCCTCGCGCGAGGTGCTCCGCAACGGGGACGTGGACTACCCCTTCCGGCAAGACTCCACCTTCCACTACCTGACCGGCTTCCATGAGCCGGACAGCGTGATCGTCCTGCGCCCCGGCGCCGAGCATCCCTACACCATGTTCGTCCGCCCGCACGACCCGGAGATGGCGGTCTGGGTGGGGCCGCGCGCGGGCGTGGAGGGCGCGCGAGAGCGTCTTGGTGCGGACGCCGCCTACCCCGTGGAGGAGGTAGACGGGCGCCTGCGCGAACTGCTGCAGGGCGTGCGCACGCTCTGGTTCTCCATCGGCGGCGACTCCGGCGTGGAGCGCACGCTGGCGGCGATCGTGCGCGAGCGGCGCGCGGGGGCGCAGCGCGGCGCGACACCGATCGAGACGATCCGCGATCCCCACCCGCTGGTAGACGAGATGCGGCTCATCAAGACGCCCTCGGAAGTGCGATCGCTGCAGCGCGCCATCGACATCACGGGGCGCGGCCTGGAGGCGGCGATGGCGGCCACCCGGCCCGGCATGCACGAGTACGAGGTGCAGGCGGTGCTGGAGGAGGTCTACCGCCGCGAGGGCTCGATCCGCGACGGCTTCCCCACCATCGCGGCGAGCGGGGCGAACTCCTGCACGCTGCACTACACGGAGAACCGCCGCCAGTTACAGGACAGGGATCTGATGCTGCTGGACACCGGCGCAGAGTGGGACCTCTACTCCGCCGACGTCACGCGCACCTACCCGGCCAACGGGCGCTTCACGGCCCAGCAGCGCGCCGTGTACGACGTGGTGCTGGAGGCCCAGCGCAACGGCATGGAGCGCGCGCGGCCCGGCCACACCTTCCACGACGTGCATGACGCATCCGTACGCACGCTCGTGGAGGGGCTGATCGACCTGAAGGTGCTGCGCGGCAGCGTGGACTCCCTCATCGAACGCGAGGCCTACCGCCACGTCTACATGCACTCCACCAGCCACTGGCTGGGCCTGGACGTGCACGACGCCGGCCGCTATCGCGAGGGCAAGAAGTCCGTCCCCCTACGCCCCGGCATGGTGCTGACGGTGGAGCCAGGCCTCTACTTCGCGCCCGGCACGAAGGGCGTGCCGAAGCGGCTCCAGGGCATCGGCATCCGCATCGAGGACGACGTGTTGGTGACCAGGAACGGGTCCCGGAACCTCTCCGCCCGGATCCCCTCCCGCCCGGACGACCTCGAAGCCCTCGTCGGCACGCGCTGACCGCCGTGCAGCCGGGCTCGTACGATCCGTTCCGCTTCCGGACGAGCCCCGCTCGTCGCCGCGGCCCGTTCGGCCGGTTCGGCTCCTTTGGCCCCTTCGGCCCGTCTGGCCCGCTCGGCTCGTCCGGTCGAGGCGTGCCGCCGCGCCTGCTCGCACTGGCGGTCGCCGCGCCCGTGCTCCTGGTCGCCGGCTGGCTCGCGTGGCCGGACGACGGCGCCTCGCCGCCCGCAGGGAGCGCGACGAACACGGCCGGCACGCCCACGGCCGCGGGTCTCGATCCGGCCGCCGCGGATCCACTGCCGGCCACGCCCACCAGCAGCGAGGCGCGTGCGGCAGCGCCGGATGCCCTCGGCATCCCCGCGCCCGAGATCACCGCGGCCGCCGCCATCGTGCTGGACGACGCCTCGCTCGCGGTCCTGTACGACCGGGGCGCGCACGAGGTACGCCCGCCGGCCAGCGTGACGAAGATCGCCACCGCCATTGTCGCCGTGGAGCGCCGGCCGCTGGATGACCTGGTGACGTCGCCGGTGCACTACTGGGACCTGGTGATCGAGGGCGACTCGTCCACCATGGGGCTCGAGTCCGGCGACGTCCTGACGCTGCGAGACATGCTGCTGGGCCTGATGCTGGTCTCCGGCAACGACGCCGCGATCGCGATCGCCGAGCACGTGTCCGGCAGCCAGGAGGCGTTCGTCGCGGAGATAAACGCGCTCGCTGAGCGTCTGGGTCTGGAGCACACGCGCTTCACGAACGTGGCCGGACTGTACGAAGACGGGCACTACAGCACCGCCTGGGACCTGGCGCTGCTTTCCCGCTACCTCATGCGCTTCCCAGACCTGCGCCAGGTGGTGGGCACAGAGCAGACCGTGGTCACCGGCGAGCGAGACGGCGAGACGGTCGAGTTCGACCTCTACAACCACAACCCGCTGCTGAACTACACCCCCGGCGTGGACGGCGTGAAGACCGGCTTCACCGAGGAAGCCGGCCGCACCTTCTCCGTCACCGCCGAGCGCGATGGCCACCGGGTCTACATCGTGCTGCTGGACAGCACGCTCCGCGCCCAGGACTCGCAGGCCCTCATCGAATGGGCGTTCGAGAACCACCGGTGGGCGGACCAGGCCACCCCGACGGCCATACCGACAGCGATGCCGTAGGCTTCCGAACGGCGCTCCCCATCACGAACACGATCCTCAATGTGGTCGCGTGAGCGTCAGGAGTCGTTGCGCCTAACGGCTCCGTAAGAACTGATCACCCGCTGCGCTAACACATCTGCTCATGCGCTCTAGCGGCTGCTTGACATGCCCCTGCGGAGGCGTAGGATGGCGATCGCGCCCTCGAGTAGATGCTCAAGCGCCTGAACAGTTCACCCCAAGATCTAGTGGCAGCGCCCGCTCCCAGACCCAACACCTTGGGCCTCGGGTCTCCGCCACAACAGTTGTGTTCCACCCCGCAGGAAGGCCCTCACTATGCGCATCCCTCGCCGCTTTACTACCGCTGACCATGACCCGTACGAGGGCATCGCAGTCACCAAGCGCACCTCCCGCATCGTCAACCCGGACGGCTCCGTGGTCTTCGAGGCGCGCGACATCGACATGCCGGCGCCGTTCTCGCAGGTGGCCACGGACATCATGGCGCAGAAGTACTTCCGCAAGGCGGGGGTGCCCTCGGCAACCGTCGCGGTCGAGGAGCCCGGCGTGCCGGGGTGGCTGCAGCGCCGCGCGCCCGCGCCCGGCGCCACGATGGGCGGCGAGACGGACGCGCGCCAGACCTTCCACCGCCTGGCCGGCACCTGGACCTACTGGGGCTGGAAGGGCGGCTACTTCGACTCCGAGGAAGACGCCCGCGCCTTCTACGACGAGTTGTGCCACATGATGGCGCGCCAGATGGCCGCCCCCAACTCGCCGCAGTGGTTCAACACCGGCCTGCACTGGGCCTACGGCATTGCCGGCCCAGCGCAGGGCCACTCCTACGTCGACGCCGCCACCGGCGCCATCGAGCAGTCCACCAACGCCTACGAGCGCCCTCAGCCGCACGCGTGCTTCATCCAGTCCGTCTCGGACGACCTGGTGAACCCCGGCGGCATCATGGATCTGTGGACGCGCGAAGCGCGCATCTTCAAGTACGGCTCCGGCACCGGGTCCAACTTCTCCAACCTGCGCGGCGAGCACGAGGGCCTGTCCGGCGGCGGGAAGTCCTCTGGCCTGATGTCCTTCCTCAAGATCGGCGACCGCGCGGCCGGCGCCATCAAGTCCGGTGGCACCACCCGCCGCGCGGCCAAGATGGTGATCCTGAACGCCGACCACCCGGACGTGGAGCAGTTCATCGACTGGAAGGTGAAGGAGGAGCAGAAGGTGGCCGCCCTGGTCACCGGCGCCGCCGTCACCCGCCGCCACCTGGCCGCCATCTTCCAGGCCGCCCACAACGTCGAGGAGGGCGGCCCGGACGTCGCCCAGAACCTCAGCCTGCGTCGTGCCGTGGCCCGCGCTCGCAAGGACGGGGTGACGGAGGGCTTCATCGTCCGCGTGCTGCAACTCGTGGAGCAGGGCGTCACCACCCTGGACTTCCAGGAGTTCGACTCCGACTGGCAGGGCGAGGCGTACCAGACCGTCTCCGGCCAGAACTCCAACAACTCGGTGCGCGTCACCGCGGACTTCCTGGACGCCGTGCGCCGCAACCAGCCCTGGGATCTGACCTTCCGCACCACCGGCGAGGTGGCCAGGACCGTCCAGGCCGCGGACCTGTGGGACAAGATCGCCCTCGCCGCGTGGCAGAGCGCGGACCCGGGCCTGCAGTACGACACCACCATCAACGAGTGGCACACCTGCCCCAACGGCGGCCGCATCAACGGCTCCAACCCCTGCTCCGAGTACATGTTCCTGGACGACACCGCCTGCAACCTGGCGTCGCTCAACCTCCTCGCCTTCACGGACATGGAGAGCGGCGAGTTCGACATCGCGGCCTATGAGCACGCCATCCGCATCTGGACGGTCGTCCTGGAGATCTCCGTCGCCATGGCGCAGTTCCCCAGCGACTCCATCGCGCAGTTGTCCTACGACTACCGCACACTGGGCCTGGGCTACGCGAACCTGGGCACCGTGCTGATGATGCAGGGCATCCCGTACGACTCTGAGCAGGCCCTCGCCTGGACCGCCGCGCTCACGGCCATCCTCACCGGCCGCTCCTACGCCGCCTCTGCGGAGATGGCCGCCGAACTTGGCGCCTTCCCGCGCTACGAGGAAAACCGGGAGTCCATGCTGCGCGTCATGCGCAACCACCGCCGCGCCGCCTACGCCGCCCCCGGCGGGGAGTACGAGGCGCTCACCGTCCTCCCCGTCCCCCTGGACCAGCAGACGTGCCCCCCTGACCTGCTGGAGGCCGCCCACCGCGCGTGGGACCGCGCGCTGGAGTTGGGCGAGAGGCACGGCTACCGCAACGCCCAGTCCACGCTGATCGCCCCCACCGGCACCATCGGTCTGCTCATGGACTGCGACACCACCGGTGTGGAGCCGGACTTCGCGCTGGTGAAGTTCAAGAAACTGGCCGGCGGCGGCTACTTCCGCATCATCAACGAGAGCGTCCCGCCCGCACTGAAGCGCCTGGGCTACTCCGCCGCGCAGATCCGCGACATCGTCCAGTACGCCGTGGGCACGGAGACCTTCGATGCCGCGCCGCACCTCAACCGCAACACGCTGGCCCAGAAGGGCTTCACGCAGCCGGTGCTGGACACACTGGAGGAGGCCCTCCAGACCGCGTTCCACATCTCCTTTGTCTTCAACCGCTGGACCCTGGGCGACGAGTTCTGCACGGACGTCCTCGGCATTGACAAGGACACCCTCGCGCGGCCGGGCTTCGACATGCTCGCCCACCTCGGCTACAGCCGGGAGCAGGTGGAAGCCGCCAACGACCACATCCTGGGCCGCATGACGGTGGAGGGCGCCCCCCACCTGCGCGACGAGCACCTGCCCGTGTTTGACTGCGCCAACAAGTGCGGCAAGTACGGCACCCGCTACATCCAGGCCATGGCGCACGTGCGCATCCTCGCTGCGGCCCAGCCGTTCCTCTCCGGCGCCATCTCCAAGACCATCAACATGCCCATGGAGGCCACCGTCGACGAGGTCAAGGAGGTCTACATGGCCGCCGCCGACACCGGCGTGAAGGCCCTGGCCCTCTACCGGGACGGCTCCAAGTTGAGCCAGCCCCTCTCCGGCACCGCCTTCGCCGACATCGAGGACTTCGAGGAGGACGAGGATCCGGCGCAGACCGCCGCGATCCTCGCGGCCGCGGAGCGCCTCATCGCGTCCCAGCAGGCCCAGACCGTCACCGTGCGTCCTCGAGGCGACCGCGAGCGGCTGCCGGATCGCCGCAGCGGCTACACGCAGAAGGCGTCCGTGGGCGGGCACACGATCTACATCCACACCGGCGAGTTCAAGCGCCAGCCCGGTGAGCACGCTCCCCGCCTGGGCGAGATCTTCGTGGACACCGCCAAGGACGGCGCCGCCTTCCGCAGCCTGATGAACTGCTTCGCCATCGCCGTGAGCATGGGCCTGCAGTACGGCGTGCCGCTGGAGAAGTTCGTGGACACCTTCGTCTTCACGAAGTTCGAGCCCATGGGCACGGTGGCCGGCAACGACCGCATCAAGTTCTCGTCGTCAATCATCGACTACATCTTCCGGGAACTGGCCGTGTCCTACCTCGGCCGCGCGGACCTGGCGCACGTCAGCCCGGAGGAACTCCAGGCCAGCACCGACCCGGTGGAGGACTTCCCGCAGCCCCTCCCCCAGGCGCCCGCCCCCACCCCGGCGGCGCCGGTGGCCCAGACGCCAGCCTCGATGCCCGTCGCCACCCCCGCGACCACCGCTCCGGCGCCAGCCGCGGCAAAGCCGCAGCCCGTCGCCCTCGCCACCCCGGCAACCTCAGTAGCCCTCGCAGACCCCACCCCCGGCATGGACGCCCGCGAGGAAGCGCGCCAGAAGGGCTTCCTCGGCGACCCATGCGAGGACTGCGGGCAGTTGATGATGGTGCGCAACGGCACCTGCCTGAAGTGCATGAACTGCGGCGCGACGAGTGGGTGTAGTTAGAGAGGGTCTCGCTGTTCGAGGGACTCCGTCTCTCGAACAGCACCCGGATCGGAGCTCGATGAACGGACTTCTAACGTCGTACGGGCGGTCAGCAACCCTGACACGCGCCTCTCTCCTGTTGGTAGGAGCCGCAAGTCTCGTAGGTGGGGTCACGGTTCTCGTGTCGTTCCGGGACGAGATCTGGCAGAACTGGCCAGTCGCCGGCGTAGCGTTCTTGCTTCTTATCGCCTTGGCCTGGCTGAATCAGGAACGCGTCCAGTGGCTCCTCAGACTCCCCCGTACGAATGAACAATGGACGCATCTCGTCGAGCGGTGGCTCAACGAACACCCGGGGTGTCTAACCTTCCGCCGGACATTCCACGAGAGCAAAGGGATAGACGGCTTCGAGGTGCGTTTCGATGGGATCGATGTGCACACGGGGGCCGTGGTGGGGAGCGTCTGGCTCGTGAGGGACGCAGGCACCGAGTACGTAGGAATTGCGATGGTGCTTCAAGTCGACCCGGCCATCACATCGACACTAACGCCAAGTGCTCGGCGGGCGCTCTACCACCGGCTCCGGGTTGCGCTGGCCGGTCGGGGCGTGAAGTCGAGTGGCATGCCCGCTACCCCCGACAGCCCCCTCTCGCAAATCCAGGTGCGACGCGTCTACCCGCGATCACTTTGGTTGAGTGACTGGGACCTGGAGCAAGAATTGTCAGCGCTTGAAAGCGCGAAGGACAGCCTTGCGGCTGAAATCGCGCTGGCGATCGAAGCTGCTGCAGGGCCGAACGCGACTGCCATGGCTCGACCGTAGCAGACGCGTGCCATCGACCTGAAGTTCGGCCCTCGGACGGGTGAGGCTAACCGCCTCAGATCAGGGGGTGGCTGGGCTCCGGATCACTACCCTCACCCGCGTGTTTCGCTCCGCCAATGCCGGCGGTGTCTTCGACTGCGGTTCCGTCGGAACCATCCCCCTCCGAGTCAAGCGAGCGATTGAGACCCCCATCTGCCTCCCCCCGCTCACCGCCAGTAGTCAGTACCGTGGCGACCGGCTCCTGCGATCTGAACTTGGGCACGGCTGGCTGCCAGGGGCGCAGCGACTGAACCACACTGCTGTAGAAGACCTCCAGGAGCGCCCACATGGACGAGATGAAGGACCCCCTGCGATTATCCCGGCGGTCACCCATCGGGAGCGTCAACGTCAGTGTGAACGCACGCGGCTCGCCACCACGTTCGGGGAGGAGCAGGAGAGACTCGTCCTCGCGCGCGTCCCTCAGCAAGGCGGCGACGGTCTGCCGTGTGCCATGGAACGACACTTCGATTCTGAGATCCGGCGGAGCATCAGCCAACTGTCGAAGCAACCAGCGAATCCGGGTGCTCGCTCGAGCGGAGTCCGGTGCGCCAAGGTTTACTGAGGCAGAGACCAGTTTCGCCCGCAGCGAGGCAGCGAGCGTGACGTCGCCGACCGCACCAGGGATGCGAAGCACCCCGTCCAACCTTCCGGCTCTGGTTAGCTCGTTCACCAGGTACCCACGCCGGATCGACGGATCCTGCTTCTCCCGACGACTCAAGACCTCACGAACCGGCGCCCCCAGACTCCGACCGAGATCGAGCGACAGGTACTGGAGCAGTTGATCCCAGCGCGCCGCGACGTCCTGCACGCTCGCATCACTGGCGCGAAGAGTGCCATTTCGCGCGCCGTCACGGACCGAGACCCAGTGGGCCCCCATGTCCTCAAAGGCCATCGCCCCTGAACGGTGATCCTCCAAGTAGTGGATCAACTCGCCCAGCATGTACGCCTGATCGGGATCGGAGACCCCGCGGTGCTCATGCTGGAACGCCGCCTCCGTCAGTACCTCCAACCAGGAGAGGTGCGTCAGCGAGACCCGCCGAACCTTCCGGCGGTCGACATCGACGGGAAGCCCAGAGGCGTTCCCTGCGATCTGATTCGAGATGGTCACAACACAGTCAAAGCCCTGCTCCCGAGCAGCATCGAGGTATACCTCGACCTGTTCGCGGCGAAGCTCATTGGTGCCGGTCTTAACCTCGACCAAGGCCACCCAACGGGTCGAGCCCCGTTCCACGACAAGCGCCCCGTCCGGACGGATCTTCGTCCCGGCCGGAGTCTTCAGTTCGACCTCCGTGAAGGAGGATAGGCGACCAGCAGGAGCCCCCATGCGGGAAAGCAGGGCACGACCGTAGTCAGGAACCGCTGCCATCACCGAAAGCAGCGCGGCAGTCGCTCTGACTTCCTGCTCATCCGCACCGCGAATTCCTGACGCTGAAATCAGACGCGCCTGATGCCACTTCTCCTGTGCCGAACTGCCCGTCATCAGTGACTCCTGAAACTGCGTTTGTACAGTACTGTTCCGAGAACACTTCTGAACAGCCTCCCCCACCCCACCCCACCCCCCCCACACACCGAGGGGAGCCCGCCTGGGCTCCCCTTCCTGCTGCGCCCCCGCGTCCGAGGGCTACCGCGAGTCCGAGGGCCATCGCACGACGACCAGGCTCGTTCCGGCTGGGAGGGTGCCGGACGGGAAGCGGGTCAGGAAGTCGGCATTGACGAAGGCGGGAGCGGCGGGGAGGTAGCCGACGTACTCGCCGGAGGCGGTGATCCAGTAGGACGTGGCCTGCGGGAGGTCGGCGATGGGGCCGCCGCTCCATGTGGCGAGCGTGATGCCGGTGGGGGCGGGCTCGGGGGTCAGGATGCCGGGCTCGCCCGCCGTCACGGTGTAGACCAGGCGCACCGTGAATTCCTGGCGGGCGCCCACGGGCACGCCGTCCTGCGACGCCCGCCAGCCAATGCTCTCCTCCACGGTGTACGTGCCCGGACGCAGCAGCAGGCCGTCCAGCGCCGGGTGGATGCACACGGGATACTCGTGCGTCTCGCCGGGGGCGAGGTCGATGATGCGCAGATCGTCCGTGCAGTACTGGGAGACCTCGCCGCCCTCGTCCACGCTGGCGCCGCAGCCTCGGCCGGTCGTGATGAGGTGGCTCTCAGGGGTCGTGGCGCTGACCTCCCCGCTGACCGTGTGGTGCGTGAAGCGGGCGTCGTCCAGGATGGCCCGGCCAGCGCCCTGCCACGTCACGCGCACACCGTGCGAGGGCAGGCCGTCTACCTCGGCGACCTCGGTCACGGCGACGTCCACCGGGGCGCTGGCCTCCACGATGGAGGCGTCCACGGAGATGCCGGTGGCGACGGGCGCCTCGGTGACGTCGTAGGTGAGGCGGACGGTGAAGTGCTGCTGCACCTCCGGCGTCGCGGGGCGCCACCAGAAGACCTGCTGCTCCACCACGTACTGGCCGGTCTCCAGGGTCAGCGGGCCCACCTGCGGCTGGATCCACAGCGGGTACTCGTGCGTGCTGCCGGGGCTGACGGGCGTGATGCGCAGGTCCAGCGTGCAGGGGAAGACCACCTCCTGCTCGGACTCCGCCCACTGCGCGCCACAGCCGCGGCCGGAGAGTACGAGGTCGCCCGCTCCACCAGGGGCAATGGCGCTGACGTGGTGCGTGAAGCGTTCGTCGCTCAACTCGGCGTCAGCGGCGTCGTTCCAGGTGACCACCACGCCATGCGCGAGGCGTCCCTGGTCGTCCTGCACCACCTCCGCGGCAGCCACGGACAGGGGAGCGTCCGCTTCCAGCACCTCGGCCGCCACGTCCACCTCGAACGCCCGAGGGGCCGCGTCACCGCCCGGGGTCTGGCCGGAGGCGGAGGACACGAAGGCAGCGGCGAGGATGAGTGCGCCGATGGTGGCCAGCGCCGCCGCTCCCAGCCCGGACAGGCCCGGTTGTAGCCGCCCGAAGCGCTGCCGCAGGGTTACGCGTCTCATGGGTCTTCCTCCTCGATCGATGGGCCGCCCCATCAAAGGAGACGAACGCACAGTCAAGGTGGTTCCCTCGTGCTGCGTGCACGCCCACGCGGTCAGGCGCAGCCCGCGCTCATGCCGGAAGAGGTAGACGCTAGGAGACGACGCGGGCGCAGTGCCACGGCTGCCACCCGCGCACCTCGTAGAGGGCGCGAGCGCGCGACACCTGCTCGGCGACGGAGGCATCGCTCGGCAGGCCTGCCCCGCCCACGGACTGCCAGGTGGCGAGGTCGAACTGCCACATGCCGTAGTAGCCGTTGCCGGTGTTCGCCCGGGCGTTGCCGGAGGACTCGCACATCACCACGCGGTAGGCGAACTCCGGATCCGGGAACGCCGTCGCGAGGACCTCGAGCAGCGCGTTGCCCTCGACGACCAGCGGCGGTGCTGCCGGCGCGGGTGGCGCGGGGGGCGGTCGGGTCTGCGCGGGCGCCACCGCCTCGGGGGGCTGCGTGGGCTCGGGGGTGGGCTCGGGGCTGGGCTCAGGGGTGGGGGTGAGGTCGACCAGGTCGGCCTCGCTGATGGGGGCGGGCGCTTCCTCGCGGGAGAGGGCGAAGGCGAACTCGCCGGTCACGCCCCACTTCGCCTCCACGGCGGCGATCAGGGCGCGGTCCACGCGCATGTCTCGGGTCTCCGTGACAGCAGGCGGGCTGGCGGTTGCCCCGATGGAGACGGGCGAGACGACGACGACGGCGGCCACGCCGGCCAGCGTCAGCGCCAGGGTCGCGCCGGTGACCCAGGCCCCGAAGCGAGCGCCCCGCACGAACGAATCCACGAACGATGTAGTCAGTTCCCAGCGCACCCGAAGATGCTGTCAGCCCGGTACGGTGGCGGCTACCCAGCACATCGGCATCCTCGCCGGGTGAGGTGGCCTCCACGGGACGCGATGCGAGCGCGAAGGCGTCGATCTGCTTCAATCTCTCGTGGACACTCTCCTGCACGAGCGATCTCGTCCGATCTTGACCTCTCTATCACCGTTTGTTGTGATTGCGCACGCGGTTTCACACTGGATTGGCCTTCGCTCACCTTCCGGCCCCCTGGGGGGCCCGCGGCTAACGCACACGCCCCGGTGCGCCTCGGCTCGCTCGACGCCTCCGCGGCCCTGCGCTCGGGATCGTCGTGGCCGGATGGCATAGTCTGGTTGAAACGTGGACACGGGCGGGCGCGTCGCAACCGACCTCCGCGGCGATCCCCTAGTCCGGAAGGCACCCCATGGACGATCAGTACCAGCGCATCCTGCTCACGGACGACGGCTCACCCCTCGCGCGGGCGGCGATCCCCTACGCCGCCGCCATGGCGAGGGCCACCGACGCGAAGGTGCTGGTCGTGCGCGTCTCGAAGGCGGCGGGCCTCTCCCCGGACGAACTGGACGACGACGACTGGGACGGCTACTTCGACGAGAAGGTGGTCACGCACGCCGCCGCCGAGCCGCTGGAGGCCGTCCCCCACCTGAGCGAGGTGGTGGAGGACCTGAAGGCCCGCGGGGTCCGGGCGGCGGGCTCACTGGTGCTGCGGGGCGATGCTGCCGAGGCGCTGGTGGAGGCGCTGGACGAACTGGAGGTGGGCCTCCTGGTGATGAGTTCGCAGGGCGAGACCGGCATCCGCCCGGCAGTCCTGGGCTCCGTGGCCGACCACCTGGTCCGCCACGCGCGCGAGACGCCCGTCCTGCTCTGCCCGAGCACGGAGGCCGCCGCCACCGCAGAAGACGCCGACGTCACCATCCGTCGCATCCTGCTCCCGCTGGACGGCTCCGAGGTGTCCGAGGTCGCAGTGACCCACGCCGCTTTCCTCGCACGCGCGGCCGGCGCCGAACTGCTTCTGCTCCGCGCCACCGCGTCCGAGGCGGACCTGCTGGCCGCGAGCATGCCCACGGGCACCCCGCCCGTGGCCAGCATCTCCGTGGAGGCCGCACAGGCAGCCGTCGGGGCGGAGCGGACCGTCGCCCGTGAGTCGCTCGAACGGGTCGCGGCCGACCTCAGGGCGCGGGGCGTGGGTTCGGTGTCGGTGGAGGTCGTCGCCGGCGACGCCGCAGACGCCATCCTCGCAGCCACGGAGCGCCTGGACATTGACGTGGTGGTGATGGCCACCCACGGCCGCAGCGGCCTCGGGCGCCTGCTCCTGGGGTCGGTCGCGGACGCCGTGTCGCGCCACTCGCAGAGCGCCGCTGTCCTGCTGGTGCGCCCGCACGAGGACTAGCACGCGGGCCAGCACAGGGACTCGCGCAAGTACCGGCACGCGAATCAGGCGCGGAGGGGCCGGTCGGACTAGCGGTTCTGGACCGCCTCCTGCCACGCCTTGTGCGCGGCTTCCTCGGCGGCCTTGAGGCGTTCGATCTCCGCGAGCACCTCCGGGGTCACAGGCTCTGCGGGGCGCGCTCCCAGCACCTTCGCCGGGAAGTGGCGTTCGTAGTAGCCACGGTGGTGTGCGCGCGCCGCCTCGTAGGCCAGGCGTTTCTCGCGTCGGTCTTCGTTCATCGTCAACTCCTGTTCCGCAGGCCATGCGCCGAGACGTTCCGGCGCACGGTCCCGCGATGGCGGGCCAGGGTTCGGAGGTGTCGCCCTCGCAACCTGCGACGGCACAGCGCGCTTCCGGCGCTAGGGGATCGGCTGGCCCCATCCCATGCTGGCCACCCGCTTCTGCGAGGGCCCGTCCAGCGCTGGTACGAGCCCCTGCATCAGCAGGTGGATGTCCGACCGCCACATGCCTCGGGCGGTGATCTCCAGGTGCGCGTCCTTCAGGCCTCGCGTGGTGCCGGGGGTCACCATGAGCAGGTTGCGGTCGCGCGCGTTCTTGCCGCGCTCGGTGCACCACTGCTGGAAGTCCACTGCGTTCAACGCCAGCACCGCAGTCACGCGGCGTGTCTCCCCGGCCGGCTGCCGTGCGTCGTCGTCCAACTGACGCTGCACCGCCCGGTCGACGGCCTGCTGGGTCATGACCTTCTTTGCCACCTGAGCCTCCCACTTCTTCCGTCCGGCCGCCGCCACAGGGCACGCCCTGCCAGGCCCCGCTCGGAACAGTCCGCAGCGCGGGAACGAGGCAGGCCGGCGACCAGGACACTCCCAGCGTAGCCCGCCCCCGCACACCGAGGCGTCGCAGCGCTGGGTGCGCGGGTGCATACGGCCTCCGTGCAGTGGTTATCGGCGCGCAGACTCGCCGGGAATTTCACGGACCGCAGGCCATAAATGAGCGTCCTGACCGACCTGGTCATGCAGATCGAGGTGGGCCCGGCTTCGTAAACGAGGTGGGCCCGGCTTCGTAAACATCGTGCCCTCTAGACCTCGCACCCGCTTACGGGGCACCATCTCCTGCGTACGTTGCAGCACGAGGAGGGCACGACGATGGCCAAGGATGAGTCGTTCGACATCACGACTGGCGCCGACCTGCAAGAGGTCGACAACGCCGTGAACCAGGCGCTCCGGGAGATCACCGGGCGATTCGACTTCAAGGGCATCATGGTGGAGGTGGACTTCGACCGCACCGAAGGCAAGATCAACATCCACACCTCCGACGAGTACAAGGCCGACGCCATCTGGGACGTCTTGCTCGGACGCCTGATCGCCCGCAAGGTGCCGGTGAAGAACCTGAAGCGCGAACCCCTTGAACGTGCGGGCGGCGACACGGTGAGACAGCAGGTCACGCTCATCCAGGGCATCGAGACCGACACGGCAAAGTCGATCACCAAGTTCATCCGTGACCGCAAGTTGAAGAAGGTCACAGCCCAGCAACAGGGCGACGCGGTCCGCGTCTCTGGCCCCAGTCGCGACGACCTGCAGAACGTGATGAAGGCCCTCCGCGAGGAGGACTGGGGCATCGAACTGAACTTCGGCAACTACCGGTAGCCGCCACCAGGCACATCGGACGGCGGGGCATGCCGGGACGGACGGAGGCAGGTCCCGGCTCGTTCTCCCTCCCGAGGCCACCCTCACGCGCCGCGTGCGCTCGCCTGGAGCACGGTGGGCCCCGGCGCCCGGCGCCCTCCGGGCGGTTAGGCGGGCACCGCGGGCAGTATGCGCACCTCGCCCGAGGCCTCCACCACCAGCACCACGCTGGCCGCCTCCGTCAGGGCGAGGCGCACAAGGAAGGCCTCGGCGTCCTCGCCGGTGACGGGGACGCCCGCGATGTCCGTACGGTCCCAGCGCCGCACCCGCACGCCACGCTCCGAGAGCAGGCCGCCCAGCGAGCGCGCGGCGTCTACCGGCGCGATGAGCACCACCTCCCGCACGAGCAGGGAGCGCTCGGGGGCGCCCTCCACCGTACGCGCGGCGCCGAGGGGGCCCGCCGCCTGGTCGTCGCGCAGGACGAGCCAGTAGTAGCCGGAGATGGCGCCTGCGGTGAGGAGCATGGCGACGCTCCAGCGGACATCGCGCGCCGTGTCCACGCCGAAGTCGCCCTCTAGCACGGCGTCGAAGACCTGGAACAGCAGCACCGCCAGGTTGACCAGCACCACCAGCACGGCCACACCAAAGACCAGGAAGATGAACGCGCGCCGAGGCAGCGACTCACGCTCCGCGAACGCCTCGACGCCCTCGCCCTGCGCCTCGCGCTGGGCGCCGAACCAGTAGCGCGCCCACAGCGGCGCCCCCACCACGAGCAGCGTGAGGATGAGCGCCAGGTCGCCCCGCCACCACTCCGGGTCGCGCACGAAGCCGGAGGCAGGCGTCAACGCGTCCACCGCCAGCGCGAAGGCGGCCGTCAGCCCGCTGGCGAGCGTGGCGAGGCCAGCCGCGGCCACCAGGTACGTGTAGACGCGCTCGGCGTCGCCTCGACGCGCGCGGTGCGGGCTCCGCTCGTCCAGCACCGCGCGGTGGTAGCCCCATGACGCGAGGCCTACCAGGAAGAGCCCGGCATAGCCCACCACGTCTGCGAAGTGCGTGGCCGCGCTGCCTGCGGGGTCGTCGATCGCCCACTCAAGCACCAGCAGGAGGCTCGCGGCGCCGGTCCACACCACCAGCGCGAGGCCGACGAGGATGCCGAAGAGGAACACCACCACGTGCCAGATCGGCGACTCGCTCTCGCCGCGCAGGCCGGCGATCCAGTGCCACCACCACACCGCCCCACCAATGGCGACCTGTACAAGGGCCACTCGCAGCACCTCGTGCCAGGCGTCGGAGGAGACAAGCGGCTCGTGGACGAGCGCTTCGTACACCTGCTGCGCCGGGGCGGTGAGGGCCGCCGCCAGCCCGAAGCCGAGCACGGCGAGGCCCAGGACGGCGCCGTAGCCTCGGTACAGGCGATCCAGGAAGCGGGTGGCGTGCGTGGGGGGCGCGGCCTGCAGGACGATGGCCTGGTGCCCGCCCCACATGGCGAGGGCGACGGTCAGCCAGCCCCACGGCGTGGCGCTGAACTCGTGGGCGCCCACCAGGAAGCGGCCCACCTCGATGCCCGTGCCCACGGCGACACTGAGCGCCACCACGCGCACCAGCCCCAGGTACGTCCACCGCGCCAGCGAACGCGCCTCCACAGGGTGGCGCTGCAACGACCGTTGCGCGACCAGCAGGAAGATCAGGAATGCCGGGAGCCCGACAACCGTCAGCGAGAGTGCGGTGGCCAGATCGGTGTCGCTCTCCGCGATCACCCGCCCGCCGAACAGGGCGTCCAGCACCCCGGCCACCAGCAACGCAAGCCCCGCGGACGCGAGTCCGAGCGAGACGAACGCCAGGACGTACAGGAACACCCGCCGCACCGTACCAATGCCCGGCTCGTCCGGCTCCGGATCACTCTGCCGCAGGCGCGACAGGCCAACGAGGACGGCCCCCACCAGCGCCACCGGCGCCAGGAGCGAGAAGAGCACGGCCGCTGCGAGGCCCACTAGCCCCACGGAACCACCGCCGATACGGGTACAGCCGTGGCGGCCGGAACCGGCGCCGCACGCGGGCACCAACTCGGCCACGGTGGCTCAGTGAAGCGCCAGCCCTCCGGCGTCTCCGTCAGCACGAAGACCTCCCGAAACGTCGACTCACCTCGGTCGAAGGGGCCGGAGCGGTAGATCTGGGTCAGGGAGACCGTGACCTCGGTCAGCGGTGGCGTCCCGCTTCGAGGGGTGACCGCCTCCAGCGATGCCCGGAAGTCGTCCGGACCGTAGCGGAGCGAGTCGCGGATGTCGCGCGCCTCACAGCGGGCGGCCAGGTCTTCGGAGTAGAACTCCAGGGCGCCCGCGGCATCGCGATCCGCCACCGTGCGCAGGTAGGCCTGCACGGCGCCCTCGGGAGTGTCGAGGTCCAGGTCCGCCTCGCGGTCCACCACCAGCGCGACCGCCACGCTGACCACGACCAGCGCCGCCGCCGCCACAGCGACCGCCAGCAACCATCGCGTCGATGTAGCCATCAGCCGCTCCTACCCGCACTCCCCTACCGAAGCCGCACGCATCATCACACGAACCGGCCTCCCACGGACGCCCGCCGGTCCAGCGCGGTGACGGAGAGACGCCCCGCGAATGCGGGGCGTCTCGGCAGGGGCAACCCGACCGGTGGGACGAGCGGCGCCCGCAGGCTCAGCCGCCTCGCTTGGACTTGGCGCGGTCCTTCGCGCTGCGCCACTTCTCATCGTCGCGATCGCTGCGGTCGAACCGAGCGCGATCCTTGTTGCCACGGTCGTCATCGCCCCGTCCGAACGAGGCGAGCGGACCGCGTCGCTTATCGTGGGCCATGTCCTTCACGGCGCTGGCGCGCTCATTACCATCACGATCGAAGGCGACGGCGTTGGAGGCGCGGCGCTCGTCCGGCCTGTCCCGCTTCGCTTGCTTGTCCTTCTGGCCCTTCTCGTGCTTGTGCTTGTTGCGGCTGTCGTGGTTCCGCTTGTCCTGCTTGTCGCGCTTGTCCGCCTGGTCACGGACGTCCGTGCGGCCACCGTCGCGATCCTCGATGCTCGAGGAGTCGTGCGCGGTCAACTTCAGCACGAGCCTGCCAACGTGCCACCGCAGCCACGAGGGCGTGGTCTCCGCCCGGTAGAGCGCGCAGAGTTGCGCAACCGCGCTGCCGGCCGCGCTCGTGGAGCACGCTTCGACCACGCGGTCGGGGGTGGACGCCAGCAGCGCCATCTTCAGGATGTTCTTGCCAATGACGTGGCGCGCCCAGGAGGGCATCTCCGGGCGGTCCAGGTACAGGCTGCACAGCGTGGACAGGCCCGGCTGGCCGCTGTGCGTGGCGCACGCTTCGGCCACCCTGGCGTCATGGTCGCTGACCGGCTTCGTGGTGTCCTTCACGGCGATGGACACGACCGCGGTGTCCGAAAGGGCGCCGTCCGAGACCACGTAGGTGAAGGCGTCCGAGCCCACGTAGCCCGTGGCCGGCGTGTACGTGACCTTCCCGCCGTTGATAACCGCCGTGCCGTGCGCGGGCGCGGAGACGGCCTGCAGCGTCATCGTGTCGCCGTCCACGTCTCTGTCGTTGGCCAGCACGTCGATGACCCTGGCCTGGTCCTTCCTCACCGTGGCCGTGTCGTCGCGGGCTTCCGGTGCGTCGTTCACCGGGGTGACGGTGACGGTGACCAGCGCTGACGCGAGCAGGTCGCCGTCCGTGACCACGTAGTTGAACGCGTCCGTACCGTGAAAGTTCGCCCGAGGCGTGTAGATGATCGAGTTGCCGCTGATGGCCGCCGTACCGTCCGCCGCCAGGCCGACCGAGGCGATGCTCAGCGTGTTCCCGTCCGGATCGGTGTCGTTGGCAAGCACGGCGATGCTGACCGCCGTGTCCTCTGCCGTGGTCGCGGCGTCATTCTGTGGGGTAGGAGCCTGATTTGCCTGTGCGCCGGCAGATGACAGGAGCGCCAGTGAAACGGCGCCTGTCACAGCGAGCGCGGCAATCGGCTTCCACGCAGGTAGCGCGATGCGCATTCGTCCTCCTGAGGATTCCGTAACGCGTACGGGTATGCCCAACCCGTGTGTGACCCCGTGCCTGCCGGAGTAACGCACGCGCACGCGATTTCGTTCGGTGTGGATGGACGGAGGTGCGTCAGTTCTGGCTACCGCGCGCCCTCGCAGGCGTCCCTAGATCGGCCCGTCGTCCGCCTCGTCGACGTCGTCGAGGTCCCCGAGACCGGCGATGGGCTCGGTGGTACGCATGCCGGGGACGTCGTGCGGCAGCAGCGCCGTCACCCCCGTGGCGATGAGGGCGCCCCCGAGCGCGAGGACGTAGAGGCCGGCGCCGGCGGCCATGCCGAGCGCCGCAGACACCCAGATCGTGGCCGCCGTCGTGAGTCCCAGGACCTCCCCGCGGTAGCGGAGGATGGTGCCGGCGCCCAGGAAGCCCACGCCGCTGACGATCTGGGCCGCCACCCGCGCCGTGTCGTGCGCCTCGAACCCCCAGACGGAGATGACCGTGAACGTCGCGGCGCCCATGCTCACCAGCGCCACCGTGCGCACGCCCGCGCGCTTGCCCGAGCGCCGCCGCTCGAAGCCCACGATCGCGCCGGCCACCACGCCCACCAGGACGCGGGCCAGCATGGTGGCCTCTTCCTCCCACGTCAGGCGAAAGACGTCCAGGTCCATGTCAGCCGCCCCGCGCCGGACGGCCCGCGTGCGCGGTTGTCATGCACGTTCGTCCAGCCAGCGCTGCTTCGCCGCGGGCCACTCGTCCTCCAGGATGGACATGAAGTGTGTGTCCACGTACTCGCCGTGCTCGAACGCGTGGTGTCGAAGCACGCCATCCAGCCTAAACCCCGCGCGTTCGTAGACGTGGATGGCACGCGTGTTCGCCACCTCTGGGTCAATGGTCACCCGGTGGACGCCCTTCTCCTCGAAGAGGTAGCGCAACATTGTGCGCACCGTCTCGATGCCCACGCCGCGCCCGCGCGCGTCCGGCTCGCCGATGAAGATGTCCACGCCCGCATCCCAGAGGTACTCGTCACCGGGGTAGCGGCGCCAGTACTGCACCTCCCCCACACTCCTCGCACCCCCCGCCCCCCCCCCACCCCCCCGACCGAGGTCTCCCCACTCGATGATGAAGCGCCAGCACGGATTGACGCCCGGCTCCAGGTACTGCTGCCGGCACTCCTCCAGCGACTCTGGTGGACTGCCGTAGAAGCGGACCACCTCCGGGTCCGCCAGCCACCGCAGCATGTCCGGCAGGTCCGCCTCCGTGATCGGTCGCAGGCGCACGTCCAGCGGGCCCGTGATGGGTTCGTGGTCTCCGGGCGCCGGAATGGCGGGTGTTGGCATGCTGCGCTCCGCAGGTAATGACGCATCTTGCCCTGCCATGCCGCGCCTATCAAGCATGTAAAGAAGACCACCAGTATCCTCAATTGAGGTTGGCAACCCCCCGGACGGGGTGCGGCTGCAGCCTCCACCATGGTCGGAGCCTCCGCCTCCGGCGCAGCCCTCCTGGAGCGGCCCGTGACTTACGACCCGGGTTACGACCCCGAGTCGCACCATGAAACTATCCTCGGCGCGCTCGTGCGCGTGATCGAGGAGGCGGCCTCGGACAGCCCGTGGGCGCTGATCGGCGCGACGGCCAGCCGGCTGCAGGGCGTGGACGCGCACTCGCCGAACCTGGAGTTCATGACCACGGAGCCGGCGCTCATCGCCCTGGGCGAGATGCTGGACATCCCCACGGACTGGGGGCAGGGCACGCACCTGGCGGCCAACCGGCTGCACTTCATGCGCCATGGCGTGCCCGTCTTTGTCTTCGGCGACCCGATCTTCCACGGCCCCTACGAGTCGCTGTCACCTCGCGACATCCCCTCGCTCTGGGACGCTCGCGTGCGCGTGGAGATCGGTGGCGCCGTGGTGCCCTGCACCCCCCTGGAGTGGGAGGTGATCCTGGCCGTCTGCCTCGGCGCGCAGCAGCGCGTGGAGGCGCTGCGCCAGGTCATGCTGCAGCGCGGCTACGACAGCCGCCTGGTGGTGCGCCTGCTCCGCGAGGGCCATGTGAACTCCGCCACAGAGGAGGCCGTGTGGTCCGTGCTGGAGGGCCGCACGGAGTAGCCGCCTCGGGACGTCCGTCACCCTCCGTCTACCCGCCCGCGGCCACCTACTGGCCGCCAGTGGCATGATGGGCGCATGACCGTGAACTGGTGGCCCGTCGCTGCTGCCGGTGAATGGGAGTGGGCCCCGGCCCTGCACCTTGGCCCGCTCCTGATCGCCCTTGCGCCGCTCCTCGTCACGTGGGCCGTCGTCCGCTGGCGTGGCGCCCACCTGCGGGCGCGACGCAGACGCCTGCTGCTGGCCGGCACCGCGCTGCTGGTGCTGACGCTGAACTGGCCCCTGGGCGACATCGCTTCGGTCTCGCTGGCCGGCCGTACCGTGCAGTACCTGGCGCTGACGCTGGCCGCCGCGCCGCTCGTCCTGCTGGGCATCCCACGCTGGAGCGCCTCCGGCCGAGGCGTCGCGAGACGCTGGGTGGAGCGCGCCCTGGGTTCCGCGCTGGCGGGCGCGGCCATGCTGGGCGTGGTGGTCTGGACCACCCACGCACCGGCGGTGGTCGACGGCCTGGAGGGCACCTCGGGCGGCGCTACCCTGGTACGGACGCTGTGGCTGGTCGCCGCATTCTGGTTCTGGTGGCCACTGGTGGGCCCCGGTCCGGACCGCGAACGCCTGCCGTACCTGGCCGGCCTGGTCTACCTCATCCTGCCCTTCGCCTTCCCCAAGTTCCCGGCCGCCATCTGGGTCTTCTCCCGCGAGCCGGTCTACGAGGCCTTCCAGGCCTTCCGAGGCCCCTCGCATCCCTTCGGGTGGTCGCCCACGGCGGACCAGGGCATCGCCGGCTTCGTCCTCTGGCTACCCGGCAGCGTGATGGTGGCGGTGGCGCTCTACCTGCTCATCCGCCACTGGTGGCAGGAGGACCGCCGCATGGGCCTGCGTCAGCGCCTCGGCGTCCCGGCGGATCCGGAGGCGGTGGCGATGCTGGTCGGTTCACCGGACACCTGGGCCGCCCTGGAGGCCCTGGTCGAGATGATCGACGAGGCTGCCCCGCCCCGGAACGGCTCCGACCTCGGCTGCGAGGTGGAGGGCGGCCGCGTCCTGCTGCAACTGCACTTCCCCGGCACGGAGGAGGAACAGGCGGACATCCTCGCCCGCGTGGACGCGCACTACCGGGCGTACCTCCGCCGCTTCGACACCTCTCGCGCCGCCGCGATCGAGGCACGCCTGGGCGTGGAGGTGCTCCCGTACGGCAGCCGCGTGCGCTGACGGGTTGCCCTCCTGACGGCCTCTGGCCGCCTCCGGCCTCCGCTCGCGCCCCCGCCTCGTGTACCATCCCGACGCCCGCAGCCCCCCGCGCGCGGGACGGACACGCATCAGCACGTGGAGGATGAACCTATGCCAATGACAGTCGGGACCGGAGTCGGTGCAGACATGGCGGCTGTGCCGGAGCGGGCACGGATGCTGGAACGCCTCGGCTACGACTCCATCTCGGTCGGGGAGACCGCGCACAACCCGTTCCTGCCGCTGGTGCTGGTGGCGGAACACACGGAGCGGATGAAGTTCGGGTCGTCAGTAGCCATCGCGTTCCCGCGCGTGCCGCACATCACCGCGAACATCGCCTGGGACCTGTCGAAGTACTCGGGCGGGCGGTTCGTGCTGGGCCTGGGGACGCAGGTGAAGGGCCACAACGAGCGGCGCTTCTCGGTGCCGTGGGCGCCCCCCGGACCGCACCTGCGCGACTACATCAACACCATGCGCGCCATCTGGGACTCCTGGCAGAACGGCACGAAGCCGGACTACGAGGGCGAGTTCTACCAGTACAAACTCACCAGCCCGTTCTTCAACCCCGGCCCCATCGAGCACCCGGACATCCCGATCATCATCTCCGCCGTGAACCCCTTCAACGCCCGCCTGGCCGGCGAGGTCTGCGACGGCATCGCCATCCACGGCTTCAGCACGTTCCGGTACATCAAGGAAGTCCTCATCCCCGCCGTCCACGAGGGCGCCCGACGCGCCGGCAAGGACCTCTCCAAGGTGCAGGTGCGCGGCGGCGGCTTCATCGTCACCGGCCGCACGGAGGAGGAAGTGGCGAAGGCCCGCGAGCGTTCGCGTCGCCAGATCTCCTTCTACGCCTCGACGCGGTCGTACTCGAACGTGATGAAGTTGCACGGCTGGGCGGACGAGGCGGCGCAGTTGCACCGCCTGTCCATCGATGGCAAGTGGGACGACATGGTGGGCCTGATCACGGACGACATGATGGAAGAGTTCTGCGTGATCGGCACCTGGGACGAGTTGCCGGCGAAGATGCGGGAGAAGTTCGCGGGCATCAACACTCAGATCTCCTTCGGAGCGGACCCGACCAACCCGGACGAGGAAGAGCAGATCAAGGAAATCATCGCCGAACTCAAGACCATCCCCGCGCTGGGGGATTAGCGCCGACCGTCCCGGGTGGGCAGCCCCCAGGCTCGCCCGCCCGGTTGGCGGCACCCCTTCCGGCGCGCTTGGCCTGATGGCCTTCTGGACCTACCTCCTCCTCTGTCGGGACGGCTCGTTCTACACCGGCCATACCGACAACCTTGAGGCGCGGATGGCGGCGCACACCGATGGCACCTTCCCGGGGTACACGCACAGGCGACGCCCTGTCGTCCTGGTGTGGTCGCAGGACTTCACCACGAGAGACGAGGCATTCCGGGTGGAGCGCCAGATCAAGGGCTGGAGTCGGGCGAAGAAGCAGGCTCTCGCAAGCGGCGATTGGGAGGCGCTGAAGCGCCTTCGCACACCACCTTCCTCACCACCCCGAACGACCTCAACCACCCGCTCACCCTGAGCCCGTCGAAGGGCGAGCCCTCCGGTACCTCGCGCGCCCGCACGAGGGCGATGGCAGATCCGGATCCGGAACGGCGGGCAACCGGGGACGGGGAGGAGCACCGTGCCTTCGGCAGGTGGCGTGCCTCAGGACGTCCGAGGTGGCGGAGCGGGGCTCCCCCTTCGACGCGCTCAGGGTGAGCGGTGTGAGACGGGAGAGGCGGGGACGGAGACCCGGCGGAAGCATCGCGTGGCTGGCGACGTCACTCCGTGAACGACCTTCCTCACCACCCCGAACGACCTCAACCACCCGCTCACCCTGAGCCCGTCGAAGGGCGAGCCCTCCGGTACCTCGCGCGCCCGCACGAGGGCGATGGCAGATCCGGATCCGGAACGGCGGGCAACCGCAGCGGTGGACGACCACCGTGCCCTCGGCACGTGGGGTGGCCTCGGAACGTCCGAGGTGGCGGAGCGGGGCTCCCCCTTCGACGCGCTCAGGGTGAGCGGTGTGGTAGCGGAGGGGCACGGTGAGAGCCACCCCACGCCCTCCCGCTCGTGGTAGAACCTCCCCGTCACGCACCACACCCACGAGGAGGTACCCCTTGCCCTACGCCGAAAACGAAGGCACCCGCATCTACTTCGAAACCGAGGGGAGCGAGGGCGCTCCGGCGGTGGTCATGCACCACGGGTTCCTCGCGGACCTGGAGTCGTGGCGGGACCGGGGGTTTGTGGACCGGCTACGGGACCGCTTCCGCATCCTGCTGATGGACTCGCGGGGACACGGGCGGTCGGACAAGCCACATGAGCCAGAGGCGTACGACCTGCGCACGCGCGTGATGGACGTGGTCTCCGTCCTGAACGCCAACGACGTGCGACAGGCGCACTACCTGGGCTACTCCATGGGCGGCATGGTGGGCTTCTCCACCATGATCTATGCGCCTCAGCGCTTCCTCTCGTACACGCTCGGCGGCGCTCAGCCCATGCATGACCCGGAGCGTCGCGCCCAGCGTGCCGCCGTGCCCTTCCGTCAGTACTACGAGGGCGCGGTGAAGCGAAACGACGCGGTGAGGGCGGCCTTCGAAGCGGGACGGCACGACGTGGATGCGCTCGAGGCGTGCCGCGCCAGCCTGGACGGCTGGAACGGCGCGGAGCAGGCGGTGAGCGTCGCCTCGCAACCGATCCTCATTTACGTGGGCACCGACGACATGCCGCACGCGGGCGCCCTCCGCGCGCGCGAGTTGAACCCCAACCTGCGCGTCATCGAACTGCCCGGCGACGACCACTCGGCGGCCGCCACACGGTCCGAGGTGGTGGTGCCGGAGATGCTCGCGATGATCGAGGGCATCCCGGTTACGTAGCCGCTCCGGGGCAATCCCCGGCCCCGAGGGGCGCGCCAACCTTGCGTTCACCTTCCCTCCACCCTGCCACGGGCCGCCGCGGCTAGCGTCGAGGGATGAGCCTCGCGACCGCGGCCACGCTGCTCGGGCTCCTCGTGGGGCCCGGAGGCGACGCGCAACCGGACGCCTCGGCACTAGCGGCGCCGCTGACCGCGGAGGCCGCCTCACCCGCGCTCGCCAGTGGCCCGCTCCCCGGTCTGGGCGGCCTCCTCGCCCCATTCGACGACGAGGAGGACGAAGCGGACGTCGACGAGCGGGAGGGCGAAGGGGACGAGGCGGACGAGGCTCGCGCTGACCGCAGCCGCCCCTTCGACCGAGGCAGTCGCGACCGAGGAGACGGCCGGCGCGGACCGGTGCCCGGCGTCGGTCGTGCCGAGGATGCCCTGGACATCTGCCGCCGCGGGCTGCTGGGACGCCTCCTCCTGGGGCCGTGCGATGACGGACGCAACCGCCAGGAGCAGGCCACGCCGGAACCACCCCCCGAGACCCCTCCGGCCGAACCAACCAGCCCCCCGACGACCACGCCAACCGCTACTCCCACCGACGCGCCAACGCCGGACAGCACTCCCACCGGCACCCCCACGCCGAGCAGCACTCCGTCTCCCACCCCGACCAGCCCCCCAACCGGCACCCCCACCGGCACCCCGGCTCCGGGCACCACGTCTCCGGGC
>JALOAL010000024.1 GCA_023228825.1 Dehalococcoidia bacterium | reverse complement strand
TGTTCAGGGTTTTATAGCGTCAAGATCGGGCCTCCAGCCGGGGGTTGGCGGAGCTGCCTCAACCCTCGGACGTACGCCTTGACAACTTGATACTGTGCTCGCACGAGGGATTCCTCTTCCGGTACTGCACCACCGCACTCTGCGGCGAGAGAGCTTACCGGTACGCCCCTCGGGCATCTCGGGCACTGCCTACCCGTGTGTTGTGACATCGATGGAGTGAGACCGCGCTCGCGGTCTACGTCGGTGTCGCGTGCACACGGGAGGTACTTGCGTGTCCTTAGCCTCGCCCCGGAGTCCCTGACCCAGCATCTCTGCGCGCCCTCGGCACGTCCTCGTGCCGAGGACTCTTGCATGCCCCTGAACGAAACGAAGGGCCAAGGAGGGCCCCAACCAACATGAAGAATAAAATCAACCTGCCCGCCAGGAAGCGGACAGTCGAGTGGACGATTCAGACTGGCAGTCCGAACACGTTGCTCGCCTCCGGTGGTGGGTGGCACGTCACGCTCAGCGACATGTTCGACGACGGTGTCTTCTGGGGCATCACCGAACGGTCGGTGGGCGATTGCCGCTACCACTACCCCCAGGAGTACACCACGTTCGTCGCTGGCCTCTCGCGCGCAACGGCGATGGTCGAGGAGTTCATCCAGCGCAACTGGGGCGTGATGCCCATCGCGTCCATCGACGGCCTCGTGGAGAAGGTGCTCGCCAAGCAGGCGGCCTAGGGCCGTGCTGGGGAGGGTGCTGTCCACACGGGCGGCACCCCTCCCCGCCGTTTATTCCGCGTTATTTATGCCTCGTTATATCGCTTTCTATATCGACAAATCAGGCCGATACTTCCTGCTAGCGGAACGCACCGCAAGCGGATGGAGGATCGGATGAATAGCAGGGCGGTAGTGGGCAAGAGGCTCACGAGGATGAAGGGGCTGCGTGACCACCGGCAGGCCGCGAAGGTCAGTCAGGAGACGCTGGCCCGGCACTCGGGCGTGAGCACCATGAGTATCCGGCGTTACGAGGCCGGTTCGCGGGTGATGCCGCCCCCGGTGGCGGTGAAGATGGTTCGGGCGCTTCACCAGATGGGCGTGACCAGAGCGAACCCGGTGGATCTGGTACTCACCACTGCCCGTGACGTGGCCGCGACCAAGTCCATCGCCGGGGCACGGGACGCCATCGGCGTCCTCGGTGCGCTGAAGGTGGACGCTCGGCCTGATGCCGCCACTGCCGCCCTCATCGACGCAGTCATCAGCGCGCTGGCCGAACTGCGCGGGCAGGCATACCAGCACGGGCGCTTCTCGAACTCCGAAGGCCCGGCAGAACTGGACGTGCCCTTCCCGGTGCGTATCGATGACCGTCGTGCGCCGCTCCTCGATACCGGCAACGTGGCGGGTGTGGGAGCGCCTCAGACCCCTCCCGGCTCGCAGACGTTCGGGATGAAGCGCCGCGCGGAGCGTGACGGCTTCGGCCGGTCGCGCCGGAAGGGGGCGTAGCCATGCGCCTGACGGACGACGAGAAGGTGGTGCAGGCGCACGCGCTGCTCACCAGCATCACGTCGCTGGACGTGCGGCAGGCGGTCGAGGTGCTGGAGCCGCTGGTGGCACACGCCATCACAGCACAGCCCGCGATGGACGCGGACTCGATGCGCGACCGCCGGGAGGCGGCGCAGCGGAAGGCGTCGGCAGGTCGCAAGGCCGAGCTGATCGCCAAGCTCGACGGCCTCAGCCCCCGCGCCAGCACTGATTCGGTCGAAAGCCTCCGGGCGAAGTTGTGGGTGCTGCTCACGCCGGAGGAGCGCGTCGAGTGGCGCGACCGCTGGACCGCGCAGCGGGACGCACGCCGCACCGTCGCCGACGTCTCCCGGACTGGCCCATGACGGCACCGGGCGACCGAGTGAAGTGGCGTGGTAGCCGGGGCGAGGTGAGGCAACTCACATCCCCGGACACCGCAGTGGTCGAGTTTGAGGACGGCACCCGTGGCCCCGTGCCCATGGCCGAGCTCGAACCCGCGAAAGGAACGCAGCGATGAACACCGTGACCCCCGCCGAACGCGCCCGCACCGCGTTGCACCTGCGCGAGCTGGACGAGCAGTTGCTGCCCCGGCTCCGGGACATGACCCGGTCGACGCTCGACCAGCTGATGCGGCTCCAGGACGAATACCAGCGTGCGGTGGAACTCCGTGAGAGCCTCACCACCGCCAGCGGTGAGCCCCGCGTCCCCGCGAAGCCGTGGCCGGGCGAGGTGCGTGCCGCGCTCGCCGCCGCTCAGCGCGCCGTGGAGCTTTGGGGGTGACACCCCTGGCTTGTGCGGGGCGAGGGTGCTCAGAGGACTCCATTGGGAGTGCTTCTTCGAGCGTCTTCACGCTCCCGGTGGACGGGGCGTCCTCTGGGTGCCCTCGCCCCGCACAAGCCTCCCTGCCTGCCGGGGCGATTCAGAGGTCAACCGGAGTGCAGCGGCTCCCGTCGGCGGGCTGGGCGTTCCTCCCCTCCCCAGCGCCCCTAGACCCTCTGGGTCGCCCCGGCGGGCAGGAGCAACAGGAAGGGCCGCTCCTCAGAGCGGCCCCTTCCCGAGAGGTTGCCGGGCAAGTGACCCCGGCTCGAGACCAGACCAGACCAGACGAGCAACCCGGAACTCGCTTCGGTTTGGAGTTGGTCTGTGAGTACAACAAGGATTTCTGAATCACGAGCGGCCAGCAAGCCGCCGGAACGTCGGGACACGCGGGGTAGCGGCGTGGTCGAGGCAGAGTTCATCGCGGCGGTGCGCACGCCCGAAGACCTCGCCTATGCCCGCGAGCAGGGCGTGACGGATGAGTGGTTCGCCAGCCGCAGAATGCTCTGGAACTTCGTTTCGGAGTACGTCGCCAAGGTGGGTGAAGTACCGGGTCTCGCCGTGCTCCAGCGGGAAGACCCCGAATACGAACCGCCGATTGAGCCTGCCAGCTTGCAGTGGTTGGTTGACGAACTGCGCGTGGTGACGCTGCGCCGGATGGCCAACGGCGCAATGCTGAAGGCGGCCAAGCGGATAGACGACGAGCCCCACGAGGCACTCACTGACCTGATGGCCGAGCTGGCCGTCGCGAAGGCGATCGAGACCGCGTCAGGTGGTCAGGGCTCGGAAGGGCTGGAGGACGGCGCGGCGTTCCTGTTCAGCGAGGATGCTGCGCTCGGTGAGCCGCTCTGGGGCGCGGCGGAACAGCCGCTTTGGGCCAGTGGCGAGGCGCTCTGGCTCTGGGGGCAGACCGGCATCGGCAAGGGCACGCTGACGCAGCGGATCGCTCTCGCCGCCATAGGGGTCGGCAACCCGGAGGTGCTGGGCGAGCCTGTACGTCCGGTGGGGCGGGTGCTCTACCTCGCGCTCGACCGGGCGCGGCAGGTGAAGCGCTCCCTGCGCCGCATGGTGACCCCGGAGCAGACCGACGTTCTCCGCGAGCGGCTGCGCGTGTGGGGCAGGCCGCTGCCTTTCGACGTGGGTGCGGAACCCACGAAGCTGACGGAGCTGGTGCGCGGGCTGGGCATGGAGCCGGGTGACCTCGTCATCATCGACGCCGCGAAGGATGCCACCGGCGACCTAGCCGACAACAAGCTGGGGCCGGGCTTTAATCGCGCCTGCCAGATGCTCCTCGCTGACGGGTACGAGCTGCTGGTGAACAACCACCCGCGCAAGGCGGTGGCCGGCAACAAGCGCCCCGACTCCATCGACGACATGATGGGCCACAGTGCGCTGAAGAACGGCGCTGGCACCGTGCTGATGCTCTGGTCAGCCCGCCCCGGCGAGCCCGTGGACGTGGTGATGCAGAAGGGGCCAGCGGGCATCGTCTCGCCGATGCAGGTGACGCTCGACCTGGAACGCGGCGACGTGACGGTGCATGACCCCGCTGACCTGCTCGTCATGATCGAGCGCACGCCGGGCGGCGTGACCCGTGAGCAGGCGGCGATCTACCTCACTGGGAAGCAGAACCCGACCACCGCCGACAAGAAGCGCGCCATCCGGCGTGCTGAGGCGCTGGTGGAGAAGGGGCTGGTCGAGCAGTCCACCCGCCCGAACCCATCAGGCAAGGGCGACGACCTGACGGTCTATCTGGCGAAGAAGCCTCCCCGTGCCGGTCGCACTGGCGAGGGCACCAAGGGGGAGCTGGCCGTATGACTCCCCCAAGCAGGCTCCCGGGTAGTACCCGCAAGGCACCCGCCCGGTGGCGGCTCAGATACGAGCCAAGGCACCCGCAAGGCACCCGAGCCTCCCGCCCTAGTACCCGCCAAGGCACCCGGAGGCACCCGTTCAGATGTGAATCAAGGCACCCGCAAGGCACCCGAGGCACCCGCGTAAGGCACCCGTATTGGGGGCTCTTTAGAGAGCCCCAACGGTGCCGGGACAGACCCCTTCCGCTCTGTTCCCAGAGGAACGGTCTCCCGCTCTGTTCAGAAGGGAACCTTCCGCCTGCTTAGGGAGGAGAACCCCTCCGCTCTGTTCCGAGAGGAACCGACTTTGCCCCGCACAAACGATACTTAGTCTCAGAAACGATAGCGAGGAAACGCATGAGCACCACGCCCCTACACCTGCAACCCGTTGACCGCCGCATGGCGGCAAAGCTCCGTGCTGCGCGGGCCGTCCAGCTCCGCATCACCGGCGCGTCGTACCGCTCCATCGCTCGCGAGCTGGGCTACAGCGGGCCGGGTGCCTGCTTCAACGCGGTCCAGCGGGAACTACGCGCCTACCGGCAGGAACCCGCCGACGAGCTGCGCACGCTGGAGCTGGCGCGGCTGGACGAAGCCCTCAAGGCCATCTGGCCCCGCGTCGTGCGTGGTCAGACGCGCGCAGTGGACTCGTTCATCAAGCTCTCGAAGCGTCGCGCAGACCTTCTCGGGCTGGATGCGCCCACTCGCATCACCATCCACGACGTCCACGCCGATGCTCAGCGCATGCGCGACGAGCTCGTGGCCGCAGGCATTGCGCCTGACAACACCGAGGTAGCCGACATCATCAAGCTGGCCGAGCAGATCGCGATGGGGCAGCTCTGATGGCCATGAGCCTTCCGCGCTGCACCGCGCTGCTGGCCGGAGCCGTCTGGATGCTCCGCCGGGGCCACGCTTGGGATGACGTGGTCGAGGTGCTGGGGCAGGACGTGGTCGAGGCCTTCGACCTAGCTGCGCCCGGTTTCGACGGCAGAGCGCCACAGGAGCCAGCCTCCGGCCACTCCGGTGACGGTTGGGCCAACCTCAACCGCGCTTCCGGCGAACCTGAATCGCCCACCTCGACGCCACCGCGACGCCAATCCTCGGAGGAACAGCAATGAGCAACTTAGGTGCAGACATCCTCCAGACCGCCACCGACCTGATGAACCGCCAGCGTTACATGGCGTTCGTCGTCGAGAGCGTGGGCACGCGCGTGCGCGTCCGCCAGCCCGGTCAGACCCCGGAAGGCCCGTATAGCGCGCCGGTGGGCGTGGCGGGGAACGTCAAGCCGGGTGACATCGTCTACGTCGACTGGAGCGCTGGCCAGCCCATCGTCCAGATGCCCATCGAGCGCGGCCAGCGGAGCGTTCCGAATCTGCTGGCCAGCGATCCCACCACCGCCCAGACCACCAGTCCCACCGACTGGGTGCCGATGCTGGACAGCGGACCGCTGGAGATTCCCGACCTGATGCCCTTCCGCATCGAGTGGCACGCGGAAATCGAGGTGGTGGGTGCCGAAGGCGCAGCCCAGAAGCAGCACCGGCTGGTCTTCAACGAGGCCACCGTCATCAACATCAACCTCGGCCCCGAACCCGGCGAAATCTGGTTGCCGTGGATGGTCAGCAATTTCCCCACGGGGCTAGCCTTCCCCGCCCGCACCGCATTGCTGCTCACCACCAGCGGCCCCGCCATCGCGTCCATCCCCGGCACCATCACCCGCATCCGGGTGGAAGCCCGCACACAGGACACCGCCGAAGGCAACGACATCGTCCGTGCCAGCACCTTGGTGGTGAGCGCATGAGCGGGGAGCTGGTCGAGCTGGGCATGGTGGACGCGCCGCGACTGGATGCGCTGCCCCTCGCGCTGGCGCAGGCAGAGCTGGCCCGGCTGCGGGCAGAGCTGGACGGGGAGCGCCTCCGCACCGCCGGTCTCGAGCGCGCACTGTTCACGCTGGCCGATGCGCTCGACGCTGAGCCGGGGCGCAAGGAGCGGGGAGACTTCGCTGCCGCTGTGCGGTCAGCCCTCGGGCAAAGCGATGCCGAAGGTTAGCCGCTGCCCGCGCTGCTGCGGCCCGTTGGTGCGGGACTTGGACGGCCCGTCCTGCCTCGCCTGCGGACACGTGCCCCTCACCGCCGCTGAGCAGGCACGCGTCCCGGCGCTGATGGCAGACGTGGCTGCTGCTGCACGCGCGGAGCTGCGGAGCGATGCCCACCAGCCACGTCCTCGCCCTCTGCTGTTGCCCGATGCCGAACGGCTGTTCGCGCTCGCCGCTGCGCCAGAGGGTGTCACGCGCCCGCAGGCCAAATGCGCCATCGGGCATGACGTCGCCGGGCAGTTGGAGTCGATGGTGCGTATCGGACAGCTGGTGCGGGAGCAGGGCCGGACACGTACAGGATCACGGGTGTGGGTCTACCGGCCTGTCGCTCAGGGTTAGGAACACCGTAGCCGGGCTGCGGGCAGGTTCGACTAAGGCGCGACGACGCCACTTGAGCGCCAATGGCGATAGTGATGGCGTGGCCACTAGAACATGCTTTCTGGTACATTCCGCGCATGCCGCGCTTCCACTACGCCTTCCTGATAGAGAATCCACGCGAGCTCGATCCGCAACTGGATTTCCAGGGCGCGACGTTGGCTCGCGTGGAAGTGGCCTCGGAGCCCGCTCGGGCACGACTGGAGGAGGAGCTCGGCTCGATCCCGCTCCATACCGTCGAGGTGGACGGCCACATGTTCGCCGTGATGGTCGAGGTCGAGACGGAGGACGAGAACGAGGCACCCCTGATTGGATTCCATCAGGCAGCGCTGTCCCTTGCTCCGTACAGCCTGATTGTCACCGAGCGAGAGATGATGGACTTCAGCCGCCACCGGCCGGAAGTGCTGCCGCATTACCTGCTTATCGACCACGAGGCCAACCCGCCCACGGTGGACTTCCGATATCAACACGGGGCGAGCCTCCTGCGGCTCAACGTTGGCGACGAATCAGTTGCTCGCGTAAAGCGTTTCAACGATGAGGTCGTCCGTCGAATAGCCGTGCTCTACCCGCCGAGCCTGCTGCGAGTGGGGGAGGAGCGGTGTCCACTAGCCCTGCGAATTGCGCGTGCCGCGCATTGGTACAGCGAGGCTGAAGGCCAAACCGACGCCACGATGGCGTTCGTGTGCTACTGGATCGGTCTTGAGGCGCTGGTGCTGAAGTCATCGACTTCGTCCGGTAAGAGACAGTCGCTCGTCAGCCGCCTCTCGGCGCTCGGGCGCGTACACGATGCTCATTCCGACTGGGGTGAAGGTGTGGGCGACCTGTGGGACAAGCGCTCTGACGTGGTGCACGAGGGTGCAGGTGCCGCTCACTTTGGAGTGTTGCCCGACATCGGTGCTGGCGATCTGAACGACGTGAAGTACCTCTTCTTCATCGCTTTGCTTTACGCAGTGGAGCACCATGCACGCGGAATCCCGCTGGAAGAGCTTTGGCACCCGCGCCAGCTCGACGCTTATGTTCCCGAGGTTGTCGTTAGCCTCAACGGATTCCCTGCCTTGATGCAGGCGCTCATGCTCCGTCGTGACCGGGTTCCGCGAGACCGCGCGGGGCGGTGAAGACCGCTCGCCCGGCCTCTGCTACGATCACGTTCACCTCCGGGCGGCCCTGCGGGCACCCCCTCAGAGGCCACGTAGCCAAGTGGCAAGGCACGGGTCTGCAAAACCCAGATCGCGGGTTCGATTCCCGCCGTGGCCTCCAGCCTGATCTTTGTGCCGCTCTCCAGCGGTCACCGCACGCTTCACCGCCGAGGCTGGTCGAGGCGTAGCTACTCTTCGACCACGTCGATCTTCGCCAGCGCCAGCGCGCGGCGTACCCGCTCAGCGAGCTGCTCCGGCGTGGCCGTGGGGCTGGAGAGGGAGACCGTCCGCTGCGTGACGCGGAGCTTCACCTGCATACGGTCGGAGCCGACGAGCTGTTGGACGCGGGTGCTGCTGATGCCGAGGCGGCGTGCAATCTCCCGCCGCGACACTCCCTGCCGTAGCAGCTCTTGAATTTCGTCGGTGCGTTCGTTAGCCACGGTGGCATGAGGCTATGAACTGCACACGTGTGCAGATAAAGTGAGGCGGCACGAGGAGCGGAGGTCGTCATGAGGAGCAAAGAACCGAGGTACCCGGTGCTCGATGCGTACGCGGGAGCCAGCAGCGTACTCGCGCCTATCGTCGGAGCGCTTTCGTTGGTAGGAGCGTGGGCAACCTACGGAGTGCTTAGGGCGGATGACCCGGCGATGGCGCTCGTACTTGCGCTCTCGCTAGGCGCATCCGGCCTGGTCATGGCCGCGGTCATAGCGGCTGCCGGGGACATCATCAGGTGGATGCACGACGTGGCGTCCTACCAATTCGAGCAGCGGGCGCTCCTTCGTCGACTGACTCAAGAGGGAGATAGGACTACGACCACGCATTGACGGTCTGGTAGGGGTGACAGTTAGGGCTAGGTGCTCGCGACGCGCTCGTGCAGTCTGGCCGCATGGTCAACTTCACCCCGGCCGAGCCGCGCGAGACCGACGCCGAGTTTCGTGCGTGGCTACTCAAGCGGCTCGACTTCATGCGGAGCCTCGTTGAGTCCGGTGCGCCATGCATGATTGCGGACAGCGACTTCCACTCACACGACCAGCGCCGGGTGATGGTGGCCGCGTTCCACTTCTTCGGCGACGACTGGATTACCGCACATCAGCGTCGGCTGGCTGACGAGACCGCGCACCCGAAGGCGTCCTAGCTCCCGAACACCCGGTCCATCGCCTCGACGGCGAGGCGGTCGTCGTCCTTCAGCATGTGCGCGTAGACGCCCATCGTGACGTTCGAGTTGGCGTGTCCCAGCATCGCGCTGACCACAGGTATGGGAGTGCCCTGCGCCAGCATCACGCTCGCGGCAGTGTGCCGGAGGTCGTGGAGGCGCAGTGTGGGTAGCTCCGCAGCCTTCATGTCGGCGAGGAACGTCCGGCGCACCTGACTGGAGCGCAGCGGTGAGCCGGACGGGTTGGTGAACACGCGACCGTGCTCCGGCCGAGGACGGAGCTTCAACAGCTCCTCAGCTTGGCGGGCCTTCCATGCGCGCAGGGCCTCGCGGGTGAAGGCGGGGAGCCGTACGCGACGAGTGCCAGCGCGGGTTTTGGGGCGACTGGTGACTTCCTTGCCGCCGATGATCGCGACCGACTTGTTGATGCTGACCTGATCGGCGGTGAGGTCGACGTCGTCCCACGTCAGCGCCAGCGCCTCCCCGCTACGGCAGCCGGTGCCCAACAGCAGCGCGTAGAGCGGCGCATAGCGGCTCTCACGGCTGGACGCGATGAAATGCTGCGTCTCCTTGACCGACCACATATTCGGGCGCTCTCGTTCGGGGCGCGGCGGACGCATCCGTTCCATCGGGTTCGAGCCAATGCGCCGGTGGTAGGCGGCGTCGGCCAGTGCTTTGTTCAGGCACCGGTACACATTCAACAGCCGCCCGGCGCTAGGGATGCGCGCCTTCTTGCCGCGTTGGACGGGCAGGCCTTCTTGCTCCCACTTCCGGAACTGCCGCTGGATGTCGATGCTGTCGAGAGCGTGGAGGTACCGCCGTCCGAACGCGGGGATGAGGTAGAGCTCCACGATCCGCTGGTAGCCGTTCCGCGTGGTGGGCTTCCACTGCCGGTCGCCACCGTTCAGCTCCAGCCACTCGCGGAGCCATTGGCCCACGTTGATGTTCGTCGGGCGCACGAGCCGTCCGCTGCGGTGCTCTAACCGGGTCTCATCCAGCCAGCGCTTCGCGTCGAGCCGGGAGTTGAAGCCGCCCTGAAGGAACGTCTCGCCACGAATGCGGATCTGGGCCTGGTAGGTGTTGCCACGCTCGATGACTGAACCGCTGCCCTTCAGGGCGCGCTCCCGGCCACATTCACGGCAGATCGTGCGCCCGTCCTGCTTGTGCCACTGGTGTTGGTGGCGCGTTGCATCGGCCATTGGCTGGCTCCCCTCGTCCGTAGGCGTCGATAGGCGTCAATCGGTTGAGTCGTATGCCTCAACCCGCGAGCCCTCAGAAATCGCTCGGGGTTTAAAGGCGTCGGAATCGAGGCAGAGCGGCTCAGCCCAGCGACCGAAACCGGCTCAACTGACGCTTATCGACGCTAATTCTGTGTCAGGGGTGAGGGAGACGCAACAACCGATGGACGCAAGCATCGCTTGAAAACAAAGGGGAAAGCGGGAGCCACCGCTGTAATTCGACCCTGTGGTGGCGGTTTTGCAGACCTCTGCCTTACCACTTGGCTACGTGGCCCCGAGGGGGAGTGGGCGAGTCCCCGTCGATGCCGCATTCGGTGCGGTGGGGTGCCCTGTCGCGATTGTATCGGGCGATCGCCGCAGTGGCTCGTGCCACCGGCGCGACGGGTGCGACGGGGCGACGGCCGTCCGAGGCCTACCGGCAGGCCTCGAGGTCCGAGGGCCATGCGTCGCCCACGGCGATCACGTCGTGGCACTCGGGCGAGACCAGGACGTCGTACGAGTCGCCGCCGCTGGTGCTGGTGATGCTGAGGCGGAAGCGCACGGGGAGCGATTCTTCCTCCTCCTCGATGAAGAGGAAGCCCTCCACGTCCATGACCGCCTCGCGGCTGACGGCGTGCCAGTCCCCCTGTTCGCGCCGGTTGGCCTCGGTGATGCGTTCGGCGACCACATCCGGCACCGCAGGGGGATCGTCCGCGGAGCAGGCGGCCGTCACGAGGGCCAGTGCGAGGAGGGCCATCAAGAGGGAGGAGGGCGGTCTCACGCCTTTGACTCTCGCATTCCGGCCGCTGGCCCTTCCCAGGGCCGGTGAGGGGGCAAAGGAACGACGAGCCGGCCCGGAGGCCGGCTCTGTCAGGTCTGAATGGTGCCCAGGATGAGACTTGAACTCATACGCCCGTAAGGGCACTGCCCCCTCAAGACAGCGCGTCTGCCGATTCCGCCACCTGGGCAGGTGTCCGATCTGGCAGGAGTGGAGGGACTCGAACCCCCGACCGGCGGTTTTGGAGACCGCTGCTCTGCCAGCTGAGCTACACTCCTAAGAGATCCGGACACCGAGTGTATCAACCGCTTCCGCTCTTGCGGAAGTCATTCTGGCGTTCGCTTCTGACCCACCCCGTCCAGGGCCCGAGCGCCCGACCGTTGTTACGGGGTTCGCCCCAGCACGGCGTCCACGCGGTCCGGGAAGTCCGTGCAGATCGCGTCCACGCCGGCTTTCCACACGCGCGTGATGTCGTCCGGTTCGTTCACGGTCCAGCAGTAGGTCGCCAGGCCTCGACGCTGTGCGGAGCGCACGAGCGCCTCGTCCACGGTGCGGTGGCGCCAGGAGACCGCGGCGAAGCCCTCGCTCACGCAGAGGTTCACCGGTTCGTCCGGGAAGCCGAAGCGCTCCAGGATGCCCGGCGCGGTGTTGAGGCCCACCGGTACTTCCCGCAACGCCCGCCGGCAGGCGATGCCCACGCGCGGGTCGAACGCCCAGATCCAGCACCAGGCCGCCGCGCGGGCGCGGCGGACGGCCTCCGCCACCTGCTCGTGCATGCCGGCCTGCTTCACCTCGATGACCACGATGGCCCGCCCGGCCACCAGGTCCAGCACCTCCGCCAGCGACGGCACCACCTGGGGCTCGCTGACGGCGTGCCGTGCCGCCTCGGGGAGGTCGAGGCGGGGTTGGACGCGGACGGTCGAGCGCAACTCCACGGACGTGAGCGCGGAGACCTCCCGTGGGTCGCCAGCGGTGCGCTCCAGCGTCGCGTCGTGCAGCAGGACGGGCACGCCGTCCGCCGTCAGGCGCACGTCGATCTCGATGCCGTCGACGCGGGACTGGAGGGCGGCCTGGACGCCGGCGAGTGTGTTCTCCGGCATGGTGCCGTTCTGCGTACGGTGCGAAATCACAAGCGGGAGGTGAGGCACGGCGTTGTCCTCCAGTTGGCTCGGCGAGGGAGGGGGCGACATCACACGGGAGCATAGAGTGCGCACGCGAGGGCCGGGTCGTCTGGGAGACGTCAGACGGCGAGCACGTACGCTGTCGCGCCCTCCGCGGTTGCTTCGCATAATGCAGGTGAGAGGGGCACGCATGACCGACCAGCCTTCAACCGCGGGGATGGCCGTCCCGCCGCCCGCGATGCGTTCCGTCCCGTGCAACCTGTGCGGCTCCGCGGAGGTTCGCACCATCCGCGAGTCGACCGGCTCCGGCCGCGTGGTGCAGTGTCGTCGCTGCGGCCTGGCTTACGTCAGCCCGCGGCTGGCAGGCGACCCACGCACCCAGTACGAGGTGGATGAATACCACGAGAAGGCGCGCCTGGCGACGGGCCGGCCGGGGTATACCTCCTACGCCGGCGACCGGCCGATCCTCTACCCGTACTTCGGCGAGCGCGCGGCGGAGATCGCGCAGGTCAAGCCGGGCGCACGCATCCTGGAGGTGGGCGCGGCCAGCGGCTACTTCCTGGAGCAGGCGCGTGCGCATGGGATGCGGCCGGACGGCATCGAGCCCTCCAAGGCGTGCCAGCGCATCATCCGCGACGAACTCGGCATCCCCGTGGTGGCCGGGTCGCTGGAGGAGGCGGCGATCGAGCCCTCCACGTACGACGCCGTGGCGCTGTTCCAGACCATCGAGCACTTCGCAGACCCGCGGGGCGGCCTCCAGAAGATGGCGCGCTGGCTGAAGCCGGGCGGGCTGATCATGATCACCACGCCGGACCGTGGTGCGTGGTTCTCCCGCCTGACGGGCAAACGCTGGTTCGAGTACAAGCCGCACGAGCACCTCTACTACTTTGACGAGCGCACCATCACGCGCATGCTGGAGGCCGTGGGCTTCGAGCGCATCACCGTCCGGCGGGACGTCAACCGCTACTCGGTGGCGTTCCTCTACGAGCGCCTCCAGCGCTACTACCCGGCCCTCGCCCCGGTCATCCGAGGGCTGCGACGGATCACACCGCAGCGCCTGAGGGCTCTCGGCATCCCCGTGCACTACGGGTCCATGAAGGTCACGGCCCACCGGGCGGGGCTCTCATGAGGGCAGGACGGCTGCTGCGGGAGCGCGGCGTGACGCTGCTCTCCCTGGACCTGGACGACACGCTGCTGGATACCGACGCGGCGGCCGAGTACCGCGTGCAGGCGGCGGCGCAGCGCGCGAGCGAGGTGCTGGGCGGCCTGGACGTCGCCATGGTGGATCAGGCGCTTCGCGCGGCCATGGCGGCGAACCCGGTGACGCAGGGCCGCATGGCGCAGTTCCTCCAGACCCTGGGCGTGGAGCCTCAGAGCAACGAGGCCACCGCGATCCGCGCGCAGTACAACGCCGTGATGCTGGATGCGCTGGTGCTAATGGAGGGCGCGGAAGTCACGCTCTCCCGCCTCCGCGAGCACTACCGACTGGCGATTGTGACGAACGGCCCCACGGAGATGCAGTGGCCCAAACTGCGCAAATTCGCACTCGAAGGTCTGGTGGACCACGTCGTCGTCTCGGGGGACCTCGGCGTCCACAAGCCAGACCCGGCCATCTTCCGGCACCTGCTGACCGAGGCAGGCGTGGAGGCTGACAGCGCGGCCCACGTGGGCGACTCGATCCACTCGGACATCGCCGGTGCGCTGGCTGCGGGCATGACGGCGATCTGGATGCCGCCCCACCTCCGCGCACACGACGAAGTGGGCGAGCACCAGCCGCACGCGGTCATCGAGACGCTAGCGGACCTCCTGGACTCCGTCTCGGACGAGGGTTAGCGAGGCGGTCCTTCTCAAGCCTCCAGGATGGCGCGGAGGTCAGCGCGGATCGCCTCGCCGTGCTCGGGGTCGCGGATGGCGGTGGCGACGGCGGCGGCCAGCACTCCCGGCGCCAGCCCCGAGTCGTAGAAGGGCCCCTGGTGCACCAGCGCGAAGAACGGTTCGCGCTCGGCCAGCAGCACCATGGCGTCCGTCAGGTTGACCTCTCCCTTCTGTAGGATGCCGCGACGCTGCACCTCCTCCACCATGTCGAAGATGCCGGGGGTGAGGACGTACCGGCCGTTGATGCCCAGACCGGAGGGGTGCGGGTAGGACGCACCCGGCTTCTCCAGGATGCCGCGCAGCCGGCGCACACCGGGCTCCACGTCCTCGCCGTCCACCATGCCCCAGCCGTCGAAGTACTCCGGGCCTACCTCGGTCACGGAGATGACACTGCCGCCGAGGCGTTCGAACGTCCGCACCAGGTTGGCGCCCGGGGTGGGGGGCGTGAACACCATGTCCGGGAGCATGAGGAGGAACGGGCGGTCACCCACGGCTTCACGCGCGTAGAGGGTGGCGTTGCCGGTGCCCTTCGCCTCCGGTTGCTCCACCCACGTCACGCTGACCTGCTCCCGCAGCGCCGCAAGCCCGGCCATCCTCGGGTCCCTCGCCTCCTCCTCGTCCAGAGGAGCGAAGTAGCGCTCCAGGAAGGGGCGGGAGCGGTCACTGGTGACGATGGTGACACGTGTACAGCCGGCCGCCACCGCCTCGTCAATCGCGTTGTGCAGGAGCGGGCGGTCGTAGTTCAGCAGGAACTCCTTGGGGACCACGCGCGTGGCCGGGCGCATCCTGGTCCCGCGCCCGGCTGCGATGATGACCGCGTCTGCTACAGGACCGCGCGACGCTTCCGGCATCTCTGGGTGCTCCTCATCATGACGACAATGGTGGTGGAAGGCCGATCTCTACGGAGCCTTTACCGGCGACGATGGCCGCTAGAAGGCGACCATTCGTATGGTAACGGTGACCGTGGCGCACTCCGCGCTCCAGTGATGCGCGCATGCAGCGAGCCACGGTCGAGGGTCACCGAGGGCGGTCGTGATGATCATTACCCGGGCGCCGGTGCGCATCGGGCTTGCGGGCGGGGGCACGGACCTCCCGGCGTTCTACCGTGAGTTCGGCGGACTGGTGGTCAATGCGGCGGTCAACCGCTACGTGTACGTGGTGCTGTCCGGCAACCACCACGGCTCTGTCCAACTCACTTCCTCAGACTTCTCCCAGTTCCTGAACTTTGAGGCCGGCGCGGACCTGGGCGCCTCGGACGACTCGCTCGCCCTCGTACGGGCGGTGCTGGCGGACTTTGGCGTCTCCGCCGGCGTGGACGTGTTCACCGCTTCGGAGGCGCCGCCTGGGACGGGGCTGGGCTCCTCCAGCGCGACCGTGGTGGCGCTGGTGAAGGCCGTGTCCACCTACCTGGGGCAGCACCTGAGCGACCAGGAGGTGGCGGAACGCGCGTGCCACATCGAACTGGAGCGCCTGGGGGCGCCGATCGGCAAGCAGGACCAGTACGGCTCGGCGTTTGGCGGGGTGAACGTGCTCCGCTTCGCGCGCGACGGCGCGGTGGAGGTGCGCCCGCTGGACCTGGCGCGGGCCACCGTGGACGCGCTGGAACGCCGCCTGCAGTTGTTCTTCATGGGCGTGCAGCGAGAGGCGAACGAGATCCTGCGTGAGCAACAGGACAACGTAGCCGAGCATCGCACTGTCGCCCCCATGACGGACCTGCTGGACCTGGCGCGAGAGACGGAGAGCGCCCTGCTGTCCGGCGACCTGGATCGCGTGGGCGACCTGCTGCGGGCGGGCTGGGAGCGGAAGCGCGTGCTGGCCTCCGGTATCAGTAACGAGCGCATCGACGGCTGGATCGCCTCGGCGCTGGACTCGGGCGCCCTCGGGGCAAAGTTGACCGGGGCCGGTGGCGGCGGCTACCTGCTGGCCATGGCTGGCGAGGGCCAGGAAGATCGCTTGCGCCGCGCCATGCTGCGCGAGGGCCTGAAGCCGCTGGACTACCGCCTCGACTGGTCCGGGGCGCGCGTGCTGATGAACAGCGAACGCCAGGCGGCGCACGCGTGAGCCTGGACCACACGCGCCTAGTCCGAGTGCTGGCGCACCGCTGGTTTGGCGCGGCACGGGATGCGGCCTTCGCCTTCACGGCCACGGTGGTCGTCTTCACGGTCTCGGACGGCTATCCCACGCCGGAAGTCTTCGCGCTGGCGGCGATCAACACGGCGCTCGTCTTCTCGTGGTGCCTGGCTGCGGATGTGTATGACGTCTCGCACCCGCGCGTGGCCACGCCCCCGCTGGGGCGGCTGGTACGAGGGCTGGTGTGGGTGCTGCTGACCTACCTGGCGGTGCATTTCGTGACGGAGGGGCAGCCCGAACGTCGCACCATCGTCTTCGCGTGGGGCGCCGCCGCCGGCTCCCTGGCGCTGGCCTACTTCGTCCGAGGCGTGGCGCTGCTGTGGTTCCAGCGCCGGGGTGCGCTGCGCGAGCGCCTGCTGATCGTGGGTGGGGGCAACCAGGCGACGATGGTAGCCTCTCGCATCGCGCGGGAGCGGCGGCTGTCCGTGGAACTGGTGGGCGCACTGGACGAGTTCTCCCCGCGGTCGTCCCGCCTCGGCCCCGTGGAGGTGCTTGGCGATCCCCTGGACCTGGAGGCGGTGGTCGACCGTGTGAGGGCCACCGCGGTGGTGGTGGTCGCCAACGCGATCTCGTGGGAGGCGCAGGAGCACGTCATCCGGGTGGCCGCTAACCGTCCGCACCTGCGCGTGTTCATGGTCGCCGGCATCTCCGACCTCCTCTCGTCCGAGGTGGTGCCCGCGCGCGATGGCCTCCCGGCGCTGGTGCGCCTGCGTCCCGCGCAGTTGCGCTGGGTGGATGCGTTGGCGAAGCGCGCAGTGGATCTGACCGCCGGCGTGCTGCTGCTTCCGCCGCTGGGCCTGGTGATGCTGGTGGCGCTGCTCTCCGGCGGAGCGCCTCGGACGCACGTGGTGCGGGTGCTGGGGCGAGGTGGGCGTCCCGTGGAGATGCGCCTGCTGGCCCCGGGCGCGCCCGGTAGCCTGAGGTCGCGCCTGGCGGCGGGGCGCGCGGGGAAATTGCCCGCGCTGGCCTCCGTGCTGCGCGGCGACCTGAGCCTGGTAGGCCCTCGACCCATGCCGGTGGAGCCCGCGGACGCGGCGCCGACGGGCGAGCACGCCGCAGAGGAGCGTCGTCGCCGGTTGCTGCTGCTGATGGCGCCCGGCCTCACCGGCCCCTGGGACAACGACGCGCCCGGTGGCGATGGCTCGCTGGACGACCTGACGTACATCCGCACCTACACGCCCTGGACGGACCTCCGCCTGATGGTGGCTTCGCTCGGACGGGTGATGCGGCGCGAGCGTGGCGTGCCGGCGACACGGCCCTCGCGCTCGCCCTCGCCGGCGCCCACGCGCGAGGCACGCCCGGAGCCGCGAGCGGTCGCCACGGAGCAGCCGAACGAGAGTCGTTAGAGTCGGAAGCCCCGTCCTTGAGCCGCGAGTAGGAGAACCATGCGCATCGAAGACTTCATCGAGGGCGCTCGCGCGGGCCTCGACGCGATCGACGTCGCCGGGACGCGGGGGGTAGCCCACCTGCTGGTGGACGTCGCCGAGCGTGGGGCGCGCGTGTTCATCGTGGGCAACGGTGGCTCTGCGGCCATGGCGAGCCACTTCCAGAACGACCTCATCAAGGGCGCCAGTTCGCCGGGCAAGCCAGCCATCCGCGCCTCCTGCCTGATGGACAACGTCCCGCTGCTGACCGCCTGGGCCAACGACGACTCGTGGGAGGTCGCACTGGTGCGGGAACTGGAGGCGCTGGCAGACGAGGGCGACGTGCTGGTGGTCCTCAGCACCAGCGGCCGCTCGTCCAACCTCCTCCGCGCGGCCGAGTGGGCGCGCGCGCACGGCCTGACGGTAGTCTCCATGACCTGCCGCACGCCGAACCCGGTGGGGGAGCAGTCGCACCACTGGCTGCCAGTGGAGACGGACAGCGTGCCCCTGGCCGAGTCCCTGTTCGACCTCCTCTGCCACGCCATTGCGTGGGAGGCGAAGGCCCTGCGCGATGGGGAGCCGCCGCGCCCCGCCTGACGCCCTTCCGAGCGGTCGAGGCGGACGCGGAGGCGACGCGTCAGCGCGAGGTCCGTGCCTCCGGCCGCACCCGGTAGATCCGCTCCACGAACGTCGGGTCGGTCAGCGACACCTCGCCAGCCACCTCGAAGTCGCGTTCCAGGAGGATGGGCGAGAGCAGTATGTCCAGTTTTCCCTGTCCGTCCTGGCGGATCAGGATCCAGTCCACGTAGCGCGCGGGGTCCTGCAGGACGTCCTCCCAGTTGGGCGTGGTCTGGGAGACGCCCTCGTGCATCACGTCCGACAACGGCAGGTGGATCGCGGGGAGCAACTGGGCGTGGTCGCGGAGGGAGAGCAGGACGTCGCCGCCGTTGTAGACGTCGTCGAACAACTCGGCGGTGCCGGCGAAGTGGGTAAAGCCGGTCTGCGTCGCGTCCCGGACGGTGATGACCGGCTGAGGCGAAGTCATGAACGCCACGAACTGCACCACCACCACCAACAGCGCGAACACCGCCGGTAGCCGCCCGAACGAGGCGAACGCGCCCACCGCCACCGCCGCCGCCGGGATCGCGATCACGCCGTAGCGCGCGTTCAGCAGTCCGAAGCCCTCGTACACGGAGTCGTGCCGCAGCACCGATCCGCCCTGGTAGAGCGACAGCGCGAAGAACGCGATCGAGGTCAACGGAAGCACCAGCGCGACCAGCGCCACGGGGCGCCGGGCCACGGCGGCGAACACCACGATGCCCGCGGTTGCCAGGGCGGAGACGATCCACCCCACGTTGTCCAGCAGCGTATACGCCAGGTTGAGGGTGACGTTGCGGACGTTGCCGGTCAGGTCCAGGCCCGCAGCCTGCTCCGCCACCGCGGCCTCGTTGTTGTGCAGAAAGGCGTTGGGCTCGCCGAAGATGAGCCAGTTGTAGACCACGTACAGGAAGATTGGGAACACGGAGAGCGACACGAAGGCCAGCAGTTCGCCCTCCATGCGCCGTTGCCAGTCGTCTGTGGGGCGCTCTCCCTGCTCCAGGCGGATGAGCACCATGAAGATCGCCCCGGCGGGGATGAAGAGCCACGCCTCGTACCGGATCATGGCGCCCGCGCCCACCATGAGGCCGGCCAGCGCGAGCGCGCGCTGGCTGTGGCCGGGGTCCTTCGCCCACACCAACAGGTAGTAGAACGCGCCCAGCGTGAGCGCGGCGAAGGGCGTCTCGGACATGGGCGTGCCGGCCATGAACATGAAGTTCGGGGAGAGCGCGAGCGTGACAAGGGCCACCCAGGACGCGCTGGAGGAGCGCGTGACCACGTAGATGAAGCGGTGCAGGTAGTAGAACGTGGCCACCAGCGAGGCTACGGACACCACGATCCCCGCGGCGCCCGAGCGGTAGGCCCAGTCCCACCAGATCAGCGGCAGCATGAGCGCGGGATGGAGCGGCAGCCAGGTGTTGCCGAACTGGGTGAAGCCGGGCTGCTTGTTGTCGATGATCGAGCGCGCGATGGTGAGACGGGCGCGTCCGTCCGCCCACACCCAGTCCAGGTCCGCGTGCAGGACAATCGCCAGGTTCACCAGCGCAGCGACCACGCTCACCGCTAGTACGAGGCGCGTCTGTCGTGTCGAGGGCAGCGCGAGCGGCAGGCCCCACGCGTGCCGCGGCCAGTCCGTGACCCACCGCCGGCCCAGCGCCTGCATGAGGCGCTCCAGGCCGGTCGCGCGGCGTCCTCGATACGTGCGGAGCCGGGGCGTCACGCTCACCGCGCGTCTGCTCTCCGCCCCTTCGGCGGGCGGCCGGAGCCGTGGGCGCGACGGATCTGCCAGAGGGCACGCGGCTGTTCCACGAAATAGCCCGGCGTGAGGCGGATAGTGGATCCGTCCACGTGCTTCCACTCCACGGGGAGTTCACGTACGTCCAGCCCCTGCCGTATGGCCACCACCAGGAACTCCACGTCAAAGTTCCAGCGCTCCACGAAGAGGTGAGGCAGGACCGCCCCCAGCGCCTCGCGGCGGACCACCTTGAACGGGCACTGCGTGTCCACGAAGGGCAGCCGCACGATGGAACGCTGGAGGACGCCGAACAGGCGGCTGCCCAGGCGGCGCACCAGGGACTGGCCCTCGCGCTCGCCGCGGCGGCCGATGACCAGGTCCGCCCCCGCGCCGATCAGCGCCAGCGCGTCCGAGAGGTGCTCCGGCGCCACCGAGAGGTCAGCGTCGAACAACGCCACGAGGTCGCCGGTGGCTGCCAGCATGCCCGTGCGGAGCGAGGCGGATTTCCCTCGGTTCACCTCGTGGCGAAGCAGGCGCACGTCCGGCGCGGGGTGTTGGGCGGCCTCGCGCACGATCGCGCCGGTGCGGTCCTTGCTGCCGTCGTCCACCACGATGATCTCCGTGATGCCCAGGCCCGGCGAGGCGGCGACCAGGCGATCCAGTGCGTGCCCGATGCGCTGTTCCTCGTCCTTCGCGGGGATCACGACGGTGATCGTGAGGGCGGCGGCACGGGCGCCGGCAGGGGAGGTCATGGTGTGGCCTCCGAGCGGCGAGGCGTGGGGAAGACCACGTGGCGGTAGCCCAGGTAGTTCCACAGCACGAGCAGACCCATGGCAAGCACCTTGCTAGCGTTCAACAGCACCGCGCCATCCGTCTCGATCGCGGCGCCGACGAAGGCGCGGAGCCAGAGCAGGTTGGCGTTGTAGAGGGCCAGGCTGACGCCGCAGAACAAGACATAAGCGATGGCTGAGCGTCGCGTCATGGCGGCGCCAAAGGAGAAGCGGGCGTTCAGGGTGTAGTTCACGACCATTGCACAACCAAAGGCGACGGTATTCGCGGCGACGACCTCCAGGTTGCGGTCGCGGTCCAGGGGCAACAGGAGGGCGTTGAAGACGGCGAAGTCGATCGCCGCAGAGGTCGCACCCACGTACGCGACCCGCGCCATGCGGTGCACGGCCAGCCCGCGCAGGCGTGCCCAGCCCGATCCTTCCCGTCTGGAAAGCCGTGTGCTCACGCGTCGCCGCCCCGACTCCGCCACCACGCTCTACCCACCCACGGGCCCGGTGGTGGCTCGCCCACTCCCCATTGTGGTGCCGTGGAGGGCGGACGGGGAGGTACGGACAGTAAACGTACGGTAAACATAACGCCAGCGAGCATAGATGCCAGAGCGCTCGAAGAGGCTGTTGTGAGGCCCAGGAAGCGTCCGACTAGCGGTCGTCCTTGCGCTGCTCACGCAGAAAGCGCTCCAGGTCGTCCAGCAACTCCGGGGTAGGCGGGAGTTCGCGGTCCTCCGGCATGCTGGAGGGCGAGGCGGGCTGGGAGGAGTCGTACTGTTCCTCCAACTGGCGGACGTAGGCCTTCGCCTCGTCGGACTCGTCCAGGACCTGGCTCACCTGCTCGTCGAACAGCGCCGCGTCCTCGCGGAGGCCCTCCAGCGAGGTGGACGTGCCGAAGCCGCGGTCCACGAGTTTGAGCAACTGGATGGCGATGTTCGGGTTGGGCCCCACAGTCAGGTAGTGGGGGGCCATGCCCCACAGGCTGGCGTTCTGCCAGCCCAGCGAGCGTAGGTGCACGTTCAGCACGCCCACGATGCCGGTCTGGCCCTGGTAGCGCGAGGCGGGCGCCTTCAGTCCGAAGCGTTCCTCGAACTCCGGGTGGGAGGCGGAGAGCGTCACCGGGAGATCGCGCGTGTGGGGGACGGCGCTGGGCTGCGCGCCCAGCGTGATGCTGGTGGTGGAACCGGTCTCTCGCAGCAGGTCCTCCAGGGCGGCGCAGAACGTGCGCCAGCGCAGGTGCGGCTCCACGCCGGCGAAGAGGATGAAGTCGCGTCCGGCGCCCTCTGGGCTGGCGACCCAGAACTGGTTCTCCGGCCACTCCAGCGTGCGCTCGCCGTCCTTCAGGCGGGTGCGGGGACGCTGGACGGTGAAGTCGTAGAAGCGCTCCGGGTCCATCTCCGCCAGCGGCTGGGCGTCCCACTCCTTGACCAGCGTCCGGATGGCCAGCGCCGCCGCGCCCGGGCCGTCCGTGAACCCGGTGAATGCGGCCAGCAGCACGGGGTCTCGCAGTGCGCGAACCTCTCCCAGCGCGTGCAGCGCTTCGTGCATGCCTGACCTCCCCCAGGGTGCGTCGTCGCCGAGGCGGCCTCTGTCCGAGACGCCGGGGCGCGAGTGCGGTGTGTCTAGATCTGAGAGTACCCCGTGCCCGTGACTTCGATCCCGCGGCCGCGGCCGTCCGTGATCCAGCCGAACTCCTGTAGCAGTTGCTGGCTGTAGCCCACCCGGCCGGTGATCTTGTCGCAGGGCTCGGAGGCGCAGAGCAACGCCGCCCTGGCCATCATCTCGGGCGGTTCGCCGCGCGGGTCGTCCAGGCCGTCCACCAGTTTGTGGAAGACCGTCCCGGGCGTGGGCACGACCTGCGAGGGCGAGAAGCACGTGACGCTGATGCCGTACTCGTAGACCTCCTCCGCCAGGCCCTGCGTGAAGCGCTCCAGCGCCGCCTTGGAGGCGCCGTACATGGTGCCGCCTCGGGGCGGGCGGTTGTCGTACGGCCCGCGGCCCGGGCCGATGGCGGCGCCCGAGGAGATGTTGACGATGGCGCCGCTGCGCTGCTCCATCATGGCCGGCAGGACGGCCCTGGAGAGCATGAACGGCCCGTGCACGTTGACCGCGAAGGCGCGCATCCAGCGGCTGGCCGGGTAGTCCACGATGGGGATGTAGTAGTTGAGTGCGGCGTTGTTCACTAGGATGTCCACGGGCCCGAAGGCGTCCACCGCCGTCTGCACCAGGTGGTTGCAGTCGTCCTCCTGGGACACGTCCGCCGCCGCGGCAATGGCCTGCCCGCCGGCGGCCTGGATGTTGGCCACCGTCCGCTCGAGCGAGCCCTCCAACTGGTGGTCGCCCTCCTTCACGGTGCGTGCCGCGCAGACGACCTTCGCGCCCTCCGCGGCGAACATCTCCGCGATGGCCTGGCCAATACCGCGGCTGGCGCCGGTGACGAGCGCGACCTTGCCGTCCAACTTGCCCATGGTGTCCCCCCTCGCAGGCCCGACGGGTCCCGTGCGGCCCGCCGTGCGCGGGAGTGTATGCCGGGAAGCAGGAGGGCGCACCCGGCCCATGCGTATCGGGTGCGGGATCAGGGAGGCCCCCGATGTGGGGGCCTCAGCAGTTCAGGATTGGCTGGGGATCAGGGACTCGAACCCCGACTGACGGATCCAGAATCCGGCGTCCTACCATTAGACGAATCCCCAGCGGGAACGCTGATAGCGTACCAAAGCAGCCCACTAGCGTGAACCGCCCGTCCTGCGGGGCCGCCCCCCGGCTCGGGAGCGGGCCTCGCCGCCAGGGGAGCGCCAGAAGCGGGCGTCAGGAGGGCTCGGGCTGGGGCACCTCTGCCAGCATCGCCGCGGCGGCATCGATGCGGTCGACGCACACGCCCTGGCCCACGATCTCCATGGACTCGAACAGCGGCGGAGTCACGCGACGGCCGGTGACTGCGACGCGTACGAGGGTGAAGAGGTCGCCCACCTTCACGTCCAACTCCGCGGCCAGCGCCCGCATGCGCTCCTCCAGCACCGCGGCCTCGAACGGATCGGTCGCCTCGACCGTGCGGGCCGAGGCCGTGAGCAGGCGCGCGGCCTCCACAGGCTGGCCGCGGAACTTCTTCTGCAGGAACGCGTCCGCGGGCGGCGTGGGCACTTCCGACTGCCAGAAGAAGTCAACCAAGGGCGTGACGTCCGCCAGCGTCTGGATGCGCTCCTGGATAAGGGGCGTGGCCTCTTCCACCAGGCCACGGTCCAGCGGGCGGTAGACGTCCGCCGGGAGTTCACGCTCCAGGCGCTGGGCGATCATCTCGGCCAGGGTCTCCACCGGCATTTCCCGCAGGTAGACGCCGTTGAGCCAGGTCAACTTGTCCATGTCGAACGTGGCGGGGTTGAGGCTGAGGTTTTCGATCTCGAAGACCTCGATCAGGCGTTCGCGGCTAAACACCGTCTCGTCGCCGTAGCCCCAGCCGGTGATGCAGAGGAAGTTCAGCACCGCGTCCGGCAGGAAGCCATCCTCCGCGTACTCCAGCACGGACTTCGCCCCGTGGCGTTTGGATAGTTTCCCGCCGCCCGGCGCCAGGATAATCGGCGTGTGCACATAGATCGGCCGAGGCTCCCCCAGCGCATCGAAGAGCAGGGCGTGCCTCGGCAGGGAGGGGAGCCACTCGTCACCGCGGGTGACGTGGGTGATCTGCATGGCCGGGTCGTCCACGGCGTGGGCCAGGTGGTAGGTGGGGAAGCCGTCGCTCTTGAGGATGACGAAGTCGTCCAGCGTGTCGTTGGCCACCTCGATCGGCCCGCGGAGCAGGTCTTCGGCCACCGTGACGCCGCCCTCCGGCACGGCGAAGCGCACCACGTGCGGCTCGCGCGCGCCACGATCCGCAGCCTCCTCCGGCGGGATGTTGCGGCAGCGGCCCTCGTAGCCCGGCGGGCGCTTCTGCTCGCGCTGGCGGGCGCGCATGGCGTCCAGTTCCTCGGGCGTGCAGAAGCAGCGGTACGCCTGGCGCCCCGCCAGGAGACGGTCCGCGGCGGCGCGGTAGAGGTCCAGGCGCTCCGACTGCACGTACGGCCCGTACGGCCCGCCGATGTCCGGCCCCTCGTCCCAGTCCAGCCCCAGCCACTCCAGCGAGGCCAGGATGCGCTCCACGGAGCCCTCCACCTTGCGGCTCTGGTCCGTGTCCTCAATACGGATGAGGAACTGGCCGCCCGTGTGGCGGGCGTGCAGCCAGGCCCAGATAGCCGTGCGGATGTTTCCCACGTGCGGGTCGCCCGTGGGGCTGGGCGCATAGCGAACTCGGACGGGACGCTGGCTGGTCATCAGGCGGGTACCTCGATCTCAATCGCAGGGCGGACGCCGTGGTCCGCGCGCAGGGCGTCAATGGCATTGCGCATGTCTGGCGGCAGCGACGCCTCGAACGTGCGCCACGCGCCGTTGGAGACGAGGGTGAAGCCCAGCCTCCAGGCGTGCAACGCTTGCCGGCCGATGCGGGGCGACTGCCGCCCGTACTGGTAGTCGCCCAGCACAGGGTGGCCAATGGCCAGCATGTGCACGCGGATCTGGTGCGTGCGGCCGGTGTAGATGCTGACCATGGCCAGCGCCGCCTCCTTGCCGTACTGCTCCAGCAGGCGGTACTGGCTGCGGGCGTATTGCCCGCTCTCCACCACCGCGCGCCGGCGTGGGTCGTCCGGGTCGGCGCCCAGCGGCGCCTCGATGATGCCTTCTGGCGGGTCCAGGACGCCCTCCACGAGCGCCAGGTAGACCTTCTCCGTCTCCCGGGCGCGCCACTGGTCCTTCAGCACCGCCTGCGACTCCTCCGACTTCGCGAGTGCGATGACGCCCGAGGTGTCCCGGTCCAGCCGGTGCACGATGCCGCCGCGCTCCGTGTCGTCGATCTCTCGCACCGCGGGGTAGCGGGAGCGCACGGCGTTGATGAGCGTTGCCTCCTGCACGCCTTCGCGCGGATGGACCACCAGGCCGGCCTGCTTGTTCAGCACCAGCGTCTCTTCGTCCTCGTAGATGACGTCCAGCGGGATGTCGATCGAGGCGAGGTCCATATCGCCCAGGGTGGGCTCCTCCACGCGCACGAGGCAGCCGGAGGCGATCGCGGTGCCCGCCTTGCCGACGGACGCACCGTTCACCTGCACCTTGCCGTCCGTGATCAGCCGCCGCACCTGCGAGCGCGAGAGCGCCGGCAGGTGCCCCACGATCGCCAGGTCCAGGCGGCCGTCCTCTGGCGCGATGAACTCCGTCACGCGGCTCACGGCACCGCCTCCTCGTGTCGAGGCTCCGCCTCGCTCGCGTCGGCGGAAGCGTCCGCCTCCTCGACACCTTCGGCACGCTCGGGGCCCTCGTCCCCGTCGCCGGGCACGTCCCCGTCCACGAACGAGAGGACGGCAATGGCGATGACCCCGAGGACGATGGCGGAGTCGGCGATGTTGAACGCGGGGTAGTTCATCGGATCGATGAAGTCGGTGACGTACCCCAGGCGGACGCGGTCGGTGAGGTTACCGATGGCGCCGCCGAGCACGGCGCTGAGCGCCAGCGGGTACCAGCGGTGGTGCGCCGGCAGCGTGAGCAGGAAGAACGTGATCGCGCCGATACCCACGAGCGCGGCCACGATCAGGAACTCACTCGCGCCCTGGAGGATGCCGAAGGCCGCGCCGCTGTTGCGCACGTGGGAGAGGTGGATCAGATCCCAGCCCTCCGGCCACCGCTCGCCGGGGCTGAGCCAGCCTCGGATCAGGGACTTCGTGACCTGGTCCACGAGCACCACGGCGCCCGCCACCGCCAGGAAGCGGCCAAGGCGATGGATCAGGCGGTCGGTCGCTCGCTCTCGAGGCGCGGTCTCGGTGGAGTGGTCCATGACCTTCCATGCTACGTCGCGGCGCTCGCAGGGTCGCCTCGCGGTGGTCGTGCGCCGGTCAGAAGCCTTCCAGGTCGCCCATGACGCGCGTGTACACTGAAGACACGCCCGGAGCGAGCGATCCTCGCCCGCGCCGCAGCCGACGGGCATCACCGTCCGACATCATCGAGGGGAGCGCCTCGTGTCCCTCTTTCGCCCCGCAGCAGATCCTCGCATCGACGAAGAGCGTGAGGACGGCCGCAAGCGCCTTCCCCCCGGCCAACGCCTGACCGAGGGCTGGCCCGTCCTCCATTATGGCTCGATCCCCCGGATCGACCTGGACGAGTGGCGGCTGCAGATCTTCGGCCTGGTGGAGGAGGAGCGGACGCTGACGTGGGAGGAGTTCATGGCCCTCCCACAGTCGCAGTCCCGCAACGACATCCACTGCGTGACGACGTGGTCGAAGTTCGACAACGACTGGGAAGGCGTGCGCTTCCTCGACCTGCAGGCGCTGGTGCGCGTGAAGCCAGAGGCGAGGCACGTGATCTTCCACTCGTACGGCGGGTACACCACGAACGTGCCCCTGGCGGAGTTGCAGGATCCTCAGAACATGCTGGTGCACTCGCACAGCGGGGAGCCGCTGACGCCAGAGCACGGCTGGCCACTGCGTGGCCTGGTGCCGAACCTGTACTTCTGGAAGAGCGCCAAGTGGATCCGCGGCATAGAGTTCGTGGCGCAGGACCGCCCCGGCTTCTGGGAGATGTACGGCTACCACATGCACGGCGACCCCTGGACCGAGCAGCGCTACGGGTAACCCGGCCAATCTGATGTTGACCAGGCGATCGAGGCGTCTCCGGACCCGCATCTTCCGCGACCGACGATTCGCTCGCGGCGGTACACGGTCGCAGGGACCCGCGTGATGAAACTGTTCGAATGCCAGGCCTGCGGGCAATTGCTGGGGTTCGAGAACACGGAGTGTGGGCGGTGCGGGCGGCTACTGGGCTTCCTGCCGGCGTCCACCACCCTGAGCGCCCTGGAACCGGACGGGGCGCCCGTCTGGAGGCCGCTTGCGAGGCCGCAGGAGCGCTACCGCTTCTGTGCGAACGACCAGCACCGGGTGTGCAACTGGCTGGTGCCGGCAGACTCCGCGGAGGCCTTCTGCCCCGCGTGCCGCCTCAACCACACCGTCCCGAACCTGGACCGGCCGGAGCACATCCGGGCGTGGCAGCAACTGGAGTGGGGGAAGCACCGCCTGGTCTACGGCCTGCTCCGGCTGGGCCTCCCGCTGAGCACCAAGGCCGACCAGCCCGCGGTGGGCCTCGCTTTCGACTTCCTGGCGCCCTGGGACGCGCCGGAGGCGGAGGCGATCACCACCGGCCACGCGCGAGGCCTGATCACGATGAACATCGCGGAGGCCGACCCGGCGGAGCGTGAGCGCTTCCGCGCCAACTTCAACGAGCCCTACCGCACGGTCCTCGGCCACTTCCGTCACGAGGTGGGGCACTACTACTGGGAGCGCCTGGTCGCGGACACCCCGGCGATGGAGGGCTTCCGCCAGGAGTTCGGCGACGAGCGACGCGACTACCCGGCGGCCCTCCAGCGCCACTACCAGCAGGGCCCGCTGGAAGGCTGGGAGGAGTACTACATCTCCGCATACGCCTCCGCGCATCCGTGGGAGGACTGGGCGGAGACGTGGGCGCACTACCTGCACATGGTGGCCACGCTGGAGACGGCCTACGCCTACCGGCTCACGCTCACGCCGCCGGGCGCCCCCGCGGCCGTGCTTGCGATGCACGTGGACTTCGACCCGTACACCGTGCGCGACTTCGATGCGATGGTGCGCGTCTGGTTCCCGCTGGTGCACGCCGGCAACAGCCTGAACCGCAGCATGGGGCAGCCCGACCTCTACCCCTTCGTCCTTACCGAACGCTCCCTGGCGAAACTGCGATGGGTGCACAACCTGATCGCCCGCTATCGCGGCGCCTGACCGCGCCCTGAGGCGGCCTCGGCCGTGCCGTGGCAGCACAAAGCCCGGCCGTGCGGCCGGGCTTCGAGGTGTCTCGTGGGGACAGGGCGCGCTAGATGAAGACGCGCGAGCCCTTCTTGCGGACGTTGCCGGAGCGCACCGCCTCGGCGGCCACGGCCTCCGAGACGCGCGTGACGACTTCCTCGTTGAACACGGACGGCAGGATGTAGTCCTCCGTCAGCAGTTCGTCCGGGATGGTCTCGGCAATGGCGCGGGCCGCCACGATCTTCATCTCCTCCGTGATGCTCTTCGCGCCGGCGTCCAGGGCGCCGCGGAACAGGCCGGGGAAGCACAGGACGTTGTTGATCTGGTTGGGGAAGTCAGAGCGGCCGGTGGCGATCACGCGGGCCTTGCCCAGGATGTCGTAGGGCATGACCTCCGGGATCGGGTTCGCCAGCGCGAAGACGATGGCGTCCTGGGCCATGGTGTCCACCCACTCCGGGTTGAGCAGGTTCGGGCCAGAGAGGCCCAGGAACATGTCCGCGCCTTGCAGCGCCTCCTCCAGGGAGCCGTCGAAGCCCTCCGGGTTGGTGTGCTCGGCGAACCATTCCTTGGCGGTGTTCATGTGTTCCGGCCGGCCCTTGTAGACCGCGCCCTGGCGGTCGAAGCCGATCACGTTCTTCACGCCGAAGTTCATCATGATCTTGGAGCAAGCCACGCCAGAGGCGCCCACGCCCAGCACGCAGACCTTCAGGTCTTCTGGGCGCTTGTTGATGATCTTCAGGCTGTTGATCAGCGCCGCCAGCACCACCACCGCGGTGCCGTGCTGGTCGTCGTGGAACACGGGGATGTCGAGTTCCTCGCGCAGGCGGTCTTCGATCTCGAAGCAGCGGGGGGCGGAGATGTCCTCCAGCAGGATGCCGCCGAAACTCGGCGAGACCGCCTTGACGATGCGGATGATCTCCTCGGTGTCCTTCGTGTCGAGGCAGAGCGGCCAGGCGTCAATGTCCGCGAAGGACTTGAAGAGCATGGACTTGCCCTCCATGACCGGCATGGCCGCCTCCGGGCCAATGTCGCCCAGTCCGAGGACGGCGGTGCCATCCGAGACGACGGCGATGGTGTTCGGCTTGATCGTCAGGGACCAGACGGCGTCCGGGTTGTTGTGGATGGCCATGGACACACGGCCCACGCCCGGGGTGTACACGTGGGCCAGTTCCGCGTTCGTGCGGATATGGACCTTGTTCGCCACCTCGATCTTGCCGCGGCGGTGCAGTTGGAACGTGCGGTCAGAGGCGTGCTGCACTTCCACGCCGGGGACGGTCTGCACCGCGTCCACGATCTCGTGGGCCTGCTTCTCTTCGTCGCAGAGGATGATGAAGTCCCGGACAATCTGGTCCGCGTTCACGTCCGCGATGTCGATGTCAATGATCTGGGCGCCGTGGTCACCGAGGACGGTGGCGACCTTCCCGTGCATGCCGGGCAGGTTGTCCATGCGCAGGCGCAGGAGCAACTGATATCCAGCGCCCGGGTTGGTACGGTCCGGGTATTGCTTGACGAGACGGTCCAGACGATCCGTGATCATGGCGGGCCCCTCCAGAGAATGAGTCGACCGAATATACCCCGGCTCCCCGCTGGGCACATCCCCGCGGGTGGACGAACCGTGGATTCTCGTGCAACGTTCGTGGACCCACTCTTCCCCCGTGAGGAGCAAGATCCGTGCACCCGGGCCCGTGCGGAGCGCCAGACGTGAGCCCCCGGGGTACGTCCAGCGCGTCTGGGATACGCCCCTGAAACGGGGAGTCTGAGACATTCAAGCCGTGAACTGATCCGGTGCCGCGAGCGGGTAATCCGCCACTCCACCTGAGGTTTGGGGTTTCCCTGTGGTGCTACAGTGACTCTCCCGCACGGGGTAGGCACTCGATATCCACGAGGGTGGTCCGGCCATCCTCGTGCCAACCGAGGCGGTGAACTCAAATGCTCGGAATTTCCTCCAACCCGCGCCAGCGCTTGCAACAGCGTGCGCGCAAGCAAGTCCGCCAGGGGACCCGGGACGCCCGGCGCTCCCTGGGACGCGTCGTCGGACGCGGCAGGCATCGCGCCGAGGCGCTGCGGGACTCCCTCCCGGCCGCGGACGACGTGATGCAGGATCTGCGCGAACAGGCGCAGCCCGTGGTAGGACGTGCCCAGAAAGCCGCGCAGGAGACCATGGAGCGCGCCACCGGGCGCCGCAAGCGCTCGCGCAGTAAGAAGCCGTTCCTGCTGGTGGGCCTGCTGGTGCTGGTGGGCGTGGTCGCCTACATCTTCTTCAGCCGCCGCGATCAGGAGCCGGCCTACCTGGTCTCCGATCCGGACGCCCCGGACACCGAGCCGGCGACCGGCCCCTCCTCCGGCCTCAGCACCGAGGCGCCCCCGGAGCAGTCGCCCCGTAATGGCAGCACGCCGGAGTGGCGCACGCCGGCGTCCGCCCCGTCACCCGCGGGCGCGCCCACCGCCGACCTGACCGCCGCTGGCACCACCGGCTCGCTGGGGCACCACCCCGCCACCCCCGCACTCCCGGACGCGGGCATCCACGCCCCAGCGGCCCCGGCACAGACCGCCCCGGTTCAGACTGGCCCGGTTCAGGCGCCCAACCCCGAGCCGGCACGCCCGGCCGAGGCCACCCCGGCGCCCGCTTCGACATCGGCGCCCGCCTCGACATCAACGCCTGCGCAGCCCTCGACAGACCGCGCCTCGACAGACGCCTCGACAGACCGCTCGGAAGACCGGGAGCCCTCGCACGCTGGGGGCGCATCGTCGCAGTCGCCGTCCGCTTCCACCGCGAGCGGCCCGGCGAGCCTGTACGAGGCGTGGTCCGCACCGAGCCCCGCCAGCCGAGCCGCGTGGGACCTCCCCCGCTCGGCCATGCCGCCCATGCGACACCCGGGGCTCTAGACCGGGAGGCGGGTGCGCGGAGAAGATGGGATCGTCGACCACTGGTATCCTGTGGTCAGGCTCCCATCGTCTAGCGGTTAGGACGGCACCCTTTCAAGGTGCAGACAGGGGTTCGATTCCCCTTGGGAGCACCAGACACCACACAACGCCGCCCGCGAGGGCGGCGTTGTTCGTTGTAGGGGCGGCGTGCGCCCCTCACCTCACCTGCGGCAGCACATCGGCGGCGACGAGTTCCAGGGTGGCGAAGTCCGTCTGGGCGTGGTGCTGGAGCATCACGCGCTGCAGGCCGACCTCCGCCCGCTGGCCGAGTTCGTCCACCACCTGCGAGGGCGTCCCCACGAGCCAGCCGCGGGAGCGCATGCCCTCCATCACCTCGGCCGGGTCGCCGCGGCCCAGCAGGGGGAGGGCTTCCGCGATCTTCGCCAGGTGGGCGCGCTGCTCCGCCTCGTCGCGGCCGATGATGAAGCCGGTCATCATGGAGCGGCGGATGGTGGCCGGGTCGCGTCCCACGGCCACGCAGTGGCGGAGCAGCACCTCCACCTTGTGGCGGTAGCCCTCCAGGTTCAGGCCCACCGCATTCCACTCGTCCGCGTGCTCCGCCACGATGCGCAGCGTGCGCTTCTCGCCAGAACCGCCCACCAGGATGGGGGCCGGGCTCTGCGCCGGCTTGGGGTAGCACTCGGCGTCCTGCAGCGTGTAGTACCGCCCCTCGAACGAGGCGGGGCCGTCCTCCCAGAGGGCGCGCACCACTCGGATGCCCTCCTCCAGGCGGTCCATGCGCTCACGCACGGGCGGAAAGTCCAGGCCGAAGGCCTCGTGCTCCGGCACGTTCCAGCCGGCGCCCAGGCCCAGGATGAAGCGCCCGCCAGACAACTGGTCGATCTGTGCGGCCATCCTCGCGACGAGGGAGGGGTGCCGGAAGGTCATGGAGGCGACCAGCGGACCAAAGCGGATGCGGCTGGACTCCTGCGCCACCATCACAAAGGAGATGAACGTCTCCAGCGCGTCCCGGTCGCGCGGCCCGGAGAGTGAGAAAAAGTGGTCGGAGCGGAAGAGAGACTCGTAGCCCAGGTCTTCCGTGGCGCGGATGATCTGCCGCCAGCGGTCCCAGTTCAGGCCCTCCTGGCCCTCGATCATCACGCCCAGGTCCATGCCCCACCTCTTCCGATGTCGCCCGTGGACAACGTTGATAACGAACGGGAATGCGGGGATGCTACCGCAGTGCAGAGGCCCATGCAGGCGCCCTGCGACACTGGCCGAAACCGCGCTTCTTGTGTAAAATCAAGACACTCGTGGCCCATTCGTCTAGCGGTCCAGGACACCACCCTCTCAAGGTGGAGATCGCGGGTTCGAATCCCGCATGGGTCACCAGACCATCATCGAGCCGCCTCGTTGCCCTCGGGCAGGAGGCGGCTCGTTCGATCTGGCGACATGGCGCCCTGGCGTCCGAGGTGCCTCAGAAGTAACGGTTACCGAAAGCGGAGCAGTTGCCTCATAGCGATGGTTACCGAGCATAGGCGTGGTCAGCGAGGTGGTGGAGTCGTCCGAGGGCGCCGTCGACCTCAGCTCGCAG
>JALOAL010000002.1 GCA_023228825.1 Dehalococcoidia bacterium | reverse complement strand
GGATCAGTGCGCCCTCCGGCCGCCCGCGGGGCGGCCTGGAGGCGTCAGATCGGCCACGAGCACCGGTGCGCGGACGCCCACGCCCGTCATCGCGCCGCCAAACGGCGCTTCTTCAGCACCCTGCTAGACCCACGGCACCCCTCGGACGCACGAAACCACAGACACACGGACACCCCGAGGGCCGCGCCATGCGGTCGCCTCGGGGTGCGTGGTGTCGCGGCGGCCGCTCGGTGCTAGGCGGCGGCGTCCGCGAGTTCGAGGACGTAGCCGAGCATCTGGCGGGCACGGATGCGGACGGGCATGCCCCCGGCCTCGCGTAGTTTCTGACGGAGGTGGGAGATGTGCGTCTTCAGGCTGGACGTGGCCAGGTCCTCCGAGTCCCATCCGAAGGCCATCAGCCGCTCCGTGGGGGCCACGCGGCCGTGGTGCTGGAGCAGGCAGTAGAGCAGCCGCAGTTCCATGCGCGTCAGCATCAACTCCTGATCCGCCTTTATCGCGCGCACCTGATCCAGGTCCACCTCGATGTCGCCGACGCGGATCGCGCCACTGGGCTTGTCCGACTGTTGCCGCGCCGGCAGAGCCAGTTCCGCGCGCACCACGACCTCCCGAGGCAGGATGGGCTTCAGGAGGATGTCGTTGGCGCCGGCCTCCAGCGCGGAGATCGTGGCGCGGGCGGTGGCGTCCTCGGCGACCAGATAGACCAGGGCGTCCGCGTAGGACCCGCGCACCTGCTGCACGTGTTCCACGGCGCGCTCGTCCAGTCGGTCCACGCCCAGCACCACCGCCGCCGGGGGTGAGGCGAAGACGTGACGGATCTCCGCCAGGTCCTCCACCTGCCTGGCGGTGTGGCCGCGCCGGCGGGCGACGGCCACCATGAGGTATGCGAACAGGTCGTCAGACGTGTCAGTGACAGCAATTTGCATGAGAGAGCCTTACTCCCGGACGGCCCCGGCCATACCGTCGACGCGGTCGGTCGACGCTCGGCACGGGGGCTCCGAGGCGTCCTGCCCCGGAAGACCGCCCGACATGTGCATTCGGGGGGGTGATGTCCGGCCCCGGCGGGGGCCGCGCGTTCAGGCGGAGAGGGCGTATCCCACGCCGTACACCGTACGGATGAGGTGTGTGCCAAAGCCCGCCGCGCGCAACTTGCGCCGGATGGAACTCACGTGCCCCTTCAGCAACGTGCTGTCGGAGAGGTTCGGGTACCCCCACACGCGCTCGTTCAGGAAGGCGTGCGTGAGCACCTGCCCGTCCATGGACGCCATGGCGCTCAGGATCTGGTATTCGAGCCTACTACAACCGATATCGGCGCCGTTGTAGAACGCCCGCTCCCGGTCGTGGTCAAACTCAAGGCCCTCGCCGGTCAGCCCGGACCGAGGCGGCGCCAGCACAGTGACGCCCTCTGGCGTGTCGTCCTCCACCCGGCCCTCGCGGTCCGCACGCTCTGAGCCATCCGCCCGGCCCACCGCCTCTTCGCGATCCTGAGCGAGGGGCGAGGGGAACGAGGCGGCCTGCCCGTCCTCCGCGCGCGCCGCCTGGCGCGAGTTGGCGCGACGGGCGACGGCGTGGACACGGGCGGCGAACTCGCCCGGGTGGAACGGCTTGCGGACACAGTCGTCCGCTCCGGCCTCGAAGCAGCGGGCGATCTCGGCAGGGCCCTCCTCGCCGGTGAGCACGATGATCGGCGCGGCTTGCAGCCGGTAGAACTCAGCCACCAGGGGGGAGGCGGAACCCTCCACCACGGAGGTGCTCAGGATGATCAGGTCGGCGTTGGACCGCGAGAGGAACTGCCGGGAGGACTCGGCGCCGGCCGCCAGCACCACCCGGTGCGACTCGCGTCGCAGCAACTCTCCCACTACCTCCGCGTATTCCTGTTCAGCGTCCGCAACCAGAACCAGCATCTGTTCGATCCTTACTCCATTGACTGAGCCCCCCGAGATGTTGAGCGTGGGTGGTTGAGCGACCGTTGACCGGTACTGACAGGACGGTGGAGAGATCGTCGTCCTGGCGACAAACGGGGGCACAGGTGCGCTGAAGGTGGACGAGATATCCACAATGCTCGATCCGAGGTCATCCGAGCGGAGCGTCCGCGATGCGGAAGACACCGCGAGGCCCACGATCGGGCGTCCGCTGGTGGATTTGTGCAGGAATACTTCCGCAATAGTTCTGTGGCTGCGTATTACGGCGGCTACATTGGGCATGCCGCCTCTACCTCTCCTCCACGGTCGGTCGCGCTGACACCGGGGCGGCGAGGGGGCGAGGCATCCGACCGCGCCGAGGAGGGCCCGTCCTGGTGCTCCCGGCGCGGTCGCTTCATGCGAGCAGCATCCGCCCGTGCGCCCCTGCGTCCCTGGGGCCTCACGGGACTGCGTCTATCAGGTACGGTGTGTCAGAGAAGACGCCCGCGGCGCGCTGACCGGGTCGGAGGGAGTGGACGATGACGACCGATGAGAACGACCGCCTGGACGGTGCTCCGGACGCGATCTGCGCCACCTGCGGCCACGCCGAGTCCTCGCACCTCCTGCGCGACCACGAACTTGCCGGCCGCACCGTGCGCCTCGTCTACTGCGAGCGCTGCGACGACCAGCACGACTTCGTGCCCACCCCGGAGTAGCCCCTCGCGCCGGGCTCACCCGGCGCCACGCCTTGCGGCCTCGCGGTCTACGCGGCGCGGAGGCGCGGCGAGGACAACGCCACGAGGACGCCCGTGGCCACCAGCACCGAGCCCGCGGCGCTGAGGGAAACGCCGACCGAGGTCGCGTCCGCGAGCGCGCCGAGTGCGAGCGGGCCGATCCAGCCGAAGCCGATCGCGACGTTCCACGCGCCCAGTGCGCGGCCGCGGAGGTGGTCCGGCACGCTGGCCTGCAGCATGATCCACTGCAACGCGTCCACCATGGCGGCGCAGGCGCCGATACCCGCGGCAATCGCGAGCGAGACTGCGTAGACGCTGGACGAGCCGAGCAGCACCAGCAGCACGCCAAACGCCGCCAGCACACCGATGAACAGCCGCCCGTGTCGCACTCGGTCGCCCGTGATCACCAGGAAGAGGGTGCCGCCCACCGACCCGATACCGGCGGCGCCCACAATCCCCCCGAGTCCGCTGGCGCCGACGGCCAGCACGCGGTCCGCCAGCGCCGGCAGCAGCGAGTCGTAGGAGAAGCCCAGGACCTCCGCCACCACCATCAGGCCCAGCAGCAGCGCCACCATCCGGAAGCGCGTGACCAGGCTCAGGCCCTCCAGCGTGTCGGCCAGGAGGGAGGCGGCGGGGCGGCCTCGGCGCTCGGCGGGCTCGCGTGCAGCCCGGTAGGCGAGCGCCGCGAGGGCGTAGGCGACCACACCGAGGGCGAAGGCGGTGGCCGCGCCCGCGTAGGCGATCACCAGGCCGCTGCCCACCGCCCCCAGCGCGGCGACCGCCCGCTGGCCCAGCGAGACCAGGCTGATCGCGCTCGCCCGGCGCTCCGGGCCGGCGAGGTCGCCCGAGAGCGTGTGCAGCGCGGACAGGTTGAACGTCCTTCCCACGCCGCCCACCGTCACCAGGACCAGGATGCCGGCCACGGGGGCTTTGAACAGCACGGCGAGCAGCGCGATGCCAGCGAGCGCCAGCCCGTTCGCCACCGCCGCGAGCGCAAGGATGAGCGGCCGCGGGCTGCGGTCAGCGATCGCGCCCGCAATGGGGCCCACGAAGACCGCAGGCGCCGAGGCCGCGGCGGTGGCGCCCGCAGTGATGAAGGCGGAGTCCGTGGCGTCGAAGACGTACCAGCCCACGGCCACGCGCTGCGACCACATCCCGAATGAGTAGCCTACCGCGCCCAGCCAGACCGCCAGGTAGCCCCGCGCGCGAAACAGCGAGGGTGCGCCGAGGCGGGGGATCAGCCTCATGCAGCCTCCGCGCCTACCGATGGGCCTACCGCTGGCGCATCACTCCATGAGTTAGTCGACGGCCGCGACCTCCGTGACCTCGAACTCGAAGTCCTCGATGACCGGGTTGGCCAGGAGTTTCGCGCACATGTCGCGCACAGCCGCCTCCGCCTCCGGCACAGACGCAGCGGCCACGGTGATGTCGATGCGCTTGCCGACGCGGACAGCGGAGACGCCCTCGAAGCCCAGGCTGTGCAGGCCGTCGCGGACGACGAGGCCCTGCGGGTCGTTGATCAGCGGGCGCAGCATCACGTTGACGTGGGCGAGGTAGGTGGCCATGGGGGCTCCTTCGTGGCCCGTGCCTCGGGCACGGTGCGGGCTGACTAGATAGCGGAGGGCGGAAGGTCTTCGCCGGTGATGCGGCGGTAGGCCTCCAGGTAGCGCTCGCTGGTCTGCTGGACGATCTGTGCGGGGAGCATCGGTCCGGGGGGCGACTTGTCCCAGTCCAGCGCCTCCAGGTAGTCGCGCAGGGGCTGCTTGTCGAAGGACGGCTGTTCGCGACCAGGCTGGTATTCGTCGGCGGGCCAGAAGCGCGAGGAGTCCGGGGTCATGACCTCGTCCACCAGGCACGGTTCGCCGTCGATCAGGCCGAACTCGAACTTGGTGTCCGCCATCAGGATGCCGCGCTCACGGCAGGCCTGCGCGCCGAAGCGGTAGAGGGCCAGCGAGCGCACCTTGAGGGCGTTCGCCATGTCCTCCCCCACCAGCGCCTCCAGTTCCGCGTAGGTCATGGGCGTGTCGTGCTCCGGCGGCTCTGCCTTCCGGGAGGGCGTGAAGAGCGGCTCATCCAGCCTCGAGGCGAGCGGGAGGCCCATGGGCAGCGGGATGCCGGAAATGGCCATGTCCCGCTGGTAGTCCTTCCAGCCGGAGCCGGCCAGGTAGCCTCGGACGACGCACTCCGCCTGCAGCACCTCCGCGCGGCGCATCACCATGGAGCGCCCGAAGTAGCGGCGGTCCGTGACCCCAAACTCCTTCGCATTCGACCCATCGAGGACGGCGATGAAGCCGTTGGGCACCACGTCCTGCGTCTTGCGGTACCAGAACTCGGAGATGCGCGTGAGCACTTCGCCCTTGCGAGGGATGCCGCTGTCCAGCACCACGTCGAAGGCGGAGATGCGGTCCGTGGCGACCAGCAGCAGGCGCTCGCCTCGGCCGTCCGAGGGCAGCGCGTAGAGGTCGCGCACTTTGCCCTGGTGCACCTTCTCCAGCGCCAGGTCCGTCCGCAGCATGGGCGGGGCCATCAGGCGAGCCCCAGGCGGCGGAACGTCTCGTCCGTGTGCACCAGGAACGCCCGAGGGTCGAAGATCGCGTCCAGTTGCTCGCTGGTCAGGCGTTCCTCCACGCGCGGATCCGCCTCCAGCAGGCCGCGGTACGGGACCTCCTCGCGCCAGGCGCGCATGCTGTTGGACTTCACGATGTCGTAGGCCGCCTCTCGCTTCAGGCCGGACTCGATGAGGGCGTTGAGGACCTTCGAGGAGTAGATGAGGCCTTGCGTGCGTTCCAGGTTGCGCTGCATGCGCTCCGGGTAGACCACCAGGCCATCCATGACGCCAGTAAAGATGTGCAGCGCGTAGTCCAGGAGGCCCGTCGCGTCCGGGAGGATGATGCGTTCCGCGCTGGAGTGGCTGATGTCGCGCTCGTGCCACAGGGCCACGTTCTCCATACCCGTGATCGCATAGCCGCGCAGCGTGCGGGCGATGCCGCAGACGCGCTCGCACAACTCCGGGTTGCGCTTGTGTGGCATGGAGGACGAACCGGTCTGGCCGCCCTCGTCGAACGGCTCCTCGGCTTCCAGGATGTCCGTCCGCTGGAGTCCCCGGATCTCCGTGGCGAACTTCTCCAGGGATGCGCCGATGCCGGCGATCACGTTCAGGTAGAAGGCGTGGCGGTCGCGCTGGATCACCTGCGTGGTGATCTTCGCCACCTCCAGCCCCAGGCGGCGGCACGCGTCCTCCTCTACCGAGGGCGGCACGGAGGCGTGCGTGCCTACCGGGCCGGACATCTGGCCGACGGCGATCTGCTTGCGCGCCAGGTCGATGCGCTCCTCGTGGCGGCGGAGTTCCTCCACCCACACGGCGAGTTTCATGCCGAAGGTGGTGGGCTCCGCGTGCACGCCGTGCGTGCGGCCGATGCAGAGCGTGTCCTTGTGCTCCACCGCCCGCCGCGCGATGACCTCGCGCAGGCGCTTCGTCTTCGCCTCCAGGATGTCGAGGGCTTCCAGCATCTGCAGGCAGGTGGCCGTGTCCCAGACGTCGTTGCTGGTCAGGCCGTAGTGGATCCAGCGCGACTCCGGCCCCAGCGAGTCCGCCACGGAGCGCAGGAACGCCGTCACGTCGTGGTGGGTCTCCTCGATGTAGCGCATCACGTCTGGCACGTGAACGCGGGCGTTGTCCACCACCAGGCGCACGTCCTCCGCCGGGATCACGCCCTGGTCGCCCCAGGCCTGGACCACCGCGACCTCGACCTTGAGCCACAGTTCGAACTTCCGCTCGTCCGACCAGACAGCGGTCATCTCCGGCAACGCATAGCGCGGGATCATCGCGGGCTCCGAGCAGGCCTCGACATGCACGAGGCGCCAGTGCGCACGCGGAGCAGAGCGCCGGAGCGCCCTCGGTAGCCGGTGCGTGGGTAGGACCGTGGGTTCACGGGTGAAGTCTAGAGATCGCGCGTGCGGTGGGCAATGTCACCGAAGGCATGAGAGCGCTCGCTCAGTATTTGTGATGACAATCCGCATCGCTACTGTGCTAGATTGCCCGCGCGTCTGGCGGGGCGCATTTCGGGCGGCACCATCCAGCGATCCACCAACCCAGCGGGGTGGGCTGAGTCGTATTGGAGTGCGTCATGGATCATCCACGCTTCACGCCATCCGAGCGGCGGATCATCCCGCTGCTTGCGCAGGCGCTCCCATCGGGCCAGATCGCTCAGCGGCTGGGCGTCCCCGTGGACACCGTTCGCTCGCATCGCGGGAACATCCAACGCAAGTTCGATGTCTCCGGCCCAGCGGAACTCACTCGCGCGGCGATCCTCCACGTTGAGGTGCAGGGCTGCTGCTCACCTCCGGCGGAGGATGCATCTGATCAAAATGACTAGACAAGATCATCATTCTGATGAGGCGGAGGGCGGCGCGGGTGACTAGCGTGTTCGCTCGGTCGTCGTTGTTCGATGACCCCGGGACGAAGGAGGTAAGCGAGATGTTCGCACTTTCCAAGCGGCCACGGTTTGGGCGGCTCCAGATCGTCGGGTTCCGACGATCGACGTGACCTACTACGATGTTCAGGTCGACGAGATCCTCTTGAATCGCGCCCCACGAGGTTTGGGTGATGTCGTCTCGCTCCGCCTCTTTGGCCACCCGTCCGATGGATACCTGGATGCAGGTTTCCGCGAGCCAGCCCGTGGAGAGGAATATCTCTTCTTCGTGGTTCAGAATCCGGACGACTCGTACGGTATCACCAGCTTCTGGGGGATGATGTCGATCGAGAGATCGGGTCAGCTCCGGTTCATGGATCAGTCGCGAACCGAAGTTCGACTTGAGGACCTGATGGACGGCGACCTCGGTGACGTTCGCACCTCCCTCACCTCAATAGCGGCGTTGTCGCGAACCGACTAAGGAGGTTGGAGTGCAGCTTCAAGCCGTTCGGCTCACGCCGCCGATCCCCTCACGTCGCGCTGGAGCGCAGGTCTCCACCAGCCTGGCGGCAGTCTTGGTGCTCATGGGGTGCAGTGCGCCCGCGTCACCTATCGATGAGGAAGCATTGGTCAGCCTTGGTGCGTCCCAGAGCGTGGTGGGAGTTTGCGATGATCTACAGACTCATATTGCGGCCGCCGCGGAGACTCTACCGTTGGCGCTCGAGGAGCGTGATGTCGCACGCTACCTCGTCGAGCTCGATGACGCGCTCACGGATGCGGAACGACAACTCCGGGGGCAAGGCGATGGATTCGGACTCGCCCTTCACGATGAGACGATAAGTAAACGTTTGTCCGTATTAGATTTGAGGTATCGTTTAGCGTCACCCAATACCTTCAAATCTTTTCAAGTTGTAGTATTATCTCGATGGGGTGGATTCGGATTCGGACTCACCGAGGCGAATTACCTGCAGCTCCTGGAAGACGACAAGGACGCGTTCCGCACCACGCTCCGCTCCCTCGTCGAGCCCAGGCTGTGCGCTTCCTGACCGTTAGAAACGTACGCGCGTGCTCTCGCGTCCGTTCCCGTTCAGTTGCCCCTCCCCCTCAGCCCACCACGCTCAGCACGCGCCGGCGCAAGCGGCGGGCGGGCGGGGCAAGGGGGGACGCGCGGAGGATCGTCCTGACGCCCGCGCGCATCGAGGCGGGCTCGGCGCGGGAGGCGACGAGGGCCTGGGTCCTCAGTCCGAGGAGAACTCCTCGCGCACCGGCGCAAAGACCTCGACCAGCGGGGTGGGGGCGAGGGCCTGGACGAAGTGCGGCGCATCGCCCGGGATGAGGTAGGACGCGCCCTCGCCCGGTTCCTGGGACTCGCCACCCACGCGCAACAGGATGCGGCCCGTGATCACCGTCCCGGCCTGCTCGTGCGGGTGCCTGTGCTCCGGCACCTGCGCGTCATGCGCGAGGTCGATACGCGGAGCAGAGCGCCGGAGCGCCCTCGGTAGCCGGTGCGTGGGCAGGACCGTGGGTTCACGGGTGAAGTCTAGAGATCGCGCGTGTGGCGGGCAATGTCACCGAGGGGGGAGAGCGCTCGCTCATTACTCGATAGTGACAATCGCTATCACTATTGTGCTAGGTTGGCGCCGCGCCTGGCGGCGCTCTCGGGCGGCACCCATCCAACGACCCACCAACCCAGCGGGGTGGGCTGAGTCGTATTGGAGTGCGTCATGGACCATCCGAACCTGACACCCTCGGAACTGCTGGTGCTCCGGCACATGGCCGACGGCCTCTCCTGCAAGGAGAGCGCACTCGCCCTCGACGTGAAGGTCGTCACCATACGCTCGCATCGCCAGCATCTCCAGGCGAAGTTGCACGTCAGCAGCATCGAGGCGCTGACCGTGCTGGCGGTCGAGCACGTCAGGTTCATCGGCTGCTGTGCGAGTGACAGCGTCTCATCGAAACAATGAGTCCGAATCATTGTTTCGATGATGTAGACCCTAGCCGCGCATGCTTCCCTATCCGGCAACACGTTCGGATGGGAGGACCGCGCACATGGTGAGGAACAGACGAGCCCTATTGCTACCTTTGGCGATGGTCGCATCGGTCGCTCTGTTCGTGGGGCACTGGGACGCGGCTGTCGCCGTCTTTCCTGAAGTCGAGTGGTTGTGGGACGACGACATAGCGTTTGAACCGGTCGACATCAACACCACTTGGACCACGACGATCCAGTATTCGTCCAACGATTACCTGAACAATTCCAACTTTGTTTCGTACTACTGTGGGTTCCCTAGCCTGTGCGGGAACGTTGACTTCATCCAGGGAAATTATGGGGCAGGGGTCGCCCCAGGACACGCGGAGCCATATAGCGGGGCGATTCGTTGCCTTACTGGTGGCTGCGATACAAACAACAATAGAGCGGATAATGGGTACATCCGCCTCAACACTGGGAACTCAATGCACCCGCTGTCCGTTTGGGCACCGTACGTCATTCCGCACGAGATCGGCCACTTCGTCGGCCACAAGATTGACTATTCCGCCTGCACAACGCCCACAGTCATGCGCAACGCGGCCGGCGGATGCGGTACGTACTACACATCGATCACATGGTGGGACATTCAGTTTATCAACAACCGATATCCCTAGGTCTGACATGAGGGTGCACAAATGACTTCATTGAGATCTCTTGCGGCTCCCTTCGCCGTCTTGGTGCTCGCACTGGTGGCCGCGCTGGTGTCGGTGTCGGCGTTCCGGGGCTCCGGTGACCCGGCGGAGCGACTGCCTCCCTCCCTCGACTGGATCGGACCGAAGGTTGAGGAGGCCTCCGGCTACCTGCGATCGCCCCGTGCGGCGATCGTCGTCGGCTCGTTCGAGAGCGAGGGAGTGATGGCCTCGGAGGGACCCTATGATGCGGACGAGATCAGGCGGGACCTCGGCGAGCCGAACCGCAGCCTACCGACCGTGGATGTGACGTACTTCGACTTCCGTATCTCGGAGGTCATCTATGGCCAGGAGCGGCTGCCTGACACGGCGACACTGCGTCTGCGGGTACCGGGCCACAAGTTCTCCGACAGGCTGATGACGACGCACATGCTGGTGCCGTCAGACGAGGAGCCGTACCTCGCGATTATCGAGGAGAACCCAGACGGGTCATTCGGACCGACGAGTCACTGGAGCCTCCTCTTGATTGGGCGAGGAGGCGCGCTTCGGTACGCCGTCCACGACGAGTCCGCAGTCGCGTTCGAGGATGTCCCTGCTGGCGACCTTGCCGGTTTCCGCCGGGCAGTGCAGCGATCGGCGACAACCACGGATTGATTGCCCATTTTGATGCGGCTGCGCTCCTTAGGGGTTAAGAGCGGCTATCGCCAGTGCGTCCCCCTCACCCCACCACGCTCCGCACGCGCGCCGGCGCAAGCGGCGGGCGTGCGGGGCGAGGGGGGACGCGCGGAGGAGCGTCCTGACGCCCGTGCGCATCGAGGCGGGCTCGGCGCGGGAGGCGACGAGGGCCTGGGTCCTCAGTCCGAGGAGAACTCCTCGCGCACCGGCGCGAAGACCTCGACCAGCGTGGTGGGGGCGAGGGCCTGGACGAAGTGCGGCGCGTCGCCCGGGATGAGGTAGGACGCGCCCTCGCCCAGTTCCTGGGACTCGCCGCCCACGCGCAACAGGATGCGGCCCGTGATCACCGTGCCGGCCTGCTCGTGCAGGTGCGTGTGCTCCGGCACCTGCGCGTCATGATCGAGGTCGATCCGCACGAGCGTCTGACGGTCGCCGGAGACCAGCGTGCGACGCACCACGCCGGGGAACATCTCCACCGCGTTCGTCTCGTCGAAGCCTCGGAAGCGCGTCTCGGCCATCAGAGCGATCCTCCTCCAAGCATCGTGTCGTCGCCGATGAGGTGGCGGGCATACTCCCGCGCCACCTGGTTCGCCTCGTGCCGGTCGGCGAAGAGGGCGCCCGGGCCGCCCTCGCCGTCCGGAGCGCTGCCCGAGGCGGCACCGTCCGATGCGAGGACCACGTGCGCGTGCTGGTGTGCCAGCCACTCCAGGCGCGGGCGCTCCTGCTCGATGCGTTGGGCGCGCACGTCCCTGGGGCGCAGGTTGCGGACCAGGAACTCGCGGTTGGTGGCCAGGCCCCACATCACCGCCTCCGCCATCCCGCCGCGCTCGCCGCCCCACGCCGCCACGAAGTGCAGGCACGGCGGGCGGGCCGGCTGCGCCGGAGGTGCGGGGATGGCCTCGAAGTCGTCGAGGTCAACACGCCGGCGGCATTCGGGCATGGGACAGCGGAGGGTGGTCATGCCTCGATCTTACCGGACGCGGCCGGCCAGGACGGCGGCGTGGGCCAGCCGCTGGACGCGCTGGCATAGGGTGGCAACGGGGCTCGGTGTGGATGGAGGGAGGACAGCCGATGCTGCACGCCACCAGGGTCGCCACCCTCGCGACCACCTTCCTCATGGTGGCCATCGCCGTCGCCTGCACGTCCGAGGGCTCCCCGCGCGTGGTGATGGACGGCGGCGGCGAGTTCACGGCTACCGCCACCCCGACGTCCGAGGGCACGTCGTCACCCACCGGTTCGGTCACGCCTTCCCCGGCGGCGACCTCCGAGGGCACCTCTACTCCTGCGCCACCCGGGACACCCACCGGGACGCCCTCGGCCACGGGGACCGCGACGCCCACGGCGGCCGCCGGCGATCACCCCGCGGACGACCTGCCCGGCATGCCGCACTCCACCTCGGACGTGGGGAGGGCGATGGCTGCCGCGGGGGTGGGCTTCGCGACGCTGGCGGGCGACGCCGAGCCGCTGTGCCCGCAGACCAACGTGCCGGAGTACCCGTTCTACGCCGCGGACACAGACGGCGCCGACTTCGGGCCGGTGTTCGTCCTCTGGGTCTACCCGGACACCGAGGCGATGGCGGAGGACTGGGACCCGGGCAGCGACGGCCTCCAGCCGCGGACCGGCTGCGACCTCCCGAGCGGCTTCGTCTACTGGAACGCCAACACGGTCCTGGCGTTCTCGCGCTGGGCCGGAGACGTGGAGCCCGGCGGCCCCTCCGGCCAGACGGTACGAGGGCACCCCGCGGTCGAGGCGTACCTCGGACTGTCGCGATGAAGACGAGCGGGAATGTGCGGCGGCAAGCGCACCCTAGCGGGTGAAGTCCAGCGGTCGGGCGTAGGTATCGCCGATGTCCCGACGGTACTGGGCGCCCTCGAACCTGATGCGCGCGACGTTGTCGTAGGCCTGTGCCTGCGCGTCCTCCATCGTCTCGCCCTGGGCGACGACGCAGAGCACGCGGCCGCCCGAGGTGAGCAGCCGTCCGTCCACGCGCTTCGCGCCGGCGATGAAGACCTGCACGTCGTCGTCCACGTCGCCGATGCCCTCGATCAGGCGGCCGGTCTGCACGGGGCCCGGGTAGCCCTCGGACGCTAGGACGACGCCGACGGTGGCGCGGTCGTCCCACTCCACGGGGACGTCCGCCAGGCGCTGGTGGGCGCAAGCGTCCAGGATCTCCAGGAGGTCCGTGCGCAACTTTGGTAGCAGCACCTGCGCCTCCGGGTCACCGAAGCGCGCGTTGATCTCGAACACCCGGGGGCCGGACTCTGTGACCATGACGCCGGGATAGAGGACACCCGCGAACGGGCGCCCCATCTCCGCCATGGCCTGGATGGCGCGCTCGCTGATGGAGGTGCGGATGGCCTCGGCGTGGTGGGGGGTGAGCCAGGCGGGGGGGGAGTAGACGCCCATCCCGCCGGTGTTGGGCCCACGGTCGCCATCGAAGATGCGCTTGTGGTCGCAGGAGAAGGGCATGTGTCGCACGGTCACGCCGTCGCTGAACGCGTGGCCGCCGGTCTCCCGGCCGTACATGCGCTCCTCGATCACCACGCGGGAGCCGGACGCTCCGAAGGCGCCGTCCCGCATGGCGGCGTCGATGGCGGCCACGGCCTGGGTGGCGTCGTCGCAGACGGTGACGCCCTTGCCCAGCGCCAGGCCGTCCGCCTTCACCACCACTGGCCCGTCCACCTGGCGCACGTACTCCGTGGCCTCGTCGGCGTCCTCGAACACTCGGCCGGAGGAGGTCGGGATGCCGGCGCGTGCCATGAGGTCGTTCGCGAAGGCCTTGGACCACTCGATCTCGGCGGCGGCCCGCGTCGACCCGAAGGCGGGGATGCCCGCTGCGGTCACCGCATCCACGACTCCAGCCGCCAGCGGGTCGTCCGAGGACACCACCACGAGGTCGGCGCGGACGCGCTCCGCGAGCGCTCGCACCGCCTCGGGGTCCGTGGGGGCCACGTCACTCACGTTCTCGCCGAGGGCTGCCGTGCCGGCGTTGCCGGGCGCGATCCAGAGTTTGGCCAGCCTCGGACTCTGCGAGATGCGCCAGGCGATGGCGTGCTCGCGCCCGCCGGAACCCAGCAGCAGGACGTTCATGCCCACGGGCTCGCCGTCCCCACGCCTACTCCCACTCGATCGTCCCGGGCGGCTTGGAGGTGATGTCGTAGACCACGCGGTTGATCTCCGGGACCTCGTTTGTGATGCGGTTCGACATCTTGGCCAGCAGGTCATAGGGGAGGCGCGCCCAGTCCGCGGTCATCGCGTCCTCCGCGGTCACGCAGCGGATGGCCAGCGTGTGGCCGTAGGTGCGGAAGTCGCCCTGGACGCCCACGGACTTCGTGTTCGTCAGCACCGCGAAGGCCTGCCAGAGTTCGTAGTAGACGTTCGCCTTCCGGATCTCGTCCATGACGATGAAGTCCGCCTGGCGCAGGACCTCGAGGCGGTCGCGGGTGACCTCGCCGATCACGCGGATGCCCAGGCCGGGGCCGGGGAAGGGCTGACGGAAGACCATCTCGTCCGGCAGGCCCAGCGCGGTGCCCACGCGGCGCACCTCGTCTTTGAACAGGTTGCGCAGCGGCTCGATCAGCGTGAGTTTCATGTCCTTCGGCAGGCCGCCCACATTGTGGTGGCTCTTGATCTTCACAGCGGCGTCGTTGCCGGTGGAGGCGGACTCGATCACGTCCGGGTAGGTGGTGCCCTGCACCAGGAAGTCCACCCCTCCCAGGGACTTCGTCTCGTCCTCGAAGAGGCGGATGAAGGTCTCGCCGATGCGCTTGCGCTTGGTCTCCGGATCCGTCACCTCTGCCAGGTCGCGCAGGAAGCGATCCGTGGCGTCCACGTGGCGGAAGTTGATCGCCATGTGCTTCGTGAAGGTTTCCACCACCCGCTGGGCCTCGCCCATGCGGAGCAGTCCGTTGTCCACGAAGATGCACGTCAGTTGGTCGCCCACGGCGGCATGCACCAGGGCCGCCGCCACCGCGGAGTCCACGCCGCCGGAGAGCGCGCAGATCACCTGGCCGTCCCCCACGGACTGCTTGATCGCCGCCACGGACTCCTCGATGAAGTTGCCCGCAGTCCAGTCCCCCGTGCAACCGGCCACGTCGAACAGGAAGTTGCGGATCAACTGGTCGCCCTGCGGGGTATGCACCACCTCCGGGTGGAAGAGGATGCCGATGCGGCCTCGGTCGTCCGCAGCCACGGCGAAGGGCGCGTTCTCCGACTGCGCCAGCGAGCGGAAGCCCACCGGCAACTGCGAGACCTTGTCGCCGTGCGACGCCCACACGGAGAGCGACGCCGGCAGCCCCTTGAAGAGCGGGTGCTCGCCCTCGCTCACGTTGAGGATGGCGTGGCCGTACTCGCGCTCGCCCGCAGGCTCCACCACGCCGCCCAGGGTGTGCACCAGCAACTGCATGCCGTAGCAGATGCCGAGGATGGGCACGCCTGCATTGACGACATAAGCCGGGAGGGTCGGCGCGCCCTCCGCATAGACGGAGGAGGGGCCGCCCGACAGCACGAAGGCCTTCACGGTGAGGTGGCTCAGCGCCTCCGGGCGCGTGTTCCACGGCACCATCTCGCAGTAGACATTCGCCTCGCGAATGCGGCGGGTGATGAGCATGGAGAACTGCGAGCCGTAGTCCAGGATGACCACGGCCTCCGGCGCGTTGGGGGCGGGCGTCAGCACCTGGCCCGGCTCTCGCGCCTCCGCGATTTCAAGGTAGGTGGCAACTTCCGCGTCGCCGGAAGTGCGGACGCGACCCGTGGTCGCGGTGGGAGACGAAGGCTCAACGGTGCTCAAGTGGGGTCCTGCTCGGGGGAGAGGCCGCTAGGCAGGGATCGTATCGGTGGGTAGATTGCGGGTCAACGAACGCGCCCCGGTAACGCGCCACAGTGGAGCCGCCCCTGCCGATCCTGGGTCCCGACCGCATCGAGGAAGTCGTCGAACGGGTGCTCGGCGGAGGGATCGTCGCGATCCCCACCGACACCGTGTACGGCCTCGCCTGCCTCCCCATGCACGAGGCGGCCCTGAACGCGCTGGCCGACCTGAAGGGTCGCGACCGCGACCAGCCGGTGGCCGCGCTCATCGACTCCGTGGCGGACGCCATCCCGTACCTGGACGCCACGACCTCACTCGATGCGTTCGTGCGCTTCTGGCCGGGTGCGCTGACTGTGATCGTGCGGGCGCGGGCGAACGTCGCGGGTGGAGGCCTGCTGCCGCCCGTGGTGACCGAGGAGGGCACCGTGGGCATTCGCAAGCCAGACGACCGCTTCGCGCGTCACGTCATCCGTTCCTGCGGCGGCATCCTCGCCGTCACCAGCGCCAACCACCACGGCGCCCCCCCGTGCACCAGCGCCGAGGAAGTCCTCGCCGAGTTCGGCGAGGCGATGATGGTCCTGGATGGCGGCGGGCGCACCGGCGGCCTCGCCTCCACGGTGGTGGACGTGACCGGCGAGCGCCCTCGCATCGTCCGTGCGGGCCCCATCACCGCCGCGAACCTGGGGATCGAAGGGTGAGCGAGGGGCGCTGAGGGATCCGCATCCCCGGACTGGGCGGCTACACCAGCCGTAATGCCCCCCGCGCCTCGTTGCTCATTCGCAAGCGTGCACGCGTCGCCTCGGACGCCGGCGCAAGCGATGACGCCGGATGCTGTCCGCACCCACCGACCAGCGGATCGGCCCACCGTGGTTCAGACGACAGCCCGAGTTCCGGCTACCGGCGCTCGCACGCACTCGAACGGGTCCTCGAACAGATCGAGGGACTCCTCGACCGGGGCGAGCGACGGGGCTTCGGGTGCGCTGTGCTACGTCAGCGATACCGAGCCTGGCCTGCGCCGGAAGCGCACCCGCGCGGGCTTCGAGTATCTCGACGCTGACGGTCGCGTGGTGGAGGACGAGGCAACGCTGGCCCGCATCCGTGCGCTCGCGGTCCCCCCGGCGTGGGAGGACGTGTGGATCTGCGCCCTGCCGCACGGCCACCTCCAGGCCACCGGTCGCGACGCCCGAGGCCGCAAACAGTACCGATACCACCGCGGCTGGCGTGCAATGCGCGACGAGAGCAAGTTCGGCCGCATGGTCGCGTTCGGCGAGGCGCTCCCTCGCATCCGCCGCCGCGTGGACGAGGCGATGCGGATGCGCGGGCTGCCTCGTGAGCGCGTGGTGGCGACGGTCGTGCGGTTGCTGGACACGACCGGCGTGCGCGTGGGCAACGCTGAGTATGCGCGGGACAACGGCTCCTACGGACTGACCACGCTGCGCAACAAGCACGTGGAGACGCACGCGGAGCACTTCGTCCTCACGTTCCGCGCAAAGAGCGGCAGGGAGCACCGGGTGGACGTCCGCGACCCTCGTGTCGCTCGCATCGTCCAGAAGTGCCGCGAACTGCCCGGCTACGAGTTGTTCCAGTACGTGGACGATGACGGCGCGCGGCGCACCGTGGACTCGGCGGACGTCAACGAGTTCATCCGGCAGGCGGCAAATCGCGAGTTCACGGCGAAGGACTTCCGCACCTGGTGGGGCACCGTCCTGGCCGCCGCCGCCCTCCGCGAGGCGTTCCGGGAGCACGGCGCCCCCGCCTCGGACGCGGAGGCGAAGCGCCGCGTGACCGGGGCCATCGAGCACGTGGCTGGCGTGCTCGGCAACACCGTGGCCGTGGCCCGCAAGTCCTACGTCCACCCCGCGGTCGTGGAGGCGTACCTGGACGGCGAGGTCATCAACGGCTCGCCGGCCTCGAAGTGGCTCAGCGCGGAGGAACGGGGGGCGCTGGCGCTGCTCCGGCAGCGGCAGATGTGAGTCCGCAACGGCCGCCTGCGGTAGCATGAAGTGACGCACGCAGGGGAGTATTGCTGATGCGCGTCGCCATTGGTTCCGACCACGCCGGCTTCGAACTGAAGGAGATCCTGCGGGCAGAACTCGCCGCACTCGGGGACGAGGTCGCGGACTACGGCACGGATTCGCTGGAGTCCTGCGACTACCCGGACATCGCGGTACCCCTCGCGGAGGCGGTGGCCGGCGGGCAGCACGACTTCGGCATCCTGATCTGCTCCAACGGCGTGGGGCCCTCCGTCGTCTCGAACAAGATCCACGGCGTGCGCGCGGCGGTCTGCCACGACACCTTCTCCGCAAAGCGCGCCCGCGAGCACACGGACGTGAACGTCCTCTGCCTGGGCGCCTGGGCCATCGGCCGCGGCGTGGCGTCCGAGGTCATGCGCGCCTTCCGCGCCGCCTCCTTCGAGGGCGGCCGCCACGAACGCCGGCTGAACAAGGTGAAGGCCGTGGACGACGCCATGCGCGCCCGGCAGGCCGCCGCTTCCGAGAGCGGCTCCTGACGCGATGAGGCGCACCTCGTGAGCCTCGCGGGGTCTGCTCGGGAGGCGGTGGCCGCCACAGCCGCGCGTGCCGCGGGCGCGGGCCGCGCGCTGACCCGCACCACCACGCACTCCTCCTTCCCCACGGTGGACGGCGTCCTGGCGGTACGAGGCGCGGACCACGTGGTGGAGGTGATCCGCGACCGCCACGGCGTCCCCCACGTCTTCGCCGCGACGGAAGCAGACGCCTTCTTTGGCCACGGCTTCGTCCACGCGCAAGACCGGCTCTTCCAGATGGAAGGCGCGCGACGCCTCGCCAGCGGCCGTCTGGCGGAGGTGGCGGGCGCCGGATCGCTCGGCAGCGACCGGTTGATGCGCCGGGTCGGCCTGCACCGCGCCGCGGCGCGGGACGCCGCGAACGTACGCGCCGACGTCGGCGACCTGCTCGAGGCGTATGCGCGAGGCGTGAACCAGGGCGTACGGCGCCTGAAGGTGCTTCCCCCGGAGTTCGCGCTGCTCGGGGATGACTTCGCGCCATGGCGCGTGGAGGACGTCATGCTGCTGGCGCGCTATGTGATGTTCGGCTTCGCGGGGAACTGGAACACCGAACTGGTGCGGGAGCGCCTGGCCGCCGGGCTCGGCGCGGAACTCGCGAGCGCCCTGGACCCCGTGCACCCGCCCACCTCCACCGTCACCGGCCAGCGCTACTCCGGCGCCGAGGCGCGCCTGCTCCGTGCGTACGAGGAGACTATTGCGGCGGGGCTGCCACGCGGCCTGGCCTCCAACGCGTGGGCCGTCGCCTCCGCCCGGAGCGAGACCGGGGCGCCGCTGCTGGCGAACGACCCACACGTGGAAATGTCGCTGCCGGGCGTGTTCCACGTCGCGCACATCTCGGGCGGAGACTACGACCTGGCCGGCGCGGGCATCGCCGGGGTCCCGGGCGCCCTCATCGGCCACAACCAACACGTGGCGTGGGGCGTCACCGCTGGCATGACGGACGTGGCCGACTGCTACATCGAGGAGTTCGAGGCCAACGGCTCCACCCGCTACCGCACGCCGGCGGGCTGGGCACAGGCCGAGGTGATCCTGGAACGCATCGAGGTGCAGGGCGCGCCGGCGGTGGAGGAGCGCGTGCTGGTCACGCGCCACGGCCCGGTGGTCAGCCCGGCGTTCCCGGGTGAGCAGCGCGCCATCGCCCTACGCACCACCGTCACCGAGGGCATCGACCTGGCCACGCCGTTCACCTCGCTGTGGACGGCGACCGGCCTGGACGAGGCCGAGCAGGCGCTCGGACACTGGTCGGGCACCACGTTCAACTTCATCCTCGCCAGCCGCGAGGACCGCATCGCCTACCGCCTCGCCGGCGGTGTGCCGCGTCGCCGGCCGGGACAGGGCCTCCTCCCGCAGGACGGCGCAACGTCCGAAGGTACGCCCCCCGTCCTGGGAGCCTCCGCGCTCCCGCGCATCGTCGACCCCGCCTCGGGCGTCCTCGTGTCAGCGAACAACGCGGTCGGCACGGACCTGGAACTCGGGGAGGAGTGGGCTGACCCCGCGCGTGCCGAGCGCATCCGCGAACGCCTCGACGCCGTCGAGCGTCACTCCGTGGCCTCGTTCAGCGCGGTCCAGGGCGACCGCTACTCCGCGCTCCTGGTACGACTCCGCGACGCCATCCTGCAGCGCGACGCGGTGGACGGCGTGGAGCGCGTGCTGCTGGAAGGCTGGGACGGCGTCCTGGACGCGCAGAGCGCCGGCGGCGCCCTGGTGCACGCCACCTATCGAGCGCTCGCGACGGACCTCGCAGAACGAGTGGCGGGGGCCCTCGCACACGTGGTCCTCGGCAGTGCGGTGGGCGGCATCCCGGTGAACTCCGCGTTCGCGTACCGCAATCAGGGCGCCATCGTCACGGCCACCGAGCGCGTGCTGTCGCCGTGGTACCGCAGCGCCGAGGACCGCGACCGGCGCCTACGCGGCGCTGTGGGACGGGCGGCGGCGCTCCTCCGTCAGCACTCGAACGAGGATCCGCTGCGCTGGCGGCTGGGCGACGTCCAGCGCCTCCGCCTGCCGCATCTCCTGGACGCCGTGCCTGGCTTCGGACACCTCTACTCCCGCGGGGACTGGCCCTTCGGAGGGGACGTGAACACGGTGGTGCAGGCGCAGGGCGTGACGTGGACGGAGACGAACGTGGTGCGCATCGCCCCCGGGTACCGCCAGGTACTGGACCTGGCGGACTGGGACCGCTCCGTCTTCATGATCCCCGCCGGCAACAGCGGCATTCCCGGCCACCCCCGCTATGACGACTGTATCGAGGAGTTCGTGGGGGGCTTCTATCGCCCGCTCCTGTTCTCGCGCGAGGCCGTAGAGTCAGCAGCAGAGTCCTGGCTCGTCCTCGAACGGGCGGACGCGCCGGACACGAGTGGCGCGAGTGACACGGGAGACACGGGAGACGCGGGAGACGCAGACGGCGAGGGAGTGCCATGACCGACCTGGAGGCGCGTGCGGCGCGGTACCGCCCGCTGGTGCAGGCGGAGATGCGCGCCGTCGTCGGCGACCGCCCGGAGGCCCTCTACGCGTGGATGCGCTACCACCTGGGCTGGGAGGATCAGCAGGGAGTCCCTGTCGAGGCGTCCCCCGGCAAGATGATGCGCCCGGTGGCGGTGCTCCTCGCCACGGAGATCCTCGGTGGCCGTCCAGAGACCGCTGTCGCGGCCGCGGCCTCGGTCGAACTTGTGCACAACTTCTCGCTCCTGCACGACGACGTGGAGGATGCGAGCGAGTTCCGGCGCGGCCGTAAGAACCTCTGGACGTTCGCCGGCGCCCCGCAGGCCATCAACACCGGCGACGGCATGTTCGTGGTCGCGCGCCTCGCCCAGCACCGCCTCGAGGCTGCCGGGGTTCCCGCCGGACGCACGCTGGCCGTCATGCGCGAGATCGACGAGGCGTGCATCCGCCTGGTGCACGGCCAGTACCTGGACATGTCGTTCGAGACACGCCCGGACGTGACGCTGCCGGAGTACCTGGAGATGGCCGGCGGCAAGACGGCCGCGATGTTCGCGGCACCGTTCGCCGTGGGCGCCGCCATCGCGGGGGCGTCCCTGGAGGTGGTGGACGCGCTCCGCGAGTACGGGCGGCACGTGGGCCTCGCATTCCAGATGGTGGACGACATCCTCGGCATCTGGGGCGACCCCGCCGTGACCGGGAAGCCCGTGGGTGACGACCTACTCTCGCGCAAGATGACCTACCCCGTGATCGCGGCGCTCGCGTCACCGGACGCGGCGGGCCAGTCCCTGCGCGACGCCTACGCCACCCCCTCGGGCACGGGCGACCGCATCGACGCCATGGCCCGCTGGATCGAGGCGACCGGCGCCCGCCAGGCCACGGAGGCGATGGCGCGCGAAGAACTCACGCTCGCCCTCGACGCCGCACGCACCGCCGGCCTGGACGAAGCACGGCTGGCGCTGCTCGCGGAGTACGCGGAGGCTGCCGTCGGCCGCGTATCCTGAGGGCCGGTCAGGGAGGCGGCGCCAGCAGGAACGAGGGCGCGCGGCCGGGTGACATCACCCTCTCCGCCCCACCAGGGCCGCATGGGAACCGCACAGCCGCGATGCCGTCCTCGGTGAAGGAGAGCGCGAACGCGCCGTTCTCCGCGTTGGTGGGCATCAGCACCACCTCCAGCGCCCCGGGAGGGAATCCCCAGTCGACCACCGGGATGCCGATGTCCGCGACCGAGTGCAGCGCCAGGTCGGGAGACGCGAGGCGCCCGAACATCTCGAGGGCGTTGGCCCGGCGACTCGGTCCGCCCTCGCACGACACGACCGAGAGCACGTCCAGCACGGTCCCGGGCGGCTCGTCGGCCTCGCAGAGTGGAGGCGCTCCGATGCCGTCCTGCTGGGTCACGCACCCGATCTGCTCCCACGCGATGAGGCCGTCCAGCGTCGCGATGTCACCCGCGCGCAATGCGGCGAAGGCAGCATCGACCTGGGCGACGCCCGATGCGCGTCCGGCATCGAGCGGTGACTCGCTCGGAGGTGGCAGCAGGAAGGCGGAGGGTGGGTACATCTCCTGGGGGTACTCACCACACTGGGTGAAGAGCCCGACGATCTGGCCATCCTGCTCGAAGATGCCGGCGGACTCCCAGCGGTACGGCGCGACCTGCGTCACGAGGATCAGGAGGTGCTCCGCATCCGGCCGGTAGCCCTCGGGGATCTCGACGACGGCGTGCACATTCGACGCAATGGAGGCGATGCGCTCCAGGCGGGTCGCGGTGTTCTGGGTGCTGATCCAGGAGTCATTCCCGCCACAGGCACGGAGCGGCAGGGCGTCCACTTCGCCCCGCTCCACGCCCGAGGGGCACGCCGGCTGGCTGCCCGGTTCGCAGGCTCGTCGCTCGTACTCGACGGACGAGGCGAGCGCCGTCACGTCGCGGGCTTCGAGCATCGAGAACAGGCTGTCGACGCCGGGGTGGCCCGAACGGTTGTCGAGGCTCCTTCCGGGCGGCGGTACAGGCAGGATGTCCTGCGGGGGCAGCACCAAGAAGCGGTCGTATTGGCGGGCTACCCCGGGCGCATACGAAGTCGGGGGCCGTGATCCGACGGTGATGTCGACGAAGCGGTGGTCCTGCAACGCGAACCGCCAGCCCACCGGGGCTGCTCCCGCCTCGCTCACCGCGAGGACGACCTCGAACTCCCGGGGCGGACCGGCCTGCGGGTCTCCCGTCGCGACGGCGTACAGCGACCGGTCGGCGCTCGCGAGGCGTTCCGCCCACTCCGAGGCGGTGTACATCTGGTCCTCGTTGGCGTCCGGGAGCCGTCCACGCGCGCCCGCGCCGGCGGCCAGGCGGATCAGCGTCTCGGCGTCGCCGGTGACGAGTCCGTCGATGAGGGCGTCCAGCGCGGGGTCACTCGTCCGGCCGGTGGGGGCGAAGGACGGAGACGACGGGCCCGGTGTCGCCTCGGGATCTGGCGTCTCGGTCTCGGAGGCGGTCGGCGCGGGTGTCGAGACGTCACCGCCGCTGGGCCTCCCGAAGTCCATGGCGATCACGAGTCCGCCCATCAGCACAGCCAGCCCAGCGGCCACGGCGACTCCGCCGGCCGTCCTGGACGTGAGCCACCCCAGCGGCGCAGCCAGCACCGCACGTCGAGGCGCCTCGACGGCCGGAACCGCGGGCTGCCCGTCCCACGCGGCGAGCGCCCGTCGATCGGGCAGAGCGAGTTTGTCGAGGATCCTCGACATGTGGGTCTTCACCGTGGGCACCGTGATGCCGAGTTGCTCCGCGATCTCGGGGTTGGTGTGCCCGGCGCGGGCGAGATCCACCACGCGCCACTCGGCGGGAGTGAGCACGTCGGGGTGTGGCGGGCGGCCTCTGCGGTGGCGGCGAATCCAGTGCATGGGGGGATGCTAGGACGCGAACCCGCTGAATTTCGTCATACCCCTTCACGAGGGCGCTGGTAACGGACGAGGCGGTACCTCTACCAGGGCTCATTGCCGCATCAACCCGGCGCTTCGTATCATCGGAATGGTCGCCACTTCCCCCGGCGTGCCTTGTACTGACGTCCTGCGCCGCCCGGACGGGCGGCCCTGACCGTTCGCGGGTTCGCGCGGAGGAAGCCCTGTGGAGAAGTTGACCGTCCGGGACATTGATGTCAGTGGGAAGCGTGTCTTCCTGCGTGTCGACTACAACGTCCAGTTCGACGATGACGGCCAGATCCTGGACGACTTCCGCCTGCGCGAGTCGCTGCCCACCATCCGCTACCTGGTGGAGCGCGGCGCCCGCGTCATCCTCTGTGCGCACCGAGGCCGCCCGGGTGGTCGGGTGGTGGAGGAACTGCGTAACGCTCCCGTGGCGGCGCACCTCTCGTCGCTGATGGAGTGCGAGGTGCGCTCGCTGAAGGAGTGCGTGGGGCCCTCGGTAGAGGCGGCGGTGGCGGAGATGCAGCCGGGCGACCTGCTGCTACTGGAGAACGTGCGCTTCTACCCGCAGGAGGAGGCGAACGACCCGCAATTCGCGAAGCAACTGGCCGCGCTCGCTGACGTCTTCGTCTCGGACGCCTTCGGGACGGCGCACCGTGCGCACGCCTCGGTGGTGGGGGTGGGGTACTACCTGCCGGCCGTGGCGGGATTGCTGATGGAGCGCGAACTCACGTACGTGGGCAGCGTGGCCACGAACGGCGAGCCGCCGATGGCGGTGATCCTGGGCGGCGCGAAGGTGGCCGATAAGATCGGCATCCTCAAGAACATGGTGGACCGCACCTCCCTCATCTGCGTGGGTGGCGGCATGGCCAACACCTTCCTGCGCGCGCAGGGCATCGATGTGGGCGCCTCGCTGGTGGAGGTGGACCGCATTGACGACGCGCACGAGATCATGCGCCTCGCGGCTTCGCGGGACGACCTGCGGCTGATGATGCCGACGGACGTGGTGATCTCGGACGCCTCCGGCACGCGCATCAACAACGTCTCCGTGAACCGCATCCCGCCCGGCTTCCGCATCCTGGACCTGGGCCGCCAGACGCTGGAGGACATGCGCGAGGCGCTGGCCCCTATGAAGACCGTGGTCTGGAACGGCCCCGTCGGCTTCTTCGAGCGCGAACCGTTCGACCGAGGTTCGATCGAGATCGCGAAGATGCTCGCGGACCTGGTGGGCGCGATGACCGTGGTCGGCGGCGGTGAGACGGCGGCGGCCGTGGCGAAGGCGGGCGTCAGCGACCGCCTGTCGCACGTCTCGACGGGCGGCGGCGCGTCGCTCGAAATGCTGCAGGGGGCATCGCTCCCCGGCGTGGAGATCCTGCGCGACAGGTAGCCCGCCCCCGAGAGCCCTCGGGACGACCGTGCGCGTCCGCGCGGGTAGGATGGCGCCATGGACCTTGACCTCATCCGACGCCTCTCGCAACCCGCTGACACGAAGGTGATCCTCTGCGTCCTGGACGGCCTGGGAGGCGTCCAGGGGCCACGAGGCCGCACCGAACTCGAAGAAGCCAACACGGTGCACCTGGACCGCATGGCGGAAGCCGGCAGCCTGGGCCGCACGCTGCCGGTGGGCCACGGCATTACGCCGGGCTCCGGCCCGGGCCACATCGCCCTCTTCTCATACGACCCGCTGGAGTATGAAATCGGCCGTGGGGCGCTGGAGACCACGGGCATCGGCTTCGAACTCGGCCCGAACGACCTGGCGGCGCGCGGCAACCTGTGCGACCTGGACGCGGACGGCTGCATCACCGACCGCCGCGCTGGCCGCCTGCCCACCGAGGAGACCACGAAGGTCTGCGAGGCCCTCCGTCAGATCGCACTCCCGGGCGTCGAGGTCTTCGTGGAGCCGGTGCAGGACCAGCGCTTCGTCCTGATCCTGCGCGGCGAGGGCCTGAGCGCGGCGATCTCCGACAGCGACCCCCAGCGCGAGGGCGTCCCCCCGCACGAGGTGGCCGCCACCTCGCCGGAGGGCGAACGCACGGCTGACCTCGTACGGCAGTGGGTGACCAGGGCGCACAAGATCCTGGGGACGCGTGAGCGCGGGAACGGGACGCTCTTGCGCGGGTGGTCGAAGCGCCCGGACATGCCGCCGTTCCCGGACCTGTGGAAACTGCGGGCCGCCGCCGTCACCGTCTACCCGATGTATCGAGGCGTGGCCAAGTTGTGCGGCATGGACTCGATCGAAGGGGCCCAGGACTTCCAGCAGCAGATCGACCTGGTCCGCAAGCACTGGGACGACTACGACTTCTTCTTCCTGCACTACAAGTACACCGACAGCGCCGGCGAGGACGGCGACTTCCGCAGCAAGGTGGACGCGATCTCCGAGTTCGACGCGATGCTCCCGGGCCTGCTGGACCTGGAGCCGAACGTGGTGGTGGTCACAGGCGACCACTCCACGCCCGCCACCATGGCGGTGCACTCGTGGCACCCAGTCCCGCTGCTGGTCTGGGGTGACAACGTGCGACGCGACCACCTGCACCAGTTCTCGGAACCCAACTGCGCCGTCGGCGAGATCGGCACTATCCCGGCCAAGGAGGTGCTCCCCCTTGCCTTCGCGCATGCGGGACGCCTCGCGAAGTACGGGGCCTGAGGCCAGCCGTATGCAGCGCATCCCGGTCGTGGGCGGCAACTGGAAGATGCACCTGACGCGGCAAGAGGCGCGGCAACTGACGGCTGCCATCCGCGCGGCGCTGGTGGACCTTGTGGGGGTGGAGGTGATCCTCTTCCCGCCTTCGCCGTGGCTCGCTGACGTCCACGATGCGCTGGAGGGCAGCACGATCCAGGTGGGCGCGCAGAACGTCTACTGGGAGCCGCAGGGAGCCTTCACCGGCGAGGTCGCCGCGCCGATGTTGCGTGGCACCGTGGATCACGTCCTGGTGGGGCACTCGGAGCGTCGCATCGTCTTCGGCGAGAGCGTATGGGAGACGGCGGACAAGATGCGCGCGGTGTGCGACGCCGGCCTGACCCCGCTCCTGGCGGTGGGCGAGCCGATGGCTGACCTGCGCGCCGGCCGCACCAACGACACCCTGCGCCGCCAACTGGTGGAGGGCACTCGAGGCATCGCGGCCATGCCGCCGGGGCTGATCGTGGCGTACGAGCCGGTGTGGGCGATTGGCACCGGCGAGCCGGCTACACCGGCGGCGGCGCAGGAACGGTGCGCGTTCATCCGCTCCGTGATCGCCGACCGCTACGGGGACGAGGCCGCGGAGGCGGTGCGCATCCAGTACGGCGGCTCCGTGAACGCGCAGAACGTGGCCTCCTTCATCGACCAGCCGGACATCGACGGCGCGCTGGTGGGTGGCGCGTCCCTGGACGCCGAGGCGTTCGCCGCTATCTGCCGCGCCGCGCGCTAGCCCCGCCACGCATGACCCAGCCGCACCGCCCCCCTCGTCCGCGCGTCGTCGCCATCGTCGGGCCCACGGCCTCCGGCAAGACCGGCGTGGCCGTGGCCGCCGCGCGACGCCTCGCGACGGCGGGGCGACGGGTCGAGGTGATCTCGGCGGACTCGCGCCAGGTGCGGCGCGACATGGTCATCGGCACGGCCGCGCCGACTGAGGAAGAACAGGCCGCCGCCCCGCACCACCTGGTGGGCGTGGTGGCGCCGGATGCACCGTGGGCAATCACGGACTGGCTGGCGGGGGCACGAGCGGCCATTGAAGACATCACCAAGGGCGGCGGCCTGCCACTGGTCGTCGGCGGGACGGGGCAGTACGTCTGGGCGCTCCTGGAGGCGTGGGACGTGCCGGCGGTCCCGCCCGACTTTGCCCTGCGGGCGCGCCACGAGGCCTTCGCCGCTGCCGAGGGGCGCGAGGCGCTGCACGCACGCCTCGCGGCCGTCGATCCGGCGTCGGCGGACCGCATCGACGCCCGCAACGTGCGGCGGGTGGTGCGGGCCCTCGAGATCGTGGAGGTCACCGGACGGCCGGTGCCGCCTCTGGAGCCACGGGACCCCGGCTTCGACTGGCGCGTGGTGGGCCTCCACTGGCCGCGTGAGGCGCTGCACGAACGCGCGGACCGGCGGGTGGAGGCCATGTTCAGCGACGGGCCGGGGGGCGGCCTGCTGGAGGAGACGCGCGCGCTGGTGGACCGCCACGGACGAGACTTCGAGGCCCTGCGCTCCATCGGCTATCGGGAAGCCCTCGGCGTGCTCGATGGCACGCTCACGCTGGCCCAGGCGGTGGAACGCACGCAGATCGAGACGCATCGCCTGATCCGCATGCAGGCGACGTGGTTCAGGGAGGGCGATCCCCGTATCCAGTGGGTGTCCGGCACGGACGTGGCGGCGGCCGTGGACGCCGTTGTGACCGCCACCGCTGGCTCGTAGTAGGATCGCGTGACCATGTCCTCCATCCCGAATCCTCTGCCCTTCTGGAAGATGCACGGCGCCGGCAACGACTTCGTCGTGGCCCAGGTCGACGCGGGCGGGGTGACGGACGAGGAGTGGGGCGAACTGGCGGTGCGGGTCTGCGACCGGCACTTCGGGGTGGGCGCGGACGGACTGATCCTCGTGCAGCCCTCGGAGAGCGCGGACCGCAAGATGCGCATCTTCAACGCGGACGGCTCGGACGGCGAGATGTGCGTGAACGGCATCCGCTGCTTCGTGAAGTTCTGCTTCGACCGCGGCCTGGTGGCCAGCGTGGACGGCGCCATGGTGGTGGAGACCGGCCCCGGCCCCATGCCGTGCCAGGCCTTCTTCGGCGAGGACGGCCGCGTGGAGCGCGTGCGCGTGACCGCGGCCGAGCCCAACCTCGATCCTCGCGCCTCCGGCGTGCACGTGGAGCAGGCGCCGCCGGTGCATGACCTCCCCGTGACCGTCAGCGACGCGCTGGGCGAGTCCGAACAGCGCGTCTCGATCGTCTCCATGGGGAACCCGCACGCCATCCAGTTCATCGACATCGCGCCGGAGGAGTACCCGCTACATCGCATCGGGCCGCTCATGGAGCACCACCCGCTCTTCCAGCAGCGCACGAATTTTGAGGTCACCCGCGTCCTGGACCGCACGCACATGGAGATGCGCGTGTGGGAGCGCGGGGTGGGCGAGACCATGGCCTGCGGCTCCGGCGCCTGCGCCGTGATGGTCGCGGCCCACGTCCAGGGACTGGTGGAGGACGCGGTGGACGTCCGCCTGCCGGGCGGCACATTGCACATCGAGTGGCCGGGGCAGGGCCGCGTGAACCTGACCGGCCCGGCCGCGAAGGTATTCGAGTCGGAGTGGTCTGGATGAACGAACGCCGTCAGTTGGAGGCGGAAGACACCGCCTTTGCGCTGAAGAACACCCCGCTACGCCCTCGGGAGCGTCGCGCCTTGCTGGAGGCGCCGGGCACGTTCCACGTGGGCAGCGACGACGGCGAGGTCTTCCTGGCGGACGTGGAAGGACAGCAGGCGCTGTTCTGGTCCTTCCGTGACGTGGAGTCCATGCGCCAGCAGTTCCCGGACATGTGGCAGGAGGCGCGTGAGCACATCCGCCGCGACGAGGTGGACCACGTCACCACGGACGTCTCCGGCCTTCCCACCCGCGAGTGGCTGGAACCGCTGCTGCGAGACGCCGACTTCGAGTTCTTCGCCGAGTGGATGGAGATGTCCAACCCGGACCTGGACGCAGACGCCGTCCCGGAGTTCCCGGACAGCCTCACCATGCGCAAGGCCACCGAGGACGACCTGGAGCGCATGTACGAGATCTGGTCGGCGGCGTACGGCGACTACGGCGACGGCCCCGCCTCCTTCGACTGGCTGACCGAGCAGGCCGGCTGGGCCGGAGCGCTTGAGGACGAAGACGGCGAACTGATCGCATTCGCGTTCAACTCCCCGGTGGAGCGCGCGGAGGGCCGCGTGCTGGCGGCGGCGGTGGCGCCGGAAGCGTGGGGCAACGGCTATGGCCGTCTGATCCTCGCGGCCGCGGTCTACCAACTCGCGGCTAGCGACGCGGTGCGCGCCACGATCCGAGTGCGCCCGGACATCAAGCCCGCGCTGCGCACGTGCGCCGACCTGGGCTTCAAGTACGCCCGTGCCGGCCTCGAATACCGCCGGCCCGTGGATGAAGAGGCGATCGCGCAGAAGTGGGAGGAGCGCCGCGTGGCCGGCGTGAAGGCCCGCTTCGGCAAGTGGCGCTGACGCCCTGACCGTTCCGAGACCCCCTGGCTTCTTTGAGGAAGGACCGTGCCCGTGAGGCTGGCTCAGCGTGTGCAGCAATTGCCGCCGTATCTCTTCGCTCGCATCTCGCAGTTGATCGCGGAGAAGCGCGCCCAGGGCGTGGACGTGATCTCGCTCGGCATTGGCGACCCTGACCTGCCCACGCCGCCGCACATCCTGGACTCGCTCAAGCAGGCAGCCGATGACCCGGCCAACCACCGCTACCCGGAGTCGGACGGCCTCCCGGAGTTCCGCCGCGCGATCGCGCAGTGGTACAGCGACCGCCACGGTGTGGAACTGGACCCGGACACCGAGGTGCTCCCGCTCATCGGCTCCAAGGAAGGCATCGGCCACTTCGCGCTCTGCCTCATCGACCCGGGCGACGTCGCGCTGGTCACGGACCCCGGCTACCCCGTCTACGAGATCGGCACGATGTTCGCCGGCGGCGAGACGGTGCGCCTCCCCCTGCGCGAGGAGGACGGCTGGCTGCCTCGGCTGGACGAGGTGCCTGCGGACGTGGCTCGCCGCGCGCAGGTGCTCTGGCTGAACTACCCCAACAACCCCACCGGCGCTATTGCGGACGTGGCCTTCTTCGAACAGGCGATCGCCTGGGCGAAGGAGCACGACGTGGTGATCGCGCATGACCTGGCCTACGCCGACGTGGCCTTCGACGGCTACGTGCCGCCCTCCATCCTGGAGGTGGAGGGCGCGCGGGACGTGGCGATCGAGTTCAACTCGCTCTCCAAGTCCTTCAACATGACCGGCTGGCGCGTGGGCATGGCGGTGGGCAACGCCACGCTGGTGAACGCGCTCATGCGCGTCAAGACGAACCTGGACAGCGGCATCCCGCAGGCCATCCAGCAGATGGCCATGACGGCCCTCGCGGACCCTCGCGACGCCGTCGAGTCCCACAACGCCATCTACCAGCGTCGACGCGACCGCACGGTGGAGGTGCTGCGCGCGCTGGGGCTGCGCGTCCACCCACCGAAGGCGTCGCTCTATGTGTGGGCACGCCTGCCGGAGGGCGAACGGTCGTCCGCAGACTACGCCGCGCGCCTGATCGACGCGACCGGCGTGGTGGTCACCCCCGGCGCGTCCTACGGCGACGCGGGCGAGGGCTACATCCGCATCTCGCTCACCACCCCGGACGACCGCCTGGACGAGGCGCTGGACCGCCTCGGACGGTTCGCGCGCGGGGAGCAAGTGCTCTAGGAGCAGCGTCTACACTGGATCCAGGCACGCCGCAAGAGGATCGAAGAGGATCAACGCCTATTCCACGCAAGCGACCCCGCTTCCAGCCGCCCAATCACGACGCAGCCAACGGCGCTGAGGTCGATGGCGCCAAGCGCACTCCCCAGGGGAAGAGCCAGAACCAGTCCCGCAGCACGAAGCCCAGGCAGGAACGCGCGTACCTCGTCGCGGTCGACTCCGGCACCCGCTCGGGCGAGATGTCGACGGCGGAGTCGCTGCGTGAACTGGGGCGCCTGGTGCGGACCGCAGGCGGATGGATCACCGGGAGCACGGTGCAGCGCCGCCCCCACCCGGACCCCGCGCACTACATCGGCAGTGGCAAGGTGCAGGAGATCGTGGACGAGCGCGAGGCGCTGGACTACACGGTGGTGGTCTTTGACGACGCGCTGTCGCCCTCGCAGCAACTCAACCTGGAGCGCGCGCTGGGCGTGAAGGTGCTGGATCGCTCCGCGCTGATCCTGGACATCTTTGCCAGCCGCGCCCGCACCCGCGAGGCGTCGCTGCAGGTGGAACTGGCGCAGCACGAGTACCTGCTCCCCCGCCTGCGCGGCCAGTGGCAGCACCTCGAACGGACCGAGGGCGCCATCGGTACGCGCGGCCCCGGCGAGACGCAGTTGGAGACGGACCGCCGCTTGATCGGCGCGCGCATCACGCGCCTGAAGCGCCAGATCGAGCAGGTCCGCAAGCAACGAGACCTGCAGCGCAGCCGTCGCCAGCGGCAGGGCCTGCCCACGGTGGCCCTGGTGGGCTACACGAACGCCGGGAAGTCCTCGCTGATGCGGGCCCTGGCCGGCGCGGAGGTGCTGGTGGCGGACGCCGTGTTCGCCACCCTGGACCCGGTCACGCGTCGCATCGGCGCGGGGGCGGACGAGGCGTTCCTGCTCACGGACACGGTGGGCTTCATGCAGAAGTTGCCCACCCAATTGGTCTCCGCGTTCCGAGCCACGCTCGAAGAGTTGGGCCAGGCCGACCTGCTCCTGCACGTGGTGGACGCCACGGCGCCCACGCGGGACGCGCAGGTGAAGACCGTGCTGGAGACGCTGAGCGAGTTGGGCCTGGCCGACATGCCCGTCCTCACCGTCCTGAACAAGGCGGACGGACTGCTCCTCCCCGATGGCTCGCCCGTGGAGACCGAGGTCGACCTGGAGGTCCTCGCGCAGGCCGATGTGGCCGCGCTGGCGGACGTGGAGGGCCTGGAGGGCGAGGTGATGTTCACCTCCGCCACGGCTGGCCTCGGCATCGCGCGACTACGGCAGCGCCTGATGTACGAGTTCTTCGGCACGGAGGCGCCGCATACCGCGGAGTACAGCGCGAAGTACGCCGCACAGCCCGCGCCGTAGTCCTTGTCCGCCCGAGACGCCTCCGGGCCCCGGGCCTCTGCAACAGACAGCACGGACGCGCTCGAGCGCCTGTAACGCTCCTGCGAGCAGTGGGTGCATAGCCTCCGGGCGTGGAGTTCCTGAAGGATCTGATCGCACGAGTCCAGGACGACGACGTCCCGGGCGTAGCGGCGGAACTGGCGTTCCGCTTCATGTTCGCGCTGTTTCCCTTCCTGATCTTCCTGGCCGCGCTCAGCAGTTACGTGGCGGGCTGGCTCGGGATTGAGAACCCCACGCAGGAGATCCTGGCAGAGGTGGGCGCCGCCCTGCCGGAGGACGCCGCCAGCATCCTCGAGTCCCAGTTGCTCACCATCTTTGACACCCAGCGGCCAGGCCTGCTGACCGTCACTGCCGTCCTGGCGCTGTGGAGCGCCTCCTCCGGCACCAAGACGGTGATGAAAGCCCTGAACCGCGCGTACGACGTGGAGGAGGAGCGGCCGTTCCTCCGCAAGCAGGCGGTGGGCCTGTTGCTCACGCTCGTCGGGGGCGTCGCGTTCCTCGTGGGCGCGGTCGTGCTGGTGGTGGGGCAGGCGGCGGGCCACGACATCGCGAGTGCAGTGGGCCTGGGCGAGACGTTCTCGCAGGTGGCCACGTGGCTCCGCATTCCGGTGGTGCTGCTGCTGATCCTGGTAGCCACCGCCTTCGTCTACTGGTCCGCGCCCGCGGCCGACCTGACGTGGCGCTGGTTCAGTTGGGGCGCGGCGATCTTCGTGGTCTCCTGGCTCGTCGCGACCATCGGCTTTGCCTTCTACGTGGCGAACTTCGCCAACTACCAGGGCACGTACGGCAGCCTGGGCGGGATCATCATCCTGATGACCTGGCTCTACATCACCGCGCTCGTGCTGATCCTGGGGGCCGAGGTGAACGTGGCCCTGGAACGTCGCGTCCTGGGCGCCGCCGTACCCGAGGGGGTGCAGGACAGCGCTCGGGCCTCGCGACGGTCGTCGCCAGAGGAGGTCCAGGTGGAACGCCGCATGCCGAGGCCAGCCGCACGGCAGGGGGTGTCCGGAGCGCTGTCCTCGGCGCTCGGCGCGCTCGTCGCCGGCGTGGTGCTCGTGCGGTTGTGGAGGTGATGCCCCACGTCCACCCAGACACAGAACCAGTCCACAGACCGACCAGCCAGTGAGGTGAATCGTGGAAGAACGATCGAGGATGGAGCGGGGCGACTACCCCAGCACAGAGACGCCGCCGGGCGCCGAGCAGGTTCCCGCTGACCCGCCGGACCAGCGCCACACGACCGGCCACACGGATCAGTCGGCGCAACCCGGCCAGGCCGGCGCATCGTCCGAGAGCGTGCGCGGCATGGGCGACGAGGCCCAGCAGCAGGCGTCGACGATGGCAGACCGTGCGGGGGAGGCGGCGCAGGACGCCCAGCACCGCGTGTCCGAGGCGGTCGACGAGGCCAGCAGCAAGGCGCAGGAGATGGAGGCCACCGGCCGCGAGAAGGCCGCGGAGGGGGCGGAACGTGCGGCCTCGATGCTGCGGGAGCGCTCGGATGGAGGCGCCGTGGGCGCCGCCACGGACCGCGCGGCAGAGGGCATGGAGAAGACAGCACGCTACCTGCGCGAGCACGACACGAGCGACCTGCTGGGCGAGATCGAGGACTACGTGCGTCAACACCCGGTGCAGGGCATCGCAGGCGCCGTCGCGGCCGGCTTCGTCGTCGGCCGGATCCTGAAGTAGGGGGCGCCATGGCGATCACCACGGACCGGTCACCGACGGACGGCAGCAGCCCGGACGCAGTCCGCGACGACGTCAACCGCGGCCGCGAGGAGGTGCGGTCGCTGGGTGCCCGGACGGCGGAGATCACGGAAGACCTCCGCGAACTCGCCCGGCGCGAGATGGCGTTGGCCCAGGCGGAGATGGCGGACAACCGCCAGCGGCTGATGACCGGCTCCACGGCCGGTGTCGCCGCGGGCGTCTTCGCATTCTGGCTGCTCGGCTTCCTGGGCCTGGCGATGATGTTCGGCCTGATGGAGGTGTGGCCGGAGTGGGCGGCCGCCCTCGCCACTGCGGGGGCGTGGCTCCTGCTGGCAGCGGTCGCCGCCTTCGTAGCACGCTCGCGCTTCAAGGACTTCTCACCCACTCCGAAACGCACCATGGCCTCACTGAAGGAGGATGCCGCATGGCTTCGCAGACTGACGAGGCGGAACGCCGGGTCCGCGAACAGCGGGCCCTGATCGAGCGCAAGGTCACTGACCTGGAGCGCCGCGTGGGCGACGACCTGACCATCGCCCGCGAGCGCGTGGCCCACCACGTGGCGCACCTGCCGGACATGGTGCCGGGAGGATCGCGCGTAATGGAGGAGGCGCAGGAGCACCCCCTGGCCGCCATCGCCAGTTCGGTGGGCCTCGGCGTGGTGCTCGGCATGGTCACGGGCGGCGACAGTGAGGGCAGCCGCGGACGCCGCGAGGGCGGCTCCGGGCGCGCCAACGGCCGGTCACCGCTGGGCGCTGCGGGCGGCATGCTCTCCGGTCTGGGCGCGACCATGATGTCGCCGCTGCGGCCATACATGGAGGACATGGCGCGCGACGTGTTCGAGGGCTTCACCGACCGTCGACGCCAGTCCGCCAGTTCCGCCGCCCGTGACGAGTCCCGCCAGGCGTCACAGGAACGAGACTGACTACCGCTCGCGCTCCGCGATGATGGCCACGTGCTGCCCGGCGGCTCGTGTGAGGGCGACCGTGAGCACGCGGTCGCCCTTCTGCGTTCCCCCGGCGCTCCGGGCCTGTTGCGGCTTCTCGGCTCTCTGGGCCTTATGAGCCTTGAGGGCGCGGTTCAGGCGCACCTCCAGCGGGTTCGTCTCCACCGGCGATGCCCGGCGCATCACCTCGACGCGCGCGGCCCCGCACTCGCGCAGCCGCTCCAGCAGGCGGCGCTCCGAGAACGGTAGCCACGCCTCGATGCGGAAGCGGCGCGCGAACGGGGAGTCCTGGGGCTGGTCCGCAGACAGGTAGGCCACGTCCGGCGACAGCAGCCACGCACCGAGGCGCTCCGCCAGCACGTCGACGAGGCTCGCGCGCCCCACGGACGGGTCCAGGTCGTACAGGTAGCGGCCCGGCTCTCCCACGGGGGTGCGCCCGGCGTCCGCCTCGCCCTCCAGCGAGTCGCCGGGCGGGAGCACGGTCGCGCGTCGAGGCGCGGTCACGGCCTCGCCAAGCCAGAGAACTGCCTCTACGAGGCGACCGTCGAGTGAGATGAACTCCACCTCCGCGCCCGCTGGCGCCGCCGCCAGGTCGATGCCGGGCGCGACTTTGATCCCCGCGCGCGTGACGCCGGAGGCGATGCGCAGCGTCTCGGACAGTGACGGGCTCCATCGTTCCGGGTCGAGCACGCGGCCGGACGCATCTCGGCGCGCGGGGTCGAGCCAGACGGCATCCACCTCCGCGGGCAGGGCGAGGGCGCCCACGTCGCCCTCCACGGCCTCTACGCGGCCCTGGAGACCTCGTGCGGCGGCGTTGGCGGCGGTCAGCGCCACGCGGCCGGCATCGCGGTCCACCGCGAGCACGGGCGCGGCCCCGGCCAGCGCCAGGGTGTCCGCACCGGCGCCGCAGCCGAGGTCGGCCACGCGCCGAGCGCCCTCGAAGCGGCGGGCCGTGTGCCGGGCGACGACCTCGCTGGTCGCCTGCTCGGCGGACTCACGGTCGAAGTACAGGCGGTGGGCGTCCGGGAACTTCGGCGCGGCAGACCGGCGGCCCTCCGCCAGCCAGAGCGCGGCTCGAGCCCCTTCCGTGCCGACCTCCCGCCGCAAGCGCTCGAGGAGCGCGAGCGGCGCCGTGTCCTCGGCGAGCCCACGCGCGGCCTCGGTCGCCACGCGCGCGCCCTCCGGCGTCAGCAGGAAGGCCACGTCGTCCGCACGGAGGGGCATGGCGTCAGCGGGGTGGTCGGAGCGTGAAGGCCTCGGGCTCGCGCAGCCAGTGACGGTCGCGGTAGCGCTCGCCCAGGACCGTGCGGGCTTCCTCCAGCACCTGGTCACGCGCGCTGACCACGCGGCGCGAGGCCGCCTCGTCGCCACCGACGGCGCGAGGCAGGTCGTCCAGCCAGGTGGCGATGCGCCGTCCCAGGCGGGTCTGGCGGGCGGCGGCGCGGAGGTGGGCCGCGGGAGGATAGGCGCCGCCATCCTCGAAGCAGGCGAGGCGGCAGAGGGCGGCCGTCACCTCACCGGCGCCGGCAAGGATGCCCGCGGGCGAGGTCTCGATGCCGTCCAGCCCTCGGGCGGCCGTGACGGCCTCCAGCCACAGGGTGCGACTGACCCGCTCCGGCGCCTCGTCCGGGAGCAGGCCGGCGCGGAGGGCGTACTGCTCGGCCCGGCGCAGACGGTCAGAGACCGCCTCGGAGTGGCGCGCCTGCCACCGGGCTTCCATGGACGGCCGCGAGGTGCCCTGCAGGAGCCGGTGGAGCGCCTCGTCCGTCATCACCGCCAGCGCCACGCGTGGGGCGCCGGCGGGGACTCGAGGGCGTTCGTAGACGCCTCGGTCGGAGGTCAGCGGCGTGCGGTACTCGGGCGAGAGGGAACGGGCGGCCTCGGCGTCCAGGGTGAGCCAGAACGTCAGCCCGCCCGTCGCCGGGGCGTCGTCCAGGCCGGCGGGCGGATCCACAAGGAGCAGCGTCACCCGGTCAGACACGCCAGCCCACGGCGGCGCGGCGAGGAGGGCGCGGCCCCACTCGCGCGCCTGCTCCCGCAGGGCGTCCACGGGACCGTCCGTCATCTATTCGGCGATCTGACCGGCCTGCTGGAGGGCGGCCTTCACCTCGTCCGCGTTGTTGAACATCACACCCTCACGCAGGGCGTCAAAGCCATCAATCACGTCGTCTTCGATGTCGTTGGCGTAGCAGATGTCCAGGAAGTCGGAGCGAGTCGGTGTGGCCTCCGGCGCGACCCGGAAGATGTGGTCCACGACCTCCGCGTAGGCGCTCCACGGTGCAGGCATTCTGGCTCCCATCAATCATGGTCACGGCGCCCCACTCGGGCGCCGTCAGGTGCGTCAGGACGCGCCTCAACGTAACAGCGAGGGGTGTTGCCTGCTAGCGCGGCGCCCGTGCCAACACAGCCGGGGTTCCGGCTACACTCGCCGCGCCCATGACGGAACTGTTTGCTGGCTGGCGATTCGCGATCCGGCGGCTCCGAGCCGGCTGGCGCTTCATGCTCGTCGCAGCCCTCGGTGTGCTGGTGGCGGCGACGTTGCTGGCCGTTACGCCGATCTACGCCACCTCCATGTCGGACCTGGGCCTGCGCTTCCGGCTGGACGGCGAACTCTCGCAGCCCCGAGACGCCCTCACCTACGTGGAGGTGAACCCGTTCCTGCTGGGTGACGCCCGGGACCATGCGAGCGCGCACGCCATTGACGAGATCACGGAGGCGCGGCTGGGCTGGCTGGGCGACTCGGTGCTGACGGAGGACCGCACCCACCGCTTCGACGTCACCTTCCCCGACCACCACGCCGTGGCCGCGCCCGTGACCGTCACCGAGCGCACCGACGATCCCCTGCGCCAGCCGTGGGGCGGCTTCGTCTACTACCTCGGCGGCTGGGAGGAGCATGTCGAGGTGGTGGAGGGGCGCCTGCCTGGCGCCGTGGGGGCCGCAGACCGGCCGGAGGTGGTGCTGCTGGACGGCTTCCAGCGCCACGCCGCCCTCGGCGACACGGTACGCCTCCAGTCCGTGCGGTTCACCGACTGTCCGAACATCCCGCCGTCCGACGACCCGCAGCAGGCCATGGAGGAAGTCCGGTGCCGGCCCACCACGCGCGTCTCCACCTCGGTCGAGGCGTCCGTGGTGGGCTTCGTGCGCCCGGAGGACGCGGACGACGCACGCTGGACCATTTTCAACGGCACGTTCGAGGTGGCCGACGAGCCGCTGCACCCGCGCCTGGAGGAGGTGGACGAGGGCGACCCCACGCGCGGCATGGTCTTCCAGGGCATCGGCCAGATGCTCATGCTCACCACCCAGGATCAGTTCGATGACGCCTTCCGGGCGCTGCTGCCGGAGACAGGCTCCTCCCATCGGTCTGGCGTGTATGTGGAGACCTCCCGCATCGGCCTGGGCGAGGTGGCCTACGCGGTGGAGGACATGGAAGCGTGGCTGGACGACGTACGCGGCGGCCTGGGCCATGTGGCCCCCGCGCGCACCGAGGTGCTGGACACGCTTCGAGGCTTCCGCAACGCGCAGTCCTTCTCCGCCGTGCCGCTGCTGGTGGTGCTGCTGCAGGTGGTGGGCATCGTCGTCTACTACGTGATGATGGTGATGGCGATGTTGCTGGAGCGGCAGCAGTCCGAGATCGGCGTGTACCGCAGCCGGGGCGCCACCACCACCCAACTCGTGGGACTTTCGTTCGTGGAGGGGCTGGCGTTCGCCCTGCCGGCGCTCCTCATCGCCCCGTGGCTCGCCTCGGCCGTGGTCTCGTTGCTGGGCGTAACCCCCACGTTCGAGGCGATCACGGGGGGCGAACTGCTGCCGGCCACCGTGAGCCCGGAGGCGTACCTGCTGGCGGTCGGTGGGGCGGCGCTGTCGCTGCTGGCCGTGCTGCTGCCCTCGTTCATCGTGGTGCGCCGCGGGATCGTGGACGTGAAGCGGGAGGAGTCGCGGCCTGCCGAGCGCAACCTGGTCCAGCGCTACTTCCTGGACTTCGGCTTCGTGTTGCTGGCCGGCCTGCTCCTCTGGCAGTTGAACCAGCGCGGCTCGGTCTTCGACCCGGACGCAGTTGGCGGCTGGTCGAGCGATCCGCTACTGCTCGCGGCGCCCCTCGCCATCACCGCGGCGGTCTCGTTGATGGTGCTCCGCTTCTACCCGCCGCTGGTGCGCCTGGCCGTGCGCATCCTCTTGCTCTTCCGCAGCATGGCCGCCGCGATCGGGCTCCGGAGGGCGGGGCGCGCTCCTGCCTCGTACGCGCGGGTGGCGCTGCTGGTGATCATGGCCGTGGCAGTGGGCACGTTCGCCGCGTCCTACGGGCCCACGGTGGACCTCTCGCTGACGCAGCGGGCCCGCTACGACGCCGGCGTGGACCTGCGCGCCAGCCTCTACGACCCGCGGGACCGAGCCGCGGCCGCCAAGGTCGAGGAGTTGCGCGGCCACGAGGCCGTGGCGGCCGTCGAGGGCGTGATCCGAGGCACCCTGCGCGCCCCCACGGGCCGGGAGGTCCCGCTGCTGGCCATCGCCCCGGCCATGGCGCAGGAGACGCTGTGGTGGCGGGAGGACTTCGCGGAGCAGCCCCTGGACGCGCTCATGCGCCTGCTGCAGAGCGACGTGCCGCCCGGCGGTGGGTACGTCCTGCCCGAGGACGCCGAGGCGCTGGAGGTGCTCGTACAGACGGAGACGCCGGAACGCCTCTTCGTCCAGGCGCGCTACCGCAACGCCAACGGCGCCTACACCAGCCGCCCGCTGGAGTTCCTGCCGGACGGGGACGGGTGGATGACCGGGCGCGCGGAGATCGGCTTCGGCGCACGCCCCGTGACCTTCGCCGGCTTCATCATCACCGACCGCACCGGTCAGAACCTGCGCATCGCGGGCTCCCTCACCCTGGACGCGCTCACCGTGGTGCGGGCCGGGGGTGAGCGCGAACTCCTCGACGACTTCGAGGGCCCGCTCCGCTGGACGATGCACCGCGCCACCGACGCCGAGGAGACGTTCGAGGTGACGACGGACGCCGCATTCGAGGGCACGCAGGCCCTGCGCTGGACGTGGTCGCCCCTCATCACGCCTCGGAAACGGGTGCTGGCGCCGGGGGATCCGGCCATCCCTCTCTCCGTGCTGATGAACACGCGCGCCCTGGGCGAGTTCCGCGTGGACGGCGCGGGGCAGGGCGTGGCGCAGTTCAGCCAGGTGCAGGTGCCGCTGAACGTGCGTGCGCTGGTGGACTACTTCCCCACCCTGAACCCTGACCACGCTCTGGTGATCGTCAACCTGGAACACCTGCAGGACGCCGCTGGCCTGGTGGACCTGGACATCTACGACTACCCGAACGAGGTGTGGGTCGACTTCCAGCCCGGCACGCCGCTGGGGGCGCAAGTCGCGCTGGCGGAGGATCTCCGCGCCGGGCGAGCGCAGCCGCAGGTGGACTTCGGCTGGGTGCTGCAGGCTCGCACGGTGGGGACGGCGGCGGCTGACCCCACGCTGCAGGCCTCGGGTTCGGGCATCCTCGGGGTGGCGTTCGTGGCGGTGTTGGGCCTGTGCGCCGTGGGGTTCGTGGTGACCATGGTGGTGGGAGCGCGAAGCCGTGCCCGTGAGTTCGCCGTGCTCCGGGCCGTGGGCGCCTCGCGAGGCGAGATCCTGCGCGCGCTCCTGCTGGAGTGGGGCACGGTGCTCATTGCCGGGGCGGTCGTGGGTGCGCTGGTGGGCCGCCGGGTGGCCCGCATCATGCTGGGGTTCCTCAACGTCACGGAGGACGGCGACCCCGTGGTGCCGCCCTTCGTGCTGGCAACGGACTGGGGCATCCTCGGCGCCGGCCTCGGCATCCTCGTGGGCGTCGTGCTGGCGAGCCTGTTGCTCGCCTGGGCCACCTCCATGCGCCGCTCCCCGACGATCGAGTTGCGCGTCACGCAGTAAGGGCTGCTGCCCCGCCATGCCTTCCCACACCGCTCGCCCGGATCGCCACGAAGCGGGGGCTACCGGTGGGTCTCGGCCCCAGGCCTAGCGGGCGTCGCCCTCGCGGAGGTCGGGCGGGATGCGGAGCGCGGCCACGGGGGCGCCGGCCTCGTCCACGCGGATCACCACCACGTCGCCCTCGGTCAGCGGCCGCCCGCTCGCATCGATGCGGTAGAGACGCACGGTGGAGGTGGTGGCGACGGTCATGGTCGCGCCGCCGGAGCGCACCTCGAACGTCCCGTCGGAGGCGGGCGCTGCGGAGCCCGTGCGCGTCACCTGGCCGCCCAGCGCGTCCTGTTCGAAGCCGGTGAAGCCGGCGGCGGAGCGCAACGCGATGTCGTGCACGGGCGCGCTCGCGGGCGCCTCCATGGCAACGGTCTGGGTGCCGGGCGTGTTGGCGCGCTCCGCCAGTTGCATCCCCGCGAACGCTCCGCCGACGCCCGCCAGCACGAGGCCCGCGATCGCGCCCAGCGTGAGGAGGCGGCTGCTCATCGCGCCCATCAGGACGCCTCGATCCAGACGATGCCGGTGAGCACCTGGCCGAAGCGGGTGTGGTCCACGCCCACGTTGACCGTGGCCCCCTCCGGCAGGGCGGCCCCCAGCCTCGCGAGATCCTCCACGGGCAGGTCTGCCGGGAGCGTCAGTGTGACCTGGCGGCCATCGGGCATGGCAAGTGTCACGGACGTACCGTCCACGGCGACCACAGAGCCGGCGACGGTGGTGGAAGGCGGGGCGGGAGTGGCCTGGATGTCGACGGTCAGCGTGTCGCGCGGGGGCTCATGCAGGTAGACATAACCGCCGAGTCCCGCCAGCAGGAAGACGGCCAGCGCCAGGAGTGCGTACAGAAGTGGGCCACCGAGCCGGGGGCGTGATGCTGGAAGGGCGCTCACCGTGCCGGGGCGCCTCAGTCGCCCAGGAGGGTGTCGTACCCCAGGGCGCGGATCTCCTCGGCGTATTCGGCACGCCAACCGGGAGTGGGGATGCGGCGTTTGCGGTCGCGGAACTCGCGGTGGTAGCGGAGGTATTCCTCCTCCAGCCGCTGGCGCCACTGCGTCTCCTCGCGGAAGACGTCCGGGTCCACATCCTCCAGGTTGGAGTCCACCTCGTCCGGGGAGAGTTCGTAGTCGTCCCGCCAGTACTCGGCCAGGTAGTCCAGGGACTCCTCCAGGTCGCGGCGGCAGTCGAGCATGTAGGTTTCGAGCGCCTGGATGGCGTCGCCGGGCGTCCCGTGCAGTCCCTCCGTGCGGGCGCATTCCTCGCAGAGCGTGATCAACTTGCGCGCGTCGCACTCCTCGCCGCGCGGGCAGTTGCGGTGGCGGGGGGCGTACCCATTGAGGGAGGGCTTGCGGGAGTAACCGATGACGAGCATCTCCCGGTCCTGCCCGCATCGCGGGCAGGAGACCACATCCCCAAAGATCTTGTTGATGGTCTCTTCCCAGTCGATCTGCACGGCAGAGACCTCCTCTTCACATCCGATCGTAGTCCGGGCGATCTGGCTGTCAAACGAAGCGCCAACGGCGACTCACAGGCGTGGTGCTACAGGATGACATCGCCCAGTCGTGTCCGGACTTCCACCATCGCCGCCTCCATCATCACCAGCGCCAACGCTCCGCTGGCGCCCGCCACCAGCACCGCTCGGAGGGCCTCGCGTCGGTCCAGGAGCGCCACCACGAGGGCGAACGCGACGGTCACCTCCGCGATGGGGACGGCCATGTACTCCAGGGCATTCCAGTTCGTCTCGCGGAGCAGCAGCAGGCCCTCGCCGAAGAGCGCGCCGGCCAGCAGTCCCACCGCCAGCGTGCCCTGCCAGCGCCCGTGTCGCCAGAAGGCGCCGCCGGCGCCGCACACGAGGCCCACCGGGACGGCCACCACCGCCCACGAGAGCGCGGCCTCCAGCGAGATACGGTTGGACGCCTGCGCCGCGTCCAGCAGTTCGATGCTGGCGTAGTAGCCGACGAGCGCCGCCACCATCGCCAGCACCCCCAGCAGCGCGCTGCGTTGCCAGCGCGGGGACTGCGTGCCGGCCCAGAACGCGATGACGAGCCAGGGGCCGGCCACGTTCGCGGCGCCTCTGATCAGCGTCCAGCGCGAGTCGTCCCCCCACCAGCAGAAGATGCCCCACGCGAGGCCGACCAGGATCGCGGCGACCGTGGCCTCGAGGCCGGAACGACTGCCCGCGCCGAACAGCCTCACGACTCGACGTCCCTCGCGTAGCCCCCGGCCTGGCCGGGCATCTCCTGCACGTCCACGGCGATGCGGCGGATGTTCGCGTGGCCGTGTTCGCGCAGGCGCTCAAGGACGGTCTCGGCGATGTACTCCGCCAGCAGTTCCGCCGTGGTGTTCTCAATGGGCAGCGCCACCACGTCCTCCTTCGGGAACACGTACTCGCGGTCGCCGAAACGCACCGCCCAGGAAGCCTCGTGCTCGGTGATGTCGAGCAGGGGGGAGGTCCGCTGCAGGAGGAAGTGATGGTCCAGGTGGTCGCACACGTCGCGCACGTAGGCCTTCAACTGGGAGAAGTCGATGACCCAGCGGTCAGACGTCAGGTCGCCCTCCACGCGGGCGCGCACCAGGTAGTTGTGGCCGTGCAGCGGCTCCAGTTCTTCGCCCAGCGTCGCCATGTGGGCCGCTGCGAATTTGAGCCGGACGCGCTCCACCGTGACGTGGCGTTGGATGGCCATCGCGTTCTCCCCCAGACATCAACCGGACAGCAACGAGGGCGGCCGGGTGGCCGCCCTCGCGGTTGTCGCCAGTATCGCCCAACGCTAGGCGATGGTCATGGCCGTGAGCAGTTGCTCCACGCTGGCCTGCTCAATGTTCGCGCGCTCCTTGGCGTCCGCCAGCCGCTGGTGCGCCGCCACCGGCTCGCCCTCGTGGCGGTAGATCATGCCGATGGGAATGCGACGGTCACGGACGAGGTTAGCCGCAGCGGTGATGTCCTCGGCGTTGTGGTCGTCACCAAGCGGGTACGCCAGGGGCTCAATGCCCTTCTTCGCGTCGCCCTTCAGGAGCGAGTAGGTGTCGTTGTACGTGGTGCAGGGCGACTGGACGTGGACGATCGAGAAGCCCGGGTACTCCATGGCCTCCTTGATGTCGCTGGCCAGGTCCTTCACGCGCGACGACAACTGGGAGCGCAGGTACGGCACGCCCGCGCCGAGGTAGAAGAGGAACGGGTTGAGTTTGTCGTCCAACTTGCCGAAGCGAGTGGTGGACGTGACCACGTTCATCTCCGTGGTGGGCGAGGCCTGCCCCTTGGTCAGGCCGTAGATGCCGTTGTCCATGATCACGGCGGTGATGTCCAGGTTGCGGCGCGCCTGCGGGCCAATGTGCTCCGCACCGATGGAGAGGAAGTCTCCGTCGCCGGCGACCACCACCACGTTCAGGTCCGGGCGGGCGGACTTGATGCCGTAGGCAATGGGCAGCGCACGGCCGTGGATGCCGTGGATGCCGAAGGGCTGCGGGCCCTCCATCATGTGCACCATGTTCCCGGAACAGCCAATGCCGGCCACGATCACGGTGTTCTCGATGGACTCGTTGCGCTCCGCCATGCGGCCCACGAGCGCCTGCTCCAGCGCGACCTTCACACCGAAGTCGCCACAGCCGGGGCACCATTTGAAGTCATACAGCGGGTTTCGCTTGGCCATGTTTGGTTCCTGACCTCTCTAGTCGGCGCGGACTCAGGCCAGCCGTTGGCGGATTTCCGCCTTCAGGTCTGCCACCTTGAACGGGAGTCCGGTGTACTGCGTGATCGCCTCCGCGTTTACCCCCTTCGAGCGCAAGTGCGCCGCGAACTGGCCCAGGTAGTTCAACTCCGGGACCAGCACGCGCTTGCCCTGCAGGGCGGTCAGCAGGTCAGCAGGCAGCGGGTTAATGAACATCGTGTAGCACCAGCCGATGTCCACCCCCTCCGCCGTCAGTTCATTCCAGGCAGCACGCGCCGAGCCCTTGCTGCCACCCCACGGCAGGACGATCGTCTCCGCCTCGGTGCGCTCGGCCTCGAAGGTGCCGTCGTTCAGCACTTCCAGTTTCTTGAAGCGCCGATTCGTCATGGTGACGTGGATGTCCGGCAGGTGCGTGGTATCGCCCTGCTCGTCGTGCTCGGAGCCATTGGCCACGTAGGCGCCCGCGCCGCCGGGCACGGGGAACGGCGTGACACCGTCGCCGGCGTAGCGACGGTTGCCCTGCTCACCCTGCGAGACCTGGCGACGCTCCACCCGCACCTGCGAGAGGTCTGGCATGGGCACGTCCTGCGCGCGCTCCGCGATAGCCGCCTCCGACAGGAGCAGCACCGGGCCCTGGTAGCGCTCTGACCAGTTGATCGCGGCGATGGCGCCCCAGAACGCCTCTTCCAGGGAGCCGGGGGCGATCACGGGCACGCTCATATCGCCGTGGCCGGGGTTCATGGCAACGATGAGGTCTGACTGCTCGGTCTTGGTGGGCAGGCCGGTGGCCGGCCCTCCACGCTGCACGTTCGCCACCACCAGCGGGATCTCCGCCATCCACGCCAGCCCCAGGCCCTCGCCCATCAGTGACAGACCCGGGCCAGAGGTGGACGTCATGGTGACCTTGCCGGCGTAGCCGGAGCCGATCAGGGCGGTGATGGACTCGATCTCTGACGAGGCCTGGCCGACGAACCGATCCTTGCCCACCAGGTTCGCCTCCATGTAGGTGAGCATGGTGGTGGCGGGCGAGATGGGGTAGCCGATGAAGGCCTCCACACCGCCGGCAATGGCGCCGATAGCGGCGGCCTCGTAGCCGCGGATCATGATGCGCGGGCGGTCGTGCGTGGGCGCCGGATCCAGGTCTTCCAGTTGCAGGCCGGTCTTGGCGGCCTCCTCCACGCCCATCTGCAGGGCGGTGATGTTGCCGGACACGATCTTCTCGTCCCCGGGGCGGCCTCGGCTCCAGCGCTTGGTGATGAACGCCTCCAGCGCCTCCACGCTGACGCCGGCCATCTTGGCCACCGCGCCGATGAGGATGATCGTGGAGGCCAGCGGGTTGCCTGCCTCGCGCGCCATGCGGTCGGCCGGCAGGCCCAGCGCGCGGGAGTTGTCCGGAAGTTCGAACTCCTCCGAGTTGTAGATCACCAGGCCGCCCTCCCGAAGGTCCGGGAGGTTCGCGTCATACGCGTACCGGTTCTGGCAGACCAGGACGTCCAGGTAGTCGCCCGGCGTCAGAATCTCCTCCGAGGAGATTCGTGCCTGACCCCACGCCGGCCCGCCCTTGATCTGGGAGGGGAACGTGGAGAACGTCAGGACGTGATAGCCGCCCGCGGCCGCAGCGGACGCCATCAACTCGGCGCCGCCTACGACACCCTGTCCGCCTTCGCCTGCGAAGCGGACAACCAAGTTCTTACTCATGAACCGCCTTGTTCCCCTACCCGCCGCTCACGGACGCAAAGGAAGCCAGCGATGCCGGGAACGGGAGCGGGCTATGGTCCGATCCCTGGACCGGCTACCCCTGGATACCCTCGTTTCGGTTTCCCCGAACCGAGCGAGGGCTCACCCTTCACGGTCGCGACGCGACGTCGTCGTTCTCACGCGTCTGCGCGCTTGTGCCTGCATTATCGGCTGCGACACCCGGTAGGCTCAAACATCACGCGGTGCATCGATGATACCAGCCATCCGAGATCACCGGATCGGACGCCCCCGCGCGTCCGAGGTCGGCGTCAATTCACGCAGCACGCACCTCCCACGCGCCCTAGAATCCGCGCACCCCATCCTCCCGATCGCCCTGCCGGCCCATGCGCCCGCAGGCCCGATCCCACCCCTCGAGGAGACTCCCGTGGTCAAGGCCTACGTCCTCATCGTGACCCACCCCGGGGCCACGCGCCGCCTGGTGGAAGCCCTCCGCAAGATCGACCAGGTGGTGGAGGTCCACGAAGTCATGGGCCCCTACGACATCGTCGCGGAGATCGAGATGGCGAGCCTGCAGGACGTCCCCGGGCTGCTGCAGGAACAGATCCGCAACATGGACGGCATCCAGTCCACCACCTCGCTGGTGGCGTTCCCGGCCTGAGCCCGCCCGCCGGCACCGGCAGCGGCACCACGAGCGACCGCCGAGGGCGCCTCCGCTCCCGTGCGGGTTACGTCCCTGCGGTGGCCGGCCGGCCCTCGGCGGCAGCCTCCAGGTCCACGTGCCGCAGTTCGGGCGAGGTAAAGAACACGAACAGCGCGAACGCGCTCACGGACAGCCCGCCCAGCGCCACGGACAGCGGCGCACCCAGCACCTCCGCCACGGCGCCCGCCGGCAGCGCCCCCACCGACGCCAGGAACCAGGTCATGGACCAGACGCCCATCACGCGCCCGCGCAGGTCGTCTGGCACCGCCATCTGGAGCGCGGTCATACCGATGTTCAGGTACATCGCCGAGAAGAACCCGGCGAGGAATAGCAGGCCCATGGACAGTGGCATGGCGCGGCTGGCGGCGAAGCCCGCGATGAACAGGCCGAAGAGCGCCGCGCACGCGATCATGACCACCCCGGCGTGCCGCCCCGCGCCCACCTTGATGATGGCCACGGTGCCGAGCACGGAGCCCAGGCCCGTCGCCGCCTCCAGCATCCCGAAGCCCACCTCGCCCACGTCCAGGATGTCGTTGGCGAAGACCGGCATCAAGAACTGGTAGGACATCCCAAAGACCGAAGTGAAGAAGGAGAGGCCGATGGTCGCCAGGAAGAGGCGGTGACCGAAGATGTAACGCAGGCCCGTCCACATGTCGTCCCGCTCGCCCTCCGCGCGCTGCGACAGCCCGCGAGGGCGCGGTTTGAGCGAGGCCATGAGGAGCGTCCCCACCCCCACGCCCACCGCCGTGACGAAGAACGCCTCCGCCGTCCCGATCACCGCCAGCAGGACGCCCGCCGCCGCCGGCCCAATGATGCGCATGGACGACCACACCATGGAGGACAGGGCAACCGCGCTCGGCATCACGCGCATCTCGATCAGACGCGGCATCAACGACTGCTGCGCGGGGTTCCCGAGGGCAGCCAGAATGCCGGTCACGATCGACCAGGCGATCACCACCCAGATGTTGGCCAGTCCAGCGAAGATCAGCACCGGCAGCGCCAGCGCTGTCAGCGCGTAGGCGCCCTGCGAGTAGACCACCACCTTCTGGTCGTTGAAGCGGTCCGCCAGCACACCGGCCGGCACGCTGAACACGATCGTGGGAAGTGAGCCAGCCAGCGCGACGATACCCAGCCAGATCGGCGACCGGTCCAGTTCCACAGACACCAGCCAGGGGAGCGCGATGATGCGGAACTGGAGGCCCAGCACGCGACACAGTTGCGCGATCCAGTAGCGCTGGAACTGCGGGTAGGAGAGCGCCCCCCAGCGCGGACCGGGCGTGACCGTGCCCGGGGAGGAAGCGCTCATGGGCGCCCTCGGTCAGTGCGGGGCCGGACCGGCCCTCGGGTCAGCGGGTGTGTGCCTGTAGGAACGCGTCCGCGATGGTGAGCCACTCGTGCTCCATGTCCCAATAGGTCTGGTGGCCCGCCTTCTCCAGGGTGACGGATCGGGCGGGGGCAATCGCCATCACCATGTCTTGCAGCGTCTGCGCGTCCAGCACGGTGGAGCGGCCGCCGCGGATGAAGAAGATAGGGCGTGTAATCGTACGCGCCTCGTCCCAGAGGTCGGCCGGCTGCCAGTGGATGGGGGCGTTCGGGTCGTGCTTCGGCTCGTAGCCGCCGTCCACCTCGCGCAGGAGTTCCCGAGCCGCCAGGGCGTGCGCCCACTCCGGCGTCAGCGGGCTCTGCTCGCGACGCGGCGCCAGCCATTCCTCTACGGAGGCCCACAGACGGTGCTTGCCGCCGGGGTACGCCTTCGCACGTTCGGCCCGGGCGCCCATGTCCAGGCTCGGTGGGATGTCGTTGGCGATCGCCGCGATCACCCGCTCCGCGTGTCGGGCGGTGTAGGCGATGGTGTGGTGGCCGCCCATGGACTGCCCCACCAGCACGACCCGCTCCAGCCCCAGGCCGTCCACGAACTGCTCCAGGTCGGAGAGGTAGGAGTCCGTGTCGTACTCGTCGGCGGGCGCCCACTGGGAGTCGCCGTGGCCGCGCTGGTCTAGCGCCACCACGCGGTAGCGCGGCGCGAAGTGCTCCGCCACCCGCCGCCACGCCCCCCACGCCGAGGTCAGCCCGTGGAGCAGCACCATCACCGTCGCCCCGGGAGAGGGCTCCCTGTAGTCGACATAATGCAAATTCAGGCCGTTGATCGTCACGGTCTCGTGCTTCGGTTCGACAGCGGCGGCAGTAGAGGCATCGGTGGCGGGCATCAGGTACGTGCCTTTCCGGTGGTCACGTCAGGACGACCGTCGATTCGATCGCCGCGCCGGAAGATAGCAGCCGCGCTCCAGGCGCGGCGAGTGGACGGAGGCGCGCAGGCTATCCTCGGCGTGTCGAGCGGCGACCCGAGAGTTCGACCTAGGTTTCGACAGACGTAGGTTCGACATAGGTGAGGAGTAGGGGAATGGCGATCACACTCGAGGCAGGCGACCGCGCGCCGGACTTCGCGCTGGAGGATCAGGACGGGAAGGTGCACCGCCTCTCCGACTACGGCGGCCAGACCGTGGTCCTCTACTTCTACCCCAAGGACGACACGCCCGGCTGCACCAAGCAGGCCTGCTCCTTCCGAGACAACCACGAGGCCATCAACGAGGCCGGTGCGGTGGTCCTCGGTGTCTCCGTGGACAGCGCGGACTCCCACCGCAATTTCGCCGAGAAATACGACCTGCCGTTCCCGCTCCTGGTGGACGAGGGAGCCAAGGTGGCGACGGAATATGGGGCCTGGGGCGAGAAAGTGCTGTACGGGAAGACCGTGATCGGCATGACCCGGTCCACATTCGTCATCGGCCCGGACGGCCGCCTGACCAAGGTCTGGAAGCGCGCCCGCGCTGAGGGCCACGGTGAGGCCGTGCTGGGCGTCCTGGAGGGCACTCGCAAGTAGCGCCGGAGTCCGCGCCCAGCCCCGGCGCACGTGTCAGATAGGCCGCTGCCGGGGTTGAATCGCTGCTAGCGTTGCGGACATAACCACCGCTCACTGAACCTGGCACGCGTGTCACTTAGCCATTTATCATACGGCCTGTGGTTATGCAGCGATGCGGTCCACTTCGGTGGCGACGACGCGCCCCTGGCATGCCGGGCAGCGCAGCCCGCGCTTCGTCACGAGCGGCACCGGGAGCGTCTGGCCACCCTCCGGAGTGATCAGGTGCAGGTCATCTCGACCGTGCGCCTCCGGGTGCGACTCGAACTCGCCCAGGTAGCGGCCACAGGAGAAGCAGCGCAGTTCGCCACGGTAGGTGAGAGCCATCGTCATGGTCTGTCCCTCTCTGTCTCATACCCTAACCGGGTACCGGCTGAATATACCCACCAGGGGTATATTGTGCAAGCCTTGCGGTAGGCGTCAGAAGGTGCCTTGGCCCACGGAGGGGGCTCCACTCAGTCAACGGCTCGGGGCGGTGCCGCGTTCAGGGTGGAATGCAGGTCCTGAGGGACTCGCCACGCGATCGAGAGAGCCCGGGCGGCACGTGCAGCGGCACCTCGACACCTGCCGCCACCGGGAAGTGCGCCACCGACCAGCCGAGGCGATCCTGGATCCCGACGCCCGATGCCAGCGCCACCCGGCGACAAGGGGCCGAGCAGCCACGGGGGAGAGGCCCTCAAGACCCCCTCCGAACTTCGCACTATCTCCGATTTGGTCAACAAAAATGTTGACGGGCGTGCGAGGTGTGGGGTGGAGGGGTGGGTTAGCGGCTCCGATAACTTGCTGGTCTGCGCCCCCGCAGATGGATGGGTTGTACCGCGTTTTCGGTCCGTCTGTCTAGGACGGGATGCGGGACGCCAGCGCCTGCGAGTTCGTCACCTGGGCGATGAACCGAAAGAGCATGAACGCCACGATGGCCATCACGCCAACCTTCACGTAGTCGGTCGGCGAGGTCAGATCTAGTTTGCTTGCCATAATCGCCTCCTCTCAGTGGAGTTATCCACGTTATGGGGGTGAAGTCAACCCCCTCATGCGCTTTATCAATTAGCCGCCAGGGGGCCGAACACCCGCACGGTGCCGGTGTCCAGGTCTGCCCAGGCGTACTCGTACGGCTCCAAGTCCGAGGCCTGCGCGAGGTCAGGATGGATCGCTCGCAGACGGTCCACGTCCTCCGCCATATGCTGCGCGAACGCCAGGATGTGGTTTGTCTGGCGCACGAAGTCCAGCGGGAGCCGGTAGACGCTGGTCACCATGCCCAGGCTCCCGACGCCACGGCTGCGGCCCATGGTGAGGACGCGCATGACGTAGTACGTGGGCGCGCTCTCCATCACGCCCTGGAGGTCGTCTATCGCCACCAGGACGTTACCGAGCGTGTAGGCGGCATGCGCCACGGCGTCCACCTGCGCGGCGTCCGAGGCCTTGGGCGTCTTGCCGAGGTCTGGCCGGTCCGCCAGTTGCACAACGATGCGCCCGTGCTGGTCCAGTAGGTCACGGAGCGCGGCGGCGCGGCCGCCGGCAGTGCCGATGTCCGCGAATAGATCGGCCTGGACGATGTGCGGCCAGCCGGCCTCATTGAGGCCTTTGGGGTCCAGCCAGACCGCGCGCGGCGCGAGGGCGGCCAGGCCTCGCGCGCGCGTGGTCTTGCCGGTGCCGGACCGGCCTACCACCAGGGTGCGCTGGGCGTTCGCGCCGGACGGGCGCCACTCGATACTTGTCACGCGTCGTCTCCGGCCACTTTGAGCGCCGACGTGAGGGACGCCGGCGCGTCGTAGAGGTCTGCGGCCTGGATGCCCAGGGCGGACACCACGCGACGGAGGGCGGGGAGGACCGCCGCGCGCGCGGCGTCCGGGTCCGCGTCTACGGCCGCCACCAGGTCCCGCGACTTATTGGCGATGACCTGGACCGCGAAGGGCTCCAGCATGCTCCGTGCGAAGCCCAGGGCGGGTGGCAGCGGCACGCGCGCCAGGAGGTCGCCCTGGGTGAGGTCATGCAGGACCTTGTTAGCGGCCTCCAGCGCGCCCCAGCCGGCAGTGGTGGTGGGGGTGTAGTCGATTCGGGGCGTGTCCATGTCGATCCTAACTGGCGGGCTAACTGCCGGGCGCGGGGAGGTCTCGGAGCGTGTCGCCCCAGGACTCAACGCCGCCGGCGGGGGTGGTTGGCTGGGTGGGTGTGGGGCGGCCAGCGTCAGCCGCGAGGGGTGCACGCTCGCGCCGTTGCTCGCGTCGGGCGAGGTCTTCGGCGGCGGCCTCGCGCTCGCGCTCGCTGGGGGTGAGCACGTCCATGACCAGGCGGGGGCCGGCGGTGATGGCGACGGCGGCGACGAGTTGAGCACGGCGTCCGCCCAGAGCATCAGCAGCGCGCCCGACACCGGGTAGCGCGCGAAACAGGTCGTTGAGTTCGCCGGCGAGGGGGTCCGCCAGCAGGTCCGCCTCCTCTCGGCTATAGGCCCAGTAGGGCCGCCCGCGACGGTCCGCGATCTGCTTGGAGCCGGCCACGATGGTCTGGGCCACGCGCTCCGGCGTGACGATCTGGACGCCCGGCTGGACGCCGCCAGACGGCTCCGGGGTGGCTGCGGGGGCGCTCCACTCCGGGCCGCCTGGCGGGGCCAGTTCGACCTCCGGGACGGGCGCGTCACCCAGGTTGACTACCCGGATTTCTACCTCGTCAGGAGGGCCGACCTGGTCGGTGGTGGGGTGATGACTCATGGGGTGCTCTCAGACGCTCCAGGATGGCCGTGGCGCGCGGTGTTTCCGGCATCCGGTCAACCGCGCAGCCTCTGCCTATTTCGAGGCGGTGGACAATTGGTGAGGTTTATCCGCTTGACTGAGGCCTACAGGATGAGTACCAGCAACGCGCCGCCGGCGATGGCCGCGGCGGTGCCTGGATGCTCCCGCACGTAGGCGATTCCGCGCCGCGCTTGCTCCTCCATGCGCCCTGGATCCAGGCTCACGCCGGCCACGGTGACGGTGCGTTCGGGCGTCGGATCGATGCCCTCCAACTCCTCCCACTTCTTCGTGATGATCTCTACGTAGGGCTTACCGGCGGGTAGGTCGTTGGGGTGGCCGGAGAGGGCGTAGGTGCGCGCCACGCGCTCGCGCATGGGGCTGATGCCGGCTGTCTCCCGCCAGGCGCGCGCGATGTACGGGACGCCGATGGCGAGGTTGTTGTCCGGGTCCTGGAGGTAGGCCACGGTGTAGCCGGCTCCCTGGCCGCCGCCGCCGTTGGGCCCTCGATAGAGTTGCAGCAGGCCCACGCTCCCGCCGATGTCGTGGTCACCAATGGCCAGGGGGTTCCCCCCCGACTCCGAGAGGACCACGGCGCGTAGGACGTTGCGAGGTATGCCGGCGCTGTCTGCGGCGGCGTCTACCTTGCGCGCGATCACCTCGTCTACCTGGTAGCCGATCCAGTTGATGGTGCCCATGGTCTAGGCCTCCTGTGCCTGTGCTCTACGTCCGAACAGCCGGCCACCAAGGCCGGCTAGGTCGCTGAAGGGGGTGGGCCGCCGCCGTCCGTCCGCCTCGCCCGGGAGGTTGGGCGACTGCGGCGGAGCGGACGGCGACGGCGCCGGGGGGGCGGCCCCATCCTCCCGCGCGATGCGAGACGCGGGGGCGGGAGCCGGCTGGACGGGGGGCGGGACCACAATGCGCGCGCGGGCGCGCCCAGGCCTGGACGCGCGCGCCGGCTGGGGCGGCGGTGGCGGCGTCCAGGCCTCCGGGGAGGGGAGGGGGAGCGCGGCCTGTAGTTTGGCCTCGCGGCGTTGTTGCTGGCGGATGAGTCCACCGCGCCGCTGGGCTTCCGTGCCCTCTGTGCGCATCTTGTGCAGGGCAGCGGCGCGCGCCCTCTGCAGGGCTTCGGCCTGGGCTGGCGTCAGGGGGCGTTTGGGGGTGGAGTGCGCGCGGCTCATACTGCATGGCTACAGAGGCGCGGAGATGCATTCAAGGGGGTTGTAGGCTACGTGTTGCGGGCGTGATTGTTGTAGGCTACCGTGCGCGCGTGAGACTCCAGCCGCCCACGTGCCACCAGTGCCGGGTCAATATGATCCGGACCTACATCCGTAGAGGCGGACGTGGGGCGCTGCGGTGGGTGGCTGTGGGCTGGTACTGCGCGGAGTGCAGGGACTTCCTGCCGCAGGACGGGGGACGATGATGGCTTACCGGGTGCGAGACGAAGGGGACCTCCCGGCCCCCGTGAGGGCGGCGCTGGAGAGCCAGGGTCTGACGCCCTCCGATCACGTCAGCGGCGTTACAGAGCCGCTGGAACATAACGAGACTCCCCGGCAGGGGGCCTGGGGCTTCCGCCGGGGCTTCGCCCTGGCGTTCTGGGGCGTGGCGCTCGTCACGCTCGTGCAGGTGGTGTTGTGAGCCGGGCGCGGGCTACCTCGATCGCGCTCGTCGCCGGGCTGTGCGTTGTGGCCGTGCTGCAAATATGGTCAGCCGTCGCGGTCAGCGGAGCCGAGGATGCGAGCGATGACATCGAGGTGGCGCGGGCGCACGTGGCCAGCCTCCAGGCGGACCTCCGCGAGGTCAGGCGAGAGCGCGACGCGCTGGCCTCAGAGGTGCGGACGCTGGAGGCCTCCGCCAGGGCCGCAGAGGAGGCGGCACCGGACCTCTCGTGCGTCTACAAACTCAACGGCGCGTGTCTCTCGGTGGACCATGTGGTCACGCGCATGGTGGCGCTGGAGGTGGACCTGGCGCTGCAAGAGGACGCCTCGCGCCTGGCGCAGGCCTCCGCCGCAGTCTCCTACACCGGCGTCCCGTTCCTGGATGACTTCATCGCCTCGTTCGCGGCGTGCCTGGATGCGCTGGAGCGCGGCGAGGGCCGCCTCGAAACGTGCGGCCCTCTCGCGATCAGGCTGGGGACGCTGGGGCTGTACTAGGTCGGGTAGGTCATGCCCTGGACGCGCGGGACCGCCTGTGTCTCGTAGACCATCACGCCTGGGGAAGAACTAAAGACGACAGCGAGGAAGCGCTCGTCCGGCGACCAGGCGCAGCCGGAGCCGGTGCCGGGAGGGATCGTTTCAGGATCGTCCAACTTGGTCAGGGTCTCCCGGTCCCGCTCATAGACCGAGAGGTAGGGCGATCCGCCGTGGGCAACGGCGAGGAAGCGTCCGTCCGGCGACCAGGCGCAACCATGGCCAGTGCCGGTCGGGAGCGTTTCAGGATCGTCCAACTTCGTCAGGGTCTCCCGGTTCCGCTCATAGACCGAGAGGTAGGGCGATGTGCTGTGGGCGACGGCGAGGAAGCGTCCGTCCGGCGACCAGGCGCAGCCGCGGCCGATGCCGACCGGGGGTGTCGCGGGGTCGTCCAACTTCGCCACCAGCGTGGTCCCGTCGCGCTTGTAGACCGAGAGGTAAGGCGAGGCGTCGTAGACGACGGCGAGGAAGCGTCCGTCCGGTGACCATGCGCAGCCATACGCCGCCGGGGCGGCACCGACGGGAGTAGCGGGGTCGTCCAACTTGGTCAGCGTGGTCCCATCGCGCTCGTAGACCGAGAGGTGAGGCTCATTGACGTGCGCGATGGCGAGGAAGCGCCCGTCCGGCGACCAGGCGCAGCCGTTGCTGCCGGGCGGAAGCGGTAGGGGGTCGTCTAACTTGGTCAGCGTGGTCCCGTTGCGCTCATAGACCATGAGGGGCGGCGCCGTGACCTGGATCACGGCGAGGAAGCGGCCATCAGGCGACCATGCGCACCCCCTGCTGTTGCCGCCACCGGTGTCCGGGTCACCGATCCATGCGGGGTCTGCCCAGGCGTAGAGCGGTGCGAAGCGCCGCTCCGTGTCCGTGTCGTTGGGGAGCGCGACGAACGGGATCGGGCTGGGCGCGGGGGCGGCGAGGTTGCCGCTGAGTCCTGGCATGGTGTCTCTCCTCTTACGCGAACGCGGCGATCTGGTACTCGGCGCCGGCGGTGTGTTGCTCGATCTGGATGTCGGTGGCGTCCAACTCGAACGAGTGGGTGCCGGGCTGCAGGACCACCCAGGGGCCGTAGTTGCCGCCGCCGTCGCTGCTGACGCGCACGCTCACGGCCGCCGTCTGCACCAGGATCGCGAATGACGACAGCGTGAAGGGCGGAGAGTAGGTGTCCGGGGCGCCGGCCGCCGGCGCAGCCGCCCATGTGCGGTCGCCGGGTGTGGCGTCATAGAGCGAGTTACCGGTGCCGCCGCTGCTGATGGCCTGCGAGGGCAGGTTGAACGTCTCCACCTGGATGATGCCGCCGGCTTCAGATAGCGCCATCAGGCCGCTCCCTTCCGGGCCGTGGACCGGGCCGTGGACAGCATGTCCTCCAGTTGCTCGCGCGTGACGGGGGCGGCGTGGATGGTGAGGGTCACCGGCTTGGCGGCGTTGTTGCGCACGTCCAGCACCACGCCCTCCATGGCGTCCCCGAACAGGGGGAGGTCATCCACGATCAGGTCTGGCGGCAGGGGGACGGCAAAGTCGTTGCGGTTGAGGTCGCGCGCCGTAATTTGCAGGTTGGTGGGACGGATGCCCTGGGCCTGGAGCCGGGTGACCACCACATACTCCGCGTTGCCTCGCCCCACCAGCGGGCGCAGCACAATGCGGCGCGCGGTGTCCGTGCCGGCGGTGATGTCAGCGGCCGCCAGGACCTCCTGGTGGCTGGCGGAGCGCAGCACGCCGCGCAGGCGCAGCACGTCCAGCAGTGTGGCGACGTCAGATGCCATGGCCACCTCCTCTCTCTCTCCTCCGTTGTGCACGGGTGCGGAGATGCATTCAAGCCCTGCGGCCCCCAGGCCCCTCTGACGTTCCGAGTCCCGCTCCCAGGGGCCGCTGCCCTCCGCCTGCCCAGCGGCCCCTGGTGTCCGCCTCCGCCGCCTCTGTCTGGCCTGCGGTGGGTGAGGCCTGCGCGTCTCTGGAGGCCTCCAGTGCCCTCGTGTAGCCGCTGGCGCCCCTGTGGCCTGGAGGTTAGGAGAGGGCAGGGGGAGGCTTCTGTTCACCTCCCCCAACCTGAAAACGGCAGCCAGTATGGCCGGAGCCGGTATAGGTTCGAGGGCTCGCAGTCGAGGGGTTCCCTCGGAGGCCTCTAGAGGCCTCCGAGGGGGGCTGGGGCGCGCTCCGGGTGTGCCATCGGCCAGTCTGACGCGCCGAGTCCAGCGCCCTCCTGTTGAGCAGGCACGCGCGGTTATCTCGGATGTTTCAAGCCTCGCCAGGGCTCCAGTGGGGATCTAAACCCACGCGCGTATCCTCGCGCCCCTGCCCGGTCTCTCTCCGGGTCTGCGGACGGTTCGCGCTCACGGCGGACGTGCGCTGAGACAGCGCCCAGGAGGTCCGAGTCCTTCACGGGAAGGACTCAGGCCTCCGTGGGCGAGGCCTCAACGCCGGACGGGCCAGCCTTTCGGCGTGGCGCTCACCAGGGCGTCACGGCGGTCCTGTTCGGCGCTCGCGGCGAGTAACAGCCGGTTGAGGTCCTGGTCAGAGAGCGACTGGACCAGGGCGTTTACCTCGAACGTCGTCATGACGCCATCCCCATCTGTCGCAGGATGCCGATGGGCGGCGTGGCCTCTGCGTCGCGGGGTGACCGCACGGCCTCCAGCAGGCCAGGGACCAGGCCCATCAGGGCGTCGTGGTCGTCTCGCGCCTGGTGGGCGCGGCCCACGCGGTAGCCCTGTCGCCAGACCTCCTGCAGCGGCTCTGGCTCGTAGGAGACGGGGCCGGGCTGATACTGCTTCCAGGCCGGATCGTCCGGTGTGGCCTGCGTGTTCGGCATCGTCAGGCCGCCCTGGGCGCGCCAGGCGGACAGGGCTCGCCCTGGGCACTCCGTGGCCTGGCTGTACTTGGTGCCGGCGCTGTTGACGGTGGGCGTGAGCCCATGCTCATGCACCGCGACGTCCGGGATGACACCGGGCCATGACATCACCTCCGCAACCATGGTGCGCACCGCCTGCGCCAGGCGCTGCGTCATGGGCTCTTCCGAGAGGTTGCCGGCCACGCACGCGCCGCGCCCCACCTCGTTCCAGGGCCGCATGGACTTGACCTCGCGCCCCTTGGTGTGGGCTCGGTGCGTGCCGTGACGGCCCACCGCCCACACGCGGCCGGAGGGAAACGCGATCAGGTTGTACCCAGGGCCGATACCAAAGCGGGTGCGGTGGTCCCTGGCGCACGCCACCAATTGATCGAACTCCTGGGAGGCGGTGGCCGTCTCCGTGAGGCGCGGGCCGTACCAGCCGGCCCAGTGGTGCAAGAGGACCGCGCGGACCTCCAGGCTCTTACTGGGGATGGCCCAGTTGGTGGCGGGGTCCGCGAACTCCGCCGTGTCGAAGAAGGGGACGGCGTTGATTACGCCTCGCCCGTTGGTGATAAAGCCGTACTCACGGCCTCCGTAAGTAACGATCTGCTGCCCCAAGGCACCCATCCTGAACTCCCTGCCGCTTGGCCGTACCGGTGGTCCCATCTCTCAGAGGGCGTCTCTCAGTGGCCTATCTCCTGTCGGTGCCGCTGGTAGCGCCGCCAGTCCTCTACGCGCTCTTCGGAGGCCTGGCCGTGGCTGGTGGTGGCGTGCGCGCGCCGGCACTGCGCGCGCCCGCAGAGGGGGGCGCCGCAGTCCAGGCGGCCGCCGCCGGCGGGGAACGCAACGGCCGTGCAGGCCTCTCGTGCCTGGCGCGTGCAGTAGCCGCCGTCCGCTCGGGGCGCGGCGCACCTCATGACTGCGCCGTCAAGAGGTCGCCCAGCGCCTGGCCGGGGTCCAGGCCCATGGCCTCCGACCAGGCGATCCAGCCGGTGAGGGAGGGCAGGTTGTGGCCCATCTCCCACGCGCCGAGCGTCCAGGTGCTGATACCGGCTTCGGCGGCCAGGTCCGCGTCTCGCCAGTCCGCCAGCCGGCGCTGACGCCGCATCCACGCGCCCGCCGCGCGTGTGTCCAGGCCCACGTCCGGCCGGTAGCCCACGCCGGCCATCAGGAGGCCGCCTTACGGCGTCGGTAGTGCTGGCCGGCGCGGCGACGGCGGCCGTCCACCTGGTGGTCCACGGTGGCTGGGGTGTCCGGTGTGGTGTGGGTGCGCTCCCTGGCGCACGACAGGCAATAGATGCGCGCGCGGTCTCGCACCACGGTCCCGCCGCAACGGCCGCACGGGCCTACTAAGAGGTAATGGGGCATGGCTCCGCCCTCCACTCACCCAGAGGGTGAACGATTGACATAACTAGTGGCGCGGCCCTCCGGTCAGAGGGCCGGGGTCGGCTAGGGGGGCTAGCGCTTCCGGCGCTTCGAGGTGCGCTTCCTGGTCGCCTTGGTGCCGCTGGAGCGCTTCAGAAACCGTCCGGTAACCTTGCTCCGTGCTGGTGTACGCCTGGCCATCTGGGCCTCCTTAGTCCACGTCCAGCCGGAGCGTGACGCCCCGGATCGTCGTGCTGGATTGCTTGTCAGGGAGGGACACCTGGAGCGCCTCCGCAATGGCGTTCGCGGCGCGCAGCGTGGCGGCCTCGTCTGCCGGTGTGGGCGCCTCGCCGTGGCGAGGCGCGGACTCAATGCGGATGTAGACGCGCGGCATCAGGACGCCTTGCCCAGGAGCGCGCGCAGGCCCTTGCTCACGCGGTCGCCGTGTAGCGAGAGGTAGTCCAGGCCGTACCCGTAGAGGTCCAGTGCATCCAGCGCGTCCCCCTCGCCACACTCGCGCAGCAGAGCCGCCATCTCCCGGCAGACCTCGCCCAGGACCGCCGTCCGCTGTTGCTGGAGGTCCACCAGCAGCAGTAGCCGCAGCGCCAGGTCTCCGGCCGCGCCCTCCAGGCGCGGAGCCGCCTCCGTCGTCAGGTTGTGCATCTCCCCATCTCCTCCTCCCAAGCCCTGGCGCGCGATGGGGGCGCGCCCGAGCCAACATCCCGCAGGGCTCCAGTGCCCTCTGGAGGCCTGCCGGGGATGGGTGGGCCACACCCGGCAGACCTCCAGAGGGGGCGACGGCCGCAGGGCTCGCCGTCGCCTCCTCCAGTCCAGGAGGGACCGTTAGCGCTTACTCCTTGCCACAATGGCCAGCACCGCGCCGGCCACCAGCAACGCCACCGCCGGGCCGGCGCCGGTGGCCAGGACGGAGGTCAGGCTGTCCTGAGCGGCGCCGGCCAGCCGGAACGTGCCGCCGAAGAAGTCCAGGGCTCCGCTGGTGACGTTGGAGACGCCCGCCGCCATGGGCGATGCGGGCGTGGACGCCACGTCCGCCTGGTCCACGTCCACCGACTGCTCAGCCACGCGCGGCCTCCTACTTCAGGGCGCGGCGTACGGGCCGCGTGACGGTCCGCAACACGCGCTGGATGTCCCGTTCCAGGCGCTTGACGCCCGTAGCCGGACTGCGGCGGCGAGACGCGCGACGCTTGCGGCGCGCCACTACGCCCGCCCCTCAAGCACGGCGGTGCGAGCCGCGCCGGTCAACGACTTCAACTCGCCGTCCCCGTCTTCGCGGAGGCTCAACTGGGCCAGCGCCTGCGCGCTGGAGAGGCGCTTACCGTGGGGCTCCACCGTGCCCAGGTAGACGCCCGTCTCGCTGTACACCTTCACGCCACCCTTGCCGGGTTCAAATCGCGCCATGTGACCGCTCCTTACTCGATTACTTTTCGAACTGCGCGTAAAACGCGTCCAACACGTCGTCAGGGAGAGTGCTCCAGTGGGGCACGCCGTCGAATACGCGGACCACGCGCAACGGCTCCGGTCCGCCCTTGAACAGCGAGTCCTCCGGCAACTGGTAGGACTCGCCAGGGCCGGCCACGTCGCCGACCTGGTAGGTCTTGGTGGTGACGCCTGCGGTCTGGGTGGGGCCGGGCGTGTTGGACTTGGGGACCGTGGTGGACTGCTGCTCGCTTGCCAGGAGCGCGCCGATGGCCTGCTCCAGGCTGGCCCAGACGTTCTCCTGCTGCTGGCCCGTGCGGGCGTGGCGGTACAGGAGGAATCCTCCCGTTGCCAGGCCGCCCAGCAGCAGGGCTGTATTGAGGCTGCTACTCACCACTTGATCCGATCTGCCAGCCACTGGCGCGCCCCGTCCGCGAGAGGCTTGGTGCCTCCGGCCGTGCTCAGGAAGTCCCATCCCCAATCCAGGGCGACTTTGCCGATCTCAGAGATCGCGATTTCATTCGGACGCGCCGCGTCCGCCCCCGTTGCGTAGGAGACGGACTGGCGGACCTGCAGAGCCGAGGGCTTTACGGCCGCGCCCGCGTCGCCACCGTGGGGGACGCCGCGATCCCAGAAGTAGTCCTGAGGGGCGGTGTCCCACGGGATGCGGTGCGTGCCACTCGGGCTCTGCCAGATGGTGGAATACGTGCCGGGCTCGTAGCCGGTCAGGGTGAGTTTCACTGTCCGCCCCTGGGAGTCGGCCGCCACCAGCGAGCCGCCCACGGCTACCGCCGAATTGGGAGGCCGGACGTCGCGCTGCCAGAGGTCGCTCCAGGAGGTCGTCTTGGACGCCGCCGCGTCCGAGGTTGCCGTGAGGATCGGCTGGGTCTGCTGGTCAATGAGGTGCGCGTTACCGCGCCCGGCGCCGGCCGCCGCCTGTTCTGCGCCCGAGGACACCGCCTGGGAGGTCTGGGCGGAGCGCAGCAACGCCCAGCCGGCCACGCCCACGGCTCCGAGTGCCAGGAGTGCTACGCCTTCGTTAGCCACGGTGCGCGCCTCCCGTCGGAGTCGTGGGAGGCGTGCCGTCCGGCGGGTCGCGGGGGGCGTCGCGGGAGGGGAACACCTTGCCCAGGGCACGCGCCAGGACGCCCGCCAGGAGCGTTACCAGCGGCGCCAGGATGTCGAAGGAGCGCATGAAGCCGAACGCCTCAGCGGCGACCATCACGGCCACCAGGACGCCCAACGCCATCAGCAGGAGGGAAAGTTCCATGTCTAGTCCCCTCATCGGGTGCTACCCTGCGCCGCGAATGCGGGGAGGTATGCGATGGAACGGCGAGACACAGGACACAGGACAGGGCGCTTTAGTGCGCGACGCTTACTCACGTTCACTGCGCTGCTGATGGTGTTTACTGTGGTCGCCGTCGCCGCAGCGCGACAAATCACCTCGGACGGGTTGGAATTCTTGGCCTTTTGGCCGGCGCTGTTACTCGCCTGGATCGTGGCGGACTGGGTAGAGAAGTCGCGCACGTCGCCCCCTAGTCCGTAACCAACTTGAAGAGCATCACCGCGCCGATGCCGAGGATGGCCAGGGTGACGATCTGCGTTGACTGGCCCTCGCCCAGGCCCAACAGGCCGGTCAGGGAGCCCTCCGCGAAGCCTCGCGAGGCCTCCGCTTGCGCCTGCCCGAGCGTCTGCGAGGTCTGGCGGGCGATGCCCGCCAGCGCGTCCTGGGTGAGCGTGCCCAGGTCCACACCGCCCACCTGGATGTCCTGACCGGTCACACGCTCCACCGCAGGGACCAGCAGGGCGTCCGCCACCACCGCGCCGGCGCCCACGCCCACCACCGTGCGCGTGGCCGCGCCGCCGCCGCGCCAGAGGCCGGCAATGACGCTCCCGGCCTTCGGCAGTAGCCGCGCGCCCACGCGCGTTCCGCCCGTCAACAGGAAGGACACCTAGCCCTTCGCTCCCGTGGCGCGGATGAACGGCACGTCCAGGACGTAGCGGTCCACCGCCCAGACGGCGGCAATCGCCGCCAGGACGCCCACCATGCCGTTCAGCCGGACCTCGCCGCCCAGGCGGGCGCGCTCGCGGTTCAATTCCGCGCGGCCGTCAAATCCCAGGGACCGCTGACGGGCGGAACTCCCAGGCGCGGCGGCCGGCTGACGGATGGCGTAGATGCCAGGAGATGCCATTGCACTCGCCTCTCTCTCCAGGGATGGAGGGGAGACGCCGGGCCGCTTACGCGGCCGGCGTCGTCACGTTCTCCAACTCTTCTCGGACGATGTGGAGGCGGGCGTTACTGAGCGACGCACCCGAGGCGATGGTGGCCACCATCTGCGGGTACGGGGCCGCCGCCGGGTCGCCCAGCGGGATCACGTCCCGGTTGCCCGCGCGCCTGAAGTCGAACACGCGCAGGCCAGTCACCGGCGTGTCATCGCCGCCGTACAGGCGACGCGCCCGAGCGCGCAGCAGATAGTCCGTGTAGAAGTACGGCTCGAAGCCCTGGCCGTTGCGCCAGGTCCAGGCCGTGACCAGGCCGTCCACGTACGCGCCGTCGTTCTCGGGGATGACCAGCATCCGCTCCAGGCCGCGCCCGCGCGGGATGTCGATGATCTTGTCCCCGGTCTGCTCCACCGCCACGAAGTGCTCCGTGAGCGTGTGCATGAGCGAGTTATCGAACGCGATCGGTACCGTCTCGTCGTAGAGTTCGGCCCAAACCTCCACATTGCCCGCCACCGCGAGTCCGGTCCCGGAACCCAGCGAGGCCAGGCCGTTGAACTCGATCTCCAGTTGGACGGAGCCGTAGTTACGGAGCAGGATCGCGCCCGTCAGGTTGGACTCGGATTGAGCGACCTCCCAGCGCAGCACCGCATCCCAGACGGAGCCGGAGGCCGTGCCGGAGGTGGCCAGGCGCTCGGAGCCGGGCCGGTCCACGTGGGACCAGTAGTCCAGGAACTCGCCGGAGACCGACAGCGGGATGGTGGAGCCATCCAGGCGCAACTGGATCCGCTTGATCACCGGGATCGCGCCCAGCGCGGAGTCCGCCACCGTCACGGTGCCGGAGGACGTGGTGAGCGTGAGGTGCAGCGCAATTTCAATCGCGCCCAGGATGTGTGAGTTCGGGATGTCCAGGACAACCGTGTTGCCCAGGTTGACGGGGCGCTGGTCCACACGGGCGAACATCTGCGGCCGCTTCGACATGAGTCGTCTCCACTGTGTCAGTGGAGCCGTGTACCCACCGTCCCCCCTCCGAACTTCGCACTATCTCCGTTATGTCCGAATGCGAACCTGAGACGGTACTTGGCGCCGATCCTGGATCCGACGGGGGCTTATCCACTCCATGGAGTGCGGTTGTAGACTGGGAACGCTATCCACTCCCAGTCACGGCGGCGGCGCGGCCGCTCGAAAGTGGTCCTCGTGAGTTCAGCCGCACGCAACGCTGTCATTGGCCTGACCGCCGCTCTCATCGCCGTACTTCTGATCGCCACGGGCTTCCTGGTGCGCGTCGTCACGGAGCCCGCCAGTAGCACGCCGGCGGCGGTACAAGACGGCGACCTCAACGGCGGTGTGGCCGGCATCGACCCGGAGGAGTTCGACCTGCTGGCGGAGATCTCGCGCGTCCTCCAGGAGGACTTCGTCGATCCGTCCCGCGTCTCGCCCGAACTGCTCCGTGAAGGCGCCATCCGAGGCCTCTTCGACGCCCTCAACGACCCGCACTCGACCTACATCGACCCGCAGACGTTCGCCCTCTCCCGCAACGACTTCGAGGGTGCCTTCCAGGGCATCGGCGCCACGGTCTCGCAGCAGGATAATTATGTCGTGATCGTGCGCCCTCACCCAGATACCCCGGCCGAACGTGCCGGCATCCAGGCCGGCGACATCATCCTGGCTGTCAACGGCGAGAGCGCTGAGAACTGGAGCACGGCGGAGGCGGTGCTGAAGATCCGCGGACCGCGCGGCACCACGGTGGACCTCACCGTGCGCCACCCGGACGGCACCGAAGAGACGCTGACCATTGAGCGTGACGATATCCCGGTGACCTCCGTGGACGACGTGCCGCCCGGCGGCGCCCTGGTGGACCAGGACGGCCAGCCGGTGGAAGACATCGCCTACATCCGCATCAGCCAGTTCCAGCGCACCAGCCCGGAGGAACTGGAGGAGCACATCCGCGCCGCGGAGGCGGCGGGCATGGTGGGCCTGATCCTGGACGTGCGCAGCAATCCCGGCGGCCTGCTGAACGAGACCGTGGAGATCGCGGACATGTTCCTGGACGGCGGCGTCATCTTCAGCCAGGTGGACCGCAGCGGCGCGGAGCGCACCGCCTCGGCGAGTCCCGGCACGCTGACGGACCTGCCCGTCGTGGTCCTGCAGGACGAGTTCTCCGCCTCAGGCGCGGAACTGTTCGCCGCGGCGCTACAGGAGAACGGCCGAGGCCAGGTGGTCGGCACCCGCTCCTTTGGCAAGGGCACCGTGAACCACGCGGTGGAATTGTCGAACGGCGGAGCCGTGTACGTCTCCATCGCGCGCTGGCTCACGCCGGATGGCCACCAGATCGAGGGTCGCGGCGTGATCCCGGACGTCCAGGTCGCCATCACCCTCGCGGATATCGAGGCGCAACGAGACGTGGCGGTCTACCGCGCGATCAACCTGCTTCGCGGCGAGCCGCTGCCGCCGGCGCCCGCTGCGAGCGCCACTCCGGAGGCTGCCACGGCGGAACCGACGGCGACCGCCACCCGGTAGGCCTCCTGGCGGGCGCCCTCAGAGCACCGAGGGGCGCGAGGCCCCTCTCTCCCCTTATCCTGCACAATCGTGGGCGTCGCGCGCCATCCGCAGTCGCAGCGCTGATAATTATGTCTAGATGTGAGGATCGTGGCGAAGAAGGCGAGCCCGAAGAAGACCGAGACCGCCGACCAGGGCGCCACCCTGGCGGTGAATCGCCGCGCCCGCTACGACTACGAGATCCTCGAGTCGCTCGAGGCGGGCATCGTCCTTACCGGCACGGAGATCAAGGCGCTGCGCGAAGGCAGCGGCTCCATCGCGGAGGGCTACGCGCGCTTCCGTGACAGCGAACTGTGGCTCTACAACGTCCATATCGGCCCCTACGGCCCCGCCCGCGAAAATCACGAGCCCCGCCGCCCGCGCAAACTGCTCGTGCGCAAGCGCCAGATCGCGCAGTGGGAGCACCTGCTGGAGACTCAGCCACGCACCACCATCATCCCGGTGCGGCTCTATCTCACCCGCGGCAAGGCCAAAGTCCAGATCGCGCTCGTCCGAGGCAAGCGCACATACGACAAGCGCGCCGCCATCGCCAAGCGCGACGCCGACCGCTCGATGCAGCGCGCCCTGCGCCACGCCCAGCGATAGCCCTCAACACGCGCGCTTCCACCTCGGAGCGCCGCGGCGGGATCAGCCTCTCGGGCCACGGTGCCAGGATCGAGCGCCAAGCGCCGATCTCCTGCCCTGCGGGTCGCTGCCCTATACTGGGAACCAATGAGGCGCCTGCTGCGTTATGTAGGTAGCAGACGCATTCGTGATTGCTTGTACCAACCAGGTACCCATGGGGACGACAGGATTCGACAGGTACGTTTGGGTACGGATCGCGGGTTGAGGTGCCGTCACCCTCATAAATCAGGCGGCAAACGGATAATTGGCAACCGTAACTTTGCCCTCGCTGCGTAAGTAACGCAGTGACGTGGTCACAGGCTCCCCCCTCGACGGACCTGCGGCCGCGACGTTAAGTCGAGGTGCCGCGTGGACCTGCGTCTCAGAGTCGCCACGCGAAAGACCACCTGAGACTGGCCGGTCTAGCCCTCAACCGCCATCGGGTGGGCACCGGTAAGAACACTCCGTCGTGGCTACACCCGTAGACGTTCGTGCTTCGCGTGCTCTGGACGGGGAGTTCAACTCTCCCCCGTCTCCACCATCTCCCACTCCGACATAACGCGTCGGGTTTCCTTGCTCGTCAGCAGCACCACACGCGCGGTGTCAGTTGGCGCAGCGCATGGTCGATCAGGTCGCGGAACGCGCTTACCGACTGCCCGGGTTGCCGCTCAGAACTGTTCGTCGACCGCGGTTCGGAGGTCACGGTACTCGGCGTCGCTGTATGCGCCATCGGCGTACGCGCGCGCCAACCGCCGCCGCCGTTCGTTGAGCGAGCGGAGGCTCGGTCCCTCGTAGCGCCGCGATGCGAACTCCGCCACACGGTCGCGCCAGTCCTTCGGGAACTCGATCGCACCCAGACCTCCGCGATCTGCTCGTCGACCCGCTGCGCCAACAGACTGCGGCCGTTCGTCCCACACGGCTTCCCATGGCGCTCGCGGTAGCGAGGTTCTGCCGGTGGTTCCGTTCCGAGTGCAGTTAGCTTCCGCAGTGTCCGCAGTAGATCCGTCCTCGCAACAGTCCACTCAGCCCGTATGGCTGGCGAGAGGTGCGGCCTTTGCCACGTCGAGCCTGGACGCGCTCGTACATCTCTTCCTCGACAAGCGGCTCATGCTGCCCGACCAGTTCTACGCCCTGGTAGCGCACGTAGCTGAGGTAGAACCGATTGACCAGCATGTCCTTGACCGCGAATGGCGTGAAGATCGCGTTCTTGCCGCGTGGCGTGAGGCCCTCGGCGTTCAGCGTGCGCGCGATCGCGCCGTATGACTCGCCGGCGGCACGGCACCCGAACGCGAACCGCACCGCCCTGCCCGCCTCCGGTTCGATGACGCGCGTCGGACCTGTGGCCCGACGAGGCGCCCACGGGTCCGACGCTGCACGGGGATTGCACGGCTCAGCCCCCTGGTTCCTGGGATACCACGCACTGCGAGCAGCCGCCTGAAGCAGCAAATGCTTCGTTGCGCAGCATCGCGCCACAGATCTGCGGAGACATCCGTTACGAAATGTGGCGTGCGGGCGCAAATTCAGGTAGAAACATAGTCATTTGGTGGGCGGCTCGCGTTTTGTGCGGTTTGCCGTGTTCCAGGGCGGAAGGGCGGTACCGCGTGGCAAAGATCATCTCTGTGCACTCCTTCCGTGGGGGCACCGGAAAGTCGAACACCACCGCGAACCTCGCCGCGTTGATGGCGTCCCAGGGACTGCGGGTCGCGGTGGTGGACACCGACATTCAGTCGCCCGGACTGCACGTCCTCTTCGGCCTCCGTGGCGAGGACATTACCCACTCCCTGAACGATCACATCTGGGGCAAGATCGCCATCCGCGAGGCGGCCATCCCCGTTCTCGAAGGCCAGGTCTCCGGCGCGGTCTTCCTGGTGCCCTCCAGCGTGCGAGCGGACGACATCGTCCAGATCCTGCGCCAGGGCTACGACATGCGGATGCTCACCTCCGCCTTCCGTGAACTGACGGAAGAACTCGAACTCGACGTCCTCCTCATCGACACGCACCCCGGTCTGAACGAGGAGACGCTCTTCTCGCTCGCCATCTCCAGCGCCGTCGTCATCGTCATGCGCCCAGACCAGCAGGACTACGAGGGCACGGGCGTCACCGTGGAGGTGGCTCGCTCGCTGGAAGTGCCGAGCATGGCGCTGCTGGTGAACAAGGCGCCCGCCAGCCTGGATCCGGTCGCCCTCGCGGAGACGGTGTCCAGCACCTTCAACTGCCCCGTGCTGGCGGTGCAGCCGCACAGTGACGCGATGCTGGAACTCGGCAGCCGGGGCGTGTTCGCCCTGGTCCACCCGGACGATCCGATGACCGAGTCCCTGCGCTCCGCCGTCCGCCAACTGCTCGCGGACTGAGCCTGGGCGTCCTTATCGACCAATTGCCGCCGCGCGGCGGACTGACGGGCTAACCCGGGGAGCCGACTCATGAGGCCAACGCTCACGGTCTACGTTCCCGGCGAAGCGCCGCGCGTCCACGAACTGAAGACGGACCGCGTCACCATCGGCAGCGGCGGCGACCAGGACGTCGTGATCGATGTCCCCTTCGTCTCCCGGCATCACCTCTTCCTCCTCCTCGAGGACGGACGCGCCGTCCTGGAGCCCGTCCCCGCGGGCCTCGCCGCGGTGGTCACGGTGCAGGGCCGCCCACTCAGCACCCCCACCGAACTGGGCGCCCCGGACTACTTCCGCATCGAGGGTGTGGCGTCTGGCGAGGTGGTGACCTGCGTCTATGAGCCCGCGACGCCGGACGCCGCGGGTGGGCCCGCCGAGCGCGTGATCGTCGCGCCGAAGCAGGGCGTCCTCACCGTGGGGAGCGCCGCCGGGAGCGACGTGGGCGAGGGCAACCCGGTGCTCGCGGACGCGCACGCCGAGGTCGTGTTCGGGGACGGCCCGAATGGTGACGTCACGTTGCGCGACCTGAGCGGCGGCATCACGCTGCTGGACGGCCAGACCGTCGCGGGCGACGTCCCCTTCCCGCAGGGCGCCACTGCATCCCTGGGCAACGTGCGGATCCGGCGCGACAACGGCGCGCTGCTTGTGCGCGAGGTGGGCGACGGCCTGGTGATGGGCGCCCGCCGTGCTCGCTCTCTGCCGGACGAGATCATCGCAGCCATCGACGGTCGAGGCGGCGTGGGGCTAGAGGCGCGCAACCTCCAGCGCACGGTCGGGGACGGCCAGACGATCCTGGATGATGTGTCGCTGCACATCCTGCCTCGTCAGTTCGTGGTGCTGGTGGGGCTGAGTGGCGCCGGCAAGTCCACACTCCTGAATGCCCTGGCGGGGACGCAGCCGGCCGGCGCGGGCGAAGTGCTCGTGGACGGCGTCCCGCTCTACGAGCAGCGGGAGCGCTTCCGCAGCGCCATCGGCTACGTCCCCCAGCGCGACATCGTCCACATGGACCTCACCCCGTTCGAGGCGCTGGACTACGCCGCCCGCCTGCGCCTCCCCGCCGGCACGTCTGCGTCCGAGCGCCACGAGCGCGTGGAGGGCGTCCTGGCCGACCTCGGCATGAGCGCGCGGCGGGACGTGCGCATCTCCCAGTTGAGCGGCGGGCAGATCAAGCGCGTGAGCATCGGCGTGGAGTTGATCTCGCAGCCGCAGTTGCTCTTCCTGGACGAGCCGACGTCTGGCCTGGACCCGGTGACCGAGACGGAACTGATGCAGTTGCTGCGCCGCCTCTCTGACCAGGGCCGAACGGTGGTGGTCATCACCCATGCGACGAAGAACGTGATGCTGGCCGACCGCGTGATCTTCATGGTGCCCGGTGGCCGCCTGGCCTGGTACGGCCCGCCCGCCGAGGCGCTCGGGTACTTCGCCGCGCATGGTGGCGAGCATCACCGCGAGCGCGGGCGCATGGAGTTCGACGAGATCTACGCGCTGCTCCAGGACGGCGACTACGGCTCGGCGGAGGACTGGGCGCAGCGCTACCGAGCCAACCCGGCGCACCACCAGTACGTGCAGGAACCCCTGGAACGCTCGGTCGCCAGCATGCGCCCGCGCGACGGTTCGAGGATTGCCGCAGTCCGGGGCGCGCGCGCGCTGGGGCAGTTGCTCACGGTCTCGGCGCGCAACGTGCGGCTGGTGACACGCGACCGCTTCGCGCTGCTCCTGATCCTCGCTGCGGCGCCGCTCCTGGCCTCGCTGGACTTCCTGATTACCGAGCGGGACATGTTCTCCACGGCGAGCGGTAACGCCGGCCGCATCATCACGAACACCAACACCATCATCGTGAACGCCATGCTCGTGGGCGCGCTGTCACAGATGCGCGAGGTGATCAAGGACCGCGAGATCTACCGGCGCGAGAGCCTGGTCGGTTTGCAGGCGTTCCCCTACCTGCTCTCGAAGGTGTGGCTCGCCGCTGCCTTCGCCGCGTACCAGGCGGTGTGGTGGGTGGGCATCCGCTGGCTGGCGGTGGACATGCCCGGCGGCTGGGACATCGCCCTGCAGTACCACGTCACCATGGCCCTCGTGACGCTGGCCGGCATGGTGCTGGGGTTGCTCGCCTCCGCCGCATCACCCACCGAGGACGCGGTCGCGCTGATCGTGGCGCTCATCGTCGTGCCGCAGGTGCTGTTCAGCGGCGCGCACCTCCCCGCGCACGAGTTGAACCCGGTGGTCCGCTCCCAGATGGACATCATGCCCTCCCGCTGGGCGTTCGAGGCCCTCACCTCGATCGGCGGGCACGGCAAGGATCTGGCCAACGACGCCTGCTGGACGGACCTCAGTCGCGAGGAACGCGCCGCACTGTCGCCGGAGGAGAAGGCGCAGTGCGCCTGCCTGGGGGAGGGCATGTTCGCGCAATGCGCGTTCCCCGGCCTGGGCGAGTACGCCCCCGCGGACGCCTCGCTCATCACGAGCGGCACACTGCTGGCGGAGGGGCGCCTGGAGGCGGACTTCCAGCACTACGGCCCGATCTACGAGGTGAACGTGCTGCTGCGCTGGGGGGCGCTGCTGGGGATCATCGCGGGCGTCTTCGCGATCATCTACGGCGTCCTGCGCGTTCGGACGCGGACACGATGAGCGCCCCCGTCGACCGCTCGCCAGGCGGCGAGGCGCTGTTCTCACGCGCCGCCCTCCTGGGCGGACAGTGGGACCTGGACCGCCAGGCGCGTCGTGCCATCGGCGCCATCGAGGCACGGGTGCTCTACATGCGCGGCGAGACGCGGCACGCGCTCACGGCCTACCTCACGGGCGACTTCGCGGCCTACACGCGCGGCATCGACGGCGACTATTTCAGTGCGCTGCGCACGCGCGCCCTCACGGACTGGCGGCCCACCGCCGCCGACTTCGAGCGCTTCGTCCCCCAGTGGCGCGCACTGGTGCCGGAGGACGACGACCTCCGCGAGGCCACCCTCCGCATCGCCACCGCACAGTTCTCTCTGAACGAAGGCGCGTGCCCCGAGACCCTGCGCGCCCTGGGCGCACCCGCGCCCGCGCTGCCCTTGACACATGGCGCGCACACCGAGGCGGCGCCCCATCCCACGGACGAAGCCGCAGCCGTCCCCACGACGGAAGACGCCGTGCCTATCGCCGAGGAAGACGTGTCCTGGGCCACGCTTGGCGGGGGCGACCTGCTCTTCGAGCCGGGCGACCCGGGCGACGCGCTGTTCATCGTGATCAACGGCCGCGTCCGTCTCGCTCGGGACGACGAGGACGGCCCTCACGTGGTTGCCGAGGTGGGCCGGGGCGAGGTGCTGGGCGAGACGGACGTGCTCACGGGCGCCCCTCGCACGCTGCGTGCGTTCGCCGTGCGCGACACGGAACTGCTGGTGATCCCGCAGCACGTGCTGCTGGCTATGGCCCAGCACACGCCGGAGGTGATGCTGCGCATCAACCACGACCTGGTCACCCGCCTGCGCGCCCAGTCCGGCGCCACCCGGCCGTCCCGCCCGTCCCTGGCCACGATCGCCCTCGTCCCCCTGGATGGTGTGGACATCGTGCCGCTGGCGCGGGACCTGGAGGCGGAACTCCAGAGCATCGGCCCCACGTCGCTGGTCTCGTTCGAGCGCATCCGTCGCCAGATTGCGACTGATGGGCGGGAACTGGACATCGACGGCCCGGAGTTGCTCGGCTGGCTGCACGAGTTTGAGGCCGGTCATCGTTATGTCGTCTACCAGGGCGACCCCCTCCAGCCGGAGTGGACAGAACGCTGCATCCGCCAGGCGGATCGCGTGGTCCTGGTCGCGGACGGCGCCAGTTCCCCGGGGCGCACACCGATCGAGGACTGGATCGCCGACCGCGCGGTGCCGCCCGCGCAGAACCTGGTGCTCCTGTACGACGAAGCCACCGAGCACCCGCAGGGCACGGAGGCCTGGCTGCGCGGACGCGACGCCCAGATCCACGCCCTCGTCCGCCGAGGCGACGCCGAACACCTGGGGCGCCTCGCACGTCGCGTTACCGGCAATGGTGTGGGCCTGGCGCTGGGCGGGGGCGGGTCGCGAGGGTACGCGCACCTCGGGGTGCTGCGCGCGCTGGAGTTACAGGGCGTGCCGGTAGACGTGGTCGGCGGCACCAGCATGGGCGCACTCCTTGGCGCCGGCATCGCGCAGGACCGCGACAGCGTGCACCTGACCCAGAGCGCGCTGACGATCGCCTCCAGCCGCCGTCAACTGATCGACCTCACGTTCCCCTTCGCGGCGGCGGCCGCCGGCGGCAAGGTCACGCGCCTGCTGCAACGCGAGTGCGGCGACCGGCTGATCGAAGATCTCTGGCGCCCGTACTTCTGCATGGCCACCAACCTCAGCCGCGCGGAGTCGCAGGCGATCGACCGCGGCCTGCTATGGGAAGCCGTGCGCGCCAGCATCTCCATCCCCGGCCTGTTCCCGCCGGTACTCGATCGCCGAGGCGACATGCTGGTGGACGGCGGTGTGATGAACGGCCTGCCGGCGGATGTGATGCGGGCTCGGCCGGACGTGGGCACCGTGATCGCTGTGAACGTCACGCCGCCTCGAGAGTCCATGGACGCCTACCAGTTCCCGCCCATCGTCTCGGGGTGGCGGGCGGCGCTCGACCACGTCCGAGGCAAGGCCGCCCGGCTGAGGCCGCCCTCGATCATGGAGACGCTCATCCGCACCACGGAGGTGAACACGGCCTCCGCGCGCAACGTGCAGTTCTACCAGGAGCAGTCGGACCTGCTGATTACCCCGCCTTTGGACGGCATTGGCCTCACGGACTTCGCGCACTGCGCTGCGCTCGTGGAGATGGGGTACGAGGCGGCTCGCGAGCCGCTGGACGACTGGCTGGCCACGGAGGCGCCCGCCTGGCTCCGCGATCACGCAGCGCAGGCCGCGCCGGCAGGCGGGAGGCAGCACGCATGACCATCGACATCGCGAACATGTCGCGCCCGCTGACAGATGCCGAGATCGACCAGGTGATCGAGGAGGTGGGCCTCGGCCCCATGGAGATGCCGCCGTCCGGCGTGGGGCGGGACGGCACGGAGGTGGGGCACGGTCGCGCGGTCGCGGTGGCGGCCGGTGCGGACTGGATGCAGCGCCAGGTGGCCATCCGTGCCCTCGCGGCGCTGCCGGAGGGCAGCAGTGATGTCGTGCGGCGGCAGACGGAACGGGCCGCGCGGACGCGCGCGATGGACTCGCTGACGAGCATCCTCAATCGCCTCGCACCGGACCCGCGCGACCGCGTGACCGCGGAAATGCTGCTGGGCAACAAGAACGAGTACTCCCTGGAGTTCCGCCTCTACGCCGTGGAGTACGCGCGCTACCTCGCGGGCGACGACCGCTTCTTCTTCAACGTGGGCGTCAACTCCTGGCCCACCCGGATGCGGTCCTTCACCCGCCAGTTGCCCGTCCGCCACGCGTTCCGGGTGGCGGGCGGCCTGATCGCGCGAGTCAAGATCTCGTCCTCCGCCCGCACGGTGGAGACGGAGATGCGGCTGGTGGAGAGCAACCGCGGCTCCGCCGTGGTGCAGTGGAACGCGGACGCCCTCATCGCCCTGGTGCCGGAGCACCTCCGCGAGCGCTACCTCCGCTTCGCCTGCCCGGTGCACCAGGGCGCCATGGCCGCCACCACCATCCACACGGGCGAACTGGATCTGATGGCCGGCGTCCAGGAGCGTCGCTGCCAGGCGGACGGCCACGAGGTCTGCGAGTGGGTCTTCACGTGGGACCCGGACGCGGAGCGCCGCGGCGGCATGGTGCTCCCGCTGGCGGGGGGCCTCGTCACCGCCGGCGTCGCGCTCTGGGCGATGGAGGCGGGCCTGCCGATCGCCGTCCCGCTGGCGCTCCTCGGCTCGTTCGTCCCGCTCGGCGTCATCATGCGCATCCGCCAGCGGGGCCGGCTCATGCGTCGGGTAGAGCGGCTGCAGAAGGGACTGTCAGCGCAGAGCGCGCTGGCGGAGGAGGAATACCGCCGCAACGTGGACGCGCGGGCGGAACTGGAGCGCATCAACACCAATTTGGAGTACCGCCTCGGAGAGTTGAGCGCCCTGCACGAGGTGGGACAGTCGCTCAGCGCCACGCTGCCCCTGGACGACCTGCTGGACCAGAGCCTGACCTCCGTCACCAAGAACCTTGGCTATGAACGCGCGCTAGCCCTGCTGCTGGACGAGGACTCCGGCATGCTCCGCTTCGGCCGCTCCATCGGCGTCGCGCCGGAGCATGACCCGGTCTTCCGTCGCGAGGTGGGCCCTGTCGCACGAGGCGAGTCGCAGTTCGTCCAGGTCTTCCTGTCCGACCACGCCGTGTACGTGCCGGACGCCAGCATGCTCCAGGACGAGCGCAGCCGCCGGTACGCGGAGGCGGCGGGCAGCAAGTCCTTCCTCGCCACACCGCTGATCTCCAAGGGACGGCGCATCGGCCTGCTCATGGTGGACAACGGCACCACGCAACGCCCGCTGCGCGAGAGCGACACGGACCTCTTGTTCACCGTGGGCACGCAGATCGCCGCCGCCATCGAGAGCGCGCGGCTGTTCAACGAGGTGGAGGACTACGCCCGCACGCTGGAGGAGCGCGTCCAGCAGCGCACCCTGGAACTGGCGGAAGCCACGGCGGTAGCCGAGCAAGCGAGGCGGGCCGCGGAGGCTGCGAACCAGGCGAAGTCCTCGTTCCTCGCGACCATGAGCCACGAGATCCGCACGCCCATGAACGCCATCATCGGCATGGGGGGCCTCCTGCTGGACACGCGGCTGGACGCCGAACAGCGTGAGTACGCGGAGATCGTCCGCACCAGCAGCGAGGCGCTGCTGTCCATCATCAACGACATCCTGGACTTCTCCAAGATCGAGGCCGGCCGGATGGACCTGGAGTCCACCCCCTTCGACCTCCAGTCAGCCATCGACTCCGTGCTCGACCTCGCGGCGGGGCAGGCGGCGAAGAAGGAGATCGAGTTCGCCTGCCTCGTGGACCCGGACGTGCCCACGAGGGTCCGAGGCGACGTGACGCGCCTGCGCCAGGTGATCCTGAACCTGGTGAGCAACGCCGTGAAGTTCACCACGCAGGGCGAGGTGGTGCTGCACGTCCACCCCGCCGCAGAGGGTCGCGCCGGCATCCAGTTCGACGTGCGAGACACCGGCATCGGCATCCCGGCGGAGCGCATCGGCGCGCTCTTCCAGTCCTTCAGCCAGGTGGACGCCTCCACCACGCGCCGCTTTGGGGGCACCGGTCTGGGTCTCGCCATCAGTAAGCACCTGGTTGAGATCATGGGCGGCGAGATGTGGGTAGAGAGCGAGCCCGGCGTGGGCAGCACGTTCTCCTTCACCACCGCGTTCGAGGTGCTGGCCGCCGGGCCGCCTCGCGGCCGCTCGTTCCTGGAGGGGCGGCGCGTGCTCTTCGTGGACGACCACCACACCAGCCGCGACATCTTCAGCGAGCAGGTGCGCCGCTGGGGCGTGCGCCCCACCTGCGTGGGCAGCGCCGCCGAAGCGCTCGAGGCGATCCGCACGGGCGGCCCCTTTGACTGCGCGTTCCTGGATGCACGCATGCCGGACGCCGACGGCGGCGACCTGGCCGAGGAGATCCGCGCGGAGGCGGCCGGCGCCAACCTGCCGCTGGTGCTGTGCGCGCCAGTCGGGACGCGGCAGGCGCACGGCGCCACGTTCGCGGCTCACGTCAGCAAGCCGCTGAAGATGTCCCAACTGTTTGACGCCTTCGCCACCCTCTTCGGCGACCTCGCCCCGGACGAGGCGGGCGCCACCAGGGGCGACGCGGCCGAGGCGCAGCCCAGCGAGGAACCCATCGACCCCACGCTGCGGCTGCTGCTGGTGGAGGACAACGCCGTCAACCAGAAACTGGCGCTGCGCCTGCTGGAGCAGTTGGGGCTGCGCGCGGATGTCGCCGGCAACGGCCTGGAATGCCTCGATGCGCTCGGCCGCCAAGCCTACGACCTGGTGTTGATGGACGTGCAGATGCCGGAGTTGGACGGCCTGGACGCCACACGGCGCATCCGCGCGGGCGAGGGGGGCGCTGGCGTCTCCCCCGCGCGACCGTGGATCATCGCCATGACCGCGAACGCCATGGAAGGCGACCGCGACGACTGCCTGGCAGCGGGCATGAACGACTACCTCGCCAAGCCCATCCGGCCGAAGGAACTGGAAGCCGCGCTGCGCAAGGGCGCGGACGTGGTACACGCAGGCCGGGAAGCCCCGCATGAGTGACGTGACCCCATGACCCATCCGGCAACGTTCGACGAGACGACGATCACCCAGTTGCTCGTCGACACCGGCGACGACGTGGAGTTCGTGCGCGAACTGGTGGACACCTTCATCGCGGACGCGCCCGCGCTCCTGGAAGAACTGAGGGCGCCCGCCGGCGCGGATCTGGAGGCGCAGCGCCGCGCCGCGCACTCGCTCGCGTCCAACGCCAGCACCCTCGGCGCCCTGGAACTCTCCCGGCTCGCCCGTGCAGTGGAGCACCAGGCCAGGGACGGTGTCGCGCCGTCCGCGGCGGCGCTGGACGTGGTCGCCGCCGCGCTGACCTCGGCCGTCGCCTCCATCGAGGCGCTCGACGTATGGAAGTGACGCGTGGAAGCAGGGGCGACGTGACCGGACTCACCACTCACGAGGCGGCGGCGACCGGCGCCGATGCCGCTCCGCACGGCCCCGCGCGCGTCCTCGTCGTCGACGACGGCGAGATCAACCGCCGGCTGCTGGGCCGCCTGCTGGAGCAGGACGGGCACATCGCAGTCCTCGCCACGGACGGCGAGGAGGCGCTCGCCATGCTTCGCAGGGGGGAAGACCCGGTGGACGTGGTGCTGCTGGACATCCTGATGCCGGGCATCGACGGCCAGGAGGTGCTCCGTCAGATCAAGGGCGACGACGCCCTGCGCCACCTCCCGGTGATCATGATCTCCTCGCTGGAAGACATCACCACCGTCATCCAATGCATCGAAGGCGGCGCTGCGGACTACCTCCAGAAGCCGTTCAACCGCGCCGTCCTGCGCGCCCGCCTCAATGCCACGCTGGCGGACAAGCGCCTGCGCGACCGGGAGATGGAGTACCTGGACCGCGTGCGCGCCCTAACAGATGCGGCGGTCGCCCTTGAATCGGGTGACTTTCAGAGCACGGAGTTGGAGGAGATCGCGCAGCGCGAGGATCCCCTGGGCCACCTGGCGCGCGTCCTGGTGGACGTCGCGGAGGAGGTCAAGCGCCGGGAGCGTCGCCTGCAGGAGCAGGTGCGCGCCCTGACGATCCAGATCGACCGCGACGAACAACAGTCGCGCGTGGCGGAGATCACCAGCACGGACTACTTCCGCGAACTGCGCGAACAGGCCCACGACCTCCGTTCCTCGCTCTCGAAGGGCGCGCCGTAGCCCTGGCCAGCCTGGAGAACGAACCTCCCCCGTCTCCACCATCTCGCACTCCGAGGTAATCCCGCGGGATCTCTCGATCAGCCGCCGGCGAGGCGGATGTTCTCCTCGAGGCGGTCGCCCAGGACGGGGCCGTTGACACGGCTACGGAGGATGCCTTCGCGGTCGATGAAGAAGGTCGCCGGGAGGCCGCGGACGCCGTAGTGGCCCGCCACGCCGCCGGTTTCGTCGAAGGCGATGGTGAAGGTCAGGCCGTACTCCTCCACGAAGTTCATCGCGCCCTCCCGTGAGTCCGAGGACGTCAGATTGACCGCGACGATGCGGATACCCTCGGGCTCTCCGCGGGTGTGGTGCACCCCCTGGAACTCGGGCATCTCGAAGCGGCACGGACCGCACCAGGTCGCCCAGAAGTTCACGATGACCACGTCGCCCCGGGTTTCGGAGAGGCGGAACGGACCGTCCGGCGACTCCAGCCAGAAGTCGGGCGCGGGCTCACCGACCGCCACGCGTTGCGCCGTCTGGACAGGCGCGCCGTCCGAGCGCAGTTCGCGTGCAAGTGCAAGACCGCCCACCACGAGGACGATCCCGGCGACGATGCCGTAGCGCGTGAGGCGGCGCCAGCGGGGCTCCTGGCCAGGGCCGTACTGACTCACTGGTGGTGCGCCATTCCAGCGTCGTCCGTGGCGACTCCAGTGTCGTCTGCGGCGACAGGCGTGGGCGCCGTCATCTCGCCCCGGACGACGACGTGAGTGAGGGCGATGGGGCCTTCGAGGTTGGCACGGCGGGTCACGCCGAACTCCATGACCCGAGTCCAGGAGCCGCCCGGTGGCACCTCGTACACCTCGCCGGTGCAGAGACAGAACATCATCAAGCCCTGTTGGGCGACATACGGAGTGGGCAGATGAGGGGCGACCCAGAAGCGGACCGCTTCATTCGACTCGTTCGTGAGCAGGGCGATGAACCTTCGGGCCTGCCCCCAGCGCTCGTGCAGGATGCCGTCCGGGATCTCGGCGCCCACCACTGGCTGCTCGCCCGCCTCGTAGGAGTGGACCTCGTAGACATGCTGCCCTTCCGGAGGTTCGTGGATGGTCATGGTCGCCGGGAAGTCCGAGTCCAGCACCCAGCGCACGTGCATCTCCACGGGGAGCGCGCTCCCGGCGCCATCGATCCCAGAGGCGGCGCCGTCTGCGGCATCCCCTCCGCCGCAGGCCGCCAGCATGAGCGCGAGGCTACCCAGCCCGAGAACCGCGAGCCCCAGGTGGGCGAGGCCTCCGCGGGTGCGGGCCGAGCGTCCAGGGCGCGTGTGCGGTTGGGCCATACTCAATCTCCGGGTACCGGCTGACGGCGCGGGGGCGTATGTGGGGAGAGGAGGATCGCTCCTCCTCCCCCGATCATGCTTGCCGTCAGACCGAAACCGCGCTGATCAGACGCGTTACGACCGGTCGATTGGAGCGTCCGGCCGGTTGCCCCACTCCTCCCAGGAGCCGTCGTAGTTCTTGACGTTCTCCAGGCCCAGCAACTCGCTCAGCACGAACCACGTGTGTGCGGCGCGCACGCCCGTCTGGCAGTAGACGTAGACGGTGGACGTGTCGTCGCTCACCAGCAGCGTGTCGTCGTAGATGCCGCGCAGTTCATCGGCGGTCTTGAAGTGGCCGCTCTCGTTCACGGCCTGACGCCAGTCCTCGTTGACCGCACCGGGGACGTGGCCGCCCTGGTCGGAGCGCACGTCACGACCGGCGTACTCCTCTGCGGAGCGGACGTCGCAGACAAGCGCTTCGGGGTCGTCGATGGCGGCGATCAGTTCGTCGTAACCGGCGATGATCGCCTCGTTCGGCACGCCCGAGAAGACGTACTCGGTGGGCGTGACCTCGGCGCCTTCGGTCGACGTCGCGCGCCCCTCCGCCTCCCAGGTGGTGAAGGCGCCGTCCAGGATGCGCGTCTCCGCGTGACCGTAGACATCCAACACCCACAGGGTGCGGGCGGGCGAAAGGCTGGTGTTGGCGTCGTACAGGACCACGGTGGATTCTGGTGTGACGCCGGCGTCGCTCAACGCCTGGGCTACCTGCTCGCGCGTACCGATCTGCCCGCTCACGCCGTTCTCGTCAGTCCGCGAGAGCGAGGCCAGGCGCACGGCGCCGGGGATGTGCCCGGCGAGGTAATCCTCCTCCCGGCGGAGGTCGATCACGACGATGCTGTCGTCATCCAGGCGGTCTTCGAGCCAGGCGGTGGTCACCAGGCGGTGGCCCTCTGCGTAGCCGCGGTCGTCCAGCGTTGCGGCCGCCGCAGAGCCACCGCCCTCGGAACCACCATTGCCACCGTCATCGTCCGAGCCGCAGGCAACGCCCACCACCGCGACAACGGCGGCGACGCCACCCAGGAGACCTAGCCGGCCCAGCCGGCGCAGGTACTTCGAACCGTTCACGTGTTCCCTCTTCCGTGGACGCATCCGCGCCCGGGTTTACTCAGCCTTGAAGATTCGGATCCGCCACTCGCCGTCTGCGGTCTCCTCGATCTCACAGCCATAGCCGCGCTTCATCGCCTCCGGCGGAATCGTGGAGAGTGCGGGCGGATGGTCAGTGACCACATCCAGCACCGGAACCCCCGGCCGGACCTCGTCTAACTCGCGGTTCGTGCGAAGCATTGGGTAGGGACAGATCTCGCCGCGCACGTCCAGGATCGGAACCGCTTCGTCACTCATCACTTCCTCCAGTTCCTCCCTCGCGTCAGGTGCGAGGCGAGAGGTCGATGCTCCAGATACCGTCCTGAGCCGGGCCGAACCGGCAGCGGACGCCGCTGGTGGCTGCGGTCGGCGTCAGGTACTTCACGACCACCTCGTTGTCGGCCAGCACTCGGACGGACTCGCCGGAGCGCGCCGCCTCGATGGCGACTCGTGCGTGCTCGACGAGCGTGGCCATCTCGATGCCGCGCAGGTCGATCTCGCGCGGGGTGGCCTCGTGCGGGGCAGCCTCGTGCGGGGTGGCCTCGGGAGTGGCGTCCGGGGTGGTGTCGTGGGTCATGGGAATCTCTTGATCACCTGCACGCCCAGGAAGGCGCCGCCCGCGAGGGCGATGGCGTAGACCCATCCATTGAGAGCGAGTGAGGGGACGGCGGAGAAGAAGGCGCCCAGCGTGCAGCCCAGTCCGAGGCCGGCGCCGTACCCCATGATCACGCCACCTCCGAGGGACTGGATGTAACGCCTCGGCGAGCGTGGGGCGCGAATGCGGAACTCCCGCGCGAACACCGCGGAGGCGAATGCGCCCGCCACGATGCCCGCGTTCAGCATGAAGGCATCTGTGAACCACGAGGCGCCGTCAGCCAGCACGGGTGCGCAGCCCGCCAGGTCCGCCAGGCCACGGAGGGGACCCACTCCGGCGCCAAGGGCATCGCCAACGTCGTTCGCCCAGCGGGAGACCTCGCCCACCACGCCCAGCGGGCGGTAGCGGATGAAGAGCAGGATGTTCAACAGGGCCAGGGAGGTGGCGCCGACGACCGGCGTCCACTCCTGCTTGAAGATGCGCCGGCCAACCGCGCGGACGTCGTCGCTCACGCTGGCGGGTGGAGGCGGCTCGCGGCGCTTGATCGGGATGACGGGCATGTTGCCGGCGACGCGCCGCTCCCACGAGAGCACGCCCACGTAGGCGCCCGCCAGGAGGACAACGGTCAGGACGATGGCGACCGCGTACCCGAACTCCTGTGGCAGCCACACGAATGGGTCCATGCTGATGGAGTTGTCCCACCACCAGTTCCACGTACGGTTCAGCAGGTAGAGGCCCAGCATCACGCCACCGATGGCGACCCATGAGCCGAGGTAGCCCTCGCCCATCCGGTAAAGCGCACCGGAGACACAGCCCCCGGCGATGACCATGCCGAAGCCGAAGAGCAGCCCCCCCAGGACCGTGGCTGGACCCAGCGGCAAGATGTGCGCATCCGCGGGGAGGACGCCACTCCCGGGGTTCGGGATGACCGTGGCCATCACCATGCCGAAACCCAGCGTGGCCACGATGAGTCCGACGATGATGCCGCGCGCCGTCCGCCCCTGCCCCAGCAGGAAGAGGTCCCGGAACGCCGAGGTGAAGCAGAGGCGGCTGCGCTGGAGCACCAGGCCCACGCCGAGGCCCACGGCCCAGAACACCGCCTGCGAGGCGCTGGACGCCTGCGCGGCCAAGTAGACGACCACGAGCACGCCGACGACGGCGAGAGTCGGGCCCCACGTGCGGAGGGGGGAGGGAGACGTCGATGGGACTGCGAGGGTTTGGACGTTCGTTGCCATTGCGGAATCATGCGATACCCGACCAACTCAGTCAACTATTTCTGATCCCGGGATCAGGCTCGCCGACGCCTGGCGTCGATCTAGCGCGACGCGCTGACTCGGACGCGTCCGAGCGCGCTCGCCCATGGTGTCCGACGGAAGCGGTACGGTGGATCGACGGGACTCATACGTTCGCCGCGTGGCGGCGGTACACCTCGGTGCTCTCGTCAGTCCCGCCGGACACAGCGCTGGCCCGTCCGACATGGTGATCGAGAAGCAGGAGCAGTCATGACCACGCACTACAACAGCCTCAGCCCAGAAGAGCGCTGGGTGATCGAGGACAAGGGGACCGAGCCCCCCTTCAGCGGCGAGTACGACAACTTCTTCCAGGCCGGCACCTACATTTGCCGGCGCTGCGACTCGCCCCTCTATCGCTCGAAGGACAAGTTCGACGCGCATTGCGGCTGGCCCGCCTTCGACGACGAGATCCCCGGCGCGGTTGTCCGGAAGCCCGATCCGGATGGCTTCCGCACGGAGATCGAGTGCGCCCGCTGCGGCGGCCACCTGGGCCACATCTTCATCGGCGAGTCCCTGACGTCGAAGAACACGCGGCACTGCGTGAACTCGATCTCGATGAAGTTCCTACCCGCCGACAGCGGCGTATAGCGTCTGACGGAGGCCCCGGGACGCTACGTGATTGGCAACAGGAAGAACCGTCCGGCCGCGTGCACCAGCCATCCTCAAAGCCGCCAAAGGCATCGATCGCGCTGTACGAACAGCGACACTCGGCACTGCATCCGGCTAACCAGAGCAATCCTGTCCATCGTGCTCGATGGCGGGGGCGCGGTCGGGATCTTCTTCGTCGCCGCCTTACCTCGCACCTACCGGCCCCGTACCAATCGCGACGCGGGGCAGCGCGGGCGGCACATCGATTGCGACGCCCGCGGCATCTTGCCAGGCCGTAAGCGACTCGCGTCGCGAAATCCGGGACACCTCGGGCGCGCTCAAACGCGAGCCATGGTGGGCTACGTCAGCCCCCGTCACCAGGTTATGTAACGAAAGCAGGCTTCTTTCGACGCTTCCACACACCGTGCGCGTCAGGGCTGGACAAGATCCATCTCCATCTCGTCGTTCGCCTCGACCGGAGCCTTGCTGTTGGCGACCGTTCCGCTCGCCGTTGCCAGGCCACACTCGGTAATCGCAGTTGCTATGGCCTCATCGAAGGCGGCCTTAAAGCGCTCATCGTGGAACTCTTCGCTCGGCGCCCCGACGAGTGTCGCGGTGCACCTCAGTTCGTTGAAGATGCAATTGTCGGGATAGTCGTCTCCCCAGGCGCCACCTCCCACCTGGATCGAGACAGCGATACCAATCTGCTCTCCGCTGATGTCGATCCCGTCATCCCACATCGCCTCGTACGCCTTGCGCAGCGCGTCCACCGCCCGCTTCACCGGGTTGTCGAAGCCCTTGTGTGCTGCGTTCGCCTGGGCGGTCAAGATCGTGAGGTTCGCGGCCTCATCGCCATTGCCACCGAAGTCAGCATTGAGCAGGTGTCCGGCCTTGAAGTTCATCTCGGGGTACTTCGCCCGCGCATCCCGGATCGCCGCCGGAAGCGAGGCGTTGGCGTCAGATCCCATCCCCAGCAGCGCGTCAGGGCCGAGGGTCGCTCGGGAGTGCGCTCCGCCTGCGGCCTGATTCTCCATGGCCTGGTACTCGGGTCCAGCGAAGTAGCGAAGTCCGGTGACAGCCGTGCTGAAAGGCGGGCGCTGCATGCGCCCCCGCCCGCTTGTTGGGTATCTCGCGGGCTGGATGAGTTGTTCCCCGCCCGTGACCCTGTGGAGCGCGGGTGATGCCTCGGAGGCCGCGCTGCCTTCCAGGTCGATGATCCTGCGAACAGCGCGGTTCCCGGCAGCCCGCTGCAAGGCGAGGAGGTCCCGGACAGGTGAGCCCTCCGCCGTCGGCTCTGCTGACCGTACGCGCGCACGGCGTCGGGTTACCTCGCGTGAAACTGAATCGGAAGCGGGGACACCCCGGTCGCGCATGATCCCCCTCCGCACTCGCACGTTTACGTCCTGCAAGTACGCCACCGACAGCCTCTTTGGTTCCGGCGATGTCCGGCGAGGCCACGGGCGTCCCGCCCACCCGCCCCGCAAGGCCGCCTGGTGGCAGCCCCGCAGGGCCTCATTGCGAGGGCTAGCGAGTCACGAGGGCAAACGTGCCGGGTGGGACGCCGTCCGGGTACGCCTCGACGAAGGCGCGGTTCACGAACGACGGAGCGCCGGGGATGTAGCCGAGGGCGCGGCCTTCCACGAACCGCCAGGCCGTGCCGCCTTCACCCAGCGCGGCACCCAACGCGGCGTCGAGGCGTGTCCAGCCGCCGCCGAGCCAGCGCACCAGGGTGACGCCACTGGCGGCCGGCGCCGGGTCGAAGGCGCCCCAGTGCGGCGGCGCCCAGAGGACGCTGAAGAGCGTGAAGTGCTGGACCTCGGCGGTCAGGGTGACCGAGCCGTCCTCGTGCGTGGTGGCCGTCGCCTCGACCTCGATCCATGCCTCGCCGTTCCAGAAGACGAGGATGAGCGCCTCGAGGTCGGCGTCGTCCGGCACCTGGTCCGCAGGCAGGGTGAACTCGATAATGACCGGTTCCGTGAAGGTAGCGGGGTGCGTGTTGCCCTGCGCATCCACGAGGCGCACCACGAACTGGCTGACCACGTCCGCGTCTGCGGGTGACGGCGCCTGGTTGGCCACCTGCTCCAGGTCTGTTGCCACCGCGACCTCCAGGCGGAGGCCCTCTGCCCCGCCGCCATCGAGGGCTGCCGGGGGCACGGTGACCTGGATGCGGGCGCCGTCCGGCGCGCGGGTCCCCACCACGGCGGGGGCATCGGTGGGGAGGGCCGTGGACTGGCGGCCGGTGACGGGCACCCGCACCTCACCCGTCTCCTCGATGACATCCGGGGCTGGCGCCTCGACAATCGGCGGTAGCGCGAAGGCGGCCGTGCACGCCGTGGGCTCAGTCACTGTCACCGTGCCGTCACAGGCAGCATTGCCCGACCAGCCGAGGAAGACCGAGCCAGTGTCCGGGGCAGGCGTCAGAGCGACGTCTGTGCCGTAGTCGAAGGTTGCCGCGCACGTCTCGGGGCAGTCGATGCCCGCGGGCGCGCTGGTGACGCTCCCCGGGCCGGTGACCGTAACGGTGAGGTCGTGCTGGTCCAGGGTGAACGTAGCGGTGCACGTCATGTTCGAGGTGATCGAGAGCGTGGCCGTCGCGCAGCCAGCACCGGACCAGCCGGCAAAGGTGGAACCGACGGCGGGCGTGGCTGTGAGGGTGACCTCGGTGTCTGGCTCGAATGCCGCGCTACAGGTTGCGCCGCAGTCGATGGCCGCCGGGTCGCTGGTGACGGCGCCCGTCCCGGTCCCCGCCAGGGCCACCGTCAGGTTGTACGCACCGAGGATGGCGGTGCACTGCACCGGGCCGGCGTCTGACAGGGCAACGCCGATGCCCGCGACCTCCCCGTCCGGTGCACAGACGCCAGACCACCCCACCGCGTCACCCTCTGTGGGCGTGGCGACGAGCGCCGCGCTGGTCGTCGCGCCCAGGTCGTCGAGGGCGTACGTGAACGTGCAGGCGTCCTCGAGGCAGGAGGCGGTGGCGGCAGTGGGGGCGGTCACCGTGCCCTCGCCCGGCCCTGCCAGGGTGACGTCGATACGCGCTCCGCAGTCCGGCGCCAGGCACCAGGGCGCCGAGTTCACATCGCCCACGATCGTGCCCTCGGGGATCACGTCCTCGCCCCACCAGTTGTGGGTGGCCTCGGCGCTGCCGCCGGCTTCAAACCAGATCGCGGTGCCCTCGGTGCCCTCCGTACCCGCAGTGTTGCCGGAGAGACTGGAGCCCGAGACGATGAGTTCCCCAGGCATGGGAGGGTCCACGGCGTGATCGATGCGGATGGCGCCCCCTGCCTCCCTGGCGGAGTTGCCGGTGAACCTCGAACCTTCCACCTCGAGCGGGCCGCCCCTGAGGTGGACTGCCCCGCCGACCCGACCCTCATTGCCCGTGAAGGCCGAGGCCGTGACACGAAGCGAAGTACGGAGGGCAGAGATGGCTCCGCCCTCACCGCTCCCTGTACCGGTGGCCTTGTTCTCGGTGAACATCGATTGATCCACCAGCAACGAGACCCCCTCTGCGTCCGGATGGGGCCGGTAGTAGATGGCGCCGCCTGAACTTCCCTCGTTCTGATCAAAGGTGGACGACCGCGCCTCAAGCGAGCCCCCATCTGCATTGATCGCGCCGCCCAGACTGGTGGTCGTGTTCTTCGACAGTGTGCTCCTGAGCACCTGGAGATCGCTCTGGATGGCGTAGATGGCTCCCCCAGAGGAACCCTGGTTCTCAATGAACACCGAGTCGGTGACCGCCACCGGCTCATCGGCGTCGGTCACATAGATCGCACCACCCCAGTTGTGCGCGCGGTTCTTTTCGAAGCGCGTATTCGTCACAGACAGTGAACCATCGCTGCTGTAGATGGCCGCCCCGTAGCCGGTACGGGCTCCACTTCCGGAGGCGGGCCCGGATGCAACGTTCGCGCGGAAGTATGAGCCGTTGATGGTGAGGTCACCGGTGCTGTAGACGCCCGCTCCATACATGCCGAGTTGCACCGGTGGGGAATGAGGGTTCCCCGTCACTTCGTTCTCCAGGATGGCCGAATGCTCCAATGTGAGCGTCCCGGTGCTATAGATGCCTCCGCCGAACGCGTGGCGCGTCTCGGATCCTGCAGGAGCACTTCTCGCCAGGTTGTCGTTGATGTTGGACTGCCGGATCGTCAGGGCGCCGGTGCTGAAGATGCCGCCGCCGAGGGCCCAGTCAGCGTCGCCGTCGTTCAGGCCCAGCGCGTGGTTATGAGTCACTGTGACGCTTTGCAGCATCAGCACGCCCGCGTTCCGAATACCGGCGCCGCCGTCATCGCCATCCGTCATCGTGACCTGCGGCAGGTGTCCGTTGCGGATCGTGACGCTCTTGATGGTGACGATGACGCCGGCAGGCACGTCGATCACCCGGCCAGTGGCCTCCTCCGGGGAGGCGGCCGCCTGGATGAAGGTCGAGGACTGGCCCGCACCCACCAGCGTGAGGTCCTTCGAGATCGTGATCTGCTCGTTGTACGTGCCGTCGGCGACCTCGATCGTGTCGCCCCCGCTGGCCAGGTCGATGGCGTGGCCGATGGTGGCGCACGGTTCGACCTCGGTGCAGGGGGTGGCGTCGTCGCCGGTAGCCGAGACGTAGAAGACGCCCTCGTCCGCACTCGCCGGGCTCGTCCACGCCACCAGCGCGAATACCACGGCTGCCGCCAGCACGAGGGCGATCAACGGCCACGCCTTCCCCTGATCCGAACGTGCGCGCTCAGTAGAGATAGGCATGCGGTAAGCCTCCGGCTAGAACGGTCGGAGACCGCTCGCGCTGATGAGCGACGAGCCGCAAGGCTGGCGGTCGCAGTCGGAAAGGGTTAGGAAAACAGACCCGACAGCAAACTACCGAAAGTAATCCGGTATGTCCACCGCGTTATCGAGGAGTTTTATGCGCGGAAGACACGAAGGATCATACCGACCGTAATATCACCCTGATAAAATCGGGAGGCCCCTCGAATGACGCCACTCGGTGTGCCCGCCCGTGTCTCCTCGGCTCGCGTGCGGGTGGGTCAGCCGGCGGCGGCGAAGTCGAGGTTCTCCGTGATGCGCGTCCCGTCCGCGTGGAAGGCGTCCACGAAGCGCCGGATGCGGGCGCGGGCCTCCTCCACGTCGTGGTTGCCCAGGTTGAGGTTGAGCAGGTCCACGTACCACGGGAGTTTCACCGCCGCCGTCACGTACGTCTCCACCACCTCCCGCGCGACTGGCAGCGTGGTGGTCTTGGAGTCCTCGTGCACATCGCGGTCGGAAGCGGCCAGCAACTTCGCCATCTCCTCCTCCAGGAGGCGGCGGAACAGGGCTTCGGTGAACGGGTCGCCGGCGCTCGTCCCGGTCTCCGGGTCGTCCTCGGTCAGCGCGGCGCCCTTGTGCAGCCACTCCCAGAGGATGCTCAGGCGGATCTCGCCGGTGGCCATGTCCTCCATCAGGTAGAGGACGTCGTCGTCGCCGAAGAAGTCCGCCGGCTTCAGCGCGGCCGCCTGCATGCCCTGCCCGAAGGCGTTTCCGTACTGCAGCGCCACGCTCAGCAGGTCGCGCGCGCCTCGGACGGTGCGAGGCGCGGGCTCCAGTTCGCGGAGCGCGGCCTGGTCGGCCTCGGTGTAGGTCAGCGGCGGGAAGGCGCGGCCCATCTGGTTGTCCTCGCCGGCGCCCTCCCAGGCGGGGCGGATGATGTGCACCATCTTCCAGTGCGCCACCCACTTGCCGCTCGCCCCTGCCTGCTGTTCGCGCTCCGCAGCCGCGAGGGCCCGCCGCATCCCCGCCTCGACACCCTCCGGCGAGCCGACGGGGATGTTGGGCTCCATCCCACCCTGCCACAGCGCAAAGCGGCCGTCCTGGTCCGGTGTGTTCACCGCACGGCGCACGCGGTCCTCGTAGTGGCGCATGTAGCCGAAGGTCATGGTGATGGCGTCGATGTTGGGGTGGACGAAGTCCGCGTCCCACGCCAGGGCGTCCGAGACGCTGTTGATGTAGTCCCAGCGGCCGGTGTTGAACCCGACGAAGCGCGTGCCGAGCGCGGCCCGGATCTCCATCAACTGGAACGCCGCCTCCACCTGCTCCACGAGCACGTAGACCTTGACCGTGCCCTCCTGTAGTCCAAGGTGCGCCTCCAGTGTCCCGAGGATGCGCGCCCACACGGCGGCCTCCTCGGCGGTCTGGATCTTCGGGAGGTACAGCACCACGGAGGCCCCGTCCGCACGCAGGCGCTCGTGGTTCGCCCCCACATAGAGGACGGCGTCCACGAGGGAGGCGGAGAAGCCCTTGCCGCTCGCGTGCCGGACGTGGCGGTCGTCCAGGTGCAGGCCGCGCGGGCGGAACAACCTGGTCGTGACCCCGAGTTGCGCTTCCCAGTCCTCCACGATTGGCCGTCCGAGGAAGCCCTCCGACCAGGCGTTCATCTCAGCCGCGACCTGCTCGGCGACGTGCAGGAACACTGCTTCGCGCTGGAACGCGATGCGGAGGCTGCGCTGGCTGTCCAGCGACATCGTGGAGACCTGCCCCAGCGCATCTTCACCGTCGAACATCCATCCGTCGGCGCCCGACAGCAGCGCATAGGCAACGCTGCGAAGGCTCGTCTCGAGCGGCGAACCCGGCCGGGCCGCCGGGCCTGTCCCCTGGATCCACTGTCGCCGCAGGTCGTGCGGAACCTCGCCGCCGCTGAACCGCCCCGCCCGCGCGTCCTCTACGCGGATGGACGTCCGAGGGATGACCGCGTGCGGGTCGAGGAAGTCGATGCCCTCCTGGCCGCTCGTGCGCGCCAGCCGCCGCGCGATACGCGCCGCCATGGCCTCGCGTCGCTCCACCTCGAGGGGCGCGAGGGCCTCCAGCGCCGCGACCGCCTGCGGGGTGAACACGTCCGCATACGCCTCGCGGACGTCGCCCCGGAACTGCAGTCCACCACCGGCCATTCACACCCTCCGACCACCACGCCTGCCGGCACATCGCGCCAGTACCGCCACGGTACCAGCGGGCCACGTCGGCCACGTCGGCGTAGCGCCGAGGGGACGGCCACGCCGGCCTCGGTTATGTCGCCCTCGGTTATGTCGTGTGCGTGTCAGGGGGTGCGAGGCCGCCCGACCACGCCTGCCGTCCCGGCTGGAACGCCGTCCGGGAACCACTCCTCGAACGAGGCGTTCACAAAGTCTGGGGCGCCGGCGATGTGCCTGCGGCCGACGCCGTGCTGGAAGACCCAGAAGGCGCCGCCTTCGGCCAGGGCCGCCTCCATCCGCTCAAAGTCGCCGCCGAGCCAGCGCGCCAGCGTCACGCCCGCGGCCGCAGGCGCGGGATCGAACGTGCCCCAGCCGGGGGCGTACGGGATCGCGAAGAGCGTGAAGTGGAGCACCTCAGCAGTCAGCGTGAGCGTCCCGTCCGGGCCTTCGCTCACTCTCGCTTCGACTTCCTGCCACATGGAGCCGTTCCAGTAGACGATGACCAGCGCCTCCTGGTCCGCGCCTTCCGGCAGTGTCGAGGCAGGGACCGTGAATTCCAGCGTCACGGGTGCGTTGAAGGTGAACGGCACCGTGTTCCCCTGCTCGTCCACCAGCCGCACCACGAAGTGCGCCAGGAACGTCCCCTCCGGGATCGCGGGCGGCTCAGGCGACACAGCGCGGATGTCCGGCACTGCGGCCACCTCCAGGCGGACGCCACTCGGGAGGTCGTCCCCGACCGCATCCACAGGGACCGACACCTGCACACTGGCGCCATCCGGCGCCGTCGTGCCCAGGACCGTGCCTTCCCCGGGATCGAGGCCGACCGACTTACGCGCGGTCACGGGCACCGCGATCTCCCCGGTCGTCGCCACCACCTGCGGCGCCGTTGGCCCCAGCGGTGGCAGCGGCTCCAGCGTCGCCGCGAAGTCCTCGGTGACGTCTCCTGCGATGGGGCCGTCGATGGTGGCGGCGACCGGCGTGAACGTGTAGCCCGCGAGCGCTGGGGTGAGCGTGATGCCCTCGGCGCCATGAGGCACGCCGGTGATCGTGTACTCGCCGTCCCCGTCCGTGGTGGCCGAGCCGTTATGGCCGTCCAAGGCAGTCACAGTGACGCCCTGGAGGCCGTCACTACCGACGGTGACCGTGCCGCTGATCGTGTACGTGTTCAGCGTTGCCGCGAAGTCGTGGGTGACGTCTGCCGTGATGGGGCCGTCGATGGTGGCGGCGACCGGCGTGAACGTGTAGCCCGCGAGCGTTGGCGTGATGACCACATTGGTGGCGTCAAAGGGCACGCCGGTGATCGCGTACTTGCCGTCCGCGTTGGTACTGGTAGCCCCGCTGTGTCCGCCGGAGGCAGTGACCGTGACGCCCAGGACCGGATCGCCGCCGCTGGTGGTGATCGTGCCGCTCAGGGCCGGCTGCTCGAAGGTGGCGGTACACGAGGTCTCGCCGTTGACAGTGACGGTGAGCGGGGCCGTGCCGGTACAGGCCTCCCCGCCACTCCAACCGGCGAACCCGCGCCCGACGGGGGTGAGGGTGACCTGCAGCCCCAGCGGCAGCGCGCACGAGCCGAGGCAGTCGAACTCACTGGAGGGGAGCAAGCCCTCCCACACGCCGACCGCCGGTGTGTAGCCCAATAACTCGGCGTAGTCGCCGAACAGGTACGCGTCCAGTACCGACCCAGGGAGGTTTGGTGTGCCCTTCACCGCCACGGTGACGGCCCCGTCCCCCGCGACCGTCACGACGTCCGTGCAGCCTGCGGGCGGGCAGAACTTCAGGCCGGCAGGAGCGGGCCGAGTATGCCCGGTGACGTCAGCGTCGGTGGGCGCCATGCCTCCGTTCCACGAGTTCCAGTCAATGACTGCTTCGCCGCTGTCCGTATGGTGTTGGCCTGCGCCGGTGTTGCCTGCGAACACGGTGTTCCACGCGACGCTCGAGATCACTGCGAAGCCTTGCTGGTAAAACGCTCCTCCCCGGTCCGTCGCGGTATTGCCGGTAACGGTCGAGCCAAGAAGGTACAGCGGCTGCGATTCGCTGTGTCGGATACCTGCGGCGTCATAAGAGGCATTCCCGGTGATCTGAGTGTCGACAATGGTCGCAACGCCCCGGTTGTGCAGCCCTCCACCGTGCCCGTCGAGTTCGGCAGTCACGACGTTCCCGGCGATCTCCGAACTGATGACAATCAGTTGCCCAGGGGGTCCGTTGTAGACACCGCCGCCGCTGGGCGGCGAGCCTGACGCCGAAAGTGCCGCGGTGTTTCCGGCGATACGGGATCCGAGGACGGTGGCGAAGCCCTCGTTTTGTAACCCACCACCCCTCGGTGAGGAGTCACCTGTTGCGCTGTTCGCGACGATGCTCGCATTGACGAGTGTCAGCGTCCCGGCGTTGCGGATCCCCGCGCCGTTGTCCGAGACGCCCCCGGTGACGGTGACGCATTCCACCCGCACCGTCGCACCCGCAGCAACGTCGAGGACGCGCCCGCCGCCGTTCCCATCGAGCACTGCCAGCGGCGCCGTCCCGAGGTCGGCTGCACACACGCCAATGATCGTGAGGTTCGCGCCGGCCGCGATGCTCGCGCGGGCGTCGGCGCCGGTCAGCGTGCCTTCACCGAGGTGGATGGTCCCCGTTGCCGCGCCCACATGGTCCACAGCCGCCTGCAGCGAGTCGAAGGACTCGCTTTCGACGGTGACCGTCGCGCCGGCCGCGTGGCCGGGCGTCACCCTGGCCGAGGCGAGCACCGCCAGCCCGACCAGCAGACACGCAACAAAGAGCCATGGCGTCCACACTCGACGGGACGCAGCAGCACACGTGAGCATCTGAGACTCCTCGACACACTCCGGCGGGCAGCCGGCCCGCAACGGTATCCCCGCACTGCCCGGTTGCGCCAGCACGAAACACCGATGCACGGAGCACCCATGATGGGTAACTCGGATGTCCGTAGAACCACAGGATCGGGGCATGGAGGCGTGGCGCGGGGCCGTCGGGTTGAGCGCGCCGGGCGGACGCGGCTCGGGGCAGCCACGCAGCCGCCTCGCGTTGCATGCAAGAGCCCTCCAGAGAGGATCGACAGGCCGTGTTATTGTCGCCGCACCTGCCTCGCGGGCCGGCACACTGCGCAAGGACTGCCCTCGTGCCGGGATCCTTGTTGTCTCCACTGACATCGACACTGACATTGACACTGACACGCGGAGCCCCCGCTGAGCGTCGCAGCGCCCGCTCGAACGAGAAAGAGCCACGCATGGATCACCCAGTCACTCCCCTCGCCCCCGCGCGCCCTCGTCGGCTGTTCTCGATTGCGTGGGTGCTGCTCGTGGCCGTGCTCGCGATCTCTACCCTGCCCGTGCGGACGGCCAGCGCTGCGAGCACCATCGGCGAGTTGCAGGGGGGGCTGGACGGCTGCATCAACGGGACATGGGCCGGCACGCTGCAGACTCACATCATGGACCCGGTCGGGACGGTGACGGTGTCCGAGTCCTGTAATGCCACGCTGGACCTGGCGGGGTGGGAACTGGCGGTCCAGCACATCGACCTCCGCGTCGGGGCGACGCTCACGGTGCGAGACACGGTCGGCGGGGGAAGGCTGACGGTGAACGCGTCCGACCTCCCCGGGCGTCCCGGCATCCGGACCAGCGAGGGGACGCTGATTATCGACGGCGTCAGCGTGTTCGTGACCGGTGGCGGCGGTGGAGCGACCGGTGGCGCGGGCGCCGGGATCGGCGGCAACGGCGGCGGCGCTGGCGGCATCGCCCCTGGCGGCTCGGACGGGGCCGCCGCTGCCCCGGGGGCGGACGGGGGCGACGGGGGGAACGGCAACCCGGGCGGCGCCGGGGGCAATGGCGGCAGCGGTGGGACAGTGATCATCAGGGCCGGCTCTGAGGTGACCGCCACCGGGGGCACCGGCGACCTCGGTTCTGGCGACGCGGCCGGTATCGGTGGGGGCGGCGGCGCTACGGGGGCGCCCGGGACCAACGGGGGGAACGGCGGGAACGGGGGCAACGGCGCCGACGGCGCTGCTGGCGCCAGCGGCGGCAGCGGAGGCGATGGCGGCAACGGGGGCAACGGTGCATCTGGCGCTCATGGAGGTCCCGGCGGCAACGGCGGCACCATCCAGATCGAGGGCAATGCCATCGTCACTGCCTACGGCGGCATTGGCGGCGGCCAGGGTGGCGCAGGCGGAGATGCCGGTCACGGTGGCAACGCCGGGAACGGCGGCCATGGCGGACACGGGGGTGATGTCGTGGTCGGCGCAGGCGGGGACGGCGGCGACGGGGGCGACGGCGGGAACGGCGGCCACGGTGGCCACGCTGGCCGTGGAGGTAACGGTGGGAATGCTGGTCTCATCGTCGTCTCCCCGGATGCGACCGTGAACGCCTCTGGCGCTGGCATCGGTGGCGGCGCTGTGGGCCCCGGCGGTGCGTCAGGCTGGGGCGGAAGTGGAGGCGCCGGCGGCAGCGGTGGCAACGGCGGGATCGGGGAGGCAGACGGACGGCCGGGAGAGATGGGGAACCCCGGCGTCGCCGGCCCCGACGGGGATGCTGGAGCGGCCGGCACCCCGGGAACAGGAACGATCGTGGGCGTTGCGGTCGACGGCGCCGCGACACCGTTCCCGACGCTCCAGGACGCCGTGGACCACGTGCAGGCCGACCTTGGTGGCTCGGGCACCATCCGCCTGCCGGACGAGACGCTGACCGGTGCGGCGGCGCGCGCCGTGATCCCGAGTGGGATGGACATCCAGGTCCTGGGCCAATGCCCGGTGGGCGCCGGGTGGTCTCTCTCGATCCTGGACGCGGCGGGGACCGGGCGCGTGCTGAGCATTGCAGCAGGGAGCACCGTGCACCTCGAGTGCCTGCAGGTGGTCAACGGCTCGGTGGTCGACGAAGCCGGCGGGGGCCTCCTCAATGCCGGCACGCTGACCATCCTGGAGGCTCGGATCGCGGACAACGCGGCGAGCGGCGCCAGCGCAGCCGGTGGAGGCATCGCGAACTTCGGCGCCCTCACGATGGCGTCCTCCATGATCGAGGACAACGCGGTCGAGCAGACCGGAGCCGCCCTACTCGAGGGTGGCGGCATCCTCAACACCGGCACGCTGAACCTGCGCTCGACCTCGGTCTTCGCCAACCGGGTGGTCGCCACCGAGCCCGGCGGTGTCGAGACCCTGGCTGCACGTGGGGGTGGCATCAGCAACCGCGGCGACGCGACGGTGGTGGACTCCGGTATCCACTTCAACGTCGCCGAGGCCGACGGTGGGACTTCCGCGCTGGCCTTCGGAGGCGGTATTTCCAACTCCCCAGCGGGCAGTAGCCTGCTGGTGTTCGGAAGCACCATCGTCCAGAACGAGGCACGAGCCACCACAGCCGGCACCGGAGGTGCGCACGGGGGTGGCGTGTACCACGACAGCAACGCGCTCACCCTGCGGAACACGCGCTTCGAGGGCAACGTGCTGACGCACCCGAGTGTGTCCGGGTCCGGCGTCCACGTCTACACCTCGACGGCGGCCGACCTGAGGTGGAACGAGTGGGAGACCCCCACCGCGGGAGAGCCCGACGCCATCGAGTCTCTCGGCGGCGAACGCGACGACGCGATCGCCACAGACTGCACAGCCGAGGGGTGCGCGGCCAACCTGGACCTCACGCTCGCCGGCGATGGGGCGGTGACCCTGACGGACGGTGGCGACGCGGTCTACACGACGGTCATGACCGTGCGCGGCCAAACGTTCGAGGAGTTCCTCACCCTTTACGGTGGGCCGAACCCGGCGCCGACCATCACCGGCGACGCCACATGGGTGCTGCCGCGCGGGCTCGTGGTCGGCCTCGACACAGCGGGGGGCGCCGGCATGCCGTTCGCCGGCTGGGCCCCGGCGTCCTGTGGCGGTCCGATCACGATCGCGGCCGACACCGCCTGCCAGGCCACGTTCGGTGCTGTCGCGGAGGAACTGCCGGCGCCCACCCCGACCGTCAAGTTCGACGGCCTGGAACTGCCCGTGGTGAACGAGGTCGAGACCACCGTGAACCCGGAGGACGAGACGACCCTCCAGACCCGGACGCTGGAGGGCGACACGGCGGGCATCCTGCTCCCGCCGGGCGTGCTCCCCGCGGACGCGCACCCGGTGACGGTGCTCCTCGGCGCCATCGGCAGCCTCGAGGCGCTGCAGGGCCAGGCGCCGCTTGTCGGAGCGGAGCCGCTCGCCGGCTTCGTCGTCCGCCTGCTGGACGCAGAGGGCCAGCCGCTGCCGGTCGCCCTTCACCCGCCGGGGGCGATCACGGTCACGCTCACCCCGGACAGCGTCGGCGACCTGCCTCACGAGGAACTCGTGCTCGCCCGCTGGACGCCCGAGGGCTGGCTGGAGGCGCCGCACGAACTCGCGGTGGCGGAGGACGGCACGCTCACCTTCACGGCGCCCCTACCCCGCCCGGGCGTGTACGTCGTGCTGCACGCGCCGTCGTGGGGTGTGCTCTCCACCACGCCGGCGCCCGCTGGTCTCACGCTCACGCGCTGGAGTGGCGGCGCCATCGCACGGATGGAGGAGTCCCTCGGCAGTGGCGCCGCCTGGGTGCTCGTGCACGGCGAATGGCGGGGCTACCTCGTCAGCGGGCCCACGTTCGTGAACGCCGCCTTCCTGGCGCAATACCCCTTCGGCCTGGCGGCGGGGACGCCGATGGTGGTCATGCGGTAGCACAGCCGCAGCACCGAGGATCGCCCCGCGCGCCGACCTCGACGCCACCTCGGCGGTGCGACGGCAGCGTCTACCGGCCATGGCGCCCGGGTTGACTCCGCGCTCGACAACGGGCTACACCCAGTGTCATCTTTCGCCGCAAGTTGCGGTGAGCAACTTGTTGGCGTTGCAGTTCCCTCCTCGCGGCGGTGGCTCTGCTTCGTGCGGCGAGGCTGTTTGATGCCAATTGTTGGCGGCTTCTGGTCGTCCGCGTGGGTCACTCGCCTCGTCGAAAGACGGATGAGAGGCCCTACCGCATGCCCCTGACCACAATCCCCCTCCTCGACCGGATCCGCGCATGGCAGGCCCTCGTGGCCCTGGGCCTGACGGCGGTGCTCGTCTTGTTCGCGGTGCAGGTTGCCCTGGGCAGCGACAACGTCTCGACCAGCATCTCGTTCACCATCGGTGGCGGGGCGTATGGAGAGACCAACCAGGAGGCGAGTGCGGAAACGCCGTTCATCTTCCAGTTCAAGACCGTCCAGGATCCGATGGACCGCGTTGAAGTAACGTTCCCGGCGTCCTTCCAAATGCACCCGGACGACCTCCGGGTCACGTACACGAGGGATCCAGGCGGCGCAAAAGAGCGGACCGTCCAGCAGACTCCTTCCGCCACTGGCAACACGCTGATCATCACGATCAACGACGAGGTCCCGGCGGGGCGGCAAGAACTACAGGACATCAAGATCACACGCGGTCTCTCGCTCCCGGCCACGGGTACGGACGGCGAGGCTCAGAATTTCCTTATCAGCCTCAACGCCTTTACCGGCGTCGCTGGCGGCGGCGAGTTCACTCCGTACTATGGCAGCACCACCGCCCGCCTGGAGATCTTCGACCCCAACCTCCCGGATGCCCTCGACATCGAGGTCAACGGCGGTGACCCCGTCACTGCGGGGAAGGCGTTCGCGGTTGCCGTGACCGTCCTCAATGCCAAGGGCGAACCGGCCACCGGTTACGGAAGCCTGACGAATCTGGACTTCGCCTTTGCCGGTGAGCCGGGAGGACCACCGAACGGTGGCTCAGAGACGGCGAAGGTTGGCGACGGCCACAACAACCAGAGGAGGTTCAGCGAGGGAACCGTCACCATCAGTGGGTTCGTCCTCTACGACGCGAGCGACACCGACGTCAAGGTCACCCTGACCGTCGCAGACAACCCGGACACCGCGATCCGTGGTTTCACCGGCGAAAGCCCTGCGATCACCGTGATTCCGAACGAGGCGAGCCGCCTCGCCATCCTCGATGCCGATGACACCATTGGCGGCGGCCAGTACCCGAACGGCGCGGCGTTGCCCTCGATCAGCATTGAGGTCGTCGATGCGTACGGGAACCGCGTGACCACCGGCGCCAGCGCCAACGCAACCATCACCGCGAACCCTGAGGCGCAATGGCTCGCCGAGGTCAGCGACGCCGAGGAAGACGCAGAGGCGGGGGTGGCCACGTTCGCGAACATCGTCCCCGGCGGCACCCCGGGCACGCGCAATCTCACATTCGAATCGAATGGGCTCGACCCTGTCCAGACCGGCAACTTCGCCATCCACGCTGGAGCGCTGAACCACCTCGAGGTGACGACCACCGACTCCACCTCTGTCACCGCCGGTGACGCCGTCGCACTGACGATCACCGCGAAAGACGAGTACGGCGGCACGCTGGATGGCGGGTTCGGCGGCGCCGCGTTCAACGCGGGCCCCATCGTCTTCAGTGGCCTGGACGCTTCGCCCGGTGAGTACGCGCCGACTGTCGATGGTTCGGAGGCTGCTTTCACGGAGGGCATCGCTCTGGTATGGGAGGGCGGCGTCGCCACGGCCACCCTGCGGGCGTTCGATGCAGTGTCAGACGCCCAGGTGACCGCGCAGTACGACGGATCGATCACCGTCGCCCCTCTCGCCATCACCGTGAGCGAGGCGGATGCTGAGTACCTGGTCGTGGAGACCCAGCCCGCGGGCGCCGTCGCCGGCCAGTACCTCACTTCCGGACCGGTCCTGCGTGTGACCGATGCCTACGGCAACCCATCGGTCGAAGGCATCACGCCCGGCGATATCACCGTGGCATGGGCGCTGCAGGGCGAGGGCGGGGCCATGCCCCTTGTCAGCGGTCAGACGAGCACCCTTGCGGGAGGCGTCTCGAACTTCCCGCCCATCGCCCTGGACACGCCGCAGGCCGGCGCCATCCTCGTCTTCGACGACGGCGAAGGTCCGTTCGCTCCCGTCCAGAGTGACCCCTTTGACGTCCTGCATGGCGCCCTCGATCGCTTCGTGATCGAAGCGGCGGGTGGTGGCGACATCGCCGACCAGGAGGCTGGCGAGTCCTTCGGGGTGCGCGTGACCGCGGTGGACTCCGTGGGCAACGTGCTGGACGGGGCTCACGGCGCCACCCCATTCACCGACACGGTGGAGTTCACATCAGGCGGTGCGACCGGCGGAGCAGGCTTCGCGGAGAGTGCCGCGTTCGCCGCAGGCGTGCTCACCTCGCACTTCCTGACGTTTACGGGCGCGGACACGAGCGCCGACGAGACGAATGTCAGCGCAACCCAGCCCGGAGGCAGCGCCAGTGGCGCCTCGAACTGGTTCACGGTGAACCCCGGCCCGGTGGCCTCCTTCAACATCGCGCCCCTCGGCACTGACGACCGGATCGCCGGAGTCACCTTCGAGGTCTCCGTGCTCCCGCTGGACGCGAACGGCAACACCGTGTCCATCGGCCCCAACGCCCCGGGCGCTACGTACAACGCGGAGATCCTGATCCAGGGCAACACGGACGCCACGAGCGGCCTCGGCGCGCAGGTGCTGGACTTCACCTCCGGCCCCGGCGGCTCCGCCCTGCACCAAGTGACCCTGGCGGAAGCCCGTACCGGTGAGGCGATCACGGTGTCCGAGGCCGGCAAACCTGGCGTCACGGGCACCTCCGATCTGTTCAATGTCACGGCGGGCGCCCCGGCGGCTCTGGTGATCCTCACCGACCTTGAGGGCAAGACGTACACGCCGGGAGGGTTCTCGCTCTTGGAGATAGACGTGCAGGTCCAGGATGCGGCCGGCAACGCCATCGACGACGGCAGCCTGCTCGGGAAGCAGGTCCGCCTCTCCTACGGCGCCGGCGGCGACTGGAGTGACACCGGGAGCGCCTCGGCCGAGGTGGACGCCGCGGGCATCACCAGGATCAGCGGCCTCCAGATCAGCACTGAGGGCGCCTACCAGGTTGGCGCCGACATTCTTGACCTGGGCATCGTTCGAGACGACGACTTCGCCAGTGGCTCGTTCGAGATCGCGGTCTACGCCCTCGGTGGCGCGAGCACGGTCACGTTCGACCCGGACGAGCCGGGGACCGTGAGCGATCTGACGTTCGCCTTCACGACCGTCGAGGTGGCGGATGGCATCGACCTCTCGTTCCCGGACGGGTTCGCGGTAAGCGAGAGCCTGGATGTCGATGATGTGACCATCACCAGCACTGGCGGCGCCGCGCCCGCGGTCATCTCGATCGACCACGACGGTCCGGGGAACGTCGCGATCGTCCTGGACGGCATGCTCCCGCCGGGCGATATCGTGCTGACCATCACCAAAGCGGCGACGACGGCCGCGACGCCGAACGAGTACGAGTTCGACATTCAGTTGCGGGTGGGCTCGCTCGTGACGGAGGTCGGCGTTGCCTCCGGCAACCTGAGCCCCGGCCCAGCCGCGTACTTCGAGGTTGACCTCGGCGCCTTCGATCCGACGACCGCCTCGCTGGTCGCGGGCGAGGGCCTGCCCTTCACGCTCACCGCGTACGACGCGGACGGCAACCGGGCGACGAACTACCACGGCGAACGGGAACTGATCATCACCGACTTCGGCGAGGCGCCTAACGGCGCCCAACCCACGATGACGGGTACCGGCTTCACCGTCGTCGGGTACACCGCTGAATCCGGCGGCATCCTGACCGTGCGGGTTCCATTCGACCAGGGAGTCGCCAACGGCGGCACCCTCACGGCCTACCTCGCCGAGACGAGCGAGGTAGAGATCGAGGGTGAACCGGAGGCGTCGGGCGGCGCCGAAGTGCGCCTCCAGAAGGACATCCCGCTGACCGTGGTCCCGGCTTCGGCCGACGCCTCGACCTCTAGCCTGGTGGTCGCTGAGACCACATTGACCGCCGGCGAGACGACCTCGATCACCGTGGTCGTCCGCGACTCGTTTGAAAACCCCGTGGGCGGCGGGGAACCGGTGGGCGTTACCGCAGGAGCCGCCACGGACGCCTACACCACCGACGGCACGAGCACGGTCGAGGTGGAGTACAACGCCTCCGCGGCCGGCACTCATCCCGTCAAGGCCTACCTCGGCACTGACGCCACCGGCACCTTGATCGGGGCGACGGACATCGCCGTCTCTCCCGGCCCCGTGGATGCCGGCAGGTCGAAGGTCAACGCGAGCGACGGCTCCGTTGTCGCGAACGGCGTGAGCAGCGCGACCATCGAGGTGACGCTGCTCGACGCGCACGATAACCCGGTGCCTGGACAGGTGGTCAGACTGTCCTCCAGCCCTTCCGTCACCACGGACACCGACACAGCGACTTCTGACGAGGCCGGACAGGTGGTCTTCAGTGTCTCCTCAGACTCGGCGGTTGGGTCGGTGACGTTCGAGGCGGAAGTGGCCGATGCCGACGTACTCGTCACGGCCACGGCGATCATCGTCTTCACGGAACCCAAGGCAACGCACGGGAACTCCTCGGTCGTCGCCAGCGGGGGAGACGTCATCGCGGACGGCGACCGCACGGCGACCGTCACGGTGACCGTCCGCGACCAGGCGAACGAGCCGATGCCGAGCGTCACCGTGACGCTGGCTGGCGGCCCCGGCCCTGCGAATGCAACGACCACCGCCGGTGGTATCGCCACGTTCGAGGTGAGCAGCACTGACGCCGAGGCGGTGACGTACACGGCGACCAGCGGCGGGGTCACCCTCGGCACGGTCACGATCACATTCGTGGCCGGCCCACCGCACCACGTCACGCTCACCGGTCCCCGGCGCGTGAACCTCGGCGCGGAGAGTGAGGTCTTCACGCTCGCGGTCGTGGACGCGGAGGGGAACGCCAGTCCGGTCGCTGTGGCTACCACCTTCCACCTCGCATCGACGTCTGCGGGTGGGACGTTCGAGGGTGGGGCTTCGGTCACCGTACTGGAGGACGAGTCGAGTGCCACGTTCACGTACCAGGACGCCACACCCGGTGTCGTCACGGTCAGCGCGACCTGGGCCTCGGGCGGAGACAACCTCGGACGCGCGGACGCGTCGATCACCGTGGACGCGCCACAGCCCGTCGATCCGACGCCGACACCCACTCCCAGCGATGGGCCGGTGGAGCCAGAGGTGATCCGGGTCAACGAGGTGGAAGCGGCCGTCACGCCGGACGAGGTGGTGGAGGTGCTCACGCAGACCGACGACGGTGCGGCCGTTGAGGTTGTCGTACCCGCGAACGCCCTGCCCGAGGGGGCGAAGGTCTCCGCTGCGGCCGTCGCCAACCTGGAGGGACTGACGGCGCAGGCTCCGCCGCCCGCCAGCGCGGACCTCGTGCTCGCGTTCGTCATCGAGGCGAGCGACGCGGACGGGAACGACATCGAGGATGGCTTCGAGCCGATCAGCCTCAGGTTCACTGTCGCCGCCGGAATGCTGCCGCCGGACGCTAGCAACCGCGAACTGGTGCTCGCGTTCTGGAACGGCGCCGAGTGGGTGGAAGTCGAAGCCACGGTGACGATGAACGAAGACGGCTCCTTCGCGCTGCACGCGGAGGTCGACCACTTCACGATCTTCTCTGTCCTGCACCAGCCGGGCCGGGGCACGTTCAGCCCCACCCCGGGCGCCGGCCTCACGCTGGCCGAGTGGCAGGGCGGCGGTTACGCCCTGCTGGACGCCGTCCTGGAGCGGGGCGACTCCGTCTGGCTCTTCGTGGGCGGCAAGCCCTACGGCTACGTCGCCGGGTCGCCGGACTTCGTGAACGCCGCCTTCCGCGCGCGATATCCCCTCGGCCTGGCGGCGGGGACGCCGGTGGTGGTCGTGCGGTAGGCGGCGGGCGCGCGCAACGACAGGGAATTGGCCACCGACAGTGAGGCTCGCCGATGGCGGGCCTCACTGCGTTGCCGGCAGGAATCCTGACCTACGGCACGTCCGGGCGACACTCGTCCGGCCAGCAGGGGAGGAAGTTGTTGCGGTTGGGCATCTCGACCGCCGGGAGTGTCTCCGCGTTGAGTTCGGCGTCCTCCTCGATGATGCCTTCTTCGGCGAGGAGCCAGGCGACCACGGCGTAGACTTCGTCGTCGGTGAGCGAACCGGGGCTGTCGAAGGGCATGGCGCGGCGGATGTAGTCGTAGACCGTCTCGGCGTACGGCCAGTAACTACCGATGGTGATCGTCTTGCCCGGCTCCCACGGCCCTTCCTCGCCCACGATCTGAGGGCCGATGCCGCCCTCCGTGCCGGACGGGCCGTGGCAACGGGCGCAGTTCGTGGCGTAGACGTCGGCCCCCTCCGCGACGGTTCCGCTTCCCTCGGGGAGGCCGGCACCGCCGGGGACGACGTCGATGTCGATGGCGGCGATGTCGTCCTCGGACGCCGGCTGACCGATCTCACCGCCGCTGCGAGGGCCCTCGCCGGGTTCGGGAGTCGTGAAGGCGTCAGCGCCGGAGGGGCCTGTGGGGGTGCCGTCCGGATCCTCGTCGCCCTCGGTGGGGGTGGGGCTGGCGGTGCCCTGGGTGGCCGTCGCCGTGCCGCCGGGGTCATCGTCGTCGTCGCAGGCCACGAGGAACAGGGCGAATACGGCGAGTGCGCCAAGCAGGACCCAGCGCAGGGTGGCGGGGTGGGTGCGGGATGGGGCGGGTGTGGGCGGGGTCATGCGTCCACGTACCCGTTGCTCAGCGTGCCGTCCGAGTGCAGCCGCCACGTCTGGATGCCGTTGTAGTGATAGGTGTAGCCCTCGCCTCGCACGTCCAGCAGCGCCTCGCGGGTGGGCTGGACGTAGCCCGTCTCGTCGGTGGCGCGGCTCATCAGTACTGCCTCCTCCCCGTCCCACTCCCACGGATAGTGGAAGCGCACCGTGGATCGCGGGAGGTTCTCGCCCAGCAGCGTGGCGTCCTCCCAGGTGTTCCCGTCGTCTGTGCTGACCTCGACCCGTTCGATGCGGCCTCGGCCAGACCAGGCAATACCGCTGATGGTCCACTGCCCCGCGCCCGCCAGGCCACGCCCCGGCGAGGGGCGCGTGATCACGCTCTTGGCCTCCATGGCGTAGGTGAACTGGCGCGCGCGGCCGTCCGGCAGGCGGTCGGTGTAGTGGCGGGTCTCCTCCTTCGTCTGGAACGGCGCGTCACCGAACTCGATACGGCGCAGCCACTTGATCTGCATGTTGCCCTCCCACCCGGGAAGGACGAGGCGCATCGGGTACCCCTGTGCGGGGCGGATCGGCTCGCCGTTCTGGTAGAGGGCGATGAAGGCGTCGTCTATCAACTTCTCCACCGGGACGCTGCGTGTCATGACCGCGGCATCCGCGCCCTCGAAGAGCGCCCATGTGGAGGATGGGTCGAGGCCCACGTCCTCGATGATTTCGCGCATGGGAACGCCCACCCACTCGCTGGTGCTGACCAGGCCGTGGATGCTCTGGGCCGTGTCGTCTGCGGCCCCGCCCGGATACCCGGCAAGGCTGTTGCCGGAGCACTCCACGAAGTAGATGTGACTCTCCTGCGGCATCCGTTCCAGGTCCCACAGCGTGTACTGCTTCGCCTGGTCCACCATGCCGTGCACCACCAGGCGATGCTCGGTGGGGTCGATCATGGCGACGCCGGCGTGGTGGCGTTCGAAGTGCAGGTCGGAGGGCGTGACGATGCCCTCCAGGTCCTGCAATGGGCTGAACGTCCAGCCCGCCACCCCCAGCGGCGCATCCGGGTCGTTGATCAGACGCTGTGCGTGGACGAACGGCGAGCGCAGCCCACGCTGCGAAAGGCTCATTCCGAGGATGCTCGTCGGGTCGTCGGGCACGACGATGTCGGCGTCCGAGAGCGTGGGCGTCTGGGCCGAGGCAGGCGCGAGCCGTCCGAGGAAGTACGCGCCGCCCGCAGCCGCGGCGCTGGCAAGGAACCCACGGCGTGAGAGCCCGCGTCGGAGGTCCGATCCGGTGCGTGCGGCCTCGATGTGTGGGGGTGCGTAACGTTCGGGATCGGGGCGGTGCGCGGCGGCCATGCATCCTCCTCACCGCCCCGGAACGCACCGAACGTAGGGAGGGCCCCCGGTCAGATCTGTAACCGGCGGGCAGCAGGCCTTGCGAACTCGTATGGCGGCCGGTCATTCGCCTGCGGCGTGGAACCAGACGGAGCACCAGCGCCCCCCGTGGGGGATGACGGCGCGCGAGCACCAACAACTCGGCGGTCTCCTCATGCTCCTCCCAGCCACCGCGCTGCACCTCGGCATGCTCGGCCTGCGCACAGACCTCCCGCTCCGGGCCGCCCAGCCGGTGCGATCGGCCGAAGGCACGCCTCGAACATGACGAGGACGGCGACGTCTTATATGCGAACGCGATGCGGGCGCACACACGGGCAATGGAAAAGTCTCTATCCTTCAGGCAGCGGCCATCTGCGCCGCGAAGCAGGGTCCAGGGCGGCACCCGACCTAGTACTCCGTCGCGACGCGCCAGCGATGCGACGGGTGGAGGTGCCTCTTGCGCGCTGCCCTTCCGCAGGCCCACACACCAACTCTCTCGTGCCCTCGCTGCCGGCTGGTATAACGGTGGGTGACTGCTGGCAGTTCCACCTGTTCGGGCGCGTGCGCGTGCTCCGCTCTCCAGTGGACGCCCCGCTGCGGCTCTCGCCGCTCTCGGAGTCCCTCCTCGCATACCTGCTGATGAGCCGGGAGCGACGCGTATCCCGGCGAGCGGTGATAGAGACGTTCTGGAACGACCAGCCGGAGCAGCGCGCCCGCCGCAGCCTGGCGACAGCGCTCTGGCGCCTGCGGCGCGGCCTGGAGGCGCGCGGCGACGACTGTGACCGAGGCGGGCACGAGGCCACCTCGCCGCTGCGTGTCACCGACACCACTATCCGCGTGGACCGCGACTGCTGGGTGGACGTCACACACTTCGAGCGGACCGCGCGCTCCATGCTCCCGGTGCCGGCAGAACAGGCCTCGACGCAGTCGATCCGAGGGCTCCAGGAAGCCGTCGCGCTGTATCGGGGCGACCTGCTGGAGAGCCTGACGGACGAGTGGGCGGTGCGGGAACGCGAGCGCTATCAGTTGCTGCTGCAGGACTGCCTGGCCTACCTGCTGCGTCACTACGCGGTGAGCGGCGCATACGACGAGGCCCTCGGCTACGGCGTGCTGCTCCTGGAGCAGGACGGCCTCCGCGAGGACATCCACCGCGAGATGATCCGCCTCTACGCACGCTCCGGCCGCCGGGCGCTGGCGATCCGTCAGTACGAGATCTGCCGGGAGACCCTGGCGGTCGAACTCGGCGTCGCGCCGATGGGGGAGACCCGTCGCCTTCTCGACTGGGTGATGGGCGGCATCGACGAGGAGCCTCTGGCGCTGGACGCGCCCTCGTTCTCCGACCTCTCGGCGATGCTACGCACGGCGCTGGACGCGCAGCGGGCCCTGCAGGTGGTGATCGACGAACTCAGCCGCCAGGGCGCGCGCGCCGGCGTGAGCGACTGGCCCCAGCACCAGACCGTGCGCCCGTTCCCGGGCCGGGCCTCGTAGCGTCCTCCTGCCCCTGGGCTCCTCGTATCCCTCGTGCCCACCGGCCCGAGGCGTAGCCGCTGTCCACCCGAGCGGTGGCGCCCTCGTCACGTCGAGCCTGCCGGTGACCAGTCGGTGACAGGTGGTGACCGCATGGTGACACACATCCTCCATGGTGCGAGATGGGCGTGTCCGCGCTCCCGCCCCTGGGGCACCCAACGTGGCCAGTAGCCGGCCGAGGAGGCAAGCGTGCCAATCCCTGTCACTTACCCGGGCGTCTACATCCAGGAAGTCGCCAGTGGCGCTCGGACGATCACGGGGGTCGCCACGTCGGTCACCGCATTCGTCGGGCGCGCCCTGCGTGGCCCGTTGGACGAACCCCGGCGTGTACAGAACTTTGGGGAGTTTGAACGCCACTTCGGCGGCCTCTGGCGAGACAGCGCGCTGGGGTACGCCGTGCGGCAGTTCTTCCTCAACGGCGGCGGCGACGCCCTCATCGTGCGCGTCGACAACGCCGGCAAGAAGGCGTCGTTCGACATCGAGACCAACGGGGACGACCTGGTGCTGGAGGCGTCCAGCCCCGGCCTGTGGGGCAACAACCTGCGCGTGCTCGTGGACCACGACACGCGCCCGCTCGACACGGACGAGGCCGACCAGGTCTTCAACCTCACCATCCTGGAGGTAGACCCCGCCACCGCCTCCGTGCGCAACACCGAGGTGCTGCGCAACGTCTCTGTCGCCCCCGGGGCGACTCGTTACGTGGGCACGATCCTGGAGCAGGAGTCGAACCTCCTGCGGCTCACGGGCGACGCACCAACCGTGCGGCCCACCCCGATCGCCGCCGACACACCCGCGAAGCCAGACACCGACGGCTCAGACGGTTCGCCCATCACCTTCACGGACGTCGAAGGCAGCGAGACCGCCAAGACCGGCATCTGGGCGCTGGAGAAGGCGGACATCTTCAACCTGCTCTGCATCCCGCCCTTCGGTGCGGAGACGGACGTGCCGAAGTCCACGTGGGACGCCGCGGCGGCGTACTGCGGCAGCCGCCGGGCGATCCTCCTGGTGGACCCGCCGGCATCGTGGGACGACGCGGCGGACGTGACGGCCAGCGCCATCAACACGGTGGTAACGCGGGACCAGAACGCGGCGATCTACTTCCCGCGCCTGCTGGCGCCGGACCCCTTGCAGGAGAACCGCCTGGCCGAGTACGCGCCGTCCGGCGCGGTGGCCGGCGTCATCGCCCGTACGGACAGCGAGCGCGGCATCTGGAAGGCCCCCGCCGGCCTCGATGCGGCGCTGCGAGGTGTGTCCGGGCTGACCGTGCGCCTGACCGACGGCGAGAACGGCAACATCAACCCGCAGGGCGTGAACGCGCTGCGCACGTTCCCCACGGCCGGGCACGTGGTCTGGGGCGCCCGCACGCTGCGAGGCGCTGACCAACTGGCCTCGGAGTGGAAGTACCTGCCCGTCCGGCGGCTGGCGCTATTCATCGAGGAGAGCCTTTACCGCGGGACGCAGTGGGTGGTCTTCGAGCCGAACGACGAGCCGCTGTGGTCGCAGATCCGCCTGAACGTGGGCGCGTTCATGCAGAACCTCTTCCGCCAGGGCGCGTTCCAGGGCAGTTCCCCGCGCGATGCCTACTTCGTGAAGTGCGACAGCGAGACCACCACCCAGAACGACGTTGACCTCGGAATCGTCAACGTCCACGTGGGCTTCGCGCCGCTGAAGCCGGCGGAGTTCGTCGTCATCCAGATCCAGCAGATCACCGGGCAGGTCCAGGCCTAGCCCTCCACCCCGCCGGCGGCCAGCGGCAACCGAGCACAGAGGAGCGCCCCGTGGCTCAGTTCAGCGTCAACGCACAACGGTTCGACCCGTACAAGAACTTCAAGTTCCGCGTGAAGTGGGACGGGCGTTATGTCGCCGGTGTCTCCAAGGTCGGCGCCCTGAAGCACGTGACGGAGGTGGTTGAGCACCGCGAAGGCGGCGATCCCTCCACGTCTCGCAAGGCCCCCGGACGGCGCAAGTACGAGGCGATCACCCTCGAACGCGGCGTCACCCACGACACGGAGTTCGAGAAGTGGGCGAACAAGGTCTGGAACTTCGGATCCGGGCTGGGCTCGGAGTCATCGCTGGCCGACTTCCGCAAGGACCTGATCGTGGAGGTCTATAACGAGGCGGGCCAATTGGCTATCGCCTACCGCGTCTACCGCTGCTGGGTCTCCGAGTTCCAGGCGCTGCCGGAACTGGATGCGAACGCGAACGCCGTGGCCATCCAGACGATCAAGATCGAGAACGAAGGCTGGGAGCGTGACTACGACGTGACCGAGCCCTCTGAGCCGCGCTTCACCGAACCCGCCTGATACCCACGATGACCGTCATGGAACGCGCACTCGACGCACAGGAGATGCTGCAACTCTGGGAGGCCGGCCGCAACCGGCACCCCCTCGACCGCGCCGTCCAGGTGCTCTCCGCGTCCTCCCCGTCGACGCATGCCCCGGGGCTGCCATCGGTGGATGCGCTTCAGCGGCTGTCGGTCGGTGCGCGTGACGCCCGCCTGCTCGAGGTACACCGCTCGACCTTTGGTGATCGCCTGGACGGGCGGGCCTCCTGCCCGGCCTGCGCCGAGTCGCTGGAGGTGTCGCTGACGTGCAGCACACTACTCGCCGCCGGCGACACATCCGAGGACGACCGAGACACCGCCCACCTCGTAGTGGTCGAGGCCGGCTACCGCGTGACGTTCCGGCTCCCGGACAGCCGCGACCTGGCCGCGATCGCGACGCTGGCGGAGGTGAGCGAGGCGCGCGCGCTGCTCCTCCAACGCTGCGTGACCGAGGTGGCGCGGCCAGGCGACGCCGACCCGGGCGCGCCGCCGGAGGCCGTCGTGCTCGCCGTGGCCGCGCGCATGGCCGAGGCCGATCCCCACGCCGAGTTGCTCCTGGACCTGGAGTGCCCTGCCTGCGACACCTCGTGGCAGGCGCCGCTCGACGTGACCTTGTTCCTCTGGGCGCGCATCTCTGGCCAGGCGCGGCGGCTGCTGCTGGAGGTGGACGCGATCGCCCGCGTGTACGGGTGGCGGGAGGCAGAGATCCTCGCGCTCAGCCCGGCGCGGCGAGCGACCTATCTGGAACTGGCCGTCGGATGAGCGACTTCCTCACACGCCTGGCGGAACGAGCGCTGGGCCGTGCCCACGCGGTCGAGCCGCTGCTGCCCTCGCTCTGGGACACCCCCACCGCGACGGATGACCTCGTCCTGGATGACCTGATCCTGGACGGCCCCGCACCGGCCGTCGCGCCGACCGCCACCTCGCTCGACGGGGTCGAGGCGGCGCGCTCCGTACCGACGCCGGTCGCGCTGCCGGAGACGTCGACGCCCGCAGCCCGGAGGGCGCACATCGCCCCCGCCGAGGCCATCATCCCGCCGTCCGGCGTCCCGACGCGGTCGGTCAGGTCCTCGCCCGACCGCGAGAGCGCCGCGCCCCCTCCCGCCCGCCTCGAGACGCCGCCGCCGGCCCCGACCGGCCGCGACACACCGGCCATCCGAGAGCGCATCGAACACACCGAACGTATCGAGGTGCGCACGAGCGCCGCGACACCAGCGACGACGCCCCGCCTCGTGCCCACGGAATCGCCCTCGCCGAGTCCGCAGAGCGTGCCGCCGCTGCTCCCCCTCGCGCCTCGCATGGTGGAGCGCAGCGAAGTGCTGCGGCCCATCGCCTCGCGCCCAGAGGCCCCGGCGCCACCGTCGACCGTGGAGATCAGCATCGGCCGCATCGACGTACGGGCGACCTCGAAGCCCGCGACGCGGCCAGAGCCGAGACGACGTGCATCCGCACCTCGCTCGCGCCAGTCGCTGCAGGACTACCTGGCCGCCGGGACAGGCCAGCAGGACGGTGGGCGACCATGACCACGATCAGCCTCCACATCGACGAGGTGGTGCTGCACGGCTTCGACGCGGTGGACCGGCCTGCGCTGGAGCGCGCGCTGACCGTGGAACTCGAGCGCCACCTGGCCGGGTTGGACCTCGGTGCGTCGCGGCGGCTGGGGCTGGCGCGCGGCGCTCCACTGCGCAGCGTGGAGGCTGCGGACTCGCCCGCCCTGGGGCGTGAACTGGCGCGATCGCTCATGGCGCTCCTCGATGCTGCCGAAGGCGGCGGGACGGCGGCGCGGCGATGAGCGGACCCATGTCGCCGCGGGTGCTGAAGGCTGGGATCGTGCTGATCGATCCGGACAGCGGGCAGGTGCAGCGCGTGATCTCGCTGCAGTACAACCCGGACTCGCTCCAACGGGAGTACGCCATCGCCTCGCACGGTGACGGCGGCGAGCGCTCCGAGGCGATGCGGCTGAAGGGCCCGCCGGTGGAGACGATCACGCTCGAGGCGGAGATCGACGCGACCGACCAGTTGGAGACGTCCAACGGGACCGCGCTCGAACTGGGCATCCACCCCCAACTGGCGGCGCTGGAGGTGATGGTCTACCCCGCCTCCCAGGCGTTGCAGTCGAACCTGGCGCTGGCGTCCATGGGGATGCTGGAGATCGTGCCGATGGAGGCCCCCCTCGCGCTGTTCGTGTGGAGCAAGAACCGCGTGATGCCGGTGCGTGTGACGTCATTCTCGGTCGCGGAGGAGGCGTTCGACGCGAACCTGAACCCGGTGCGCGCCACCGTCTCGCTGACGCTGCGCGTGCTGTCCGTGGACGACCTGGGCTTCAAGCACCGCGGCGGCAGCCTCTTTATGTCGTATCTCGCAAACAAGGAAGGCCTCGCCGCCCGCAGTCCGTCCGGCACGCTGAGCACGCTCGGGCTGGAGCGCCTGCCATGAACGATCCGCTCGAGCAGTTGCGCCAGGCGGGCGCCCTCAACACCTCGCCGTACGAGCAGAACAGTCGCTACTACGGCCTCCCCATCGCGCGCTACGAGCAGCCCGGCGCGGCCCCCATCCCGTACGTGCGCCGGCGCTTTATCCCGCCCGCCGAGCGCTACACCGAAGTGGAACGGCACATCGTGCAGCAGGGCGACCGCATCGACCGGCTGGCGGCGCACTACCTGGGGGATGCCGAGCGCTACTGGCAGATCGCGGACGCGAACGCCGCGCTGGACCCAGCGGCCCTGACCGCCACTCCCGGCGACGAGATCTCGATCACGCTGCCGGACGGTATCGGGGGCGCGGATGGCTAAGGGCATCCACCTGACGCTCATGATCGGACCCGCCGTGCCCGTCCCGGTGCCGCCCGAGGTGCTGGACAGCCTGGAGCGCGTGCAGATCGAGTCGCCTTCCGGGGCGACGCAGGCGGGGTTCGAACTGACCTTCTCGCTGCCGCGGCGGTCACCCCTCGAGACGCTGTTCCTGGTGGCGGGCGGGACGAGCATCCCGCTGGTGCGCGTGGTGATCGCAGTCACCGTGGGCGGCGAGACCAGCGTGCTGATGGACGGCGTCATGACCCACCACGAGGTGCGGCGGGGCGCCTCCGGGAGCCAGGGCTCGCTCGTGGTGAAGGGGAAGGACCTCTCGCAGGTGATGGACCTGGTGGAACTAGACGGCTTCCCCTACCCGGCCATGCCCTCGTCACTGCGGGTGCTGTCTAGCCTGGCGAAGTACGCCGCCTTCGGGGTGACGCCCACGGTGATCCCGGCGGTGGTGGAGGACATCCCCATCCCCATCGAGCGGATCCCGCGTCAGCAAGGGACTGACTACCAGTACTTCCGGTACCTGGCGGAGCAGGCGGGCTACGTCTTCTACATCGATCCCGGCCCCCGTGCCGGGATGAGCCGCGCCTACTGGGGGCCGGAGTTGCGCGTGGGGCAGCCTCAGCCCGCGCTCAACCTGGACATGGATGCGCACACGAACGTGGAATCGCTCTCGTTCCGCTTCGACCAGGAGGCGAAGGAGACGCCCATCGTCATGATCCAGAACCCCGCGACCAAGATGCCGATACCGATACCGATACCGGATATCTCGCCGCTCAACCCGCCCCTGGGCGCCATCCCGCCCCTGCCGCCGAAGTTCAAAACACTGAAGCAAACCGCGAAGCAAAACCCGGCGCAGGCGATCATGACCGGCCTGGCGTACGCGGCGCAGCACCAGGACTCCGTGACCGCCTCCGGCTCCCTGGACGTCCTGCGCTACGGCCGCGTCCTGAAGTCGCGCGGCCTGGTGGGCGTGCGCGGCGCGGGGATGGCGTTCGACGGCCTGTACTTCGTGAAGAGCGTGACCCACACGATCGAGCGAGGCGACTACCAGCAGGACTTCACGCTGGTGCGAAACGGCCTGGTCTCCACCGTCCCGGCGGTGCCCGCATGACCAGCCCACCTCGCTACTTCGGCAAGTACCGCGGCACGGTGGTGAACAACGTGGACCCGATGCAGATCGGGCGCATCCAGGTGGTGGTCCCGGACGTCTCCAGCGTGCTGCCCAGCAGTTGGGCCATGCCCTGCACGCCGGTAGCCGGGATCAACATGGGGCTCTTCACCGTGCCGCCGATTGGCGCCGGCGTATGGGTGGAGTTCGAGCAGGGCGACCCGGACTACCCGATCTGGGTGGGCGGCTTCTGGGGCACGGCCGCGGAGGTGCCGGTGATGGCGCGCCTGGTGCCGCCGGGCCTGGCGGGGATCACGCTCCAGACCTCGCTGAAGAACGGGATCGTCGTCAGCGACGCGCCCGGTCCTGCCGGCGGCATCCTCATCCAGACCGCCACCGGCGCCATGATCTCCGTCTCGGACGTGGGCATCGTCATCTCCAACGGCAAGGGCGCGGTGGTGAACCTCACCGGGCCCACCACGGACGTCAACCTCGGCGCGTTGACGGTCATCTAGAGGAGTACGTACCGATGCCCGCCCCCGTCCTGCACCTCGGCGCTACCGTCCTCTGCCAGCACGCCGGCCCCGCGCAGCCCACCTCGCCATTCCCGCGCGTGACGGTGAGCGGGCAACCGGTGGTGACGCAGATGTCGCCGTATGCGGTGACGGGATGCGCCCTGACCGGGTCCGGCGCGCCCCCCTGCGCGACGGCGCAGTGGGTGAGCGGCGCCGTGCGCGTGCTCGCGGGCGGCGTGCCCGTCCTGATCCAGTCCGGACAGGCGGTCTGCGTCCCCACGGGCACCGGCCTGATGCCGGTCGTCGTGCAGCCTCGAGTGTCAGCCACGTGACGCCCCCGGACCGCTGGCTCGACTTCCCCTTCCGCTTCGACGGCCGAGGGCTCACCGCGGACACGTCCTGGGACGACCATGTGCGCGACCTGATCCGCCAGGTGCTGCTGACCAGCCCCGGGGAGCGCGTGATGCGGCCGGACTGGGGCGGCGGCGTGCTGCAACTGGTCTTCGCTGGCAACAGCCCGGAACTCGCCGCCTCCACGCAGTTCATCGTGCAGTCCTCCCTGCAGTCCGCCCTGGGCGACCTCATCGCCGTCGAGGGCGTAGAGGTCGTCTCGGAAGACGCCACGCTCACGGTGGTGGTGCGCTACGTGAACCGCCGCAGCCGCAACCGCGAGGTGCTTGCCGTACCGGCGCCGGTGGTGGACGCATGAAGTACGCATGCGGGGACGAGCGCCGCCGCGAGGTGGTGCGCGCGCTCGGAACCCTCAACGGCATCGACTACCTCGAGGTCATCGACCACGACGCACCCACGGACGACCTGCGGCAGCGCACCCTGGTGCTCCGCCTGCTGCGGCCCGCCCCCGCGCTCACGGCGGACCAGGTGCAGATCAGCGGCGGCGACCGCATCCCCACTATCGCGGTGGAGTGGGTCGCAAGGGCGGACGACCTGCCGGCCGGGGAAGACTCCTCATTGGTGGACGGACTGACCCGGCCGGACGAGTTCTGGCTGATCCGCACGGAACGGTACGGCGACCACTCCACCTACACCCTGGGGCTGGTCGCGGGCGCCTCGGACACCGCGGCGCCGCACGGGTTCGACCCACGGCTGGTCTCGGTGGACTTCTCGTTCAAGGTGGAATGCCCGTCCGATCTGGACTGCGCGACCTGCCGGCCGGCCGGCGTCGCGCCTGTCCCCGCGCCGGAACTGGACTACCTCGCGAAGGACTACCGCGGCTTCCGGCGGTTGATGCTGGACCGTCTCAACCTCATCTCCCCCGACTGGCGCGAACGCAACGCCGCGGACGTGGGGGTCGCCGTGGTGGAGACCCTCGCGTACGTCGCGGACCAACTCTCCTACCGACAGGACGCCATAGCCACCGAGGCCTACCTGGATACTGCGCGACGCCGCACGTCTCTGCGCCGGCACGCCCGGCTGGTGGACTACCGCATCGACGATGGCGTGAACGCGCTCGCGTGGGTGCAGATCGCCGCGTCCGAGGACGGCACGGTCGCGCCTCGGGGCCTGCAGTTGCTGACCGCGGCGCCCGGCGTCCCGCCGCGCATCGCCCACGGCTCACCGGACTTCCGAGACGCCCTCGAACGGGGGGCCGAGGTCTTCGAGACCACGGAGGAGGTGCGCCTGTACGCCGGGCATGAACGCCTAGAGTTCTACACCTGGGGCGCGCGTGACTGCTGCCTGCCCGCGGGCGCGACCAGCGCGACCCTGGCCGGTGACTGGCCCCGGCTGAAGGCCGGCGACGTCCTCGTCTTCGTCGAGGCGGTCGGCCCGCAGACGGGCCGTGCCGAGGACGCAGACCCACTGCACCGCTGGGCCGTGCGTCTGCTGGACGTGCGTCCCGGCGAGGACCCGTCCGGCGGGCTGTTCCTGGAGCCGCCCTCGGCCGGCGCCGTCCCCGTCACCGAGATCACCTGGGAGCCGGAGGACGCGCTGCCGTTCGACCTCTGCCTGTCGGCCGTGGCGCCGGCGGAGGATGACGAGGATCTGCGCGCGGTCAGCGTGGCGCTGGGCAACATCGTGCTCGCGGACCACGGCCGCACCCTGGACGCAGAGCCGCTGGGCGCCGTGCCGGACTCCCACCTGCGCTGGGCGCCGTCTCCCGACCTCGGAGACGACTGCGACGCCCCGAGCCTCGCCATCCCACCGCGCTACACCCCTCGACTGTCCGAGGCGCCCTTGACCCACGTGCGACCGGGCGGCCCTGCGCCGCTCGCGGCAATCACGATGACGGACGCGATCCGCGACGACCTGGATGCCGGCACGTTCAGCACGGCGGTGCAGGGCCTGCTCCAGTCCGCGGGTATCCTGCTCACCGCGGGCCCCGTCTCCGTGCAGGGAGGCGACGGCGACTGGTCCGTCTCGGATGGCGCGGTCGCGTTCCGGCTGCTGGAGGCGGACGGCAACCTCCAGGTGAGGGCGCACGACACGCCGGTCACCCGCGTCGCGCTCGCGGACGCGGAGGGCATCCGCCCGGCCATTGCGCTCACCTCCACGCGCGACGACCGCACCGAGGCGTGGACGCCACGCCTCGACCTGCTCGCCAGCAGCGGAGACGCACGCGAATTCGTGGCGGAGGTGGAACACGACGAACGCGCCACGCTGCGCTTCGGTGACGACATCTACGGCAAACGGCCAGAGCCCGGCACCGCGTTCGTGGCGCGCTATCGCGTGGGCAACGGCGCCGCGGGCAACGTGGGCCGCGAGGCCATCGCCCACCTGGTCACGGACGACGCGCGCCTGGTGGCCGTCACGAACCCGCTGCCCGCTGCCGGAGGGCGTGACCCTGAGGGGGCCGAGGACATCCGCCGCAACGCGCCGGAGGCCTTCCGGGTGCAGCGTCGTGCGGTCACGGAGGCAGACTACGCCTCGGTCGCGGGGCGCTTCACGGACGCCCAGCGTGCGAGCGCCACGTTCCGCTGGACCGGCTCCTGGCACACGGTCTTCCTCACCGTTGACCGCCTGGGCGCGCGCGCGGTGGACGCCGGCTACGAGGCGGATCTGCGCGCTCACCTGGACGAGTACCGCATGGCCGGCCACGACGTGGAGGTGGACGACCCGCGCCACGTGGCGCTGGACGTGGGCTTGGACGTGTGCGTCCTGCCGGACTACTTCCGCGCGCACGTGAAGGAGTCGCTGTTGCGTGTGCTGGGCGGCGGCTGGGGCCCGGATGGACAGCCCGCCCTGTTCCATCCGGACCGATTCACCTTTGGTCAGCCGGCCTACCTCAGCGACATCTACGCCGCCGCACAGGCCGTGCCCGGCGTGGAGTCCGTGGTGGTGCACACATTCCAGCGCCTCCACGCCCCGGATCCCCGTCCGCTGGACGAGGGCGTCCTGGAGATGGGCCGCCTGGAGATCGCGCGGCTGGCAAACGACCCGAACTTCCCGGAGCGTGGCCTCCTCCGGCTGAACGTGGAGGGCGGCAAATGAGTTGTCCCAGCAACTGCACGTGCTGCACCGGCGTCTCCCAGCGCACGCCTCAGACCATCGCGAACACGCCGGGGCTGTCGCGCATCCGCTACCGCAGCGGCCGGCACCCGGACTTCGTCGCCTCCATGCACGCACGGCTGTCCTCTGACCGCTACCCCGCGCTCAAGGGGCTCCGCACGCGCGACCCGCGAGACTTCTCGATCGCGCTGCTGGACGCGTTCGCCGCCTGCGCGGACGTGCTCACGTTCTACCAGGAGCGCATCGTCGCGGAGTCGTACCTGCGCACGGCCACGGAACGACGCTCGCTCGTCCACCTCGGACGGTTGCTCGGCTACCAGCCGAACCCCGGGGTGGCGGCGGAGACGTACCTCGCGTTCTCGCTGCAGGACGGCCCCGGCACACCGGAGCAGGTCTTCCTGGAGCACGGGCTGAAGGTGCAGAGCATCCCCGGCCCCGGCCAGGAGCCGCAGACCTTCGAGACCACCGGGGACTTCGAGGCGCGCCGCGAGTGGACGGATCTGCGCGCCGAGGCCTCCACGCCTCACCTACCGATCCGCACGGACTGCTACTTGCAGGGCGTGGGCCTCAACCTCAAGCCCGGGGACGCGCTGCTGTTCGTGGGGGAGGAGGTGCAGGGCGACCTGCACCGCGAGAACTGGGACCTGCGCTTCATCTCCGAGGTGGAGACGGACACCGAGCGCGACCTGACGCACGTCTCGTGGCAGACGCCGCTGGGCTCCGTGGCGCCGTGGATGCAGCCCGCCGAGTTCCCGGAGGTGCACGTCTTCCGCATGCGCTCAGGCGTCTTCGGCCACAACGCGCCTCTCTGGCGCGCCATGCCCTCTGCCTACCGCTCCGACTACGGCTCGCCGAACGGCTCCGAGTGGCCAGACTTCCGCATCAGCCCGGAGAACGGCGCCGTGGACCTGGACTCCGTCCAGCAGGGCATTATGCCCGGCTCCTGGCTGGCCCTCGTGAAGCCCTCCTACACCGAGTTGTACCGAGTGGCCCGCGTGACCGAGGCTTCCCGGGCGCAGTTTGCTCTCTCGGGCAAAGTCACGCGCGCCTTCCTGCAGGGCGAAAACGAGCACCTATTCCGGAACGACGTCCGGGGCACCACCGTCTTCGCTGCCAGTGAACAACTGCGCTTCGTGCGCCGGCCCGTGGTGGCGCCCGTATTTGGCGACGCGGTCGCGCTGGCCGGCGAAGTGCCGGGCCTGGAGCCGGGGCAGCACCTCGCGCTGATGGGACGGCGCGCGAACCTGCGCGTCGCCGCCAGCGGCCAGGCCTGCGAACTCAGCACTGCGGCCGGCACTCGACGGCTGAGGCGTGACGAAGTGCTGGAAGTGCTGGCGCCACCGTCTCGCCTCGTAGGCGGCGCGAGCGTCCCTGCGACGCCCGGACAGGCCGAGGCCGGGCGCGTGCAGTGGCGCGTGCGCGACGACCAGGGACGCACCGGCACGGTGCTCGCACGCCTCGGCGAGGTGGTGCTCGCCACGCCTTCTCCAGACGCGGAGGTCGTGAGCGAGGTGGTGACGGTCAGTCCCGTGGAGGGCTCGGTCGCCGCGGGCGACGGACGGACGGCCATTGACCTGGATGCGGCGACCGCGCACTGCTACGACCCGGGCCAACTCGTGGTGAACGCAAACGTGGTGCGCGCCACGCACGGCGAGACGGTGGTGCAGGTGCTCGGCAGTGGCGACGCGAGCAAGCAGCACCAGCGCTACTCCCTCCTGCGCCTCCCCCTCACCTTCGTCGGCGACGACACAGCCACGGGCGTCGCCTCCACCGTGCACATCCGCGTGAACGAGGCCACGTGGCAGGAGCGCACCACGCTTGTGGACGCCGAGGCGGACGACCACGTCTACACGCTGCGCACGGACGGCGAGGCGAGCGCCGTGGTCCAGTTCGGCGACGGTGTGCACGGCGCCCGGCTGCCCAACGGCCGCGAGAACGTGCTGGCCACCTATCGCCGAGGCATCGGCGGCAGCGGCAACCTGGACGCGGGGCAGATCTCGCAACTCCTGAGCCGCCCGCTGGGCGTGGCAGGCGTGACGAACCCGGAGCCCTCGCGAGGCGGTGTGGACCCCGCCAGCCTGGAGGAGGCGCGCGGACGCATCCCGCTGGACGTGCGCACCCTGGGCCGGACGGTCTCACTCCGCGACTACGAGGACTTCGCGCGCGCGTTCGCCGGCATCGCCAAGGCGCACGCCGCCGTCCTCAACCTGCGCGCCGGCCGCACAATCTTCATCACCGTCGCCGGCGAGGACGGCAGCGTCATCCCGTCCGACGACCCGGTCCTAACCCGGCTCGTCGCCTCGCTACGAGCGAGCGGCGACCCCCACGTCCGCTTCGAGGTGGCCTCCTACGTCCCGGCAGCCTTCCAGGTGCGCCTGCGCGTGAAACGCACGCCCGGCACCACGCGCTCCGAGGTCTTCGAGCGGGTGGAGGCAGAACTGCATCGTGCCTTCGGGTTCCGCGAACGGTCGTTCGCACAGGGCGTCGCACTGTCCGAGGTCATCGCCGTTGCGGATGGCATCGCGGGCGTCCAGGCGGTGGACGTGGAGCACCTGTACCGGGGCGCCTCGCCGTCACTGACCCGTCGGCTGACGGCCGCTGGCCCGCGTGCGGACGCCGCCGGGCGCGGGGTGGCCGCGGAGATGCTGACGCTGGCCGAGGGGCCTCTGGCCTGGCTGGGAGAGATGCCGTGACTACCTCAACCGGCCCTATCACCGCCGAGACACTGCTGGACCTCCTGCCCGCGATCTACCGGCTGCGCGACACGGAAGTCGCCCATGAGCAGGGCCTGCTGACCGGCGCTGAACTGGGCGAACTCGCGCTCCTGCAGGCGGGGGCCGGTCACACCTCGGCGGAGCAGGCGCGCCTGCGTGAACTCCGCGAGCGCGCGGACCGAGGGCCGCTGGGGTCCCTGCTGGCGGTGATCGCGGAGCAGATCGCGATCCTGGGGGAGGACCTGGACCGCCTCTACGACGACCAGTTCATCGAGACGTGCGCCGAATGGGTGGCGCCGTACATCGGCGACCTGGTGGGCTACCGCCCGCTGCACGGCGTGGTGCCCCGCCTGACCTCCTCGCGCGCGGAGGTGGCGAACCAGGTGGCCTACGTGAGCCGCAAGGGCACGCCCGCCATGCTGGAGCAATTGGCGCGGGACGTGACCGGCTGGCCGGCACGGGTGGTGGAGTACTTCTCCCGCGTGGGCTGGACCCAGCACATGAACCACGTGCGTCCGGACGCCGCATACGCCCCGGACCTGCGCGCCTCGGAACGGTTGCTCTGGAGCGGTACCGCCTTCGACACCACGCTGTACACCGTGAACGTGCGCCGCGTGGAACAGGGCGGGCTGCCGTACAACCTGCCCAACGTGGGCCTCTTCCTGTGGCGCCTGGGCGCCCACAGCCTTACGAGGACGCCCGTGGTCGCGGACGGCCTCGACCCGTCCGGGCGGCTGGCGCGCGTGCATCCGCTGGGGATGGACCAGCCGCTCTTCACGCGGCCACGCACAGAGGACCGCATGACGGAACTGGCGGGCCCGCTGCACCTGCCGCTGCCGATCCCTCTGCGCTGGATGGCATCCCGCCGCGACCAGTACTACGGCCCCGCGCTCAGCGTGCACCTCGAAATCGAGGGTGCCACCGCGGACGATCCGCCCGACGCCGTCCCCAGCAGCGACGTGAGCGTGTGCGACCTGGGCGACGTGCTGGACGCCGGCGGCAACGTCGTCGGCTGGGCGCATGTGCCGGACGCCGGGAGTGGCCGCGTTGCCATCGACCCGTCGCGCGGGCGCATCGCCTTCGGGAACCCGCCGCCGCGGCCTGTGCTCGCGACGTTCCACTACGGCTTCTCAGCCCCCATCGGCGGCGGCGAGTACGAACGCGGCGAGGCGTCTCCGCTCTTCGGCGACGTGCGCACCGTCACGGACAGCGCGGCGCTGGCGGCCGCGGTGGCCACCGAAACCTCGGGCACCATCGAACTCTCCGGGAGCGGACGTTACGAGGCGCCACCCACGATCGCGGTGGCCGCCGGCCAGACACTCGTCCTGAGGGCAACGAACGGCGCGCGCCCGCTGCTGACCGCCGACAGCGAAGTGGACCTGGCCCTCGGCCCCGGCGCCACCCTGGTCCTGGACGGCCTGCTGCTGACCGGCGCTCCGCTGCGCCTGCCGGACGCTGGCGACGACGAGCCGCGGACCCTCGTGCTGCGGCACTGCACCGTGGTCCCGGGCGCGGTGGGGTCCGAGGCGGACGCGCCCGGCCTGGTGGTGGAGCACGCCTTCGCGCACGTCGAAGCCGAGGCGAGCATCCTCGCGCCCCTGCATGTGGTGGAGGCGGCGCGCGTGGTGGTGCGCGACAGCATCATCGACGCCACCGGCGAGGACCTCGTCGCCTACCGAGGCCCGGAGGCCGACCTCGCGCCGGGCGGAAGCGTCACGTTGCTGGGCGTCACGGTGGTCGGCAAAGTGCACGCCCGCCAGATCGAGGAAGCGACGAACACGCTCTTCGTCGCCCGCCTCAAAGCGGCGGACGCGTGGACTGGCCCCGTGTGGGCGGACCGGCGCCAGGTGGGGTGCATCCGCTTCTCGTTCGTGCCGGACGGATCGCGTACCCCTCGACGCTTCCAGTGCCATCCGGACGAGGGGGACCCGCCGGCGCTGTGGCCGCACTTCACGTCACTGCGCTACGGCGACCCGGGCTACGGCCAGGTGAGTATCCAGACGGACGACGTCCTGCGGCGCGGCGCTGACGACGAGGGCGAGATGGGCGCCTTCCACCTGCTCTACCAGCCCCACCGAGAGACCAACCTGCGCATCCGGCTTGCCGAATACCTGCGCTTCGGCCTTGAGGCCGGCATCTACTACGCGACCTGACATGCGGGAGAACCGATCATGAGTGGTGACTACAGCCGAGAGCGGTTCCGTCCGCGCGCCAACGTCTCGGGCGTGCGCATGCAGCAGGGCCGCGTCCAACTGGACTCCGACTGGAACGAGTGGGTGGCGGTGGTCGACCGTCACTTCCGCGCGGAGACGGTGGACCTCGTGGGCCGCGAGTCCGACCCGGACTTCCAGGGCGTGGCCGTCTACCCGCGCCACACCCCGGACGCGTTCGAGATCGGCCTGACCGCAGGCGTCCTCAGCATTGGCCGGGGGCGCATGTATGTGGACGGTCTGCTGGCGGAAAACCACGGCGCCGGGCCGCTGGAGTTCGACCCGATCCTGGAGGAGACCCGCGGCGTGGAGGCCGTAGCGTACGACGCCCAGCCGTACTTCACCGACCCCCCGGCCCTGCCGGAGTCCGGCCGCGCCCTCGCCTATCTCGACGTATGGCAGCGCGAGGTCACCCACCTGCAGGACCCCGGCCTGGTGGAGAGTGCCGTCGGCGTGGACACGACCACCCGCCTGCAGACCGTGTGGCAGGTGCGCGTGCTCCCGGACGTGGGCCCGAACGTCACGTGCTCCACGCCTGACGCCGAGGTCCAGGGCTGGGCGGCCGTCACGCGGCCCTCAGCAGGTCGCCTCAGCACGGCCGCCGTGGGCGTCTCGGAGGATGAGGAACCGTGCGAGATGCCGCCGTCCGGCGGGTTCCGCGGCGTGGAGAACCACCTCTACCAGGTGCGCATCCACGACGGCGGGCCGTTGGGCACGGCCACCTTCAAGTGGTCGCGCGAGAACGCCTCCGTCGCCAGCGGCGTGGTCGAGGTGCTCTCACCGCGCGAGTTGCGCCTCGAAAGTCTCGGCCGTGACGCGGTGTTGCGCTTCAACACCGGCGACTGGGTCGAGATCATCGACGACCGACGCGAACTGGCCGGCATCGACGGCGACCCGCGCCGACGGCATGGCGAGATGCGCCAGATCGTGACGAACGAGGCGACTCGGACGATCACGTTCAGTCCGGACCTGCCGGCCGGCCTGATCCCTAGCGGCACCGGAGACGACACCGCGGACGCCCGCCACCTGATTGTGCGGCGCTGGGACCAGGCAGGCAGCGTCTACACCTCGGACGGCGTGGAGCACTTCGACCTGGACGTCCCTGGGAGCAGCGGCGTCATCCCGGTGCCGCCCGCAGGCACCACCCTCGCCCTGGAGTCCGGGATCGAGGTGACGTTCTCGCTGGCGGAGGCCGGCGGTGAACTTCACACCGGGGACTACTGGACCTTCGCTGCACGCACCACGGACGCCAGCGTGGAGGAACTGGACGCGGCGCCACCTCGAGGCACGCATCACCACTACGCCCGCCTCGGTGTGCTGACCTTCCCGGACGCCGTCATGGACTGCCGCAAGCCATGGCCGCCCGCGATCCCCACGGGCGGCGGCGGAGGCTGCGGCGGCTCCTGCACGATCTGCATCTCTGCCGAGGACTTCGCGGCGAACCCGAACATCATCCAGGAGGCCGTGGACACCCTGAGGGAGATGGGCGGCACGATCTGCCTGGGCCGGGGCGTGTTCATGCTCGGCGAGCGCCGCGTGGTGATCGAGGGCGCCCGTTCGATCACCATCCGGGGGCAGGGCACCGCCACCCACGTGGTGGGCTGGGGGACGAAGTTCGAGGTGAACACCTCGTTCCTCGTGGCCCTGGAGGACATGCAGGTCACCCAACTCCAGGAGACGGACCAGCCGATCATCATGCTGGACCAGGTGATGTACGGCCGCTATCAGCGCCTCGCGCTGTCGCGCGCTTCCGGGGCGACCCGGCTGGAGAGCGCGCCCGCCATCGGCCTGAACCGCATCATCTGGTATGTGGACTTCAAGGAGAACATCGTCACCGCACCGGTGGGCATTGGTGCGTGGGCCGGCGGCAAGGATCAGGAGTACGTCCTGCTGGAGGGCCTGCAGGTCGACGACAACATCTTCTCTACAGGCGACTATGGCATCCGGCTGGAGGGCAGTGTGCTCTTTGGTGCTGATGTGCGCGTGGCCCGCAACCGCTTCGCCGGCGCCAGCATGGCCGCGGTCACGCTCGTGGGCGCCAGCGCTCCCACGGCGCGAGTGGAGATCAGCGACAACATCATCAACGGCCGGGGCGCCGGCATTGTCGCCGGCGTGAACGGCCTCCGCATCGACCGCAACGAGGTCTGGGCGCCCGAACCCGCAGATGGCGAACGGGAGCGAGGCGGGCTCGCCGGGATCATCCTGCAGCCCGGCTTCGACCGTGCGCCCATCGGCCCCACCTCGATCACGGGCAACCGCATCCGCGGCCTCAGTGGCCCAGCCATCGGCGTGGGCGCCATGCTCACCTCCATCGACATCCAGGACAACGTGATCCGGGAGACGGGTGGCGGCATCCTGTTTGCGGGCGCAGGCGGAGGAGACACCGTCACCATCGCGGGGAACGAACTGCTGGGCATCCGTCCCGACCGGCAGCGCTCTGGCATTGCCGCCGGGATCCGCGTGCAGCGCGTCCGCGGCGTGACCATCACCCGCAACACCGTGCGCGACGTCGGGGACCCCGAGGCGCAGGGCCTGGTGGCCGGTATCCTCACCGCGGGCTGCCTGGAGGTGGCCGTAGACCACAACCACGTCTCCCGCGTGTCCTCCCGCAACGACGCCACGATCTGCGCGGGCATCTTTGCGGCGCTGCCCTTCGGGCAGGCCTCGGTCACGGACAACACCGTGGTCGCGGACGCGGAGCAGCCCAACGCGGGCATGCGCTGGTGCGGCATCCTGGTGGGTGCGAGTGAACTGGGCGTCTTCCAGCCCATCGCCAACGACCTGACGGCGATCCGCTCCACCGGCGACCGCGCGATGCTGCTCACGGAGAACTACGCCGCCGCCTTCGACCTCCAGTCAGAAGACGCGCTGGTGCACCACAACACCGTGGACGGCGAGGGCAGCCTGCCCGGCATCCTGGTGGGCGTCCAGGGCGAGTGCCAGATCGGCGACAATCAGTGCACGTTCGAATCCCGCCAGGCGCCGGCCGTCTTCGTGACCGCCAGCCTGGCGGCGGTGCACGCCAACCGCGTCCGGTCGAGCGACCTCGCAATGGTGCTCCACGTGGACGTGAAGCGGAGCACCGTGGTGGGCAACATCACCAGCGGCCCTATCGACATGGACGGCCCGCTGTTCTCGCCCTGGGACGTCCTGAACGTTGTCGGCTAACCCGTCCCCCACGCAGCAGGCAGACCCGACACCGCAGACAGAGGAGAACCCCCATGCGCATCATCCGACCTCGGACCCAGCGTGACGCCCGCAGCCTGAAGGCGCGGCTGATCCCGGACACCCTGAGCGAGTCCCAGCGCCGCGTGGTCGAGCAGGAGTTGCGGGTGGCGAACCCGCACCTGGACCTGGACCGCCTGGAGCCGGACAGCATGATCGTGGTGCCGGACAGCGTGCGCGTGCCCGACGAAGTCGAGGTGGAGGAGGACGCGGTCGAACGGCTCCGCCACGCCTCGCCCGAGACGCTCCACGAGCGCATCGCTCCGCTGCGGGTCCGCCTCCAGGAGTCGATCGCACGCGAGGCGGAGGAGCGCGAGATCCTGCGACGGGATTTCCGCAGCCGTGGCGTGAAGGCCGCAACCGACGCCGACCCGACGATAGCCGAGCACGTGGAGCGCGTCCGCGAACAACTGACCGAGGACGCCCGCGACGCACGAGAGCGCGAGGCTCGCCTGGACTCGCTGGTGACGCGGGCCGCCGCCGACCTCGAGGCCCTGCAGGGGCGCTTCGGCTAGCAGGCGGCCGACGCTTCCGGTTACTGGTCTTCCACCGTGCCCGCGCGGCGATGGTGGACCTCGCGACGGCCGCCGGACAGCACGAGGAAGTCGCCCGTCCGCAGGTCCGTGATCTCCACGCGCAGGCCCGGGTAGCGCTCGGTGAACTGACGCAGCGTCCCACCGTGCTCGCCGCTGGCGAGTCCTGAGAGGCAGTACGAACACACGCGCTGATCCACCACGATGCGTACCCTGCGCCCGTTGAGTTGCTCCTGGCCCAGGCCAGCCTCTCCGATGCGAGAGATGAGCCGGTTCAGCAACTGCTCCTCCGCATGGAACTGCGCCAGCGCGATGTCCGTGGAGGGCCGCACGTGCCGAGGCTGGTCCGCGTCGATGGTGGTGGGAGCGTTCGGGGAACCTCGTACCACCTGGCCGTCGATGCCGGGGATGTCCGTCTCCATCGCGCCGACGGTGCCCGCCTCCAGCGCGGTGCGAGCACGTGCGCGGGCCTGCGCGCGCACTGCGGGATCCCTGCTCCGCAGCGCTCGCGCCTCCTCGGCTTCCGAGGCGGTGCGACGCTGCTCCCAGACGGCCTCCACCAGGCGCGCCTCCGCGGCCGTCTCCATCTGCGGCCATCGCCGTGGGTTCTCCAGGACGTAACGCGCACTCTGGTCTCCAGCGCTGGCCAGGTTCTCCAGTTGTTGCGGCGTGAAGTCCCGGTAGTAGCGCTCCACCAGCGCCTCTGCGGCCGCGGGGTCGTAGAGGGCCGCCTGGCGCACCTGATCCAGGGTGCCCCCCTCGGCCAGGTACTCGGCCAGGGTGCCTCGCCGTCCGCCACCGGTGTCCAGCACCTGGCGCGCATACGCGCCGTGCCAGCGCGAACCCCGCTGCGCCATCTCAACCAGCCGCACGATGGGCAGGTCCCGGTACCGGCGCTCCAACTCCGCGTCCGCCTCACGGTCACGCGGCGCCATCGGGTCGCCCGCCCGTCGCCGCAGGGTCGCCTCGCTCACCTCCGCGAGGGGGTTTGCCGGCTCCGCCTCGACACGAGGCGTCACGACGTCCGGTGACGGAGTCACCGCCGCGGGTGTCGTCACCCCGGGAGTGCCGACCTCCGCCGGCGCCGCTTCCGGGCTGGCGACCTCGGGCGCACGCACCTCGGAGGGATGGACCTCCGATACGGGCACATCGAGGCCCCCGGAGTCGCGAGGCTCAGCCTCCGGCGTGACCTCCGAGGCCGTGGGTTCTGGCGTCGCTGGCTCTGGTGCCACTGGTTCTGGCGTCGCTGGTTCTGGCGTCGCTGGCTCCGGCGTCGCTGCCTCGCGTGTACCGACCTCCGCCGCCGCCTCGGGTGTGCGGGCCTGCGGCGTGGCCTCCGCGACCACCGGTGCGGCCGTCCGAGGCGGCCTGAAGTCCGGCCCGAGGAGTTCCCGCAGCCGAGCCAGCGGCCGCCCCCCGGTGCGCCACACCCATTCGGCCCGGGTGGCGTCGCCCTGGTAGCGTCCGTACGCCACCTCCAGCGCCGGGTCCGTGAAGCGACCGTCCGCGATCAGCCCGGCCACCGCCTGTTCTAATTGCGCACGACTCCGAGGCCCCTCCGCCGGCGTCACACGCGACGGAGATGACCGGGCATCCGCAGTGACCTGCACCGGCGCAGGCACCTCGGCCTGTGGCGTGGGAGTGCCCTCCCGCGCCGTCGACGCCTCGGCCTGAGGTGCGGGCGTGGCCTCCGGTGTTGGCGATGCCTCGGCCGGTGGTGTTATGTCTACCGCGTGCTGCCCTGCTGTGTCCGGAGCGCCTGTGTCCGGAGCGGCTGCATCCGGAGTGGGTGTTGCGTCAGCCACCGCAACTTCCGGCGCGGGCGACTCAACCGAGGCGGCCTCGGAAGGGGCGGCCTCGGGGCGGGCGGCCTCGGCTGTCGCCGGCGCGGGCGTTGCCGTCTCTGGTGTAGCGACCTCGGGCGCCGGCGCTTCCGTCGGCCTGGCCTCGGACGGGCGCGTCTCCGGTGCCGGTGCTTCCACGGCCCTGGCCTCGGACGGGCGTGCCTCGGGGGGCGTGGTCTCAGGCGCGGGCGAGGCGGTGTCGACGGGCGCGGGTGTCGCCGAGTCCGTCGGGGCCGTGGCGCTGTCGGTGCTGGCGTCGGCCGTGGACTCGACGGTGAGGGCGCCGAGTTCTTCGCGGGCTGCGCGGAGGTCGTCCGCGCCCTGCTTGAACACGCGCTGGCCCACCATGAGGCCGGCCTCCAGCATGGCGGAACCCAGCGCCATCACGCGGCGAGCGCGCTTCTCGCCCTCCGACATCGTCTGGCTGTCCGCGATGTCCTTGAGTTGCTTCTCCAACTGCAGGCCCAGCAGGATGTAGCCCGCGCCGTCCTCGGCGAACTCGTAGGTGACGGCCAGCACGCGGCCGAACCGGGCGGCCTGCATCCCGGCGCGCACGCTGCGAATGGCGGCGCCGGCCTGCACCGCGGCCCCCACGATGTCCACGATGTCCATGGCCGTCTGGAGATCCCATCGCAAGGTGCTCGCCTCGTAGCGCGTGTACATGCGGTACGCCGCGTGTCCGCCCCCGACGATGCCGACCGGCACGAGGATCAAGAGCGATGCGCCGGTGGTGAACGGAGCGGCGGCGACGGCTGCGACCGTGATCACGAGCGACACGTTCTCGATTGCCTCCGACGTCAAGGCACGCAGGTCGCGCTCAATGCGGAGGTCGCGCGTGCTTCCGCCCGGCAGGCGGATGGAGGCCTCGCCGCGGCCGTAGCCGAACCGGCTCTCCAGCACGGAGCGGACGGCGTGCACGATCGCCGCGTCCTCCGTGGCGCCATAGCCCTCAACGATGCCGCCGTTCTGGGTGGTGTGGTCGGACAGCACGACGAAGTGCGAGCCACTCGGCGCCGCCAGCCGCGTGCTGATCGAGGCTTCCCGGGGGTGGAGGGCGGCCCACTCAATGGTGAGTTGCCGCGCCTCACCCTCGTCACTGACGAAGCCCACGTAGAGCGGCCGGGCGGAGCCCAACTGCGGGTAGTCCCGCGCACGGCCGGCGCGCATGGCCAGCAACTGCTGCAACTGGTCCCGCTGCGCGTTCATCCGTTCGCGTTCCGCGCGCAGCACGGCGATCGCGGCGTCACCCTCTACACGAGCGCTTCCCACGGAGGGACGCTCCTCGCGCAACCTCGTGAGTTCGGCGTCGATCTCCGTGATACGAGTGTCCAGCCGCTCCTTCATGGCCCTGAGGCGTGGCCAGTAAGACTCGTCGCGCTCGGCCTCACGCAGCAGCCGCATCAGCGTGGCTTGCAATTCCGGGTCGCTCTCGTCTACCAGCAGTTCGCGCAGGGTCTGCGTGTACTGCGCGCGGGCCTCGTCCTGCGCCTCTGCGGTGTCGATGGCCTCGCCCAGTTGCGCCCGTGCGAAGTCCGCCTCGTCCTGCGCGAAGACGGCCACGTAGGCCACGCTGGGGGGACGGCGGACCTCCGTCAGGTCGTCCACCACCGGGACCGCGGAGACGCGCACCACGAACACGCCGGGCTCCGGGAACTGGATCGGACGTTCCCGCCGCCCCGGCCCCGTCGAGAGCGTCACGAGGTCCACGATCGACCCGATGAGCGTGCCGAACGGCCGCAGCACCAGCGCGTTCAGGTACAGCGGCGTGGCCACCACGATCCCCGCCGGTCCAAACATGCCCTCGATACGTTCGATGTCGGTGCGCGCGTCGCGGAGGTCACGTCCGAGGCGTGCGCCGACCACATCGCTGATCCTGGCCCGCTCTGCGCCCTCGGTGCGCGTCGCCGCGTCGGTCTCGCGGGCGGCCACCTCCTCCACCGCCGCCTGCTCCTGGCCCGGGCTCGACTCCCAGCGGATGACGTCCCATGCGTACTGGTAATGGGCGAAGGCCGCCTGGGCGTCTGGGAACTCCACGTTGAACTCGAAGCGACGGTCCTTCGCGGCCGGCACCACCCGGGCGGGGCCGTGGGGTGGTGGGAACGCCCGCAGCGTCGCCGGGTGCGGCGGATCCGTGATCTGGGCCGGCTGTTCGAGGAGACGCCTCGTCACGTCGCCGGCGGTCACCGAGGGCGCGACGCGGAGCAGCCACCTCGTGAAACGCTGCATGAACTCGGCGCGCCGCTCCGCATTGACGGTCGCCTGGCGTCCCAGGGCGCGCTGCATCCAGTAGTAGGACATCAGTTGGACCGCGAGGTCCGGCCGCTTCACCTCTGCGGAAGGCGACTCTCCCGGCTCACCCCAGATGGCCCTCCAGACCCCACCCGCCACCGGATGCTCTGCGAGCGCCGGGTCAAGGCGCACCTCCTCCATCAGGCCAATGGCCTCCATCAGGTGGTTCGTGAAGACGAGTTCGGCGTCCAGGTACGCCAGCGGCGTCTCCGCCGTTTCCATGTCCGCCACCAGTTGCCCATGCTGGGCCACGTGGCTCATAAACAACCGGCCTGTGTACCAGGGATAGTCCTCGTGTAGCCACGGGTTGCGGTTCCACCACTCGGCGCTCGTGCTGCCCAGGCCCAGGATGCGCCACTGCTCGTCCGTCAGGGTGAAGTGCGGGTGCCCCAGTTCCTCCAGCGTGCGCAGCATGATCCCCAGCGGGCCCAACTCGACAAAGACGTCCGGCATGCGGTCGTCCTCGCCGGCCTCCCGCTCGCTCGCCAGGTCCCCGAAGCGCCGCACGCGATCATCGTCCGGGAGCCGCGCCAGCAGTTCGTCCTCCAGTCCCGGCTCGTAGTCCGTGACCAGGCGACGGAGGAGCAGGGCCATCAACTGCGGGGGCTTCTGCTTGCCTCGGTCATAGCGGCGCCCCGGGCTGCTGACCGTGACGCCACGCATGTCCACGCGGAGGTGGATCGGCGGGTCCGCGTGCGCGCCGGTCGCGGTCGTCGCATCAGGCGTGCTCGGGGCCACGAGGTCGTCGTCATCGTCGAACTGGGGACGGACCACGCCGCGCGCCCGCTGCTGCATGACGTGCGTCAACTCGTGCGCAATCAGCATGCGCCCGTCCGAGGTCTCCGGACGGTACATGCCATGCGCGAACGCGATGTGCTCCCCGGTGGTGACCGCGCGCGCTCGTGACGCGCGGGCATGTTCCGCAGCGCGTGCGCCGGCGTGGATGCGCACGCTGCCGAAGTCCGCGCCCAGTGCCGCCTCCATGGCCGCGAGGATCAGCGCCGGCAGTGGCGCACCGGCGCCCAGCGGCGACGTCCACGCGCCGAGGGGGCTCGATGCGCCGCGCTCGCGGACGGAGGCGGGGGCGGACAGGCCCGCGGCTACGCGTCGCGCGGTGTGGCGCGCCTCGTGCTCCGCGGCGTCCGGTCGCCGCAAGGCGCCATGGTTGCCCAGCACACCCTGGAGCGCGGGCGCCCCTCGAGGCGCGGGGGCCAGGCGGCGACCGGCGGTGGCCGGACGTGGCGCGGCCCTGCCCGCCGCGTGCTGCGCAACCTGCTGCCCCATCTGCGCGGGCCCTCCAGCCGAGGTGGACCGAGGCCCGCGCGATGCGGAGGTCACGGCCCTGCCGCGCGCAGGAGGCGCGCCTGTTCTCGCTCACCGAACGGGCGGCCGTCCTTCTGCAATTCGCGTGCGAGTCCCGCGATCAGGTGCCGGAAGGCCAGGTCCTCCCCGTCTTGCTCGGCCAGCAGCAGCGCGCTCAGCACCGCGAACTTGATCTGCGCACCCGTCGCCTCCACGCTTGCGGCGACGGCAGCGACGCCATCCGCAAGGCGTCCCCAGGCCCCTTCGCCGGCCAGTTCGCGCAGGACACGCTCCCAGATGCGCGCCCGTTCCGCCGCACCCGGCTTTTCGAACTCCACGATGAACCGGAAGCGCCGCAGGAAGGCCGGGTCGATGTCGGCCTTGCGGTTGGTCGCGAGCACGGCAAGGCCGGGGTATTGCTCGATCGCCTGCAGGAGGTAGGCCGTGTCCGTATTCGCGTAGCGGTCGTGCGCGTCCTTCACCTCGGTACGGCGCCCGAAGATGGCGTCCCCCTCGTCAAAGAGGAGCACCACGTCCAGGCGCTCGGCGCGCTGCAACACACGGTCCAGGTTCTGCGAGGTCTCGCCGACGTACTTCGAGACGATCTGTGACAGGTCGATGCGCACCAGGTCCACGCCCAGGCTGGCGGCCAGTACCTGCGACGCCATGGTCTTGCCGGTACCGGGCGGCCCGCTGAACAGCGCGAGGAGGCCCCGACCGCCCGGGAACAGCCGTCGCGCCTCCGGTCGCTCCCAGAGCCGGGGCCGCGCCTCCGCCGCGAACTGCAACTCGCCGAGTTGCGTCCGCGCGAGGTCCGGCACCACGAGGTCGTCCCAGGTGAACGGACACGCGACGACCTCCGCGAGGCCGCCGATCTGGTCGCGCGCTCCCGCCCTCACCAGGCGCTCCGCCTCCGCCGGCGTCGAGGGCGCCTGTCGCGCCACGGTCGCGATCTCTCCCGGGGTGACACGGAAACGGGCGGCGAGCGAGGACAGCGCCTCCGCCGGCCAGCCGGCCGCCCGTGGTACCAGGTCACGCCAGAGGGCCTCACGCTCGGCCAGTGACGGGAGCGCGAGGGAGACGTGGTGCTCGACCACGCCACGGTCGCCCTCGGACCGTCCGGGGGCCGGAGCGCCTGACTCCATGATCGCCCACTCCACGCTCGGTGCTGCATCGTCCCCGCCGGCGGGCGGCAGGTGCGGCGGAGACGTCGCCAGCGGTCCCGCCCACGCCACGGAGGCGCCCCGCAGCAGCGCACGACGCGCGATCCGACGCGCGACCGTGGGCCACTCTGCCTCCGGTACGCCGGTGCTGTCCGCCACGAGGATCGGGCGTCCGAGGTGCGCCGCGCACTCCCGGAGGAACGTCCGCCGCCCCACGCCGGGCATGCCAGCGACGGCCACACGTACGGGCGCGCCTCGTGACGTCGCGGCGCGCACCCACTCCACGGTCTCGGCGACAGGCCACGACGGGAGCGGCGCGGGCGGATCCTCCCCACCCTCGGCGGCGTCCTCGACACCCGCAAGCCACGAGACGATCTCCGGATCGAGGGTCAGCGCGGGCGGTTCGCCGGCGCGTTGTGGGTGCTCGGTCACCAGCCCCCAGCGCAGGAGCGCCTCGCCCGGCCCTCGCAGCGTCCGCCCATGGCCGAACAGCCGCCAGGCAAGGGACGCGCTGGGGTACCGCAGCGTCGCGTCGTCCTGGAGGTACGCGCATACGCGGGCCATGGCCGGTTCGAGTTCCACGGTGAGCAGCAGGTCCAGGAGGTCGGCCTCGCGCTGGTCAAGTTGGAAGGTGCTGCGCAGGCGCGCCAGCCTGGAGGTGGCGTCCGCCTCGCGTGCGTCGTCCAGCACCGCGATCTCCGCCTCGAGCCGCCGCGCCTCGGGGTCAGCGTCGCGCCAGGCAGCCTCCCGCGCGGGGGCATCGCGGTCGAGGAGCACCGAGTCGATCTCGACGTGGGTGACCAGGCCAAGGACGGGCGCCGCCTGCTCCTCGTCCCACACGTGGCGCAGCCAGGCCACGCGTCGGCGTGCATACGCACGCACGCGCCGCAGCGCCAGGTCGAGCGCCGCGCGGTCTACCTCCCCGCCGGAGCGATCTGGGTCTTCGCCGATGGTGATAGCGGAGGGTGGTGCTGGGACCTCCCGTCGCGCGCGCGTAGCCGTCACGGCACGACGACCCAGCGAGGTAGCGACTCCGCACCGTTCACGAAGACCCGCACCGGCGCCTCACGTCCAGACGCCAGGCCCGAGGGCAGGCGCACCTCGATCGTGTTGGGGCCGGTGACCGCGAACTCGCCGGACGCCAGTGAACCCGCGCTCCCCGCCTCGAGCAGCCCGTCCGCCACGAGGACGGAGACGGCGTCCGTCGCCAGGGCCGGGTGCTGGAAGCGGTGGCCGGTCACAGAAAACACGCCGGACGCGCTGGGTGTGCTCACCGCGTCGATGCGCGGCAGGATCATGAACGGCGCTTCGTTCGAGCGGTGCACGAAGTCACGAGGTGTGCCGTCCGGCATCGCACGTGTCGCCGTGCGCTCCACGATCGCGCCGTGGGCGCCCGGCAGCACGTCCTCGCCGCCAGCCGTCTCCCGCACCTGGACGCTGACCTGCGAGTCGCTGTGCCGGAGTTGCCATGCGAGCGTGTCTACCGCGATAGGCGCGTCCCAGTGGGGCGCCCGCAGGAGGAAGGAGAGCGTCCCGCCGCCCAGCGAGCCGCCCTCGAACGTCACGGTGGCGCCTGGCGGCGCCTGCGCGGGGCGCACCTGAACCGTGCCCTCCTCGCCGCCCGGGCGGGTGATCCTCAGGCTCGTCACGCTGCTGGCAAGCCGCGGTGCGCCCAGCGTGAAGACCTGGACGCCCGGCGTGAGCACTCGGCCCGGACGCCTGCGCGGCTCCTCCGCTTCGAGCAGCACCACGGACACGAGGTAATACGCGGCGAGCCGGGTCGGCGTCTGATCCGCTTGCCAGGCCGCCCGAGCCTCCTCGCGGCTGACCTGCTGCAACTCGATACGAAGGCGGTTGTCGCTCTCCACGATCTCGGATCCCGGCGGGAAGGCGGGCGTGCCGTCCACGACGGTGGCGTCCGTGATCACCGGCGTGTCGTGCAGCGCCTTCATGGCGATGCCGAACATACGCTGCTCTGTATAAGTCGCCTCGTCCCCGTCCAGGTCACTATGGGCGACCAACTGGTAGTGGAGTCGCAGCGGCATCGGCTGGTAGCGGACGGGCGGGTACTCGGACGAGCGCATGCCCTCGTTCCGGAGCGAGGGATCCTCCGAGACGTGGTAGAGGTAGAGCCCCAGCACCCGGTCCCCCGCGAGGCGGTCCGGCGGCTCCGGCGTGACCGTCAGCGAGAGGCCCGCAGACCAACCGGGAGAACTGCGCACGCTGGCGTCGAGGTAGCGCACCAGCGATTGCGTCACGACCGACAGGTCGAGGAGCGTCATTGCCGCCTCCGGGGGGCGGTAGCGCCGGTGGCGTGGACGAGGCCGGTAGCGTGCACGGGGGACGTGGGGACGGGGCGCCAGGACCGCAGGACGCACCCGACCGACGGTCGGGCACAGCCATGCCGGCGCGTGGGGGTAGGCACGAGCACACCTTTCGCCGCGGAGCCCAGGCTCCACGACCGAATCGCTGTAGTGCCGCCCGTCTCATCCTAGTGCGGACGGCCGCCCCTGTCTCGCCGCGCGAGGGCGCCGACGCACTGATACCGCTCGGACGCCCCTCAACGTACGCGGCGCGACCGACACACAAGGGGCACGGATGGTCGTCCGTGCCCCTTGTTCCGACGCTCCCACCGCGGGAGGGTTAGCGGCCGGAGCGCCGGAGCCTGGGGTCAAGGGCGTCGCGCAGCCCGTCGCCGACGAGGTTGAACGCGAGCGTGATCAGGAAGATCGCCGCCCCCGGGAAGATCGAGAGCCAGGGGGCGTTGTAGATCTGGCTGAACGAGTCGTTCAGCATGCGCCCCCACGTGGGCGTCGGCGGCCGGATGCCCACGCCAAGGAAGCCCAGGCTCGCCTCGGCCAGTACGGCCCCGCCCATGGTCAGCGACGCCGCCACGATGATGGACGCGCGCGCGTTGGGCCAGATGTGCTTCCAGATGATGCGCACGTCGGTCGCCCCGATCGAGCGGCTGGCCGTCACGTAGTCCAGCGTCTTCAGGTAGAGCACCTGGCTGCGGATCAGCCTCGCGTACCCGGGCGCGGCGCCAATGCCGATCGCCAGCATGATGTTCACCGCGCTGGGGCCCAGCACCATCACCAGCGTGAGCGCCAGGATCAGGCCGGGGAACGCGATAATCGCGTCCGCCATGCGCATCACCACCGCGTCCACGATCCCGCCTCGGTACCCCGCCAGGAGGCCGAACGGGACGCCGATGCCTCCCGCGAAGAAGACGGCCATGGCGCCCACCTGGATGGACACGCGCGAGCCGTACACGATGCGCGAGAAGATGTCGCGGCCCAGCCCGTCCGTGCCGAACCAGTGCTCGGCGCTGGGCGTCTGGAAGGCGTTGCGGCCGTCCGCCTCCAGTGGGTCATGGGTGGCGATGAGCGGCGCGAAGATCGCCATCAGCAGGAACGTGAGCACGATCACGCCGCCGGTGACCGCCAGCGGGTAGCGCCGGACGATGCGGCCAGCGGTGACCAGCGCCCGGTCCCAGCCGCCCACCCGCGGCCCGGCGATGGTGGTGACGTCCGTGTTGGTAGCCATCAGGAGTACCTGATCCGCGGGTCGATGATGGCGTAGGAGAGGTCCGTGATCAGGTTGACCAGGACCGTGATGAGCGTGAACAGCAACACCACCCCCTGCAGCATCGGATAGTCACGGGAGGAAATAGCCTGCACGGCCAGCCGGCCCAGGCCGGGGATACTGAACATGGACTCGATGATGACGCTGCCCGCGAGCAGGCTGCCCAACTGGAGTCCCACCACGGTGATGACCGGGAGCAGCGCATTCGCGAGGGCGTGCCTCGTGATGACGCGCAACTCGGAAACGCCCTTCGCCCGGGCGGTCCGGACGTAGTCCTGGTTCAGGACCTCCAACAAGTTGGAGCGCGTCTGGCGCATGATCGCCGCGGCCAGTGTGGTGCCCAGGGCGGTGACGGGCAGGATCATCAGTTTGATGCCACGCACCGGCTCCTCCCAGATGGGCACGAACCCACTGGACGGCAGCCATCCGAGCCACACGACGAAGATCGAGATCAGGATGATCGAGAACCAGAAGTTCGGGATCGCCACGCCGAACATTGCGAGCAACGTGGCCCCGAAGTCCGCGATGCTGTTGCGCTTCACGGCCGCGATGATCCCCGTGGTGATGCCGATCGCTGCCGCGACCGCGATGGACAGCGCCGCCAACTGGGCGGTGGCCGGAATGCGGCGTACCAACTCCTCCATCACCGGGAGGTTGTTGCGGGTGGAACGGCCCAGGTCGCCCTGCACCGCGTCACTGACCCAGTTGAAGTACTGCACGAACACCGGGTCGTTCAACCCTAGTTGGTCGCGCATCAGTTCGATCGTCTCTTGATCGAGCGATCCCGCCTCGTCGCCTGCCAGGACCAGGATGGGGTCTCCCGGCAGCAGCCTCATCACGAAGAACAGCACGATCGTGACGAAGAAGAGGACCGGGACCATCTGAGCCATGCGATGGATGGTGTACCGAGCCATCGTTCCCCCCTTGTTCCGGCCGCTTCCCGAGGCCCCGAGGCGGCGCGATGTTGGTCGCACCGCCCCGGGGAGGGAATCGGGCCGTTGACTAGCCCTCCAGCCAGGCCTCCATCAGCCGGGAGTTGTAGCCGTTCCAGATCAGGTTCTGGAGTTTCTCCGTGCGAGCGCGCGAGCTGGGGCGCCGCACCACCCAGATCCGGTATGCCCAGTCGTAGGACATCTGCTGGATCTGGCTGTAGATCTCCTTGCGAGCCTCCTGGTCCGGCTCCTCCGCACCGCGACGGATGAGTTCGTCGAACTCAGGGTTCTCCGGCCGGCCGGGGTTGTATGCGCCCGCGCTGCCGTAGCGCTGGCGGAAGAACGTATCCGGGTCGCCCACCACGGACGGGCCACCGGCGGTGCCCAGGGGGATGTTCCCCTTCGCCCGGAACTCGTCCTGGTAGACCGCCAGTTCCAGCGCCTCCACCTCCACGCGGATGCCCAGGCGCGAGAGTTGCGCCTGCGCCAACTCCGCCTGGGGCGCGTCGTAGGTGGCGATGGACAACTGCAGCGAGGACGGGTCGTCGTAGCCCGCCGCGGCCAGGTGCTTCATCGCCTCGTCCGGGTCGTAGTCGTAGTACGGCACCGTCGGGTCGTACGCCCACGAGAGTTCGTTCAGGGAGCCGTGGGCCACCGTGCCCACGCCGTTCGACAGCACCGCCACCGACTCTTCGCGGTCGATCGCGTAGTTCAGGGCCTTGCGGACGCGATCGTCCTCTGTGACGCCCTTGTTGATGATCATCTCGATCACGGCCCAGCGGATGCCGTCCTGGATGTCCACCTCGATACCGTCGCGTCGCCGCAACTGCTCGATGTCCGACTCCTGGACGACGTAGTCCAACTCAATCTCGCCCGCGGCCAGTGCCGCGATGGAGACTGCGTCCTCCGGGATGATGCGCAGGCGCACCTCGTCCAGGTAGGGCAGCGCGGAACCGTCCTCGCCCTGCATGGGCCACTCCGGGTCGCGCACGAAGATGGACTCGCCGTCCTGCTCGATGCGCTCGACCTTGAACGGACCGGCGCCCACCGGGTGGGCGTTGAAGCGGTCATCGCCGGCCTCGGAGTGGGCCGTGGGCGAGATGATCGCGCCGGGGTTCTGCGCCAGGTTGGAGATGAAAGCCACGTTCGGCTCGTTGAGGTGCAGGATGGCCGTGTAGTCGTCCGGCGTCTCCACCTCGCCGACCTGCACGTGAGTAGACCGCACGGGGGCGGCGAGTTCGGCGCTCTGGCCGCGCTCGAACGTGTAGCGCACGGCCTCCGCGTTGAACGGCGTACCGTCGCCGAACTTCACGTCCTGGCGCAGGTTGAGGACCACCCGCTCCGGCTCGACTTCCCAGGACTCGGCGAGCATGGGCAGCAGTTGGCCGTCCGGGGTGGCCCCCAGCAGCGTCTCCGCGTACAGACGGGTGACCGTGGGGTCATAGCCGCCGCTCTGGCGCATCGGGTCCGTGAACGCCACGTTAGAGGCGCGCCGGAAAGTCACGGTGCCACCACGTCGCGCCGCGCCTGCGGGCTGTGTCGCCGTGGCGGTGCCGTCCGAGCCGTTGCCCCCGCCGCCGTTCGCGTTCCCGGAGTCGTCATCCGAGCCGCAGCCGATGAGGGCTGCGCCCGCCAGGCCCGCGGTCGCCAGGCCGGCGCCGCGCAGCATGCTGCGCCGCCCGACCCGGTTCTTCAACCAGTAGTTGGTGTTCTCTGTCATGTCATCCCCTCTTGGGACAGCGGTAGCCGCCGCTGCTCGCGTTTCGCTTGCCGCCTCGGGGTCTCCCGAGGCGTGGCAATGTGATGGTGTGGCCAGTGATGGTGTGGCCGGTGACGGGTGGTGGCGGTCAGCGCTAGGCGTCGCCCTCGCTGCCGTCGCCGCGTTCGGCCCGCTCGAAGGCTGCCTGCACGCCCTTCAGACGGCGCATGCCGTCTACCCGCGGTGCACCGCCGGTGTCCGCGGCGCCCAGCATGTAAATGGTGTGTGCGTCCTTGATGTGGGCCGTGAACCCCTGGATGTCCTCCATCTGGTTGATGGCGAGTTTGGTCAGGCGCAGCCCAAAGGAGTCGTGTTCCGCCACGTCGCGCGCGTAGGCCATCACCTCGTCGTCCAGGCGGTCCACCGGGACCACGCGGTTCACGAAGCCCACCTCGCAGGCCTCCTCGGCGCTCAGGAAGCGGCCCTGGAAGAGGATCTCCTTGGCCTTCCGCGCGCCCAGGTCCCACGGCACGGCGAAGTACTGGAACTTGGACGGCAGCAACTTGGCGTCGTCCGCCGCGAAGATCACGTCCATGGAGGACGCGATCATCCAGCCGCCAAAGATGCAGTAGCCCTGCACCGCCGCAATCGTCGGCTTCGGCAGGTCGCGCCAGCGCAGGCCAAAGTCCACGTAGAGGTCCCAGGAACGCTGGTTGCGACCCCGCAGACCCTCCTCGTACGGGCGCACCTCGCGGTCCGCCAGTTCTTCCGGGGTGCCCAGGTCGTGGCCGGCGGAGAAACTGTCGCCCTCGCCGCGCAGCACGATCACCCCCACCTCAGGGTCGAGCACGGCCTTGCGGAAGGCGGCGTCCATCTCCTCCAGCAGCAGCCGGCTCTGCGCGTTCTTGTAGCGCGGCCGGTTGAGCGAGACACGGGCGACTCGGTCTACCACTTCGTAGGTGAGTGTCTGGAACTCTTCGTCGGACAACTTCTTCTCCTCCTGGCGCTGGATAACCCGCCGCGCGAGCGGTCAGGACTGAACCTGCGGGGCCGGTTCCCACTCCGGTGGCGGCCCCCCGCCGGTGATGACCTTCTCCTCGAGTTCGGCGTAGCGCTCCGGCGTCACGCCGCAGTAGCGCTCGAACACCTCGGCGGAGTGCTCGCCCAGCATGGGCGCGGGCCGGGTGACCTGGATCGGCGTGCGCGAGTAGTGGTACGGGATGCCGGCCTGAGGCCAGGTTCCCGCCTCCGGGTGCGTCACGGGTTCGATCACCCCGCGCTCGCGGAACACGGCGTCCGCGGCCACTTCATCGCCGTCCAGCACCGGCGCCACGGGGAGCCCGTGCACGGTCAGCGCCGCCACCACGTCGTCCCGGTCCTGGCCCGCCAGCCAGCCGCCGATGAGGGCGTCCAACTCGTCCTCGTTCGCCTTACGCGACGCCCGGTCCGCGAACCGCCCGTCGGCCGCCCACTCTGGACGCCGAGCCACCTCGCAGAGGGCGCGCCACTGCTCCTCGGTCTCTGCGGCCAGGGCGACCCACTGCTCGTGGCCGCGGGCGGCGTAGACGCCGTGCGGCGCGAAGGTGGTGTGCCGGTTCCCCATGGGGCCGCGGACGTTCCCGGTCAGCGCGTACTCCAGGCTCGCATCGCCGATGAGCGTGTGGTTCGCCTCCTGCATGGAGAGGTCAATGTGCTGGCCCTCGCCAGTCCGCTCCCGGTGACGGAGGGCCGTCACCACCGCCGCGAACCCGTAGTAGCCGCCCACCGGGTCTGGAAGCATCTGGCCTGAGTTCAGCGGTGGGCCGCCCGGATAGCCGAGCAGCGCCGACATCCCGGAGGACGGTTCGAGCGTCCCGCCAATCCCGAGCCGGTCGCGCCAGGGCCCAGATCCACCGTATGCGGAGAGCGAGATCATGACTAGATCAGGTTTGACCTGAGTAAGGTCTTCATACGAGATACCAAGATTCCGCATCACACGCGGAGAGAAGTTCTCCGCCACCACATCTGATATGGATGCCAGGTGCAGGAATATCTCTCGTCCTTCGGGCTGGGAAATATCGAGCGTAATCCCCTGCTTGTTGAGGTTGGCGGCGTTGTAGAGGCTACGCACGTTCCATGGACGCAGACCGGGCGTGGGCGGTACCGCGCCGGCGTAGATGCCGTCGTAGCCACCGCGCCAGGCGTCCGGACGCCGTCGCGACTCCACCTGGATGACCTCGGCGCCGTTCAGCGCCATCAGTTCCGTGCAGAACGTCCCGAGCCACGCGTGCGTCATGGCGAGCACGCGGATGCCGGCCAGCGGCCCCCACTCACTCACGATGTAGTCCCTTCGGCTCCAGACGCGACCTCGTCCAGCGTGTGCTCCCCGGGCGCGGGGGGCCGGCGGCGCAGTCGCGCGGGCGTCTTCTCCATCAGGAACGGCGGGCCGGCGAACGGCGGGCCGTCCGGCCACTCCTCCACCTGGCGCCAGAAGCCGCGCTCTCCGAGTTGTTCGTTCTCCAGCACCTCGTCCGGGCGCAGCACAGGGCCGGCGGAGACGCGCAGCGCCGAGAGCGACTCGAAGAGGGTGGCGCGGTCCATCTCGCGCAGGCGGGCCTGCACCAGTGCGTAGAACTCCGGCGTCTCCCGCGCGGACAGCGGCGCCCACTTCGGGTCGTCCGCCTCCTCCACCAGGCCAATGGCGATGAGGGCGTCCCGATAGCGCTCGCCCCGAGCGATCGTGAGCGAGAGGTGGCCGTCCCCGACTTCCACCGGGAACGTCCCTGAGATGTCAATCGACTTCCGACGCGTGCGGCCGGAGCCGTAGGCGGCGCTGAGGAGGTTGGGGCCGAAGATCTCCAGAAGCGCCTCCGTCTCGGAGACATCGACGTGCTGCCCCTCGCCGCCGCGGTCGCGATAGACCAGCGCGCTGACGGCGGCTCCGTAGGCGGCGACGCCGGCGAGATAGGAGGCCACCCAGCCACTGCCCTTCAGCGGCTCGCGATCCGCCAGGCCGTTGATGGAGGCCCAGCCCGAGTACGCCCAGGCGGTCAGGTCATTGCCTGCGCGCCCGGCGCGCCCCCCCGTGACTCCGTGTGCGGTCAGCGACACCAGGACTTGCTGCGGCGCACGCCCCAGGAGCGCCTCGCGGTCTACGCCGAAGTGGACCAGTGCCCCGTCCCCGTCGCCCTCGATCACGATGTCGCAGCGTTCGAGCAGCGTCTGCAGGAGCGCGACCTGCTCGCCGTCGGCAGGGTCGACGACGACCGAGCGCTTGTTGGCGAGCGCGTACATCGCAGGGACGCTGCGCCCCTCCGAGTCCAGGGGCTCGAGCCGGCGGATCTTGCTCCCGCCGGGCGGCTCCACCGCGACCACGTCAGCGCCGAAGTCCGCCATGAGGCGCGAGCACCAGGCGCCGGACATCCGGCCCGAGAGATCGGCGACCAGGACGCCATCCAGGGCTGGGTTCATTTCTGCTTCTTCCCAGTCTGCTTGGGGCCTTGCTTCGAGGCCGCCCGCGTTGTCTTCTGAGGCGCACCCGGCGCCACGCGCCCCGGCAGTCGGACGACGGGGCCCAGCGACCCGCGGGGCAGGAAGCGCGCGGGCTGTGGGGCGCCCTCCGCCTCCAGGTCCGCATCGCCCTGGATGCGTCCCACCATCCGGCGCAGCGCCCGCATCCCCTCCTCGTACATGTCGGACGAGACGGAGGCGATCGGTGGTCGCACTGCACGCGCCCACGACGCATCCCCCACCATCAGCAGCGAGAGGTCACGGGGGATCTCCAGGCCGGTCTCGTGGATGGCAACCAGCACCGGTTGCAGCAGCGGCGCGGTCACCACGAGTGCGGTGGGCCGGTCGCCGCTGCTCAAGAGCCGGAGCAGACGGTCCGAGGTCTCTTCGCCGGGTACAAATTCCACCGGGACCACCGCGTCGTCCGGCAGTCCGGCCTCCGCCGCGGCCTCCTGCAGCCACGCCATGCGCGCGTCCGAACCCACGCGCTGCATCGCGATGCCGGGTCGCGTCAGGCGCGCGTAAGCGATGCGCTCATGGCCCAGCGACAGCAGGTGCGTGTAGGCCGCCTTGAACGCTTCCGTCCCGCGCACCAGTTGTGGCAACTGCGCGCCCCTGCGGGCGGCCTCCGAAGGGTCTACCGGGATCCCGGCCCGCAGAAACGGGACCAGCAGGGAGGGCGCCTGGATGACCTCGCCGATGATCACACCGTCCACCCGGTGCTCCAGCAGTGTCCGGAGGTGGGTGCGGTAGAGGGCGGGGTCATACTCGGCGTCGCAGATGAAGATGGAGTAACCGTGGGCCACGGCCTCGTGCGCCGCGCCGCGCAGGTACAACTCGTAGATCGGGTTCGCCATGGACGGGACGACCACGCCGATGATGCGCGTGGAGGCCGCGCGCAGGCTGCGTGCGGACTGGTTGGGCACGTAGCCCAACTTCTTGGCCGCGCGCTCCACCCGTTTTCGGGTCTCGTCGCTGACCTCGCTGCGGCCGGAAAGCGCGCGCGACGCGGTGGCCACGGCGACTTGTGCTTCGCTCGCGACGTCGCGGATCGTGACTGATCGACGCTGACGCATACCTCGCTCCGAGAACGTTTCCGACCGAGAACGTTTCCGGAACTGTCCCCCAATCTCGCGGGCAGTGTCAAGGGAGGCGTGAGCAACAGCACAGGTTTGCCCGTGATCCGGATGTGCCGCCTCTCGCACGCGGCACCCTGCTACGACTGGGGATGCCTGGATCGAGGAAGGCTCGGAGCGGGACAGGTCCCCGGCTCCGAGCCTTCGCGTGATGTTGCGTTATGTTCGATACCGCGCCCCGGCCTGCGGGACGCTATCTGCCGCTGGCGAGCGCTCGCTCCCTACGCGCGGCGGCCCAGACTCACCCCGTCGACAGCGCGCTTGCTGCCCTGCTCCGCGAGCAGCGCACCGAGGCGGCGCTCGGCGCGGGCGAGGTCCGCGGGGGTGTCCACGTCCTGCCAGAAGCGGCCGGTGATGTCGCCGACCTCGGCCTCAGCGCGCGCCGCGAGCACCCGCACCGCCCCGCTCAGTGAGGCGTCCCCGCCAGCCTGCGCGGCTTCGAGGGCGCCGAAGACCGCCGGGCGACAGAGGAAGATGCCGGTGTCGACGGCGTCAAAGGTGCGGATTTCCTTGCCGATGTCAACGATCGTCGACCCGTTCAGCCTGACCTTGGTCGCCTCGTCCAGGTCGGCGTGGTCCAGGGCGTCCCAGGCGTGGTCCACGGCGAGCGTGAGCGGGGCGCCGCCGTCCTGCGCCTGCAGCGCGCCGAGGATGGCGGGCTCGAAGAGATGGTCGCCCATCGCCAGGAAGAACGGGTTTGCCACCACCGCGGAGGCAGCCAGCACCGAGGTCCCGTTGCCGCGCTCCCAGTCCGCGTTGTGCACGGTGGTGACCTGTACGGCGTATCGCTCGCCGAGCCCACGGGCGGCGCGGGCCACGGTGGCGCCCTCGAACCCCACCACCACGGTGCAGTGCTGGACGCCCGCGCCCACGAACGTCCTGATCGAGTGCTCCAGCAAGGTCTTGCCCAGCACCGACGTCAGCGGCTTGGGGGGGGCCTCGTCGCGACATCGCAGGCGCTCCCCTGCGCCCGCGGCGAGGATCACCGCCTCCGTGGGGCGCGCGTCCATGTGACGGCTGGACAGACGTTCGGTGCGCCTGCGCGGGGGCGCGGCGCTGCCATGTGGCACTTGCAAGTGTCCTCCTGCTACTAGCCGATGCGCGGGCGAGGCATGCCGCAGTGCGGCATGCCAGCGGAGGTCTGGCGATTGAGTCGACCTCAAACGATGTCCGGCGCTTCGGACGCTTGGCCATGCCTACGAGGTGAGCTGACGGGCTCGGTCGGCAAGTGACCTACCTCGCGACAGCGAGGACTCGCCCCTGCGACGCCGAAGCGTCGCGTCCCTCAGGGTGTTGCCCCCGAGGGCGGTTCCCCCGTTTCCGTCCGGCGGACGGAACTCGGCATTGAATTGGTAACAAGGTTCTAAGGGCGCGTCAAGGCGGATACGCCGATAGGAATGGAAGGGAAAGCAACTCTGAGAGATGGTGGATGACATGAGATACGGAATGGACATCTTCCGTAGGATTTCCCCCCGGTGACTGGACGCCACGCATCCATACCGGGAGTATTCCGACCTGACGCGCTCCGTGGACGTCCGCCTCCAGGTTGTCGCCCACGTGCACGGCCTGCTCCGGCGCGATCCCGAACGCCTCCAGCGCCACCTCGAAGATCCGCGGGTGCGGCTTGCGGTAGCCAACCCGGTCGGAGCAGATCAGGGCGTCGAAGTAGGTGTCGAGTTGGTAGTCCGCCAGTTCTGCGCGGAACGAGGCTCCCCCGTGGGCGCGGTTGGTGATGACGCCCAGCCGGAACCCGCGCGCGCGGAGGGTGGCCAGCATCTCGTAGGCGCCCGGCAGGATCTCGCGCTGCAGGAACCGCCCGCCCAGGCGACGCGTCTCCCAGACGGCCTCCACCTGCTCCGGGGACGGGTTCAGCCCGGCCTCGCGCAGGACCTCGAGGGTCATCGCCTGGTAGTCGCCGTCCCCCTCCAGCACCGCCTTCGCCTCCAGCGCCTCGCCCCGGGCGCCGAGCGCGCGCTGGACCTCCCTGGCGCCCATGCGGGGGTGGAGGTCGTGCGCCCCGAGCACGGCCTCCAGGCGTCGCACCAGTTCCGCCTCGATCACGTCGGGGGCGGGCCGGTGGGGGTGGTGCCAGATGGTGTCACCGAGGTCGAAGAAGACAACGCTGGGCCTCGTCACGCCATCCGCCCCCGCAGGATGAGCACCCGCACGAAGTAGTTCAGGTGCACGAGCGCCGTCATCACGACGACCGTCGCTACCAGCACTTCCACGCGCCACATCGCCGCGACCGAGGCGGCGGCGAGGTAGAACACGCGGGCGTCGCGCCCCCCGACGAGGTAGGCGAAGGCGGGCTCCAACTGGCGCTTCGGGTAGTTCTCGTGCATCACGGAGCGATATTTCTCAGAGGCCGAGGCGAGCATGAAAGATCCACCGATCGCGAACGCCGCCAGAGGCCACGCCCACTCCTCCAGGTCCGTCGTGCGCGCCAGGCCCACGCCAAGGCCCACGAACGTCGCATACTCCACAAACCGGTCAGCCACCGTGTCCAGGAAGTCCCCGTACTTCGAGGATGCGCCCGTACGCCGGGCGATCTCGCCGTCCACCCCCGCGAAGACCGAGGAGAACTGCACGAGCAGCCCCCCAACCCACCACGTCCCCGTCGCGTAGCCCACGGCCCCCAGCAGGCCGATCGCCAGGGAGAGCAGCGTCGCCTGGTTGGGCGTGACGCCGGCGCCCGCGAGCGGGCCGGACATCGCGTGCGAGAGCGGCCGGTTCAGGAGCAGCGAGATCGGGCCGTCGCTCGATTTCGCCAGCGGGAGGCGGAACTTGTTCATCGCCGTGCCCCCACCGTTGCCAGTTGCCGGAGGTCCGGCTCGTCGCCGTCGAAGGCGATCCGGCACCAGAGTTCCAGGTTGATGAGCATCCAGACCCGGTGTCCGAACTCCCCACCGCCGTGCTCCGGGCCGCGGTCCAGCCATCGCTCCACCGCGTCCACGGCCAGGATGCCACGTTGCCGGGTGCGCTCGGACAGCAGGAGGCCGCGGGCGATCTCCGTCAACTGTCCGCCGAACGAGCGCTCCAGCGGCACCTTGAATCCCACCTTGCGCCGCTGCACGATCTCGTCCGGCAGGTCAGCCGCGAACGCCTGGCGCAGCACGTACTTCGTGATGTCGTCGCGCTCCCGGAAGCGGTCCGAGTACGAGAGCCAGGCCCGAGCGCGATGCAGCGGGGACCGCCACCGCATCTTGAGGTCGAACGGAATGGTCGAGGCGAACTCGACCACGCGGTGGTCCACGAACGGGACGCGGGCCTCCACCGCCGTGGCCATGGTCATGGAGTCCACGCGCGACAGCAGGTTCACCAGGTGGACCTTCTGCAGGATGTAGAGCACGCGGTCGTCCGCGCTGCGTCCGTCAGCCGCGGCGAAGTGGCGTACGAAGGCGTCCCGCCCACCCTTGCCGGCCTCCGCGAGCGCCTGGGGCGTCAGGAGGCTCGCGATCTCCGCGGGCTTGAACCAGCCGTAGCCCGCCAGGAAGTGGCGCACCGGATCCGCCTCGTACGTCGCGGGGCCGTACTTCGCGTCCATGCCTCCGGCGAGAGGCGACGCCAGAAACCCCGGGAGGCGGGCAAGCGCCCGTCCCTTGCGCCAGTCGAAGGGGATGCGTGCGTAGTCGCCGTAGCCGCCGAAGACTTCGTCCGCCCCTTCGCCAGAGAGGACCACGGTGACGTCCTGCTTCAGCGTGCGCGACATCTCGTACAGCGGCACCTCGTTCGGCACAGCCAGCGGCGCATCGCGGAAGCGGATCAGGTGCGGCAACAGGTCGAAGTATCCCGGTGCGTCCAGTCTGATCTCGTGGTGGTCAGTCCCGTAGCGTTCCGCGACCAGGCGGGCGTAGGGGAATTCGTCCAACCCCTCGTCCCCGAAGCCGACCGAGTACGTCTTCACCGGCGTGGACGACTGCTGCGCCATCAACGCCACGATGATGCTGGAGTCGAGGCCGCCCGAAAGGTAGGCGCCCAGCGGGACGTCTGACATCAGGCGCTTGCGGACGGCCTCCTCCATCAGGTCTCGCGTCCCCTGCACGTAGTCATGCTCGGAGCGCGACGGATCGTGGCGAGGGGTGGGAATGTCCCAGTACCGACGCACCGCCACCTCGCCCGACTCCGCGACCAGGTAGTGGCCCGGCTCCAGCGCGTGGATGCCTCGGTACATCGTCCGCGGCGCAATGGGGTGCCGGTACGCCAGGTACGAGGCGATCGCCGCCGGATCGGGCTCCGCCTCGACGAGGCCGCTGGCGAGGATGGCCTTCGGCTCGCTGGCGTACAGCAGCCACGTCCCGCTGCGCGCCCAGTAGAGCGGCTTGACGCCCATGCGGTCCCGCGCCAGCAGCAGCCGGCCGCGCTTCGCGTCCCACGCGGCGAACGCGAACATCCCCTCGATCTGGTTGAGGACGGCCTCCGGATCGTCCGGACGCTCCGCCAGCAGATGCACGATCACCTCGGAGTCGCTCCGCGAAGCGAATTGGACGCCGCGCGCCACCAGTTCCGCCCGCAGCGCCTCGTGGTTGTATATCTCGCCGTTGGTGATGAGCCAGACGTCGCCGCGCTCGTCCCGCAGCGGCTGCCGGGCAGCGGCGGAGAGGTCGATGATCGAGAGGCGGCAGTGCGCCATCCCACAGGGCCCCGCGACCTGCTGGCCGCCGTCGTCCGGGCCTCGGTGCTCCAGGGTGGCGGCCATGCGCTCCACGACCGCCGGCGGAGCGCTGTCCCCAGCCAGTGAAACGATGCCCGCAATGCCGCACATATGGCGTTCTCCTCCCGCACACACGCGGCAATCCGCCCACGCAGCCATGAGCGGGACTCCTCCAGTCTACGTGAGTGCCGCGGACGAGGCTTTGCGCCGGTAATGGCCGGTATTGGAAGGGCGTCTGGCCGAAGCGCACGCGGGGCGGATGGGCGGGCGGCTACTCGTCGACGAACTTGTAGCCGTACTGGCGCACGGTCACAAGGTGACGAGGCGTCCGAGGCTCGTCCTCGATCTTGCGGCGCACGGCGTGGACGTGGACGTCGATCGTGCGGGTGTCGCCGCCGTAGGCGTAGCCCCACACCGCCTCCAGGATCTGGTCCCGGCTGCGCACCTGGTTCGCGTGACGCGCCAGGTACGTCAGCAGTTCGAACGCCCTGGGTGACAGGTCCAGCAGGCGTCCGTCCTTGCGCACCTCGTGCCGTCCGAGGTCCAGCAGGAGCGATCCACCGGCCAGGGTCAGCGTCTCCTCCGGAGCCTCCGGCTCCTCCTCCACTCGCGGTGGACTGTGCCGCAGCGCCACCTGGACGCGCGCCATCAGTTCCCGCACGGAGAACGGCTTGGTGAGGTAGTCGTCCGCGCCGAGGTCGAAGCCGGCCAGCCGGTCCGCCTCGGTATCCCGCGCGCTGATGATGATCACGGGCACCTGGGAGTGCTCGCGGAGCACACGGAGCAGGTCCAGCCCGGCGAAGCGCGGCAGCATCAGGTCCAGGATGACCAGGTTCGGGAGGGATTCCTGGATCTGTCGCAGCGCGTCCACACCATCGCTCGCGTACCGCACCTGGTGGCCGTACCGCTCGAGTTGGTAACCGACGACCTCCCGGATGGCGTCCTCATCCTCGACCACAAGCACGTCGGCCACCACTCCTCCGTCCTGCATGACGAGGCGGGGCCACCGCCTCCGCCTGTTCCCTGCCTCCGCAATACCAGTAGAGATGTCCGCTGTTAGCGTCTGATTAATCACGGGCAGGCGCCCGACCCGGGTGGGACCTGAGTCCACCGCCGGACACACGTGGGCCGGATAGCATTGCCCGTAGGATGGATGGACTGAAGGGGACGCGATGCTGTCCAGGCGGCCCGTCCTCGGGGGGTCGCTGAGAGAAGACGCTCGCTACACCGAAGGGACCACGATGAACAACGACTCCTCCGACCGCCTCGACACGCTCGTCACGCGACTGCGCGAGGCCGGCGATCGCCTGACACTCACCGCAACTCTGGACCTGACGCCGGACAGCACGGGCCAGCCGCCCGCCCTACGCGTCTTCCGCCAGGCCACACGCGAGGCGATCGAGGGCCTGGACAAGCGCGTCGCCTGGGCCGTGGAGGCCGAGGTGGAAGACCTGCAGGCGATCGCGGAGGACGCAACGAAGCGCGGCGTGCTCGGCCTCGTCTACGTGGCGCACCCCGACAACGACCCGGACACGCCGCGCGCCGAGTCCGGCGACTTCATCGTCGTGGACCTGGACACGCCCGTCCGCACCAGCCTCCACGCCGGCTACCGCGCCCGCATCTTCGAGGTCGCGCGCACTGCCTTCCTGGATCGTCCGGTGGCCCTTGTGACCACGGATGTGCACACCATGAGCGTCACGCGCATCAAGTACGGCGCGGCAGCCGCCACCGCGGAGGTGGACTGGCCGGCGCACTACCTGATCAAGCGTGGCCAGGACACCAAGCGCGACAACTTCGGAGGCGGCCTGCGCGCGGACGAACGTGGCGGCGGCCACGCCTACCTGAAGCAGCAGCGTCGCGTGGAGCACCAGCGTGACCTGTTCGCGAACGAGGCGGCCGAGCACCTGGCGCGGTTCCTGGAGCCAGACGACCTGCTGGTGATCGAAGGCGTGGACGAGGCACGTCAACAGGTCCTCTCGCGCCTGTCGCAAGAACTGCAGGACGAGGCCGTCCAGTTGGGCGCACCGGACCCGCAGGAGGACGAGCGCGACCGTTTCGCCCGCCTGCGTCGCCTGGCCGAGGAGTCACGGCTACAGCGTGCCGGCCGTCGGGTGGAGGAATGGTTCTCCGGGGCCAGCCCCAACACCCTGGGCGGCGTGGAGGTGATCCAGCGCGCCGCCGAGGAGGGCCGCGTGGCCAGCCTCATCGTCCACCAGGACGCCACTCAGCACATGGGGTACGCGGACGACAGCCGGCTGCGCGAGTCGCCGGTGGACGCAGACGCCGTGGAGGCCGCCCTGGGTGCGGCGATCGACCAGGGAGCCGCCATCTGGTTCACGGACGACGCCCGCGTGCTGGACAACCAGGGCGGCGTCATCGGCACCGCTCGCTACTAAGCCCGCAACGGACGCAGGCATCAGCCCGCCCTCCAGCCATCGACCGTGAGCGAGGCGCTCGATGGCTGGAGTACGCTGGCTTCGGAATGGCGCGCAGCGGTGTGCGCCCGGGGTCGTGGCTGGAGAGGCAGCGACATGGCCATACAACCGGAAATCGACAACTGGGTCCTCACCTCGGACGGGCGGCCCGTGGGCAGGATCAAGCGGATCACTGACGGTGCGTTCCTGCTCGACGTCCCGGGCGAGCCGGACTACTGGTTGAGGACGGACGAGGTGGCCTCCATCGGCGACGAGACGGTGCGCGCCGTCCGCATGCAGTTCGACGCGGACGCGCTGGACGAACACCGCATCAAGTACGGGGAGTAGCCCTCAACGTTTCGCTTGCGAGCCGAGGCCGTCACGGATGGGCGCTCACCTGGATCAGAAGTCCTGGGCCCCCATCCGGAAGCGCCCGGCCACCCGTGCCATGCCCTTGCGTCGGTCTCATCGCGTTGCCCCGCACCCTGTGACCACGCGAAGGTCACACCTCGCTGGCCCGCCACAGGACACCGCGCCCACCCGCGTCGAGGCCCATCGAGGCCCGCGTCCCTGCGGCCGGCGTCCCCGCTGAGCCGCCGGGCCCCCCCGCGAACTCGACCGCCGCTGACCGGGACCGTCCTACCGCCCGCCTGTTGAGTCCGGCCACGCCGCCGGCATTGTCGAGCCTTCTATCCGCCGCAGTAAGTCTGACATTGACCTGACGTTGAGGAGTGACTCCTCCTCAACTTCTTCTGCATCGCGCTCTTCCAAGATGCAGCCCGGGTCATCTGTGGAAGACCTGGCATTGGGGCGGCACCCAACCGACAGCGTCAACCAGCCCAACTCCACTCGAAGAACAGGGGTCCATCAGGGTCCGTGAGGGGGTCGATGCGCGCACATTCAGAACACCTTGCTAGCGAGTGATCGCACCAGCACGACATCCATCCACTGCACACGCAAACACTGAACACGAAGCCGGCCAGGCCGGCTTCACACAAGACCGGCTTCACAGGAGGACCTCATGTCTCGCATCAACAACTTCTTCCTCAACCTGTCCGCCCGTGCCGAGCGCGAAGAGGGCCAGGGCACGGTCGAATACGTCCTGGTCACGGGACTGATCGCCGTGGTCCTGGTGGTGGGCGCCGTCGATCCGCTGAAGGGCGCCGTCGCCTCGGCCATCGGCAAGGTCACCGGCGCGCTCGCTGCCTAGGCGACACGCGGCCAGGAGGAGGGCTGCCATGCCTCACGTGCTGAAGTCGGAGGGACAGGCGGTGGTCGAGTTGGTGCTCGTGCTGCCGCTCATCCTGCTGATGATCTTCGCGGTCGTGGAGTTTGGCTTCGCCCTCAACAGCCATCTCGCCGTCAGCAATGCTGCGGCGGAGGGCGCCCGCTACGGGGCACTGGGGTCACCTCCGGGTAACGCCACCTGTGCCCCGAACACGGTCCGAGGACGGGCGCTGAACACCAGCGCGGAGAACCTGGAGTGCTCGGAGATCACCGTCTCCTACCCGGGAGGTCCGGGGAGTGTCGCGCGGGGTGACTCAGTCGTGGTGCACGTCTCGCACCACTACGCGATGGTCACGCCGCTCGGCTCGCTCATGGCCTTTCTGGGCGAGGCGGGGTTCCCGGCCAGCATCACCCTCAGCGCGTGCTCGACCGGGCGGCTCGAGCAGGCGCCGGCGATTCCAGTGGCACGAGGTGGACCGGCATGCTGATCCACCTCGTGCGCTCCCGCCCCTCCTCGGCATGGCGCGTGGCTCGCCGAGCGGAGGGCCAGGCGGCGATCTTCATCGTCCTGTTTGCCTTCCTCTTTGCCATGTTCGGCGCGGCCGTCATCGACGTAGGCCTGATGCTGAACGCCCGGCGGGACGCGCAGGGCGACGCGGACAACTCCGCACTCGCCGGAGCGCTCGAACTGTCACTCTCATCCAACCCGACGGTGCAGGCGACGGACCAGGTCTCCGCAGTGACGCACGCCATCGCCTGGGCCGGCAAGAACGGCGTCCCCAACGACGCGGGCCTCACCGTCTCCCTGGTCGACAACTGCTTCTCAGGGAGCGACGGCCTGGCGACCGGCGTGCAGGTCACGATCGAACGTGAGCCACCGTCGTTCTTCCTGCGGTACCTCGGCATTACCGAGTGGAACGTAGGTGCGACGGCGGTGGCGTGTAGTTCCGGGCGCGACCTGGCGGTGGTGATCGACCGGTCGGGTTCGATGTGTGCGGACTCGCTGGGCTACACGAGCAACACGTGTCCCAACACGCCCAGCGACTGGGCGCCGTTCAACGACGTCCAGGACGCCGCAATCGACTTCAGCCGGAACTTCTCGCCGGTGTACGACCAACTCGCGCTCGTCTCCTACGCGTCCACCGCCTCCACGGACCGTGCCCTCGGCGCCTCGTTCGGGGCGGGAAGCGTGTTCGAGGCGGCCGTGCAGGACATGACCCCGGGCGGTTCCACGAACATCGGCGCAGCGCTACTCCTCGCGCGCGGGCAACTCACCGGCGCCAGTGCACAGACGGATGCGGCCAAGATCATCGTCCTCCTCACGGACGGGATTCCCAACCTGCCCACGAACACCACGCAGGGTCAGAACTACGCCCAACAGCAGGCGCAACTGGCCGCGGACGCCGGTATCCGCATCTACGTCATCGGCCTGGGCGATGGCGTGGACCACACCTTCCTTCAGCAGATCGCGAGCATCGGCAGCGGCGTCTACCTGGACGCTCCGGAGCCATCCGACCTGCAGGCCGCCTTCCGAACGATCGCAGACCTCGCGCAGGCGCGGCTTGCCCAGTAGACGACCAGCGACCGGTCGACACCAGGAAAGAGCACCTCAATGTCACGACTCTCACGCGCAATGGGGACTAGCCGGGTCCCGATCCTGCTCGCACTCATCCTGGGCGGCGCGACGTTCGCAGGAGTGCTGGCCTGGCTGCCCACGCTTGCGGACGACCAGCAGCAGAGCGCCCCTCGCGAGGCGAGCACGGAAGTCCTGGTCGCGTCCCGCGACCTGGCGGCCGGCGCCGCCATCGAGGGCGGCGCGGTCCGCGTGGTAGAGATGCCCGCGGCCTCCGTGGCGGCGGGCGCACTCACCACGCTCGAACAGGCCGAGGGCCGCATGCTCCGCTACCCGGTGGCGGCGGGTGAGCAGATCCTCGCCTCGAAGTTCGTGGACACCGAACGGCCGGCCTCCACGGGCCTGGCGTTCGTCATCCCCGACGGCATGCGCGCGGTCTCCGTCCCGCTCTCCGAGGTCTCCGGCGCTGGTGGCCTGATCGTCCCCGGCGACCGCGTGGACGTCCTCGCCGCCGTCGACTCGCGACGCATCGAGGGCCACGAGCGGCGCGCCATGGCCGAGAGCGACATGGGCGACACCACTCGTGACCACGGCGCCGTGGTCACGATCCTGCAGGACGCTCTGGTGCTCGCCATCGGCCAGTCCGTGAGCCCGGCCTCCGCCGTGGCCCGCGACGCCGGCGCGCAGCGAGCCGACGAGGCCGAGGTGCAGCCCCAGGCGGCCTCGGTCACGCTCGCTGTGAGCCCGGACCAGGCCCAGGTGCTGTTCATGGCGGTCATGGAAGGCTCGATTGGCCTCGCGCTGCGGCCGTTCGGAGAGACCCTCACGGCCCCGATAGCACCCGTCACAGTCTTCAGCACACCCTCCGACCGGCCGCAGGTGGCCACGCGATGACGCTCCTCGCCACTCCGGACAACCGGCAGTCCACGGCGGCCCTCACCGCGCTCGTGGTGGACCCGAACCTGGACAGCCGCCTGGAGGCCGTCGCCACCGCGAAGCGCGCCGGACTCGTGGTGGCCGCCGAGGCCGCGTACGGCGCGGAGGCCACGTTCCTCGCGGTGGAACGCGCGCCCTCGATCATCCTGCTCTCGCTCGAAGAGCCGCCGATGCGCGGGCTGACGACGATCGAGGCGCTCCAGCGACAGATCCCGCAGGTGCCGGTGGTCGCCTACTCCTCTCGCGCCGAGCCCGCATTTCTGAGGCGGGCCATGCGCGCCGGCGCGCGCGACTTCCTCCTGAAGCCCATGCGCCCGGATGACCTTGCCGAGGCGGTGCAGGCGGCCCTCGCGCAAGAGCGCGCGCGCGGGGACGAGACCAGCGAGGGCCGCGGCCTCGGGACGATCGTGACGGTCGCCGGCGCGAAGGGCGGGATCGGCAAGAGCACGCTTGCCGTGAACCTGGCGGTGGCCCTTCGCCAATCGTCTGGCCAGGACGTTGCGCTGCTGGATGCGGACGTCCAGTTTGGCGACGTCGGCGTGATGCTGGACGTGGAGACCACGGCCGAACGCTGCATCTCCTTCCTCGCGCGTGGGGCCATGGAGGTCTCACGCCAGGCCGTCGCGGACTGCCTCGTCACGCACTCCAGCGGCGTGGACGTGCTGGGCGTGTTCCCCGAACCACAGGACTGGCGCGTGGTAGGCCCCGAACGCATCGCCCGCATCGCCACCGCGCTGGCCGAGACGCACGAGTACGTCGTGGTCGACACGCCCGGCACGATCAACGAACTGGTCGCCGCCTCGGTCTGCGAGGCCGACATCGTGCTGCTGGTGACCTCCATGGAACTGTCCAGCATCAAGGACACGAAGACCGCGGTGCGCATCCTGCAGTCGCTGGAGGTGGACCCCGGTCGCATCCGCCTCGTGATCAACAACAGCACGGACGCCAGCACGGTGACCGCGTCCGACGTGGCGGAGGCCACCGGGCTCCGCGTCGCACAGGCCATCCCCCATGACCGCCACCTGGGCCGCAGCGTCCAGCGAGGCGTCCCTGTGCTGCTGGAGCAACCGGGCGGCGGGTTCTCACGGGCGGTCTACGAGATGGCCGCCGCCATTACCGGGACGGCCGCCCAGCCCGGGCGCCGCAGCCTGCGATCCCTGCTGACACAGCCCCTGACACAGCGAGCCCTGGCACAACGAGCCCTGACACAACGAGGTGGACGATGAGCGTCGAGCCGTACCCCATGCCCCCTATGACCCCCTTGACGATGAGCAGGCGCTTGCTGGATGCGGACGCCTCCCGGCGCGCCCTCGTCATGCAGGTGCATGACCAGATCATCCGAGACCTGGACCTCCGTGCCCTGGAGGCGCTGCCGGAGGCTTCACGCCGGGCGCACCTGGAGGCGTCCATCTCCTCGGTCCTCGCCCACGCCGGAGCCACACCGCCCGGCGTCACACGCCGCGACGTGATCGACGAGGTCACGAACGAGGTGCTCGGGCTGGGCCCGATCCAGGCGCTCCTCGACGACCCCGAGGTCAGCGAGGTGATGGTGAACGCTCCGGACGAGGTCTACTACGAACGCGACGGCGTCCTCCACGAGAGCGAGTCGCGCTTTCGTGACGCCGCCCACATCCAGCGCATCGCTGACCGCATCGTGGCGCCCCTGGGCCGCCGACTGGACGAGACCGCGCCGATGGTGGACGCGCGCCTGGCGGACGGATCGCGCGTGAACGTGGTGCTACCGCCGATCGCGGTGCACAGCCCCAGCATCACTATCCGCAAGTTCCGCCACGACCGCTTCGACATGGCCGACCTGGTGCGCGTGGGCGCACTGACCGAGGAGGCCGCGGCCTTCCTGCGCGAGTGCGTGCGCACCAAGGTGAACGTCCTGATCTCCGGCGGCACCGGCAGCGGCAAGACGACGTTGCTGAGCGCACTCTCCGAGTCCATCCCGGAGGCGGAGCGCATCGTGACCATCGAGGACCCGGTGGAGATCCGCCTGCGGCAGCGACACGTGGTCACGCTGGAGGCGCGCCCAGCGGTGATGAACGCGCGGGCGGAGATCTCCCAGCGTGACCTGCTCCGCAACGCGCTCCGCATGCGGCCGGACCGCATCATCCTGGGCGAGGTCCGGGGCGCCGAGGCCTTCGACATGATGCAGGCGATGAACACCGGGCACGAAGGCTCCATGAGCACGGTGCACGCAAACTCACCTCGAGACGCCCTGTCGCGCGTGGAGAACATGGTGCTGATGGCGGGCTTCGAACTGCCGGTCACCGCCATCCGTGAACAGATCGCCTCCGCGTTGCACCTCGTGATCCAGGTCTCGCGCCTGCCGGACGGGTCGCGGCGCCTCATGGCCATTTCAGAGGTCACACACCTGGAGGGCGCCGTTGTGGGCCTGCAGGACATCTTCCGCTTCGAGCGCGGCCTGCCCGGGCCGGAGGGCGAGGTCGCGGGAGACCTCCGGCCCACCGGCATCCGCCCTCGGTTCGCGGAGCGCTTCAACTCATCCCCCGCAGACGAATGGGCGCAGTGACCATGGACGCAACGATCATCGCCCTGGCCGCCGGCGCCGGGACGGCCGTCCTGCTGCTGGTGATGGCGGTGGCTCGCCTGGTGCTGTCGCAGGACATCCTCGTCCAGTCCCGCCTGGCCGCCCTCGACCGTGAGGCGACGCGCCTACCCCCGGCGGCAGCGTCGACCTCGATCTTTCGAGGCCGTAGCGCCGGCCTGCTGGGGCTCGTGGACCGCGGGCTGCGCCGTTTCCTCGGCACCGCGCCGCGGCAGCAATTGGACCGCGCCGGGATCGGAATGAGCCTCGGTGACTTCTTCATGGTCCGGGCCGCCCTCGTGGCCGGGTGCAGCATCGTGGCCCTCTTCACGGCGCTCTCGTCCGGCTCGGAGACAGGAGGAGGCGCGATGCCTCTGCCGATGGCCGCAGGCGCCGGGGCGGCCCTCGGTCTCCTGCTCCCCGCGGTCTACCTCCGCGTGCGCATCGCACGGAGAGCCCGGCAGACGGAACGCCAGTTAGTCGAACTCTGCGAGGTGATGAGCACCATGCTCTCCTCCGGCTTCGGTTACATGCAGGCCCTGGGCGCGGCCGCTGAGCAGATCGGCCGCCCGCTGGGCGAGGAGGTGGGCCGCTTCCTGGACGCCGTGCGCCTCGGCAGTGACTTCGACCGAGCCCTGGCGGAGGCGCGCACCCGCATCAACAGCCCGGACTTCGAGGTGGTCGCGACGGCGCTGGAGGTGCAGCGACGGACAGGCGGCAACCTCTCGGAGATCCTCAAGGGCGTGGGCCAGACGATCCGCGAACGCCAGGCGTTCCAGCAGGAATTGCACGCCCTGACCTCGCGCGAGCGGTTCTCCGCGATCATCGTCGCGGTCTTCCCGCTGCTGCTCGCCGGACTGCTCATGGCGATGATGCCGGAGGTCTTCGGGCGCCTTATCACCGAACCGACGGGCCGCCTCGTGCTCGGGGTCGCGTTGTGCATGGACCTGCTGGGCTACGCCCTGGCGCGCCGCCTGGCGAAGTTGGAGATGTAGCCCGTGGAAGTCATGCTTGCCGCCGGGGCAGCCCTCGCCATCGCGTTCCTCGTCCTGGGTGTGCGTCCCGGCGCCCCGGACCAGCGCGCCCGAGTGCGCATGGACAACCTGCGCGAACGCACCGAGTTCGGCCTGCCCGCCCCACCGCCGCCGCGTCGTCAGGGCGCGCTCGGCCGCACGGTGCGCGCCACCCTCGGACGGCTCGTCCCGCCGAGGCTGATGCGCACGACCGAGTCCCTCCTGGAACGCGGCGGCGCCGAGTCGATGCGCGCGGGACAGTTCCTGGCGATCTGGGCCGTGCTGGGTATCGCCTCGGTCGCTGGGGCAGCAGCCTGGCTCACCGCCGACGCACGCGAGAGGACGCCGCTGCTCGCCGCGGGCATCCTGCTGGCGATCATGGTCGGCGGGCCCTGGCTCCTCCTCCGCCGCCGCGCGATGGCCCGCACCCGCAGCATCGACCGAGCGCTGCCGCAGGTGCTCGACCTGATCGTCACGAACATCGAATGCGGCCTCGGGTTGCAGGCGGCAATGATGGTGGTCTCCCAGAAGTTCACCGGTCCCATCGCCGTCGAGTTCGCCCGCACGATGCGGGAGATCTCCGTCGGCGTACCGCGCGAGGACGCCCTCAACGCCATGGCCCAGCGCACCGGCTCGTCCGACGTGGCAGGCATCGCGAGGGTGATCGCCCAGGCCGAGCGCTCCGGCGTGTCGGTCGGGGAGATCCTCCGCGCCCGCGCCCGTGAATTGCGCGAGCACCGGCGCCTCGTCGCGAGGGAACTCGCCAACAAGGTCCCCGTCAAGATGACCATTCCCATGGTGCTCTTCATCTTTCCCACGTTCTTCTTGCTCCTGCTGGCGCCGGTGGCGATGAACGCCGCCGAAGTGATGGGTGGCTGACCATGGACACGCTCGTCCTGGCGGCCGGCTCCGCCACGATCACCGCCGTGGTCGCCGACTCGTTCCTCACCCGCGGACGGGGCCTGCTCGCACGCCCACGCCTTGAGGCTGGACAGGGACTTCTGATCCGGCCCTGCAACTCGGTGCACACCTGCTTCATGCGGCAGCCCCTCGACCTCGTCGGGCTCAGCCGTGCGGACGAAGGAATGGCGGAGGTCACATGGCTCGCTCAGCACGTCAGACCGTGGCGCTTCCGCTGGGCGAGCCGCAGGACACGCGACATCCTGGAGTTACCGGCGGGCGAGATCGCACGCTCCCGGCTCATGCTCGGCGACCGTCTGAGGATCGACCGCCCTCCCGAGGCCGAGGCGTAGCGCCTCGCGACCTCGTGGCCAGCGGCGTCGCGGCCCTGGTGATCGCGGGCGTCGTGTGGAGCCGAGGCGCTCCCCCACCCACGGTCGCCATCACCGCGCTCTTCGCCGCCGCCATGATCTCTGTCGCCATCATCGACCTGCGCTCTCGCCGCATCCCGAACGTGGTCACCCTGCCCGGCATGGTGCTCGCCCTCATCCTCGCCTCACTCAGCGGCGTCGAGGCCCTGACGAGCGCGGGCCTCGGCGCTAGCATGGCCATCGGCGTCACAGGCGTCGCTTATGTCGCGGCACGAGGACAGTTCGGCATGGGCGACGTGAAACTTGCCGGCCTCGGCGGCGCGGTCCTCGGCCTCGGGACCGTACCGGTCTACCTCGTGCTGGCGAGCCTCCTCGCCGCCGTCGTGGCCGCCGCGATGCTCGCCCGCGGCGCATCCCGCAGCGCCACGATGGCCTACGGCCCGTACCTCGCCGCAGCGGGGATCCTCTGTTGCTGCGCCCTCGGCCCCGTCGCCGGGTAGCGAGGGCGCACCGCTGAGCCTGCTCCATGAGAAGGCTCTCATCCACGTCTTACCGTCGCCTCACCCACCGCCCGCAGCATGGAGGCGTGACCAACCTGCCCTCCACCCCGCCGCTGTCCGACCCGCACCTCCCCGCGTTCGAGGGGATGCTGGGCGACGGCGCCGTCGGCACGCTCGCGACGGCGCTCGGCCTGGGGGCGGTCCGGAAGGCGCGGCGCAGCCACGTCACGTGGAGGCCGGGCCGCAGTGCCGAGGTGCGTTTCCACGCACTCGTCGAGACTCACGGCGGCCTTCGGCGCCTGGACCTGGTCGCCGCCACCGGCGACCGCATCGAGGGCGTACCCGTCCCTCGCGTGCACCTGCCCCACGCGCCCGGCTCCGACGGCTGTGAGGAAGTCGCCGTCTGGAAGGTCCCCCGTGACCCTCTGCTGCCGGGACTCCGCGCTGCCCTCGATCCGGAGGCGGTGCGAGACCTGCTGGAGCAGGCCGGGGTGCTTCGTGCGCCGGTGCACCTGCGGATGCGGGCGTACCGCCCACTGCGGCGCGCCGTGGTGGAAGCGCGTACGGGGGACCACCGGCTGTTCCTGAAGGTCGTCCCACCCGCAGAGGTGGCCGCGCTCCAGGAGCGACACGCGACAATCGCGTCGCACATCGCAGCCCCGGCTAGCCACGGCTGGTCGGCGCAACACGGCATCCTCCTGCTGGCGGCCGTCCCCGGCCACGACCTGCGCACGACGATCGTCCGAGGCGACACCCTGCCCTCGCCGGAGGACCTCCAGGCGCTCCTCGCCGCCCTCCCGGCGCTCAACGACGGCCGCCGGGCGCGCTCCGGCCTGCGCACGGCGCTGGGCCATCTGCGGATGCTCCGAGCGCTGGCGCCGGAGGACGCCTCCCTCCTGGACGCCCTGGAGCGTGGCTTGCGCGCGGTTCCGCCCTCGGACGCGCTGGTGCCCGTGCACGGTGACTTTCACTCCGGACAGGTGCTGGTGGAAGACGGCCGCATCACGGGCCTCCTGGACCTGGACACCGTGGGCATGGGCGAGCCCGTGGGCGACAGCGCCACGATGATCGCGCAGTTCGCCACCTCCATGGCCCTCGCCGCGCCGGAGGAGCAGCCCAGTCTGCGTGCGTACGCCAAACGCCTGCTCCGCAATGCCGAGGGCCTGCACCACCCCGACCTGCTCGGAGCACACGTTGCCGCGAACGTACTCGGGCTTGCCACCGGCCCGTTCCGCGTCCAGATGGACGGCTGGCAGGCCGAAACCCGGCGCCGCCTCCACCTGGCCGCCGCCTGGGTGCACCGAGCCGGTATCGAGGTCAGCCTTCGGAGCGCCGGGATGGCGCTGGATGAGAACTCCCTCATGCCGCTCTCAGGTGGGTCTTACGCCGCTGAGTCAGCATGAAGACATGCCCCCGAGGGGCACCAGACCACAGACAGATGCAACGCCCGCCCGGACCGCGGCGGGCCAGGAAACGAGGAGTGAGATGGAATTCAACCGTAAACAGAAACTGGGCCTCACCGCCGCCATTGCCGCAACCATCGGTGTCACCGGCTTTGCCCTGGCGGGTGGCGACTCGGACGCACGCTCGATGCCGTCCCGCATCGACCTGCAGGACGTCACCCCCGCCGTCGCCACCTTCGAGGCGCCCCCCGCGGGCTTCGAGGTCGTCGACGCTCCGGTGGTGCGCATCGACTCTGACAGCGACTCCGTGCAGTCCTTCGCCAGCGTCCAGAGCATCGACTCGCCTGAGAGCGTGGACTCGTTCGACTCAGTGGACTCAGTGCAGTCGTTCGACTCAGTGGACTCAGTGCAGTCGTTCGACTCGGTGGACTCGGTGCAGTCGTTCGACTCAGTGGACTCGGTGCAGTCGTTCGACTCGGTGGACTCCGTGCAGTCGTTTGACTCGGTGGACTCAGTCCAGTCGATCGACTCCGTGGACTCACCGGATGACTCGTTCTAACGCGCACCCCTACCCCCGGTGGACGACCGTGTGTCACGCTGGGGTATGAGCAAGCACGCCACCCGCACACACCTGGAGCCAGGGGCGCCGCGATCACCGCTCCCCTGGCGACGTCCCGCGAGCACTCGCGTCCGGCTGCTGGGGTGGTACCTGGCGGTGACCGTGCTCGGCCTTGCCCTCGGCATCTTCGCGCAGCGGTCGCTCCTCCTCGCGCAACTGGACGATGAGGTGGACGCGCAACTGCTGCAGGAGGTGGAGGAACTGCGCCGGCTGGTGGACGGGCGCGACCCCGAGACCGGCGAGCCTTTCGGCGACGACATCCGCGCCATCTTCGACACGTTCTTGCGTCGCAACCTGCCCGTGGAGAACGAGGCGCTGTTCACGCTGGTGGACGGCCGCCCGCACGCATCCACGGTGGCTCCCCTGCAACTGCTGGACGACGCGGACCTCGTGGCCGCCTGGGCCAGCCTCGACACCCCCGCCCAGGACGACATGGAGACGGAGGCCGGCCGCGTCCGCTACCTGGCCGCCCCGGTGTCCTTCGACGGCCGCGTGATGGGCACGTTCGTGGCGGCCTACTTCCTGGAGGACAGCCTGGCGGACATCAGCAACGTGATCCGCACGGGCGCCCTGCTCTTCCTCGGCGTGGTCGTCGTGTCTGCGATCGCCTTCTGGTTCGCCATCGGCAGCATCCTCAGACCCATCGCCCAACTGACGGCCGCCGCACGCTCCGTCAGCGAGTCCAACTGGGCGGACCGCATCGCAGTACAGGGCGACAACGAGGTCGCCTTCCTGGCCCGGACGTTCAACGACATGCTCGACCGCCTGGAGGCCGCGTTCGAGGCCCAGCGCCGACTGGTGGACGACGCCGGCCACGAACTGCGCACCCCCATCACGATCATCCGAGGCCACCTGGAACTGGCCTCGGACGACGCGGCCGAGTGGGACGAGACCATGCGGCTGGTGCGCGACGAACTGGGACGCATGGGGCGCATCGTGGAGGACCTGCTGCTGCTGGCCCGCACAGAACAGCGCGACTTCCTTGACCTCCAGCCCGTGGACCTGGACGAGTTCACGCACGACCTCGCCGCCAAGGCGGCCGCGCTGGGGGACCAGGCCTGGACGATGGAGCGCAGCGCCATCGCCGTGGTGCTCGCCGACCCGCAGCGGCTCACCCAGGCCGTGATGAACCTCTGTCGCAACGCCGTGGAGCACACGCCGGAGGGCACGCCGGTGAGCCTGGGCAGCGAAATGGTGGGCGAGCACCACTACGCGATCTGGGTGCAGGACCAGGGGCCCGGCATCGCCTCCGTCGACCAGCAGCGCATCTTCGATCGCTTCGCCCGCGGCACGGACGGACGCCGGACGGGCGAGGGCGCTGGCCTCGGCCTGGCGATCGTGCAGGCGATCGTCCGAGCGCACGGCGGGCGGGTGCGGCTGGATTCCACCCCGGGCAAGGGCTCACGCTTTACCCTGATCCTGCCGGCCTCCCCGCCGGCGCAGGAACCCGCCTCGGTGCGTCGCTCCGAGGTCGGACAGCGGGGTCTGGACCGGGGACAGGCATGACCCGCATCCTGGTAGCGGAGGATGAGCCGCGCATTGCCTCCTTCCTGAAGAAGGGGCTGGAGGCCGCAGGCTTCACCACCACCGTGGTGGGAGACGGCCCGCTCGCCGCGGCCGCCGCCACGGACGCCGACTTCGACCTGCTCCTCCTGGACCTGGGCCTGCCCGGTATGGACGGCCACGAGGTGCTCCGCCAGGTACGGGCACGCGGCGAACGCCTGCCGGTCATCATCCTCACCGCCCGCCAGGTCACGCGCGACAAGGTGGCCGGGCTGGACGCCGGCGCTGACGACTACCTCACCAAGCCCTTTGACTTCGAGGAATTGCTGGCGCGCATCCGGGCGCGCCTGCGCACGCAAGGCGAGGGCGAACCGGACGCCCTCCGCGTTGGAGCGGTGGTCCTGGACCTCCGCTCCCGCCACGCCGAGGTAAACGGCCGCCGCGTGGATCTCTCCACCCGCGAGTTCGCACTGGCAGAGATGTTCCTCCGTCACCCGGACCAGGTGCTCTCACGCGAGCAGTTGCTCTCCCACGTCTGGGGCTATGACTACGACCCCGGATCGAACGTGGTGGACGTGTACGTGGGCTACCTGCGCAAGAAACTCGGCGCCCATCCCATCCAGACCGTGCGCGGCGCCGGCTACCGCCTCCGCTCCTCCGACGGGTAGCACGCGGGTGGCCCCCCTCGGCCAGGGGGCCAGTGTCGCTCAGTCGTAACTGACGGCCATGCCTTGACGCACATCCATCTGGATGCCGTATTGCGGGATGGGGTAGCGCAGGCCGTTCCGGGAAAGGCGTGTCATGCCCTCGATCGCCTTGGGGAGGAAGTGCGGCGGCAGGGCGATCAGCATCTCCTCGTCCAGTACGCCTCCGTACCGGCGCTCGGCAAAGCAGGGCAGCGCCAGGCTGGGCTGCCCGGTCTTGAGCGCCCGCCCCCAGGAGTCGGCGCAGGCGGACTCGCCCACCACGCCCCACTCCAGTTTCGAGTAGCCGGCCCACTGCAGGCCGTTGATGAAGATGATCATCTGCCCCGGCGTGCCGTAGAGCAGACAGATGTCCGGCGGATCGAGGCGCCCCGAGGTCAGCGGCGAGACAGCCATGGCGGCGTACTTCCCGAAGGGGACCACGTCCATCGCCGCCTGGTGCGCGGCCGCGTCCTCCAGCGTCTCGTACCAGACGCCGGCGTAGTTGCGGCCGGCCAGCCACTTCTCGTCCTGGGGATGCAGGCCGATCACGGCTCCACACTGCGCGCCCACCAGGTCTTCCTGCGTGATCCCCACCGTCCAGTTCAGGCGCGCTGCTTGGGCCACGATCTGGTCGGTGGTGTGGATGGCAGAGGGCCTCCGGATACCCGGCACCGCCTCCATCTCCGCCACGGACTCGAACATCTTCATGCCGATGGGCGTGACGCGGAGGCGGAGCAGCCGGTTCAGTTGGTCGACCAGGTCCGGCCAGTCGTAGGACTCGGCTTCCTGTGGTTCGGGCTGTTCGGACATCACCGTGCTCCTCTTCTCCGGACTGGATGCGGGCTCAGGCGCCAGCGGACCGCCGCTCCAGGTCGCGCTCGTAATTCTCCAGGGCGCGCTGCACCATCGGCCGGCGGCGGACGCCCGACGCCTGCGGCTTGTCCAGCAGGTACGCCTCGTCCTCCTCGGCCGCCCGCGACACCAGGTGGTTGGAGAGCGACGAGCGCACCTGGTTGGTGAAGCCCTGTGCGTCCTGCGCCTGGTTGATCGCGAACTTCATCATGCGCAACTGGAACGGGTCGTTCTCCGCCACCCGAGCGGCGTAAGCCATGGTCTCCTCCTCCAGGCGCTCGCGAGGGATCACGCGGTTCGCAAGCCCCAGTTCGCACGCCTCCTGCGCTCCGACGAAGCGGGACTCGAACAGGATCTCCTTCGCCTTGCGCACGCCCAGGTCCCAGGGCACGGCGAAGTACTGGTAGTTGGACATCAGGAACATCGCGTCGTCTGACGCGAAGATGAGGTCGCATGACTCGGCCACCGCCACGCCAGCATAGATGGCGTATCCCCGCACCTCCGCGATCGTGGGCTTCGGCAGGTCCCGCCAGCGGAGGCCGGACTCGATGTCCCGCCGCCACTGGCGGTCGTACTTGCCTCGGATGCCCGACGGCGACGGGTTGGCTCGGACGTCCGCCGCGTGCTCCGGGCTGCCGAGGTCGTGCCCAGCCGAGAAGTGGTCGCCCGCCGCTGCAAGGACGATCACCCCCACGGAGGGATCGTCTGTCGCCCGGTCGAAGGCGGCGTCCAGTTCCGCGATCAACCGGTTGGACTGCGCATTCCGGTACTGCGGGCGGTTCAGGATGATCCGCGCCACGCGACCGTGTTGCTCGTACAGGACGGTCGAGTCCTCAGCCATGTGGGCCCTCCTTGCGGCGACCCGGAGCCTACTGGTGCTCGGCCCGGTTCGCCTTCAGCAGGGCGCCCCGAGTACCGGCCATGGAGGAGGGCTGGTCCGCCGCCACGCCGCTCTCGATCAGGCCCTTGATGGCGTCGTCGTCCAGCCCTGCCATGCGGAGCAGGTCCGCCGTGTGCTCGCCGGGGCGCGCCGCGCCACCCTGCGGGCCCGTCGGCGTGCGGGACATCTTGAACGGCGTGTTCGCCACCCGCAGCGTCTTCCCGGTCCAGGTGGGCAGTTCGCGGATCATGTCGCGCGACTGCACGTGCGGATCCTCAATCATCTTGTCGATCGTGTTCAGCGGGCCCACCCAGCAGACCTCCGCCAGTTCTTCCAGCCACTCCGCCACGGAGCGCTTGCGGAACGCCTCGAACAGCAGAGGCTCCAGGTCCGCGTAGTTCTTGGTGCGGTCCACCACCTTCAAGAAGCGCTCGTCGAAGGCGAGTTCGTCCAGGCCCACGCGCGCGCAAAAGAGCGCCCAGGTGTGGTCCCGCACGCCGGCGATCACGAGCCAGCCGTCCTTGGCCGGCACCGCCTGGTGAGGCGTACCAATCGGGTGGCGGAAGCCCACCGGCCCGGGGACGTTGCCCGTGGAGGTGTAGCGCACGATGGCGTTCTCCAGGAACGTGATCTGCGCGTCCAGCATGGCCACGTCCACGTGCTGGCCCTCACCGCTCACCTGGCGCTCCTGCAACGCCGCGAGCACGCCGATAGTCGTGAACACGCCAGCGCCCATGTCGCCGATCGAGTAGCCCGCACGCGCCGGAGGGCCGCCCACGTGGCCAGTCAGGCTCATCACGCCGGACATCCCCTGCGCGATGATGTCCACGGCTCCGCGCTCGCTGTACGGCCCGGTCTGCCCGAAGCCAGACGTGGAGGCGTACACCAGGCGCGGGTTCAGTTCACGCAGCGTCTCGTAGTCGAAGCCCAGTTTCTTCATGGTGCCGGGCTGGAAGTTCTCCGTCACCACGTCCACCTGAGGGACCAGGCGGTAGATCGCCTCGCGCACTTCCGGCGACTTCAGATCCAGCATGGCGCTCTTCTTGCCGCGGTTCGCGGAGAAGAAATAGGTGCTGACGTCGTGCACGTAAGGCGCGCCTCCGCGCCGCATCTCGTTCTGGAAGACCGTCTCGATCTTCCACACGTCCGCGCCCAGGTCCGCCAGGATCATCGTCCCGAACGGCCCCGCCAGCGCCCACGTGAAGTCCAGCACCTTGATCCCCGCGAGTGGTCCAGTCATCAGTCTGCTTCTTTCATTCGAGACTCGGTTGGAGTCTGGGTTCCCGGTCACCGAGGGCTGCTAGCCGTCCGTGACCCGCTTGTGCATGGACTTCACGCGCTCCTGCTGCTCCGCCGTGCCTCGGAGCGTCTGGTTCGCCTCGTTCTGGAGGTCCACCGCCTCCGCGTCCAGGGTGGCCCGGTCGATCACCTGCTTGGCGAACCGGAGGGCGGCCTGCGATCCCTGCGCCATCTGCTTCGCCATGGCCAGCGCCTCCGGGACCAGTTGGTCTGCGGGGTAGACCTCGTTGACGAAGCCCCACCGGTAGGCCTCCTCCGCGGAGAAGACGCGCCCCGTGAAGACCAGTTCCTTTGCGCGAGCCGCGCCCACGAGGCGTGGCAGTTGGGCCGCTCCCACCACCAGGCCCATGTCCGCGCCCGGGAAGCGGAAGCGCGCGTGCTCCGCCGCCAGGCGGATGTCGCAGGACAGCGCCAGCGTGGCGCCGCCTCCGTAGGCGTCCCCGTTCACGGCCGCGATCACCGGCAGTTCGGTGCGGCGGAAGCGGTCGGTCGCGCGACGTGCGCGGCGCTCCTCGTCCTCGCTCGCCGGCGGGGGCCGCGAGGCGGGGTCCGCCATCTCCTTCAGGTCGCCGCCCGCGGAGAAGGCGCGCGCGCCCGCCCCGGTGAGCACCAGCGCGCGCACGTCCGGATCGGCCTCGGCGGCATCCATGGCGTCCGCCAGTTGCACCCGCAGGTGGTAACTGAACACGTTCAGGCGATCCGGCTGGTTCAACCGGATGAGCACCACATGGTCGTGGCGCTCCACCTCGATCAGGCGGGGGCCGTCCGGGCTCATCTCTCGTCCCTTCCTGCGGTGATGTCTCTATGGGGCCGGGTTGCGTCCCTGCGGCGGGAGGGGCCACCGCAGGGACGCAGGCACGGACTAGGCGTCCATGCGGTATACGGTGCGCGGCCGGAAGGTGCCCCCGATCATCGGGGCGATGAACTCCGGCGTGTCGAAGTTGCCAACCTTGTCGTTGGCGAACACGGGCTTGATGCGGGTCACCAGGGGGATTGCGCCGTACACCTCGTCACGGGTGATGCGGTGCAACTCGTCCAGGATGCCCTCCAACTCGTCCTCGGTCGCCAACTTGCCCTGGCTCACGAGGTCGTCGATGCGCAGTTGCTCCGGCTCGCGCGAGTCGTGGCCAGCGTTGAAGGACCCGCTCGTGGAGAAGAAGATCTCGTACATCAGGACGGGGTGCCGCACTGACGTGCTGCCGATCCGGATGTTGCCTCGGTTCTCCCGGCGGAAGGCCGTGGCGTCCGAGACGTTCGCGATCTCAATGTCGAAACCGATGGAGTCGTACATCTCCTTCAGCAGCGACATCTGGTTGACGTCCTCCTGCTTGGGAGGCAGTCCGGTGATCTCCGCGGAGAGGACGGGCTTGGAGTCCTCGTAGCCCGCAGCGGCAAGCAGTTTGCGCGCCTCGTCCGGGTTGTACGGGTACGGCTCGTAGTCGGACCAGCCCTGCCCGCCCGTGGGCAGGTGAGACGTAGCCACGCTGCCCTGACCCACGTAGATCGTCTGGAGCACGCGCTCACGGTCGCTGGCGTGTGCCAGCGCCTGGCGGACGCGGATGTCGTCCAGCGGCGCCTTGAAGTGGTTCAGGAACGTGTTGGCCGGGCCCACCGGGACCGCCTGATACTGCCAGCGGCTGTCCTGCTGCAGGCGGGCGCTGGTCGCGGTGCCCTCCTCGAAGCCAATGATGTCCACCTGGCCGGACTCGAGGGCCGCCGCGCGGGCCTCACCCTGGCGAAGGATCTGGTAGTCGATCGAGTCCAGGTACGGGTATCCGGACGTGCCCCAGTAGTTCGGGTTGCGGACAAAGTTGAAGACCGCGCCGCCGTCCCGCCAGGTGTCCACCATGTAGGGACCGGTCAGCGCCGGCTTCACGATCTCGTCGTTCCCCAGCGCTTCCACCTGCGCCAGCGAGAACGGCATGCCAGGGTTGGTGCCCAGGGTGAAGAGCAGCGTCGAGTCCGGAGCGCTCAGGTTGAGCCGCACCGTGCCGTCGCCGGGCACATCGATGCTTTCGATGGCCGCCAGGGAAGTGGCGTACCGGAAGTCCGGCGCCTTCTCCGGGTCCATCAGGAACTCCAGGTGGGCCTTCACGGACTCCGCCGTGAAGTCGGTGCCGTCGTGGAACTTCACGCCCTCCCGGATCTTCGCGACCAGCGTGGTTGGCTCCGGGTACTCAATCTCCTCCCAGAGTGCGTGTCGCGCGTCACCCGAGCGGCCGTCACCGCCCAGGTAGACGTACGTGTCGCCGATCAACTCCATGTACCCCATGTAGGAGGCGGCATCGGACGTCCGAGGCGAGAGCCCCTTGTCCGCCTCGGCGTAGTAGCCAATGGAGACCTTGCCGCCCTGCGGCACGCTGTCCGCCGGCGCCGGCGTACCGGTGGCCGTGACCCCGGCGCCGCCGGGCGTGCTGGTGGCAGTGGGATCGTCGTCACCACCGCACCCGATGAGCGCGGCACCGGCAAGCCCGGCGCCGACCAAGCCGGCCGAGCGCAGCACGGTGCGCCGCCCGAGTGTACGTTCCCAATAGTTGCCGATTGGCGTCATAGAAACTCCGAACCTATTCCCTATGGTGCAATTACGGCCGACGGTGGCCGGTAATGCCAGGCGTCATGTCCTGCCTCGGAGCCTTGGGTCCAGGACGTCCCGCAACGCATCTCCGAGGAAGTTCAGCGAAAGGATGAGCAGGAAGACCGCCACCCCAGGGGCGACGATCATCCAGGGGGTCAGGCGGATGTATTCGAGGCCCTGCGAGAGCATGTTTCCCCACGTCGCCGTGGGCGCCGTGACTCCCGCGCCCAGGAAACTCAGGGCAGCCTCCGCACCGATGGCGCTGCTCATGCCGAGCGAGGCGGCAACGATGATCGGCGCGACACAGTTCGGCGCCACGTGCCGCAACATGATGCGGGCGCCCGGCACGCCAATGGAGTGGGCCGCGAGCACGTAGTCGCGCTCCAGTTGGGCCAGCGCCTGCCCTCGCATCAGCCGGGCGATCGAGGGCGAGAGGCTGATGCCCAGCGTCAGGGCCACCGTGAAGACCCCACCACCGATGGCCGCAATCATCGCCAGCGGCAGCACGAGCCCCGGCAGCGAGAGCATGCCGTCCGCGATGCGCATGATGACCGAGTCCACGATGCCGCCGAGACGGGCGGCCGCAAGGCCAGCCGCGCCGCCGATCACCACCCCGACCACCGCAGACATCACACTCACCGTCAGCGAGACGCGCGCGCCGTACAGCAGGCGGCTCAACTGGTCACGGCCGATCGAGTCCGTACCGAGCAGGTGGCTCCAGGAGGGGGACTCGGCCACGTACGTCACGGTCGCGTTCGGCGGATACGGGGCCAGCACGGGGGCGAGCAGCCCACCCACCGCCACGACGCCGATCACCACCAGGCCGAACACGGCCAGTTTGATGCGGAGCACCCGCCCCAGCGGCGACCGCCAGAACGGCGAGCGCGCTCCCTGTCCTGTCACGTGCAACGTCGTCGAGTTTACGGAAGTGCTGGTCATGACAGCCGGATCCGCGGGTCAAGGAACACATAGGCAATATCAGCCAGCAGGTTCGCCATCACCGTGAACACCGCGATGATCACCACCAGGACCTGGATGGTCTGGAAGTCACGGATCAGGATCGAACGCAGCGTCAGCGAACCGATGCCCGGGATGGCAAACATGGTCTCCACGATGATCGTGCCGGAGACCAGGTTGCCGATCTGGATGCCCGCCACCGTGACCACGGGGAGCAGCGCGTTCTTCAGGACGTGCTTGATGATCAGGCGACTGCGGCTCAGCCCCTTCGCGGCCGCCGTCCGCACGTAGTCCTCCGCCATCACCTCCAGCACGCCGGAGCGCGTCTGCCGGACGATCGCGGCCATGAGGCCGGTCGACAGCGCCACCACCGGCAGCGCCATCCGCTTCAGCCCTTCCACCGGGTCATCGATGATCGAGACAAAGCCGAAGGAAGGCAGCCAACCCAAGGAGACACTGAATATCAGGATCAGCAGGATCGCGAGCAGGAAGTTGGGCGTCGCCAGGCCTGCGAGTGAGACGGTGGTGATCCCCACGTCCGTCCAACTATTGCGTCGCAGGGCAGAGATCACGCCCAGTGGCACCCCAATGGCCAGCCCCAGGACCCACGCCAGCGTCGCCAGTTGCGCGGTGGCCGTGAAGCGCTCGCCCACGGTCTTCGCGACGGACTGGCGATAGGTGTCCGTACCCCAGTCGCCGGTGACCAGGCCCGTGACCCAGTCCACGTACTGGATGGGCAGCGGCTTATCCAGGCCCAGGTTCTTCTCGATCTGAGCGCGCTGCTCCACGGACAGGTTGCCGCCCTCCTCACCGAGGAAGGCCTCGATGGGGTCGCCGGGCAGGAGCCTCATCAGCATGAAGACGATCAGGCTCACCACCAGGAGCACGGGGATGGTTTCCGCCATGCGGCGGACCAGGTAGGCCCTCACTGGACACGCTCGATTGGGACGCCGCGTGGGGCGCCCTCCCTGCGGAGAACTCGCCCGGATTGGGACCGGAGCCCCCGGTACGCGAGCAGCAGACGACTCATCGCATCGTCCTCCTGACGAAAACGCTACGTTCCGACCTGGTCGCCAGATATACGTACTTGGCTGAGACAGACTGGGCTATCGTATGCACCATGCCGGTGAAATACGTACCCACGCCTCCCGAACATGGCGGAACCGCCGATATCGACCCTGCGATTCACGCTTATCTGGGCGAACGAGCCTCGCAGGCCGTGCTCGTGCTGGGGACGCCGGGCGCCGGGCACCTCGAATTCGTCCGCCGGATGGAGGGCCTGGCGCGCTCCCAGTCCCGCCGCACCGCCACCATCCGCATCTCGCCGGGCCAGCCACCCATGATGTTTGCCCTGGCCCTGGCCGAGACGCTCGAGGTGGACGACGCCGATCCTCACGACTCCGTGGAGTTCACCCGCCGTATCCGCGCCGCCCTGCGCGAGGTGGAGGGGCCGCCGTGCAGCCTGGTGCTCTTCCTGCACGGCCTGGAGGAACTCCCTGCGGAGGACGCCGCCGTAGTGGAGAACCTCCTGGGCACGCCACCTCGGTCATCCGGTGTGCTCCTCGTAGGCCTCGCCTCCACGCGGCGCGCGGACGGGTCGAGGTGGAGCGGCCTCACCGCCCTGCGCGAGCGCGTGAGTGCCCAGCAGCGCTGCGAGGTCCTGGACCTATACCCCGTCCAGCCCCCGGAGGCACGTCAGTTCGCGGACGCGATCCTCGGCCCCGGGGCTGCCTCGCAACGGCTCGTCGACGACCTGACCGCGCATGCCGGAGCACAACGGGATGACCTGCACGACCTCCTCGCCATGATGCACGCCCTGGAGGACACCGACCGTCTGGACCTCCTGGCCGAGAGCCGCTCCATCCAGAGCGCGCCCGTCCCGCCCAGCGTGGCCGACCGCGCCCAGCGCGTGCTGGAGCCGCTTTCGCCGGATGCCCGCGCCGTCGCCTCCGCACTCGGAGTCTGGGACCATCCCGCCTGGGGCCGCGCCGCTTCGGAGGAGGCCGTCGCCCGCCTCGTGGACGACGGCGTAGACGTGGAGATGGGCCTCACGCAGTTGCTCGAGCGCGAGGTGGTGGAGGCGCGTCCCACCGGCCCCCAGCGCCGAATTGGTGGAGCAGCCCTCGACCAGTTCGTGATCTCCCCGCCCTTGCTTGCGCGCGCCTTCTACCTGCAGACGCCGCCCCTCCTGCGTCGACGCCTCCACCGGCTGAGCGCGGCCCTGTTGGAGGAGCGCCTGCCAGACCTCACGGACGACGAGACCGTATCCCTGGCAGAGCATCTCCTGGAGGGCGGCCGCCCTCTCACCACCGGCTACGACCTCTTCGAGCGCTCCGCTCGCATCCTCACGAGCCGCAGCCGCTTCGTGGACGCCCGTGAACAACTCGCCGGGTTACAGGACCGACTCGCACGCGAGGGCGAGGGCGAGGGCGAGCGCCAGCGCCACGGGCAGCGCGAGGACGCCTCGGAACACTCCGCCCTGCCCCCCACCCTCAGCGCCCTCTACGCCGAGGCCCTCACGCGCACGGGCCACTCGGCTCGCGCCCACCGCCTGCTCAGCGGACTGGCGACCGGTACGCCGGGCTACCCACAGATCGCGCGACGTCGCGCGCGGGACCTGACGGCCCTGGGGCGGCACCTGGACGCCTGGTCGGTCTACGAACAATTGGTGGCCAGCGCCACCGATGCCGCGACTGCCCCCGACCCCCAGGTCACGCAGGCCCGCGTGGAGGCCGCGCGTGTCCTCCAGTTCCTGGGGCGCGACCCGGAAGCGCTGGAACAGTTGGAGCACGCCCTCCGCGAGGCGCTCCAGGCCGCGGACTACCGCACCGCCAGCCGCGCCGTCCTCGCCCGTTACACCATCGAGCGCAACGCCGCGCACCCGGAGGAGGCGCTGGCGGAGGCCCGCCTGGCGCTCAGACTCGCGCGCCGTTCCGGCGACGCGTCCACCGTCGCCCGCAGCACCTCGGCCGTGGGCAACGCAATCTGCGACTTCTCGCTGCCGCGAGGCATGCGCTGGTTCCGCCGCGCGATCCGCCTGGCCACCAGCAAGGGCGACTACTCCGTCCTCAGTTGGGCCGGCGCCCGCTACGCCCTGGGCGAGATCGAACTCGGCAACCTGGACGAAGCCGAACGCGCCGCCCGACGCGTCATGCACATCGACGCCGGGCTGCACCGCAACCGCACGCTGCCGCGCTCCCATAGCGTGGTGCGCATCATCCGGGCGCTGCGAGGCCAGCCCGGCAAGGACGCGGAGACCACGCGTTTCTGGAACGGCGCGGACCGTATGGACATGCTCAACGCCCTGAGTATGGAGGCCCTGGCCGCCCACGCGGAGGAGATGGCGCAGGGGAACTTCGCCGAGGCCCACCGGGCGGTCACCACCGTCATCGACTGGTTCCGGGAGACCCCCGGCCGGGAGCGTCTCCTCCTCTGCGACCTCCTGCCCCGACAGGCCGAGGCCGCCCTCCGCATGGAGGACGAGGCTGCGCTCGCCGTCACGGTGGGCCACTTCGAACAGGTACGCGCCGGCACGCCCGACTTCCCCGTCTCCGCCGGCGGCTATCGCCAGTCCCTGGGCCAGCAGGCCCTGCTCCGAGGCGACCTTGAGCAGGCGGTGGCTCACCTGGACGCGGCCGCCCGCTGCTTCGCGGGCGCGGGCTACCGCTCGCGCGCGACACAGTGCAAGCAGCAGATGGCAGAGGCCTACCTCCGCCAGGGCCAGACGGAGCGCGCCCTACCCCTCCTGGGCGAGGCGTACACGTTCCAGCGCCGCGCCGGTACTGACCTGCAGCAAATGCGCGCCCTCTACCGGCTGGCCGGGCGCCGCGCTCCCCGCGAGCGCGGCGAGGGCGACCTGACCGAGCGCGAGATGCAGGTCGCCCGCCTGGCGGCGCAGGGCCTGACCGACGCCGAGATCGCCCTCACCCTGGACATCCGGCGGCGCACCGTCTCCACGCACATGCAGAACGTGCGCACCAAACTCAGCCTGCGCTCCAGGCGCGAACTCGCCCTCCTACCCGCCTTCAGCCCCCAACACGCGGAGGCGGCCCCGCCGGTCTAGCGGCCCTGCGCCTGGAGTACGGACGCCAGTGCGTCGCCCACGCGGCGGGCTGCGACAGAGCCGACGACGCCGGCGGCGAAGCGCGCGGCCTCCGCGGCCTCCTGCGCAAACTCCAGCCGGTCCTCGCGCAGCAGGTCGGCCGCCTCAATCGCGCCCTCGACCGCGCCGAGCGCGGCAGAGGTGACGTCCACGCCGGAGGACGCAGCCTCCGCGATGGCCTGCCGGACCGACTCCATGGCCAGGGATCGCGACGGCTCGTCGTGTTCGCGGACCTTCGTGATCACGCTCCCCTTGGCGGCGTTGTGGACGGACAGCGCGGTGACCGTCGCCAGTTCCGAGACGTCCGGTAGGTCCGGCGCCCACTGCGTGCGTCGGCGTCTCGCCATCACCGCTGCCGCGACCGTCGCGCCGGCGGAACTGGCGCCGGCCATCGCGATCCTCGGATGGTTGCGCACGGCAAAGGCCACGCGCCGGGCGACCGCGCCCAGCGCGTCCGCAATGCTCGTACTCACGCGCATGTCCGTGCTCCCATCAAGGTCATCTCGTCATCCGAGTAACATCATCCCAGCAGCGTGGCCCCAAAGATGGCCGCCGCCACCAACGGCAACAGCGTCGCCCAGGTCACGATCCAACTCGCGCGCAGCCGGACGCCACCCACGCGCCGGATTCGGCCCGCATTGAACGAGGCGATCAGCCGGCGCCTCGGCAGGCGCAGCGCCAGCACCGTCGTGCCCACCAGCCCCGTCACCACCATGATGCCGGAACCGGTCGCCCGGTCCACGGCGTCCAGGAACGGAATGCCGGCCACCTCGAACCCCACCTGCGTGAAACTGAGCGCGGACGGAAGGCCAAGCAGCACCACCAGGCCCACCACAACCCGCGCGGCGCGGGTGCGCGTGAGCCGCGTCTCGTCGCGGAGGGCGCTCATCACCACCACCCCCATCCCCAGGCACGAGGTGAACCCAGCGACGAACAGCAGCGTGAAGAAGGCGATCGCCAGGAAATCCCCGCCCCCGACCTCAGCGAAGACGCGAGGGAACGCGGTGAACGAGAGATGGCTGCCGGCGTCAGGCGCAATGCCGAACGTGAAGACGATGGGGAAGACCATGAGCCCCGCGACCAGCGCCACCAGCGCATTCGTCCCCGCCACGATGCTGGTGGTGCGCAGGATGTTGGTGCCCGCCGGGATGTAACTGGCGTAGGCGATGAGGATCCCCTGCCCCACGCCGATGGAGTAGAACGCCTGCCCCGCCGCCGCGCGCCAGGTGGCGCCGTTCAGCAGGGCGTCTCTGTCCAGGCCCAGGTAGAACGAACGCGCTTCGCCCGCCCCCTCCAGCGTCTGGCCATAGACCGCCATGCCCACCACGATCACCAGCAGCACCGGCATCAGCACCTGACTGGCACGTTCGAACGCGGACATCTCCCGCACCAGGAACGCAAACACCAGCGCACACACGATCAGGAACAGCCATAGCGTGGCCATCCCCGTCGTGAATTCCGCGAACGTGGTCAGGCGCCCCAGCACGGCATCGAACGCATACCCCAGCGTCCAGCCAGTGACTACGAAGTAGTAACTCATGATGGCGACCGTCAGCGCGATGGCGGTCCAGCCAATCACCACGCCCGGCCCACCCGCTGCGCGACGGAATAGCCCCACCGGCGACCGCCGGGAGAGGCTCCCTGCGCCACTCTCGAGCACCGCGAGGGGGATCCCAACGACGATCACGCAGACAAAGTAGGCGAGGACGAAGGAGCCCCCGCCGTGCAGGCCGGCCATGTACGGAAAGCGCCACAGGCTCCCCAACCCGACCACGCTCGCGATGGTGGCCAGCACATAGGCGCGCTCCGACCTCCAGACCGGTCGCGGCCGCAACGCCGCGTCCGCAATGGCGGACAGGACCGAACCAGAGGCCTCAGACGGCGGCGAGGGGAGGGAACCCGGCATCCCACCGACACTAGCACGCCACCTCCCCGCCCCGACGTCAGCACCAGGCGCCGCGCAACACCTCGAGGCGTAGCGACGCCACATCGACGCCGCTATTGCCCTCCGTACGGTTATGCTCCGGCTCACTCTATCTACACGTAATACCCTTCGTTATCTGCTAGCCTCTGGACGCTACGAGGGCCGGCAATGACATACGCACACGCGCCCACTGCAGACCACCGGTGGCACGATCCGCCCGCAGACCTGCCCAGGATCGCGCACCGGTCCCGCCAGTTCGCCGCACGCTCCGGCGGCAAGGTCTTCTGATGTCGCCCCACCTCGACGCGTTGGAGGACGGGACGACCTTCGACCTCCTGAACGCGGACGACCGCGTCGACGTCCCGATCTCAGCGATCGAGCACTTCTCCTATTGCCCTCGACAGTGCGCGCTCATCCACGTTGAACAGACGTACGAGGAGAACCAGTTCACGATCCGAGGACGGATAGCGCACGAGCGCGTGGACAGCGGCGAGCAGCGCTCGACACGCGGCGTACGGGAGGTCAGGGCCCTATCGCTCTGGTCAGACCGGTACGGCCTGGTCGGCAAGGCGGACCTGGTGGAGTTCCGGGACGGACGCCCGTTCCCGGTGGAATACAAGGTCGGGCGACGTCGCGGGGTCCACGCCGCCCTGCAACTGTGCGCCCAGGCGATCTGCCTGGAGGAGATGTTCGGTGGATCGGTGGAGGCCGGCGCGCTGTACTTCCGGGCCGAACGTCAGCGCTACCACGTCCCCATCGACGCGCCATTGAGGCAACAGACCCTGGAGATCGTGGAGGCTGTGCGACAGCAGGTCGCCCGGCGGACGGTGCCGGAGGCGCCCAACGATCAGCGCTGCAGACACTGCTCTCTAATCAACGCCTGCCTTCCCTCGCTCGTGGCGTCGTCTTCAAGGCTGCGGCGGGCACAACGCGACCTCTTCCGCCCGCAACCGCTGGCCCCGCCCTCGGATCGCAAGGCGTCCGGCGGTGCTTGAACTCCAGAACGTGCTGTATGTCGTCACGACGGGCAGCGTCCTGCGGCTGGAACAGGATGCCGTGCGCGTAGAGGTCGAGCGCAGCCTGCGCGCGCGCTTCCCGCTGAACGGCCTCGCCGGCATCGTCGCCGTCGGGCGCGTCTCCATCACCACTGCGCTGCTCGCACGCTGCGCGGAGGATGGCCGAAGCGTCGTATGGCTCGACAGCCGAGGGCGGTTCCTGGCCCGCGTGGAGGGGAGGACGCGCGGGAATGTGTTGCTCCGACGCGCCCAACACCTCGCACTGGACGATGCAGAGCGGACGTTTCGCATCGCGCGCCAGGTGGTGGCCGGCAAACTCCAGAACACTCGTCACGTCCTGATGCGAGGCGCACGCGAGGCGGGCGACGAGTCGGTCGAACTCACGCGCCAGGCGGACCACATCGCGCAGGCGATCGTCCAGACCGGCATGGTGCAAGACATCGAAACCCTGCGAGGCGTGGAGGGCGATGCCGCCCGCGCCTACTTCTCCGTCTTCCGGTACCTGGTAAAGACCGACCAGGAGGCACTGACCCTGCTGCGGCGGACGCGCCGCCCGCCCCGAGACCGCATGAACTCGCTGCTTTCATTCCTCTACGCGCTGCTGCGCGCCGAGTGCGTGGCCGCACTGGAGGGCGTCGGCCTGGATCCCCAGGTCGGCTACCTCCACACCCTCCGGCCCGGACGTCCCGCGCTTGCGCTGGACCTGATGGAGGAGTTGCGTCCGATCCTCGCCGACCGACTCGCACTGACGCTGGTCAACCGGAGACAGGTCGGCCTCGATGACTTCGAGCAGCAGCCAGGAGGGGCCTTCTACCTCAGCGACGAGGGGCGCCGAACAGTGATCCGCGCCTACCAGCAGCGCAAGGAGGAAGTGGTCCGCCACCGTCTGCTCCGTCGCGCGCTCCCGGTCGGCCTGCTGCCGCACGTCCAGGCGCGCATCCTGGCGCGCCACCTACGCGGCGACCTGGAGGAGTACCAGCCGTTCGTCGGGCGCTGACCCGCGCCCCCGTCGGGCACTGCTGAGGGACAGGGGCCCCTGTCCCTCAGCAGTGCCCCCCGTCCCTGAGCAGTGAGCGGAGAGAGCCATGGAACTACTCGTGACCTATGACGTGTCGACCGAGACCAAGGAGGGCCGCCGACGGCTCCGCCGCGTGGCCAAGATCTGCGAAGGCTACGGCCAGCGCGTCCAACAGTCCGTGTTCGAATGCGTGGTGGACGGCGTCCGACGAGAAGAACTCATCAACCGCCTGCTGGAGACCATCGAACGTGGCGAAGACAGCCTGCGCGTCTACCATCTCCTGGAACCACGGTCGCGCTACACCCAGATCTTCGGTGTGGAGCCCGCCTACGACATCCACGACCCGCTGATCCTGTAGCCACGCGCGACGTCGAGCCGTGGCAGCGCGGACCACCCGTGATCGCCCCCCACATCCCCGATCCGCGCACGTAACCCGTCAAGACCGCCTCAGATCGATGGTGTACAGTGCCGCGGAAACCCCCCATCCTCCCACGCAGCCAGCCCCATCACCCGAGAGAGGAGAGAAATCACCAGAAATGAGACCGTCGCGCCCGGCCCTCAAGCCGGGTGAGGATTGAAACTTCGCCCCTGCGGGCACCGACGACGGGATGAACACCGTCGCGCCCGGCCCTCAAGCCGGGTGAGGATTGAAACTACGGATTCTTGCAAGCGGACTCTTGACTACTGGTACGAGTCGCGCCCGGCCCTCAAGCCGGGTGAGGATTGAAACCAGTGGTCGTACGCGCCCGTGTGCAGGCGCTGCTTCGTGTCGCGCCCGGCCCTCAAGCCGGGTGAGGATTGAAACTGGGGCAACTGGACCGCCGGCTACACGATCTGGCAGGAGGTCGCGCCCGGCCCTCAAGCCGGGTGAGGATTGAAACGTGGAGACGGTCTAGTGGCCACCGCCGAACAGATCGCGTCGCGCCCGGCCCTCAAGCCGGGTGAGGATTGAAACCCCACCTACGGCGTCCGGCCCCGCGTCCACAACCCCAACGTCGCGCCCGGCCCTCAAGCCGGGTGAGGATTGAAACAACACCGCGTCCTACTGGGCGGTATTGCTCCTGCGGTCGCGCCCGGCCCTCAAGCCGGGTGAGGATTGAAACAGGGGCCACGTCGGCGTAGTGCTCCGGGTGATCGCCGTCGCGCCCGGCCCTCAAGCCGGGTGAGGATTGAAACGAGGTAGCGCTTGTCATCGGGTGTGATCTCGCCGCGTCGCGCCCGGCCCTCAAGCCGGGTGAGGATTGAAACATCCCGTGACGCTGCATGCCGTCTCGGCTCGGGTACGGTCGCGCCCGGCCCTCAAGCCGGGTGAGGATTGAAACACAACGTGCCGGTCGGTGTCGTCCTGCTGGAGGGGCGGTCGCGCCCGGCCCTCAAGCCGGGTGAGGATTGAAACGAGGCTGTGCGCGCCGCCCTCGCTGACGAGCCTACGGTCGCGCCCGGCCCTCAAGCCGGGTGAGGATTGAAACCACCACCACGGGGGCGGTCGCCTTCAGCGCGTCCGGTCGCGCCCGGCCCTCAAGCCGGGTGAGGATTGAAACTATTCGCCGCCGCTCGTTCGGAACCTCTGTTCGCGCAGTCGCGCCCGGCCCTCAAGCCGGGTGAGGATTGAAACCACTACGAGGTGAAGGTCAGCCTGCGGAACAAGCGCAGTCGCGCCCGGCCCTCAAGCCGGGTGAGGATTGAAACAAGGAGACGGGGGAGTTGTTGCCCGGCACGCGCTACCGTCGCGCCCGGCCCTCAAGCCGGGTGAGGATTGAAACGACAACAACCCCACCAAGTCGAAGGACTTGGGTCGCGCCCGGCCCTCAAGCCGGGTGAGGATTGAAACATCGAGCCCGAGTGGGCAGTGGCGGCGCCGGTGAACCGTCGCGCCCGGCCCTCAAGCCGGGTGAGGATTGAAACAAAATCTCTTGCATGCCCTCGTAGCTCAGTGGACAGGTCGCGCCCGGCCCTCAAGCCGGGTGAGGATTGAAACCCACGCGCCGACAACCCACTGATAGCCAGTCGCCAGTCGCGCCCGGCCCTCAAGCCGGGTGAGGATTGAAACTTATACACCATTAGTGAGGCGAGGGAGCAAGGCCAGTCGCGCCCGGCCCTCAAGCCGGGCGAGGATTGAAACGCACTCGCCGAGGCCCTCATGGAGGCGCGACTGGGCGTCGCGCCCGGCCCTCAAGCCGGGCGAGGATTGAAACCACGTGAGCAAGCGGTGGAGTTCGACGGCCTCGGTGGGCGTCGCGCCCGGCCCTCAAGCCGGGCGAGGATTGAAACATGCGTGCTCCCCCGCCCCTAGCGGCCCCGGAGCCACCGGTCGCGCCCGGCCCTCAAGCCGGGCGAGGATTGAAACGTGGCCTCCCACGCGCCGAGCGCCTCGGCCTCGTCGTCGCGCCCGGCCCTCAAGCCGGGCGAGGATTGAAACGTTGACCGTGACCGGGATCTCCTTCGCCATCTCGCGGTGTCGCGCCCGGCCCTCAAGCCGGGCGAGGATTGAAACGTCCTGAGTCGAGGTGAATTGCTCAATGACGATGCGCCGTCGCGCCCGGCCCTCAAGCCGGGCGAGGATTGAAACAGGAAGAAGCCGGTTGTCGTGGAGGCTCGGCAGTGGACGTCGCGCCCGGCCCTCAAGCCGGGCGAGGATTGAAACGAGGACCGTGCGCCTAGGCTGACGGATGCCCGACCAGAGCGAGCCGAGGATCGTGGAGGTCACGGTCGCCGGCGGCGTCCAGACCGTCCGCATCGAGGTCGGATAGCGCTGTAGCCGGCGACTGCTACGCAACTGCAAGCGGCCTCGTGACCGGGTGAGGGCCGTTGCGAGCGCCTCCCCGCCATCATCGGCGTTCCACGACCTTGATCGCGTGCGCACTCACCACCGCGCCCGCGTTCCCACCTGCGCGAAGGGGATCCGTATGCCGAGCCGGCCAGGCCGCGAGGTGCTCCCGATCCCGGACCGTCCCCACGTGGGGGCCACGATGTCCGATGCGAAACACCCGGAGGCGACCTACCCCAGGATTGAGCCGGTGCGTCCACCGGAGGGCGCCCCGAACATCCTGCTGGTCCTGCTGGACGACGCCGGGTTCGGATCCTCGAGCGCCTTCGGAGGGCCGTGCCGGACGCCCACCTTCGAGCGGCTGGCCGCCAACGGCCTGCGCTACACGCGCTTCCACACCACCGCCATCTGCTCGCCGACCCGGCAGGCGATGCTGACCGGGCGCAACCACCACTCCGTAGGCATGGGCACGGTCGCGGACATGGCCACGTCCGCGCCTGGCTACACCTCCGTGCGGCCGAACACGGCGGCTACCGTTGCGGAGACGCTGCGTTTGAACGGGTACTCCACGGCGCAGTTCGGGAAGTGCCACGAGGTGCCGGTCTGGGAGACGAGCCCGGTAGGGCCATTCGACCGCTGGCCGACCGGGACGAACGGCTTCGAGTACTTCTACGGCTTCATCGGTGGCGAGACGAGCCAGTTTTACCCGAGTCTGACCGAAGGCCGTGCGCCGGTCATGCCCGACCGCACCCCTGAGGAGGGCTACCACTTCACCGATGACATCGCCACGCGGGCGCGTGGGTGGCTGGGGACACAGCGCTCGCTGGCCCCGGACAGGCCGTTCTTCCTCTACTGGGCGCCCGGGGCGACGCACGCGCCGATCCACCTGCCGCAGGACTGGCTCGACCGCTACCGAGGCGAGTTCGACCAGGGCTGGGACGTGGTGCGCGAGCAGACGTTCGCGCGCCAGAAGGAGTTGGGCGTCATCCCCCAGCACTGCGAACTCACCCGGCGCCCAGAGGGCATCCCCGCCTGGGAGGACATCCCGGACGATATGAAGCCCGTCCTCGCGCGGCAGATGGAGTTGTACGCCGCCTTCCTGGAACACGCCGACTACCACCTCGGACGAATCATCGACGCCTTGGAGGAGCACGGCGTCCTGGAGGACACGCTCGTCTACATCATCACAGGGGACAACGGCGCCTCCGGCGAGGGCACGCTGAACGGGACCTGGAACGAGTCCCTGATCATGACCGGCATGACCCACATCGAAACGCCCGAGTTTCTGCGGGAGCGCCTGGATACGTTCGGGACCCCGGACTCCTATCCCCAGTACTCCCTCGGCTGGGCGCACGCGATGGATACGCCGTACCAGTGGACAAAGCGGGTCGCCTCGCACTGGGGCGGTACCCGCAACGGCCTGATCGTGCACTGGCCGCGGGGCATCCAGGCTCGAGGCGAGGTGCGGAACCAGTTCCACCACGTCATTGACGTCGCGCCGACATTCCTCGAGGTGGCGGGGCTGCCGCATCCGCTGATCGTGCATGGAGTGGCGCAGCAGCCGATCGAAGGCGTCAGCATGGCGTACTCGTTCGACGCCGCGGACGCGCCCGACCGTCACGAGACGCAGTACTTCGAGGTCCTCGGCAACCGTGGGATCTACCACAAGGGCTGGACCGCGGTGACCGCGCACAATCCGCCGGTGCCGGAGGAACTCCCCGGCCCGTTCCTCGATGACAGGTGGGAGCTCTACGACACGAACACGGACTGGAGCCAGGCGCATGACCTGGCAGCCGAGCAGCCGGAGAAACTGCGTGAATTGCAGGAACTCTTCCTGATCGAGGCGGCGAAGCACAACGTCTTGCCGCTGGACGACCGTGCGGCGGAGCGTGCGAACCCAGACCTGGCGGGGCGCCCGCACCTGGTCACAGGGAACCGGCAACTGATCTACCCGGAGGTCGGCCGGCTGCATGCGTTCTCTGTGATCAGCATCAAGAACAAGTCCCACTCCGTCACCGCGGAGGTGGAGGTGCCGGAAGGCGGTGCGGAGGGCGTGATCGTCGCGCAGGGTGGACGCGTCGGTGGCTGGGCGCTCTACGCGAAGGAGGGGCGCCTGAAGTACTGCTACAACTTCTACGGCATCGACCTCTTCCACGTGGACAGCAGGGCTCTCCTCCAGCCCGGCACCCGCCAGGTGCGGATGGAGTTCGACTACGACGGCGCCGACGTTGCCCTCGGAGGGGACGTGCGCCTGCTCGTGGACGGCGAGGCCGTGGGCGAGGGCCGGGTGGGCCGCACGCAGCCGCTCCCATTCGCCAGCGACGAGCCGCTTGATATCGGCCACGACGAGGGATCACACGTCACGCCCGACTACTCCCAGGACGTGTTCACCGGCCGGGTCCGCTGGGCCGAGATCGCAATCAGCGAGGACGGCCCCGACGAGGACCATCGCATTACCGCGGAGGACCGCCTACGGGCCGCGTTGGTGGTGGAGTAGCACGGAGGGCGCGGGGCCGCAGGCTCGGAGGGCCGATGAGCGATCTCCTCGCCGAGCTGTCAGGCGTGTTCACCATGGCGTTCGCCGTGAGCACGCTCCTCTCGATGGGACTCGGCCTCACGGTCGGCCAGGTCTTGGGACCGTTGCGGAACGTGCGCGCCGTGGTGGCGGCGCTCGTCGTCAACTTCGCCCTCGTCCCGCTGGTCGCGCTGGCGCTCATCCGGGTGCTGGGGCTCGACGAGGACCTGCGGATCGGGCTGCTCCTGCTGGCCACCGCCGCCGGTGCGCCGATGGTGGTCAAGTTGGTGGAGATCGCGAAGGGTGACGTGGCAAGCGGCGTGGCGCTCATGACGCTGCTCATCCTTGCGACGGTGGTCTACCTCCCACTCGCCCTGCCGTTGCTGCTGCCCGATGTGGCCGTCAATTCCTTCGCGATTGTGCGGTCGCTCGGTGGACAGATGCTGCTCCCGCTCGCGATCGGGTTGTTCGTCCGGTGGCGCTGGGAGGAGGAGGCGGCACAGTACCGGCCCATGGTCGCCCAGACCTCCACCATCAGCCTGGCGCTGCTGTTCGTGGCATCGGTGGGCCAGAATGTCGGTGGTGTCTTCGATCTGGTGGGCACGGGCGGCATCCTCGCGGCGGGCCTGCTCATAGCGACTGCGGTCGTGTCGGGATACCTCGTTGCGGTGCCGGCAGGGGTCGAACGGCGGGTGATGGCGCTCGGATCGGGGCAGCGCAACCTGGCCGCGGCCTTCATCGTCGCCACCGGCAACTTCGCGGACCAGCCGAACGTGCTGATCTTCCTCGCGACGGCCGGCCTGATCTCGATGGTGCTGCTGTTCCCCCTGGCCGGCGAGTTCTCCCGTCGCCCCAGGGGCGCCCACCTCCCCGCGCGCGAGGCGCCGCCCCACGCCGCGTCCTGAGCCCTCCCGCCGGTGGTTATGTCTGCTCGGGAGTCTCGTCGCCCTGCTCGTCCTCCAGAACACGCACCAGCCACGTCCGCGCGTCGGCTGCGGCCTCCTGGGTGGACTCGCCTCGGACGGGGGTCGCCTCGTAGGCGCGTACCGGGCCGGTGAGCCGCAGTTTCTTGGTGCGCACGATCTGGTCGTAGGCCTCGTTCGAGAGGCCGCTGAGGTAGAGCCGCCCGTCCACCTCGCGCAGCCGGTCGGCGTAGTTCGTGAGCACCTCGATCAGCGTCGCCCCCACCTTCGTGCGACCCCGCAGCCGCAGGACGACGACGGGGTGGTGCGCGGAGTCCGGGCCCGGCAGCCGGCGCTCCAGCGTGCGCGCCGCGGCGAAGAACAGGTGACCGTACACGTCCAGCACCGTCACCTCGTCCGAGGGCAGGTCACCGGGCGGCACGCGCTCCTCGACGTTACCGTCCGGGTGGCGAATCAACTGCACCACGGAGATGTCCGCGGACGCGGCGTACATGCTCACCAGCGCCGACAGCACCACACCGATGCCGACCGCCGCCTGGATCGGCAGGACGAGCGTGGTGAGGAAGGTGGTGACCGAAGCCAGCCTGGAGGGCCATCCCGTCATCCAGAGCGAGCGCGCCTCGCGCACCCGCACCAGCGACAGGCTGGCGTAGACCAGGAGCGCCGCCAGGGCCGGCATGGCCACCTGGACCAGGAGGTTGGGCGCCGCGAGCACCAGAATGGCCATCCATACCCCTGCGAAGACGGTGGCCCACCGCGACCGTGCGCCAGACAGGACGGTCAGAGCCGTGGTCTTGATCGAACCGCCCACGGGGATGCCGTGGAAGCCGCCGGACGCCACGTTCGCGAACCCTTGCGCCAGGATGTCGCGCGAGACGTTGCGCCGCTTCCCATCCGGATTCGGGACGCTCTGGCTGACCCCCGCCCCCTGCACGATGCCGATGATCGCCACCGCGATGGCGCCCGAGATCACCGCCGGATCGATGGCGGCCACGGGCGGGAGCGCGGGCATGGGAAGCCCGCTGGGGATCTCTCCCACGTCGCCGACCACCTCCACGCCGTCGAAGAACGCCCACACCACCACGGACGGCAGCACGACGCCCAGCAGCGTCCCCACACTGCCGAGGAATCGCGGCAGGATCACCACGAGCACGAACGCCGCCACAGACACGCCCACGGTTACCGGGTCGACCTCGGAAATGTGGGTCAGGGTCTCGAACGCCTGACCCACGCGACTGCCGTTCTCCGGAGCGTAGCCCGTCAGCGTGGGGATCTGGGTCAGGATGGTCAGCACACCAATGCCGATGATGAAGCCAGTCATCACCGAGAACGAGACGAACCGGGTGAGCGCCCCCACGCGGAACAGGCCCAGCGCCACCTGGATCACCCCGGCGAGGATCACGAGGGCGAACAGCGCGTCCGTCCGATCCTCGATGGTCAGGTGCTCCAGCGCCTGGCCGGCGGTGAGCGAGAGACCGCTGGTGGTGGCGATGACCATCAGTTGGCTGCTGGAGAGCAGGCCTCCCACGATCGGCCCGGCGATGCAGGCGTACAGGCCGTAGATCGGGTTCACCCCGGCCAGCAGGCCGCTTGCCATCCCGTCCGGGACGCTCGCGACCGCGCTGTTCAGCCCGGCGATCGCGTCCGAGGGCAACCGGCCTCGCTGGAACTCGCGCTGGGCGTACTCCTCCACGGCGGCGCGGAGGCTCCCCGCGCCCGGCTGGTCCACCTCGTCCAGGGCCTCCTCCGGCTCGTCGTCGGCGGGGAGCCGGGTCTCGCTCTCGCTCGTCATGCGTCCACCCTCACCACGCAGCGGAAGCCCAGGTGCGACGTGGACGTGTCGATGGGCTCGCCCTGCCGCGCCGCCGGCCGGTAGCGATGGCAGTAGTTGGGCGCACAGAGGTGCGAGCCGCCCTTCACTACGCGACGCGGGATCACTGACAGTCCCTGCTCCACCGGGCTACCAAACGTGACGAGGGGTGCCGACGGTGCGCAGCAGGCGCCCGCCTCGCTCTCGGAGGCCTCGTAGCCTCCGCCCGCGTGGTCGGGCGACCAGTCGTCCCGCGTCCACTCCCAGACGTTGCCGGCCATGTCGAACAGGCCGTAGCCGTTCGGGGGGAAGGATCCCACCGGCGAGGTGCGCTCGAAGCGGTCGAGCAGGAGGTTCTGCCAGGGGAATTCGCCCTGCCACGTGTTGGCCATCATGCGACCGCGCGGGGCGAACTCGTCGCCCCAGGGGTACGTCGCGCCCTCCAGTCCGCCCCGGGCGGCGAATTCCCACTCCGCCTCGGTTGGGAGCGCCTTGCCGGCCCATTCCGCGTATGCCAGCGCATCCTCGAAGCCGACGTGGGTGACGGGGTGCCGCTCGCGCCCCCCAACGTTGCTGTCGGGCCCCTCGGGGTGGCGCCAGCAGGCGCCGGGAACCCAGGCCCACCACTGCTGGTGGTCATCCAGGGAGACCGGGCCGGCGGTTGGCTGGAACACCAGCGAGCCGGGCACCAATAGGTCGGGCGAGGCGCCCGGATAGAGCCTCGGGTCGGGGGGCCGTTCGGCCAGCGTCACACGGCCCGTGTCCTGCACGAACCGGCGGAACTCGGCGACGGTGACGGGGTGTTCGTCGATCCAGAAGTCGCACACGGACTCCTGGCGCACGGGGCGTTCCTCGGGATAGAAGTCCTCGGACCCCATTCGGAAGCGCCCGCCGGCGACGCGGACCATGTTCTTCGTCACGCCCGGGTTCCGGGTCAGGTCCGGTGCCATCAGGCGCGTCCGCTCCCCCTCGGCTCGAAAGCCTCGAGTGCACCCGCCCCGCCGAGGCTCGGACACTAGCAGCGAAGGCATTCCACCTCCATAACGACGACCGTCCTGCCTGGACTGACGGCGCGAGGCTGCCCTGCATAACTCTCCCATCCACGTCTTACGGTCGCCTCACCAGCCTTCGCCAGACTTGACGACCACCAACCCTCACCTCGATACCCCCGCACCTCGCCGACCCGCGCCTCCCCGCGTTCGAGGAGATGCTGGGGGCGAGGGCGAACCGGACAAACTACGCGCGGGCGGCGTGCCCCTGGACCTCCCCTCCCGGCGCGCCGTGGTGGAGGGCCGGCGCGTGGACCTCTCGACGCGGGAGTCGCGCTGGCGGAGATGTTCCTCCGCCACCCGGACCAGGTGCTCTCCCGCGAGCAGTTGCTGTCGCACGTCTGGGGCTGACTACGACCCCGGCTCGAACGTGGTGGACGCCTACGTCGGCTACCTGCGCAAGAAACTCGGCGCTCGACTGATCGAGACCGTGCGGGGCGCCGGGTACCGCCTCCGCTCGACGCCCTCCTGACGCGCGGCGCGCACGCCGGAGGTCAGATGTCGCGTTCGTCCGGGAGGTCGGCGTGCTGGGGGTGGCGCCAGTAGCCCACGAGGCTCGTGGACGCGCGGTCAAGGCCCCGCTGCCGCAGGAGCCGGCGGGCCAGGTTCATCATCTTCACCTCGCCCCCGCCCCACGCGTACCCGACGCCCGAGGGCAGCGCGAGGTCTTCGAGGGCTTCGACCACCAGGTTGATGTGTCCCGCCTCGGCGTCGTTGCGGTGGAGCCACCGGACGTCCGCCTCGGCCGGCGTCGGGAGGGGCTGCTCCTCCTGCGCGTTGGCCACCTCGATGACGGCGGTGGCCCGCATGCCCAAGGGCAGCGCGCGCAGGATCGCGGCGATCGCCGGCAGGGCCGTCTCGTCGCCGACGAGGAGATGCCACTCCGTGTCCGCCGGCGGCGCGTAGGCCGTCCTCGGACCCCAGAGGGCCACCGGGTCCCCGGGCTGCGCGCGCCCGGCCCACCCCGAGGCGTGCCCGGAGGGCTCGTGCAGCACCACGTCGATGTCGAGTTCCCCGGCCCCGGCGCGGTGCTCCCGGACGGTGTAGTAGGCGCCGACTGGGCGTTCGGGCTCGGGCATCTGCCGGTACTGCGCCCAGGTGAATCCCTGGTCGACCGTGAGCGCGGTGCGTCCGGGTGGCGGCAGCAGCAGGTACACGAACTGATCCGGTGCGATGCAACGAAAGGCGCCGAGGTCGCCCCCCGCAAAGGTGATGCGCCGCACCAGCGGCGTGACCTGTCGCACTGCTCGCACGGACGTGAGGAACGTCCTGATCTGGGTGTAGTCCTCCATGAGTCGATCCCCTCTGCGCCGGCGGGGTCCCGGACGCCCCGCCGGCTGCGCTCGTCCGCTTACCGCGCCGGGCGGGCTATCCGTTCCCCGCGAGGGTCAAGGCGAGGAGCGGCGCTGCGATGTCGATGGCGTACGGGATGCTGAGCGGGCTCGAGAAGCCAAGGGCGCCCGCCAGGTCGCTCTCCCACGGGATGTAGGTGACACGGCCTTCCTGCACGGCGGCGAGAGTCTGGAACAGCGGGTTCCCCGCCATGGACTCCTCCGCCCAGCCGAAGACCGCCACCACGTCCTGGTCCAGGAGGTTGACCTCTTCCGCGCTAATCTCCCCGGTCTTCTCGGGCGGGACGAAGCCCATGTTGTAGAAAAACTGCGCGCGCAGGTCCGTGGGCGGCAGCAGGTAGAACTGCGCGCCGGGGTCGCCCGTGCCCCACACGATCGCGAGCGTCTTGCCTTCGAACTCCGGGTGCTCGTCGGCGACCGCAGCGAAGCGTGCCTCAATGTCGCCCAGGAGTTCCTCGGCCTTCTGCTCCTGGCCGAGCGCGAGCCCGGTGATGCGCGTCTGCTCCTGCCACGTCGCGCCGCCGGCGGGGGCAGTCACGGTGGGGGCGATGCCGCTGAGGTTGGTGTACGCGCCGTCGTCCAGGAACGCGTAGACCGCCATGATCAGGTCGGGGTTCAGCCCCGCGACGCGCTCGAAGTCGATCTCTGTGCCGCCGATGTCTACGAGATTCGAGGCGCCGATGAGGTCCATGGCCCAGGGGCGCTTCGTCTCGTCGTAGGTGCCGATGAAGTCGCGCACGCCCACCGGCACCACGCCGAAGGCGAGCAGGAAGTCCACCTCGTTGAACCCGGCCGCGACGACCCGCGTCGACGCCTGCTCCACGGTCGTGTTACCGAACTCATGCTCGATGGTGACGGGAAACGCGTCTGCCGCCGCGGGGGTGCCGGGCGCCTCCGCGGTGCCGGTGGACGCCGCCGTACCCGTCGCACTCCCGGTGCTCCCCGCAGTGGTCGAGGGCGTCGGGTCGTCCTCGGATCCCCCGCAGGCGGCAAGGAATGCGGCGGCGATGCCCGCAGCGCCGAGGCCGCCCAGGAAGCGTCGGCGGCTCACCTGCATGACGGCCAGGCGCAGTCGCCGTCCTTCGTCTTCTGCTTCGTACGGTCCCTCAGTCACGGTTCCTCCTGCATGTGCTGCATCTGCGTGGGCGTGGGACTCGGGGGACAGAGTGGATGTTGACCCCACGACTTAGCCCCGTCTAATCTCGTTACGCAGTCAACACATTCTCGCAATTAGACGCAACAAAGTGATGAATGTGGCCTGCCAGCGGTGAGGGGCGCCACTTGGTCGCGAGCGCGATCCCCGTCACAACGGACGCCAGCCGATGGCGTCTCGCCCGGGCGACAGTGCTGCTGCTGCTGGTAGGGGCGTTGGCAGTGACCACCCTGCTCAGCCTGCGCATCGGCGCGCTGGGGCTGTCGACCTCGGACACGGTGGCGGCGCTCTTCCAGTACGACCCTGACTCCTACGAACAGACGGTGGTGCGCTCGCTCCGCCTCCCGCGCACGCTCATCGGCCTGGGCGCGGGCGCGGCGCTGGCCGTCTCCGGCGCGGTGATGCAGGCGGCCACGCGGAATCCCCTGGCGGGGCCGTCGATCCTCGGGGTGTCGAGCGGCGCCTCGTTCGCGGTGGTAAGCGCGATCTACTTCCTCGGCATTTCAACCCCGAGCGGTTATGTCTGGTTTGCCTTCGTGGGTGCGGCCGCCGCCTCGCTCCTGGTCTACGGCATCGCCTCGGCCGGACGAGGCGGCGCGACGCCGGTGAAGTTGGCGCTGTCCGGGGTGATCGTGTCGGCGCTGCTGGCCTCGTGGAGCACGGCGCTGCTGCTACTGGATCAAGAGACGCTGGACCGCGCCCGCTTCTGGAGCGCCGGTTCGCTGGCCGGGCGCCCGCTGGACATCTTCTGGACGGTCTCGCCCTTCCTGGTGCTGGGCCTGGCGGGCGCGCTCCTGATGTCGCGCCAGTTGAACGTGATGAGCATGGGGGAGGACACGGCGAAGGCGCTGGGCCTCCACACGGGGCGCGTGCGCCTGGTCTCCGCACTGCTGGTGGTGATGATGACCGGAGCGGCGGTGGCGGCGGCGGGGCCGATCGGCTTCGTCGGCCTGGCGGTGCCGCATATCGTGCGCGTGGTCTCCGGGCCGGACTACCGATGGGTACTCGCCTACTGCCTGGTGGTGGGGCCCACGCTCCTGCTGGGCGCAGACATCATGGGACGCCTCGTGGTGCGTCCGGCCGAACTCCAGGTGGGGATTATCACCGCATTCTGCGGCGCCCCCTTCCTCATCGTCATCGCGCGGCGGAGACGGGTGGCCGGCCTGTGAGCGCGGCGTCCGAGGCCCGCGCGCACCCACCGCTGCGGACGGTCCGCGCGGGTGGCGTCTCGTTCCGCCTGAACCTGCGCACGCTTGGCCTTGTGGGCCTCGCAGCGGCCGCCCTGTTCGCCCTCGCAGCGTGGTCGCTCACGCTCGGCTCGTTCCCGATTCCGCTCGAGGGCGTCCTGCGCGCCGTGCTGGGCCGCGGATCCGAGGACCACGAGTTCATCGTGCGCACCCTGCGCCTACCGCGCCTGCTCTCGGCGCTGATGGTGGGGGCCGCGCTGGCGATGTCCGGCGCGATCTTCCAGGGACTGGTGCGGAACCCGTTGGTCTCTCCGGACATCATCGGCATCAACCAGGGGGCCACGCTGGTGGCGGTCTTCTGGATCGTGACCGGGCAGGGCCGCACCACCCTGGCGCCGGTGGCGTTCGCGGGGGCGGTGGCGGCGGCGCTGGCGGTCTACCTGCTGTCCTGGCGAGGCGGCGTGGCCCCCAACCGCCTCGTGCTGGTGGGTATCGGGCTGAACGCCGCGCTGGCGGCGGGCACCACGTATCTGCTCGTGCGCTTCCCCATCGAACAGGTGGGCGCCGCCGTGGCCTGGTCGGCGGGCTCCGTCTACGCGAGCACGTGGAGCGACGTCACCACGCTCGGGGCGGCGCTGGCGATCCTGACGCCCGCGGCGATGGTGCTGATGTGGCACCTGCGCATCCTCCAGTTCGGCGACGACACCGCGACCTCGCTCGGACTGCCGGTGGAGGCTACCCGTCTGACCCTGGTGCTGGTGGGATGCGGCTTCTCCGCGATCGCGGTCGGCCTGGCGGGGCCCATCGGCTTCGTGGCGCTGATGGTGCCGCACGTGGCGCGCATGCTGGCCGGCGCGATGACTGCCAGCGTCCTGGTGCTCACCGCCCTGCTGGGGGCGATCATGCTGCTCGCCTCCGATGTGGTTGGCCAGTACTTCCTCCCCGTCACGCTGCCGGTGGGCGTGATCACCGCCGTGGTGGGCGCCCCCTATTTCCTGTTCCTGCTGTATCGCTCGAACGTGAGGCTCTAGCCATGACCGCCACCCTGCCCGCGCCCGCCTCCGAGCCACCTCCAGACACCCTCCACGCCCTCGATGACCTCGACGTCCTGAGCCGCCTGAGCGCCCGAGGGCTCACGCTGGCCTATGACGGCCCGGAGATCGTGCACGACCTGTCGGTGGACCTGCCGGACGGGCAGATCACCACGATCATCGGCCCGAACGGGTGCGGGAAGTCCACGCTCCTGCGTGCGCTCGGCCGGCTGCTGCGGCCTCGTCGCGGCGCGGCGCTACTGGACGGCGAGGCGGTCCACCGGCAACCGACGAAGGAGGTAGCGCGCCGGCTGGGCCTGCTCCCGCAGGGCGCCGCCGCTCCCGATGCCATCACCGTCGAGGACCTCGTACGGCGGGGGCGCTACCCCCACCAGGCGATGTTCTCGCCACCGACCGACCGTGACCGCATCGCGATCGACCGCGCGATCACGCTCGCCAGAGTGGACGACCTGCGCGACCGTTCCGTGGACGAACTCTCCGGCGGCCAGCGCCAGCGCGCGTGGATCGCCATGACCCTGGCGCAGGAGACGCCGATCCTCCTGCTGGACGAGCCCACGACCTACCTGGACATCGCCCACCAGCAGGAGGTGCTGGACCTGGTCCAGCGCCTGAACCGCAACGAAGGCAAGACGGTGGCCATGGTCCTGCACGACGTGAACGAGGCCGCGCGCGTCAGCGACCACGTGGTGGCCATGCGGGACGGACGCATCGTCGCCCAGGGGACGCCGGCGGAGGTCGTGCGGCCGGAGATCCTTGCGCGGGTCTTCGGCATCGCGACCGAGGTCGTCGCCCATCCCCGGACGGGCGCGCCCATCTGCGTCCCCCTGGGAGCGCCCGCACTCCCGGAGGGCAACCCGGGCGCCGAGGCCGCCTCGATGCTCCCGCGTCCGTGCCGCCTCTGCGCGGTCGACGCCACGCTGGCGTACGACCGGTGCGTGGTGGCGGAGCGTCTGTCGGTGGAAGTGCCGGACGGGGCGATCACGGCCATCGTGGGGCCGAACGCCTGCGGGAAGTCCACGCTACTCCGCGCCCTGGCACGCCTCCTCAAGCCTTCTGCGGGCGGCTCGTTCCTGGACGGTGAGCCCCTGCACCGCGCCAGGCGTCGAGCGCTGGCGCAGTGCCTGGGCCTGCTCCCGCAGGCGCCGGTTGCCCCGGTGGACGTGACCGTGGCTGACCTGGTGGCCGGCGGGCGGACGCCGCACCAGCGCTGGTACCGCCAGTGGAGCGCAGAGGACGAACGCGCCGTGGAAGCGGCGCTGGCGACCACGCACACCGCGGATCTGCGGCACCGCACCACGGACGCACTGTCCGGGGGCCAGCGCCAGCGGGCGTTCCTCGGCATGGCGCTGGCCCGTCAGACGCCGATCATGCTGCTGGACGAGCCCACCACGTTCCTGGACATCGCACACCAGGTGGAGGTGCTGGACCTGGTGCGCGCCCTGAACCGGGACGAGGGCCGCACGGTGGTGATGGTCCTGCACGACCTGAGCCAGGCCTGCCGCTACGCCGACCACCTGGTCGTCATGCACCAGGGGCGGGTGGTAGCCACAGGCAGCCCTCGTGAGGTGGTGACGCCAGCACTGGTGCGCGATGTGTTCGGCGTGGAGGCGGCTGTGGTCACGGACGCCCGCACCGGCCGGCCGCTGGTGCTCCCGTACAGCCTCGAGGATTTGCGAGGGGTAGGACGCGGGTAAGCGTGAGCACCGGCGGCGCACTCCGGCATTCCGGCCGCCGTCCCCTCTGGTCAGCCTCCCGATGGACCACCTGGTGCGCTCGCGGCGGTTACGGATCGCTCAGCCCCAGAAGATGTTGGTGGGCTGGCATAGGTAGGAGGGTGCTCGGACCCGATCGAGGTCGCCTTCTGGCAGCACGTGGCCCGCGGTCACTGGTCTCCAACTCCCCCGGCTCGATTGCGGCAGGATACGACGCGGGTCAACGTCCGCTCAGCGCCGAGGCCGACTCGCGGGCGTCCTTGACGCGGCCGTCGACCAACTCAATGCGGTCGTGGCACCAGTGGTCGGCCAGGATGTGGTCATGCGTGACCAGCAGCACGCCCATGTCGCGCCTGCGCTGCTCCTCCGCCACCACCTCCAGCAGCGCGGCCTGCGTGGAGACGTCCAGCATCGAACTCATCTCGTCGCAGATCAGGTAGCGGGGTTCGAGGGCGAGCGAGCGAGCGAGGCAGGCGCGCTGCAACTGGCCATCCGAGACCTCGTGCGGGAAGCGCTCCAGCAACTCGTCCGCAATGCCGAGGCGCGCGGCCCAGTGCCGCACCACCTGGTCGCGTTCGTCTCGGGCGCGGCCGACCAGGCCGTTGGCAATGAGGGGCTCCAGCACGATCTCGCGGATGCGGAGGCGCGGGTCACACGCGAGGCGGGGAGACTGCCAGATCAACTGCACCGCGCGCCGCAGAGGCCGAGGCGTGCGCATCCCGAAGGCCGTTACTACCGTCCCGTCTACGCTCACGCTGCCGGCGTCTGGCGCCTCCAGCAGCGCCAGCACGCGCGCCAGCGTGGACTTGCCCGAGCCGCTGCGCCCCACCACCGCGAGGCGTTGCCCCGGCCTCAGATCCAGCGATACGCCGTCCACCGCCCGCACCTGCGAGTGGCCTCGTCCGTAGCGCCGCTCGATGCCCTGCGCGCTAAGCATGGAGGTAGCACCGCGCCTCTCCACCGCCGGGCAGCGGGAACATCGGCGGCACCGCCTCGTCGCAGGGCTCGAAGCGCGCGGGGCAGCGCGGCGCGAACGCGCAGGCACGCGGGAGTTGCGTCAGTTCAGGCGACACGCCGGGGATGGCGACGCCGCCGTGCTCGGGCAGCGCCCCGAGCAGCGCCCGGCCGTAGGGGTGCTCCGGCTGCGAGAAAAAGGCTGCGGTGTCCCGCAGTTCCACGATGTAACTCGAGTAGATGAGGGCGGTGCGGCCCCCCAGGCGTTCCGCGAGCCTCAGGTCGTGCGTGATCACCAGGAGCGCCGCACCCCGCCGCGCGATCATGCCGAGTTGCTCGGCGGTCGTGTCCACCAGTTCGGGGTCCATGCCGTGCGTCGGTTCGTCGGCGATCACCACGGACGGCTCGCCCACCATCGCCATCGCGTTCACCACCCGTTGCTGCATGCCACCGGACAACTGGTGCGGGTAGCGCTCCGCCACCTGCTGGAACGACAGTCCGAGTTCGCGCAGGGACCCGTCCAGCGCCTCGCGCGCCTCGCCCTGGCCCAGGCCACGGACGCGGGCCATCTCCAGCATCAGCCCGCCGACGCGGCGCACCGGGTTCAGCGCGGAGCCGGCGCCCTGCGGGATCAGCGCCATGCGCCGCCCTCGCACGCGGCGCATCTCGTCCTCCGGCAGCGCGAGCAGTGGCTGGCCCTCCAGGTCCACTTCCCCGGCCAGCGTGACGTTGCGAGGCAGGAGCCGCATCAGTGCGTGGGCGAGCACGGTCTTGCCGCTGCCGCTCTCGCCGATCACCACCAGCGTCTCCCCCCGCTCGATCGCGAAGGAGGCGTCGGACAGCGCCTGCACCACGCCCCGCTCCGTGCGGAACCCCACGCTCAGCGCTCGCGCCTCGATGGCTGGCATCGCCTACAACTCCAGTTCCGAGCGCCACCGGGGGTTGGAGCGCTCGCGCACGTACTCCCCCACGACGCCGACGCAGAGCGACGCGATGAAGATGAGGGCGCCCGGGAAGAACGCCGTCCACCAGCCGCCCAGCATCAGCGACCTGCGGCTATCCGACAGCAGGTTCCCCAACGACGCCTGGTCCGGCGGCATCCCCAGTCCAAGGAAGGAGAGGCCCGACTCGTGGAAGATCGCGTGCGGCATCATGAGCACGAACGCCAGGCCCAGTTGCGGGATCAGGTGCGGAAGGAAGTGCCGGGTGGCCAGCCGGGCGCGTCCCACCCCGCCGTTCACCGCCGCCTGCACGAACGGCCGCTCGCGCAGCGAGAGCAGTTCACCTCGAACGATGCGGGCCACCTGCACCCAGTGCGTCACCGCCACCGACAGCGCGATGGCGCCCGCGCCGCCCAGCGTGGGGCGGAACAGGACGACGATGAGGATGGCGAAGAGGAAGTGGTTCTGCGACTGGAAGACGTCAATGCCGCGCATCATCACGCCGTCCGCGCGCCCGCCCAGCGTCCCCGCAGCCACGCCGATCAGCGCGCCCACGGCCATTGCCCCCATCGCGGCCAGGATGCTGACCCCGAAGGAGAGCCTCAGTCCGTGCACCGCCAGCGTCAGCAGGTCGCGCCCCACCTGGTCCGTCCCCATGGGATGTGCGAGCGAGGGCGCCTCCAGCGAACGCGCCAGGTTGATGCCTCGGCTGTCCATCGGCCGCACAAAGTCCGCGGTCACGGCGGCCAACACCAGCAGCCCCAGCACGGAGGCCGCCACGATCACCGTCACGGGCCGCTTGCGGCCCAGGAAGCGGCGCACCCGCCCCGTCCGCTGCGCCTCGATGCCCGGGGTGCCGGCGGCGCCCGGGGCGCCGGGGGTGGTGGGCACGGCGCTCATCGCATGGACTCCCGGATGCGGGGGTCGATGACGCGGTAGAGCAGGTCGGCGATGAGGTTGCCCAGCACCACCAGGACCGCGCCCACGAGCACGATGGCCAGCAACAGCGGGATGTCGACCGCGATGGCCGCCTGGCGCGTCAGGTTTCCGAGCCCGGGCCATCCGAACACGCTCTCGATCAGGATCGACCCGCCGATGAGTTCCGGGATGTGGGTGCCGATCAGCGTGACGAAGGGGATAAGGGCGTTCGGCAGCGCGTGCCGGAAGAGCACGGCGACCCGCCCCACGCCCTGTGCCTCCGCGAAGCGGACGTAGTCGTCTCGGAGCACCTCCAGCAGCGTGTCGCGCACGTAGAGCGTGAACCAGCCGTGCTGGGTGAGCGCCAGCGTGAGCATGGGCAGCAGCAGGTGGCGGAACTCCACGCGGCCGCCGTCCACGCTGCGGAGGTTGGACGCGCCCGCCGCCGGCAGCCAGTCCAGTTGCACCGCGAAGACGAACACCGCCAGCAGCGCCACCCAGAACGAGGGCACGAACGTGGCCGCGTAGGCCGACGTCCGGATCAGCCAGTCCAGCGGCGAGTCGCGGAACGCAGCAGCCGCCACGCCCGCCAGCAACGCCCCCACCAGCACCACGCCGAGCGCCGATCCGAGCAACACCAGCGACGGGTACGCGCGGTCCTTCAGCGCGTCCACTACCGGAGCGCCGGAGAGGTAGCGCGACTCGCCCAGGTCGCCCTGCACCAGCCGTCCCAGCCAACTCAGGAACTGCACCGGCATGGGGTCCTCCAGGCCCCACGCGCGCTCGAACTGCTCCCGCAGTTCCGGCGTCAGCGCGTCGCCGGCCGCCGCGCCCTGCACGTAGGCCTCCGCCGGGTCATACGGCGAGGCCCATGCCAGCAGGAACACCAGCAGCGCCACCGCGAACAGGATCAGTGGCAGCGCCAGCAGACGGCGACCGACGACGGCGATCACGTTACTTCCAGGACCAGTCCTCGAGGTTCCACGAGAGGCCTCGGACGAATGCGTGCGGAGAGCCTGCCATCTGCGGCACCAGTCCCTCGATGTCTGCGGAGACCAGCACGACGGTGGGGCGCTCCGCGATGATCAGGTAACTGCCATCCTCCAGCAGCGCGCGCTGGAGGTCGATGAACGCCTCGCGTCGCTCCTCCGGGTCCAGGGTGGCTCGGGACGCATCAAGGGCGGCATCCACGTCCGGGTTCGCCATGCCCGCGGGGTTGGCGGCCACGTCCGCGTAGTCCGAGTGGAAGCGCGCGCGCATGACGTACTCGGGGTCATACGGCATGCCCACGCCATGGAAGAACGCGTCCGCGTCCAACCGGTCCTGGTAGCCGGGGTTGGAGCCCACCTCCACCCGGGCGTCCACGCCGATCTCCTGGAAGTCGCTCGCCAGAGCGAGCGCGAACTCCTGGTCCTCCGCGTTGCTGGCCAGGTAGAGGATCGTGAAGGTCAGCCGCTCCCCGTCCTTCAGCAGGAAGCCCTGCGAGTCGCTCTCGGTCCAGCCTGCCTCCGCCAGCAGGTCGCGCGCGCCCTGCGGGTCGTAGTCGACGTGGCCGCTGTCGTCATACGCCCAGTGGCCCTCACGGAACGGCCCGTAGGCCGGCTGTCCCAGCGGTCCGATCAGCGTGGCCGCCATCTCCTCGCGGTTCACGGCCATCGACAACGCCTGCCGCACGCGGACGTCCGAGATCGCCGGGTGCTTGTTGGGCAGCGTCAGTTGGTACATGGACGCGCTGGGTACCTGCACCACGCGCACGTCCTCGTTCGCCTCGAAGTTCTCAGCAAGGCGGGGCGACATGCGGGTGAAGTCGATCTCCCCGTTGCCCATCAGCGCGGCGCGCGCGTTCTCGTCCGGGACAAAGGTGAAGACCACGCGCTTGATGGCCGGCGCGCCGCCGTAGTAGTCCTCGTACGCCTCGAAGACGAGGCGGTCGCCGGCGACCCATGACGCGAACCGATACGGCCCCGTACCCACCGGCTCCCGGTTGAACGAGGTGGAGTTGAGGTCCTCCCCCTCCAGCAGGTGCGCCGGCACGATACCGGTGTAGAGGCGCTCCATGAACGCCGGGTCCATGCGCGAGAGCGTGAACTCCACGGTGAACTCGTCCACCGCGCGCACGCCCTCGATCAGTCCGTCCAGCGCCAGGCGCTCGCGGATCGGCGTGGCCACGTCCGTGTCCAGGATCGCGTTCCAGGTGAAGACTACGTCTTCCGAGGTCAGCGGCTCTCCGTCGTGGAACGTCACGTCCTGGCGGAGGCGCACCGTCACCGTGCGCCCGTCCTCGCTGTACTCCGGCATCTCTGCGGCCAGGTCCGGCACCAACTGCAGATCCTGGTCAAAGGCGACCAGACCGCTGAAGATCTTCCAGTTGCCCGCGTTCACGTCCAGGAAGACGGGGCTGAGGTTGCTGGGCTCGCTGGTCAGCGCCACCACCAGGGCGCGCCCATCGTTGTCCGCCGAGCCCCCCGTGCTCCCGTCCTCGTCGCCGCCACACGCCACGCCGACCAGCGCAACGAGGGCCAGCAACGCCACCAGGGGGGTGGACCAGCCAAACCTTCGGACCATCGAATCGCCTCCCGCACCGCATTTCGTGCCGGTCGCTACTCTACCTGCGATTATTTGCAAGAGACAACGCATCAGGTCCAAGAGACAACCCGTCAGGTCACGGCCTGGCGAGCCCGACGCCCACGTGCGCACGCCGCTACAGGATTGCGCCGTCCTGCCGAAGCGTCTCGACCTCCTCGACCGTGAAGCCCACCTCCGCCAGCACCTCGTCCGCATGCGCGCCCAGGGGTGGCGAGGACTTGGTGGGCCGCAGCGGCGTCTTCTGCATCTGGAACGGCGGCGCGGGCTGGAACTCACCCCCGCCCAGCAGTTCGTGCTCCAGTTCCACGAAGTAGTTGTTGGCGCGCACCTGCTCGTGCTCCAGCAGTTCCTCCGTGAACGTCAGTTCCCCGTTCGGGATGCCCTGTGCGTCCAGGTAGTCGCTCCAGTATGCGGAGGGGTGCTCGCGGAACTTCGCCTCCACCTCGTCGCGGAGCCGCAGTCCGAACTCCAGCGCCTCCGGGGAGGCAGCGTCGTAGTTCGGGTCGTCGTCGCGCGGGTCGTACTCAATGCCCATCGCCTCCCGGAACTTCTTGCGCAGGCCGGGCGAAAGGTTGCCCACGGCGATGGCTCCGTCGCTGGTGTAGTAGACGCGGTAGTAGATGTTCGCCACCTGGCCCGCCTCGTATTGCGCGCGCTGGCGCTGGACGAACGCCTGGTAGCCCTCGCCGTTTTCACGGGAGCGCTGCAGGTCCTCCAGGTAGCGCGTGCGTCCGGTGACGTCCGCCGCCGGCAACGAGGAGAAGCGGCCGTGCTGCAGGATGAGGCCGGTCTGCAGCAGCGAGGTCTCCACCAACTGCCCCTCGCCGGTGAGCGCGCGGTGGTAGAGCGCCGCCACCGTCGCCATCCCAATCGCGTAGCCGGTGGCCAGGTCCAGCACCGGGAGCCCGCCCATCATCAGCACTGGCGTCCCGTGCTCGTCGAACCTCGCCGCCGCCGAGAGCACACCGGACACCGCCTGCGCCACAATGTCGTAGCCAGGCTTGTTGGCCCACGGACCATTGCGCCCAAAGGCCGTGGAATCCACGTAGATCAGGTCCGGCTTCACCGCGCTCAACGTCTCGTAGTCAATGCCCAGGCGGGCGGCCACGTCCGGCCGATAGTTGATGACCACCACGTCCATGGTCTTCACCAGCCGGCGGACGGTTTCCCGCGCCGCCGGGTGCTGCAGGTCCAGCGCCAGCGAACGCTTGCCGCGGTTGAGGACGTGGTAGGCCTTCGATTCCCCCGGCATGAACTGCGCCGTGAGCCGCCAGGGCTCCCCCGCCAGCGGCTCCACCTTCACGACGTCCGCACCCATGTCCGCCAGGTGCTGCGCCCCCATGGGCCCGGCGATCACCTGCGTGAAGTCCAGGACGCGGACGCCAGTCAGCGGTCCAGACATGCCATCTCCCCTCATGCCAGCCTCGCCCCCCGAGGCGGGCAACAGACTAGGGCATAACTGGAGGGGCGTTCTCGGCGGCTACGCCTCCACCTCCAGCGAGCGGAAGAACGCCGCCACGTCTGCCGCAAACGCCTCGGGCTGCTCGACGGCGGGGAAGTGGCCGCCCGCCGACATCTCGCGGTAGTGCACGAGGTTGTACGCGCGCTCCACCATGCTCCGAGGCGGCGCCCAGGGCTCCTTCGGGTAGCGCGCGTAGCCCGTGGGGACCTCCACGCGGCCCAGGCCGTAGCCGCCGCGGTTGTGGGTGGCCTCGTAGTAGATGCGCGCGGCCGAGGTGATCGAGCCGGTGAGCCAGTAGAGCGTGACGTTGGTCAGCACCAGGTCGCGGTCGAGCGTGTCCCAGAGGTCATCCCCGTGGTCCGTCCACGCCCAGAACTTCTCCAGGACCCACGCCAGCAGGCCCACCGGGGAGTCCGTCTGTGCGTAGCCCAGCGTCTGGGGCCGCGTACCCTGGATGCGGCTGTAGCCCGTCTCCTCCTGCTCGAACGCCGCCCGGCCGGCCTGGAATGCGCGCTCCTCCTCGGTCGGCGTCTCGCCCTCACCCGGCGGGAAGCCGATGGCGAAGTTGAGGTGCAGGCCGAGCACGGCCTCCGGGTGCATCCGCGCGAGGGCGCTGCCAATGATGGCGCCCCAGTCCCCGCCCTGGACGCCGTAGCGCTCGTACCCCAGCGCGAGCATGAACTGGTGGAAGCGCTCCGCCACCCTCACGGGTGTCATCCCCGGCTCCCGAGGCGCATCGGAAAACGTGAACCCGGGGATGGAGGGCACGATCACGTCGAAGCCCTCGGCCGCGAGGCGCCGCGACGAGTCCAGGTGCTCCACGAACGATCCCGGCCAACCGTGGATCACGAGCAGCGGCGTGCGTCCCGCGGGGCCAAGGTCCACCACGGCATGGACCTCCTCGCCCTTGACCGGGCCTCGGATGTGGGCGTGCTGGTTCAGGCGCTCCTGCCACGCGGACCAGTCGTAGTCGCGGGCCCAGTAGTTCGCCAGTTCCCGCAGCACGGCGTCTTTCGTGCCGGTCGTCCAGCCGGTGTCGTACGCCTGCTCGGGCCACCTCGTGTTGCCGATGCGGCGCTTGAGATCATCCACCGCACGCGGGGTGAACTCCACGCGGAACGGGCGCAACTGGTCCATGGGGTGCCCTCCTCGCGGCGGAGTGTACGCGTCCGCCTCGCGCCTAATCCGCCCCCCGGCGCCGGTACTGGATCGACTCCGCCAGGTGCACCGTCTCGATGCGGTCCGAGCCGGCGAGGTCGGCCACCGTCCTCGCCACCTTCAGCACGCGGTGGAACGCGCGGGCGGAGAGGCCCAGTTGCTGCATGGCCGTATTCAGCAGCGGCTGCGCGTCCGGCGACATGGTCTCCTGGCAGTGCTTCCGCACCTCCGTGGGGTTCATCTCCGCGTTCGTCAGCGCCCGTGAGCCCTCTAGCCGAGCCGACTGCCGCGCCCGTGCCTCGATCACCCGCGCGCGCACGGTCTCCGAGCGTTCGCCGGAGGGCTCCCCCGCGAGTTCCTTCAGGTCCACCCGTGGCACGTCCGCGAACAGGTCGATGCGGTCCATCATGGGCCCGGAGACGCGCCGCTGGTAGCGGGAGACCGAGGCCTCCGGGCACGTGCAGTTGCGGAGCGAGTCCCCGTAGTAGCCGCACGGACACGGGTTCATCGCCGCCACCAGCAGGAACCGCGCGGGGAACGTCACCGAGCCTCGAGCACGCGAGATCGTCACGTGGCCAGACTCCAGCGGCTCACGCATGGACTCCAGGGCCACCGTGGAGAACTCCGGGAACTCGTCCAGAAAGAGCACGCCTCGGTGCGCCAGGCTCACCTCGCCCGGCCGGATGCTGCTCCCGCCGCCCACGAGGCCGGCGTGCGAGATGGTGTGGTGCGGCGAGCGGAACGGACGGTCGCGGAGCAGCGGATTCTCACGACTCAGCAGGCCCGCGACGGAGTAGACCTTGCTGACCTCGATCGCCTCGCTCGCGTGCAACGGCGTGAGGAGTCCCGGTAGTGCCCGCGCCAGCAGCGTCTTGCCCGCGCCGGGCGGCCCCTGCATCAGCAGGTTATGTCCACCAGCCGCCGCCACCTCCATCGCCCGCTTCACGTGCTCCTGCCCGTGCACGGTGGACAGGTCGTGCGGCTCCAGGCCACTCATCGCCTCAGACGGCGGGAGCGGCGCCGGCCAGGACTCCGGCGGCTCGGCGAGTTGGCCGAGCGTCTCGAGGCCCATGACGCGCACGCCGGCCACCAGGCCCGCCTCCGCGGTGTCCTCGTGCGGCACCACGGCCTGCGCGAAGCCCTCCTCCGCGCACATGGCCGTGAAGGGCAGCACACCGGCCACGTGCCGCAGGCGTCCGTCCAGCGACAACTCGCCGATCAGCGCAGTGTCCTGGAAGCGGTCCGGCACCTGCCCGGACGCCACGAGGACCGCGACGGCGATGGGCAGGTCGTAGATGGGCCCTTCCTTGCGCACGTCCGCCGGGGCGAGGTTCACCGTGATGCGGCGCAGCGGGAACTCGAACCCCGCGTTCTTGATCGCCGCGCGCACGCGTTCGCGCGCTTCCTGCACCGCCGTGTCCGGCAGCCCCACCACGTTGAACGCCGGCAGCCCACTGCCGATGTCGCACTCGACGTCCACGGGGATGCCCTCGATGCCCCGGAGGGCGGCGCTGCGGACTTTGGCGAGGCTCACGTGCGGCCCTTCGTGCTGCCGCATCCTACCTAACTCAGGCGTTATCGCGATGGGGCAGGTGACTCTCCGCCGCAAAGTCCGTGGGCGGACTCACCGAGCAGGTATCGTGGAACGGCGGACAGCGGACCGTCCCTGACGCCTCGAAAGGCCACGCCCGTGCAGTTCGGCATCTTCTCCGTGGGCGACGTCACGCCCGACCCAACCACCGGCCGCACCCCCACGGAGGCCGAACGCATCCAGGCCATGGTGGCGATCGCCCTGAAGGCCGAGGAGGTGGGGCTGGACGTGTTCGCCACGGGCGAGCACCACAATCCGCCGTTCGTGCCGTCTTCCCCCACCACCATGCTCGGCTACATCGCCGCCGGGACCGAGCGCATCATCCTGTCCACCGCCACCACGCTCATCACCACGAACGACCCGGTGAAGATCGCGGAGGACTACGCGATGCTCCAGCACCTCGCCGGCGGCCGCGTGGACCTGATGATGGGCCGCGGCAACCAGGCCGAGGTCTACCCGTGGTTCGGCCAGGAGATCCAGAACGGCATCCCGCTGGCCCACGAGAACTACGCGCTCCTCCACCGCCTGTGGCGGGAGGAGCAGGTGGACTGGGAGGGCCGCTTCCGCACGCCCCTGCGCGGGTTCACCTCCACGCCTCGGCCGCTGGACGGCATCCCCCCGTTCGTGTGGCACGGGAGCATCCGCAGCCCGCAGATCGCAGAGCAGGCCGCCTTCTACGGCGATGGGTATTTTCACAACAACATCTTCTGGCGCATGGAACACGTCACCCAGATGGTGAGCCTGTACCGCGAACGCTGGGAGCGACACGGCCACGGCCCCGGTGAGCGTGCGATCGTGGGCCTGGGTGGCCAGGTGTTCGCCCGCCCGAACTCGCAGGACGCGGTGCGGGAGTTCCGGCCCTACTTCGACAACGCGCCCGTGTACGGACACGGCCCCTCGCTCGAGGACTTCACGAAGACCACACCGCTGACCGTCGGGAGCCCTCAGCAGATCATCGAGCGCTACGCCGGGATGCGGGAGCAGGTGGGGCACTACCAGCGGCAGTTATTCCTGACCGACCACGCCGGCCTGCCGCTGGAGACGGTCCTGGAGCAGATCGAGATCCTCGGCAGGGAGATCGTGCCCGCCCTCCGCGAGGAGAACGCAAAGGGGCGGCCGTCCCACATTCCCGACGCCCCCACGCACGCCTCGATGCTGGCGGCCATTCGATCTGAGTGAGTAGAGATCGGCAGCACGTGGGCACAGGCAGTTTGCTTACCGTCCTCCGTGATCAAGCGTGTCAGTCGGTGCTGGCTCCAAATCACCGAGGTCAGTCACGTTCGTAATCTCGGACAGCGGAGGAGGGTTTGGCTCGTTGGGTCGACGGGAGGTTCCTCTCGGAGTCATTGCCCTCGGCGTGGGGATCCCGCAGGACGCCGCTACGCCACCGCTCCCGTGCGCCGCACTGAGATCACCCCCCGCACGGAGTCCAGGTGCGTCAGGAGGCGGGCGAAGGCGGGGCCGCCCTCAGTCTCCAGGGTGATCTGGACGATGGTGGTGCGGTCGTCCTGCTCGATGGTGCGCACGCCCACCATGTTCGCCCGGTAGGACGCGATGATCGTGCTGAGGTCGCGCAGCAGGCCCACGCGGTCCCAGGCGACCACCTCCACACTCGCGGTGTAGATGTCGCCGCTGGGGCCCCAGTCGCAGTCGACGATGCGTTCCTGGTGGCCGGTGTGCACGTTGCGGCAGTCCGCGCGGTGCACGGTGACGCCTCGGGCGCGGGTGATGTAGCCGACGATCTGGTCGCCCGGCAGCGGCTTGCAGCAGCGCGCGATCTGCACCTGCAGGCCGCTGGTGCCCAGCACGCGTACGCCCTTCACTCCCGGCGTCGCCCCCGGCTTCGCGGGAGTCGGCGTCACCTCCGTTGGCGCGGACTCCGAGGGCGGCGCAAGTTCCATGAGCCGGTTGGACAGTCGCTGCGGCGAGTAGTCCCCCGAACCGATGCCGGCGTAGAGGTCCTTGCTGTCCTGGAACCCGAGCGTGCGATGGAAGTCCGCCGGCAATTCACGGATCCCCAGGCGCTTCAGTTCGCGCTCCAGGTGCTCGCGCCCGCGGTCCACGTTGTCATCGCGGTGCTGGCGCCGGAACCACTGGCGTACCTTCTGGCGCGAGTGACTGCTGCCGAGGAACCCCAGCGATGGCACCAGCCAGTCCCGCGACGGCCCGCGAGCCGTGCGTGAGCGCACGATCTCGATCACGTCGCCGTTCTTCAACGCGGTGTTCAACGCCACCATGCGGTTGTTCACCTTGGCGCCCACCGTGTTGTGGCCCAGGTCCGTGTGGATGCGGTAGGCGAAGTCGATGGGCGTGGAGCCCGCCGGCAGTACGCGCACCTCGCCCTTCGGCGTGTAGACGAAGACCTGGTCGCGGAAGACGTCCGTCTTGATTGACTCCAGGAAGTCGTCCGTGCCGGAAGCCTCCTGCTGCCACTCCAGCAGGTGGCGGAGCCAGGCCATGCGCTCCTCGTACTGCTGGTCGCGCTTGGAACGCTCTTCCTTGTACTGCCAGTGCGCGGCGACCCCGTACTCCGAGATCTGGTGCATCTCGAACGTCCGGATCTGCACCTCGAACGTGCGCATGCCGGGGCCGAGCACGGAGGTATGCAGCGACTGGTAGAGCGACTCCTTGGGCGAGGAGATGTAGTCGTCGAAGGTGCCGGGGATGGGCCGCCACTTCTGGTGGACAATGCCCAGCGCGTTGTAACAGTCAGCCACCGTGGGCACCAGGACGCGCACCGCCAGCAGGTCGTAGATCTCGTCGAACGAGCGGCCGCCGGCCTGGTAGCGCTGCATCTTCTGGTAGACCGAATAGAGGTGCTTCGCGCGCCCGTCCACGTCGGCGTTGATGCCTGCGGCACCCAGCGCCTGCTCGATCTCCTGGGTCAGTTGGCGCACGTAGCGTTCGCGCTCGGAGCGCTTGGCGCGGACCATCGTCGCAACGCGTCGGTACTCACCCGGCTCCAGGAAACGGAAGGCCAGATCCTCCAGTTCCCACTTGTATTGCCACACCCCCAGCCGCGAGGCGAGCGGCGCGTAGATGTCCATGGTCTCGCGGGCCAGCGCGCGCTGACGGTCTTCGCCCAGCCACTCCAGCGTGCGCATGTTGTGAAGACGGTCCGCCAGTTTCACGATCACCACGCGCACGTCCTCTGCCATGGCGAGGAACATCTTGCGCAGGGTCTCCGCGTCTGCCTGCGCCAGGTCCAGCGCGCGGTCCGGCAACTGGTCGATCTTCGTCGCACCTTCCACCAGGGTGGCGACGTCAGCGCCGAACTTGGCGTGCAGCGTCTCCGGCTTGACGTCGCAGTCCTCGATCACGTCGTGCAGCAGCGCCGCCGCCAGCGTGGGCGGGTCCATGTGCAACGACGCCACGAGGCGCGCCACGGCAATCGGGTGCGTGATGTACGGGTCGCCGGAACGTCGCTTCTGCTCGCCATGCGCCTGGATCGCGAATTCGAGGGCGCGCTCAACCAGTGCCACGCGATCTTCGGGGAGGTAGGTCGCTACTTCCTCGAGCAATTCAGCGCCGCCAGCGGGCAGGGGCCTGGATACCACCATCTTCCGTCTAGTCTACCGCGCCCCGCCCTCCCTGACGCCAGCGCCACCACGAGGCAGCCTGCCGTCAGCCCTCCGGGCCGGGGAGCACCTCGTGCTGGCGGCAGGCGGGGTGCTGGCAGCCGGCGGGCGCTAGCGGCAGGCGGGGCGGGCTCGTAGCATCACGGGCATGGCCCACCACCAGGCGCCGCGAGGCATGAACGACACGCTGCCGCAGGATGCCGCGCTCTGGCGGCACATCCGCGACACCGCAGAACGCGTCGCGCGGCTGTTCGACTACCGACAGATCACCACGCCCATCGTGGAGGACGCCCGCGTCTTCCTGCGCACCGTGGGCGACGAGAGCGACATCGTCCAGAAGGAGATGTACGTCTTCGAGGACCGCGGCGGGGACCGCCTGGCGCTGCGTCCAGAGGGCACGGCGGCGATCTGCCGGGCGTACCTCGAACACGGCATGGGGTCGTGGCCGCAGCCGGTGCGACTGTTCTACATCGGGCCCTACTTCCGCTATGACCGCCCCCAGGCCGGGCGCTACCGCCAGTTGTGGCAGTTCGGCGCGGAGGCCATCGGCTCGGACTCGCCGGCCACGGACGCGGAACTGATCGAGTTGCAGCACGCCCTCTACGAGGCGCTTGGCCTGACCGGCCTGGTGCTGCGCGTGAACTCGATCGGCACCGCGGAGAGTCGCGCCCGTTATGTCCAGGCGCTTCGGGAATACTTCCGCCCCCTGCTGCCGAGCCTCTCGAAGGACTCGCAGCGCCGCTTCGAGACCAACATCCTGCGCATCCTGGACTCCAAGGAGGAGCAGGACCGCGAGGCGGTGGCGGACGCGCCGAAGATCCCGGACTTCCTGGACGAGGCGGACACGGCCCACTTTGGCCAGGTGCAGCAGCACCTCCGGGACGCCGGCATCGCCTACCAGGTCGACCCGTACATCGTCCGAGGCCTGGACTACTACAGCCGCACCGTCTGGGAGTTCGAACCGGCCGAGGCCGGTGGCCAGTCCACCGTGGGCGCCGGCGGACGCTACGACGGGCTCATGGAACTGCTCGGCGGACCGCCCACGCCCGGCGTCGGCTTCGCCACCGGCATCGAGCGCATCGCCCTCAACCTGAAGGCGCGCGGCCTGGGCCCCGAGGCGTCACAGCCGGTCGACGTCGTGACGGTCCCCCTGGGCGAGGCGGGCGCGTCCGCCTGCATCCGCGTCGCGCGCGACCTCCGCGCGGCCGGCATCACCGTGCGCGCCTCGATCCCCGGCCGTTCGATGAAGGCCGCGCTCCGAGGCGCCTCGGCAGTGGACGCCGCCTACGCCGTCATCATCGGCGACCGCGAAGCCGCCGAGGGCGTGGCGCAGGTGAAGCCGCTCCGCGGCGACGGCGAACAGCGCACGGTGGCCCTCGAGGAGTTGGCGGCCGCAATCCAGGCGGGTTAGGTCGCGTCTCTAACCGCACCCGCTGATATTCTGACTGTCCCATGCTGGAACGACTTGCCGACATCGAGGCTCGCTACGACGAGTTGAGCGACATGCTCTCCGACCCGGAGGTCATGGCGGACCACCGGCGTGTCCAAGAGATCGCGCGCGAGCGCTCCAGCATCGAGGACGTGGTGCTGCTCTACCGGCAATACCGGTCCGCCTCTCGAGAACTCGAGGAGGCGCGTGCGCTCATGCGCAGCGAGTCCGACGACGAGATGCGCGACCTGGCCCACGAGGAGGTGGAGCGGCTCACCGAAGAGGTGGAGCGGCTGGACCACGAGATGAAGGTGGCCCTGATCCCGAAAGATCCGGCGGACGACCGCAACGTGATCGTGGAGATCCGCGCGGGAACCGGGGGCGACGAGGCGGGACTCTTCGCGGCCGACCTCTTCAGCATGTACCAGCGCTACGCGGAACGGCAGGGCTGGCGCACCGAGATCACGAACACCAGCGCCAACGAGGCCGGCGGCTACCGAGAAATCGTATTCGAGATCCACGGCCGAGGCGCCTACAGCCGCCTGAAGTACGAGTCCGGCGTGCACCGCGTGCAGCGAGTACCCGCCACGGAGGCGCAGGGCCGCATCCACACCTCCACCGCCACCGTGGCCGTCATGCCCGAGGTGGACGAGGTAGACGTGGACATCGACTGGAACGAGGTGCGCATCGACATCTTCCACTCGGGGGGCGCCGGTGGGCAGAACGTGAACAAGGTCGCCACGGCCGTGCGCATGACCCACAACCCCTCGGGCATCGTGGTGCAGTGCCAGGACGAGCGCTCGCAGGCCAAGAACCGCGCCAAGGCGGAGGCCCAACTGCGGGCGCGCCTCTACCAATTGGAGCGTGAGAAGCAGGACGCGGAGCAGAGCGCCTTCCGCAAGGCCCAGGTGGGGCACGCGGAGCGCGCGGAGAAGATCCGCACCTACAACTTCCCCCAGGACCGCATCACCGACCACCGCATCGGCGAGACGTTCCACGGGATCCCTCGCGTCCTGTCGGGCGAGATCGACCCGCTGATCGACGCCGTGGCGTCCGAGGACCAGGCGCGCGCCCTCGCCGCGACCGCCTGACCCCACCATGGCAGCCGTGATCACCTCCACCGCCAACGCGCGGATCAAGAAGATCCGTGCCCTGCGCATGCGCAAGGAGCGCGACGAGCAGCAACTCGCCTTCGTGGAGGGCATCCGCAGCGTCGTCGAGGCGATCCAGGTCGAGGCGCCCGTGGAGCACCTCGTCATCTGCCCGGCGCTGCTCAAGGGCCAGGTGGCGTGGGACGCCGTGAACCTCGCCCGCGCCGCCGGCACCGAGGTCATCGAGGTGGACGAGACGGTCTTCCGCACCCTCTCCCGGCGCGAGGGCCCGCAGGGCATCGCCGCCGTCGTCCGTCAGCGCTGGGAGCGCCTGGAGGACGTGCTGCCGGTCACCGGTGAGACGTGGGTAGCCCTCGAAGAGGCGGCGGACGCGGGTAACATCGGCACGGTGGTGCGCTCGTGCGACGCCACCGGCGCGGCGGGCGTGATCCTGCTGGATCACACCGCGGACCCGTACGACCCCGTCGCCATGCGCGCCAGCACCGGCGCCGTCTTCACGAAGCGCCTCGTGCGCGCCACCTTCGACGAGTTCGTCGACTGGGCCCGGACGCGAGTGGTGACGGTGGTGGGCGCCGCCGGCGACGCCACGCACGACTACCGCACGGCGGACTACGGCGAGCGCACCACGATCCTGATGGGCAGCGAGCGTGCCGGCCTCCCCCCTGAGCGCCAGGCCGTCTGCGACGTCATGGTCGCGATCCCCATGCGCGGGCGCGCGGACTCGCTCAACCTTGCCGTGGCGACCGCCCTCGTGCTGTACGAGGTGCTGCACCAGCGGGAGCGGGCATGAGCGACCTGCGCACGGTGCTCCAGGATGCGGCCAGCATGCTCATCGCCGGCCACGCTGCGGAGGACGCGGACGACGGCCGTCTGCAGGCGGAACTGCTGTACGGGAAGGCCAGTGGCCTGGACCGCGCGCAGGTCATCGCCGCCGGCGCCGACGCGCCAGCCCCCGCCCACCTGGAGGCCTTCCGCGCGCTCCTGGAGCGCCGCGCGGACCACGAGCCGCTGGCGTACATCCTGGGCCGCCGAGAGTTCTACGGACGCACGTTCCTCGTGGGCCCGGGCTGCCTCGTGCCGCGGCCGGAGACCGAGGAGTCCGTGGAGGCGGCCCTGGCGGCGGTCCGCGAGCACCCGCAGGCGCAGCGCCTGGTGCGCGTGGCGGACATCGGCACCGGCTCGGGCGCCATCGGCCTCTCGATCGCGGCCCACGCCCCCAACACGAAGGTCTGGTGCACGGACGTGTCCTCCGAGGCCCTCCAGTGGGCGGGCAAGAACATGCGCCGCTTCGGCCTGGAAGACCGCGTGGTGCTCCAGACCGGCGACCTCCTCGAAGCCATCGACGAGCCGATCGACGTGTTGTGCGCCAACCTGCCCTACGTCCCCACGCTGGACTACGAGGGCCTGCCGCCCCAGATCCGTGACCGCGAGCCACGCATCGCCGTGGAGGGCGGCACGACCGGCATCGAGATCATCGAGCGGCTATGCGACCAGATGGACGCGCACCTGTCCGAGCACGCCGCCGTCATCCTGGAGGTGGGCGCGGGACAGATGGCGTGGGTGGAAGACCTGGTGGTCACCGCCCTCACGGACGCCGGGCGCCCCGTCACGAAGACCGAGCAGCACCGCGACCTGCGCGGCATCCGCCGCTGCCTGGAGGTGCGCACGGGGTTCTAGGGCAGTCGCCGTTGGCCCCCTCGGGTCAGCCGATCTGCCCGTCCGCCATGTCGCGGTCGTGGGCGTCCACGGAGCCGTAGCCGATGTCGCCGGGACCAGCGCTGTTGGCGCCCCCGACGATCTCGGCTTCGTGCTGCTCGGCGGCCTGGCGGAGCGCGGCAAAGTGCTGCGAGGCGGCGTCCAGGCCCCACAGCAGTATCTCGCGCATCATCGTTGGGCCCTCAATGTCCATCGGCGGGTCGAGTTCAGCGTTGCGCCGGTCCGCGCGCCACGTCTCCAGGTCAGGTGCAGGGTGGAAGCGGCCCTGCAGCGGCAGGTCGCCCACCAGCAGGTCGCGGGAGCGCCAGTAGAGGTAGTGCCACGTCATCGGGCTGGCCGTGACGCTGCCGTCCACGGTGTTCACCTCGCCACCCAGCGCCAGTTGGTCCTCGAACGTGTGGAGGGACCACTCCAGCGCGCTCGTGGATGAGCCGAAGACGCCCCCGGCGAAGCGCTCGGAAATAGCGGCCAGCACCTCGTCACGATCATCCACCTTGCCGAGCATGCGCGCAGCGATCACGCCGGACCAGAACTCGGTCAGCAGCGCCGCCCCGATCTTCACTTCCTCGCCGCCGGAGGCGTCCGCGTCCTTCCAGACCTCCTGGAACGGCGCGACGCGCTCCACCAGTGAGCGCGCGCAGGCGGCGCCAGAGATCACCGCGGCGCGAAAAATGTCTTCCGTCGCGTCCGTGCCCAGGCGCTGATCCGCCACCAGCACGATCTGGTCGAAGACGTCGGGGTGGCCGGATCCGGTGGTCATGGCGTGCCCTTCCTGCTGAGCCCGTTGCTGGCGGGTCACCTCCACGCTACAGCCCTCACGCTACAGCCCTCACGCTAGAGGGGGACGCGACCTTCCGCGATCATGAGCCGGCGGTCCCCGTACCTGTCGGCGTCAGGGTCACGACGCAGAGTGACGGGCCAGGCCACCCCGTAGCGGGCGAACGTGAGGTCGTAGCGGCCCTCCGGCAGGTACCGGAACGGCAGCAGGCGGTGGAGGACGCCGCTCCGGCTGGCCCCGGACTGCATCGCGTACAGCCGCCCCACCGCGAGAGCGACCTTGCCCTGGTTGCGGTAGACCCACGTCATGCGTGCCGGGCCATGGTCGGTGGACTGCAGGATGCTGCTCATCTCGGCCTCCTTCACACCTCTCACAACCGATGCGGTGAGGCTACCCCGTAGCGAAGGAGACGTGGCTACCCCTCGTTGAGGCCGGGTGCACGAGGTTGTGCGGCGCCCGACGCCACCGGGCAACAGGACGGCGCCCCCTCGGGCGCCGTCCGTGTGAGGTGCAGGGCGAGCGTCCTAGATGCCGGCAGGGCGGGTCTGGGCCATCTGGTAGATCTTGCCCTCCGTCTTGATGGACGGGGCAATGATCATGCGGGTGGCGTGGAACTCCTTGACGCTCTGCGCGCCGCAGGTGGCCATGGAGGTGCGCAGCGCGCCCACCAGGTTCTCCGTACCGTCGGTCTTGGAGGTCGGGCCGAAGAGCAGCGTCTCCAGGCTGTGCTTCTGGCCCACGTGCACGCGCACGCCTCGAGGCAGTTCCGCGTGCGGGGTGGCCATGCCCCAGTGGAAGCCGCGCCCCGGTGCGCCCTCGGTCGCGGCGAAGGGAGAGCCGATCATGACCGCGTCCGCCCCGGCGCAGATGGACTTGGAGACGTCACCGCCCGTACGGATGCCGCCGTCCGTGATGATCGGCACGTAGCGGCCGGTGCGCTCGAAGTAGACGTCCCGCGCGTACGCCGTCTCGATGGTCGCCGACACCTGCGGCATGCCGATGCCGAGCACCTCGCGCGAGGTGCAGGCCGCACCCGGCCCCACGCCCACCAGCACACCGTGGATGCCGGTCTCCATCAGTTCCAGCGTGGCGGTGAAGTCCACCGTGTTGCCCACCAGGATCGGCACGCCGGCCATCTGCTGGACCAGTTCGTCCAGTTGCAGGCCCTTCAGCGAGCGCGAGACGTGGCGGGCGGTGGTGACCGTGGCCGCCACCACCAGGAAGTCCACCCCGGCCTCCTTGGTAATGGGCGCGAACCGCTTCGTGTTCTGCGGGTTCACGGAGACGATGGCCGTGCCGCCCTGCGCCTTGATCCACTCGATGCGCTCGGCGATCAGGTGCTCTTTGCTGGGCTCCTGGTAGACGCGCTGGATGATGCGCGTGGACTCTTCCAGGTCGGCGGAGGCGATCTCCTGCAGGACCGCGTCCGCGTCCTCGTACTTGGCCCACAGGCCGTCCAAGTTCAGGACGCCCAGGCCGCCCATCTTGGAGATGCGCACCGCGAAGTCGGGGTCAACCACGCCGTCCATGGCGGAGGCCAGGATCGGAATGGCGAAGGTCTGCTCGCCCAGGGTGAAGGTGGGCTCCACCAGTTCCGGGTTGGTCGTCACCGCCCCCGGCACAATGGCGACGTCGTCATAGCCGTAGGCGTGATCCAACACCTTTGGCTTGACGGACGTGGCTGCAAGTTCAGTGCTGGTCCGCTCGCTGGTAACCAAAATTGCACCCCACCCATCTTCTGATCTCAGAAACGCGCAACCCCCTCAGTTGAGGGGGTTGGTCTTGGACGCACGCTGCCCCGGCATGGACGGGGCGGACGGACAAATCGCTACGCGACGCATGGTCTTGCCTGGATGACCTTCTGTCGGGGATTTCCAATCAGGATATGCCTCCACGTCCACGAGGGTCAACATGAACTGCTAAGGCGCGCTCACGAAACCGCGCCCGCCCTCACACGCCTCGCACGAGCCTCCTACCGAGGGCGCGCGAGAGCCTGAGAGGGCCGCGTGCTACGATTCCGCCTCTGATGCCCCAGGACACACACTCTCCCCCACCCGAGACCATCCTCGTCGCCGTCGCGTGGCCCTACGCGAACAACCACCTGCACATGGGCCACCTCGCGGGCTCCTACCTGCCGGCGGACATCTACGCGCGGTACCACCGCATGCGGGGCAACCGCGTGCTCATGGTCTCCGGCTCAGACTCCCACGGCACGCCCGTCACCGTGCGCGCCGAGGAGGAAGGCACCACCCCGGAAGCGATCTTCGAGCGCTACCACCAGTCCTTCCTCGATACGTTCGAGGGCTATGGCATCTCGTTCGACCTCTTTACCTCCACCAACACCGAGAACCACGCGCGCGTCACCCAGGACATCTTCCTGCGCCTGCTCGAGGGCGGCCACCTGTACGAGGCCGAGCAGGAACTCCTGTACGACCCGAAGGTGAGCCGCTTCCTCCCCGACCGCTACGTGGAGGGCACCTGTCCTCGCTGCGGCTTCGAGAGCGCGCGTGGCGACCAGTGCGACAGTTGCGGCGCCACGCTGGACGCCGTGGACCTGATCAACCCGCGCTCCCGCCTCTCGGACGCCACGCCCGAGCGTCGGGTGACCTCGCACTTTATGTTGCGTTTGTCCGCGTTCACCGAGCAGTTGCGCGCATGGGTGGAGCCCAAGACCTACTGGCGCCCCCACGTCCGCAACTTCACGCTGGGCATGCTGCGCGAGGGCCTGCCCGACCGCGCCATCACACGCGACCTCACCTGGGGCGTCCCCATCCCCCTCGAGGGCTACGAGTCGAAACGCATCTACGTGTGGTTCGAGGCCGTCATCGGCTATCTGTCCGCCAGCAAGGAGTGGGCCGCGAGCCCCCTGAACCCCAACGGCGACCCGGAGGACTGGCGCCTCTGGTGGCAGGCGGAGGACGCGAAGTCCGTCTACTTCCAGGGCAAGGACAACATCCCCTTCCACACCATCATCTGGCCCTCCATCCTGCTGGCCTACGGCGACCTGAACCTGCCGTACGACGTGCCCGCCAACCAGTACCTGACCATGTCCGGCGCCAAGGCCTCCAAGAGCCGAGGCGGCGTGGTGTGGGCCCCGGACGCGCTGGAGCGCTTTGACCCGGACCCCTTCCGCTACTACCTGGCCGCCGCCGCGCCGGAGACCAGCGACTCCGACTTCACGTGGGCGGAGTTCGTGCGTCGCAACAACGATGAACTCGTGGCCCGCTGGGGCAACCTGGTGAACCGCGTGCTCACCATCACCCGCCGCAACTTCGAGGCCCGCGTGCCCCAGGCGCCCTCCACCCTCTCGCCGGAGTCCACGGCCCTCCTGGAGCGCGTGGACCAGGCGTTCGCGTCTGTGGGAGAGGCCATGGAGGCCGTGCACCTGCGCCGCGCGCTCGGCCTCGCCATGGAGGTGGCGACGGCGGCGAATCAGTACCTGGACGCCCGCGCGCCCTGGGTGCACGTGAAGCAGAACCGCGACCATGCGGCGGAGACGCTGTTCGTGGCGCTCAACGTGATCAGCGGCCTCGCGTCGCTGTTGAACCCGGTGCTGCCGTTCACCTCCCAGCGCGTCTGGACGCTGCTGGCCCACCCGGGCGAGGTGCAGGCGGCCGGGTGGAGGCGTACCCCCGTCGCTGCCGGCACCGAACTCCCGGAGCCCACGCCGCTCTTCAAGAAACTCGACGACAGCGTCGTCGAGGAGGAAGAGGCACGGCTGACCCGGTAGCCAGCCGGCCAGCCTTCATCCCCCGCGCACCGCATGGACCGAGAGCGATGAGCAAGAAGCGCACCGCCCCCCCTCCGCAGCCGCTGCCCGGCCTGGTGGACGCGCACGCCCACACGTGGGACCGCCAGATCGAGGACGAACGCGAGGCCGTGCTGGAGCGCGCGTGGGCCACGGGCCTCGTGGCCATCGTGGAGGTGGGCGTGGACGTGGACACGTCGCTCAAGTGCCGTGCCTTCGCCCAGGCCGACCCACGTATCCACGCCGTAGCCGGCCTCCACCCGCACGAGGCCTCCCGGCTCCCCGAGCAACGCGATGCGCTGGCGGCGGCGGTCGCCGGCGGTGGCTTCGTGGCCGTGGGAGAGATCGGCCTGGACTTCTACCGCAACCTCTCGCCGCCGGAGGCGCAGGTGGCGGCCTTCGAATGGCAACTTGGACTCGCGCGCGAGCACGACCTGCCGGTGGTCATCCACAGCCGCGACGCCGACGAGGAGTGCTTCGCCATCCTCGAACGGTGGGCCGGGCGGGTCGGGCGCTACCTGGGCCCGGACCGGGAGATCGGGATGATGCACTGCTACGCCGGGGACGTGGGCCTGGCGCAGCGATACCTGGACATCGGCTTTCTGATCTCGGTGCCGGGGACCGTGACCTACCCCTCGAACCAGCGTGGGCAACAGGTCGCGCGGACAGTCCCGCTCGCCCGTATGCTTACGGAGACGGACTGCCCGTACCTGACGCCGGTGCCGTGGCGAGGCCGCCGAAACGAACCCGCATACGTGGCGGCTACCGCGCGCTTCATCGCCTCGCTGCGAGGCTGCGAGGCGGACGAGGTGGCTCGAGAGACCGCGGCGAACGCCGCCCGGCTGTTCGACTTCACGCTAGCCAGCGGAGACGGCGCATGACGACCTCCAGCGAACTCCAGCGCCTCTACGGCCCCGTCGCGGACGACCTGCCGAAGGTCTCCGCAAAGATCCAGTCGATCGCGGAAGCGGCGGAGTTCGCCTTCCTGCGCAAGATGCTGGAGGCGGCGCTGGCGGGCTCGGGCAAGTTGATGCGGCCGGCGATCGCCCTCGCGGGGGGCCGCCTCGGCGACTACGACCTGGAGAAACTCGTCCCGCTGGCCGCCAGTGTGGAACTGCTGCACACCGCCACGCTCGTCCACGACGACGTGATCGACGAGGCGGAGTCGCGCCGAGGCCAGCAGACGCCAAACGCCCTCTTCGGGAACGCCGCCTCCGTGATGCTGGGCGACTACATGTTCGCCCACGCCGCCGACTTCATCGCCCAGACGGACAACCCCCGGGTGGTGCGCCTCTTCGCCAAGACCCTGATGACGCTCGCCAGCGGCGAACTCACACAGGACATCACCGTCTTCGAGTATTCCGAGGACGTCGCGCGCTACCTGGACCGCATCACCGGCAAGACCGCCTCGCTCTTCGGGACCGCGGCGCAGGGCGGCGCCATGGCCGCGGGCGCTCCACCCGAACTCGCCGAGGCGATGCGGCTGTACGGGCTGCGCCTGGGCATCGCCTTCCAGATCGTGGACGACATCCTGGACTTCACCGGCGATCCGGAGGTGATGGGCAAGCCCGTGGGCTCCGACCTGCACGGCGGCACCCTCACCCTCCCGGCCATCCTCTACATGCAGCAACGCTCCGAGGACAACCCCATCCGCAAGGCCTTCGAAGGCGTGCGTCGCAAGGCGAACCTGGACCGCGCCATCCGCGAGATCCTGGACTCCGGCGTGGTCAACCAGGCGATGGCCACCGCGGGCCAGTTCGGCGAGCAGGCCCGCGCAGCCCTGGCTCCCCTCCCACGCGGCGAGGTGCGCGACACGCTGGATGGCCTGGTGGACTACGTCCTGGAGCGCCAGAACTAGCGTTCTCCACGTTCGGCGAGTTCCGGGCCACCTCTACTCCTCGGCGGCCTCGACAGCCTCGACAGCCTCGACGGCTCGGGCTTCGGCCTCGGCCTCGTGGGCTTCGCCGCGCACGCGGGCGCGGCGGGCGGCGCTGACGAAGGAGGCGCTGCGGATCTCGCGCTCCGCCACCGCGTGCATCAGCGTGTGCATGACGCTCTCGATGCGTGCCGCCAGTTCGTCGGAGAGCCGGATGCGGCCGGCTTCCTCGTACGGCTGCGACTGGTACGCGCGCAGGACCTTGAGCACCGTCCCGTCGATGGGTGAGACGCCCGGACGGCGGCCCGCGCACTCCGCGCAGTAGATCCCGCCCTCCAGCGGCGACCACGAGGCGCGCGAGGCGTCCACGGCCTCCCCGCACTGGAGGCAGACCACCAGTTCCGGGCGGAAGCCCGTGGCGTCCAGTAGCGCCAGTTCGTACGTGCGCGTCACGATCTGCTGCCCGTCACCCCTGGCCAGCCGGGTGAGCGAGGCGTGCAGCAGGCGGTAGACCGCCCCGGACTCCGCGTGCTCCACAGTCAGCCGGTCCGCCAGTTCCAGCAGGTACATGGCCGCGCTCAGCCGGTCGAGGTCGGCTCGCAACGTGGCGAACGCCTCCACGCTCTGCGCCTGCGTCACCACGTCCATGGAGCGGCCGTGCGCCAGCACCACCTCCAGCCGCGTCCCCGGTTCGAGGTGCCCCGCGAGTTTGCTGCGCGCGCGCAGCACGCCCTTGGCGACCACGTCCACCTTGCCTCGATGCGGGGTCAGCAGCGTGACGATGCGGTCCGCGTCTCCCAGGCGTCGGTATCGGAGGACGATGGCCTCGGTCTTGGTGACGCGGGGAGGACGGCCGGCCACCTGTGCGCTACGGCTCTCGTTCGCGCATGCGGTCCAGCATGCGCGCCATGGAGGCGATGGCCGCGGACCAGATCAGCCCGCTGATGAGCCCGGGCACGATCGCGCCGTAGAGGACGGTGAACAGCACCAGCAGCACCGGGAACGTGACCGTGAACGTCTTCCAGAACCGCGAGAGGTTCCGCCAGGATGCCACCAGGTCGCCCACGAGTCCCCCTTGCTGCTCGGACGTGCGCGTGTGCGGGCGCGGCGCCTAGACCTCTTGGCGGTACTCCATCGCACGGCCGAGCGTGACATCGTCAGCGTACTCCAGGTCCGCACCCGCCGGCAGGCCGCGCGCCAGGCGCGTCACCTTCAGGCCCAGCGGCCGCAGGAGGCGCGCCAGGTACATGGAGGTCGCCTCGCCCTGCAGATTCGGGTTGGTCGCCACGATGATCTCCGTGACTTCCGTGTCCACGTCCCGCAGGCGCCGCAGGAGTTCCTCGATCTTCAGGTCCTCCGGCCCAATCCCGTCCGAGGGCGACACCACGCCGTGGAGGACGTGGTACAGGCCGCGGTAGCCGCCCGTGCGGTCGATGGCCACCACGTCCAGCGGCTCCTCCACCACGCAGATCACCGTGCGCTCGCGGGAGGTGTCCGCGCAGATACGGCACGGGCTGCGGTCCGTCACGTTCTGGCAACGGGCGCAGAGGACGATCGACTCCTTCACGTGGAGCAGCGCCTCCGCCAGGTCGCGGGCCTCCTCCACCGGCGCGCGCAGCACGTGGTACGCCAGGCGCTGCGCGGACTTGGGGCCAATGCCGGGCAGGCGGTGGAAGGCGTCCACCAACCGCTGGATGGGGGACATGTCCCCCCCGGGAACCTCCGGAATGACCACGCCTTAGCCGTCGATCCGTTGCGCGCCTTGCTTCAGGGCTTCCTCGACTATGTGGCCGCCCGGGGTGCGCGCGGGGGCGGCGGCGCCGGCGTCCGCGAGTTCTGGCCACTCCTCCGCGGAGACGTTGACCGCGCGTCCCTGCACCTGCGAGACCGCCTCGGTAAGGATGCGGCTGAAGTCCGGCTCTCGGGCCATCTCCACGTGTCGCGGGTAGCGGAAGCCGATGGTGACGTCCGTCGCCGTGGCCGCCTTCGGGAAGGCCTGGTTGGGGCTAGAGACCAGGGCGCCCGTCTTCACGCTGGCCGCGCGCATCAGCGTCTGCACCTCCGGCCACTTCGCCCGCAGCGCCGCCAGTTCCTCGCTCACCTCGCCCGCGTCCGGGGGAGAGAAGGGCTGCGCCGGGGGTGGCGAGGCGGCCGCCGGGGCCTCGGTGTGTGCGCCAGCATGGGGAGCATGGGCTGGGGCGTCGCTTCGACCGGCGGCGGGCGCCTGCTGGCGCTGAGGCGGCGCCTGGCGCTGCTGCGGGGCCGCCTGGCGCTGCGGTGCGCCTCGTCCTCCCGCGCCCACACCGGCAGGAGCGGCCGGACGCGCCGGGGGCGGCGGAGCGGCCACGGCGGGCGCCGCGGCGACGTTCAGCATCCCCGTCGCCAGGGCGGCGAAGGCGATCTCCGCCGGCAGCGCGTCGTACGCGTCGCCGCTGAAGTCGATGTCTCCGAAGGCCTGGAGGGCCTCCACGATGACCGACACCTGCGCGGCCGCGGCGGTGCGGTTCATGTCCTCCAATTGCGCGTCCGACAGCGGCAGTTGGTCGCCGGCGCCGGCCTTCAGCAGCAGCACCATGCGCAGCACGTCCACCACGTCGCGCACGAAGGCGCGGATCTCCACGCCGTCGTCGCGTGCGCCGCCCAGGATGGTGAGGCCGGCCTTCAGGTCTTTCTCAATCGCCGCGCGCGCCAGGTCTGACGCGCGCGTGTCCACCACCAGGCCCAGGCCGCTCCACACCTGCTCCAGCGTCAGCGTGCGGCCATGGTACGCGACCAACTGGTCCAGCAGGTTCACCGCGTCGCGGAGGGCTCCCGTGGCCTGCTTTGCGATCAACTCGAAACCCGCCGGGTCAACCTCAATGCCCTCGCCCTCCGCGATCACCTGCAGGCGGCGGATGACGGCGTCCAGCGGGATGCGGCGCAGGTCAAAGCGCTGGCAGCGCGAGAGGATGGTGGGGGGGATCGAGTGCGGCTCCGTGGTCGCAAGGATGAAGATGACGTGCGGCGGCGGCTCCTCCAGCGTCTTGAGCAGCGCGTTGAACGCCTGGGTCGTCAACATGTGGACCTCGTCCACCAGGTAGATCTTGTAGCGCCCCGCCGCTGGCGCGTACGCCGCGCTCTCGCGCAGGTCGCGCATCTCGTCGATGCCGCGGTTGGAGGCGGCGTCCAGTTCGATGAGGTCGATCGCGCGGCCCTCGTCGTAGGAGATGCAGGAGGGGCACTCGTCGCACGGCTCGCCCTCCACGGGAGCGGCGCAATTCACGGCCTTCGCCAGGATGCGCCCCGTGGAGGTCTTGCCCGTGCCTCGAGGCCCGGACAGGAGGTAGGCATGCGCCGGCGTGCCGTGGGCCACCGCGTTTCGGAGCGTGGTGATCACGGGATCCTGGCCGGACACGTCAGCGAAACGACGCGGCCGCCACTTGCGGTAGAGCACTTCCTGGGCCAAGGGCACCCCCGGGCGCGCACAGGGGGGAGTCCGACGCGCCGCACTGTCGAGTGTATCAACCGCCCCGAGTGGGGTCAGGGCGGATCGAGCGTCGCCGAGGCCGCGCCGTCAGTCGCCGTGGGCCTCGCGGCCGGCGTGGATTGTAGGCCCCAGGACGGCCTCCTCCCGTGCCTTCATCACCGCCTCGTCGTCCGCTTCCTCGTGGTCGTAGCCCAGGAGGTGGAGCAGGCCGTGCAGGACCACGTGGGCGAGTTCTTCGTCCGCTGCGAGGCCGGCCTCTTCCGCCTGGCGCTCGACGGACTCCACGGACACCACGATGTCGCCCAGGTAGCCCGCCTCATCCTCGGCCAGCGGCGCGTCCTCGCCCTCGGACGCGGGGAAGGAGAGGACGTCCGTGGGGGCGTCCGTGTCCCGGTGGCGGCGGTTCAGTTCACGCAGCATGACGTCGTCCCCGAGGACCACGGAGAGCGAGGCGCCGTCCGGCACGCCGTCTTCCGTCAGCACTCGCTCCAGCATGGCGGTGAGCGCTGCGCCGTCTGCGCGCTCCTCCACCCCGTCGTCTGCGTCCAGGTTCACCAGGTAGGGCATGGGCGTTCCGATGCTTGTGTGCATGCCGCCTCCCGGCCGGGGGCCACCGTGGACACGTGGTGGGCCCTCGGACGGAGGCTAGAGGATGGAGAGCGTCTCCGCAGCGGAGCGCGCGGCGTTGATGAGCGGACCCGGCCAGACGCCGAAGAGGAGGACGCCGAAGCCGGAGAGCAGCAGCACAACCTGCACGGCGCCGGCGGGCTGGAACCGCGTCTCCTCCACCGGGTCGTCCATCCACATCGTGCGCACCCAGCGCAGGTAGTAGAACGCGGAGATGGCCGTGTTCACCACCGCGACCGCCACAAGGACCACGAGCCAGTCATGCCCCGTCTGCACTGCGGCGTTGAAGATGTAGACCTTGGCGATGAACCCCGCCGTGGGCGGGATGCCAGTCAGCGAGATCAGGCACAGCGACAGCACCGCGGCCAGCGCCGGTGAGCGCCGCGAGAGCCCGGCGTAGTCGGCGATCTCCTCGGTGCCCAGCCGCTCCGCCACGACGTGCACGGCAATGAACGCGCCGAGGTTGGTGACGGCGTAGGTGCCCAGGAAGAACAGGACGCCGCTCGGCCCGATCGTGCTGCCCGCCGCCACCGCCGCGAAGCCGACGGCCACGTTGCCCGCCTGCGCCACTGAGGAGTAGCCCAGCAACCGCTTGGCGTTGGTCTGCAGGAGCGCCCCGGTATTGCCGAAGATCATGGACAGTCCGGCGATCACCGCGACGAAGATCGCCCAGTCTTCCGCCATGAACGAGTCGCCGCCGCCCAGGCCGGTGTAGAACACGCGCAGCGCCACCGCGAACCCGGCGGCCTTCGAGGCGACCGAGAGGAACGAGCCCACGATGCTGGGCGCGCCCTGGTACACGTCCGGCACCCACGCGTGGAACGGCGCCAGCGCCATCTTGTAGCCGAAACCGCCGATGATGAACACGAACGCCAGCAGCAGCGGCAGCCGGCCGGATTCCGGGGCGCTCGCCACGTACTCCGCGACCACGGGGAGCGAGGTGCTCCCGGCCATGCCGAAGAGGAAGGCGAAGCCGTACAGCAGCACGGCCGCGGCGACGGAGCCGGTCAACAGGTACTTCAGGCCCGCCTCGGCCGAACGGTCCGTGCGGGCCAGTCCGGCCATGATGAACTGGGCGATGGAGGTGGTCTCCAGCGCCACGAAGATGGTGATCAGGTCGTTGCCCTGGGCTAGCAACACCATGGACGCGGCGGAGATCAGCAGCAGGCCGTAGAACTCCGCGCCCTGCTCAATGGAGTCGGCCCAGCGCTTCGCGCACAGCACCACGGCCAGGGTGACGCCCACCAGCAGGAAGGCGAAGTAGATCGAGAAGGCGTCCACGCGCACCGCGCCGGAGAGCGCCTCACCTCGTGCGTCGCCGTCCATGGCCAGGACGAATGTCCACGCGAGGGCCACCGCCAGCGCGGCAAGGGTGAGCCCCCAGCGCGGGGCACGACGGCCAGAGAGGACGTCCGCGAACAAGACCACGCCCGCCCCCACGAAGAGCGCCAGCGCCGGCCCGATGTAGTGCAGTTCCTGCGCCAGGCTCACGCGACGGCTCCCACGATGGCGGCGATCGGCGCAATGCCGCTCTCAACCGCGTTGGTCAGGATGGATGGGTAGATGCCCACCGCCATGATCGAGATGACGAGCACTCCCATGGCCACCAGTTCCGGCCAGTTGCGGGCGTCCTCCAGGTGTTCCCATTCCGGCGCACGCGGCCCGTGGAAGATGCGCTGCACCGTCCACAGGATGTACCCGGCAGACAGCACCACGCCGAAGATCGCCGCAATGGTCGCCGCGGGATGCGCCTGCAACGCGCCGAGGAACGTAGTCAACTCCGCGACGAAGCCGGACATGCTGGGCAGCCCCAGCGAGGCCAGGCCAGCGATCACGAATACGATGCCGATGAGTGGCATCTGGTGCATCAGCCCGGACATCTTCGCGATCTCGCGCGTGTGCGTGCGGTCGTAGATGGCACCCACCATCACGAAGAGCAGGCCGGTGATGGTGCCGTGGGTGAACATCTGCAGGGCGGCGCCGGAGAGCCCCACGTCCGTCATGGCCGCCGCGCCGAGCAGCACGTACCCCATGTGCGAGACGGAGGAGTACGCCACCAGGCGTTTGAGGTCGGTCTGGCGCAGCGTGATGACCGCGCCCCAGAGCACGGAGAACCCCGCAATGCCCGCCAGGATCACCTTGAACTCCTGCGCCTGCTCCGGCATCAGCGAAAGCGAGATACGCAGCAGTCCGTAGCCGCCCATCTTCAGCAGCACGCCCGCCAGCATCACGGACACCGCCGTGGGCGCGTCCGTGTGCGCGTCCGGCAGCCAGGTGTGCACCGGCACCACCGGCAACTTCACCAGGAAGGCCAGCGTGATCGCCCAGAAGACGATCGCCATCGGCACGATCGCGTCGGTGACGGGGCTGGCAGCCAGTTCGGCCATGTTGAACGTGCCGGCGGAGAAGCCCAGCAGCAGGAAGCCCAGCAGCATGAAGGCGGAACCGGCCAGCGTGTACAGCAGGAACTTCGTCGCACTGTAGAGGCGGCGCCCGGAGCCCCACTGGCTGATCAGCATGAACATGGGGAGCAGTTCCAGTTCCCAGAACAAGAAGAACTGGATCAGGTCCAGCGAGATGAAGACGCCGGCGACCGCCGTCTCCAGGAACAGCAGCCACGCGAAGTACTGCTTCGGCTTCAGGTCAATGTTCCAGGAGATGAGCACGCCCACCAGCGAGAGCAGGCCTAGCAGCAGCACCATGGGGGCGGACAGCCCGTCCACGCCCACCAGGTACTGGATGGAGAAGCCCGCCTCGCCCGCCGCGATCCACTCGAATGACTCGACGAACTGGTAGCCCTCGGCCGCGGTGTCGAAGCGGACGAAGATGATGACCGAGACGATGAAGGCGAGCAGCGTGAAGAAGAGCGCCACCCAGCGGGCGTCGCGCTCGCGCTCGGCGGGCAGGAAGATCGCCATGATGGCGCCGGCCAGCGGCAGCAGCAGGAACGTCGTGAGCATTACGGCATCACCCGATCCAGGAGGCCGCCCGCGAACAGGAACAGCGCGCCCGCCCCGAAGACCACACCCAGGACGTAGACCGAGGTGTACGCCTGCAACTGGCCCGTCTCCGTGCGGCGGAACACGTCACCCACCACGCGAGTGGCCCGCGCCGCGCCGTTGACCACACCGTCCACCACGTACGTGTCGATGGCCGCCGCCAGCCGGCCGATGCCGCCAAGCAGCACGCCCCGCACCAGCACGTCTTCCGCGATCTCGTTCACGTAGTAGAGACGCTCGACCAGGCGGGGCAGCGGGCCCAGGCCGCTGCGGATCTCCTCGGAGCGCGGCTGTCCCGCGTAGTAGATCGCCGCCGCCACGCCGATGCCGGCGAGCGCCGCGACGGTGGAGGTGGCGATGACCACGATGTTCGGGTTGAAGGCGAAGTGGCGCAGGTCCGCGTTCAGCGCGCCCTCGACCAGTTCGCCGAAGAATCCGGACGGCGCCAGCCAGCCAGCGGCAATGGCCGGGATGGAGAGCAGCACCAGCGGCAGCACCATAGACCGAGGCGACTCGTGCGGGTGCGCCAGCCAGCCGTGGCTGTCCGGCTCGTGCGTCGAGGCTGCCTGCGCGTCGGCCTCGTGGCCGCCGTGGTCCGCCTCCGGAGCGGCGCCGCCACGGTACTGGCCGAAGAAGGTCATGAAGATGGCGCGGAACATGTAGAGCGCGGTCAGGAAGGCGACCATGGTGCCCACCGCCCACAGCACCTTGTCGTGGTTCCAGGCGTCCAGCAGGATCTCGTCCTTGGACCAGAATCCCGCCAGCGGGAAGACGCCGGCCAGCGAGACCGAGCCGATCAGGAACGTCCAGAACGTCCAGGGCATGAACCGCCGCAGGCCGCCCATCAGGGGCATCTCGAAGGTGTTGGTGGCGTGTGAGACGGAGCCCGCGCCCTGGAAGAGCAGGCTCTTGAAGAAGGCGTGCGTGAACAGGTGGAACACCGCCGCCACGTACCCGCCCAGGCCAATGGCCATCACCATGTAGCCCAACTGCGAGATCGTGGAGTACGCCAACACGCGCTTGATGTCCGTGGCCACCACGCCCATGGTGGCGGCGAAAATGGCCGTGAAGCCTCCCATGTAGGCGATGGTGGTCTGCACCCCGCCGGGAGCGGCCTCCACTGCCGGGAAGAAGCGCGCCAGCAGGTAGACGCCGGCCGCGACCATGGTGGCGGAGTGGACGATCGAGGAGACCGGCGTGGGGCCTTCCATGGCGTCCGGCAACCAGAAGTGCAGCGGGAACTGGGCCGACTTACCGGCGGCGCCGGACAGCAGGCCCAGCACGAAGCCGGTGAGCACCGCGCCGGAGAGGGCGGTCTGCGCCAACTCGTTGATTTCGGCGATGTCGAACGTGCCGGTCTTGGTCCAGATCAGGACGAGCGCGATGAGGAAACCCACGTCACCGAAGCGCGTGACGATGAACGCCTTCTTCGCGGCGGCGGCGGCGCTGGGGCGGTGGAACCAGAACCCGATCAGCAGGTAGGACGTGAGGCCCACCAGTTCCCAGTGGACGAACAACTGCAGCAGGCTGCTGCTCATCACCAGGCCGAGCATGGCGGCCGTGAACAGCGACATGAACGCGAAGAACCGAGGATACCCGCCGTCCCCGGCCATGTAGCCGGTGGAGTAGATCTGCACGAGCAGCGAGATCGACGTGACGACGAAGATCATCATTGCGCTCAGACCGTCAATGCGGAGGCCCAGTTCCACATCGAACTCAAAGAGCGACATCCACAGGTGGGGCTGGAAGGCGAGCGCCTCGCCGTCGTTCTGCACCGCGGCGATGAGCGTCCACACGGACAACAGCCACGCGACGAAGACGGCGAGCACGGAGATGCGCCCGGCCGTGAGTGGCCGGCGGCGCAGGAACGCCACGATCACCACGAACGAGATGATCGGCGCGAAGTAGATCGCCCAGACTGCTGCTTCAGGAATGTCCGACATTAGATCTTGTTCAACACCTCACGCGCGACGTGTGTCTTACCGTCCGGTACCCAGATCTCGCGCGGCTCCTTCATTGACCCCATCTGGACGGGCGGGACGATCCGCACGGCCAGGGCCTCCTGGTTGAACAACTCACGCCACATCTCGGCTGCGTAGCCGTCCGGCGCGTCCATGAACTTCACCCACATCGTCTTGCCGTCCCTACCAGCGCATGAGGTTCACACGGTCAAGGTCGACCGTCTCCCGCCGGCGGTACAACAGCACCGCCATGGCGAGGGCGATCGCGGCCTCGGCCGCGGCTACCGTCAGGACGAACACGACGAATGCGTGGCCGCTCAGCGGCTCCTCGCCCGCCGGGAAGGCGGAGGAGAAGCGAGAGAACGCCAGCAGCGTCAGGTTCACCGCGTTCAGCATCAACTCGATCCCCATCAGCACCGCGATGGCGTTGCGCTTGGACAGCGCGATCGTGGTGCCAATGCCGAACACCAGGCCAGACACCACCAGGTAGTGGGCCAGCGTCACCGTGACCTCGTCGCCCCCCGGGAGGTTCACAGGGCGCCCCCGTCTCGTGCGCCCGTGTCCGCCGCCTCATCCGGGGACTGAGTCGCCGCGCGGCGGCGCTCCTGGACCAGGACGATCGCCCCGAGCAGGCCGATCAGCAGGAGGACGGAGGCCACCTCGAACGCAAGTACGTAGCGGCCCAGCAGCAGGCGGCCCACCTCGCCCACGGTGCTCGCGAAGTCGGACTCGGCCAGGGCGGCGCCAGTGCGCTCGGCCCACTCCGTGTCCACGGCCACGAACGCCACGAGCGAGGCGATGCCCAGGCCCGCGACCACGCCGGGGAGCACGTACAGCGAGTTGCCGTTGTCGCGCGAGGCCAGCGGCGTGAGCATGACGGCGAAGACCATCAGCACGGAGATGGACCCGGCGTAGATCAAGACCTGGGCCACCGCGACAAAGTCCGCGCTCAGCGTGATGAACAGCCCGGCCATCCCCAGGAAGGCCAGCACCAGGAACGCGAGCGCGTGCATCAGGTTGCGCGCGACCAGGACGAGCAGCGACGACACGACGGTGATCGCGCTCAACACCCAGAAGCCAATGACAATGCCAGTCGAGTCCAAGCCGTCCTGTTTCCCGCTACCCCAGTGGGGGCTCTGAGTACCCCTGTGCCGGTGAAGGCTCCCGCTATGACCGCAGACGCTGGGCGGCCTTCAGGCCTCCCAGCGCGTTCGTGAGTTCAGGCTTCGTGGCGTGCTGCGCCGGTGCGTAGCCCAGCCGGTCCGCCCAGAACCGGACCATGACCACCGTGGAGGCCAGGTTCACCACCGCGAACGCACCCAGCGTGATGAACGCCGGCGCGTCCACGCGCACGAACACGGACGCCTCGATCGCCACGATGAACGCCTGGATGATGCCGAGGGGGATCAGGAACTTCCATGCGAACCCCATCAACTGGTCCAGGCGGAACCGCGGAAGCGTGCCACGGAGCCACACAAAGAGGAAGTACACCGCGCCAATCTTGGCAGCGAGGATCAGGTAGCCCGGCACCCACTCCTCCAGGCCGAAGAGCGTGTACCCGCCCAGGAAGAACGTGGCCATCAACGCGCCCACCAGGATGGCGTGCGCCAGTTCCACGGCCATGAACAGGCCAGCCTTCATTCCGGAGTACTCGGTGTAAAAGCCCGCCACGATCTCGGACTCCGCCTCGCCAATGTCGTTGGGTGAGCGGTTGATCTCGGCCGTGGAGGCGAAGAGGAAGGCAAAGGCGGCGAAGGGGATGATGGCGATCATCCACACGTGGTAGTGCCCCTGGAACGCCACGATCTCGCTTAACTGCATGGACTGCGTGAGCAGCACCACGGACAACAACGCCAGGCTGATCGGGATCTCATAGGAGATCATCATCGCCACCGTGCGCATGGCGCCCAGCAGCGAGTAGTGGTTGTTGGACGACCACCCGGCCAGGAAGATGGCCAGCACGCCAATGGAGGAGATGGCGACCACGTAGAGGACACCCACGTTGATGTCCATGTACGCCATGTTGGGCGCCCACGGGATCGGCGCCCAGCCGAGCATGGCCGGGACAAAGACCAGCACTGGCGGGATGTAGTACAGGAAGCGGTCCGCGCCGCGAGGGATGATGATCTCCTTGGTCATCAACTTCACGGCGTCCGCAATGGGCTGGAGCAGGCCGAAGAGGCCGGTGCGGTTGGGGCCCATGCGGATCTGGAACTTGGCGATCACGCGCCGCTCCACCCACGAGCCGATCAGCAGCCAGCCGCCAACGATACTCATGATGGCCAGGCCGCCCAGGGCGCCCGTGATCAGCCAGGTGAGGCGGTGGTCCACGCCCTCGCCGTCCAACCAGTCGCGCAGGCCGGCCACGGCGTGGCCCAGGTCGCGCACGTCGTACCACTGGCCGTCCAGACGGCCGTCCACCACCAGGTAGCCCACGGCCGCCATCAGCACGAGCGCACCGAGGCCCATGATCGCGCCGATGACCTTCAGGCCGAACGGCACACCCAGCGCCATCTCCTTCAGGCCGGGGCGGTCCTCGATCTGGCGCAGCATCGGCGTGGCGGGGCGGCGAATGGGGGCCTGCAGCGGCTGCTCGCTCATCGGTCGATCTCTCCGAGCACGATGTCGATCGAGCCTAGCGTCACCACGGCGTCCGGCAACGAGGCGCCCTCGCCCAGTTCGCGCAGCAACGACAGGTTGATGAGTGCGGGCGACCGCAGGTGGAAGCGGTACGGCGCGGGCGTCCCGTCCGAGACCAGATAGAAGCCGATCTCACCCCTCGGGCTTTCGATGCGGCTGTAGATCTCGCCCGGCTCCGGCCTCAGGGCCAGCGGGATGTCGTTCTTGTGTGGGCCCGGGGGGATCTGCTCCACCGCCTGGCGGATGATGTGGACGGACTGCTTGACTTCCTCCATGCGCACCATGAAGCGGTCGTAGACGTCGCCCACCTTGCCCACGGGGATGTCGAAGTCGAAGTTCTCGTAGCCGCAGTACGGCTCCGCCTTGCGCAGGTCCCACGGCACGCCAGAGCCTCGCAGCGCCGGACCCGTGAGCGAGGCGTTGATCGCGTCTTCCGCCGAGATGATGCCCACGTTGCGCGTGCGCGCCAGGAAGATCTCGTTGTCCACCAGCAACTGGGCGTACTCGTCCGTGCGCTCCGGCAGTTCGTCCAGCAGTTCCTGCAGCGCCGGCCAGAACTCCGCCGGCGGCTCGAACGCGACGCCGCCGATGCGCATGTAGTTCGTGGTGAGGCGCGCCCCACACGTCATCTCGAACAGGTCCAGGATCTTCTCGCGCTCCCGGAACATGTAGAGCAGCGGGGTCTGCCACGCCCCCGCGTCCGAGACCAGCGTGCCGTTGGCCATGGCGTGGCTGGCAATGCGCTGGAGTTCGCTGAAGATCACGCGCAGGTACTCCGCGCGATCCGGGGACTCCACCCCCGTCATGCGCTCCACGGCCAGCGCCAGGCCCAGGTTGCCGGTCATGGCCGCCAGGTAGTCCGCGCGGTCCGTGAACGGGATGTTCTGCGTGTATGTGCGTTCTTCCGCCAGTTTCTCCATGGAGCGGTGGAGGTAGCCCACGATCATGTCCAGGTCGCGGATGATCTCGCCGTCCATCACCACGCGCAGGCGGAACACGCCGTGCGTAGAGGGGTGCTGCGGGCCGATGTTCAGGACGAACGGCTCCGCGCTCCCGGTACCCGTCTGGTCCACTTCGAAGGCGTGGGAGGCCATCTAGTGCCCCTGCCCGCCGGGGCCAATGCCCGGCACCAGGTTGTCTGCGTTGATGGGACGGATCGGTGCGTCCTTGTCCTCGTACGGGAAGCCCGCCAGGCCGGAGGTGTGGTCGCCCACCATACCCATCCAGTCCTTGCGCAGGGGATGCCCCGGGAAGCCCTCCCAGAGCAGGAGGCGACGCAGATCCGGGTGGTTCAGGAACCGGATCCCCATCAGGTCATAGACCTCGCGCTCCTGGAGCAGCGCGCCCTTGTAGACGGGGTAGGCGCTGGGGATGACCGGATCGTCGTGCTCATGGACCAGCGCCTTCACCGCGATCTGGTGGTTCAGGTCCAGAGACTGCAGGTGGTAGACCACCTCGAAGTGATCGTAGCGGTCCACGGCGGTGAGGTTGCTCAACTGCGCCGCGTCAAACTCCTCCGAGTCGTGCAGCCAGCGCAGGGCCTCTTCCACGCGGTCGGGCGCCACCTCCACCCACTCGTCGTTGGAGGAGACCACCATGCCCGGCAGCGCCCGTTCCAGGGCCTCCGCGACGGGCTGCGCGAGCAACTGGCGAGGTCCGCGCGCCAAGGCTAGCGCCACTCCAGCGCGCGCTTGCGCCACGCATAGGCCAGGCCAAAGCCCAGCACCGCCATAAAGAGCGCCGCCTTGAAGATCGTGCCCAGCGGCATGGACGCGTGTTCCACCGCCCACGGGTACAGGAAGATCACTTCCACATCGAAGATGACGAAGCCCAGGGCGAACAGGTAGTAGCGAGCGTTGAACTGGCCCCAGGAGGTACCTTCCGCCTCCACGCCGCACTCGTAGGTGGCGGTCTTGATGGGATCTGACTGCTCCGGACGGATGCGCAACCGGTAGAACAGGTACGACAAGCCGAGCGGCAGCATGGGGAATGCCACCGCCAGGACAACCAGGATCCCGACGCGTCCGAAGAGATCGGGGATCACTCCACGCGTCCTTCCCAACACCACTGCACCGGTTGAAAGTGGCCGTCTGGGACGGCATCAGAGGCGAGCGGAACGTAGCACCCGCCCGAATGAGGCGCAATGAAAGCGCCACGCGCATATCACGCACGCGGCCACGCACGCCTCGAGCCCTCTCGGAGGCGCCTCCGGAGGGCGGGGCAGGTTGACCGGGTGCGCGGCCCGTCGGTAGAGTGCGCGCGGTCGCGACCGGGCGCGCGAACCGGATCTCCCAGGCCCTCCACGACGTTCGATGCCGTCCCCGTCGGGGTCGGATCGACCGCTTCGGCGAGTCACCGGGATGCGCGCCGCGCCCCTTACGTCCGGCCACATCGGGGGGGACCTCAGGAGAAGAAGGAGCGGACATTGGCCGACTACAAGAAGCCGATCCCGGATCCGGACCCGTATACCACGGGGCCGTTCTGGGACGGGGCGAAGCAGGGCAAACTCTTCCTGCCTCGCTGTACGGACTGCAACCGGGCGCATTTCTACCCGCGCATCATCTGCCCGTTCTGCCACTCCACGGCGATCGAGTGGTTCGAGGCGTCTGGCGAGGGCTGGATCCACACCTTCGCCGTCCAGCACCGCGCCTTCGGCGGCTGGGCTGACGAGGTGCCCTTCGTCACCGCCTACATCGACCTCAAGGAGGGCGACCGCATGTTCACCGTCCTGCGGGGCGTGGACGGCAACAAGCCCGAGGAGATCAAGGTCGGCGCGCCGGTCAAGGTCGAGTTCGAAGCGGCAACCGAGGACGTCCACATCCCCTTCTGGCGGGTTGTGGGCTAAGGCGAGCGGAAAGGACTGATCATGCCGACCAATCCAAGCATGTCCGCCGCCATCGTCGGCGCGGCTGAATCCAACAAGATCGGCTACATCGAAGAGGGCACGACCAACAACATCCTCTTCATCGAGGCCATCAAGAACGTCTGCGACCAGGTGGGCATCCGCCCGTCCGACATCGAAGGCATCGCGGCGCCCAACGCCGCCAACTTCTTGGCGGAGTACCTGGGCATCCACCCCAAGTGGATCGACACCACCTCCGTGGGCGGCTGCTCCTTCCAGATGCAGGTGCACCACGCGATGGCGGCCATCAACGCCGGCATCATTGACATTGCGGTGGTCGCGCACGGCGAGTCCGGCTACTCCGCCCGCAAGAACAGCGGCAAGGGCCGCGGCGGGCGTGGCCCGGGCGACCCGTGGGCGCCCGCCTCCATGTTCGAGGCGCCGTACGGCACCTCCGGAGCGCCCAGCAACTACGCGCACGCCCTGACCCGGCACATGCACCGCTGGGGCAGCACGAAGGAAGACTTCGCGCAGATCGCCGTCACCACGCGCGACTGGGCCACGCTGAACCCGCGCGCCGTGATGCACTCCAAGGAGACGCACCCGGCCGGCGGCCCCATCACGATCGACGACGTGCTGAACAGCCGCATGATCGCGTGGCCGCTGAACCTGCTGGACTGCTGCCTGGTCACGGATCACGGCGGTGCGGTGATCGTGGCATCCGCAGAGCGCGCGCGCTCCTTCCGCACCCCACCGGTGTGGATCGCCGGCGCGGGCGAGAACCAGAGCCACACCTCCATGCTGGAGATGGGCGACTTCACCGCCACGTCCGCCTACGCCTCCGGGCACGCGGCGTACACCATGGCGGGCATGGGTCCCTCCGAGATGGAACTCGCGATGATCTACGACTCGTTCACGATCACCGCGGGCATCACGGCGGAGATGCTTGGCCTCACCCCTCGGGGCGAGGGCACCAGCCTCTGGGCGGACGGGAAGGCGGGCCCCGGTGGCTCCGGCATCCCGGTGAACACCAACGGTGGCGGCCTGTCGTTCAGCCACTCCGGCATGTACGGCATGATGCTCCTCATCGAGGCGTACCGGCAGTTGTCCGGCACGGCGGAGGACGGCATCCACGGCATCGAGGGCAAGCAGACGTCCGCCAAGACGGCGATCGTCAACGGTACGGGCGGCTCGCTGTCCGTGACCGGCACCCTGGTGCTGGTGGCGGACGACTAGTCCCCACGCGCACCAAGCGTGACCATGTGAGGGCGGCCATGGGGCCGCCCTCACTGTTGACCTGAGAGGACGGCCTGCCGCCACCGCGGCCCTCCATGCTGATCGACCTGCACACACATACCCACCCCGGCTCCTGGGACTCCTTCCTCACGCCGGACGAACTCATCGAGCGGTCCCGACAGGCCGGCCTCGATGGCATCGTGCTGTCCGAGCACGACTGGGCGTGGGACCCGGAGGAGGTGAAGCGGCTGGCGAAGCGCCACAACTTCCTGGTCCTCCCCGGCATGGAGATCAACACGGAGGACGGGCATATCCTCGTGTACGGCACACACCGTTATGTCTACGGCATGCATCGGTCGCACGAACTCGCCGGCCACGTCCGGGAGGACGACGGCGTGATGATCGCCGCCCACCCCTACCGCCGCCAGCACCCCTGGGACTGGACCAGCGAGAAGGAATGGGCGGACGCCCTGGACCGCGCGCAGCGCAACGGCGCCTATCGCTTCATCTCCGCCATGGAGGTGGGCAACGGGCGCGGCAAACTGGAGGAGAACGCCTTCTCCGTGAAGGTCGCGGACATCATGGGCTTCCCTCGCACCGCGGCCACGGACGCGCACGCGGTGGCGGACGTGGGCAAGGCCGTCACCTACTTCGACCGCGATATCCGCACTGAGGCCGACCTGATCGAGGAGATCCGCGCGGGCCGCTTCTGGCCGGTGGACCTCACCCGAGGCAAGGTCATCGAGGATCCCCTCTACCACGACGTCCCGGACGACCTCCACGACCGCTGGCGCCTCATCGAGCAGCAGCGCAAGGCCTACCTGGCCGCCAACCCACTCGCGCGCCCGCCGGACTGACTGGCACGGCTGGCACGGCTGGCACGGACAGACGCAGAAGCCCCCGCCTTGCGGCGGGGGCTTCTGCGTTCCGGTCCCTCCGGATGGTGGGCGGAAGGTGCTGGCTACAGCGCCTCGACGATGGTCGAGATACCCATGCCAGCGCCGATGCACTGGGTGGCCAGGCCGTACTGCTTGCCGGAGCGGCGCACCTCGCGAGCAACGGTGCCCACCAGGCGGGCGCCCGTGGCGCCCATGGGGTGGCCGATGGCCAGCGAGCCGCCGTTGACGTTCACGTTGCCCATCTCAATGCCGAGTTCCTCGATCGAGGGGATCACCTGCGCGGCGAACGCCTCGTTGAACTCGACGCGGTCGATCTGGCCAGCCTCGATGCCCGCGTGGCGCAGGGCCTTGCGGGTGGCGGGCACGGGGCCGATGCCCATGACCTGCGGCTTCACGCCGGCAATGCCGAAGCCCTTGATGCGGGCCAGCGGCTCCAGGCCCAGTTCCAGCGCCTTCTTCTCGCTCATCAGGAGGGCGGCGGAGAAACCGTCGTTGGTGGGGCAGGAGTTGCCGGCGGTGATCAGCAGTTCCTTGTCACCGTAGGACTTCAGGCCGGGGATCGGCTTCAGGCCGGACAGCGCCTCGATGTTCGTGCCGGCGCGGTAGCCCTCGTCGAAGGTGACGACCTTCTGGTCGCCCTTCTGGTCCCAGACCACGTTGCCTTCGTCGTCAAAGACCGGGAGGTAGACCTCGATCGGGATGATCTCTTCGGCGTAGACGTTGTTCTCCAGGGCCTTGCCGTACTTGGCGTGGCTGTCCACAGCGAACTGGTCCATGGCCTCGCGGGAGACCTCGTACCACTCGGCCACGTTCTGGGCCGTCTGCAGCATGGAGGTCACGGGCGGCGCGTCCAGGATGTAGTCCGGGATCGGGCGGCTGAAGTCATCGGCGAAGTTCGGCGGCAGGTTGCGCTGCGTGTCAGACATCTGCAGGCGGCGCTCGTTGAACTTGGTGAGCGGCGTCTCTTCACCGTCACGGCGGCCGCCGCCCAGGGTGCGGCCCATGCGCTCGGCGCCGATCGAGATGCCGCAGTCAATCGCCCCCACCATGATCTGCGTGGCGATGCGCTGCAGGGTGTCCATGGAGGAGCCACACTGGCGGTTGGTCTCGAACGTTGCCACCTCGGCCGGCAGGCCGGCCAGTTTCGCCACGTTGTCCGCGCCAATGCCGGCCAGTTCTGGTGCGCTGCCCACCTGGCCCAGGCCCATGTCTTCCACCATGTGCGGGCTGACCTTGGGGTTGCGCTCCAGCAGCGCACGCACCACCTGGGCGCCAATTTCGTCCAGTCGAGTTGCGGTGAAGGCGCCGCGCGCACCGCGGGTGAACGCCGAACGGGCCGCGTCCACAATCACAACGTTCTGCAGTTCCATGTTGCCCCCTTCAGGTCCGTCACTTTCGCCGGGCGCCCTCTCCGCCTCCGCGTCGGCATCCCAGGGGAGCCGCGGGGAGGAGGGCAGGGCTGGACGGCACGGACCTGTGCCCGCCGTTCTGCCCGGATCATGAGTCGGGCGTAGTCTACTCCCCCGGACAACGATGCCAAGCGTTTCCGGGCCACCAGACGCCGGATTTCTCGAGGCGTCCCGTCCGCTCGTCCTGCTAGTTCTGCCCGTCGCCCCGGGCGCCCCCCGGCTCCCCGGCCACCAGGTCCGCGAACGTGACGTTGTTCAGCGCTCCGGGCCGCGCCGCGCGGATCACTTCCAGCACCACGCTGGAGGGCGTCCCCAGCGCGCGCAGCAGCAGCGCGGAGACCAGCCCGCTCCGGTTCAGGCCCTGCTTGCACATCACGTACACGCGGGCGGGAGCATCCGCCCCGTGCAGCGCCGCCCCCAGTTCCTCCACCAGCGCACGGATGCGAGGCAGGTTGCCCGGCACCGCCTCGATGTCCGCGAACACGCGCGGGATGTGGCGGCCCGCGTCCCGGGCCAGCGCGGGAGGCATCTCGCCCGCGCAGTCCACCACCCATGCGGCGCGCACGTCCCGGGAGCCCACCGGCTCGCCGAGGGCCGTGTGCACGCCGCCCATCCACACCTCCGTGCGCAGCCCCTGGAGTGCGGGCACCAGCAACCGCGATGCGCGAGGCTCGTAGTCCTCCGGCGCCGCGTCCACCAGGTGCGAGGGGATGCTCGGATCCAGGGTCACGGGCCCAGACTATCGCGTCTGCGGCGCTCGTGGCGGCGCCGTGACCCGCGCGGGACGGGCCGTCCTACAACGGACGGGCAGGGGCAGAAATTGACACCTCCACGGGGCGCCGATATGTTTCGCGCGCGCCTGCCTCCCCCACACCATCCAGGTGTCGCAGTCGCCTGACACCACGCCGAGAAATCGACATTTCACTCACCCAGAGGAGGTAGTCGATGGCGGAATCTGCGGCCCCATCCGTCGTCACGGACGACATGCGCGCTCAACTGGGCGTGGAAGGGCCTGAGACTGTCTCCGAAGTCACCACCACGGGTTGCCGCCTCTTTGCGCGGGCCGTGGGACATGGGGACGCCATCTTTTTCGACGCAGAGGCGGCGCGCGCCCGGGGGTACCGGGACGTCGTGGCGCCTCCGGGGTTCCTCGGCACGCCGGTCTACCGGCCGAACGCCGAGCGGGCGGAGCGTGCGGAGGGGCCACCGGGCGAGGGGATCAAGATCCCCTACAAGCGCATCCTGAACGGCGGCACCACGTACGAGTACTTCGAGCCGATCTGCGCGGGTGACGTAATCACCTCGCGTGGGAAGGTCACGGAGTACCAGGAGCGGACGGGCTCCATTGGCCCCATGCTCATCGTCTACCGGGAGACCACGTACCGGCGCGCGGATGACACCGTCGTTGCCAAGGTGTACGGCAACATCATCCACTACTAGTCCCAAGCCAAGGACCAGACCGGGAGAGGGGCACACGTGGCGGAGCAGGTCTACTTTGAAGACGTAGAGGTGGGGCAGCCGATCCCGGAGATCCGCAAGAACTGCTCCACGCAGCAACTGGTGATCTGGGCCGGCGCCTCCGGCGACTTCTACCAGATCCACTACGATTTGAACTTCGCGAAGCGGACCGGCCTGGACAACCTCATCGTGCATGGCGCGCTCAAGCACGCGTTCCTGGGCCAGGTGCTCCACGACTGGGTGGCGCCGGGCGGGCGCATCGAGAAGTTCGGCTGCCAGTACCGCGGCATGGACTACCCGGATCAGGACATCGTCTGCGGTGGCGTGGTGACCGGGAAGTCCGTGGAGGGCGACCGACACGTGGTCGAACTCGAAGTGTGGACACAGAACCCAAGCGGCCAGAAGACCACGCCGGGCACGGCGCGCGTCGTGCTACCCAGCAGGGGGTAGTCGGGCTGCAAGGAGCCGGGTCGCACCCGGCGATAGGCCGGCCCCCATTCATATCAAGCCATGGGCGGCGGGCGACCAAGGAAAGTGCCCCTTGAGGGCAGGAGAGGACCAGGACATGGGTGCGTTGGACGGCAAGGTGGCCGTCGTCACCGGCTCCGGCCGCGGCATTGGCCGCGGCATCGCGATGCTGTTCGCGAAGGAGGGCGCGAAGGTCGTGGTCAACGACCCGGGCGTCAACGTGGACGGCAGTGGTGGGGACGCAGGCCCCGCACAGGAAGTCGTGGACGCGATCAAGGCGGCCGGCGGTGAGGCCGTGGCCAACACGGACTCCGTCGCGGAGGCTGCCGGCGGCGAGAACATGGTCAAGCAGGCGGTGGACGCCTACGGGCGCATCGACGTCCTCGTGAACGTCGCCGGGATCCTGCGTGACCGCATGATCTTCAACATGGCCAAGGAGGAGTGGGACGCCGTCATCGCGGTCCACCTGAAGGGCCACTACAACACCATCAAGCCTGCGTCCGTGCTCATGCGCCAGCAGCGCTACGGCCGCATCATCAACTTCTCGTCGACCTCCGGGATCATCGGGAACACGGGCCAGTTCAACTACGGCGCTGCCAAGTCCGCCATTGCGGGCATGACCCGCGTAGTGGCTCGTGACCTGGGCCGCTACGGCGTGACCGCCAACGCCATTGCCCCCGGCGCCGCCACGCGCATGACGCAGTCGGTGCCCGAGTCCGCCCGGCAGTTGCGCTCCACCGCCGGCATCCAGGGCGCCGGCGCCTCCACCAACCAGCCGCCGCAGGAGAGCCAGTTCGCCGGCCTGCGGGATGCGGAGTACGTGGCGCCCATGGTGGGCTACCTGGCCTCTGACGACGCCTGGAACATCAACGGCTACGTCTTCAACGTGGCCGGCGGCACCGTCTCCGTGGCCCACCAGCCCACCGCCATGCGCACGGTCTTCAAGCCGGGCCTGTGGACGCTGGGGGAACTGGACGACGCGGTGCAGACCGTCCTGATGAAGGACATCAACAACCCCGCCCCTCCGCGCGACGATGTCGAGGTCCCCGGCCGCGACGTCCCCGCTCGGTCGCTGGACTAGTCCAGCCGGCAGCGGCGAGAGAGAGAAGGACAGCATCATGGCAGAGAAGCCATTCGAGGGACGCGCCTACGTGATCACCGGCTCCGGCCGGGGCATCGGCCGCGAGGTCGCCCTCCTGATCGGCGCCAACGGCGGCAGCGTGGTGGTCAACGACCCGGGTGTGAACCTGGACGGCTCCGGCTCGGACGCCGGCCCCGCAGCCGACACGGCCAACGAAATTGTGAAGGGCGGCGGCAAGGCCGTCGCCAACATGGACACCGTGGCCACCGAGGCCGGCGGCGAGAACATGATCAAGCAGTGCATGGACGAGTTCGGCCGCCTGGATGGCGTCATCCACGTGGCCGGCATCCTGCGCGACCGCATGATCTTCAACATGGCGGAGCAGGAGTGGGACGACGTGGTGGAGGTCCACCTGACGGGCTTCTTCAACGTGGTGAAGCCCGCCTCCATCATCATGCGCCAGAACCGCTACGGCCGGATCGTTGGGTTCTCGTCCGGCTCCGGCATGGGCGGCAACGCCGGCCAGGCGAACTACGGCGCGGCCAAGGCCGGCATCTCCGGTGGCGTGCGCTGCGCCGCCCGCGACCTGGGCCGCTACGGCGTGACCGCCAACGCGATCTGCCCCGGCGCCCAGACGCGCATGACGCAGAGCGTTCCGGACAGCGCTCGTGACCTGCGCGCGCGTGCCGGCATTGCCCAGGCCCCTCGGCCGGCTTCCATCGTCAACCAGTTGCGTGAGCCCAAGTACGTCGCGCCCATGACCTCGTACCTCCTCACGGACCAGGCGTGGAACATCAACGGCAAGGTCTTCTACGTGTCCGGCGGCAACGTCGCGCTGGCCCACGACGAGACCCCATACCGGACGATCGCCAAGCCCGGCATGTGGGACATGGACGAACTCCGCGCCCTGGTGCCCGGCCAGTTGATGGGCGGCCTCGCCAACCCGGCGCCGCCTCCGGCTGACCTGGACCTCCCGGGCCGCCCGGTGGCTGCACAGGCCTGACCCCCCTCGCACACTTCGAGGCGACTCGACATACAGGAAGGCCGCCCTCAAGGGCGGCCTTCCTCGTGTCTCCGGCGAGGGCAGAGAGCGTGGGGCGCCTACGCTTCGTTCGCCCCGTTCGCCCCGTTGGGCTCGGCGGCGTCGGCGGCTTCGGCCAGGTCGCGGGGTTCACACTCCATGTAGACGAAGTCGTAGCCGCCGCGGTTGACGCGGCGGATGCGACGGAAGCCGGCGCGCTGGAAGGCGGTCTGGGCGCGGTAGTTCCACGTCAGCGTGTGCAGGTAGACCCGTCGCAGGCGCATCTCCGTGAACATGAACCGCAGCATGGACCGCACCGCGTCCGTCCCGTAGCCGTGGCTCCAGAACTCGCGGTCGCCGATGGTGATGCCCAGTTCCGCCTCACGGGCGTAGGAGTCGTAGCCGTAGTACATGACGTTGCCAATGTGCCGGCTGGACTCGCGATCCTCGATGGCGTAGGTGCGCCGGTGGATCGTGGGGTACTGGAGTTCCTCCGCCATGGTGGCGACGAAGTTGGGGAAGCGGACCGCCAGCGGACGTGCCGCGTCATAGGCGGCCAGTTCCGGATCGCAGCGCCAGGCGTAGTCCCGCTCGGCGTCGTCCATGGTCTTCTCGCGCAGCCGGACCAGATGGCCCTCCGCCACGACACGAGGCTTCGTGGAGGTCATGCGGTCAGTGTAGCGATGAGTTCCGCAGCCCTGTACAGGATGTGCATCTGATTCTTGTGAGTCATCAGACGCTCAGCCTCCGCCAGGTGGTACCAGCCCACGTCGTCGAACTCGTGGTCATGGGCGGCCTCGTCCCCGCCCGTGGGCTCCATCAGGTAGAAGTGGACCACCTTGTCCACGCGGTCGCCATCCGGCGCCGTGAACCAGTAGTGCACGTCCCCGACCGGCGCCACCAGGCGTACCTGTAGGCCGGTCTCCTCCTGCACCTCGCGCAGAGCAGTCTCCTCGGACGTCTCGCCAGGGTCGGGGGTGCCCTTCGGCAACGCGTAGAGGATGGGCGAGCGGCGGCTGACCAGGACGATCTCCGGGCCCTCAGCCCCCACCCGGTAGACCACCCCACCGGACGAGGTCGCGTGACGGACGGTCAATTCAGCCCGTCCCTCCCATGTTCGCCGTCGAAGTCCGGGTCATCGCCGCGGTCATCCGCGAAGTCGGCGGTCATCAGGTGCACCTCCGCCAGCGCGTCGCGGATGGCCTCCTGGATGTGTGGTTCGTGGCGCTCCGAGAGCCAGCGAGACAGCACCCGCTCCGACTCCTCCGTGGCGATCTCGCCCAGGGCGCGGATGGCGGAGACCTGGACCTCGTCGTCCTTGTCCTCCTGCGCCAGCATGATCAGCGGCGGCACCGCCTCGTCCACCAGCAGGGCGCCGGCGGCCTCCGCAGAGACCGCACGGACCTCCGCATCTTCGTCGTCGAAGTGGTAGATGAGCACGTCCAGCCAGCCCTCGGAGGCGCTGCGGCCCATGGCGCGCAACGCGGCGATGCGCATGCGCTGGCTGCCGATCTCGTACTGCTCGCTGATCAACTCCGCGGTCGCCTCGTCCGAGAGCGCACCGAGCGCCTCCAGCGCCCGGCCCCGCACCTCGTCTGGCTCCTCGATGTCCTCGATCACGTCACGGAGCGTGGCGATCAGCGTCTCGCCGTCGTCCTCCGGGAGCAGCCCCAGTTCCATCGCCACGACGTACTGCGCCAGGACGTCCGCCACCTGCGAACGCACGTCGGGCGTGGGGTCATCCCGGAGTTGGCCCAGCAGGACGCGCAGGTACTCCGGCCGGTCCTCGTGCATCAGGCCGCGCACGGCCAAGATGCGCGTGGCCGGGTCCGGGTCACGCGTTGCCGTCAGCGCTACCTTGTGGAAGTCGAGCGTGGCGTCCTCCTCGGCCAGCCGTTCGAGGGCTGCGAGGAGTTCACGGCGCCGCTCCGGCGACATCCGGGGCCACACGGAGATGGCGCGACGCAGGGTGTCCTCGGATGGGTCGGTCAGCGCGCGCAGGCGGCTGGGCTCCAGCGGTGCGCCGTTCTCCATGTCGTCCAGAACCTCGGCCACATCCGGCACGTCGAGACCATCCGAATCGTCCCCAAGGTCGTCATCTTCGGGTGGGAATCCATCCTGCGTCATAGGGGCATCTCCAACAGCCAGTGTAGCAACGGGCCCGTCCTGCGAGCCCCGCCGCGAGTTGCCTCATTAGAACTGTTACCGAAGTCAGGGTGATGCCTCAAAACTCGGTTACCAGACCGAGGAGGCAGCATGACGCGTGGGGCGGTACGAGAACTGGCGGCGCGGGTGGTACAGCGGTACCGCAGAGCGAGCCGTGACGAGAAAGGCCGGATCCTGGACGACTTCTGCACGGACACGGGCCTCCATCGCAAGGCAGCGATCCGACTCCTCGCCCGACAGCAGCGTCCACGGGCGCGTCCAGCCGGGCGCCCGGCCCTCTACTCGGGAGCGGCAACGGCGGCGCTCGTGCGGGTGTGGGAGAGCGCCGACCGCCCCTGCGGGAAGCTGCTGGTGGGAGTGATGGCCGAGCATGTCGCGGCGCTGGAGCGCCACGGCGAACTACGGCTGTCCGAGGAAGTGCGCGCGGAGCTGCTGCGCATGAGTGCAGCGACCATCGACCGCCGCCTGCGCCGGACCCGCACGGACGGCCGCCGGCAGCCGTGGCGCGCCAGCCCGTCGCCGGCAGGGCTCAAGGCGGAGGTGCCGGTGCGGACCTGGGCGGAGTGGGAGGGGGCCGCCCCTGGCGAGCTCCAGGGCGACCTCGTGCTGCACTGCGGCGAGACCACCGCCGGGCGCTACCTGGCGACGTTCGTGACGACGGACGCGGCGACCGGCTGGCTGGGCCTACAGCCGCTGCGCAGCCTGTCGCCGTACCGGGTCCGGGACGGCCTGGGCCTCGTGGAGCGTGGCCTGCCGGTGCCCTGGCGCTCGCTGCACACCGACAACGGCGGCGAGTTCATCAACCACGTCGTCGTGCCCTGGTGTCGAGAGCACGGCGTCCAGCTCTCCCGGGGGCGCAGCTACCGCAAGAACGATCAGGCGCGCGTCGAGCAGAAGAACTGGATCGCCGTGCGCCGGCGCATCGGCTACGACCGCTATGAGGGCGAGCACACCTACCAGGCGCTGCGGGAGCTCATGCCGCTGCTCGAACTCCAGTTCAACTACGTCCGGCCCGTGCGACGGCTCGTGGGCAAGGAGCGTGCTGGCTCGCGCACGCGCAAGCGGTACGACGCGCCGCTCACCCCCTACCGCCGCATGCTGGCTGCGGGACTCCCAGACGATGTGGCCGCGAGGCTGGAGGCGCAGTACCTCGCCATCAACCCGGTCGACCTCCAGCGCCGCATTGACCGGCTCCTCACCAAGCTGTCGAATAGCAGGCGGAGTGGAGAGCAGCAGGCCGTCGGGTAACCGGATTGTGAGGCAGCACCTCGCCCTCGGTAACCGTTACTTATGAGGCATCACGCGCCGGGCTACCCCAAGGCGCTCACGGCTTCCGTCTCTACGCACTGCCGCCGCGCGAGTGACAGAGCGAGCCCAACGATGCTCCAGTAGGCAAGGAACTGGAGGTTCCGGACGAGCGCCACCCACTCCCCGACGTATGTGCCCCATCGCATGTCCGCGAACTGCGCCCTGGGGACTCCGTCAATGGTCAGGGAGCCAATGGTGACGATCGCGAGATAGATGATCGGCATCGCGCTGACCACGATCAGCAGGGATTTCGATGGCGATCCAGCCGCCTGGCTGCGTGTACGCCCGAGCAGCAGGATGAGTCCGAGGAACCCCCCTCCGAGTGCAGCGGCAGTCACCTCATCCCTCATGTCGCCAGTCAGCGGCCAGAGGACGACCACCAAGGTCGCGGTGCTGGACCAGAAGTTGCGTGTCGTGAGGGCGAGCCGCAATGCCATCCAACCTGCCGTACCGAACGCCACCCACAGCAGAACCCAGGCGAGCACCAACGGCCCCATGATGACCGCGACAGCGACGCCTCCGAGCGCGAGTGCCACGAGACCCCGCCGCGACGTTCGACGCGGTTCCTCGGCGGAGGCCGTCTCAGCACGAATTTTGCCCATCACTGCCAGGGGCTGAAGTTCTCCCGCCTCCGACCACAGCGCCCGCAGAATCGAACGCAGTTCACCATCCCCCTGGCGACGGAAGCGGTCAGAGGCGACCTCCACGCTTCCCGATAGCAGGCTCAGTTCCTTTCGTATTCGGCGCGGGTTCGCGGAGAAGCCGGCGAGGGCATCCAAGTACTGGATCAACAGCCAGCGCATCAGCCGGGTCACGTCAGCATCCCTCCCGGTATCTGGGTTCGAGCCACGCTCGCGGGCTCCGTCTGTGCTTCCCGGACGGCGCCCACGCCCAGCGCCGTGATCTCGTAGTACTTGCGGGGCGGGCCGCTACCCGGTGGACGCGCTGTGATGTCCTCCCACTCGGAGGACACGTAACCCTTCGCCTCGGCGCGAGCGAGCGCGGCATAGACGGAAGAGTGGCCAACGGAGGGCGCGAGGCGTCGCTTCACCTCATAGGCGTGGGTACGACCGTCCAAGAGCACTTCAAGGACGGCCCTCTGGATTCGGGGGACGGCGGTCAAGGAGCCCTCCGATCAGATCGAAATGGACTAGTCCACTTTAGGCCCCAAGGCGAAGCGCGTCAACGATGTCCCGCCCGAGGGCTATCGCTAGATCTCCGGGCGCGGTTCCCGGGCCATCAGGGCATCCAGCGCCTCCAGCGGTGGGAGGCCCTCGAACAGCACGCGGTGGAGGCCGTCGGTGATGGGCATCTCCACGCGGTAGCGCGCGGCGAGCGTGCGGGCGGCCTCAATGGTGGTGGCGCCCTCAGCGGTCTCACCGAGGGTGGCAAGGGCGTCTTCCAGGCGCGCGCCGCCGCCCACGAGTTCGCCCAGCCGCCGGTTACGGGCGAGCGGGCTGTACGAGGACGCCACAAGGTCGCCCATGCCGGCCAGCCCCTGGAATGTCAGCGGCGACGCCCCGGCGGCCACGCCGAGGCGGGTCATCTCCGCCAGCCCGCGCGTCAGCAGCGCCGCCTTGCCGTTGTCCCCGAAGCCCAGGGCGTCCACCATCCCGGCGGCGATCGCGATCACGTTCTTCATCGCCCCGCCGAACTCCACGCCTACCACGTCAGCCGTGGTGTAGACGCGCAGGGAGGTGGAGTGGAACGCCGCCCGCAGCGCCTCCACGGGGCCCTGGTGGGTGGCGATCACGGTGGACCCGGGCAGGCCGGCCGCCACCTCCCGCGAGAGGTTGGGGCCGGAGAGCACGGCCACCGGGCGCCCGGGCAGCACGTCCGCGAGGATCTCCGACATGCGCCGCCCGCTGCCTCGTTCGATACCCTTCACGGCGCTCAGCAGCGTGGCGTCCGCCCCCAGGCACCCGGACACGCGGCGGGCGTTGTCCTCCAGCGTGCGCGAGGGCACGGCGAAGACCACGAGATCCGCCCCGGCCACCACCTCCGTCTCGCCTCGGACATCCAGGAGGTCAGGGAACGTGACACCGGGGAGCCGTGCGGGGTTGCAGCGCTGCCGCTGGAACGTGGCGGCTTCCTCGGACGAGCGTGCGAGGAGGGTGGTGGGCTGGCCGTTCCGTGCGAGGTGGACCGCGAGCGTCGTCCCCCACGCCGTCGCTCCGACGACGGCCGCCCGTTCGAACGCGGCGACCACTTAGCCCGCGCCGGCCGCGCGGCGCTCCCCGCCCTGCCCCAACTTGGGCTCGGTGCCGGCGAGCAGGCGCTTGATATTGCCGATATGGCTGAACTCCACCACGGACGCGGTGGGCACCGCGAACAGCACCAGGTACGCGTAGTCCAGCCACCCGAAGACCGCCATCACGGCGATCGCAACCAGGCCCGTGAACACCCCCGTGACCGACATCAGCGAGGCGTACCGGAACGCCGCGAGCACCAACAGCGACACGCCGAAGAGGATCAGCGCCACCACCGGCGAGACCGCCAGGAAGGCGCCAAAGGCCGTGGAGACGCCTCGACCGCCGCGGAAGCCGGCCCAGACCGGGAAGACGTGACCGAAGACGGCCGCCGCTCCGGCCAGCGCGCCGGCAGTGGACGCGTCGAAGAGGTAGCGGCCGATGAGCACCGCCACCACGCCCTTCAGGACGTCGCCGGCCACGACCAGCACGGCCCACTTCACGCCCATGGTGCGCAGCGAGTTGGTGAAGCCGGTCTTGCCGGAGCCGTACTTGCGGACGTCGTCCACGCCGGCTGCCCGCCCCACCCAGAGGCCGAAGGGCAGCGCACCGATGAGGTAGCCCACGCCGCCCGCGATGATCGTCGCCAGTAAGGGGTTCATGCGGTCTCCTCAAACCGATCTTCCGAGCGCCGGCGGAACACGAGCCGGATCGAGGTGCCCTCGAAGTCGAAGGCCTCCCGGATCTGGTTCTCCAGGTAGCGAAGATAGGAGAAGTGGACCAGTTCTGGATCGTTGACGAAAAAGACAAAGGTGGGCGGAGCCACCTCCGCCTGGGTGACGTACATGACCTTCAGGCGACGGTGCCGGATGGTGGGCGGGCCGTGTTCCGCCATTGCGCGGTGGATGACGCGGTTCAGTTCGCTGGTCTGGACGCGACGGCGGCGCACCTCCCAGATGTGGACGCACAACTCCAGCAGGTCCTGCACGCCCTCCCCCGAGACGGCGGAGGTGAAGAGCACCGGCGCCCACGGGACGAAGCGGTAGCGATAGTCGATCTGCCGGGCCATGTCCGGACGGACGGAGCGGTCCTCCACCAGGTCCCACTTGTTCACCGCCAGCACCAGGCCCTTGCCCGCCTTGCTCGCGTAGCCGGTGATGTGGGTGTCCTGCGCCGTGAGCACCTCTGCCTGGTCCAGCACCATCACCACCACGTCCGCGCGGTCGATCGCCTGCTCCGCGCGTTGCACGGAATGGCGCTCCACGCCTCGTTCGATGCGACCACGGCGACGGATGCCGGCGGTGTCCACCAGGAGCATCTGGCGTCCTTCGAACTCGAAGGTGGTGTCGATCGTGTCACGCGTGGTGCCGGCGATCTCCGAGACCAGCGCCCGCTCCTCGCCCAGGATGGCGTTCGTCAACGACGATTTGCCCACGTTGGGCCGCCCCACGATGGCGATGCGGATGCGTTCGTCCTGCGCCTCCTCCGGCGCCACGCCCTGGACCAGGTTCAGCACCTCGTCCAGCAGGTCGCCGACGCCCTGGCCGTGGAGGGCGGAGACGGACTGCACGTCGCCCATGCCCAGGCGGTAGAACTCCGGCAGGTTCGCCTGGCCGCGGCTCGTATCCGTCTTGTTGGCGGCCATGATCACCGGCAACCCGCTGCGGCGGAGCATGTCCGCCACCTCGTAGTCCGCGGCGATGGGGCCCGTAGAGGCGTCCACGACGAAGAGGACCGCCTGCGCCTCGTTCAGGGCCTGCTGCACGCCTCGGCGCACCAGCGGCGAGAACGGGTCCACGTCCGACTCGATGAGTCCGCCGGTGTCCACCAGGCGGAAGACGCGGCCGCGCCACTCCACCACGCCGTAGTTGCGGTCCCGAGTGGTGCCGGGGATGTCCTCCACCAGCGCCTGGTTGCGCCTGGTCAAGCGGTTGAAGAGCGCGGACTTGCCCACGTTCGGACGCCCCACCAGGGCGACCAGGGGCGCCTTCTCGGCGGTGTCGAGTTTCGTGAGGCTCATTGTTGGACGATCGTAACCGTGACCATCCCCGGCTGCACGGCGTCCGCTGTAATACCGTCCGGCGTGGTCACGAGCACGGGAAGGTTAAACGTGCCGGGGCCGCGCCCCTGCGCGTCCACCGTGGCGCGCACCGCGTCCACCTCCAGCGCGTTCAGCACCGGCAACGGGCCTCGTAGCACCATGGTCACGCCGGGCGCCTGCACCTGCGCCGCCAGGCCCGAGCCCAGGCCTTCCACCTCCACCGCCGCCGTGGTCTGCACGGAGCCGTCCACAGGCACAATGGTCACCGTGATGGTGGCGCGCTCGGTCGCCACGAAGGAGAGGCCCTCCGGCAACGGGATGGCCACCGAACGGACGATGTCCGTCCGCGCGCCGTTCACGTTGGCGGACGGCAGCGCGATGGCGTCCACCTGCTGGAGCGACTGGATCGGCCCCTGCACCTGCACGGCCGCCGGCGAGGTGCTGACGCCGCTCACCCGGAACCCCGGGGCCGGTGTGCCCACCACCTCCACGGTCAGGGGCACCGTGCGCAGGATGGTGCTCTGGATGATCGCCAGGTCCACGCTCAGCGTGGCCGGCTCAATGCGCACGCCGTGGATCTCCGCGCCCCCTGCCCCCAGCGGCTTGAGCGACACCGTCTGCTCCAGGCCCACCGTCAGGCCCGTCACGGGCACGTCCGCGGCGGCCTCGGTCACCCGGTCCACCAGCGAGGCCGGCCCGGTCACTGTGACGTCCGTCATGGCCGGGGTCATGGATTCCAGTTCATAGCCAATAGGCAGGGAACCCACCACGCGCGTCTTCACGGGCGCCGTCTTGCTGACCAGGTCTTCCAGGTTCACGGTGATCTGCTGCGGGTCCGTCTCCACCACCCGTACGCCGCTGATCCCGGTCACCTCCACCTGTACCGGCACCTGCTGCGAGCGCGCATCGAAGCCGTCCAGGTCCACCAGCGCTCGGAAGTTGGCGGCGGTCAGTTGCTCCCAGCGGTCGCTGGGCGCGGAGACGCGCACGGTGACGGAAGGCAACTGGTTCGCCACCGCCAGCGAGTCACCCACGTTCACCGCCTCCACGGGGACGGGCTGGGGGAAGAAGTCCACCACCGTGGGGTTCTCCGTGTCCGTCACGAACACCCACAGCGACACGCCCAGCATGAGCGAGAGCAGCAGGAGCCCGGGCGTGCGACGGATCGAGGCGAGCGCGCGACGCCATGCGTCCCGCGCCAGCGCGAGCGCCTCCGCCCGCCGCCCGTCCGCCAACCCGGTCATACGGCTCAGGAGGCCCGCCGTTCACTCGCGGCGCCGGCGGCAGCGCCCTCCACCTGGTCGTGGTACTCGATGTCGAACAGGCGGTGCAGTTGACGGCTCAGGCGCGTCTCGTCCAGGTTCGGCACCATGCGTCCGTTCGAGGACAGCGAGACCGCGCCGCGCTCCTCGGACACCACGATCACCACCGCGTCCGTGCGCTCGGTCAGCCCCACGGCGGCGCGATGGCGCATGCCGAACTCGGCCGGCAGAGGCGAGTCCGACAGCGGGAGGGTGCACCCGGCAGCAACGATCGAGCCGCCCCGGACCACCACGGCGCCGTCATGCAGCGGGCCACTCTCCGGGAAGATCGAGAGCAGCAGTTCCGTGGAAAGCGACGCGTGCAGCGGGATGCCGGTGTCCGTGACCTCCTGGAGCCCGGTCTCGCGCTCGATCACGATGAGGGCGCCCGTCCCCTCTCGCGCCAGCGCGAAGGCAGCGCGCACCACGATGTGCAGGGTGTCCTGCCGCTCCTCCTTGCGCAGGATGGAGTGCAGGCCGGTGCGCCCCAGCCGTTCCAGCGCGCGCCGGATCTCCGGCTGGAAGACGATCAGCATCCCCAGCAAGAGGCCGGTCACGGAGTTCCGTAGTGCCCAGTTGATCACGCGCAGGTCCAGGACGCGGCTGAGCAAGAACGCGCCGATCAACAGCACGCCCACGCCTCGGAGTACGGTCATGGCTGTGGTGCCTCGCACCAGGAGCAGAAGCCAGTAGATCGAGCCGGACACGATCAGGATGTCGACGGCAGCCGACACGTCGAAGCGGACCAGCACGTCCCGCAGCCCTTCCGGGATCTCGGGCACGCGGAACTCCCCTCAGCCCCCCGCGGGCGTCAGATGGTGCGTCTCCGGAGCCGGCCTCACCGGACCGCCCCCTAGCCTCCGAGGATAGACGCGAGCACGGCCTGTTGGGCGTGCATGCGGTTTTCGGCCTGGTCGAAGACCACCGACCGAGGCGACTCCAGGACCTCGTCCGTAATTTCTTCACCACGGTGGGCGGGTAGGTCGTGCATCACGAGGGCGTCCGCGGGCGCGCTGGCCATGACTTCGGCGTTCAACTGGAAGCCGGCGAAGTCCTCGGCACGGCGGGCCGCCTCCGCCTCCTGGCCCATGGAGGCCCATACGTCCGTGTAGACGGCGGCGGCGTTGCGCACGGCCTCGTGCGGGTCGTGGGTCTGCGTCACGCTGCCGCCACCGGGCAGCGCCAGCGCGCGTTCCACCGTTTCGCTCGGCAGTTCGTACCCGGCGGGCGCGGCCACGGTCAGGTGCACCCCCGCCATCACCGAGGCGTACGCGAGCGACCGGGCGATGTTGTTGCCGTCGCCCAGGTAGGTCAGACGCACCCCGGCCAGGTTGCCGAAGCGCTCACGCAGGGTGAGGAGGTCCGCCAGCGCCTGGCAGGGGTGTTCGTCGTCAGACAGGGCGTTCACCACGGGGACGCTGGCGTAGTGCGCCAGTTCTGTGACCGTAGCGTGGTCGTACGTGCGCGCGGCCACGGCCTGCACCATGCGCGACAGGACGCGCGCCACGTCCTTCACCGGCTCACGTTCCCCCATGCGCACCTCGTGCGCGGAGAGGTAGAGGGCGTTCCCGCCCAGCCGGTACATCGCCATCTCGAAGGAGGTACGCGTACGGAGCGAGGGCTTCTCGAAGATCATCGCGAGCGTCTGCCCGCGCAGCACCTGGCTGGGCCCGTCACGCTTCATACCCAGCGCCAGGTCCAGGAGGAGGTCCATCTCGTCTCGCGAGATGTCGAGGATCGAAGTGAAGTCGCGGCCCATCACGGGGAAACTCCGGGCATCCTTGCAGCCGGCGCCCCTTCGCGTTGTCGCGCGGGGTACCGGCTCCGCTTCATTGCGAGAACCGACAGTATAGGCACCCCTCGTTATGTAGCGGTATAGGTACTTTCTCGAAGCAGTCGAACGCTACGACACCCGGAATGCCCTGGCAGGAATCACACGCCCCAGGCGCTCACGCCACCGCGGTGCGCATGTCCTCCCGGATCACGAGCACGGGCACGGGGGAGCGCTTCAGCAGGTCGCCGGAGACGGACCCCAGCACCACCGCCGCCAGCCCTGACTGCTTGCGCGCCCCCACGGCAATGCCGTCCGCCTTCACCTCCGCCGCAGCGTCCAGGATGGCCGCCGCCGGGTCGCCGGAGATGTCCACGCGCACCTCGACCGGGACGTGGCTGAAGTAGCGCTCGGCCAGCGAGCGCAACTGCGCGAGGCGTGTGTCGGAGACGCGCTGCACGGCCTGGTCGCGGCCTTCGGCCATGGGCGTGCTGGGCGTGGGCACGTTCAGGAGCACCCCCGTGGAGGTGCCCAGCGGCGTGATGCCGGAACCGAGTCCAGAGTGGGTCTCCCGCGCCGCGTCTGGGTGGATCACAGACAGGAGCGCCGCCGAGTCACGGCCCGCCTCGCAGAGGTAGGCGGACGCCCGGCACAGGGCATCGTCCAGGTTGCCGTCCAGCGAGACCAGTACGCGCATGCCGTCCTCCTTGGGAACGGCACTACGGTATACGGTTTGTTATCCCCGCCTCAAGGACGAGAGGCCCGCCTGGTGAGGGACGTGCGGCCCGCATTCTCCGAGGCCCGAGTGTCAACTCCGCGTAGCATCCTCGCCGTCCAAGCCTCGGACGGACGTGGGGACATCCGGGCGCCGGCTTTCGGGCGCGGTGAGGAACATGATGAAGCCACCGACCAGCAGGCCTCCCAGCGCGAACCTCACGGCTATCTCAGGGTCAAACATCTTCACGCCTTCCACGACCGACCGCGCACACCCTACCGAGGGCGCCGCGACGGACCGACTATGAGTCGTGTAATGCAGTAACGATCCCGTCACGGCTTCCGTTCCGTGCGTGGCCCGTTGTCACGCGGCCTCAATAAGACGCTCTCCGGCTACCATCCTGCCGACATGTCGCCGGAATCCCAGCGCCCCCTCCCCACGGTCAGGCTCCGCCCAGCCACCGTGCTCAACGTCCTGCTGCTGGCCCTGGCGCTGGTGGCCTTCGTGCTGCTCGCCACGCGCGAGCCCTCCAGCCCGGGCATCGAGGTCATCCGGGCGGACCCGCCGCCGGGGGTGGACGCGATCCACGTGCACGTCACCGGAGCGGTGGCCGATCCGGGCGTGGTGGTCGCACAGCCCGGGCACCGCGTGGCGGACGTCATCGCCCTGGCCGGCGGCGCCAACAACCAGGCTGACCTGAGCGCCGTCAACCTGGCCCTGCGTGTGCGAGACGAGGACGCGGTACACGTGCCCGCTCGAGGCGAGTCGGTGGCGCTGTCGCTGGTCGACGTGAATAGCGCCACGCAGGCGGAGTTGGAGTCGCTGCCGGGCATCGGCCCGGTGCGGGCCGCCGCGATCATCGCCGCACGACCATACCTCACCTCGGAAGAACTGCTGGACCGCGCCGTGATCCCCGCCGGCGTGTACGAGCAGATCCGCGGGCTCGTCACCGCTCGATGACCGCGCGAGTGGCGAGCGGCCTGCCGGCGCTGCCACTGCTGGGCCTCGCGTACGCGGCGGGCGTGGTCGCGGGCGCCGTGCTCGGCGGCGGGTGGTACCTGAGTGCGGTACTCGCGGCACTCGTCGCCCTCGCCGCCTTCGTCCGAGGGGACTCGCGCGCGCTACTCCTCCTCGGAGCCGTCGCCCTCGCCGCAGCGGGCCACGCACGCATCGAGGCGGCGGACGTGGCCCCACCGCCGGCGCTGGCTGCCATGACGGGCACGCGCGCGGTGGAGGGCGTGGTGCGCGCGGACGCCGTGGTCACCGGCTCTGACCAGCGCGTGGACCTGGACGTCGCGTCCGTGGACGGCGCGCCCGCGCACGGCGGCATCCGTCTGCGCTCACGCATCGAAGGCACTCCCCTGCGCGCCGGCGAGCGCATCGCCTTCACCGCGAACCTGCGCCACCCCGAGCCGTTCGAGGCCTTCGACTACGCCGAGTACCTGCGCGACCGGGACATCTACCTGGTGGCGTCCTTCCCGAGGGGCCTCGAACGCCTGGGCGCCGTGGACCTGGGCTGGCGCGGTTCACTGCTGGACCTGCGGCGCACGCTGGTGGAGCGCATCGGCCGGACGATGCCGGAACCCGCGGCCGCCCTCGCCGCCGGCGTGCTCGTGGGCGAACGCTCCGCGTTCCCCAACGACCTGGACGAGGCGCTGCGGGCCACCGGCACTACGCACCTGGTGGTGGTGTCCGGCCAGAACGTGGCGCTGGTGCTGGGGCTCTCGGTGGGCCTGCTCACGGCGTTGATCTCGCGTCGGATCGCCTCGGTGATCACGCTCATCCTGCTGCCTGCTTATGTCGTATTCGTGGGTGCGGATCCGCCGGTCGTGCGCGCCGCCGTGATGGCCGTGGCGGTGGTGGCCGCGGGTGTGACCGGGAGGCGGACGCCGGGTTGGGTCTACCTCGCATACGCGGTCGCCCTGCTGCTGGCGGTGGAACCGTCCCTGGTGCGCGACATGGCGTTCCAGTTGAGCGCCTGCGCCACCGCCGGCATCACCATGGTCGCCCCACCCCTGCGCGACGCCGTCCTCTCGAGGTGGCCCGCGCTCACCTCCCCCGGCCGAGCGGCGCTGGTGGAGATGAGCGCCACCGCCACGGGCGCAGCGCTGGCGGTCCTACCGGTGCAGGTCGCCTCGTTCGAGATGCTCGCGCCATGGACGGTGCTGGCGAACGTGCTGGTGGCCCCGCTGTACGAGGCCACCGTGCTCACGGCGGCACTGGCGGCGCTGCTGGGCGGCGGCGGCCCGCTGGGCGAGGTGCTCTCGCTCATCCCACGCGCGTTCATCGCGCTGGTGGAGGTGCTGGCGGCGTTGCCGGCCGCCACCGTGCCGCTGCGGCTGCCGCTCATCGCCGCGGTGGTCTTCGTGGCCGCGCTCGTCGGCCTCGTGGCGTGGCTCCACGGCCGTCGGACGTCGCCCCTGGCCCTCGAACCCGTGCGCCTGGGGGCCAGCGTCACGCTCTCGCTCGCCGTGGTCGCGGCGGGCCTCTGGTGGAGCGCGCTCGCGCCGGGCGAGACGTTTCCGAGCATCACGGTGCTGGACGTGGGACAGGGACTGGCCGTGGTCGCGCGAGACGGCGGCCGCGCCGTCCTTATCGACACCGGCCCGCGCGACGAGCGCGTGCTGGCCGCCCTCTCCTCCGCCGGAGTGGGCCGCCTGGACGCCGTGGTCATCACCCACGCCGACCTCGACCATGCCGGCGGCCTGGAGGCCGTCACGAGGCGGCACGGTGGCGCCGTGGTCCTCGCCGAGCCCTCGGCCCACGCGCGCCTGGCCGTCCCGGCGGAACCGTTCGACATCGGCGACCGCATCGACGTGGGCCGCATCGCGGTCGAGGTCCTCGCGCCGCCGGTGGCCACGCGTACCCGCGCGCTCGCCTCTGACAACAACGGTTCGCTCGTCCTCATGGTGTCCGTGGGCGAGCGCCGCGTGCTGGTGACCGGGGACATCGAGGCCTCAGCGGAGGCCTGGCTGGTGGCCAGCGGTCTGGACCTCTCGGCGGACGTGCTGGTGGTGCCGCACCACGGGTCGAAGACGTCCTCGTCGCTCGCGTTCCTGGACCGCGTGGGGCACGCCGTCGCGGTGATCCCGGTGGGAGCGAGAAACCCCTACGGCCACCCGCACCCGGACGTCCTCGCCCGCCTCGACGACGTCGCGCTCTACCGGACGGACGAGGACGGCAACGTCACGTTCCGCTCGGACGGCGAGCGCCTGTGGGTACAGACCGAACGTTAGGACGGCGCCGATGATGAGTGGGCGCTGGCGCTAGCCTCGACGCTCCCGGTGACGACCGCCTGAACCATCCGCGCGAGGCGCGGGCCACCTGGCCAGCGAGGCGAAGGAGTTGCGGTGGGAGCGACTCACGTTGTCAGCCCTGCACCACGTCGCGCCCCGCCTCGGGCGATGTGCTGCCCGAGGACGTGCCCGCGGGCATCTGCACCAGCGCGAGCAGAGCGTAGTCCTCGCCGCGGTTGCCCAGCCGCCAGCCGCCTCGGCCCGTCGTCTCCACGCGGATCGAGTCGCCGGGGTGGAGTGTCACCTCAGCCCCCGTGGAGTCGTCCACCACGAGTTCGCCCGAGAGTAGGACGGCGAACGAGGGCACGGCGCGGTGGAACCCGGGGTGCGATCCGGACTCGAAGCGCATCAGCATGACGCGGCTGGCGTCGCCCATGACGGCGCCGCCCACGCCCTTGAAGTCGCCGGGGCCGTTCTCGAACGGCCAGTCCAGGAGGTCCACGTCCTCCAGGTGGGTCCTGCCCTGCTCGTCCGCTCGGAGGCGATAGCCGGCCATCGGTGTTCCTCGTGATTTTGGCGTGAGGTGGAAGCCTGAGGTCAGGAGAGTAGCGTGCTAACGTCGCTCGTCACTGCATCATGTGACGGCGGCACGGAAGAGGCACCATGTTCCAGCGCTCCCACGGCAGAGGCACGCGCGACGAGCGCCCGCTGACGCTGGAACTGGGCTACACAAAGCACGCCGAGGGCTCCGTGCTGGTCTCCACCGGCGATACGCGCGTGATCTGCACGGCCAGCGTGGAGCCCGGTGTCCCCGGCTGGCTGCGCAACTCTGGGCGCGGCTGGGTCACCGCTGAGTACGGCATGCTGCCCCGCTCCACCCACACGCGCTCGGACCGCGAGGCCGCCCGAGGCCGCCAGAACGGCCGCACGCAGGAGATCCAGCGGATCATCGGCCGGTCGCTCCGGGCGTGTATCGACATGAAGATGCTGGGCGAGCAGACGATCACCGTGGACTGCGACGTCATCCAGGCGGACGGGGGCACTCGGACGGCGGCGGTGACCGGTGGCTGGGTGGCGCTGGCCATGGCCGTGGACTGGCTGCAGCGCGCCGGAGGGCTCCCCACGTCGCCCGTGCAGACGCAGGTGGCGGGCATGTCCGTGGGAATGCTGGAGGGCCACCCGTTCCTGGACCTGGACTACCGGGAGGACTCGTCCGCGGACGTGGACTTCAACGTGGTGATGCTGGGCACCGGCCAGATGGTGGAAGTGCAGGGCACCGCCGAGCACGCCCCCTTTACCCGCCCGCAGATGACCGAACTCGTGGACCTCGCCTGCGAGGGCATTGAACGCCACTTCGTGAAGCAGCGCGAGGCGCTGCAGGCCTGGAAGACGTCCCGCTAACCTCGAGGCCCCCGCCTTCGCTCCGGACGACGCAGGACACCGAGACGGCCGGGGGATCCCCCGGCCGTCAGTACACCGCGTGAGGTTGGACCGCTAGCGCTGTTGCTGCTGCTGGCGCTCCTGCTCCTCCTGCTGCTTCTGCTGCTCTTGCTGTCGCTGCTGTTCCTGCTGCCGCTGATCCTGCTGTCGTTCTCGTTCGACCATGCGTGGCCTCCTTTCCAGGTGCCGTGAAGGTACGGAGGCGGCTGAGCGCAACGTCTCAAGGACGGCGCGGTGGGAGTGACGCAACCGTCACAACCGACCCTCACACGCGACGTGCGTTATGGGACTGCCGGGAAGTCTCGCCAACACTCCGCTGTGCGGCGCGAAAATAATTGATCGCTGATCTGATCAAAACCCTTGACGGTCGATCGAGGCGGTCGTAGGTTTATGTCGATCACCCCGAGTGCGGCGGCTGTCTCCCCGGGCAGCCGGACGACGGGACTTCGTCATGCTGTACACCGTCATGTGCCGCCTCACGCGGCCGGCCGAGGAATACCCCACGCTCTCGGGCGCCATCCAGGCCGCCGGCGTGGCCAACTGGCCCGTCAACGAGGCCACCTGGCTGATCGAGTCGGACCACTCCGCAGAGGCGATCCGCGACTCCATCGACCTCTGTATCGAGGAGGGCGACCTGGCGCTGGTCTTCCCGCTCATGGTGGGCCCCGCCCGCTGGACCAGCCTGCGTGACGTCCGCTACGGCCGCCAGTTCCTGCAGAGCGCGCTCCAACGCGAGCAGGCGACGCCGCTGCGCTGAGCCTCCTCGGAGCGCCGGAACGCCTCAGGCGTACTCGCCCAGGAACATGCCGCCCAGGATGTGGACGTGGGCGTGCTCCTGCGACTGCATGCCGTCGTAGCCGAAGTTGGAGATCAGGCGAAAGCCGTTGGGGCAGTGTTCCTTGCCCACCTTCTCCGCCGCCTCGCCCACCGCGCCCATGGCCTTCCAGAGGTCGGATTGCGTCATATGCTGTTTGGGCGCGGCCAGCAGCATGGTCGGCACCCAGCGGAGCCGGTTGCGGAAGACGATGACCTCGTCAGTCTCGTAGAGGACATCCGCGGGCTCACGCCCGGCGACGATCTCGCAGAACACGCAGTATCGAGCCATGAGCCGCCTGTCATAGTGCGATCTCCGCACGACTGGCCCCTCGCCCGCAGGGGCGCGAGACTGCACGCTGAGGACATCAGCGGCAAGGCCGCCAGTCTAGACCGCCCTCGCGGAGCGTCCAACCGCCACGCGAGGCACAGGCCCCGTCGCGAGGCGAGGCACAGGCCAGGCGCGCCCGGCACGGCGCCCGTGGCAGCACCCAGCCGCCCAGCACCAGAGCAGCACCCCGAGCAGCACAGCAGGAGGCCCTTCCGATGACCGAGATCCGCCCGTTCCGAGGCCTGCGGTACGCCGTCCCCCGCGTGGACGCAAGCGGCGTGATCGCACCCCCGTACGACGTGGTGGGCGTGGAGGCCGTGTCCGCGCTGCACGAGCGCTCGCCGTACAACGCGGCGCACCTCGAGAACCCCGCCGGCAGCGAGCGCGAACGTTTCGAGGGCGCGGCGAAACTGCTGCGTGCGTGGCAGGCGGACGACGTGCTGAAGCGCGACACGAAGCCGGCCTACTACGTCTATGAGCAGCGCGCGAAGATGCCGGCCGGCGCGCTGGCCGGCAAGAACGTGACGCGCCGCTGCTTTTTCGCACGCACGCGCCTCCACCGGCCGGAGGAGGGCATCGTCCGTCCGCACGAGGCCACGCTGGAGGGCCCGCGTGAGGAGCGGCTGCGCCTGCTGCGCGCCACTCGCACCAACATCAGCCCCGTGTTCGGCATGTTCCTGGATCCGGAGGGTCAGGCGAAGCGCCTGCTGGCCGAGGTGGCGAAGCGCACGCCGGCCATGGAGGCAAAGGACGCCGCGGGCGACCGTCACCGCCTCTGGGTGGTGGACGCCGCGAGCGAGGTGGAGACACTGACCGCCGCCGTGGCCGCCAGCAACGTCACCATCGCGGACGGCCACCACCGTACGCACACCGCGCTGGACTACCGGGACGAGGTGGCCGCCGCCGCCAAGCGCTGGACCGGAGACGAGCCGGAGAACTTCGTGCTGATGGCCCTGATCCCGGAGGACGACCCCGGCCTGGCCATCCTGCCCATCCACCGCCTGGTCCACGGAGACGTGCCGGAGCGGCTGCTGGAACAGTTGGGCGGCCTCTTTCGCGTGGAGCCCACCTCAGACGCGGAGGCCGCGTGGGACGCCGTACAGGCGAACGCGCAGGGCCCCGTCACCTTCGGGCTCCTGGGCGCCACCTCGCCGCAGTCGGCGCACGTGCTCACCGCCCGCTTCCCCTACGCCATCGACAATGCCATGCCCCAGGGCATCTCGGACGCCTCAAAGGGCCTGGACGCGCTGGTGCTGACGGAGTCGGTGTTGACGCCGGTGTTCGGTATCGACCGCGCGGTGCTGACGCAGGGTGAGCGCGTGTCGTTCACGGAGGATCTGGGCGAGGCAGTGCAGGCCGTGGAGTCCGGAGAGGCGCGCCTCGCGTTCCTCGTGAACCCTACGCGGCCGCAGCAGGTCACCCAGGTGGCCGACGCCGGCGAGGTCATGCCGCAGAAGACGACGTTCTACTACCCGAAACTGGCGACGGGGATGGTGTTCAACCCGCTGGAGGACTAGCGCCTCTCGACGCGGCCGGACATGATGCCAACCGTGACGTCACGGCGATGCCTCGCCCGTGGCGCGCGGCTGGCCGAGGACGGAAGGAGGGCGTCATGCTGGTGGCACTGTTCCTCGTGCTGGTGGGGGTGATGTGGCTGATGGAGTCGCTGGGCATCGTCTCGCCCGACTGGACGGACTCAGCCTGGCCGGTCATCCTCACTGCCCTGGGCGGTCGGGTGATCTACAGCCACACCCGCTTCGGCCGCCGCGACTGGCGTCGCATGTGGCGGTAGCCGCGGCGGCCCGCGGCGCCTCGGACACCCCGGTGCCGCGCTAGCCTGCCGCTTCCACCGCGCCGCGTATCCGCTCGCGCTCCTCGGCGCGGCGGGCGTACTCCTCCGCCTCCAGCATCTCGTCGGCGGCGCCTCGCATGACGGCGACGTAGAGGGCGATGCCCACGGTCATGACCACGCCGGCGAAGATGAACACGGCGCTGACGCCCAGGAGGCCCACCACGGCGGCGCCGGCGAGCGACCCGAACAGGAAGCCACCGGACATCCCCATGTTGTTCAGGCCCATGAGCGAGCCCATCCCCACCACGCGCCCCAGCGTCACGAACACCGCCTGCTGCGCCGGCATCGCGAACGACTCGCCCACGCCGGCCACCAGGATCGCCGCCAGCACCCACGGTGCGAGGTCCACCGGACCGAACGAGGCGATGGTGCGGGGCACCACCGGGATCAGGAACATACTGACCGCCATCAGCACCAGGCCGCCGGAGACCAGCAGGATCCGGTCCACCCGGTCCGCGATGCGCCCGGTGAACGGCTGGAGTGCGGCGTTGGTGAACTGCCGTGACGAGAGCAGGATGCCCACGAAGAGCGCACTGTCCAGGCCCAGGCCTTCATCCGCGGTCACGAAGATCGCGAGGAACGAGAACGCAGCACCCCATCCCGTTGCCATCAGGATCATGAACAGCACCGCGCCCTGCACCGACCGCCGCCGCACCATCTGCGACCACGGCAGCGAGCCCTCCTCCTCGTCGTCGTAGCCCTCGCCTCGAGGCTTGGCCGGGAGTCCGAGGAAGGTCAGGAGCGCCGTGGCCCCCAGCATGATCGCCATGGCGGCAAAGGCGGTCTCGGAGGAGAACGCGTCGCGCACGCCGCCGCCCATGAGCGGGCCGAGGCCGAAGCCGGTCACCTGCGCGACGGAGAAGATGCCCATGTAGCGGCCCTCGCGCCCTGCGGGGGCGAGTTTGCCCACGTAGGCCAGGGTCATGGGGAACACACCGGCGGCGCCAAAGCCGGAGAGCACTCGGAAGAAGACCACCTGCTCCCAGGAGTCGGCAAACAGGTACCCCACCGCGCCGACGCAGTAGATCACGAACCCGCCGACGATGAAGGGCTTCAGGCCGAAGCGGTCGCCGAACGTACCGACGAACGGCGCGGAGACGATCTGCGCAATGGAGAGGCCGGAAAACGAGAGCGCCACCGCAATGGCCGGGCCGCCCAGTTCGTCGCGCACGTAGATCGGGAGAAGCGGGGACACCATCCCCACCCCGGCCATCGCCACGAACATGGCGATGAACAACACCACGAAGGCACGAGAGAACATTGGCCGCGGCGCGACGCGAAGGCCCCCATCCGTGTTACCGGGTCGAGGCTACCAGCGTTCCCGCTTACGAGGCGTTAGCGAATGTGACCAGACCGTCTCCGGCGGACGCGACCTGGCTCTACCGCAACTCGATCTGGCGGACGCGGTGGATGCCCTCCAGCGCGCGCACCTGCTCGGCCTCGGCCTCCGTCAGTTTGCGGGCCACGCCGAGCAACATGAGGGCGTCCGAGCCGTTCGTACCGGGCGCCACGGACATCGAGTAGATGTTCACCTCGAGGCTACCGAGCAGTGTACCCACGCGGCCGACGGAGCCGGGCTTGTCGATGTTCTCGACCAGCAGCACGTTGCTCGTGGGGCCGTTGAGGTCGATCTCCACGCGGTACTCGTTGATGCCGACGATGGCCGGGCCACTCTCCGCGTTGGTGGCCGCCACCGTCTCCACGCCTTCGTCAGTGGTCACGGTGACCGTGACCACGCTGGAGAACGGCTCCATCTCCGGCCCGCTTGCCTCCGCGATCTGTAGACCGTGGGCGTCCGCCTCGGCCAGGGCGTTCACGGCGGAGATCTTCTCCACCACCACCTCGTCCAGCATGCCCACCACGACCGAGGCCTTCAGGGGAGTGGTGTCCTTCTGGTTGCCGATGGCGCCTCGGTACTCGATGCGCACCTGCTGCAGGTTGCCGCCGCGCAGTTGCATGGCGACCTTGCCGGCCAGTTGCGCCGCGCCCAGGTACGGACCGATGACGGACATGGTCTCCGGGTCCACCGTGGGCACGTTGACCGGGAAGCGCGGCGCGCCGCCGCCCAGCACGTCCAGCACCTGCTCCGCCACGTCCAGCGCCGCTCGGTCCTGCGCCTCGCGCGTGGAGGCGGCGAGGTGCGGGTTCACGACGATCTTCGAGGACGTGGTGAGGATGTTGCCGGTGGCCGGCTCCTCTGCAAACACGTCAATGGCCGCGCCCGCGAGGTGGCCCGACTCCACGGCCTCGTACAGCGCACGCTCGTCCACCAGCGCGCCACGGGCAACGTTGATGAGGCGCGCGCCCTGCTTGAAGGTGGCCAGGCGCTCCGCGTTGATCATGCTGCGCGTCTCGCTCGTCAGGACCGAGTGCAGCGAGATGAAGTCCGCCTCCGCCAGCAGCGCGTCCAGCGTCCGGCGCTCCACGCCCAGCGCCGCGAAGCGCTCGTCAGAGAGGTAGGGGTCGAAGCCCAGTACCGTCATCTCGAACGCTCGTGCGCGCTTCGCGACCTCCGTGCCGATGCGCCCAAGGCCTACGAGGCCCAGCGTCTTGCCGGCGAGTTCCACGCCCTGCAGGGCGGAACGGTTCCACTCCCCCGCCTGCAGCGAGGCGTGCCCCTGCGGCACGTTGCGCGCCAGCGCCAGCATCAGGCCCATCGCGTGCTCCGCCGTGGAAATGGTGTTTGCGTGCGGCGCGTTGACCACCACGATGCCCTGCTCGGTCGCGGCCTCCACGTCTACGTTGTCCACGCCCACGCCCGCGCGCGCGACGATCTGCAGGGCGTCCGCGGCGCGCAGCACGCGGGCGGTCACCTGCGTCTGGCTGCGCACGATGAGCGCCTGGACGCCCACCACGGCCGCGCACAGGTCATCCTCGGACAGGCCGGGGCGCACCTCCACGTTATGGGAGCGAGAGAGGAGGTCGATCCCCTGCTGGGCGATCTTGTCGGCGATCAGGATCTTCGCCACGGACGCGGCTCCCTACTACGTGCCCCGGATGGTCAGTCGGGGTCCCTCGAGGATGGGGGTGGGCGAAACAGTGCGGGCCGCCAGTTGGCGGCCCGCAGCGTTGTTACTTCTTGAAGCCGGCCTTGGCCAGCGACTGTTCCAGGGCGTTGAGCCCGGCCTGGATGTCCTCGTCAGACATGTAGCCCAGGTGGCCGAAGCGGATCAGTTTGCCGCGCAGCGCGCCCTGCCCACCGGCGAAGACGGTCTGGAACTCCTCGCGGGCGATCTTGGTCACCTCGCCGCCGTCCACACCGGCCGGCACCTTGATGGCGGTCACGGTGTTGGACTCCACGCCCTCGTCCGCGAGCAGTTCCAGGCCCATGGCCCGCACGCCGTCGCGCACCATGCCGCCGATGCGCTGGTGCCGAGCGAAGATGTTCTCGAGGCCCTCCGCGAGCATGATCTCCAGCGACTTGTCCAACTGGAACCAGATGGACACGGCGGGCGTCCACGGCGTCTGGCCGGTCTTCCCGGACTCCAGGTGCCGCTTGAGGTCGAAGTAGAAGCGCGGCTGTGACGCCTCGGTCTGTGCGGCGCGCTCCCAGCCACGCTCGTTGACGGAGACGAAGGCCAGGCCCGGGGCGGTCATCCAGCCCTTCTGCGAGCCGGAGAGCACCACGTCCAGGTCCCACTCGTCCGTCTTCACCTCGACCGAGGAGAGCGAGGAGATCGCGTCCACCACCAGCAGCGCATCGTGGCTGTGCACCAGCGCCGCCAGGTCCGGCAGCACCGGATTGGTGACGCCGGTGGAGGTCTCGTTGTGGGTGATGAAGACGGTGCAGATCTCCGGGTCGGCCTTCAGGGCCGCCTCGATCTTGTCGAGGTCCGCCGCCTGGCCGGGTTCGTACTGCTGCTCCACCAGGTGGCCGCCGTACGTCCGCACCAGGTTCTTGAAGCGGTTGCCGAACTCGCCAATGGCCACCACCAGCGAGTGGTCGCCCGGGGCGGTGAAGTTCACCACCGCAGACTCCATGGCGCCGGTGCCGGAGGCGGTCAGCGTGGCAACGTCGTTCTCGGTCTGGTAGACCTTTTTCACGCCCTCGGTGGTGCGGGCGATCATCGCAGCAAACTCCGGACCGCGATGGTTGATCATCGGGGCGGCGCCGGCCTGGGCTACCTCCGGAGGAACGGCGGTAGGACCGGGGATTCGCAGATTCACAATGGCTCCTTGGAACGACGTTGCGTGAGACGCCGGCGCGTCCGGCGCTCTATTCCCGATGGTACGAGGCGGCGGAGTACGATCAATGAAACCTGCCCGAATGCGACGATCCGAGTCGATTTGGCCTCGGATCATCGCCGCCGCCATGGCAAACGTAATTGATCGCGATTGAGAGGGCCGTCCCCGTGGACGACCGCACACTGTCCGTCCTGGAGTTTCCCGCCGTGCTGGACCGCCTGGCGGCACTGACAGCGTTCTCCGCAGGGAGGGAGGCGGCACTCGCGTTGCGCCCCCTCGCGGACCTGGAGGCCGTCCGTCGACGCCAGCGCGAGACGGGCGAGGCGGTGGCGCTGGACAGGCTGGGCGCGCTGGTCGCCATGGCCGGCGCGCGCGACGTGCGCGACCTGGTGGGTGGCGCGGCACGAGGGCAGGTGCTCACGGCCGGCGACCTGCTGGACATCGCCTCGCTCTGCCGAGCCGCCTCGAACGTGTCGCGGGCGCTCCAGCGCGTGGCGGACGAGGCCCCCCTGCTGGCGGCACGTGCGGCCGGGATCGAGGACCTGGGCCACCTGCGTGACCTGATCGAGGGCGCAATCGACGAGCGCGGCGAGGTGCGCGACGGCGCGAGTCCGGAACTGGCCCAGATCCGGCGCGAACTGACGGCGGCGCACGCCCGCCTGCAGCAGCGCCTCCAGAGCCTGCTCACACAGCCCAACATCGCAAACGCCCTCCAGGAACCGCTGATCGTGATGCGGGACGGGCGCTACGTGCTCCCGGTGAAGGCGGACTTCCGAGGCTCCGTGCGCGGCGTGGTGCACGACACCTCCGCATCCGGCCAGACGGTCTACATCGAACCGCTGGCGGTGGTGGACCTGGCCAACGCCTGGCGCGAACTGCAAGTGCAGGAACGCCACGAGGTGGAACGCATCCTGCGCGAACTCTCCGGCGCCGCCGGAGAGGCGGAGGAGGACATCCGCGACGCCATCGCGCGGCTGGCGCAGGTCGACCTGGCACAGGCCAGGGCGCGGCTTGCGGCGCAGATGGACGCGCAGGAACTGGCGGTGCGCGGCCCTCGCATCCCCTGGCTCGTGGAGGCGCCCGCAGAACTGCGACTCGTGGAGGCGCGCCACCCCCTCCTGCCCGGGGCGGTCGTCCCCACCTCGCTGAACGTGGGCGGCGACTTCCGGGCGCTCCTGATCACCGGGCCCAACACAGGCGGCAAGACTGTGGCGCTGAAGACGGCCGGCCTCCTCACCCTCATGGCCCTCGCGGGACTGGCCGTGCCGGCGCTTCCCGGCTCGCAGGTGCCGGTCTTCGAGTCCGTCTTTGCGGACATCGGGGACGAGCAGTCGATCGAGCAGTCGCTCTCCACGTTCTCCGGCCACATCACCGCGATCATCGACATCATCGAGCGCGCCGGGCCTCGCTCGCTCGTGCTCCTGGACGAACTGGGCGCCGGCACGGACCCCACCGAGGGCGCGGCGCTGGGCATCGCCATCGTGGACCGCCTGATCGAGGCGGGAGTGACGATGATCGCCACCACGCACCACAGCGAACTGAAGGTCTACGCCCACCAGAACCCCGCTGTCCGCAACGCCTCCGTGGAGTTCGACCTGGAGACGCTGCGGCCCACCTACCGCCTCACCATCGGCCTGCCGGGGCAGTCCAACGCGCTCGCCATCGCCTCGAACCTGGGGATGCCCTCGGACGTGATCGAGCGGGCGCGCGGGACCCTCTCGCGCGAGGAGCGGGACCTGGAGTCGCTACTGGGCGACCTGCGCGCACAACTGTCGGAGGCCGAAGAGCGCGCCGAACGCGCCGCCGCGGACGCCGCAGCCGCCGCCTCCCTCCGCGCTGACCTGGAGCAGCGACGTTCCGAGTTCGTGGCGGACGAGGCGCGCCTGCGCCAGGACGCGCGTTCGCGCATCAGCCGCGAACTGCACGAACTGGAGCGCACGCTGGAAAAGAGCCGTCGCGAGGTGGAATCGGCGCGCATCGAACAGGCGCGCGTGGACCTCTCCCGGGCTCGCCAGCAGATGGCCGAACTGCCGCCCGTCCCCGAGCCGGAGGTCGTGCCCACCGGCCCGCCCATCGACGCGGAGGAGATCGTGTCGGGGGCTCGCGTCTGGCTGCGGGGCATGGAGACGCCCGGCGAGGCGCTGGGTGAGCCGGACGAGCACGGCGATATAGAGGTGCAACTCGGCTCGTTGCGCACGCGCGTCCGCCTGGAGCAGGTCTCTCGGGCGGAGCCACCGGGCGCGCCCTCGTCGTCCGTCGGCCGGACGGTGGTGCAGGCGGTGGACGTGGGGCAGGAGATCGACCTGCGTGGCCGCACCATCGAGGAGGCGCTGCCCACGGTGGACGGGTTCCTGGACCACGCCTCGCGGTCCGGGCGCGGGCGGGTGCGGGTGATCCACGGCAAGGGCACCGGCACGCTCCGCCGCGCCGTGCGCGAACTGATGGAGCGCCACCCCCTGGTCACCAGGTACGAGACCGCCCCTCCTCCCGAGGGCGGAGAGGGCGTCACCATCGCCTACCTCGAGTCCGTCTAGCAGTCTGAGGGCCGGCACGCGGTCGCCGCCAGGCAGGCTCGCACGTCGACGCTGGTGTAGGGTGCGCTACAGGCCACCATGTCCAGTCCGAGTCTTACCAGGAGGGCCCGACCGTGGAGCCAGTGACCGACGTCTGGGAACTCTTCCCCCGCCAGCGAGCCGTGCGCGCCTTCTCCGACCGCGAGGTCCCGGAGGAGGCCGTGACGCGCATCCTGGAGGCCGCCACGCGCGCGCCGTCCTCCCAGAACACCATGCCCTGGCAGTTCGTGGTGGTGCGCGACCAGGCTCAGAAGGACGCGCTGTCGGCGGCGTATGACCGCTGTTTCGCGCAGGTCTACGGCGACGACGCACCCGCCCGTGCGGCGGGCCGGCAGCCGTGGAGCGAGGTCCCGGTGCTCATCGCGGCCTGCGTGGAGGCGCCCAACGGGCGCACCAGCATGATGACGGGCGCCTCGGTCTACCCGGCTGTGCAGAATCTGATGCTGGCGGCGCGCGCGCTGGGCATGGGCACCGTGCTCACCACGCTCTGGCGGCGCGAGAACGACAACATCCGCACCATCCTCGGCATTCCCGAGGGCTGGGAGATCGCGGCGATCACACCGCTGGGCTACCCGGCGACGCCCCTCGGCAAGAACCGCCGTCCACCCGTGCAGGATGTCATCCGCCACGACCGCTGGGCGTAGCACAAGACGCCACCCGTAAGGCCACTCGACAGGCCACCCGTTAGGCCACTCATTAGGCCGAGGCCTCCTCGGACACTCCCGAGGGGACGCTGGGACACGTGGACTACGGCGCCATCGTCCTGATCTCCGTGCTGGCGGCCGCGGCGCAGGCGGTCCTGGGCTTCGGCTACTCGTTGCTCTTCGCGCCGGTGGCCGCGTTGCTGGTCGCGCCCTCGGACGCCATTGGAGCCTCGATCATCACGGGCACGGTGGGCTCGGTCTTCTACTACCTGGAGTACCGCCCGAGGACGCCCGTGCGCGAGGTGGCGCCCATGGCGCTGGCCGCGATCGTCGCGGCGCCACTCGGCCTCTGGCTGCTGGTGGCAGCGGACGAGGTGACCCTGCGGCTGCTGATCGGCCTGACGGTGCTGGCCAGCGCCGTGTTCACCCTCACGCTGCAAGGCGAGCCGCACCCGCGCCGGGCCGGCCGGCTGCCGGTTGAACTCGGCGTGGGGCTGGTCTCCGGCGTGATGCGTGGCGCGGTCTCGCTCCCCGGCCCGGCGGTGATCCTCTACCACCACTGGGCGGGAGGAGGCGCGGAGGGCATCCGCTCCCGCATGTTCTCGTACTTCGTCTGGACAGGCGTGCCCACGGTGCTGCTGGGGCTGGGCGGCCAGGTCTTCGCCCCCTCCACGTGGGGGTTCGCGGCAGCGGCCATTGGCGGGCTGGCGCCGGGCATCGCCCTGGGTCGTCTCGGCCGTCCGAGGCTGAGCGAACGGCTCTTTTCACGACTGTCCATGGCCCTCCTCGCCGCCACGAGCGCCATGGCCATATTCCGCGCGCTGGCAAGTCTATCCGGATAACACGCGCGTACTTCCCAGATCTCGAGCAAACGCACCGTTTACCCGATCTCTACGATCGCTCTACACCCGCTCTGAGGACGGACGCGGGAGACTGGATACATGACCGCTGAGGTGTGCGTGAGTTGCGAGGAGGCGATTCGCCACACTCCCGTCTTTTTTGACGGCGAGGCTTACTGCTGTGTGGGGTGCGTGGGCGGCGGCCCCTGCCAGTGCTCCTACGGCGCCAGCGACGCTGCCCCTCCGGATCCCGGTCACGCTGGCGCGCGTCATGAGGCGCAACCGCAGCCGCACAGCACTACCCGCCCGCCGCAGGCCACGCAAGCCCAACCTCAGTTAGAAACGTACGCCTACGTGACCCGGCCCCCCGTACTTCAGACGCCCATCACCCAGACGCCAATCACCCAGACGCCCCTGGCGCAGCCCTTGCCGCCCTCGCTGCCCTCGGACGAGCGGCCAGATGACGCCTTGCGGTCGCCGATCCCGTTCCGGCGGCCTGGCGCGCAGACCATCGTCCTGCACGCGCGGGGATTCCGAGCGCAAGGCGAACTGTTGCGCTTCGCCGCGCTGGTAGAGCGCAACGGCGCCTTCTCCGAGGTGGCCCTGACGCGCGTCACCGACAGCGAGGCGTGGTTCACCCTGAGCGCCCTCTCCGTGGAGGACGTGGTGGACGCCGTCGCCGCGTTCGAGGGCTTCGATCTGCACGTGCGCAGCGACCAGCGGTTGGTGGAGGTGGACATCCGCGCGGAGGCCCCCGCGGTCAACGAGGGCGAAACCCTGCTCCCACCCCGGCCGCGCTTCCGTGTGTTCCGCGCGCCGGAGGCTGCCCCGGCACAACCGGCGCCCCCTCACCCAGCACAGCCCCAGACAGCACAGCCCCAGACAGTGCAGCCCCATGCAGTGCAGTCCCAGACAGTGCAATCCCAGACAATACAGCCCCAGGCCGCCCCTCCCCCGGTGGCCCCGGCGCCGCCGCTTGCCCAGGCAGCACCGCATGCACCTTTGTCCAGGCCGCAATCGCAGCCGGCCTCGCAGCCCGCACAGCAGCCCGCACAGCGGCCCGCAGCCCACACGCCACCCGGCGTGCCGGCCAGCGCCGTGCCGCCTCCGGCCTCCGGCCCACGCCGCCCTCCGGCGGCTTCCGTCCCCGCCCCTCCCTTCGCGACGCCGCCTCAGTCCGTCGCGCCGCGCCCGGCTGCTCCACCACCGCCGCCGCGATACGAGTACGACGAGGACGAGCAGGTGGTGGCGCCAGAAGAGCGTCCGGGCGGCGCGGTATCAACCGTGGAGCACATGACGCTGGTGGTGTACCCGTTCCACTCGTTCGCCGCGCTGAACGACTTCCAGGCCGCCGTGCGCACACTCCACGGCATCACAAACACGCGCGTCCGGCGCTTCTACCGCGGCACGCTCCACCTGGCGGTAGACTACGAAGACATCATCCCGCTGGGCGAGCGCATTCGTGACCTCAAGGCGTTCGACTTCGAGGTTGCCTCTGAGTCTCGTTCCGAGATCGAACTGGTGCTCGCAGATTCCGGATCGCTGGCGGCCGCCGGCGATAAATAAGGGGCCGGAATGAGAGAGCGGAACCGGGGCGTCATGGGCGTCCTGTACACAGTGGTCGACACCGGCGCGGTCCTGGCCCGGGTGGCGCTGGTGGTCTTCCTCGCCATGACGCTCTTCCTGGTCGCCTTCCTGGGCTACTTCGTGATCCCCTTCATCTTCGTCCTGCTGGCCATGGGCATTCTGGGCCTGAGCGGGACGCTGCGTGAGTACGCTGGCCTGCAGTCCAGACGCAGGAAGTAGCGCCCCCTTTGGCCGTCTCCCTCCTGGAAGCCACCTCTGCGCAGACCGTGGGCCTGTACGTCCCCGTCAGCCGCACCCCCGTCCGACGCGACCTGGTGGCGAGGCTGGGCGTGGAGTTCTGCCAGGAGCACCACGTGATCCCCGTGGGCGAAGCGCAGGGCTCCGTGGTGTGCGTCACCACGAGCACACGCAACGCCATGCTGCAACGCGAACTGCGCCAGCGCTTCGGCCGGCCGGTCACACTCCGCGTCTCCAGCAGCGCGGAGATCGACCTCGCCCTGGTGGGGCTGACCGGCGCCCCCACGGCGCAGGACTGGCGGCGCGTGCTGGCGGCCCTGCTGGAGTCGCTCCAGGTGGTGCGCGCGGACCAGGCAAGCGCCTACACGTTCGCCGCGGACCAGGAGGCGTACCTGGGCCAGGCGCTGGTGGAGGCGGGCGTGGTCACAGAGGCCGAGCGCATGGAGGCCGTGGGCCTCGCGTTCCAGTTGCCCTCGATCAACCTGGAGGAGCACCCGCCGCAGCCGGACCTGGACGGGCTGGCGCCCGCCTCGTCCCTCCGCCGGCTGCGGGTACTGCCGCTCTGGGCGCTGGACGACGAACTCTTCCTGGCCGTGGCGGATCCGCCGTCCGTGGACGCCATGACGGAGATCGAGGCCACGTTCGGCCTGACGGTGCGGCCGGTGCTGGTGGACAGCCACCAGTTGCAGGTCTTGCTGGACTCCGTCCCGGACGACGACATCTCCGCGCAGGGCGACCCGCTTCGCGCCGTGACGCGCGCCGGCCTGGCCAGCAACGTCGATGCCGAGGCGGCGCGGCGCGTGGCCGCCCAGACGGACGAGGCGCCGGAGCAGGCCCTCATGCGGCTGACCGGCGTCACGGCGCGCCAGGTCCGCACCGCCATGGCGGACATGGCCGGCGCGCGCCCCTTCCGAGGGATAGACGCAGTGGAGCCGGGCGCGCCGGCTGTGCTGCCGCTGGTGCTGAGCCGCCGCCTCGGCATCGCCGTGGTGGGCATCGGCGAGTCCGACGTGGAAGTCGGCATGACGGACCCGTGGGACACGCGCACGCGCCGAGGCCTGGCCGCGCTGTTCGGTCGCCACATCCGCCCGGTCTACCTCGAACGTGGCGCCCTGGAGGCGGTGCTGGAGACCGTGGCCGACCGCCAGCCCGCCGCACTCCGCATCGGCGACCCGGAACGCACCGTGCGTCTGCTGGCGGAGGCATCCTTCGTCTCGCGGGGACAGGCACAGGCCGTGGATGTGGACCTGGAACTGCTGCGTTCCACGGACCTGGAGCGCCTCTGGACGATCGTGGACAACGACAAGCGCTCGGAGGCGGTGGCGCTGGACGCCCTGCTCCCTCGCCTGCACCGCCTGCTGCTGCGTCCTCAGCCCGAGGCCGCGGCGTTGCGCGCGCTGGGCCCGAACGCGCCGCCGATCATCCCCGTGCTGCGCGAAGGAGACGTGCTGACCGTCGCGATCTCGTCGCCGGATCAGGCGGACCTGGCGCGACGGCTGGCCGGCGAGCACCAACTCGCCCTGCGCCTGGCCGTGGCCCGCGAGGACGACCTGGAGACCGCGCGCTTCGACCTCGCGGCGGTGGACATCGGCGCGATCTCGGAGGCGTACGTCGCGTTCGGGCGCCTGCTGGAGCAGCGGTATGGCATGCGGCGGGTGCGGCTGCTGGGCATGTTCCGGCGCATGCAGGAGACCGGCGAGGCGCTGGACGTCGCCGTCTCTCGCCTGGACCTCCTCCCACCCACCGACCTGCGCGAGGCGTTCGCGGAGTACCTCCAGACCGACTCGCTGGGCCTCGCACGGCGCGACCGCATGGAGACCTCCCGCGGCGTGGGCGGCCACCCGGTGACCCGGCGCGTGCTGATGGACCCCGTGGACCACGCGCTGGCGCGACGCATCTCGCTGGACGAGAGCCTGGAGACCGGCGCCGTCCCGGTCCGCTACCACGAGGGCGTCATGGTCCTGGCGATGGCCGACCCGCTGGACGAGGGCGCCATCGCCCGCCTGCGGCGACGGCTCGGCGCTGAGTTTTATGTCCAGCCGGCCACCCGCCAGGACATCCGAGAAGCGACACACCGCGCCCACGGACGCAGCACCATCGGCGACCTGCTGATGGAGGCGGACCTGCTCTCACGCGAGGACCTGGAGCGCGCGATCGAACTCTCGGAGCAGACCGGCGTGCGCCTGGGCGAGGCGCTGATCTCGCTGGGCGTCGTGTCCGAGGAGCAACTGGGCGAGCAACTGGCCCAGCAAGCCGGCATGCCCTTCGTCACCATCCGCGGCCTGCACCTGGAGCGCAGCATGGGCGACCTGCTGCCGGAGGACTTCTGTCGAGGCCGCCAGATGATCCCCGTGGACCGGCAGGCGGACGGCTCGATCCTCGTGGCGGTGGCGGACCCAGCGGACCACGCCGCGCAGCAGGAGGCGCGCGCGCTGGCCTCGGAGCCGCTCCAGTTCGTCGCCACCACGCGCACAGACATCCGCGACGCGCTGGAGCGCCTGTTCCATGACCGGTACCTGGACTTCTCCGCCTCGGACCTCATGCGCCGGTCGCCCACGGAGTCCGCCTACATGGTGCTGAGCCGCCGCCAGAAGTGGTTCTTCATCAGCCTGTCTGCGTTTCTGCTGACCATGCTGGTGTTCTTCTTCATCCCCACCATGACGGTGCTGATGGCGATCGCCACGGCGTTCTACCTGTCGTTCTCGTTCTACAAGTTCTATCTCATCTACCGCGCGCTCTCGCACACGCTGGAGGTGCCGGTCACACAGGAAGACCTGGACGCCCTGGACGACCGGATGCTGCCGGTCTACACGATCCTGGTGCCGCTCTATAAGGAGGCGGAGATCCTCCCTGGCCTGGTGGCGGGCCTCTCTCGGCTGGACTACCCGCTGGAGAAACTGGACGTGAAGTTGCTCCTGGAGGAGGACGACACGGAGACCATCCGCGTCGCGCGCACCTCAAACCTGCCGTCCTTCTTCGACATCACGATCGTTCCGCACGGCGAGCCGAAGGGGAAGCCGAAGGCGTGCAACTACGGGTTGCTGCACGCGCGCGGCCGCTACGTGGTGATCTTCGATGCGGAAGACATCCCGGAGCCGGACCAACTGAAGAAGGTGCTGGTGGCCTTCGACCGGTCGCCCGCGCACGTGGTCTGCGTGCAGGCGAAGTTGAACTACTACAACCGCAACCAGAACGCGCTGACCAAGTGGTTCACCACGGAGTACTCCACGTGGTTTGACCTGTTCCTGCCCGGCCTGGACGCTTCCGGCGCGCCGATCCCACTGGGCGGCACCTCCAACCACTTCAAACTGGAGGCGCTGCGCCAGGTAGGCGGGTGGGACCCGTTCAACGTCACGGAAGACGCGGACCTGGGCCTGCGCATCTTCAAACTCGGCGGCGCGACGGTGGTGGTGGACTCCACCACGTTCGAGGAAGCGAACTCAGTGGTGGACAACTGGATCCGCCAGCGGTCGCGGTGGGTGAAGGGCTACATCCAGACCTACCTGGTGCATATGCGCCACCCCATCCTGCTGTGGCGGCAACTGGGGCCGGCGGGCTTCCTCTCCTTCCAACTGGTGATCGGCGGGACGTTCTTCGGCTTCCTGCTCAACCCGTTGCTGTGGACGCTCACCGGCGTCTGGTTCGTCACGGAATGGGGCGTGATCCAGCAGATCTTCCCCACGTTCATCTACTACCTGGGCGCCGTCTCGCTCTACGTGGGGAACTTCGCCTTTGCCTACATGAACGTGGCGGGCTGTCTGAGGCGGCGCTACTACTCCCTGGTGAAGTGGGCGCTGCTCTCCCCGGTCTACTGGGTGCTCATGTCCATCGCGGCATGGAAGGGCTTCCTCCAGTTGTTCTACCGTCCGTTCTACTGGGAGAAGACCGTCCACGGCCTCTCCAACGTCTCCGGCCTCCACGCCGCCGGCGTCATCGAGGAGCACCCGTAGGTGTCCTCGCTCCAGATCGGCACGCGCCTCGGCGGACGCCAGGCCCCCCGCCGCGAGTCCCTCCTGTCGCTGCGCTTCGGACGCCTCGAGGCGGCCGCCACGCTCGTCTCGCTCCTGTACGCCGGGCTCGCCTGGTACCTCGTGGGCGCCCTGGGGCTGACGTCGCCGGAGGCCGTGGCGCGCACCGTGCGCGTGGGCGCCATGTGGGACGGGTTCGAGCCCTCGGTCGTGGGGTTCGGGTTCGACCGACCACCGTTGCTCACGGCGCTCGCCGCCCCGTTCGGCAGCGTCGAGGCCCTGCGCGGGCACGGCCTGACGGCAGCGGTCACCACTGCGGCCACCGGCGGCTTCTCGGTGATCGTGGCGGGCGCGCTGGCGCGGCATGCTGGCCTGACCAGGCCCGCCACCGTGCTGTTCGTCCTCGCCTTCGCGCTGAACCCGCTGCTGGTCTACGCGGGCGTCTTCGGGCTGCCGGAGGCCCTCTACACCGCGCTCATGCTGGTGGCGCTGTGGCAGTTCGGCGAGTGGGTAGAGCGTCGTAACGTCGCCTCCGTGGTCATGGTGGGCTTCGCCATCGGCGTCGCGTTCCTGCTGCGCTACAACGTGGTCCTGATCGCCCTGGTGGTGGGCTGGGCCTTCTGGTGGGTGGCCCGCCAGGACGAGCGCGAGACACGCCAGGAGGAGGCCGCCCGCGCGACCGCCCTGGCCTTCATGGTGCCGGTGGTCTTCGTCGCCGGGCTCTGGACGCTGTTGGCCTGGTTCCCGCGCGGCGAGTTCCTCGGCTACCTCCGGGAGGCCTCGGCACTGTCGCGGCTGGGGGGAGAGGACCTGGCGGTGATCCAGCGGACGGCGGATCTGCGCTGGAACGTGCTGGGCACCATGCGCTGGGTCGGTGGCTGGGCCCTGCTGGTCGCGCCCGCCTCCGCGGTCGCGGTCGCTGGACTCGCGGCCTACGGACTGTACGAGGGCAGGCGGGGCCAGGTGGCGCTGGCGCTCGTCTCGGCGTCCGTCCTGCTGCCGGAAGCCATGGCCGTCTTCACCGGGCACGGCCAGGCCCACGTGCCGCACCTCTTCGTCGCGGCGGCGCCGGTGTTCGCCATCTTCGCCTACCGCGAACGCCGCAGGACGCGAGGCGTCCGCCCGTCCGCCTACGAGCGGCCACGCAGGCGCGCACAGGTCGCCGGGGCCGGGGGGCTCCTGCTGGCTTCGCTCGCGTCGGCGGTGGTGTTGCTGCTCATGCCCGTCTCGGATCCGCCGGCGGTGGCGCTGGAGGAGACCGTACGCACGGGCGTAGCGCCGGCCGCCGTCTCGGAGGACGTGCTGCGCATGGCGGACTTCATCCGCGCGGAGGCCGGGCGAGGCGACGTGTTAGCGGACGTGCAGCGGCACGCGCTGCTCATGCTCACCGTGGGCGACCTGGACCGTTTCCACACGCCGGCCAGCACCGCCGACGAAGCGGCGCTGTACGAGTCCTTCGAGGCCGCTCGCTACATCCTGGTGCGCCGCCCCCTCCACGGGCAGGGAGAGGGGCGCATCGAGCAGGCGTACGAGGACGCCTTCGCGGGCTCGGCCTCGTCGCTCTCGCTGGCGTTCGAAGCGGGCGACTACCGCCTCTACGCAGTGATGAGGCCAGCCATACCATGAACACCGACAGACCGACGGAGGCGGCGGCATGAGCGAATACATGCGCGAAATCTGGATACGCGTGGTCATGCTCGCGGTCTGGCTGGCCCTGGCCGTGGGCGGGGTGGTGGTCCTGGACCCGGAGCGGGACACTGCGGCGCTCGCCGCCGCCCTCATCGCCGCCTCGGCCGGACTGTCCATCCTGCGGCCCTTCGGCGCGAGCCACCTGCTATTCGCCGCACTGGCTGCCGCAGCCTACGCCGCCGTGCAGGGACTGCGCGCAGTGGCGGACGGCGCCGAGCCAGACGCCCCCTACGTCCCCGCCGCCGCCGCGGGCGCCTTCGCCATCGTGATCACGGCCATCGCCGGGGACCTCCTGCGCAACGCCCTCCTCGCCTACGACGCCGAACTCCACGCGCGCGCCCGCGTGATCGAGGAGATCGAGGCGGTGGACCCGGTCACCGGCGCCACCAAGCGCGCCCACGCCGACCGTCTCCTCAATGACGAGGTAGAGCGGGCACGTCGCTACGGACGGCCCTTCACCCTGCTGATGATCGGCCCGGACGCATGGGCGGAGCACGTGCAACGCGTGGGGCCCGCGCAGGCGGAGCGCGTGGTGGCCGAACTCGCGCAGCACCTGCTAGCGCGCCTGCGGGCGGTGGACACGCTCATCCACATGGAGGATGCGCGGTTTGCCGCACTGCTCCCGGAGACAGGTCTGGAGGGCGCCCAGGTGGTGGCGGAGAAGATCGTGACCGTCGGCGAGGAACTGCTGGGCCTGGAGGTGCGCACCGGCATCGCCTCCTTCCCGGACGACGAGGTAACTGCGGCCGGCCTGATGCGAGAGGCGGAGGAGGCGCTCGCCTTCGCCTCCATCGCGTCCATCCGGGTCGCCAGTCGCAACCTGCTCACGTAGCACCGCACGCAACCGCAGGGATAGGACAGGCTAGAGCGCGAGCGTCGAGGCGCGCTCCCGGTCCTCCAGGTGGCAGATGTCGTTCAGCGTCCGCACCAGCGGCTGCTCCGCCGGGCCCTCCACGATGGTGACGGAGGTGTTGGACATGCGGATGCGGGGCCACACGTCCACCGGGAGCCCGAACAGGTGCGCGATGACCTGGACCAGCGTCCCCCCGTGGCTCACGCACACCGCGACGTCGTCCCGGTGCTGGTTCATCAGCCCACTGACCACGGCCACCGCGCGCGCCCTGAGCGCCGCCAGGGATTCCACGTCCGGCACCGCGGTGGCCCAGTCTCGGTCGTGCGCGGCCTGGGCCGGCCAGCGCACCGAGGCCTCTGTCCACGTCAATCCCTGCGCCTGCCCGTAGTAGCGCTCGCGCAGGTCGTCCAGTTCCACTGCCGCCAGCCCAGAGACTTGCGCGACGGCGTCCGCTGTCTCACGCGCACGGGCGAGGGGACTCGAGTAGATGGCGACGGGGGACATCGCGGCCAGGCGCTGGGCCACGGCCACGGCCTGCGCCCGTCCCACCTCGGTCAGTTCGGTGTCAGTCCATCCCTGGATCGTGCCGCCGCTGTTGCCGGTGGACTCCGCGTGGCGCACCAGGATGAGGGTCATCGGCGCGTCGCCTGGCGCCCATCGCAGACGTCCTGCGCCTCGCAGCCCTCCACGACTTCCATGAACTGGTCCAGGATGCGGGCGGTGGCTCCCCAGATCACGTGTCCGTGGTACTCGTAGGCGGGCGTCGCCTCCACCACGCCCTCGCGCTGCACCGGCTTCCACACCCGGCACTCCTCCGTGCGGAGGTAACCCAGCGGCACTTCCAACAACTGGTGCACCTCGCGCTCCGCGGCGATCGAGGGTTGGACGCCGGGTTGCACCTCGCCCACGTACGGGCGGATCAGATGCGACGAGCCGATGGTGACCACGTCGTCCAGCGCGCCCAGCACGGTGACGGCCTCCGGCGGGATGCCCACCTCCTCCTGCGTCTCGCGCAGGGCGGTGTGCAGGAAAGAGGGGTCGCCCGGGTCGCGGCGGCCGCCGGGCAGGGAGATCTCGCCCTTGTGGTGGCGGACGGTCTGGGTGCGCACCTGGAAGACGATGCGCTCGTCGCCCTGCTCGCCCAACAGCAGCAGCATCACCGCAGACGGGCGCAGGTCGCCCAGCGGCACCTCGTGAGGAGCGCGGGCGGCAAGGGCGGAGGTGAGACGGTGGCGCACGATGACCCCCGTGGCACGCGACGTTCCGATGGTGGGCGCGCCGGGATTCGAACCCGGGACCGATCGGTTATGAGCCGACTGCTCTGGGCCGCTGAGCTACACGCCCGAATACGTCAATAGTACCGGCCCACCACGCCTGCCGCCCGCCGAGGGCTGGCGACGCCTCGAGGCGTCAGGCGACGGCGCCACCGCGGCGGCCTTCGCCCTCGCGCTCCGTGGGTGGGCGTTGGGCGGCCTCGGCCTCGTCCAGCAGGCGCGCGAGGAGCGAGCGCCAGCCATCCAGCGAGCCCGGCTTCTCCGCGCTGGCCACCGCGCCCGCCCTGGCCGCACGCTCGGCGTCCTCCGCGGAGAGGGCGGACGAGAGCATCACGAAGCGCAGGTCCGAACGTACCTCGCCGACCTGTCGCATCAGGCCGTAGGACTCGGTCACGTCCAGGACGCGGTCGATCAGGACGAGGGCGTCCCGTTCGACCTCCGCAAGTCGCCGGTCCAGCCCGCGCGGGTCCGTGAGCGTGGTCACCTCGACCTGCGGGGCCATGGAGGCGATCACGGTGCGCGCGATCACCGCATGATCCACGTTGTCATCCACGATCACCACCGGGCGCGTGTACACGGACACGGCTACTCGCCGGTCCGGGCGAGCGGCAGCCGCATCCGCAGCCGCCCGCCCGCGCAGTGCACGGCGCCGCCCTGCCGTTCGAGGAGCACCTGCGCCCGGGCCATGGCCTCCACTGGCGTGCCCGCATGGTGTTGCAGCGACCCCACCAGCAGTGCCAGGGGCGAGGTGTCGTGCTGGACGACCTCCGGGTCAGCCACCACCGCGCCCAGGGCATCGCAGTCCAGCAGCACGCCGTCGCCCTCGACACGTGCGCGCACCTCCAGCGTCCCCCCAGCGGCCAGCGCGTCCAGTAGTTCAAGCACCGGCACAGGGTCCACGGCCACCTCGACCGCGCCGAGGCGAGCCACGTCCGAGATCACGAGGTGCCCGCCCAGGATCGTCTGCATACCCACGCGTGAGGGCCGGAGCGTCCGCCGCTGTGCGCGCGAGATGACCGTGAGCGCCTGCAGCATGCGCTCCATGTCCCGCGCGCCATGGCGCATCGCGTCCAGGGCCACGGCGACCGGGCCGCCGGCGGCCTCCGGCAGGCGCGCCAGCGCGTCCGTGATCAGGTCCGCGGAGAGCGACATGGTCAGCAACGGCGACCGCAGGTCGTGCGAGACGGAGTAGTAGAGCGAGTCGGCCACCGCCGCCGGGTCCGAGGGGACGATGCGGTCGGCGGGCGCCTCGGCGCCCGCAGCCGCGGTGGTGACGTCGGGGGTGGCCGCAGTGGTCGTGCGGTGGGGGACGGTGGCGTCGGCTGTCACTGGGAGGGCTCCCCGTCTGCGCGCTGATCTGCCACGCTACCGAGCCACCCCGCACGACGCATCAGGGAGCACCCTGAGCGATCCCTGCGCCTCGGTCGGAGCGGGCCGCACCCGCGCATCATGGACGTGGTGGCTCTGACTCGCAACCCCCCGAGCCGGCCCGAGACTCTGGAGGTCGCCGGCGTCCTACCCCAGCGCACCCAGGACGCGGCCGCCCAGGATGTGCAGGTGGAGGTGCGGCACGGTCTGGCCAGCGTCCTCGCCGCAGTTCATGACCAGCCGGTAGCCGCGCTCCGCCAGCCCCTGCTCCCGGGCGATGCGCGTGGCGGTGACCACCAGCCGCCCCACCATGCCCGCGTCCGCCTCCCCGAGGCCGTCCGGCGAGGTGGCGGGCTCACCACGAGGAATCACCACCACGTGTACCGGGGCGGCGGGCGCGATGTCGCGGAAGGCGATGAACTCGTCGTCCTCGTACACGCGGTCACTGGGGATCTCGTCGCGCAGGATACGCGCAAAGACGTTGTCCGGGTCGTAGGTCACGGGGCCTCCTCGGGACTACGGACGCGAGTATCGCCTCAGGCCGGCTGGACTACCACGGGGAACGCCGCCGGGCCGCGTAGCAGCATGGTCCCGCCGCGCTCAAGGCCGCCCTCCCCCATGCCGATGTCGCTCGTGCGCCCCAGCAGCGTGCGGAAGACCACGTCCGCCTCCAGGCGTGCGAGCGGCGCACCCAGGCAGTAGTGGACGCCCTGCCCGAAGGAGAGGTGGCGGTTTTCTTCGCGCGTGATGTCGAACTCGTCCGCACGCTCGAACGCCTCGGGGTCACGGTTGGCGGCCCCCAGCATGCAGAGCACCACGTCGCCCGCAGCGATCTGGCGGCCGCGCACCTCCACGTCGCGCGCGGCGAAGCGGACCAGGCCCTGCACGGGGCTGTCGTAGCGCAGCATCTCCTCCACGGCCGTCGGGATGCCGTCGGGCTCCGCGCGCAGCCGCGCCATGGCCTCCGGCGCTTCGAGGAGCGCCGCGAGCCCGTTGCCGATCAGGTTCGTGGTGGTCTCGTTCCCTGCGATCAGCAGCAGGATCGAGAAGGCCAGCAGGTCCGGGCGGCTGAGTCGGGCGCCGTCCACCTCTGCGGTCACCAGCGCCGAGATCAGGTCGTCCGTGGGGTTGGCCTGACGCGCGTCGATCACGCGGTTGAAGTACTCGATGAGTTCCTCGGTGGCGCGGCGGGCGGCGCGCACGGTCTCCGCGCTCTGCATCACGTTGGTGGTCTCCGCCACGGCGTTGGACCAGGCCTTGAACTGCAGCCGGTCGTCCGGGGAGACGCCCAGCAACTCCGCGATCACGATCACCGGGAGCGGCTGGGCCAGGTCAGTCATCAGGTCAAAGCGGTCGCCGGCCTCGTCCAGCAGGCCCGCAGCGATCTCCTGGATGTGCGGGCGCAGTTCCTGGACGCGCCGCGGCGTGAAGGCGCGGCTGACGATGGCGCGCATCTGCGTGTGCCGCGGCGGGTCCAGCCCCAGGATGGTGTCCGCGTCCGGCAGCGGCGACTCCCGCCGCTGCTGCTGGAGCGCATCCGCGAGTTGCCCTCGGGCATGGCGAGAGTCCGAGGAGAACGTCTCGTGGTCACGCACCACCGCCAGGATGTCGTCATACCGGGTCAGCACCCAGGACTGGAGCGCCAGGCTGCGGTGCACAGGGTCAGACTGCCGCAAGCGTCCGTACTGCAGGTACGGGTTGCGCTTGAAGGAGGGGACAAACGGGTTGAAGACGGCTGCCGTGGTCACGCTTCCAGCGTACCGGGCGCGCCCCACCTGTCCAGCAACGGCGCCGTATCCAGCGGGATCACCCGCGCGCTGCGCGCCATCCAGTCCGGCGCGTGGCGCACGGGGATATCCCCCGCCAGCCGGACTACCTCGAAGCGCGCGAGCAGCGCCTCGAACGCCGCGGCGCCCACCATCCGCGCCAGCGGCGCGCCGATGCAGAAGTGCGGCCCCAGGCCGAAGGCGAGGTGGCGAGGGCCCTCGCGGGTGATGTCGAAGCGGTCGGGGTCCGGAAAGGCGGCGGAGTCGCGGTTGGCGGCGCCCAGCATGACGATCACCACGTCCCCGGGCTCAAGGCGCTCGCCGCCCAGCGTGACCTCGCCCGCGCCGGCCGCGACGAAGCGCACGGCGGCCTGCTGGGGCGCGTCATAGCGCAGCACCTCGTCCACCGCGGCCGGGAGCAGGTCCGGACGCTCGCGCAGCAGCGCCTGCTGCTCCGGGTGCGCGGCCAGTGCCAGGATGCCGTTGCCCACCAGGTTGCTCGTGTTGTCGTTCCCGGCCAGCGACAGGTCAATGACCAGCGCCAGCAGTTCGCCCAGGTCCAGGCGTTCCTCCCCGGCGCCCGCGCGGGCCAGCGAGGCGATGAGCGAATCCGGGTCGCCGGTCTCGCCGGCCGCCACGCGCCCGAGGTAGCCGAGCAGGCCGTCGCGTGCCTCCACCGCCAGCGCGCGGCGCTCTGGCGAAAGGTCCGCGCCCTCCACCTGCATCAGCGCCCGCGCCCATCCCAGCACCCGCGCGCGATCCTCCTCCGGCGCACCGAGTTGTGCGGAGACCACGGCCGCCGGCAACGGTTCGCAGAGCGCGCGCATCGCCTCCACCGGCCGGCCGCCCTCGAGCCCGGCGATCACGTCGATGAGCGACGCCACGTGCGCCTCGATCGCCGGGCGCATCGCCTCCACGTGTCGAGGGGTGAAGGCGCGGGCCACCACGCCACGCAGACGGGAGTGCGCCGGCGGGTCCTGCTGGCCGATGCGCGGCGCCGTGCCGAGCACGGAGGCGTGCTTCACGCGTCGCACGCGGTCGCCCAGGCGGCCGGGCGCTTCGGTGACGGCGGAGGAGTAGACCTCGTAGTCCTGGAGGACCTGCACGCACGCCTCGTACGAGGTCACGATCCAGGCGTCGTGTTCGGCGGAGTAGAACACGGGCGCCTCCTCCCGGAGGCGGTGGAGCGCGGGATACGGATCCGCGACGTAGGAGGGCCGTGAGGGGTTGAAGAACGCCACCTAGCGCCCCGTGATCACAAGCCGCTCTGGCCCGCGCAGCAGGAACGTCCCGCCCATCTGCAGCCCGCCTCGCACGATGTCCAGGCTCGAGAAGCGGTCCAGCAGCGCATCCAGCAACTCCTCGCCCTGCAGGTAGGCCAGCGGCGCGCCCAGGCAGAAGTGGGGCCCCGCCCCGTAGGAGAGCAGGCGGCCGCCCGCGATCTGGCGGGTGACGTCGAACCGGTCGGGATCCTCGAAGACCTCCGGGTCACGGTGGGCAGAGGCGACCATGACGTAGACGGTCTCGCCGGGCCGGATGGTGTGGCCATCCACCTGCGTCTCCTGCACGCAGTAGCGCAGCAGCACGTGGGTCGCGCTGTCGAAGCGCAGCGACTCCTCGATGGCCGGGCGCAGCAGCGAGCGGTCGGCGCGGACGGCCTCCAGCGCTTCCGGATGCTGCGCCAGGTGGGCGATGACGTTGGCCAGCATCATGGCCGTGGGCCCGGAACCGGCGGTGTAGAGGAAGACCGCGAAGGCCAGCAGTTCCTCCGGCGACAGGCGGTCGCCTGCCGACTCCGCCTCCACGAGGATCGTGAACAGGCGGCTGTCATACTCCGGACCGTGGTGGTCTCGATACTGCGCGAGGAAGGCGCGGAAGCGCTCGGCGGCCAGCGCGGCGGCACGGCGGGCCTGCGGCGTGGCGTCCGGATCGCTGTGGACGCCCATGAGCGTGTTCGCCCAGTCCCGCACCGGGTTCCGTTCTTCCGGGGCCAGGCCCAGCAGGTCGCTGATCACCGTGACCGGCAACGTGTGCGTGACCTGGCGCGCCACGTCCAGCGGATCGCCCCCGGCGTCCAGCAGCGCCGCCGCGGTCTCCTTGATGAACTCCCGCTCGCCTTCGATCACCCGAGGCGTGAACGCGCGGTTCACGATGGCGCGGAGGCGCGTGTGCACCGGCCCATCCACGGATCCGATGAGGGGGGCGCCGGCCAGTGGAGACTGCGCGCGGCCGCGGGCTACGTACTGGCCCAGGCCGCCGCGCGCCTTGCTGGGGTCCGAGGAAAATGCGTCCGAGTCCCGCAGCACGCGCGAGCAGTCCTCGTGGCGGGTGATCACCCAGCCATCCTGCTCGCGCCACTGGAACACCGGCTCCTCCTCCCGCAGCCGTTTCAGCGCGGGGTAGGGATCCTGCACGTAGGAGGGGCGGAAGGGATTGAAGAACGCCACGACGCCATCCTACGGAGCAACTGCCGCCGGGGACAGGGCCGAAGGGCCGGGACTCCGCCTCGGTCGCTCCGAGGGGCCTCGGCAGGCTCCCCCGCCAACGCGCTATCACCACCCAGCCCGCCTCGCGTTATCGTGGAGACATCCACGACCCTCACGACCCCCACGACCCATCGAGCACGCACCACACGAAGGTTTCCGCATGGACTCTGACCCCGCGCCCTCCAGCGCGCCGCTCCCCACCCCCGAGCGCCAGTTGGTGGCGATGCCCTCGAAACCGCCGTACGGGCGCCTGCGCCGGCTGCTGCCGCTGACGGTCACGGTCGCGTGGCTGTGGGTGAAGTGGCGCTGGCTGCGCATCAAGCGCCGCATCTTTGGCGTGGAGCAGATGGCGGAGGCCACGCACCGCTTCCACCAGGACGCGGCGCTCTCCATCGTGCGGCGCGCCATCAAGCAGCAGGGGCTGATCATCAAGACCTGCCAGTTCCTCGGGAGCCGCGCGGACATCCTCATGGACGAGTACGTCCGCATCCTCTCGCTGGTCCATGACCGCGTCCCCGCGCGCCCGTGGGAGGAGATGCGCCCGGTCATCGAGGACGAACTGGGCGGATCCGTGGACGACCTCTACGCAGAGTTCGACCCGCAGCCCATCGCCGCCGCCTCGCTGGCGCAGGTCTACCGGGCGCGCCTGCACGACGGCACAGACGTGGCCGTCAAAGTGCAGTACCCCGGCATCGAGCGCATCGTGGAGTGGGACCTGCAGGTGATCGACCTGCTCTCGCGGCTGTGGGCGCGCCTGGAGACGGTGATCGACTTCCGACCCATCGCGCAGGAGATGCAGCGCAACGCTCCTGACGAGGTCAACTTCGTCCACGAGGGCCGCGCGGCGGAGACCATCGCCCGCAGCCTGGCCGAACGCGACGACGTGGTGATCCCCGCCATCCACTGGCCCCTCTCCACGCGTCGAGTGCTGACCATGGACTACCTGGACGGCATCAAGATCACGAACGTGCCCGCCCTGCGTGAGGCCGGGATCGACCCCAGCCAGGTGGCGGACACGCTGATCGACCTGTTCAACACGATGATCCTCAAGCACGGCTCGTTCCACGCGGACCCGCACCCCGGCAACCTGTTCGTGATGCGTCCGGAGGAACCGGGCGGCAGGGCGAAGATCGGTCTCGTGGACTTCGGGCTCACGAAAGTGATCCCGGACGGGTTCCGCCAGCAATTGATCGTGCTGACCAGCGCGATCATCGCGGAGCAGCCGGACGCCGTGTACTCCTCCATGAACGAGATGGGCTTCCGTACGCGCGAGGACAACGTGGAGACCTACAGCGCCCTGGGAGAGGCGTTCCTCGGCGACGTCCTGCGCTCCGGCCAGGCGTACGCGGATCAGGCGATGATGGCGGAGATCAATCAGCGCATGGGCAAGGTGCTGCGCGCCAACCCGCTGGTGGACGTCCCTGGCGACATCATCCTGATCGCGCGCGTCATGGGACTCCTCTCCGGCCTGGGCCGCACCCTGGACTCCCGCACCGACCTCCTGGACGCCCTCATGCCCTACCTCGATCCAGACGCCGAGGCGGCCTCGTAGCGTCAAGGCGTGCCGCGGCGCGTGCGCACGAAAGGGCCATCGCCTACCGGAGGCGTGGTCTAATGGCTGCATGAGCCAGGCTGTCGAGGAGTCCAACCGGCGGATGCTCCGCGCGCGGGATGCGATGGACCGCGCCTACGCGGAGCCGCTGGACATCCCCACGCTGGCGCGCATCACGCACCTCTCGCCGGCGCACTTCATCCGTCGCTTCCGCGCCACCTTCGGCGAGACGCCGCATCGCTACCTCCAGCGCCGCCGCGTGGAACGAGCCATGTTCCTGCTCCGCGAGACCGACCGACCGGTGACGGACATCTGCCTGGAGGTGGGGTTCCGCAGCCTCGGATCGTTCACCACCACCTTCACCGCCATCGTGGGCCTGCCGCCCTCCGGCTATCGGAATCGGTCAACCGGCTTCCCGGTGCCGTCGTGCTTCGTAAAGTCGTGGACGCGCCCGAGTGACCTCATGGCGTCCCAGGAAGCCGCGTCCGCGGAACTGCGCTAAGAGCGCAGTTTTGGAGAAGCAGGCTTGCGCCGGCGCTGGCAGACTGGCCAGCATGTTCACCTCAATCTCTCTCTCGCAACTCTTCGTGCTCGACCAGGAGGAGGCGCTCTCCTTCTACGTCGGCAAACTCGGAATGGAGGTCCGAGACGACTACGACCTGGGGTTCATGCGGTGGCTCACCGTGGGCGTCCCGGGCGACGAGCGCTCCATCCTGCTGGAGGTGCCGGGCCAGCCTCGGATGGACGAGTCCACCGCCGCCACGGCACGCGAACTGCTGACCAAGGGCGCCCAGGGTGGCTGGATCGGCCTCTACACGGACGACGCCCAGAGGACGTACGACGACCTCGTCGCGAAGGGTGTCGAGGTGGTCGACCCGCCGACGGAGCGGTTCTACGGGACCGACTTCGGCATCCGCGACCCGTTCGGGAACGCCGCACGGATCGTGCAGCCCGGGGTGAACCCGAACCTCCCGTTGCCGGCCAACCCTGCCACAGACTAGGGACCGCGAAGGAGGCGGAGCCACAGAGGCTCCGCCTCCTTCGTTCAGAGGCTCCGCCTCCTTCGTTCAGAGGCTCCGCCTCCTTCGTTCAGGCGACCAGAAGCCCGAATCCAGAAGACCAGAACCAAAAAATAGGCAATGGATGCCCTTGCGCACCCGGGCGGAATGAATCATTATTCATTTGGATGAACGTTCGTTCAGATGGTGATGGGTGACACAAGCCAACACCCGCCCTGAGCGCCACCCCACCCCTGGAGGAGGACCAGAATGCGTATCCGTGAGTACTACAACGCCGTGGTCTCCCGCACCGCCGCCGGCACGCGCCGAGGGCACCCCTCGTACGACGAGGCGCGACGCGATCACTCAGAGGCGGTCCGCGCCCGGATCTGGCTGTAACGATGACCCGGGTCAACGACCGCTACGTGGAGGCGCGCCGCCAGGAGATCCTGGATGCGGCTCGGCGTGTCTTCGTGGAAAAAGGTTACGCCGCCGCCACGGTGAATGACATCGCCGCGGAGGCTGACGTGGCCGCGGGCAGCATCTACCGCTACTTCGAAAACAAGTCCGACCTGATCGCAGAGGTCGCCCACGGCTGTGTCTCAGAAGACATGGAGATGTGGCTGGCCGCCCCCGCCCCCGGCGATACCCCGGGCGCGGCGTTGCTGGCCCTGGGCGACAGCGTCCGCGACCAGCGGCAGTCCCCGGACTTCGCGGAGATGTGCATCCTGCGCCTGGAGTCCTACCTGGCCGCCTCGCGCGAGCCTGACCTCCGCAGCCGCGTGGTGGAGACCCTGGACGAGTCCGTGGAGAACCTGGCAGGCTTCATCCGCTCCGCGCAGGAGTCGGGCGAGTTCGACCGAGGCGTGGACGCCACCGCGATGTCCCACTTCCTCCATGCCGTGGGCGCAGGCATTGGCTGTATGTCCACCGTCTATGGCGCCTCGTACGCCACGGACACAGCCTGGAACCTGCTCATCCAGTTTATCGGCACCTCGTTCACACAGGATCTGGCCCGGCGCGTGCAGGCGCTGGTCGGGGCGGTCCCGCCTCCAGACCCTGGCACACCCACCACGTCATCACCAACGGAAGGATCGAACAATGTCTAGCCTGGGCCTGACCGGACGGCTGTCCGTCTGGAGTGCACGCCGCCACTGGCTGGTCATTTCGGGCTGGATCGTTGCCGCAGTGGTCATCACCGGCATTTCCAGCGTCACCGGGAGTCGCCTCACCACGGACATCGAGTTCAGCAACAGCCCGGAGTCCCAGACTGCCCGCGAACTGCTGCAGGAGGCCCGCGGCAGCGAGCCATTCTTCGAGCAGGTCATCGTCCAGTCGGACCGCTACACGGTGGACGATCCGGAGTTCGGCGCGTTCGTCACTGAACTGACCGCGGCCATCCGCTCGCACGAGGAGGCGATCGACCCGCTCCAGACATTCTCCTACTTCGAGGTCGGCGACCCCTCGCTGGTCTCCGAGAGCCGCCAGACCACCATCGTCCCCACGCTGCTGCGGGGCGAGATTGACGAAGCCACCGAACACGTGAAGGTCCTGCAGGCCACGCTGGCCGAGTTCGGCGGCCGGGAGGACTTCAGCGTCCTCACGCTCGGCTTCGCCAGCAGCAACGCCGCCTTCACCCAGGCGGCCGAGGGCGACCTGGCGGCGGAGTTCCGAGCGCTCCCCATCGCCATGGTCGTGCTGGTGCTGGTCTTCGGCGCCGTCATAGCCGCGCTGCTGCCCATGGGCATCGCGTTCATGGCCATCGGGATCACGTTCGGGCTGGTCGCTCTCATCTCGCAGGTGTACGAGATGTCGTTCTTCGTCACCAACGTGATGATGATGATCGGGTTGGCAGTCGGCATCGACTATGCACTGTTCATCGTGGCCCGCTACCGCGAGCAGCGGGAGCAGGGGCAGGGACGCTCGCCGGCCATCGGCGTGGCCGGTGACACGGCCGGGCGCGCGGTGGTGTTCTCCGGCGTGACGGTGGTGATCGCGCTGATGGGCATGTTCGTGGTGCCCACCAGCATCTTCCGCTCGTTCGCCATCGGCGCCAGCGCAGTGGTGCTCGTCACCATCGTCGCATCGGTGACGCTGTTGCCGGCGCTGCTGAGCCTGATGGGGGACCGCATCAACGGTCTCTCCATCCCCTTCATCGGCGGTGCCTCCCACCACGGGGAGGACGAAGGCTTCTGGGCGGGCACGGCGCGCTTCGTGATGAGGTACCCGCTCGTCATGGCGCTGGGCACCACCACGCTGCTCGTGGTGATGTCCATCCCGTACTTCTCGATCTCCCTGGGCTTCACCGGCATCAACGCCCTGCCCCCGCGTTACGAGGCGCGCCAGGCGTTCGAGATCCTCGACCAGGAGTTCTCGGCCGGGCGCATCCAGCCCACGGACATCGTGATCCAGGCGGACGACGTCAACTCGCCGGCGGTGCAGGCCGCCATCGACGAGATGTCTGCGGCCATCGCTGCGGACCCCACGTACGCACTGGTCAACGGGACGCAGGTGCTGAGCCCGGCCCTGGCCGTGGTCTCCGTGGCCGTCCCCGGCGAAGCCGCCTCGGACGAAGCCATCACGGCCATGAAGTTCCTGCGTACGGACATCGTGCCGGAGGCGTTCAGCGGCGTGGCGGCGAACGTCTACGTGGGCGGGCCGACCGCGGGCAACGCCGACTTCTTCGACCAGGTGGCGCAGTACACGCCGTGGGTGTTCGCGTTCGTCCTGGGCTTCTCGCTCGTGCTGCTCACGCTGATCTTCCGGTCGGTGGTGGTGCCGGTGAAGTCGATCATCATGAACCTGCTGTCCGTGGGCGCCGCCTACGGCGTGGTGGTGGCGGTCTTCCAGTGGGGCTGGGGCGCGGACGCGCTGGGGTTCACGCAGGTGGACGCCATCGAGGCCTGGTTGCCGCTGTTCATGTTCACGATCCTGTTCGGCCTCTCCATGGACTACCACATCTTCCTGCTCACCCGGATCCGCGAGCGTTTCGATGAGACGCACGACAACGCGGGCTCGGTGGCCTACGGGCTCCGACACACGGCGAACCTGATCACGGGCGCAGCAGCGATCATGGTCGCGGTGTTCGGCGGGTTCGCACTGGGTGACCTGGCGATGTTCCAGCAGATCGGCCTGGGGCTAGCGGTCTCCGTCTTCCTGGACGCCACGGTGGTCCGCACCGTGCTGGTGCCCTCCACCATGCGCCTGCTGGGCGACTTCAACTGGTACATGCCCTCCTGGCTCCAGTGGCTGCCCGACCTCCGCGTGGAGCGCGAGCCGGCCATCGAGAGCCTCGAGGCGCCCGTGCCAGCGGCCGAACCGGAGCCAGCCACCGCCAGCCGGTAGCACCGCACGGCCAGTCCGCACGAGCCCCCGTCTCACGGCGCAGCACCCCGCGCCGCTGAAACGGGGGCTCGTGCTACCGTCCGTTGCATGACGATTGCCGGACAGCGCCCTGCCATCGAAGGGCGCGCCCCCTCCCCGCACGAGTCCGTGGAGCAGGCCCGTGCCCTGCTGCATGACACGCCAGCCCTGGAAGACCTCGCTGCGACGCTCGCCCAGGGCCTGGAGGGCGGCGCCACAGACGTGACGGTCGAGCGTGGCCAGCGCCTGCTCTACGCCACGGACGCCTCGATCTACGAGATGGAGCCCGTCGCCATCGTCTGGCCTCGCAGCGCCGCCGACGTCAGTTATGTCGTGCGACTGGCCGCAGAGCGAGGTGTGCCCGTCCTGCCTCGCGGCGCCGGCACCAGCCTGGCCGGCCAGGGCGTCAACCACGCCATCGTGCTGGACTTCTCGCGCCACATGGACCGCGTGCTGGAGGTCGACGGCGAGCGGCGCGTGGCGCGCGTCCAGCCCGGCGTGGTGCTGGACCGCCTCAGCAAGGAGGCTCGCCCGCTGGGGCTGCACTACCCCGTGGACCCGTCCACCCGCAACCGCGCCACCATTGGTGGCGGCATTGGCAACAACTCCTGCGGCGCGCACTCCGTCAAGTACGGCAAGACCGCGGAGCAGGTGGTCTCCCTCACCGTGGTGCTGGCAGACGGCAGCACCGCCCGCTTCGAACACCTTGAAGGACCGGATCTCGCGCGGATGCTGGACACGCCCGGCTTCCAGGGCGACCTCTACCGGACGGTGCGCTCCCTGGCGGACGAACACCGCGAGGAGATCGCAGAGCGGTTCCCGCCCATCCGCCGCCGTGTCTCCGGCTACAACCTGGACGCCTTCGTGGACGTGGACCAGACGGGCTCCATGGACCTGGCGCAGATGGTCGTTGGGTCAGAGGGCACCCTCGCGCTGGTCGTGGAGGCGGAGGTGCGCCTGGCGCCGCTGCCCGCGGCCAAGGGCGTGCTGGCGCTGCACTACCCCACCGTGGTGGACGCCTGTCGCGCCACCCCGGAGGCCCTCTCGCACGACCCCTCCGCCGTGGAACTGGTGGACGACACGATCGTCTCGCGCTGCCGCGACAGCATCGGCTACGCCTCGCTGGTGGAGTTCGTGCAGGGTGACCCCGGTGCGTTGCTGCTGGTGGAGGTGGAGGGCGGATCGGACGCGGAGGTGGCCGCCGCGCTGGACACGATCGGCGCCGCCATGGTGCGTCCCGGTGCTGCGTTCGCGGGCGTGGTGTTCACAGATCCGGGCGAACAACTGCGCCTCTGGCGCATGCGCGAGGCGGGCCTGGGCCTGCTCATGAGCGTGCGCACGGACACCAAGCCCATCGCCATCGTGGAGGACACGGCGGTGGCCCCGGAGCGCCTTGGGGACTACGTGTCGCGCTTCGATGCGCTGGTGCGTGGCTACGGCACCACAGCCGCCTACTACGGCCACGCGTCGGAGGGCTGCCTGCACATCCGGCCCATGGTGAACATCAAGGCCTCGGACGGGCTGGAGACGATCAAGGCGATCACCTCGGACGTCGCGGACCTGGTGCTGGAGTTCGGCGGCAGCCTGAGCGGCGAGCACGGAGACGGCATCCTGCGCGGCGTCTTCACCGAGCGCATGTTCGGTCCCCGCCTGACCGAGGCCTTCCGCCAGGTGAAGCACGCCTTCGACCCGCAGGGCATCCTGAACCCCGGCAAGATCGTGGACACTCCGGCGTTCGACGACAACCTGCGGCTGGCCCCCTGGACGCCCAGCCGGGACGTCCAGACCGTCTTCGACTGGTCGCCAGAGGGCGGCTTCGTGCGCGCCATCGAGCAGTGCAACGGCCAGGGCGCCTGTCTGAAGGACGCCGGCACCATGTGCCCGTCCTACATGGTCACCCACGACGAGGAGCACTCCACGCGCGGACGCGCGAACCTGCTGCGCCAGGCGGTCAACGGCGTCCTGCCGCTGGAGGAACTGGCCGGCGACCGCATCATGGAGGCGCTCGACCTGTGCGTGGAGTGCAAGGCGTGCAAGTCCGAGTGCCCCTCCGGCGTGGACCTGGCCAAGTTGAAGTACGAGGTGCTCACGCGCCGCCACGACGAGCACGGCATCCCCCTGCGCGACCGTCTGTTCGGCAACATGGGCCGCCTCAACCGCATGGCGAGCCACCTGGGCCCGCTCCGCGCCCTGGTGAACCTGGGCTCCAACCTGGGTCCGGTGCGCCAGGTCATGCACGCACGCCTCGGCATCCACCGCGAGCGCCCGCTGCCGCGCCTGGCGCGTCAGCCGTTCAGCCGATGGTTCGCATCCCGGCGCGACGTCCCGCCGGCCCCGCGCGGCCAGGTGGTCTACTACGTGGACTCCTTCACAGAGGCGAACCACCCTGAGGTAGGCCAGGCGGCGGTACGCATCCTGGAGGCGCTGGGGTACGCGGTGACCGTGGTGCCCCGCCTGGGATGCTGCGGCCGCCCACTCATCTCGAAGGGGCAACTGCACCAGGCGAAGCGGTGGGCGGCCCAGAACGTCGCCGTCCTGGCGCCATACGCCCAGCGCGGCATCCCCATCGTCGGCGCGGAGCCGTCGTGCATCCTCACGTTGCGGGACGAGTATCCCGACCTCGTGCCCGGCGAGGATGCGCGCACGGTGGCGGCGCAGGCGTTCCTCGTCGAAGAATTGGTGATGCGCGTCGCCGTGGACGACGAGGGCTTCCGGGAGGCCCTCCAACCCGTCGCGCCGCGGGCGCTCTTGCACGGGCACTGCCACCAGAAGGCCCTGGCCGGTATGGACGCCACGCTCGCCCTCCTCGCGCTCGTCCCCGGCCTGGAGACGTCGCTGGTGGACTCCGCCTGCTGCGGCATGGCCGGCTCGTTCGGCTTCGAGGTGGAGCACTACGACGTCTCCCGCGCAATGGCGGAGCGCAGCCTGATCCCCGCAGTAATGAGCGCGGACGAGGACACCGAGGTGCTCGTGACGGGCGTCTCGTGCCGCCAGCAGATCACGCACTTCTCCGGCCGCCGGCCTCGCCATGTGCTGGAGTTGGTGGCGGACGCCCTCCCCGCCCACTAGCGACGCCCTCCCCGCCCACGGATAGACCAGACCCACAACCGGGAGCAGAATGGTGCGCTACGCCCGCGGCCGCGCCGTCAGACGGGGCGGCCGCGCCGAGGGCGCTCGTGGGGAGGTCTCGTGCAACGAGGCGGCGACCAACGCCAGGGCTCCACGGCCGGGAACTCCCGGGGACTTCGAGGCCTCCACAGCGAGGTAGTGAACGTCCAACGGCTGCCAATCCGCAAGCCGCGCCGCCCCGGCGTGGCCTTCCTGGTCGTGGGCTTCCTGCTCCTGATCGTGGCCGGCACGGCGCTCCTCATGCTGCCGCCCATGACCGCCACCGGCGAGGGCGCCCCGTTCCTGCGCGCCCTCTTCACCGCCACGTCCGCCGTGTGCGTGACCGGCCTGGTGCTGGTGGACACTCGCGACTCATGGTCCACCCTGGGCCAGGTCACGGTCCTGCTGCTCATCCAACTGGGCGGACTGGGCTTCATGACCTCCTCCACCATGCTCCTGCTGCTGCTGGGGCGCCGGCTCTCGCTCGCGCAACGCCTCGTCACGGGCGAGATGGTGGGGCGCCTGGGCTTCGAGACGCCTCGAGTGCTCGTGCGGCGCATCGTGACGCTGGTGCTGGTGACCGAGGCGGTCGGCGCGACTGTGCTGATCGCGCTGTTCGCGCTGGACGAACGCAGCCTGGCCCCGTCCGTGCTGTGGCGCGGCCTCTTCACCGCCGTCTCCGCCTTCAACAACGCCGGGTTCGACATCGAAGGAGGCGGCGTGAGCCTGCGCGGGTTCGCCGGCAACCCGGCGATCCTGCTGGTGGTGGCCGTGCTGGCCACCATGGGCAGCATGGGCTACGCCGTGATGTGGGACGTGGGCCAGCAGCGCAGTTGGCGCCGCCTCACGCTCAACTCCAAGATCGTGCTGCTCACGTTCGTCGTGCTGGCGGTGGGCGGCGGGTTCGTGATCTTCGGACGGGAGGCGTTCGGCGGCGGCTCGGCAGGCAACCTGAGCCTGCCCCACGCCTTCGTCGCCTCGTTCGCGGAGGCCACGTACGCCCGCACCTCCGGGTTTACCGCGCTGGACCTGGGGGGCGCCGAACCGGAGATCCTCGTATTCATCTCCGGCCTGATGTTCATCGGCGGCGCGGCCGGGTCCACGGCCGGCGGCATCAAGGTGAACACCTTCACCACCCTCTTCCTCACCATCGTCGCCTCCGTCCGAGGCGAGGAGCACGTCCATGCCTTCGGCCGGGAGATCCCCTGGCGGCAGGTCAACCGCGCGCTCACGGTGGCGCTGCTCTCCGTGGCGATCGTGTTCACCTCGACCTTCGTGTTGCAACTGACCACGGACAGCGATCCGGCGCAGGTCCTGTTCGAGTCGGTCTCGGCGTTCAGCACGGCGGGGCTCTCCGCCGGCATCACCAGCACCATGAACGCGGCCGGCCAGGCGGTCCTGGTGGTGACAATGTTCGTGGGCCGGGTGGGACCGCTCACCATCGCGCTGGCCCTGGCCGCGCGCTTCCAGGGCCACGAGCGACTGCGATACCCCGAGGCGGACGTGAACATTGGCTAGCGAGGCCCGCAGCGCCGAGCGGCCCAGGACGAGCGGCGCAGGACGAGCGGAGGATGCACATGAAGCAACAGGTGGTGGTGATCGGCCTCGGCCGGTTCGGTTCCGCAGTGGCCACGGAACTCTCGCGTCTGGGGCATGACGTACTGGGCGTGGACAGCCGCCTGACCACGGTGCAGGCGCTCTCCGGCGAACTCTCCCATGTGGTGCAGGCGGACGCCACGGACGAGGAAAGCCTGGCGCGCCTCAACCTGGCCGAGTTCGACGCTGCCGTGGTGGGCATCACGGACAACCTGGAGACCAGCATCCTGACCACGCTGCTCCTGAAGCACCTGGGGCTGAAACGCGTGGTGGCGAAGGCCCGGGACAAGATGCACGGCGAGATCCTGGCGCTGGTGGGCGCTGACCGGGTGGTCTACCCGGAACGTGAGACGGGCCTGCGCGTGGCCCACACCTGGACGTCCGCCGACGTTACAGACTCGCTGGATGTGATCCCCGGCTACACCATCAGCCGCGCCTCGGTACCGGAGGCGCTGGTGGGACAGACAATCGCGCGGGCGATCACCGAACGCGGGATCAACGTCTCGCTGCTCCTGCTCGCCCGGGGCGAGCGCGTCACCGTCTACCCCTCCGCTTCCGAGACGCTGAGGGCCGGCGACACGCTGATGATCGCCGGAGCACTGCCGGACATCGAACGCTTCTTTACCAGCCTCAGCCCCCCCGCGTAGCCCCCTACCCGCCCCCCTCTGGCTGCCCCAAGCGCCGGAATGCTGCCGATGTGGTGCTGGGCGTTTCGATCTCGTTGCGATCCGCAGGATGCGCCGGAGGTGGCGCGTCCGGCGCATGGGCCGTGGGGTAGGTTTGCGCACGGGCGCACGGATGGGTTCCCGTACGCTGTCGACGCAAGAAGGTGGGCACGTTGGCGGCGCACTCAGCCCGGATCTATGAAGCGGACTCCGCGCTCATCGAGTGGATCCGCGACCTCACTCTCCCCTTCCTCTCCGCAGACGGCGCGGCGGTGGTGATCGCCACCCCCGCACATCGAGGCGCCCTGGCGCGACTGCTGCGGGCGGACGGCGTGGACCTGGACGCCGCGCGGCGTGATAGCCGCTATGTGGCGCTGGACGCGGAGCAGACGCTGAGCCATTTCATGCGCGACGGCGTGCTGGACCGCGAGGCGTGCCGCGCCGGCGTGCGGGAGGTCCTCGGCCGTGTGAGCCGCCCTCGGCCCGTGGTTGTGGGGGAAGTGGTGGCGCTGCTGGCAACGCGAGGCGAGCGGCGGGCGGCAATGCAACTGGAGCGCTACTGGAACGAGTTGCTGCTGGAAGACCCGGACGCCTTCGAACTTGCCTGTGGCTACCCCGCGTCCTGCCTGGAAGTGCGTGGCGGCGCCGGGACAGGCCGCGCGATCGATGAGGCGTTCCTGCACCGCATCCGGCACGCCCACACCAGCACCAGGCATGCCGCAGGTGACGGATGGCCGATCGACATCCTCCACACCATCCTGGCCTCCGCCCCGGCGGCCGCCCACCCCGCCTCGTTCTTCCAGGATGTGGCGAAAGAGTTCGGCGTCACGCAGGAAGAGGTCGCCCGTGGCCTGCGGGTCATGGAGGCCACGGGCGAGGTGATCCGCGTCTCAGACGACTACTGGCGCGCCTGTCGCCCCTAGCGGGATTCGACCATCTGGGACCTGTACGGCCTGGGCACGGAGCCTCTGGCCCGGCGAGGCTAGGCCCGCCAGGTCAGGACAGCGCCGCCCTGGCCCATCAGGACCGTCCCCGGAAAGACGCGCAGCCGATGTGGCTCCAGTCGCAACACGGCGAACGATCCGTCCGTAGGGGAAGTCCACGCCGGCACCATGCCCGGGTCGTAGCCCAGTGGCTCAGGCGCGGCCTTGAACAGGTTCCACACCCGCGTGCAGGTCTCCCCATCCAGGCGCCACTCGGCCCGGCATCCCGCCTCCGCAGTGTCGTGGTCCGCAGCCCAGTAGTTCACGGAGACGGACGGCTGGCGGGCCAGGTCCGCAGTCTTCACCGGCGACTGCGAGGTGCCAATCCAGCCGACCAGGAGTTCCCCGTCCCACTCCCAGATCGGGTGCAGGATGCGCGTCCGAGGACGCCCGCCACGGTCCGTCGTGGCGACGCCTGCCCAGACGATGCGGTGGGCCATCTCAAGGAAGGCTGGCGCCACCTCGGCGAGTTCAGACATGAGCGTGATCCCCTCTCGGGTCGCGGCGATGTATCGGGCGTCGCGGCGCCAGGAAAACCGCATGTGTTGCCTGTGCGCTCGCCGCTGGACGTGGGCGTCAGGAGGTCAGCCCCAGGACTTGCCCTCAGGCACGGAGAGCGCCTGCGCGGGGAATATCTGCTCCAGCGACTCCGCAATGACCGTACGTTGCTCCCCGGCACGGTCTTCCAACGTGCCTCGGATCCGCATGAAGGGGGCCGTGCGCACCACGTCTCGGTACGCCTCCACCAGGTCGCGTCTGACCAGGACGTTGACCATGCCGAACTCGTCCTCCAGCAGCAGGAAGATGATGCCGCGGGCGGTCAGGGGCTGCTGGCGGCAGACCACCAGGCCGGCGTAGTCCACGCGCCGGCCGGCCGGCAGGGCGCGCAGGTGACGGCTGGAGGCCACGCCCTCGCCCAGGGCGGGGCGCAGGAATTGCATGGGGTGGCTGTCCGGCGAGAGGTGCAGCACCGCGTAGTCCCCGGCCATGCGCTGGTAGGCGGTGAAGTCCGCCAGTTCCACCTGGTCCTGCTCCACCGGCAGCGGCATACGCATCTGCCGGTCTCGATGCCGCCGCAGATCCGCCTGCTCCATGCCGCCAGAGAACAGCCCCAGTTGCCAGATCAACTCGCGGCGGTTTAGCCCCAGGCCGTCGAACGCGCCGATGCGGATGAGGTTGGTGGTGGCCTCCCGGGCCAGCCCCGTGCGCTGCACGAAATCGAACAGCGAGCGGTACTCCCCGCCCTGCCGGCGCCCCTCCTCCACCCGCATCGCGCCCGCCTCGCCCACGCCGCGGACGTAGCCCAGGCCAATGCGGACGGCGCCGCGCAGATCCGTGCGTTCGTCCTCCGGCAGCACCTCCTCCACCGTGCAGCGGGCGTCGCTCAGGTTGACGTCCGGGCGTCGCACGTCCACGCCATGGCGCTGCGCGTCCTTGGTGAGCACGTGCGGCGGGTAGAAGCCCATGGGCTGCTCGTTGAGCAGGGCGCAGAGGTACTCCGGCGGGTAGTAGTGCCTGAGCCAGGTGGAGTGGAACGCCAGCAGGCCAAAGGCCGCGCCGTGCGACTTGGGGAAGCCGAACTCCGCAAAGCCCAGCAAGTTGTCGAACATGCGCGTGGCCTCGTCCCGGGAGACGCCTCGCTGCGCGGCGCCTTCCATGAACTTCTGGCGGTAGCCCTCCATGATCTGCGCGGAGCGCTTGCGGCTCATGGCGCGGCGGAAGGTCTCCGCCTCCCCCGCGCCGAAGCCGCCCATCTGCTTCGCCACCTCGATCACCTGCTCCTGGAAGAGCACCACGCCCAGCGTCTCCTCCAGCACCTCGCGCACGCACTCCGGCACGGGAATGGGCGAGTCCGGGTCGCGCCGCCGCTGCTCCCGACGCCTCACGTACGGGTTCACCGCCCCACCCACGATCGGCCCCGGCCGCACGATGGAGACCTGCACCGTCAGGTCCTCCAAACTGCGTGGCTGCGTCCGAGGCAGCATGGCGATCTGGGCGCGCGACTCGATCTGGAAGACGCCCACCGTGTCACCCCGGCAGATCTCGTCGTAGATGGCGGGGTCCTCGAAGTTGGGGGTGCGCGAGAGGTCCACGACCTGTCCGCGGTGGCGCTCCACCAGGTCCACGCACTCTTCCACCACGGAGAGCATCCCCAGGCTGAGGAAGTCGATCTTCACCATGCGCGCGTCGTCTATAGAGTCCTTGTCCCAGTGCGCCAGGTAGCGGTTGGGCCAGCGCGCCGGCTGACACGGCACGCAGTCCACCAGCGGTTCCGAGGAGATCACCATCCCGCCCACGTGCTGCGACAGGTGGCGAGGGAACCCCGCCAATTGGCTCGCGATGTCGGAGAGGTGCCGCCACGCCCGGTCTTCCGGAGACTCCGCCCAGTCGACGTCTGAGGCGACAGCGGACTCGCGGTCGACAGACTCGCGGTCAGCGGCCTCGCGGTAGGCCTCGGAGGAGTCGGCCACGCGACGCTGGCGGCGCACCTCGTCCGCAACTTCCGTGGAGCGGTCGAAGGGCCGGGCGCGCTTGGCCAGGCTGTCCACCTCCGCCTCCGGCAGCCCCAGCGCCTTGCCGATGTCTCGCACCGCGCTGCGGATACGGTACGTGGGAAAGATCGCCACCAGCGCGGCGTGGTCCTTCCCCCAGCGCTCGTACACCCGCTCGATCAGCCGCTCCCGGATGTCACGAGGAAAGTCCAGGTCAATGTCCGGCAGCGACTGCAGCCCGTCGTTCAGGAAGCGGTCCACCTTCAGCCGGTTCCGGATCGGGTCGATGTGCGAGAGGCCGATGAGGTAACAGAGGATCGAGGCCACGGACGACCCGCGCCCACGTCCCGGCGGCAGGCCCGTCACGCTGCGCGCGCGGCTGGGGCCCCGCACCTCCGCGGCCACCTCCTCCGCCAGTTTCATGACCTCGTGGTAGACAAGGAAGAAGCCCGCCAGACCGTTGGACTCCACCAGGCGCAGTTCGTGCTCCACGCGTTCCCGTGCCGTGGCGCGCTCGTGCGGCGCGTACTTATGGTCCACGCGCTCCAGGCAGATGCGGCGTAGTTCCTCGACCGTGGTGCGGCCGTCCTCCGTGGGCGGCGAGGGCAGGCGATAGCCCAGGTCCTCCGTCAGGTCGAAGGTGCAACGACGGGCGATACGTACGGAGTTGGCGGCCGCCTCCGGGTGGTAGGCCTGGAACCGCCGGGCCTGCTCCTGCGGCGAGCGCAGATAGAACTCGCCGTTCGGCCGGCGCTCGCGGTGGGACTCGTCCAGCGTCTTGCGGTGGCGGATGGCCACCAGCACGTCCTGCAGGCGGTGGCGGTCCGGCTCGTGGTAGTGCACGTCCCCCGTGCCCACCACCTCCACCCCCACCCGCTCGGCCAGGGCCACCAGCGCGCGGTTGCGAGGACGGTCGCCGTAGACCAGGTTGTCCTGCAACTCCACGAAGACGTTGGCCGCACCGAACCACTCCACCCAGCGACGCAACACCGCCTCCGCCTCCTGAGACTGGGACGCCTGCACGAGGCGGGGCACCAGGCCTTCCCGGCAGCCGGTGAGCAAGATCAGCCCTGACGCGTGCTCCCGGAGCGCCTCCACCGGGAGCACCGGGTCCAGGCGGCGCGTCTCGCGGGCGTCCTGCGCGTCCTCGAACAGGCCGAAGGCGGTGCTGGAGAGACGGCAGAGGTTGGAATAGCCGCGCCGGTCCTCCGCCAGCAGCGTGACGTGCGAGCGCGAACCGTCCGCCTCCGCCACGCTCACCTCCAGCCCCGTGATGGGCCGCAGGCCGATCTCCTTGGCAGAGCGTGCGAACTCCATGCTGCCGTACATGCCCTCGTGGTCCGTCAGCGCCAGCGCGCGATGCCCCTGGTCCACCGCCTGCACCAGCAGTTCGTCAATGCTGGATGCGCCGTCCAACAACGAGTAGTTGGAGTGCAGGTGCAACTCCACGTAGGGCACGTCGTCCAGCACGGACAGCGGCGCCGGCGACGAGGGATTGCGAGGCGCCATGGAACGGGGTGTGTCCCCTACCGCCGCCTCCACACGCGCGCGACGCTCCTCGAACGCCCGCCACGAGTACTGTCCGGACGCGGACGGCCACGGCCTCTGGCCGCGATACGGGCTCACGCTGGGTCTCCGTAGGGCTGCTCGAACCACAGGCCGGTCTGGTCGTCCCGGAAGCAGGTCAGCGGACGGCCGCCCTCCAGGATCACGCGGAAGTAGGTGCGCGCCTGCGAGAACTCTCGCCACCACGCCTCCGCCACGCGCCACACCTCGTCCACCTGCTCCACGCGCGCCTCGCGGTCGCTCCGCCGGCCGCGCGGGTCCACGCGCGTCACCGCCACCGGCATCCCCTCTACGTCTGCCCGCACCGAGAGGCCACGAGGCAGCCCCATGGGCCGCAACGACGCCCGAGACGCGGGAGAAGCGGACGGACGGAGGCCTCGAGGCTGGCTCATGGGTCGTACTCCAACAGCGCGCGGCGGCGTTCCGGCAGGCGGTGCCACGGCTCTACCTCCACCACCCGCGCAATGGGCGACTGGCCAAAGCGCACCTTCAGGTGGCGCACCATCTCGTCCAGTTGTTCGCGCCGGCGCATCTGTTCCACGAACAGGCTGTGCTGGCGCCCGCTTTCCTCGGTCAGTCCGCCCAGTTCCAGCGTGACCAGGGAGAGCGGGCCCGGGAACTCCGCGTACTCCACCAGGGAGCGCAGCACCGTCCACAGGCGGCTTCGGTCGCCCAGCGGCTCACGCAAGACCTGCTCGCGCTCCCAGAGCGCGCCGCGCTCCGTCTCCGCGTGCAGCCGCACCAGGCGGACAAAGCGTTGCCGCGCGCGCGGATGCCGCAGCGTGCGACCCAGCATTTGCTCCAGCGCGTGCAGGATGGCTTCCTTGCTGACGAGCGGCGGCTCCGCCTGCACGTGCTCCACCACCCGCTCGCGCTCCCACGGCCGAGGCCGCAGCGGGCGCGGGTCCTGCCCGCCCGCCGCCAGCCACGCCACCCCGCCCGCCGCCCCGAACTGCGCCTCCACCGCGTGACGAGGCAGCGCCGCCAGTTGCCCGCAACGCTCGATGCCCAGCAGCCGCAGCCGCTGGACGACCTCGATGTCCAACAGGTCGAGCGGAAGCCGTGACACCGGCTCACCGGCCAGGAAGGCGGCGGCCTCCTCTTGCGGCACGTGTACGGCCTGGCCCGCCTCGGCGCGCAGCGCGGCCACCAGGGCCGTGAAGCGATACCCGGCCACCCCCATCCCCGGCCGCAGGCCAGCGGGCAGCCCGGCCAGCGCCGCCATCACCTCGCGTCGCACATCCTCGGTGCGCGGGTAGATCGCCTCCATGCCGCGCAGGTCGGCAAAGACCACGCCCTGGGACGCCTCCTCCACCAGCGGACTGACCGTGCTCATCGCCTGCACCAGGGCCTCCGCAGCCCGTGCCAGCAGCGCCGGGCGCGGCTCCAGCACGTTCAGCGTGGGACAGCATTGGGTCGCGTCCCTGACCTTCATGCCGGCGTGGATGCCGTGCAGGCGCGCCTCCGGGCTCACCTCCACCACACGCAGGCGCGCCTCGTCCACCAGCGCCACCGGCGTGCCAGCCAGCGCAGGGCGGTCCGCCAGTTCACATCGCAGCGGCGGGATCGCGAGGCACGCGACGGAGCCGTCCGGGCTCGGACGGCTGCCGGACGGCTGTATCTGCACCTGGGATCGCAGCGGTACTCGCACTGTGGACATCGTTTCCCCCGCCAAGAGGTGCGAGGGAGTGTAGCAGAACACTTGTTCTGTACCCGTAACAGTGACACCATGCGACGGCTCGCAACCTGAACAAGCCCGGCAAATCGAGGCGAGCGCAGTGCTTCGCTACCACCCTCGGACTCCCGGGCAGGCTGGGGCTACCGGTACGGGCTACCGGTACGGGCTACCGGTACGGGCTACCGGTACGGGCTACCGGCGGTCGCCTTCCTCCTGGCGTGCGGCGGAGGAGACGGCGGACGGCTGGCGGCCGCGGGCGAGCCAGTGTCGCGCGAGCACGAGCATGCCGACGAATATCACCGCAAGCACCAGGTACTCCAGGTAGTCCGCATACTGGACCACCAACTCCCACTGCTCCCCCAGCAGGTACCCGGCCACCACGAAGATCGAGTTCCAGGTCAGGCTCCCCACCGTGGTGTAGATGGTGAAGGGGACAATGGGCATGCGCCTGAGTCCGGCCGGGATGGAGATCAGCGAGCGCACCACGGGGACACATCTGCAGACCAGCACGGCCAGGGTGGACCAGCGGTCGAACCACCCCTCCGCGCGGTCCAGGTCGCCCTCTGTCACCCGCGTCCAGCGGCCGTAGCGGACCACCATCCGACGCAGCCGTACGGGGCCAAACCAGGCCGCGCAGCCGTACAGCGTCCACGCGCCCACCACGGACCCCACCGTGGCCGCGACGATCATGCCCGGCACCGTCGCGTCTCCCTGGCTGGCCGCGAACCCCGCCAGCCCCAGCACGAACTCCGAGGGGATCGGCGGGAACAGGTTCTCCACCATGACCAGCAGGGCCACGCCCACATAGCCGAGCGCATCCACCACGTCGGCCATCCAGATCGTGAGGTCGTCCAGGAACATGCGCGAGGCCTCTATCCATCCGTGGCCACCGTGTTGGGCGCCGTCGTGCCTTCCATCATGGAGGGCCTTCCATCATGGAGGGCGGGGAGAGGAGGCGCGAGGAGGAACGGTAGCAAAACGTGAGCAGGCCCTCGGACGGGTATCTCGGTTGTGCTGCCACTCGCGCACTAAGGACAACGCTCGTACTATCCGCGGCGTCGAAGCGCAGAGGGGCCGGGATCGGCAACCTTGCAGCCACGGCTGCCAGGTTCTGACCGCGCAGGCGACGGACGAGACGCGGACCGCCCGCGTCTGCGTGCCCAATACCCCTCTGTGCCTGCGCCAGGCGCGGCATCCCGCCCGCCGGCGGCTGGACTGGAGGGGTAGATGGATCTCGTCTGGCTGGTGCCCGCATCGGGCGTCGTCGCGGTCCTGTTTGCCTTCTGGCTTGCTCGCAACGTCTTGAGTCAGGACGCGGGCACGCCGGAAATGCAGGCGATCGCCGACATGATCGTGGAAGGCTCCATGGCGTTCCTCAGGCGGCAGTACGGCACCATCGCCGTGCTCTCCCTGGTGGTCGCCGCGGGAGTCGGCTTGCTCGTCGGCTCCATGTCGGAGGGCGTGCGCTCCATCATCTTTGCGGAGGGCGCGCTGGACTACGGCGACCGCGTGGTGTCCCCCACGGAGGAGGGCATCCTGACGGCGGTGGCCTTCCTGGCAGGCGCGGCGGCGTCTGGCCTCTCGGGCTACATCGGGATGTACATCTCGGTGCGCTCCAACCTGCGGGTGGCCTCGGCGGCGCAGCGTTCCTTGAAGGAGGCGATCACGCTGGCCATGCGAGGCGGCGCGGTCTCCGGTTTCCTGGTGGTGGCGCTGAGCCTGCTGGGGGTGTCCGGCATCTTCCTGGTCTACAGCAACCTGCTGGGCAACCCGCCCGCCATTGCACCGTTCCTGGTCATCGGCTTCGGCTTCGGCGCCTCGTTCGTGGCGCTCTTCGCGCAGATCGGCGGCGGCATCTACACGAAGGCTGCGGACGTGGGCGCGGACCTGGTGGGCAAGGTGGAGGCCGGCATCCCGGAGGACGACCCGCGGAACGCCGCCGTGGTGGCGGACCTGGTGGGCGACAACGTGGGTGACTGCGCCGGCCGTGGCGCCGACCTCTTCGAGTCCATGTCCGCAGAAAACATCGGCGCGATGATCCTTGGCGTGGCCATCTATGCCGTCACCGGGCGCATCGAGTGGATCATGTTCCCGCTGGTGCTGCGCGCGTTCGGCATCCTCGCGGCGATGGTCGGCGTCATCCTGATGCCCATGTTCGCGCGCGAGGAGGACTTCGATCACCCCATGCGCCCGCTGGACATGGGCTTCTACGTGGTCTCCGTCCTCTCTGTAGGCGGCCTGTTCATCTCCACCAAGTTGATGCTGGGCGACGTCTGGCACTGGTTCTTCTTCTGCGGACTGGTGGGCATTGCCACGGGCATCGCCTTCGTCTACATCACGCAGTACTACACGTCCGGCTCCTGGCGGCCGGTGCAGGAGATCGCCCGAGCGTCTCGCACCGGCCCGGCCACCAACGTGATCATCGGCACGGCTGTGGGGCTGGAGACCACGGCCGCCACGGCAATCACGATCGGCGCCGCGCTGGTGGGCTCGTTCGTGCTGGGCTCCCAGGCGGAGATCGCGGACATTCCCGCGTTCACGGCCGGCATCTTCGGCACCGCCGTGGCCACCATGGGCATGCTGATGTCCGCCGCGTACATCCTGGCCATGGACACCTTTGGCCCCATCACGGACAACGCCGGCGGCATCACGGAGATGTCCGGTGCTCCGGAAGGCGCTCGAGCGATCACGGACGCGCTGGACACAGCCGGCAACACCACCAAGGCCCTGACCAAGGGCTACGCCGTGGGCTCTGCCGGCCTGGCCGCATTCCTGCTCTTCAGCGCCTACCTGGACAAGGTGAAGGAGCGCCTCGACATCCCATTGGTGGAGGAACTGCCTATCGACATCTCCAACGTGGACGTCTTCGTCGGCGGCCTGATGGGGATGATGCTGGTGTTCCTCTTCTCCTCGCTCACCATCCGCGCGGTGGGGAGCGCAGCGGAGAAGATCATTGACGAGGTGCGGCGGCAGTTCCGGGAGAGCCCCGGCATCATGACCGGCGAGGTGCGCCCGGACTACGGCCGCGCCGTGGACATCACCGCCCGGGCCGCCCTGCGCGAGATGGTGGCGCCCGGCCTGCTGGCCGTGGGCCTGCCGGTCGCCGTGGGCCTGGGCTTCCGCTTCTTCCGGGACGCCGAGGTCACCGTGGCCAGGGTGACCTACTCCGACTCCGCAGGCTGGCTCGCGGTGGCCGGCACGCTCATCGTGGGCACCATCGGCGGCATCCTGATGGCCACGTTCCTCAACAACTCCGGCGGAGCGTGGGACAACGCCAAGAAGTTCATCGAGTCCGGCGAGATGCGGGACGAGGATGGCGAGGTGGTCCTGAAGGGATCGCCCACGCACGCCGCAGCCGTGGTGGGCGACACCGTGGGTGACCCGTTCAAGGACACCGCCGGCCCGTCCCTGCACGTGCTGGTGAAGTTGCTGGCCACGGTGACGCTGGTGCTGGCGCCGCTGTTCGTCAGCGCCTGACCTGACGCGCTGACTTCTCCCGAGGGCCGGCAGACTCCCGCTGCCGGCCCTCTCGCGTCTTCGAGGCTTCGGGACTTCCTAGGGCAGCCTCCTCGGCTCAGCCCGCGAACTGGCCGGCCACCGCCACCGCCTCGTCCCAGAGCAAGCGCGTGAGGTCCGAGGCCGGGAGCGACCGGCCCAGCGGCGCCGCCTGCCCGGCCCACAGCGACGCGAACTGCGCGGCGCCCTCTGGCGCGGATCGCAGCGGCGCCAGCGCTCGACCCGCGGAGGGGAACGCAGGCGCGTCCGCGCTGATCGGCCCTACCTCCTCCACGATGCGGTTCACCATGCTGCGCGCGGGACGCCCGCTGAAGACGTTCGTCAGCGCTGTGCGAGCAGAGCCGGCCGCCGCCGCCGCCTCCAGCGCTGCGCGGTGCGCCGGCGCAATCGTCGCCTCCTCCGTGAACAGGTACGCCGATCCCACCTGCACCCCGGATGCGCCGAGCGCGAAGGCAGCCGCGATCGCGCGTCCCTCGCCAATGCCGCCCGCGGCGACCACCGGCACGCGCACCGCGCTCGCGATCAGCGGCACCAGCGCGAACGTGCCCACCTGCTCGGAGACGTCCGTCACGTCCGCGCGCAGGAAGGTCGCCTGGTGGCCCCCGGCCTCCGCCCCCTGAGCGATGACCGCGTCCACGCCGCGCTCCTCCAGCCAGAGGCCCTCCTCCACGCTGGTCGCCGAACTCAGCACGCGCGCGCCCGTGGCGCGCACCCGCGCGAGCAACCCCGCCTCCGGCAGCCCGAAATGGAAACTCACCACCGGCGGCCGCAGGTCCTCCACCAGCGCGCACGCCGCCTCGTCGAACCCGCTCCGCGAGGGCGCCGCGTCTGTCGAAGACGCCTCGACGCCCAGTTCGACGAAGTACGGCGCCAGCCGCCGTCGCCACCGCTCCTCCGAGTCCGGATCCGGCTCCGCCCCCGCATGACAGAAGAAGTTGAGGCTGAACGGCGCCTCGGTCTGCTCCCGGATGCGGGCGACCTCGGACCGCACTTGCTCGTGACGCAGCATCGCGCACGGCAGCGAGCCCAGCCCGCCCGCCTCGCACACCGCAATCGTGAGGTCGGCCCCCTGCGCCCCCGCCATCGGCGCCTGAACGATCGGCAGCCTCGACCCCAGCAGTTCAGTCAGTCGCGTCCCCGGCCACATCCCACACCCCCGTCATTCGGGAGGAGCATAGTCCCGCCGGATCGAGGTGGGATGGGGCGGAGGTGGAGGAAGATGTGGAGCGGGACGAACCGCGACAGTTAACCCGCCAGACAGAAACTCAGCGACGCCGAGTCGCCAGCGAATCCCTTGCGGTTGCTGGAGAAGGTGGTTGGAGCGGGAGATGGGGTTCGAACCCACGACATCCTGCTTGGAAGCCAAGGAGGACCGAAGGCTCGCTAGATCGCTCCCCGTAGGTTCAAAATCGCCCGATCGTGCGCGTTCCGTGGCTATGACGCAGGATGTCGTGTCAGGCACGTCTTTCCAGTTTCGAGTAGACTATCCAGTTCGCGCGCGTTACAACTGGTTTGGACGCAGCTGTGTACGCTCGCCTCTAGCAGGGTGCTGAAAAAGTCGGCGGGAGGGGATCGCTGAGGCGATCTCGGCCGGGTACCATCGCGGCGGCGGGGCCGAGGAGGTGCCCGATGCGCGGCGACGACGACCGGCAGGCGGAGATGCTGATCGCGCTCACGCCCGACCAACTCGTGCCCACCGACCACCCGATCCGCCGCATCAAGCCGGTCGTGGAGGCGGTGCTCGCACGCCTCTCACCGCTGTTCGACGAGATGTACGCCACGCGCGGCCGTCCGTCGATCCCGCCCGAACACCTGCTCAAGGCGAGCCTGCTGATCGCCCTCTTCTCGGTGCGCAGCGAACGCCAGTTCTGCGAGCGCCTCCAGTACGACCTGCTCTTCAAGTGGTTCCTCGACCTCAACGTGGGCGACCGCAGCTTCAACCCGACGACCTTCTCCAAGAACCGAGAGCGCCTCCTGCGGCACCGTGTGGCGGACGCCTTCTTCGCCGAAGTCGTGGCCGAAGCGCAGCGCCGCCAGCTGCTCTCGTCGGAGCACTTCACCGTGGACGGGACGCTGCTGGAGGCGTGGGCCTCGCTCAAGAGCTACCGCCCGCGCGACGGGCAGGACCCGCCGACGGGAGGCGGACGCAATGCGGAGGTGGACTTCCGCGGCCAGCGCCGCCGCCGGGAGACGCATGCCTCCACCACCGACCCCGAGGCGCGGCTGTATACAAAGGGATCCGGGCAGGCCGCCAAGCTTTGCTACCTGGGGCACGTGCTGACCGAGAACCGCCACGGCCTGGTGGTGGACGCGGAACTGACGGTGGCCGGCGGATACGCGGAGCGGACGGCGGCGCTGGCGATGCTCGACCGCCGGCGCGGGAGGAAGCAGGCCACCCTGGGGGCGGACCGTGGCTACGACACGCGCGACTTCGTGGCGGGGCTGCGGGAGCGCGGAGTGACGCCGCACGTCGCGCAGAACGACCGGAACCGTCGCAGCGCGGTCGACGGACGCACGACGCGGCACCCCGGCTACGCGGTGAGCCAGCGGCGGCGCAAGCGGGTGGAGGAGGTCTTCGGCTGGGGGAAGACCGTGGGCGGTCTGCGCAAGCTGCGCTACGTCGGGCGGGCGCGGAACGAACTCTGCTTCAAGCTCACCGCCGCAGCCTACAACCTGGTACGGATGGCCAAGCTCGAGACGATGACCGCATAGGATCAGTGCGCCCTCCGGCCGCCCGCGGGGCGGCCTGGAGGCGTCAGATCGGCCACGAGCACCGGTGCGCGGACGCCCACGCCCGTCATCGCGCCGCCAAACGGCGCTTCTTCAGCACCCTGCTAGGCTCGCGACATCTGATTCCCCCGTGACCGACTCTCTCTGAGCCTGACGTCCGGTCACCCCATCGTGCCGGCGACCGCCCCCCCGACCGTATCGGTCTCGCAGAGCAGGCGCTGATCCGTGCAAGAGTGCGCCACCCATCGTGGTGGCCGTCACCACACGCCGAGGGAGAGGCGCACGTCCTCGCTCGCCATCGTGCGGGGATCCCAGGGAGGGTCCCACACCAGTTCGACGGCGACGTCTTCGACTCCCTCGACCGCCCCGAGGACGGCCGCGACCTGGGCCCTGATCATCGGGCCGACGGGGCACGCCGGCGAGGTGAGCGTCAGATCCACGGCGACATGGCCGTCCTCGTCAATATCGACGCGGTAGATGAGACAAGCTCCAGGATGCTCATCCCGAGTTCCGGATCCTGGATCTCGTAGAGGTGCTCTCGCAGCAGTTCAGGACTCGGAGGGGTCGGCCGTGATTCACCCACTGTCTCGACCTCCCCCGTCAACCGCGAGTCGTGATCGATATTGTGCCCAGATCAGAATGCGGTTGAACGGCAGGAAGTAGGGTGCCGACGTCCCGCAGTGGTTGACGACCTCTTGCTGGTACTCCGCGATCAGCTGTTGGTACAGGTCATCCGAGAGCCGTAAACGGTACGGGGTGAGCGCCGAACCCTTGAGCATGGCGATCCGTGCGCGCTGCCGCTGCCCACCCGACAGGCTGTCCAGGGGTCGGTTCCGCAGCGCGGTGACGCCGGCGAGATCGAGGGCATGCTCGACCGCATCGAGGTCACGGCGGGTGGGCGGCTGCAGGAAGCCCTGGTGCGGGTAGCGACCGTGCCGCGCCAGGTCCTCCACCGTGATGCCCTCGGGGGCTTGCGTCTGCTGGTGCAGCAACCCCAGGCGGCGCGCCACGTCCTTCGCCGGCTGGCGATGGATGGCCTCACCATCCAGGACGACCGTGCCGCGTGCGGGCTCCATCAGGCGACCGAGGGCGCGCAGCAATGTCGACTTACCGCAGCCGTTAGGGTCGATGATCGTCGTGATCAGGCCGTCGCGGATCTCGATGCTCAAGTCATCGACGATCACCTCCGACGAGCCGCCGTATTTGAGCTGGATGGCTTCGGACCGTAGTCGCGACATCAGATCCGTACTCCGCTGCGCCAGAACAGGAAGAGGAAGTAGGGAGCGCCCACGGCGCCCATGACCACACTGACCGGCACGCTGACCGGCAGCAGGTTGTGGGCGATCACATCGCCCCCGAGCAAGAGGACTCCGCCCAGCAGGAGCGCGCGCAGGGCTTCGACCTTGCAGGCATACGACTTGCCGGCGCCGAGGTGACTCGACGTGAACGGGAGCATGGTCGCGAGGCTCGAGGTGTCGAGGTTGCGCCGCCGCCCGAGGTAGTCCCGCCCGGCGGGCAAGCATGACAGCAGGCCGGGGAGCATTTCGTAGAGTGCGGGTCGCGTCCCGGCCATCATGCCCCCGAGCGCGCCCTCGACGCGGCCCTGCGCCCGGTCAAGCTCAGCCGGAGAACGTCCGTGTACTCGCAGGTAGAGCGAGGTGGAGAAGACCCGTTCTTCCCCACGCTCCAGCGCGCGGAGCCCGCCGCAAGGCGGGTTCTTTGTTGCCTCTTGTGGCTTTCCGCGAGCGACGGGAGCAATCTCCCGCATGCGACGATTTCCCTGGCGCGTGAACCCGCTAGGTGTACTGACCACCCACGTTGGTGACGCGTGTAGATGACCGAAGGGGACCTCCTGAGGAAGGTGTGGTTACTACAGCCACCCGACTCCAGGAGGTCCACATTGCACGCTAACGCGAAACTCACCGCCGCGGGACGACTGCTGCTCGTGCAGCGCATTGCGACCGGCCGACCGATCGCCCACGTCGCCCGCGAGATGGGGGTCGCCCGCCAGACGGCGAGCCGCTGGTGGCAGCGCTGGTTGGCCGAAGGGGAATCGGGGCTCCACGACCGCTCCTCCCGCCCCCGTCGCAGCCCGCGCCGGACGCCGCACGCTGTGGAACGCCGCATCGAACGTCTCCGCCGACGGCTCAAGCTGGGCCCCGTCCGCATCGCGTACCGGCTCGGCCTCGCGCCGTCGACGGTCTACCGCGTGCTCCGTCGACTCGGCCTGCACCGGCTCGCATGGCTCGACCGCCCCACCGGACGCGTGATCCGTCGGTATGAACGCGCCCATCCGGGTGAGCTCGTGCACGTCGACATCAAGAAGCTCGGGCGCATCCCGGCGGGGGGTGGGTGGAAGGTGCATGGGCGCGGTCGGGCGGGGAGGCGGCAGCGGGTGGGCTACGCCTACATCCACTCGGCGGTCGATGACCACTCTCGCCTCGCCTACAGCGAGGTGCTGGGGGACGAGCGGGCGGCAACGGCGGTCGGCTTCTGGGGCCGCGCTCAGGCCTGGTTCGCGGAGCGGGGCATCGCGGTGCAGGCGGTGCTCACCGACAACGGATCGGCCTACCGCAGCACCGACTTTGCCCGTCTCTGCGCCGAGGCCGGCGTCCACCATCGGTTCACCCGGCCCTACCGGCCCCAGACCAATGGCAAAGTTGAACGCTTCAACCGCACTCTGCTGGAGGAATGGGCCTACGTCCGGGTCTACAGATCAGAGCAGTCCCGAACTCAGGTATTCCGCCGTTGGCTCCATCAGTACAATCACCACCGACGCCACACCGCACTCGGCGGCCTTCCCCCCGTCAGCCGCGTCACCAACCTCATGGCTCAGTACAGCTAGACGCGCGGCGCGTACATGATCAGAGCAGGCCGAGCACACCACACGGCTGGAACGACACGGTCAGCGCGAAGAGGTGAGGTGATTCGCGAATGCCGCCACCTCACCTGTCGCTCGGTTTACGACGGTGGGGAGCTCGATCCACTCGATTCCCGGGCGGTCACACGCTGATTGGCCTGACCCGTGTCGGCGCGGAGTAGTCCGCGGTCGAACTGGCTCTCCAGCGGGAAGGCTGCGACGCGCACGGACGGCCGGCCTCGTGGCCACATCTCTGGAGCACCGGGATCTGATCGGGCACGACGGCTTTCCCCGGGCACTCGCTCAAGGCTCTGCGTTTGTCGTTGGTTGCGGTCCAGCACCGACCACGCCCCCGCCCGCCGGTGCGGGAGCCCGAGGCGACCGCTCCGCGGACGGCGACCGTGGTTGCCGGCGATTTCTTGATCGCCATCGGGCAAAGGTTCGGGGTTGATTGGGAAGAGATCGTCAGGCTGAATGACGTCAAGTGCGCCAGGGTACCGTCATTCTCCCTGGGCAGGTGCTTCGTCTTGCCTCATGAGTGTAAGCCGATCCGCTCCTCCGTGAACCGGTCTCTCGGCTAGACGGCAGCCGTTTCCTCGGTGGCTGCGCCGTCGCCAGGAACCATCCGCATCCGCCTATAGAGCAGTTAACAACATCGCCATAGGACAGCGATCGGCGGATCGCCCATAGAGGAGCCACCTGCGCATCGCACGTCAACTTCGACAACAGTCTAGGCGAGAGTGGCGAGACGACCCGTCAACCAAGCCTACGAGGCTCGCCTCGAACGTCACTGCGGAAGCTTCGCTTTCGGTCATCGTCCAACCACTACGAGAATTCCTGTTGTTGATTAGAACCTAGACAAGGTATCCCGTTGCGCGCTGAATAACATCGCCAGCGCGAGGAGTGCGAGCACGGCGCCACCCCCGACCGCGATGTGCGGGTTCGCCAGGTCAGCGACGACGCCTGTCATCAGGGTGCCCAACGGCTGCAGTCCCCACAACAGGCCCCACAGTGACATGACGCGGCCCCGTACGGCTTCAGGGGTCTCGACCAGGATGGCGGTCTGCGCCGAAGCTTCGGACACCTGAAGACCGAATCCGGCGACGAGCACGAACGCACTCGCCACAAGCAGCGAGGGGCTCCACGCGAACCCGATGACCGCGACGAACGCTGCAAGTAGCGCGCCGAGATAGATGGGCGCGCGACGGGGTGTCCGCGACAGTCCAACCAGCATCAGAGCTCCCATCACGGCACCAACTCCAGCCGCGGTGTAGAGCCAGCCGAGCGCGGCCTCACCAGCGCCGAACACGTCGCGGACGAACACCGGAGCGAGCTGCTGCCACGACCGCCCCGCGAGCGTCACGACGAGGGCAGCGCTAAGGAGGAGGATCAGGAGCGGCGTCTGCCGCACGTGCTGAAGGCCGCCAACGAACTCGTCCTTAAGCCCGAAGGCAGAGGTACGTTCACGGCGGGGGATACGCATGGCAGCGATCAGCAGTGCAAGTGCGACGTTACCGACTCCGTTCGCCATGAAGCAACCCATAGCTCCCACGGCGGCAAGTAGCCCCGCGCCGACCAGCGGCCCTGCAATGGTCGTGATGGAGAAGACCGAGACGTTGAGCGCCACTGCGTTCGCAACCGTCGAGTCCGGCACGGTGTCTGGAATGAGCGACTGCCGTGCTGGGATATCCATCGCGAAGGCACATCCGGCAACGAATCCGAGGGTCAGCATGTGCCACACCTCGATCCATCCGGCCAGGATGAGGAAGCCCTCGAGGAACATCACCACGGCGACGATGAAACGTGTCGTGACGAGTAGATGCTTGCGATAGAGACGATCCGCGGCGATACCCGCGAAGGGGCCGAGGAAGAGAAACGGCACTGACATCATGGCGCTGACAAGCGCGACCATCGAAGCGCTATCGGTCAGTTCGAGGACCAACCAGCCCTGCGCGATGATCATCATCCACCACCCGCTCATCGCCAGGAAGACGCCGAGCAGGAGGAGCCTGAAGTCCCGGTAGCGCAATGCCGCCATGGCATCCGGAATTCGAGAGTCGTGGCGGGAAATCGGAGGCACGATCGACTCGACAGGTTCGTCCGCGAGCTGTGGCAGGACCTCCTCCCGCTCAGATAGAGGGTTTGCGTTGTCCCTCGGCTCCAGTGATCCTGATGATTGGCCTAGCATCCAACACACACTTCTGCATTGTCACCATTTGGGAACCGCGCATGGGAGCATCAACAGCACGAGCGCTGGCTGTCGTCTGGATGCGCAGGCAGTCTTAATCAATCGACAAAGCTTATTGAATGCCCTCAGTAACTCCTTGAAAGAATCCGGAGCTTAGAACCGCCCCCTCCCACCAGGAGTAGTGGGGATTTTGAAGCACAAGACAAAGCTCGAACTCGCGACCGCTTGCTAGGAAGCCGAGGATCAACCGAGGGCTCGCTAGATTGCTCCTCGTAGATTCAGAATCGCCCGAGCGCGCATGTTCAGTGGATATAACACTGGGTGTTGTCCGGGGCACGCCCTTCAGTCTTGGGCTATCCATTTCGGCTGTTTGGCCGGTGTCAAGCGAGACCAACGGTCGAGGGTTAATCGCCTGCGGCCGTTCAGCGTCACACCAACGGAGGGCACAGCCCTCCATGGCCATCCGACCCGAATTGATCGAGGCCTCCCAGTTCACCAAGAGTGCGTGGAAGCCTACGAGACGTTCTCGAAGATCGCCGAGATGCCCTGACCGCCACCGATGCAGAGGGAGACCAGGCCCATCTTGCCACCGGTCCGCGCCAGTTCATTCATCAACTTCACGGTGAGGATTGTGCCGGTCGCCCCCACGGGGTGGCCGAGCGCCACCGCACCGCCGTTCGGGTTCGTGCGCGCGGGGTCGATCTCCAGCGCGCGCGAGCACGCCAGCGCCACGGCCGCGAAGGCCTCGTTCAGTTCGATCGAGTCCAGGTCGTCGCGGTGGACGCCGCTGCGCTCCAACACCTTCTTCGTCGCCGGAATCGGCCCGCTACCCATGAGCGAGGGTTCCACGCCGGCCACCGCACTGTCCACCAGCCGCAGGCGCGGCTTCAGGCCCAGTTCGTTCGCCTTGCGCTCAGACATCAGCACCACGGCGGCGGCGCCGTCGTTGATGCCGGAAGCGTTGCCGGCGGTCACGCTGCCGCCCTCCTGGAAGGCCGGCTTCAGCCCGCCCATCCGCTCGATGGACGAGTCCGCACGGGGGTGCTCGTCACGGTCAATGACCTTGGTCTCGCGGCCGGCCTTCACCTCCACGGGCACGATCTCGTCGGCGAAGCGGCCCGACTCGATGGCGTCGATGGCGCGGCGGTGACTCTCGACGGCGAAGACGTCCTGCTCTTCGCGGGTCAGCGAGTACTCCTTGGCGAGATTCTCCGCCGTGATGCCCATGTGGTAACGGTTGAACGGGTCCGACAGCAGGATCGGGATCGCGTCTTCCAGTTCCGCGTTGCCCATCCGCAGCCCGTAGCGCGCGGTGCGCTGGTAGTAGGGCAGCATGCTCATGTTCTCAACGCCGCCCGCCACCACGATGTCGGCCTCGCCGGTCTGGATCCAGCGCGCGCCCGTGGTGATCGCCTCCAGCCCGGAGCCGCACAGGCGGTTCACGTTGTACGCGGGCACCTCGATCGGGATGCCGGCCTTCACGGCGGCGTGGCGCGAGATGTACGCGTCTTCCGCCACCTGTCCCACGCAGCCCAGCACCACCTGGTCGACATGGCTAGGCTCGATGCCCGCGCGCTGGACCGCCTCGCGGATGACGATCGCGCCCAGCTCCGCAGCCGGGGTATTGACGAACCCGCCGCCAAACCGGCCGATCGCCGTCCTGACTCCGTCCACCACCACTATCGACTCGGACATGTTCTTCCCTTTCGCGGGAACGATCCCGACAAACCCGGCGTCCGAGGACGACACCGCTTCGGCCAAAGCCAGCCGACTAGCCCCGCGGCAGTCCCAGCCCGCGGGTGGCAATGACGTTCCTCTGGATCTCGCTGGTGCCCGCGGCAATCGTAGTTCGGCACTAAGCCGTGCGCCTGCATCGACGCCACCCGGTAGGCCAGCAGCCGAGCCACCTGGACACTAATGCCAATCTCGGCGAGTTGGGTCCGCTTGCTGGCCACCCTCAAACCGTGCCCCGGCCAAGATGCCACGTCTCCGATCAGCGTCAGGAGCTCCCGCTGAATTGAACTGGCCGCGCCAATCCCCGACCGCTCGAAGTCCAACGTGGTCGCGGCCATGTACCAGCCTCGGTTCAGTTCGCCGACGACGTTCGAGGCGGGGACGCGCACGTCCTCAAAGAACAGTTCGTTGAACGGCTGGCCGCCCGACATGTCCGTCAACGGCCGCACGGCGAAACCCGGCGACTTCATGTCGACCAGGAAGTAGGAAATACCTCGATGCTTCGGGGCGTCAGGATCAGTACGAGCGAGCAGGATGCACCAGTCCGCATACTGGGCGCCGGACGTCCAGATCTTCTGACCATTGACCACGTACTCGTCGCCCTCGCGGGTCGCGCGGGTCTGGAGTGAAGCGAGGTCAGAGCCGGCGTTGGGTTCGCTAAAGCCCTGCGCCCACACGTCGGTAGCATCCGAAATACCCGGAAGGAAACGCGCCTTCTGCTCCTCGGAGCCGTGGATCATGAGCACGGGCCCCACCAGTGAGACGCCGGCCCAGACATTGCCGCCCGGCGCGCCAGCCATCGCCATTTCCTCGTTGTAGACGACCTGCTGAAGGTAGTCCGCCTCCAGACCTCCGTACTGCCTGGGCCACGCGAGGACGTGCCAGCGCTTCCGGATCAACTCTTCACGGAAGCGCTTCACTACGTCCGGTTCCTCGTCGTCGGCCTCCCAGCCCACGGACTTCCAGCCTTCGGGGAGGTACGTCTTTAGGAAGTCTCGAACTTCGTCGCGGAATGAGCCTGACCCGGTTTCCCGCACACCTAGACTGTGGCGATTTGGTCGCCCAGGGAGGAGTCCGAGATGGCTACCAGGTACCCACCCGAGTTCCGGAGGCGGGCGGTTGAGCTCGCGCGGCTGCGTGAGCGGCCGATTGCGCACATCGCCGAGGAGCTCGGGATCTCCGACGCGACCCTGCATAACTGGCTCAAGCAGGCCGACATCGACGAGGATGTCCGCGACGGGCTGACCAACGAGGAGCGGACCGAGCTGGTGCGGCTGCGCCGGGCCAACCGCACGCTCGCGATGGAGAACGAGATCCTCAAGCGGGCGGCCGCCTACTTCGCCCGCGAGCACCTCCCAAATTGAGGTTCCGGCTGGTCCGTGAGCTGGCCGCAGACGGCATCGCCGTCGCGGTGGCCTGCCGGGTGCTCCGCGTCTCGACCTCGGGCTACTACGAGTGGCGGGGCCGAGCCCCATCCGCGCGTGCGCTGGCCGACGCCGAGCTCAGCGCTCAGATCGTCGAGATCCACGCGATGTCGCGTGGCACCTACGGCGCGCCCCGGGTGCATGCCGAACTCCGGCTCGGGCGTGGGGTCCGCTGCGGACGGAAACGGGTGGCGCGGCTGATGCGGAAGGACAGTCTCTGCGGGCTCTACCGACGACGTGGGAAGCGACGGCGGCCGCTGCCGCCGGTGCACGACGACCTGGTGCGCCGGCGCTTCGTCGCGGACGCCCCTGACCGGCTCTGGCTCACCGACATCACCGAGCACCCGACCCGTGAGGGCAAGGTCTACTGCGCGGCGGTGCTGGACGTCTATTCGCGCCGTATCGTCGGCTGGTCGATCGCCGACCATCTGCGCTCCGAGCTCGTGGTCGACGCGCTGGAGATGGCGCGCTGGCGCAGGCGTCCACCGCCCGGCCAGACCGTGGTCCACTCGGACCGCGGCTCGCAATACACCGCCTGGGCCTTCGGTGAGCGGCTCCGTGCGGCCGGGCTGCTCGGCTCGATGGGCCGGGTCGCCTCGGCGCTCGACAACGCAATGATCGAATCCTTCTTCGGGACGCTCCAGCTGGAGCTGCTCGACAGCCGGAACTGGGGCACGCGCGCCGAGCTGGCGCGGGCGATCTTCGAGTGGATCGAAGGCTGGTATAACCCCCGGCGGCGACACACGTCCGTCGGCGACCTCAGCCCCGTGGACTACGAGAGGAGGCCCATCCAGACGACCGATGCGGCATGATCTCTAGAAGCGAACTGTCCGGGAAACCGGGTCAGGCTCAT
>JALOAL010000023.1 GCA_023228825.1 Dehalococcoidia bacterium | reverse complement strand
TACAACACCGACCGTGCCCACACGGGCCGGTGGACCCGTGGGCGCACGCCACACGCCGTCCTCGGAAAGGCGAAGATGTGGTGACTCACGACGGATACACCTGTCGCCAGATCTCGGGGATAGGACAATCTAGACGCCGTTGCAGGGGGACGCCGGCGCGTGACCGCAGCATGGTCTCGGCACTGCCTGCGCGGGGATCGTGATGCGTGGGTGATGGCGCGGCTGGAGGCCGGTCAGGGACGCTTCAAGGGCAACGTGTCCCCCACCCGGGGGCACGCGAGTGGAGGTCACTCATGCTCGGATGGGCACTCTTGTTCCTGATCCTCGCGCTGGTCTTTGCCGTCCTCGGCTTCGGCGCGCTCGCAGGACTCGCGGCCACGTTCGCCAAGGTCGTCTTCGTGGTGGCCCTGGTGCTGCTCGCGATTTCGCTGCTCACCGGACGGCGGACCGCCGTCTAACGGCGCACCTCATGCCGGCCTCGTGCCGGGCTGAGACAGCACGGAGCCGTCTGCCGGCGCCCGCGTTACGCAGGCACTGGCAGACGGCTCCGGTGGTTTCAAGGCCGCGCTAGAAGTGGTCGGTGATGTAGTGGTCCGCGCGGATGGCGGCCGTCGCCCCATCACCGGCCGAGGAGACCACCTGCCGAGCCGCGTCGGCGCGGACGTCGCCCGCCACGAACAGGCCGGGCACGGGAGTCTCCATCCACGCGTTCACGCAGGCGTGCTTGCCCGCGTCCATCGGCACGATGCCCTCCAGCAGGTTCGAGTTTGGCGTCTGGCCGATGAAGATGAACACGGCGCTCATGGGCATGCGTGTGACCTCGTTGGTCTTCACGTTGCGCACCGTAATCGCCTCCACCTGCCCCTTGGCGACGTCCCCGTGGATCTCCTCCACCACGGAGTCCCACAGGAACTCCATGTTCTCGGCAGCGAAGGCGCGCTCCTGCAGCACCTTCTGCGCCCGGAGTTCATCGCGACGGTGGATCAGGATGACCTTGGAGGCGTAGCGCGTCGTGAAGACGGCCTCTTCCACGGCGGCGTCGCCACCGCCCACCACGGCCACCTCCATGTTCTTGAAGAACGCCGCGTCACACGTGGCGCAGTAAGAGACGCCCTTGCCCGTCAGTTCCACCTCGCCCGGAATGCCGAGTTTCACCGGATCCGCCCCCGCCGTAACCAGGGTTGCCTTGGCGATAAAGTCGCCGCCCCCGTCCGTCCTCAGGGCAAAACGGCCGTCCTCCAGCACCTGCAGGTCCGTGACCCGTGCGTAGACGGTCTCCATGCCGAACTTCTCGGACTGCTGGTGCATGGCCATGGCGAGTTCGAAGCCACCCACGCCGTCCGGGAAGCCGGGGTAGTTCTCCACCCGGTCGCTCGTCGCGATCTGGCCGCCCAGCACGCCGCCCTCGAACAGTACGGTGGTGCGCAGGGCACGCGCGGCGTAGAGGCCGGCCGCGAGGCCCGCCGGCCCGCCGCCGATGATCGCGATGTCCACCTCGCGCGGGGCCTGGTTCTCGTTGGTCACGGAGTCGTCTCCATCAGGTGCGGGAAATAGCGCAGGGGGCGGGCAAGGAAGAGGGCAATCCGCCTCGCATCGGGACGCGGGGAGGACTGCCCACTCGGTGCTCGGTCAGGGCGTAGCGTCCGCCTACGCGAGCGCTGCGTCCAGGTGGCGGGCCAGGTCGCTCTTGGGACGGAAGCCCACGACCTGCCCGGCGACCTCGCCGTCCTTGAAGATCAACAGCGTGGGGATAGAACGGATGCCAAACTGCGAGGCGACCTTCGGGTTGTCGTCCGTGTTCAACTTCACGAACTTCACCTTGCCGTCATAGTCGTTGGCGAGTTCCTCCACCACCGGCGCCACCATGCGGCAGGGGCCGCACCACGGCGCCCAGAAGTCCACCAGGACGGGGACGTCGCTCTTCAGGACGTCGCTCTCGAAGGTTGCGTCGGTCGTGTCAGTGGGGTGGGCCATCAATCGGTCCTTTCATGCTCGATGGTCGGAAGCCAGCCACGCGCCTGGCCGGCCGTCCGGGACGCGCCCCTCACCGCGAGGAGTACGCCGGATCGGAGGCCCGTCATGCCCGCGAGCGCCGCCGCCTAGACTCGTCACAGGGACAGCCCCGACCAGCGCTCATTGACAGGGGAACCACCGCGCACCTAGTATGCTAGATACCCGGTGGGGGTATGTCAAGCCTCGTCCCACCGGATTCCTCGACGTCCGCCCCGGCGAGGGACAGAGGCTGCGGAGGACGGCGATGACCGCCAGCAATACCCCGGCCGTCAACGAGGCCCTGCTCACCCGCCTCCGCCGCATCGAGGGCCAGGTGCGGGGCATCGCCAGGATGCTGGAAGACGGGCGCACCTGCGAGGACGTGGTGACGCAGTTGATGGCGGTTCGCTCCAGCATCGATACGGTGGGCGCCGCCGTGCTGGACGAGCACCTCTGCGCCTGCACGCAGGACAAGGATCCCGCCGCCCAGGTGGCCGCCCTGCGCGAGGCGATGAAGTTGTGGTGGCGCTTCGCGCCGTCAGCCGGCTCCGCCGGCCCGGACCCGGACCACCCCGGCGCATCCTCACCACTCCCGCTGGACCGAGCCTAGCCCGTCACCCTTCGCCCGCCGCCGCCTCCAGCGCGCGCACCATGCCGCCCTCCACCGCGTCGTTCGCGGTGCGGATGGCGCTGCGGACGGCGTCGGCGTCGCTGCGGCCGTGGCCAATGAACACCCCTCCGTCCACGCCCAGCAGCGGGACCGCCCCGTACACGCGATAGTCCAGCCGGTCGCGCACCCCTCGGAGCGAGGGGCGGAGCAGGACGCCGCCCACACGGTTGCGCCACGAGGCCGCGGAGGCGTCCCGCAACTGTTCGAAGAGCAGCGTGACAATGCCCTCAGCCAACTTCAGGCAGATGTTCCCGGTAAACCCGTCCGTCACGACCACGTCGGCCGCACCCGACAGGATCTCGCGGCTCTCCACGTTGCCGATGAAGCGCGCCAGACGTTCGTCCTTCGCGAGCAACTCGTGCGTCTCCGTCACCAGCATGGAGCCCTTGGAGGACTCCTCACCGATCGAGAGCAGGGCAACCCGCGGCTGGGCCACGCCGTACACCGCGCGCAGGTAGGCCTCGCCCATGTAGGCGAACTGGACCAGGTGGCTGGGGCGGGCGTCTGCATTCGCGCCCACGTCCAGGAACATCACCCGGCCGCCGTCGGTGGTGGGCAGCACCGCGCCCAGCGCCGGGCGCTCCACGCCCTTGATACGGCCCAGCACGCCCAGGGCCGTCGCCATCGCCGCGCCCGTGTTGCCCATGGAGACCAGCGCGCCGGCCTCGCCGTTCTTCACCAGTTCCATGCCCACGTACAGGCTCGTCTCGCGCTGGCGCCGCGCCTCGCGGGCAGCCTTGTCGCCCATGCCCACCACGTCCGGCGCATGCACGATGCGCAGGCCAGAGGGCACGCCGCCACGCTCGTTCAGCGCGTGCCCCAGGGCCTCCGAGTTGCCCACCAGCGCCACGGGGATGCCCTCCCCGGCCGCCAGGAGCGCGCCCTCGATCGTGGAGCGCGGCGCGTCGTCGCCCCCCATGGCGTCCAATGCGATCACGGCGCTCACTCGTCGCGCTCCTCATCCCCATGTTCTCGCGAGGCGTCGTAGACGTAGCCCACGTCGTCGTCCGCGGCCTGGAGGATCATCACCAGCCGGTCAGCGCCGTCGTGGTACGGCTCGAACTCGTACCCCGCGAAGCGCGCGGCCACGCGCAGTCCAGCGAGGCGTGCCGCCAGTTCGAGTTCGGGCGCGGTGAAGGTGCGCAGGAGGAACTCGGTGGTGACGCGCGTCAGCCGGCCCTGCGCGTCCGCGACGTCGTAGTGCCAGGTGACCTCCTTGATGCCCTCGGACGGGATCGCGTCCACGGAGACAACCTTGGTCACGCGCCCGTCGCCCCAGGGCTTCGTCCAGTGCTGGACCAGCGGCTGCGGGGACGCGTCGAAGTCGTCCGGGACCGGCGCCTCCACGTCGATCACCGCCACGCCGCCCGCGGCCAGGTGCCGCGCCATCGCCTCGAGCGCGAGCACCAGGTCGTCCGGCGTCTCCATGTGCTGAAGGGTGCCCAGCGGCGCCAGCACCACGTCAAAGCGGCCGCGGAGCCGGAGCGGTCGGAAGTCCGCGTCCACCATCGTCAGCGACACGCTGGCCTCCGCCGCGCGTGCGCGAGCCACGTCGAGCATGCCCGGGGAGAGGTCCACCGCCGTGACCTTCGCGCCCGCCTGCGCCAGGGGCACGGCCACGCGGCCGGTGCCGGCGCCCAGTTCCAGCACGCGCAGGCCGTGGATCTCCACCAGCCGCTCGTAAAAGGCGACGTCGTCCGCGAAGTCCTCGAAGTCCAGGTCGTAGAACTCGGCGATCGAGGCGAAGGGGTCGTCTGTTGGTGCGCTCACCTCGCGATGCTACGCGCCAGCCCGACAGGCCGCGAGGGGGTCACCCCCGCCTCCCCGCCCTCCCTCGACGCCCTCCCGTCGACGCCCAGCCTCGCCCCCATCCACATCCACACCGAGGCGCGAGTAGCATGCGCAGGTGACCACTGACCTCGACCGGCTGCCGCTGCTGATCCGGGAGATCCCGGACTTCCCGGCCCCCGGCGTCCTCTTCCGCGACATCACGCCGCTCCTCTACGACCCGCCCGCCCGTCGCGCCGTGCTGGACGCCCTGGCCGAGGCCGCCCGCGACATGGGCGCCACCCTGATCTGCGGCGTCGAGTCGCGCGGGTTCATCTTCGGTGTCCCGGTGGCGGAGCGGCTCGACGTGCCCTTCGTGCCCGTGCGCAAGCCCGGCAAACTGCCGCACGACATCGTCTCCGTCACCTACGCGCTGGAGTACGGCGAGGGCGAACTGGAGATGCACCGCCACCCGCCCGTACAGGGTCACCGCGTGGTCATCGTGGACGACCTCCTCGCCACCGGCGGCACCGCCTCCGCCGCCGCCCGCCTGGTCGAGGAGTGCGGCGGCCAGGTCGCCGGCTACGCCTTCGTGGTGGAACTCGCAGCCCTCGAGGGCCGCGCCGCCCTCGGCGAACGACCCGCGGTCGCCCTCGTCACGTACTGACGGCGGACCAGGGCGTTCCGAACGAACGGACTGGCGCGCTGCCCCCCGAGGAGTGCCGGGGCCGGTCGCCCCGGTGGACGCCATCCCCCTACACGGGCCTGTCCTAACATCCCGACATGACCCGCCCTCACGTCCCCTACGAACCGATCGCCTGGGCTGACGGCGCCGTGCGGCTCCTGGACCAGACCGCGCTGCCGGAGGAGACGCGCACCCTCGCGCTGGGAAGCGTGGACGAGGTGGCCGAGGCCATCCGCGTGATGCGCGTCCGGGGCGCGCCGGCGATCGGCATCACGGCGGCGTACGGCCTCGCGCTGGCAGCGCACCTGGCGCCGCAGGGGCCGGACGGGACGGCGGCAAAGGCGGTGCACCGCGCGGCCGAGGTGTTGGCGGCCACACGCCCCACGGCGGTCAACCTGCGCTGGGCCATCGACCGCGTCCTCCGCGCCATCGCCGGCTACGAGGGCGAGGCGACGGTCCGGGCGGCGGCTCTCGCAGAGGCGCGCGCCATCCACGAAGAGCAGCACGACGCCGACCGCGCGATGGCGGAGGCCGGCGCGGTGCTCTTCCCTCCCGGCGCCACCGTCCTCACCCACTGCAACACTGGCCCGCTCGCCACCGGCGGCCTCGGGACAGCGCTCGGCGTGATCGTGGAGGGCTACCGCGAGGGGCGGGTTGCCCACGTCTACGCGGACGAGACGCGGCCCCGCCTGCAGGGCGCCCGGCTGACGGCGTGGGAACTGCAGCAACACGGCGTCCCCTTCGACCTGATCGCGGACGCCGCCGCCGCCTCGCTGCTCGCGGCGGGACGCGTGCAGGCGGTGATCGTGGGCGCCGACCGCATCGCGAGGAACGGCGACACCGCAAACAAGGTGGGCACGCTGGGCCTGGCCGTGCTCGCGCAGCACTACGGCGTGCCGTTCTACGTGGCCGCCCCCGTCTCCACGTTCGACTTCGACAAGCCGGACGGCGCCGCCATCCCCATCGAGGAGCGCGACGCGTCCGAGGTGCTGGAGGTCGGTGGCGTGCGCGTGGCTGCGCCCGGCGCGTCCGCCCTGAACCCGGCGTTCGACGTCACCCCCGCGCCCCTGGTCACCGCCTTCGTCACGGAGGCCGGGGTGTTGCGCCCGCCGTTCGAGGAGCCCCTGGGCATGCTGGCCGCGCGTGCGGCGGCCCTGAAGCGAGAGCGGGCGGGATGAGCCTGCGCAGGGCCACCGGGCTCGAACTGCATCGCACGGGCTTCGGCATCTTCGCGCTGCACGAGGTGCGCTCGGAGCGCGGGGTGCTCGTCACCCTCGGCCGCCGCGAGCACAAGCGTGCAGCGGAGGTGGTGGAGGCGGGGGGCGCCGCCGCACTGCACGAAGAGGCCGGACGCACCCTGTGGTGGACCAGCGACGGCCTCTACTGGGACGACGAGGGACTGGACGCGGAGGCAGTGGCCCTGCTGGCGTGGGATCGGCGCCGCCGGCAGGACGCGCGCATCGAGCGCCTGCGCAAGGTACGGGCCGCGGACGAGGCGGTGGAGGTCGCCCGCCGGCAGCGCATCCCGGACGACGTGCGCATCTTCGTCTGGCAACGCGACGACGGCCGCTGCGTGCGCTGCGGCAGCGAGGACGACCTGCAGTTCGACCACGTGATCCCGGTCGCCCGAGGCGGCGGCAACGCCCCGGAGAACGTGCAGGTGCTGTGCGGCCCCTGCAACCGCCAGAAGAGCGACCACATCGCCTGACCGCCAACTCTCACGATCCCCACAGTCCCGCAGTCCCCACAATCTCGATGGCCTCTCGGGGGCCCGGTCTTGCGGACGGCCTCGCCGACAGGCAATCTCGTCCGTGACGTGCTCGCCAGCGGGCCACTGCTGAGGAACTGCCGGGCAGCGCGGGCGGAGGGGTGCAGGTGGCGGCCGGACCAGCACAGGCGGATGTCGGCGTGATCGGCGGCTCCGGCTTCTACGAGATGCCGGGCCTCACCGAGGCGCGCTCGGTCAGCATGGAGACCCCCTTTGGCGCCCCCAGCAGTCCCGTGGTGGTGGGCGCGCTCAAGGGCCGGCGCGTGGCCTTCATCGCACGACACGGGCGGGGCCACCACATCCTGCCCCAGGAACTCCCCTCCCGCGCCAACATCTACGCGCTCAAGGCACTGGGCGTGCGCCACGTGATCGCCGTCTCCGCCGTGGGGTCGCTCCGCGAGGAGGTCGAACCCCTGCACGCCGCCGTGCCGGACCAGGTGATCGACCGCACCTCCGGGCGCGAGCAGACGTTCTTCGGCGAAGGCGCGGTGGCGCACGTCGGCTTCGCGGACCCCTTCTGCCCCGAACTTGCCTCCCTGCTCGCGGGGGCGGCGGAGACCGCCGGCGTCACCACGCACCGAGGCGCCACGCTCGTGGTGATCAACGGCCCGGCATTCTCCTCGCGTGCGGAGTCCCACCTCTACCGGCAGTGGGGCGGCGACATCATCGGCATGACCGCAATCCCGGAGACGAAACTGGCGCGGGAGGCGGAACTGCACTTCGCCACGCTCTGCTTCGCCACCGACTACGACGTCTGGCACGAGACGGAGGCGGACGTCTCCGCCAACCTGGTGGTCGCGAACCTCCAGGCGAACGCGGCGAAGGCACGCGAGGCCGTCTCGACCGCGGTGGGCGCCCTCAGCGTCCTCCGCGAGGACTGCGGCTGCCAGGACGCACTCGGCTCCGCACTCATCACGCCTCGTGCGCACGTGCCGCAGGAGACGCGGCGGCGGCTGGGCCTGATCGTGGAGCGCTACTGGGGGGACCCGTCCGCGGAGGCGGCGACGTGACGGACGGCGCGATCGACCGTGGACACGCCGCCATGGCGGGCTACCAGGTCATGCCGCTGACCGACCGCCGCCAGATCGAGGCGCGCCTGTCAGAGGACCGCGCCTTCTCCGCGTACGCCCTGGGCCACCTGGAGCCTCAACTGTTCGCACAGTCCCAGTACTGGGGCGCGGACGGCCCCACCGGCCACGCCACCGTGATGCACTCGAACGCGCTGGGGTCGGTCACCGTGGCGGTGGGCGAGGCCGAGGCGGTGGCGGCCATCCTGTCGCTACACCCCGGGCCGCGCCTGGGTTACCTCTCCACTGGCGCGCCGGAGCACCTGCCGGCGCTGCGGCGCTCGCACCTGGTTACGGACACGCTGCAGATGGTGCGCATGTCCACCACCTCCTTCTCGTTCCAGGACGTGGACCCCGTGGACCTCCGCCCGCTGCAAGGCCGGGACGTGGCGCGCCTCAACGCCCTCTACGGGACAGAAGGAGGCCCCACGCACTACAGCGCGGAGGCAGTGGATCGCGCCATCTACTACGGCGCCTTCGACGGCGACCGCCTGGTCTCCGTGGCCGGCACGCACGTGGCCTCGCCGCACCAGTCCATCGCCGTGCTCGGCAACGTGTTCACGCATCCTCGGTACCGCGGGCGCGGGCTGGCGAAGCAGGTGACGGCGGCCGTCACGCGCGAGTTGCTGGCCCGAGGCTGCGGCGAAGTCGTACTAACGGTGAACCCGGAGAACACCCCCGCAGTCGCCGCATACAGCACCCTCGGATATCGTCAGGGCAGCGCGGTCGTGGAGGCTCGCCTGGAACGTCGAGACCTGCTCGGCCTGTCGCCACTGTGGCGCCGGTTCATGGCGCGCAGGCGGGGACGCCCTGACGGCGACCACATCGAGTGGGTGGGCCACCGCCCGCCCCGCTAGCCCGCCCGGGCTGTCAGACCAGACCGCCAGCCGGGACCACCACACCGCGCCCGGCGGCAGCCGGAGACTACCGGAGACTAGAGGAAGCACCATGACCACCAGTTTCGTTGGCGACATCGCAGACGCCACGCTCGCCCGCGCTGGCGTAGCCCGCATCGAGTGGGCAGCGCGGGAGATGCCCGTCATCAACCAGATCCGGGCGCGCTTCGCCAGGGAGCAGCCACTGAAGGGCATCCGCGTGGCGGCCTGTCTGCACGTCACCAGCGAGACAGCGAACCTCATGCTGGCACTGCGTGACGGCGGCGCGGACGTGCGCCTGACCGCCTCCAACCCGCTCTCCACACAGGACGACGTGGCGGCGGCGCTGGCCGTGGAGTACGGCATCCCCACCTTCGCCATCAAGGGCGAGTCCAACGAGACCTACTACCAGCACATCCAGGAGGCGATCTCCAACCGCCCCCAGATCACCATGGACGACGGCGCGGACGTGGTGGCCGTGCTGCACAAGGAGCGCCGAGACCTCCTCGGTGACATCGTGGGCGGCACGGAAGAGACCACCACCGGCGTCATCCGCCTGAAGGCGCTCGCGAAGCAGGGCGCGCTCGAGTACCCGATCGTCGCGGTCAACGAGGCCAACACGAAGCACTTTTTCGACAATCGCTACGGCACCGGCCAGTCCACCCTGGACGGCATCATCCGCGCCACCAACATGCTGATCGCCGGCAAGAACCTGGTGGTGGCCGGCTACGGCTGGTGCGGCAAGGGCGTGGCCATGCGCGCTCGAGGGCTGGGCGCGCAGGTCATCGTGACGGAGGTGGATCCCCTCCGCGCGCTGGAGGCCGTGATGGACGGCTTCCGCGTCATGCCCATCGCGGAAGCCGCACCGGTGGGCGACATCTTTGTGACCGTCACCGGCGACATTAACGTCATTGACGTCCCCAGCCTGGAGGCCATGAAGTCCGGCGCCGTGATGGCGAACTCTGGCCACTTCGACGCGGAGATCAACCTGAAGGCGCTGGGCCAGATGGCGGAGTCGCGGCAGACGCTGAAGCCCTACGTGGAGGAGTACCGCCTCCCGGACGGCCGCGCGCTGGTCGTGCTGGCGGAGGGCCGCCTCGTGAACCTCGGCGCCGCAGAAGGGCACCCGGCGTCCGTCATGGACATGTCCTTCGCCAACCAGGCCCTGTGCGCGGAGTACATGGTGGATCAGCACCAGAACCTGGAAAACCAGGTCTACGACGTGCCACGCGAGATCGACGACGAGATCGCGCGCCTGAAGTTGGCCGCCATGGGCATTGAGATCGATACGCTCACGCCGGAGCAGGAGCACTACCTGAACTCCTGGGAACTGGGCACCCACTAACCTGTTCACTGCCGCCCCCCTCAAGGCGGAGCGGTGTGCGGAGGACGCATGACCACCTCGTTCATGAGCAGCCCGATGATGCGCTTCACCAGCGAGTCCGTGACGGAAGGTCACCCGGACAAACTGTGTGACCAGGTCTCGGACGCCGTGCTGGACGCCCTGCTGGAACAGGACCCGGAGTCCCGAGTCGCCTGCGAAGCCGCCACCACCACCGGCACCGTCTGGGTCTTTGGCGAAGTCACCACCAAGGGCTATGTGGACATCGAGGAGATCGTGCGCCGCACCATCCGCCGCATTGGCTACCTGGACAGCGGCGACGGCTTCGACGCGAACACCTGCGGCGTCCTCTCCTCCATCAAGGGCCAGTCGCCGGACATCGCCATGGGCGTGGACGACGCCTTTGAACGGCGCGAGTCGTCCTCGGAAGACCGCTACGACCGGGTGGGCGCGGGCGACCAGGGCATGATGATCGGCTTCGCCTGCAACGAGACCGACGAGTACATGCCGCTCACGATCTCGCTGGCGCACCGCCTGACCCGCCGCCTGACCGAACTGCGCAAGGACGGCTCGCTGCCCTTCCTGCGCCCGGACGGCAAGTCCCAGGTCACCGTGGAGTACGCCTACGGCGTCCCCCGCCGCATCGACGCGGTGGTCATCTCCAGCCAGCACGCGGACTCCATCACCACCGAGGAACTGCGCCAGCGCATCCTGGACCAGGTCATCCGCCCCGTCTGCCCCCCGGAGTTGATGGACGAGCAGACGCGCATCTACGTGAACCCCACCGGCCGCTTCGTGGTGGGCGGCCCCATGGGTGACGCCGGCCTCACCGGCCGCAAGATCATCGTGGACACCTACGGCGGCGTGGCAAGGCACGGCGGCGGCGCCTTCTCCGGCAAGGACCCCACCAAGGTGGACCGCTCCGCAGCGTACGCCGCGCGCCACCTGGCCAAGAACATCGTGGCCGCCGGCCTCGCCGACCGCTTCGAGGTGCAGGTCTCCTACGCCATCGGCGTGGCCCGGCCCACCTCCATCGCCTTCGAGACGTTCGGGACGGCACGGCTGGACGAGCAAGAGATCGGGCGCCTGATCGAGAAGCACTTCGACCTGCGCCCCGCCGCAATCATCGACCGCTTCGACCTGCGCCGGCCGATCTACACGCAAACCGCGGCGTACGGCCACTTCGGCCGCAACGACCTGGACCTGCCCTGGGAGCGACTGGACCTGGTGGACGCCCTCCGCGCAGACGCCCGCATCGAATAACCGGTCATGCCGAGGCCCTGCGAGGCGCCCTCGTGCGGTGCACCGGGCCCGCAGTCATTGGCCGCGGCGTCTCCGCGCGCATACGATCCCAGAATGCGAGCAATCATACTGGTCGGTGGCGAGGGCACCCGCATGCGTCCGCTCACGTGGCGCACCGCGAAGGCGCTTGTCCCCGTGCTTGGCCGCCCGTTGCTGGACCACCTGATCCGGCACCTGAAGCAGCACGGCTTCGACCACGTGACGCTGGCCATGACCCGCCTCAACCCCGCCATCCGAGACGTCTTCGGTGACGGCGCCGCCCTGGGCGTCCGCATCGAGTACGCGTACGAGGACACCCCCCTCGGTTCCGGCGGCGCCATCGCCAGCATCGCCTCGGCGTGGCTGCGCCAGGGCTGGAGCGAGACCTTCGCCGTCCTCAACGGCGACGTGATCACGGACCTGGACACCTCCCAGATGCTCGCGGAGCACCGCGCGAAGGGCGCCGTGCTCTCCCTCTCCCTGCACCAGGTGGAAGACCCGTCCCCCTTCGGCGTGGTAGACCTGGCCTCGGACGGACGCATCCGGCGCTTCGTGGAGAAGCCACGTGCGGAGGACGCCCCCTCCCGCCTCATCAACGCCGGCACCTGGATCTTCGAGCCGCACCTGGTGGAACAGATGGCCCCCCGGTCCTTCCACCGCGTGGAGGACGGCCTGTTCCCCACCCTCTGCGAGGCTGGCGAGGCGGTATTCGGCTTCCACCGACCGGCGTACTGGGCGGACGTAGGGAACCCCCAGGCCCTACTGCGCGTCAACCTCGATATGGCGAGCGGCCTCATACCATCGGCGGCAGAGGTCGCCCCCGGCGACGGGCGGCATGTGCACGCCACCGCGCGCGTGCACCCGCAGGCGCGCGTGACCGCGCCCGCCGTCGTGGGGGCGCACTCCCGCGTGGGCAAAGGCGCGCAGGTGCGCGCCAGCGTCCTCTGGGACGGCGTGACCATCGAGGAAGGCGCCAGCATCGAGAATTCCATCCTGGCCACCGGCGTGCGCGTTGGCGCCGGTGCGCACGTACAAGACTCCGTCATCGCCCACGAGGTAGCCGTGCCCCCCGGGGCGCGCCTCCACGGTGCGGTGCTGGACCCGGCGGGGCAGGCGGCGGACGCCGCGGCTCCCGGAAGTTAGGAATGCGATGACGGCCAACATCAAGTTCGGTACGGACGGATGGCGCGCAGTCATCGCGGAGGATTTCACCTTCGAGAACGTCCGGCTGGTGGCGCAGTCCATGGCGGAATGGCTGACCCGGGAGAAGCAGGCGTCCAAGGGCGTGGTCATTGGCTACGACACGCGCTTCCTCTCCGGTTCCTTCGCCGGCGCGGTGGCGGAGGTGATGGCCGCCAACGGCATCCAGACCACCCTCACCAGCACGTTCGTCCCCACCCCCGCCCTCTCCTGGGCCGTCCGCGACCGAGGCGCCGGCGGAGGCGTGATGCTGACCGCCAGCCACAATCCGGCGCGCTGGAACGGCTTCAAGGTGAAGCCGCACTACGGCGGCTCCGCCCCCGCGGAGGTCACCTCCGCCATCGAGAACGCCATCCCCGCCATCGCCTCCTCGGGGCGCGTGGTCAGCACCCCCCTGGGCGAGGCGGAGGCGGAGGGCCTGGTGGAGCGCGTGGACCTGCGCGGCGGCTACCTGAAGGCGCTCAGCGCCTTCGTGGACCTGGAGGCCATCCAGGCCGCCGGCCTCAACGTCCTCATCGACCCCATGTACGGCTCGGCGCAGGGCTGGCTGCCGCGCCTCCTGCAGGGCGGCGCCACCGCCTTTCGGGAGGTGCATGGCGAACGCAACCCCTCGTTCCCCGGCCTGCGCGCTCCCGAGCCGATCGCGCCGAACCTCCGCGAGTCCATGGCCATCATGGAGGACGGCGGCTTCGACGTGGGCCTCGCCATGGACGGGGACGCGGACCGCTTCGGCCTGATCGACGAGCGCGGGCGCTTCGTCACCCAACTGCAGACGTTCGCCCTGCTGGTCTACTACTTCCTGGAGGTGCGCGGCGAACGCGGGCCCATCGTCCGCTCCGTGACCATGACCCGCATGGTGGACCGCCTCGGCGAACTGTACGACTGCCCCGTGCACGAGACCCCCGTGGGCTTCAAGCACCTCGGCGCCCGCATGATGGAGGCCAACGCCCTCATCGCCGGGGAAGAGTCCGGCGGCTCCGCCTTCCGGGGCCACATCCCGGAGCGAGACGGCCTGCTGGCCGGGCTGTTCATCCTGGACTTCATGACCCGCACCGGCAAGAAGCCCTCCGAACTGCTGGCTGACCTCTACGAGCGCGTGGGCCCGCACGAATACGACCGCGTGGACGTCACCATCCGCCCCGCCGAACGCGAGGCGATCGAGGCGAACGTGCAGGCCAACGAGCCGGACACCATCGCCGGCCTCAAGGTGGTCGGCCGCGACGAGGTAGACGGCTACCGCTTCCACCTGGAGGGAGGCTGGTGGCTCCTGCTCCGCTTCTCCGGCACGGAACCGCTGCTCCGCATCTACGCGGAGATGCCGGACGCCAACCAGGTGCAGGACGCCCTGGTGCAGGGCCAGGAAATCGCGGGGGTCGCCCTGTGACCCTGGATCCGCTCACCAAACTCGAGGACGAGGCGCTCCGCGCGCGCGTGGATCCCAGCGGCTTCCACGCCCTGCTGGCCGCCCTCCCCCAGCAGGCGCGCAACGCCTGGCGACTGGGCCTGGACGCGGCGCTGCCGGAGATCCCGAAGCCCAGCCGCGTGCTGCTCGCCGGCCTCGGTGGCTCCGCCATCGGCGCAGACGTGGCCGCCACGCTGGCGGGCGAGGCGTGCCCCACGCCCGTGCACGTCGTGCGCAACTACCACCTGCCGCCGCTGACCCCGGACACCCTCGTCATCCTCTCCTCCTTCTCCGGCAACACGGAGGAGACCCTGAGCGCCTTCGAGCAGGTGCGAGCCGCCGGCGCGCAGGGCATCGCGATCACCACGGGAGGCCAACTCGGCCGCCAGGCCGCCGCCGCCGGCGTGCCGGTGATCGCCTACGAATGGAACGGCCCGCCCCGCACCGGACTCGGCTTCGGCGTCTTCATCCCGCTCGCCATCCTGCGCCGCCTCGGCGTGCTGGAAATCACGGACGCGGAAGTGGAGGCCGGGCTGGAGACGCTGGAGCGGGCGACCGCCGCCTACGGCCTGGAGCCCGCGAGCAACCGCGCGAAGATGCTCGCCTCGTGGCTGCACGGCGGCGTCCCCGCCATCATTGGCGCGGACATGCTGGAAGTGGCCGCGCGGCGCTGGGCCGGGGAGATGAGCGAGAACGCGAAGCAGGTGGCCGCCGCCTACGGCATCCCGGAGTTCAACCACAACCAACTGGAGGCCGCCGCGCGCGCCGGTGCGGACGTGGGCCCGCTGCGCTTCGTCCTGCTGGACGCGCCCACGGTGCACCCCCGCAACCGGCTGCGGGTGAACCAGACCGCGGAGATGCTGCTGGCCGCCGGCCGCCAGGTCCAGATCGCCAGCGCCGGCGGCGACACCCCGATCGAGGCGATCCTCGCGTCCTGCGCGCTCGGATCGTGGACCTCCTACTACCTCGGCCTCCTCCGCGAGGTCGACCCGGCCCCCCTCACCGTCATGGACCGCCTGAAGCGCGTCCTCGCCCAGGAGCGATAGCCGACGGACCGCGCCCTCGCCCCTACGCCAGCATCAGACGGCCGCCACACACAGCGGAACACCCCGCCTCGCGGCGGGGTGTTCTCTGATCTGCCGATGACGGCTCGGGCTAGCGCTTCGTGAACTGAGGCGCCTTGCGGGCACGCTTCAGGCCGGGCTTCTTGCGTTCCTTCACGCGTGAGTCGCGCGTGAGCAGCCCCTGCGCGCGCAGCGGGCGTCGGTGGCCCTCATCCGCCACCACAAGGGCACGCGCAATGCCGTGGCGGATGGCGCCGGCCCATCCGGTGATGCCGCCCCCCAGGACCTTTACCTGCACGTTGAACTGGCGGTCGGTCTCCGTCAGGACCAGCGGGCGCATGATGTCCATGCGCAGCGAGTCCCGAGGGATCACCTCCTCCATGGGCTTGCCGTTTACCACCACGGCGCCCGAACCCGGGTAGAGGCGCACGCGCGCCACAGCGGACTTCCGCCGGCCCAGGCCAAAGTAGTAGTGCTGGTCAGTCGTCATCGCTTACTCCTGCCCCGAATCGTAGCGGGCCTGGATCGCGTCGATCACATCCTGCTTCTTCCACCCGGACTCGATCTCGATGTCCAGGCGGGCCGCTTCCGCATCCAACTGCTCGCGTGTGTACTTGGTCAGCGCACCCTCCAGCGGCTCGCCCTCCGTGACCTCAACCGCCTCCGCGCCCTCCGCGGGGGCTTCCGCCGTTGGGGCCTCAGCCTTCGGCGCTGCCGGGGTGCTGGCTGCCGGGGTGCTGGCTGGCGGGGAGGTGGGAGTGGCGTCTGCTTCCTCGGCGCGCTTCCGGGCGCGGGCGCCGGTACCGGCAGCAACCTGCGCCTGGTGCGGGTGCTCCGCGCCGGCGTAGACCTTCAGCATCCGGAGCATCGCGCGGCCCCGGACGCCAGAGGGCAGCATGCCCTTCACGGCCTTCTCGATCACGCGGGTGGGATCCTTGGCCAGTTGCTCCTCGAAGGTGCGCTCGCGGAGGCCGCCCGGGTAGCCGGTGTGGCGGTAGTAGATCTTCTGGGTGCGCTTCTGGCCCGTCAGTTCCACTTCCCTGGCGTTCAGGACGACCACGAAGTCGCCCATCACCATGTGCGGCTCGTAGGTGGCCTTGTGCTTGCCCAGCAGGACCTGCGCCACCTCGGAGGCCACGCGTCCCAGGGGGCGCCCCTTGGCGTCCACCACGTGCCAGCGGCGGTCAACGTCGCCGCCGCGCAGCCGGTAGGTCGTCTTCGTCGTCATGTCGCTATCCCTGTCGCCCGGACCGTCCGCCGGTCCAGTCGCCTGCATGCCAGTCGTGCGTATCGCTCTCAACCACGCCGGGCGGGTAACGCACGGCGACCAACGTCAGTCCCTGCGGTGGCGCGGCCGGTCCGGCGCTACCGGGCGGGCCCTCCACCAGTGCGGCGAACTCCTGCGGCGAGAGCCGTCCGGCCCCCACGCGCCCGAGCGCGCCGACGGTCATCCGTACCTGGTGCGGCAGGAAGCCCGTGGCCTCCAGCGTCACCTGCACGGCGTGCGGCCCGCAGCGCCCGGCGCGAGCGTCGAGCAGCGTCCGCACGGTTGGGTAGCCGGCCGGGACAGCGCCGGCGAACGCCGACCAGTCCCGCTCTACCCGAGGCAGCAGCGCTACCGCCGCCGCCATCGCGGAGTCGTCCAGCGGACGCTCCACCTGCCAGGCCCGCAGCCGCGTGAGCGGACGCCGGCCCCCGGACGCACCGAGGCCGTCCTCGATCCGGTAGCGGTAGACCCTGGACCGCGCCTGTCTGCGCGGGTCAAAGTCCGCCGCCACCTCCACCGCCGAGCGCACCACCACGTCCTCCGGGAGGAAGTGGTTGAGCGCATCGCGGCAGGTGGCCGGGCTGTGCGCAGAGCCCGTGCTCAGCGCGGCCACCTGTCCCGATGCATGGACGCCAGCGTCCGTACGCCCGGCGAACGCGACCCTGCCGCGCTCGCCGGTGAACTCCCCCAGGGCGGCTTCCACCACTCCCTGGACCGTCCGCTTCCCGGGCTGCACCTGGCTGCCCGCGAAGTCCGTCCCGTCATACTCAAGGAGCAGCGCCACGCGTCGTGGCGGCTGCCCCCAGTGACTGGTCATCACCCCATCATCTCGCAGGGGCTAGACGAGTTCGATGCGCGCAATGCGCGCCGCGTCGCCCTTCCGCTGGCCGAGTTTCACCACGCGGGTGTACCCGCCTGGGCGCTCGGAGTACTTCGGGGCGACCTCGTCGAACAACTGCTGCACCACGTCCCGGTCTTCGATGAAGGCCTGGGCCTGGCGACGCGCGTGGATGGACCCGCGCTTGCCCAGCGTGATCATCTTCTCCACGATGCGACGCGTCTCTTTCGCGCGCGCCTCCGTGGTCAGGACGCCACCATGACGGATCACCGCCGTGGTGATGGTGCGGTACATGGCCCGACGTTGCGACGTCGGCATGTCGAACTTGCGGCCGGCCTTGCCGTGTCGCATCGCTCAGTCCTCTCGCATCTGCGGCCGGGCTCCGTCAGGAGTCCTTGCGGCCGGCTTCCTTGAGCGCTTCCATCAGGGCTGCGCCCAGCGCGCTCACTTCACCGTTCTCGTCCGCGGGCTCCTCCGCGCCAGCGGCGGCGGGCGCCGCTGCGGCGGGAGCAGCCGGCTCCGGCGCATCGCGGCGGGACTCCGCGCGCGGGGCCGGGAAGCCGTGCGTGACCAGTTTTTCCTTCAGTTCCAGGTAGGACTTCTCGCCAAAGTTGCGCAGGGCGAGCAGTTCTTCCTCGGTCTTCTCCAGCACCGCGCCCACGGTCATCAGGCCAGAGCGCTTCAGGCAGTTGTACGCGCGCACGGAGAGATCCAGTTGCTCAATGGGCATGTCATAGCCCTCGAACGGCGCGGCCTCTTCCGGCTGGACAGCCTCGAGGACGGCGGTGGAGCGGCCGAGCAACTGGAACGGCGCCAACTGCTCGCGCAGGACCTCCGCCGCCAGCGCCACAGCGCCCTGTCCGTCCAGCGTGCCGTCCGTCCAGACCTCCAGGTCCAGGCGGTCAAAGTTGGTGTCCTGGCCCACGCGCGTGTTGGAGATCTTGGCGTTCACGCGGCGCACCGGGCTGAACAGCGCGTCCACCGGGATCACGCCAATCGGGAGGCCCTCCGCGTGCGTGGCGGGCAGGTATCCCCGCCCCGTCTCCACGTTCAGGTCCACCACCAGCGTGGCGTCGCGGTTGTCCAGAGTGGCCAGGTGCTGGTCCGGGTTCACGATCTCGTAGTCCGCCGTGGCCTGGATCTGGCCGGCGGTCACGTCCCCCTCGCCGCCCACTTCCAAGAAGAGGCGGGCCGGGCGGTCGGCGTAGGCGCGGAGGCGGACCTCCTTCAGGTTCAGAAGGAACTCCGTCACGTCCTCCTTCATCCCGGGCACCGTGGAGAACTCGTGCTCCACGCCCTCGATGCGGACGGACGTGATGGCGGCGCCAGGGAGCGAGGACAGCAGGACGCGGCGCAGGGCGTTGCCCAGCGTGGTCCCATACCCGCGCTCAAGCGGCTCCGCGACGAGGTGGATGTAGTCCTCCTCCTCGGATTCGATGTGGATCGTGGGCTGCAACAGGTCGGCCAAACAGCACCTCTCTCGTCTCCTGCCGCCGGTAACCGGCGACGACGAGTGCTCCGGTTCGCGGGATTACCGCGAGTAGTACTCAATCACGGCGTTGGGAGCGAAATGCGGCTCCCAGTCGCCCGGGCCGGGGTTGCCGGCCATGCGGCCGGTGACGGCGTCACGGTCCACCTCCAGCCAGCCGGGGACGTCCCGGCTCTTGATCTCTTCCTTCAGGATTTGGTAGAAGCCGCTCTTCTTCCCGCGTCCCGTGAACGCGATCTCCTGCCCCGGCAGCACGCGTGCGCTGGGGATGGACAACTTCTTGCCGTCCACGCTGATCAGGCCGTGGGTGACGATCTGGCGAGCCTGCGCGCGCGTGGCGCCAAAGCCCAGCCGGTAGACCACGTTGTCCAGCCGCTCTTCCAGCATCTGCATCAGGTTGTTGCCCGCCACGCCCTGGCGACGGATCGCCCGGTCGTAGTAGCGGCGGAACTGGCGCTCCATCAGCCCGTAGGCGTAGCGCACCTTCTGCTTCTCGATCAGCTGCTGGCCGCGGTCCGAGATCTTCCGGCGACGCGTAGGCCGCGGGCCGGGCGGGTTCTGACGGCGCAGGATCGCGCACTTGGAAGTACCGCACAGGGAGACCCCGTAGCGGCGACACTTCCGGCACTTGGGTCCGGTGTAGCGAGCCATAGGTCCTCCGGGTTCCTAGGTCCGCGGCCGGCGCCGCGCGCGGCAGCCGTTGTGCGGGATGGGCGTGATGTCTCGGATCGAGGAGACCCGCAGTCCAGAGGCAGCCAGCGCGCGCACCGCGGCTTCTCGCCCAGGGCCGGGGCCCTTGACGGAGACGTCCACCTCGCGCATGCCGTTCTCCAGCGCTACCTGGGCCACGTGCTCCCCGGCCAACTGCGCCGCGTACGGCGTGCTCTTGCGGGAGCCCTTGAAGCCGGCCACACCGCCGCTGGCCCACGCCACGGTGTTCCCGTTCGGGTCCGTGATCGTGATCAGCGTGTTGTTGAACGTGGACGACACATACGCCCGACCGCGAGGAATATTCTTCCGTTCGCGGCGACGTACGCGCGTGGACTGTTGTCGTGTTCGGCCCATGCCTAACCGCCTGCTTCGTTACTAACCGGACTACTTCTTGGCGGCCTTCTTCTTGCCGGCCACCGTGCGCTTCGTCCCGCGACGCGTGCGCGCGTTGGTCTTGGTGCGCTGCCCGCGTACCGGCAGCCCGCGGCGATGCCGCTGGCCTCGGTAGCAGTTGATCTCCAGGAGGCGCTGGATGTTTCCGCGCACCACCCGGCGGAGGTCACCCTCCACGATCATTTCGCCTTCCACCACCGCGCGCAGACGGGAGACTTCGTCGTCCGTCAGGTCACGCACCATGGTGTTGGGCGCAATGCTGGTCTGCGTGAGGATCTTCAGCGCGGTCGGCCGCCCAATGCCGTACACGTACGGCAACGAGTACGCGATCTGCTTGTCGCGCGGAATGTCGACACCGGCGATTCTGGCCATCGTCGTTCCCCTAGCCTTGCCGCTGCTTGTGCTTCTTGGTGCTGCAGATCACCCGCAGATGCCCGTGGCGGCGGATGATCTGGCACTTGTCGCAGCGCCGCTTGACTGATGCCGACACTTTCATCGGCGTCTCCTCTGTCTGTACCCACCGGGCCGCCCTCTGGAGGGCCAGGCCTGGTGTCCCTGCGTCTTGTCCCACCGGCCCCCGCTACCGGAAGCGGTAGGTGATGCGCCCCCGACTCAGGTCGTACGGGCTCAACTCCACCAGCACCCGGTCACCGATCACGATGCGGATGTAGTTCATGCGCATCCGTCCGGAGATCCCTGCCAGCACGTGGTGCCCGTTCGCCAGTTCGACATCGAACATGGCGTTCGGCCGCGCTTCGCGGATGACGCCCTCGACTTCGATGACTTCTTTCTTCGGCTCCCTGGGGCCTCGTGCTGGTCTTCGTCCTCTGGCCATAATGCCCGCATCTATGAGATGCGGGTCAAAACCTCCGGGCCGTCCTCAGTAATCGCGACTGTTTCCTCGAAGTGAGCGGCCAGGCGGCCGTCGCTCATGACCACCGTCCACTCGTCGTCTGTTTCTTCCGTCTCCGGGTCGCCCAGGCTGAACATGGGCTCCAGCGCCAGGACCATGCCTGACATCAACTTCAGTCCCTTGCCCGGCGTCCCGAAGTTGGGGACGTGCGGCGCCATGTGCATCCTGCGGCCCACGCCGTGTCCGCCGTATCCGCGGATGATGCCGTACCCACGTTCGTCCGCCACTGCGCCGATCGCCGCGCCAATGTCGCCCAGGCGGTTGCCCGCCTTCGCGGCCCGGATGCCCTCCCACAGGCTGTCGCGCGTCGCTTCCATGAGCGCCGTCGCCTCGGCGGACACCTTGCCTACCGGCGCCGTGAAGGCGGCGTCAGAGACGTATCCGTTGTAGGTGACCCCCAGGTCGATACTGACGATGTCCCCCTCCTGCAGCACACGGTCGGACGGAAGGCCGTGGACCAGTTCCTCGTTGACAGAGAAACAGATCGCCCCCGGGTAGGGCGGCTTCCCGAACGGTGCATATCCGACGAACGTCGGCTCTGCGCCGTGCTTTGCAATGGCGTCCTTCGCCAGCCGGTCCAGGTCAAGCCCCGTCACCCCTGGGCGAATCGCTTCGATCAGGCGCTCGCGGATCTCGGCGTTGATGCGACCAGACTGGCGCATCACCTCGAGCTCACGCGGGGACTTCAACTCGACAGACATTCCAGTCTACGCCTTTCGACCCTGAAGAGACACCCCCTGGAGGGCCTCCAGCAGACGTCCGGTGATGGATTCCGGCGATCCGGTCCCGTCCACCTCGTGCAATTTGCCCTGCGCGCGGTAGTACTGCGCCAGTTGCTCGGTCCACTCGCGGTTCGTGTCCAGGCGCGCCTGCACCGTGGCCGGCTGGTCGTCCGCGCGCTGGGTGAGGGCGGCCCCGCACTCGTCGCAGACCTCCGCCACCTGCGGCGGCTTGCTCTGCGTGTGGTAGATGGCGCCGCACTGAGGGCAGGACCAGCGTCCCGTCAGGCGCTCCATCAGTTCGTCTTCCGGCACCTTGATATACAGTACCGCATCGATCTCGGAGCCCTGCTCCGCCAGCGCGCGATCCAGCGCCTCCGCCTGCGGCAGCGTGCGCGGGAAGCCGTCCAGCATCAGGCCCACCTGCGCGTCCGGCTTGGCGATGCGCTCCAGCAACATGCCGATCGTGACCTCGTCCGGGACGAGTTGGCCGGCGGTCATGTATTCCTGCGCGCGCGTACCCAGGGCCGTGCCCTCGGCTGCCGCATCGCGGAACATGTCCCCCGTGGAGACGTGGAGCAGCCCCTGCCGCCCGGCGAGGATCTTCGCCTGCGTGCCCTTACCGGCACCGGGGAGCCCGAGGAGGATCAGCCGCATCAGGAGATGAATCCCTCGTAGTTGCGCATCATCATCTGGGCTTCGATCTGGCGCATGGTGTCGATCACCACGCCGACGACGATGAGCAAGCCCGTGGCGCTGATCTGTAGCGCCTGCACATTGGTGACGCTGGTGGCCAGGAACGGCAGCACCGCGATGAAGCCCAGGAAGAGCGCACCACCCCAGGTGATGCGGACCAGCACGCGGGTGATGTACTCCTGCGTGGGCCGTCCCGGACGGATACCCGGGATGAAGCCGCCCTGCCGTTGCAGGTTCTCCGCCAGGTTCTGATTACTGAACACCACCATGGTGTAGAAGAACGTGAACCCCACCACCAGCACAAAGGTGCCGCCCCAGTACAGCAGCCCGGTGGGCGAGAACAGGCCCTCCAGCGTCCGGGCGAAGGAGGAGATCCACCCCACGTCCGCCGTCTGCCCCACGAACTGGAAGAAGATCGGCGGGAAGATCATGATCGAGGTGGCGAAGATCAGCGGGATCATGCCCGCAGTGTTCACCCGCAGCGGAATGTGGCTCTGCCCCTGCTGCCGGTAGAGCCGGCCCCCTCGGAAACTCGACCGCGCGTACTGGACCGGGATGCGCCGCTGCGCCTCCTGGAACAGCACGATGAGGGCCACCACCAGCAGCGCGATGGTCGTCAGCAGCACCAGGCCCGTGATCGCCGCGCCCGTGCCCGTCAGCACGCCTCGGCCGATCAGGCCCGGCAGGCCCGCCACAATGCCGCCCAGGATGATGACGGAAATGCCGTTGCCAATGCCCTGCTCCGAGATCAACTCACCCAGCCAGACCAGGAACATCGTCCCCGCCACCAGGGAGAACAGCGTGGCAATGGTGGGCAGCGCGCTGCCGCCCGTGAAGCCCACGTTGGAGATACCCCCCAACTGCTGGATCAGGATCAACTGCGCGTAGCCCTGGAAGGCCGCCAGCGGCACCGTCATGTAGTGCGTGTACATCTGCACCTTCTGGCGGCCGGCCTCGCCCTCTTGCGAGAGAGCCTGCAGGCGCGGCACCAGCGGGGTGGCCAACTGCATGACGATGGTGGCGGTGATGTACGGGTAGACGCCCAGCGCCGCCACGGAAAGGTTCTGGAGCGCGCCGCCGGAGAAGATGTTCAGGAAGCCCAGCACCGCGTTCTGGTCGAACGTCTGCTGCAACTGGTCGCTGTCCACCCCGGGCACAGGGACGTGCGCCACGAATCGGAAGACCAGCAGCATGCCCAGCGTGAAGAGGATCTTCGCGCGGACATCCGCCTGGCCAAACGCCTCGATCCCCGCCTGGAGCAGGCGGGGACGTGCGCTCGACTCGCGTCGCTGGGACTGTCCCCCGGCGAAGCCCATGGACTACTTCCCCTCGGCCTTGCGGCGGTGCACGCGGTTACGAGGAGTGCGGTCAGCAGCAGCGGTCTCTTCCACCGTACCGCCCGCCTGCGTGATCGCTTCGCGCGCCGTGGCAGAAATGCGCGGCGCCGTCACATTCAACGCGTGGGCCAGTTCGCCCCGCGCCAGGATCTTGTAAGGCTGGTTCGGCGCCTCCAGCAGGCCCGCCGCCACCAGCGAATCCCCGTCCACCGTGGCGCCCGCCGGGAAGCGGTCGCTCAGCGTCTCCAGGTTGATAGCCAGGAACTCCACGCGGCCAAAGTTCTTGAAGCCGCGCAGGCGAGGCGCGCGCCGGACCACGGAGATCTGGCCGCCTTCGAAACCCGGGGGCACCGATCCGCGCTTCTTCTGGCCCTTCACGCCGCGGGCTGCGTTGCGTCCGGTGCCGGATCCCACGCCGCGGCCCACGCGCTTTCGCGCGCGCTTGGCGCCGGCGGGCTGCTTCAGCGTGTGCTGGTCCACTACTGGACCTCCTCAACCGTCACCAGGTGACGGACCTTCTCGATCATGCCGCGGATGTCGCGCGTGTCCGGCTGTTCCACCTGGTGGTTGAGCCGCTTCAGCCCCAGCGCCCGCACGGTCGCCTTCTGGTCCTTGGCATAACCGATTGCGGACTTTGTCCAGGTGATGCGTAGCGTGGCCATCTCTGGATCCCTTACGCCCCGGCCGGGGCTGCGGCGGCCGCCAGGCGCGCCTTGCGTACGTCTGCGGGGTGCCGCAGGCTCTTCAGGCCGTCAATGGTGGCGCGCACCACGTTGACCGCGTTACGCGAACCGTAGGTCTTGGTCAGCACGTCCGTGACGCCCGCAGCCTCCATCACGGCGCGCACCGCGCCGCCAGCAATGGTGCCCGTACCCGGCGCCGCCGGACGCATCAGCACCTGCGTCGCCTTGAAGCGGGAGATCGTGTCGTGCGCGATCGTCCCCTCCCGCATCGGCACGCGGAACATCGTGCGCCGCGCGACCACGCCGCCCTTGCGGATGGCCTCCGGCACCTCGTTCGCGCGCCCCATGCCGAAGCCGACGCGGCCCTGGCCGTCCCCCACCACCACAATGGCCGTGAAGGAGAAGCGGCGTCCGCCCTTCACCACCTTGGCCACGCGGTTGATGTAGACCACCTTCTCGATGAACTCCGGACCGTCGTCCTCTTCACCACGACGACGGTCGCGGCGGGGACCGCGGTTCTGGTCGCCGCGCGGCCCGCGGCCACCGCCACGGCGACCGCCTTCCTGCGCTTGCACCATCAGAACACCAGTCCTTCCTCGCGCGCCGCCTCGGCCAGTTCCTTCACCCGGCCGGCGAAGCGGAACCCGCCACGGTCGAATACCACGGACTCCACGCCAGCGGCGCGGGCGCGTTGCGCCAGCAGCGCACCCACCTTGCGGGCGCGCGCGCTCTTCGTCTCTTCCACCCCGCGCAGGTCCGCTTCCATGTCGGAGGCCGCCACCAGCGTGCGCCCCGCCCGGTCGTCAATGACCTGCGCGTAGATGTGCTGGTTGGAGCGGAACACCGCCAACCGAGGCCGCTCGGGCGTGCCGGCGACCTTGCGCCGCACGCGGCCGTGCCGCCGGGTGCGGGCCGCCTGCCTGGTCTTGGTAGCCGACATCTATCGGCCCTTCGTCTTGCCGGCCTTGAGCCGGACCACTTCACCGCGGTAGCGGATGCCCTTGCCGTGGTACGGCTCCGGCGGCCGCACGCGACGGATGATCGCCGCCTGCTGCCCCACCACCTGCTTGTCAATGCCCTCCACGTGCACCACGGTGTTGTTCTCCACCGTGACCGTGGCGCCCTCCAGCGGCTTCATCTCCACCGGGTGGGAGAAGCCCACGGACAGCACCAGCGTGGAGCCCTGCATGGCGGCCCGGTAACCCGTGCCCTGCAGTTCCAACGTCTTGCGGAACCCCTCCGTCACGCCCTGGACCATGTTGGCCAGGCACGATCGAGTCAGGCCGTGCAGCGCACGCGTGTCCGGCTTGTCGTCCGGACGCGTCACCACTACTTCCCCGTCAGCCACGGACACCCGCACCAGTTCGTGAAGTTCCCACTCCAGCGAACCCTTGGGGCCCTTCACCGTGACCCGGGAGCCACTGAGGGACACGTCGACCCCACCTGGGATCGCGATGGGTGCTTTGCCAATTCGCGACATCGCGCGCCCCTACCAGACGTAACAGAGCACTTCGCCGCCGATCTTGCGACGCCAGGCCTCGCGGCCGGACATCACACCCTGCGACGTGCTCATGATGGCGATCCCGAGGCCACCGAAGACCCGCGGGATCTCTTGCTTGCTGACGTACACGCGCAGCCCGGGGCGGGAAACCCGCCGGATACCTGACAGGATTGCCTTCCGGTCATCCGCGTAGGTGATGTCCAGTTTCAGGTAATCACGAGGGCCCTCGGTCACTTCCGAGATCCCGCGCAGGAACCCTTCCTGCTGGAGCACCTCCGCCACTGCACGCTTCACCCGGGACGAGGGCACTTTGACCTCGACGTGGTGAGCGGCAGCCGCGTTGCGGATGCGCGTAAACATGTCTGCCAGCGGATCGGATGTCGTCATCCGCGTCGCCTGCCTTCCTCCGTGTGTTTCGGTCTGCCTAGCGAGCGCAGCCGACTACCACGAAGCCTTCTTCACGCCCGGGAGCATGCCCTGGCGCGCCAGTTCTCTAAACACGATGCGCGAAACCCCAAAGTCCCGCATGTACGCCCGCGGCCGTCCAGACACCTGGCACCGGTTCACAAACCGGGTGGGGCTTGAGTCGCGCGGGATCTTGTACAGACGCTGGTAGGCGTCCATCTTCGCCTCGTCAGAGGCGTTGGGGTCCTTGATGATCGCTTGCAGTTCCTTCCGCTTCGCGGCGTACTGCCTGATCATGTGCTCCCGCTGCGCGTTGCGGGCCACCTTGGATTCTTTCGCCATACGGCCCTACTTCTTCACGAACGGCATGCCGAGCAACTCGAGCAGCCGCTTCCCCTCCGCGTCACTCTTCGCGGAGGTCACGATGTTCACCTGCAGCCCACGCACCCGGTCCACGTCGTCAAACGACAGTTCCGGGAAGATGAGTTGCTCCGTGATGCCCAGGGAGTAGTTCCCACGGCCGTCGAACGCCTCGTCCGACACGCCACGGAAGTCTCTGATGCGCGGCAGGCCGGCCGACAGCAGCCGGTCCAGGAACTCCCACATGCGGGCGCCACGCAGGGTCGCGGAGACGCCAATGGGCATCCCCTCCCGCAGTTTGAAGTTGGAGATCGCCTGCTTGGAGCGCCGCACGTACGGCCGCTGCCCGGTGATGGCGGCAAGGTCCTTCGTCGCCGCCTCCACCGCGTTCGCGTTCTCCACGGCCTCGCCCAGGCCCACGTTCACCGCAATCTTGGTGACGGTGGGGACCTCCATGGCGTTCTGGTAGCCGAACTCCTGCCGCAACTCCCCCGCGATGGACTCGCGGAAGCGGACGAGGAGTCGAGGCTGGACGGTTGCCTGTGCAGTAGCCATTAGTCGATCGCCTCGTCGCACTTCTTGCAGACGCGCACCTTGCGGCCATCCTCCAGCGGGCGGAAGCCCACGCGGGTGGGGTTCCCACACGCGCGACACACCACCGCCAGGTTGGCCAGCTGGATCGGCGCCTCCATGTCCATGATGCCGCCCGGCTGCTGAGGGCCACCGGACTTGCGGTGCTTCCGGACCATGTTGATCCCGGTCACAATCGCGCGGCCGTCGCCGGTCAGCACCTGGCGCACCTCGCCCCGGCGACCACGGTCCTTGCCCGTCATCACCTGGACCTGGTCATTTCGCTTGATCTTCGCTGCCACTAGAGCACCTCCGGAGCCAGCGAGATGATGCGCATGAAGCGGGAGTCGCGCAGTTCCCGGGCCACCGGGCCAAAGATGCGCGTCCCGCGCGGGTTGCCCTGGCGGTCGTTCACCAGGACCGCCGCGTTCTCGTCGAAACGGATCACGGAGCCGTCCGCCCGCTGCACGGGCTGCGTGGTCCGCACCACCACGGCGCGCACCACGTCCCCCGCCTTCACGTTCCCGTTCGGCTGCGCCTCCTTCACGGTGGCGACAATGATGTCCCCCACCCGTGCGTAGCGGCGCCCGGATCCCCCCAGCACGCGGATACAGAGGATCTCGCGCGCGCCGGAGTTGTCGGCGACCTTCAGCCGGGACTCCTGCTGGATCATCTAGTTCGCTCCCTGCTCACCAGACTCGCCAGTGCCAGATTCCCCAGTGCCAGACTCGCCAGCGCCAGACTCTTCGGCGCCCGCCGCAGCCTCCGCGGAGGCCTCGGGCGCTTCGGGTGCAGCCGCAGCGACCGGCTCGGAAGCGGCAACCTCTGCAGCCGGCTCTTCCTCAACGGCGCGGGCGGACTGCTCCACCTCTTCCACCAGCGACTGGTCGATCGACTCCGGAGCCACGCGAGCAACCTCGCGCTCCGTCAGGATCTCCACCAGGCGCCAGCGCTTGGTCTTGCTGGTCGGCCGTGCTTCCTCGATGCGTACCAGGTCGCCCAGGGACGCGGTGTTCTCCTCGTCGTGGGCGTGGTAGTTCTTGGAGCGACGGATGACCTTGTGGTAGAGCCGGTGGCGCGACGTGCGCCCCACGGACACCACAATGGTCTTGTCGTTCTTGTCGGACACCACGGTGCCCACCCGCGACTTGCGGTTGACCGTACGTTCTTCGGCCATCACTCAGTCCCTACTCGCCAGTCGCGGCGCCGGTACGGCGCTCGTGCAGCAACGTCTTGATCAGCGCCACGCGGCGCCGGTTCTTTTTGATCTGGCTGTTGTCAGCCAGTTGTCGGGTGGCCGCCTGGAAGCGGAACTTGAACAGCGACTCGTGCGCCCCTTCCAGTTCCTTCTCCAGAGCCTCCACGGACTGCTCGCGCAGTTCCCGCACGTCTTGCCGGCTCACTGGTAGACCTCCTCGCGGGCGATCACCTTGGTGTCCACCGGTAGTTTGTGATGGGCCTTGCGGAACGCCTCCCGCGCGCGATCCTCCGGCACACCCGCCACCTCGAAGAGCACGCGGCCGCGGCGCACCACGCAGACCCAGCGGTCGTTTGCGCCCTTGCCGCCACCCATGCGGACTTCTACCGGCTTCTTGGAGACCGGCTTGTCCGGGAAGATGCGGATCCACACCTTGCCGCCACGGCGCAGGGTGCCGGTGATGGCGCGACGCGCAGACTCGATCTGCCGCGCGTCCACCCACCCGCTGGTCTGCGCCTGCAGCCCAAACTCACCGAACGCCACGGAGTTTCCGCGCGTGGCGGCGCCACGCATCTTCCCCCGCATGGACTTCCGGTACTTGGTCCGACGAGGCATCAACATGGCGTTACTCGCTCCCCTCGACGGAGGCGACGTACAGCGGGTTGTTCTCCGGCGTGATCTCGCCCTTGTTAATCCAGCACTTCACGCCGATGACCCCGAACGTCGTCCGGGCCTCCGCCTGGCCGTAGTCAATGTCCGCGCGCAGCGTGTGCAGCGGCACCTGGCCCTGCATCTCCTGCTCCACGCGCGACATCTCCGAGCCGCCCAGGCGTCCGCCGATCTTGATGCGGCACCCCAGGGCGCCGCGCTGCATTGTGCGCTGCACGGACTGCTTCATCGCCCGCCGGAACGCCACCCGGCGCTCCAACTGGTCCGCCACGGAACGGGCCACTAGGAAAGCGTCCAGTTCCGGCACCCGGATTTCCTCGATGTTCAGGCGCACGCGCTTGTCCGTGGCGTTCTGCAGCAGCGTGCGCAGCATCTCCGCGTTCTGCCCGCCCCGGCCGATCACGATGCCCGGCTTCGCGGTGAAGACCGTCAGCGTGATCTGGTTGGCGTTGCGCTCCACCGCAATGCGCGCCACACCGGCGTCCGGCAGCGTGCGCATGATGAGGTCGCGGAGACGCTTGTCCTCCAGCGCCAGGTCGGCGTACTGGGTGTGGGTGGCGAACCACTTGGACTGCCAGTCCTTGGTCACGCCCACCCGGAACCCGTACGGGTGTACCTTCCGGCCCATTAGTACTCGTCTCCCTCGACGACGACCTCGATGTGCGCGTAGCGCTTGCGGATCGGAGCCGCACGCCCACGCGACCGAGCGCGCCACCGCTTCAGCGTGCGGCCGTCGCCGGCCACCGCCTTCTTGACCCGGAGCCCGTCCGGGTTCAGGTCAAAGTTGTTCTCCGCGTTGGAAGCCGCGGACTTCAGGACTTTCCAGACCATGCGGGCGGACGGCTGGGGCATGAACTCCAGCAACGTCAACGCCTCGTCCACGGGCTTGCCCTCGATCACGTGCAGCAACAGCCGCACCTTGCGGGGCGAGACAGGCTGATCCTTCGCGAGTGCGCGGACTTCCATTAGCGCTTCCTCGAGGTCAACTCGGACTTGCCCTTGTGCCCGCGGAAGGTCCGCGTGAACGAGAACTCGCCCAGTTTGTGGCCCACCATGTTCTCCGTGCACAGCACCGGCACGTGCCGGCGGCCGTCGTATACGGCAATCGTGATGCCCACCATCTCCGGCAGGATCGTGCTTGCGCGCGACCAGGTGCGGATGATTTCGCGGCGCTCCACAGACTGGTTGGCCAGTACCTTCTTCCACAGTTTCGGGTGGACGTACGGGCCCTTCTTCGTCGAGCGAGACATTACCCGTACCTCCTAACGCCGGCCCGCGCCACGGCGGCGGACGATGTACTTGTCGGTCCGCTTGCTGTTGCGCGTGCGGTACCCCAGCGTGGGCTTGCCCCACGGGGTCTTCGGCCCGGGCATGCCCACCGGGGACTTGCCCTCACCACCGCCGTGCGGGTGGTCAACGGCGTTCATCACGGAGCCCCGCACCTGCGGACGGCGTCCGCGGTGCCGGCTGCGCCCCGCCTTGCCGAGTTTGATCTGCTGGTGCTCCAGGTTGCCCACCGAACCGATGGTCGCGCGGCAACCCTCCAGCACCTGGCGCATCTCACCAGACGGCATGCGGAGCAGCGCGTAGCCCTGATCCCGCGCCATCAACTGGATGCTGGACCCGGCGGAACGGGCCAATTGGCCGCCCCGTCCCGGGATCATCTCTACGTTGTGCACTGCCGTGCCCGTGGGAATGGCGGACAGCGGCAGCGAGTTCCCCAGCGCAATCGGCGCGTCAGGACCGCTGACGATCGAGGCGCCGACCTTCAGGCCGTCTGGCGCCAGAATGTAGCGCTTGTCCCCGTCCGCGTAGAACACCAGCGCAATGCGCGCCGACCGCCCGGGGTCATACTCGATGGCGCGCACGGTGCCCGGCACGCCGATCTTGTCGCGCTTGAAGTCGATGATGCGGATGCGGCGCTTCGCCCCGCCACCGCGGTGACGCACGGAGATCTTACCGCCACTGCGGCCGGAGATCCTCTTCTTGCTGGCCAGCAGCCGCTTCTCCGGCTTCTTCTTCGTCAGTTCCTCGAAGGTGAAGCCAGAGGCGCCGCGACGGCCAGGCGAGGTGGGACGGAAGTTCTGAATCGGCATACCGGTCCCCCTACACGCCTTCGAAGAATTCGATCGCGCCGCCCTCAACGAGCGTGACGATCGCCTTCTTCCAGCGCGGCACGTCGCCCGTGGGACGCCCGTAGCGGTTCTTCTTGCGGGCGCCGCGCACCATGGTGGTGTTCACCGAGTGCACCTTCACGTCGAAGGCGCGCTCCACGGCGTCCTTGATCTGAGGCTTGTTCGCGCCCAGCGCGACCTCGAAGACGTACTTGCGCTGGCCAGCCAGGGCAGTGGACTTCTCCGTCACCACCGGCCGCCGCAGCACCTCGTACGCGTGGATCTCCTTCGGCATTGCTTACGCCTCCGCCCCGGCCTCGAGGGCCATGGCTGTTCGAGGACGGCCGGACGCGCGCTCGCCGCCCCACAGCGCCTCCGCGCGCCGCACGGCGTCCACCGTCAGCACCAGCGTGTGGTGCGCCAGCATGTCCGCCACGTTCAATGTGTCCGCCGTCACCATGGACGCCCCGTCGATGTTGCGGGCGGACTTCAGCAGCACCTGGTCCTTTGCGCCCGTCACCAGCAGCGCGGACTTGCCGGCCTGCGCGGCCTGCAGCAGCCCCACCACCGCCTTCGTGGACGGCGCCTCCAGCGAGTGCCCCTCCACCACCTTCAGGCGGCCGTCCGCCGCCCGCGCGGAGAGGACGGAGCGGATGGCCAGGCGGCGCATGCGCTTCGGCAGCCGCTGCGTGTAGTCGCGCGGCGTGGGCCCAAAGATCACCCCGCCACCCCTGTGCTGCGGCCCGCGGATGTTGCCCTGGCGGGACATACCCAGGCCCTTCTGGCGGCGGATCTTGCGAGACGAACCGGCCACCTGGCCGCGGCTCTTGGTGTTGTGCGTCCCCGCACGACGCGATGCCAGTTGCGCCAGCAACGTCTGGTGGACCACCGGCTCGTTCGGCTCAATGCCGAACACCGCATCGTCCACTTCGATCTCCTGGGTCGGCTGCCCGGCGAAGTCGATCACCTGCAACTTCATGACTGCGCCTCGTCTTCAGCGACCGCTTCACCGGCGTCGTCAGCAGCAGCCTCGGCGGTAGGAGTCGCGGCTCTCGCCTCGTCCGCTTCGTCCGAAGCCTCCGCGACAGGCGTCTCCCCCGCAGCCTCGGCAGTCGGGGTCTCCTCGATGACCTCGGTCGCCTCAGCCACCTCGGTCGCCTCGGTGTCCTCCGGCGCCTCGTCGTCCACCGCCAGGTCGCCGCCCAGGGGGGCGATCACCGGCGGGTTGTATTCCTTCAGGGCGGGGCGCCGAGCCGCCGCCACCGTGAGCATGCCGTTACGCGCGCCGGGCACGGAGCCCTGCACGAACAGCAGGTTCCGGGAGGCGTCCACGGCCACCACCAGCAGGTTCAGCATGGTCACCGTCTCCGCGCCCATGTGCCCTGCCATCTTCTGGCCCTTGAACACCCGGCCCGGCGTGGTGCCGGAACCGATAGACCCGGGCGCGCGATGACGGTCCGACTGGCCGTGGGTCTTGGGACCCCCGCCGAAGTTGTGCCGCTTCACGCCACCCTGGAAGCCCTTGCCCTTGGACGTGGCAGTCACGTCCACGAACATGCCGGGCTCAAACTGGTCCACGGTCACTTCCTGGCCGGGCTGGTACGCCGAGGCGTCTTCCAGGCGGAACTCGCGCAGGCGGGTCAAGACCGGCGTGCGGCCCTCCAGTCCGGCGGTGCGCAGATGTCCGCGCTCCGGCCGGTTGGCCCGCTTGCGGTCGCCCGCGAACCCGAGTTGCACGGCGGCATAGCCGTCGCGCTCGGGCGTCCGGACCTGCGTCACGTAGTTCGGGCCCAGCGCAATGACCGTGACCCCGCGCGCGCGGCCGCCACCGTCATAGAGACGCATCATCCCGACCTTACGGCCGATCATTCCGGCCGATGACCTCGTTGCAGGCATGCCGGCTTCCTTACAGCTTGATCTCGATGTCCACACCGGACGGCAGTTGCAGCCGCATCAGCGTGTCCACCGTGCGCGACGTGGGTTCGAGGATGTCGATCAGACGCTTGTGCGTCCGCGTCTCGAACTGGTCGCGCGAGTCCTTGTCGATAAACGGCGAGCGCATGACCGTGTAGCGCCGGATGCGCGTGGGCAGCGGGACCGGGCCAGCAACCACCGCACCCGTGCGCTGGGCCGACTCGACGATCTGCTTCGCCGAGGCGTCCAGGACGCGATGGTCGAACGCCTTCAACTTGATCCGGATACGCTGCTGAGCCATCTGCGTCCTGCCTGGTCTCTCGTCTAGTTCCGCTACCGCGCTCGTTACTCGACGATCTCGGTCACGACGCCGGCGCCCACCGTGCGGCCACCCTCACGGATGGCGAAGCGCAGGCCCTCTTCGATCGCGATCGGGTAGATGAGTTCAATGTCCATCTGCACGTTGTCGCCGGGCATCGCCATCTCCATGCCCTCCGGCAGGTTGATCG
>JALOAL010000001.1 GCA_023228825.1 Dehalococcoidia bacterium | reverse complement strand
TGCCGGTCGTCGTCGCCGCGCATCGGGCACCTCCTCGGCCCCGCCGCCGCGATGGTACCCGGCCGAGATCGCCTCAGCGATCCCCTCCCGCCGACTTTTTCAGCACCCTGCTAGGGGGTCTCGGACCTGGCGGCGCCATCCGGCTTCCGCGAGTGCGGCCGCTGGCCCACGGAGGTCGTGGATGACGCAACCACCTCGACGCCGGCGGCGCGCACCACGGCGACCGTGTCCCGCCCCGAGAGCACGAGGCGAGGTGACGCCGGGCCGGTGCGGGAGAGCATGCGCGCCAGGGCGATGCTGCCTCGCGCGAAGGGGTGCTCCCCCGCCAGGCCAAGGGCGCCCGTCCAGATCACGGTGTCCGTGCCCAACAGTGCGCCTCGGAAGGCCGCCAGGGTGAGGTGTCCCGCATCCGCGGCCGTCCAGCCCGGGCGGAGGTCGTCCACCGGGACGCTCGCCAGCGCCCGTCCGGACTGGAAGTCGCGGAAGGCGACGACGTCCGCGGGCGTCACGATCAGCGCTCCACGCCGCCCGGCCGCGTCCAGCAGTCCGGTCACGCGCTGGAGCGCGGCGCGTTCGTCCCGCGTGTGTCCCAGCGTGATGACGCCGGAGCGCCAGTGGGCGAACGTGGTGGCCACCGGGCCGGCGATGCAGACCACATGCGCGCGAGGGATGGTGCGTTCCAGCAGGGGAAGACGTGCGCGTAGCCGAGTACCGCCCAGGACCAGCCCCAGTCGTTCAGGCCTCCCAGGCATCGGTGCCCCTCACGCCGTGGCCTCTGCCAGGACGTAGCCGATGCCGCGGGCGTTGCGGACCAGATCCGGGTCTGCGCCGGCGGCGCGCAACTTCTGGCGCAGGGCGCTGACATGGCTCTTCAGGCGCGCCGCGCCTTCCTCGCCACCCGCGCCCAGCACTCGGCCATTCAACGTCTGGTAGGACAGGACGTGCCCGCGCGCCTGGTGGAGTTCGCGTAGCAGCGTGAACTCCGTGGCCGTCAATTCCAGCCGGCGCCCGGCGTGTCGAGCGGTGCCGTTCTGCAGGTCGAGTTCGATGGGCGGCTCGCCGTCGCCGACCTCGATGACGTCGCGCGCCTCGTCGTAGGTCACGCCGGCGTGCATCCCGCCGCCCGCGTGCACCGCCACCACCCGGCGCAGGACTGCGCGCACCCGCGCCGCAAACTCGCCGGGGTGGAACGGCTTCTCGATGTACTCGTCCGCTCCAGCGTCAAAGCAGGCCACGGTCTCCGCTACGGACACGCGGCGCTGGCTGGTGACCACGAGGCCGATCGACGGTTGCAGTTGGCGGATGACGCGTACGAGCCCCGGCAGAACCCCGCCCTCTGCGGCGTCCTGGTCAAGCACCACCGCGTGGTGTGGACTCTGCTGGAGCCATTCCAGCGCGACGCGGGCGGAAGGCGCGACGCGCACGCCTCGGCGGTCGCGGTTGAGCGTGTCTCCGATGATCTCCGCGTACTCACGATCCGGGTCCACCACGAGGATGGACGGGCTGCCGTCGAAGAGCGTGGTGAAGGAGCGTGCATGGGACTCGGAAAACGGTCGCATCGGTTGCCTCGCGTTCCCCCGAGCACACGAGACCAAGGCCGCCCTGACACAGGTCTACGGAGCCAGTGATTTGCTATCCGCATCGCTTGCTTATGCATTAAGTACAGGAAATACCGTCCCAGACCAGCACTCGCAACACGGCTGGAGATGCCAAACGCGTTACATTTCGCCGGATTCCCCCGAGTTCCGAGCACTTGCTTTTGTGGTATGAGTTGTTTGGGGCGTCCGTTGAGACCCCCGTGGAACCACACGTTCGGGAACCGTCACCCCGGCCGGACACCCGGATGCCGGGCGTAGCCGGGCTCGGCGCAGTCCTCACAGGGGGCGGCGTCGGAGCGGATCGAGGGCCTGCCTGTGCACTTCGGAATCCTGAGCGACGACGACGCGTTGGTGCGTGTGCTTTCCGGCGCCGCCGACCGCCTGGCGGTCGAGGTCACGGCGGCGCGTCCGTCAGACGTGGAAGCACTGCGTCGCCACCCGCTCGATGCCGTGATCCTGGACGAGGAACGGCTCTCCCCCGCCGTGGGCACACGCCTGCACGAGTTGCGCCGCGCCCTGGGCCGCGTCCATACCTTCCTCCTGCTCGAGCACGAGCCGTACCCCGCTCCGGACGTGCCGTCCGATCCGGGCGCCCGCGACCATGACACGAAACGCGCGCAGGACCTCGGCGTCTGCCTCGTGCAGCGCAAGCCCTTTCACCCGTCCGAGTTCCTGCGTCTCGTCATACGCACGATCGCGCAGGAGGAGGCCGGGCTACGAGACTGCGCCGTGGCGTCCCACTCGGACCTCGCCGGTCCAAGAGCGGACGGGGGTTAGCCGAGCCCCCACCGACCCGACTGCGGCTTCGCCGCTGCTCAACGCGATCTCGCTACCTTTGGCGGGAGTCAGGTCGAAGAGTGGGTCGAAGAGTGGACGGAGGCTGGCGGCCGCGCCGCGCGCGTGTCCCCCAGCCTCCGCCGTTAAGCCTCGGTCTCCCGACCGTCCTCAGTCCGTGCTGGAGCCATTGGACAGTTGCGCGACGCGGCGCTTGAGGCTCGTGATCGTCGGTACCGGCGACGGGTCGATGCCGGCCTCGACCGCGAGGTAGTAGGAGACCCAGTCGCCGAACGTGCAGGCCTGGAGCAGCGTGCTCAGCAGGTTGCCGCCCGTGAAGGTGAGCCGGCTGCATGGCACCCCGCAGTCGAAGAGGTGCTCCTGCACCGCCGCCAGCCGCGCACGCGCCGCTGCCGGCCGGCCGGCGTCCTCCAACAGCACGACATGGAACGGCGCACTGCCGGGCGCCGAGGGGTACCGTCCGATGCCTTCCACCACGTTGTGGAGCGCTTCCGGCAGCGTCCCCGCGAAGGCCCAGCACTTCGCGTTCTCGTTGAACTGGGTCTGCCAGCGCACCGCGGCCGGTTCCAGCGACGCGTCCGCCAGGATGAACGGCACCGCGCCTCGGATCTCGCGGGCGAGGGCCTGCGCCCGGTTCTCCCGCATGGACTCGCGGGCGCTCAACACCTGGCAGAGCGCGCCCACCTCACGTACGGCCGCGTCCATCTCGTCCTGCGTCACCACGCACAGCCCCAGGCGTGACAACACCCCGAGAAGCGCGAGCGTCCCGTACGCGAGCGCGGAACGAGGTTCACCTTCGTATGCGTAGAAGAGGGTGGGGATGCCGGAGGCGGTGGCCTCCCGGCCGAGCGTGCCACCTCGCGTGATCGCCATCTTGAGGCACGGCGAGGCGGCGGCTTCGCGCAGGGCGGCGAGCACCTCCTCCGTCTCGCCGGAAAAGGAGGACGCGACCAGCAGCGTGTGCCGGTCGAGCACCGGCAAGGCGCAGTCGCGCACCAGTTCCACCGGCACGGCGGACCGTGCCTCCACGATGCGCGCGACCAGTTGCCCGCCGATGGCGGAGCCGCCCATGCCCACGACCACCACGCGGCGCACCTCGCAGTCGCCACGCAGGGCTTCGATGCCCGCGTCCCAGGACGCGCCCAGGCGCCAGGCGTCCTGCATCTGCTGGGGGAGCGCGGCGAGGCGCTGCCACATGCCGCTCGGGTCGGGGTTCTCGGGCTGACGCACCACGCGGCTCGCGGTGCGGATCACTTCCTGCAGCGTCATGAGGTCTCCTGCCACCTGCCGAGGTCAGTCTCCCCCGGTCAGCGCGCCGCCCGTGTGAGGAGGATGTGCAGCCGCTGTTGATGCCGCGTTGACCCCTCGTCACTGCTGCACCACCGCCCTGGCGCACGCATCGAGGGCGCACGGCAGGTGCTGTCGCGGCGTCCGGCGGGGACCGTCGCGGAACGGGTGCACGCGGTCGCTCAACGTCCGTGCAACAGCCGCCCCCTAGTTCTTGATGCCAGCCCCGGTGGCCCGGCGTCACTGACGGGCGCTCCCGCGCCGGCGGCGTGGATCACGTTCCCGGGAGGTCAGTTCGATGGAGGCGGGCATGGATGAACGTGCGAAGACGGTTGTGGCGGACATCGCCGTGGTGGGGTGTGGACACGTCGGCCTGGTCGTCGCCTCGTGCTTCGCCACGCTGGGGCACCGCGTCACCGCCATCGACGTGGACGCCGCGCGCGTCGCCTCGATCCGCAGCGGCGTGTCTCCGATCTACGAGCCCGGCCTGGACGCCTTGCTCCGGCAGGCGCTGGACTCCGGCCGCCTCGAGGTGGTGGAGGGCACCCCGGACGCGCTGAGGGCGGAGTTCGTGTTCCTCGCCGTGGGTACGCCTCCCTCCACGGGAGGTGCGTCAGACCTGCGGGCGGTGCGAGACGCGGTCACGGCGCTGGCGCCGGTGCTGCGGCCGGACGCGGTGATCGTGAACAAGAGCACCGTGCCCATCGGCACCGGCGACCTCGTCGCGCAGATGGCGAAGCACTTCGGCGCCCCCGGCCTGGCGGTCGTCTCCAACCCGGAGTTCTTGCAGGAAGGCACCGCGATCGACAACTTCATGCGCCCGGACCGCGTGGTGCTGGGCTCCTCGGACGCCCGCGCGCGGGAGCGTGTCGCCGCGCTCTTCGAGCCGCTCGGCGCGCCGATGGTGCTCACCGACCTCCGCACCGCCGAGATGATCAAGTACGCCTCCAACGCCTTCCTCGCCACCAAGGTCTCGTTCGTCAACGAGATGTCCTCGATCTGCGAGGTCGTGGGCGCCGACATTGCCGAGGTGGCCCGTGGCATGGGTTTCGACGAACGCATTGGCCGGCAGTACCTGCGCGCCGGCATCGGCTGGGGCGGCAGTTGCTTCCCGAAGGACGTCGCCGCCCTCGAACACACGGCCTCCACGTTTGGCGCGCACCCACAGTTGCTGCGCCACGTGATCGAGATCAACCGCGAGCAGCGGCGGCGCGTGCTGGGCAAGGTGCGGGAGGCGCTCGGGACGCTGGAGGGCCGGCGCATCCTGGTGCTGGGCGCCGCTTTCAAGCCGCACACGGACGACATTCGCGAGTCGCCGGCGCTGGAGGTCGCAGACCTGATGCAGTTGGCCGGCGCGGAGGTGCTGGTGCACGACCCGCACGTGCGACAGGAGGCGGTCAGCGCCGCCTTCCCTTCCCTGGCCCTGGCGGACGACCTGCTGACTGCTGCCGCCGGCGCCGATGCGCTGGTGCTGGCCACGGAGTGGCCGGAGTTCGTGGACCTCCCGCTGGACGACCTGGCCGCGGTCATGCGGCGACGCCTGATCGTGGACGGCCGCAACGTGCTGGATCCCGCCACTGTGCGCGGGGCGGGCTTCGCCTACCGCTGCATCGGCCGCCCCGCGCTGGAGGGAGACCCGCCGTCCACCGCGCCCAACTGGCGCGATGCGGAGGTCGACACTGACACGCTGGGTGTCGGGACGCCGGTAGGCCGCCGATGAGCCGGGCATCTGTCAGCCGGAGCCGCATGGCGACCGTCCGTTCGCACCTGAGCGTGCCGGCCGGCTTCATCCCCCGTGCACGGCCGCTGCCGTGGTGGAAGCGAAGCATCGACGTGGCCGTCTCGGCCGTGGGCCTCGTCCTCCTCGCGCCGTTCTTTGGCCTGGTGGCGATCGTCGTGCGGCTGGACAGCGCGGGCTCGGCGTTCTTCGGGCAGGAACGGATGGGGGCGAACGGGAGCACGTTCATCTGCTGGAAGTTCCGCTCCATGCATCAGGACGCGGAGGCGCAGGCGCCGCTCCTGGCCGCCCGCAACCAGGCCAATGGCCTGATCTTCAAGATGAAGGACGACCCGCGCCGCACGCGCGTAGGCAAGGTCCTGCGGAAGACCTCGATCGACGAACTGCCGCAACTCTGGAACGTCCTGCGTGGCGAGATGAGCCTGGTAGGCCCTCGCCCCCCGCTCCCGTCCGAGGTGGAGCGCTACGAGCCGGAGCACTGGGCACGTCTGCGCGGCGTGCCCGGCATCACCGGCCTCTGGCAGGTCCGCGCGCGGCACCGGCATGACTTCACGGAGATGTTGGAGATGGACCTGGAGTACCTGGAGGACATCAGCCCGGTCAACGACCTGCGCATCCTCCTCCTGACCATCCCTGCCGTCTTGATGGCGCGCGGGTCCCACTAGTGGCCTCGCGCCGGGCGACCGGAGAGGTGGATCAGACGCAGGCGTCCTCGTGAGAGGAGGTTGGACGGGGGCGGAAGTGCGTGTCTTCATCATGGACTGTGGCGGGGTGCTGGGGCCTCCGCTGATCCGTTGGCTCCTGCAGCATATGGACGCCGCCATCGTGGGCAGCGGCAGCAACCACGAGCGCCTGGCCGCGCTGCTGGAGGAGCCCCGCTTCTCCTTTTACACGCTGGACGGCCAGCAGGAGCCGGCGTTGGTCTCCTCGCTCGTGGAGCACGCGGACATCGTCGTGGACTTGAGTCCCGTGGAGCGCCCGCTGAACGAACGCCTGACCGCCACCGAACTGCAGGAGGAACTCCGCGTCCGCACGGAACTCGTACGGCTGTGCTCAGAACTCGGGCGGCGCCTGGTGCACGTCTCCTCCGCGGAGGTGTACGGCAACCGCTGGCCGACGCGCGTCGGCTCCGGCCCGCTCACGGACGCCGACCGCCAGGTGCGCGAGGACGAGGCGCCGTTGGTCTCCGGCCCCGTGGGTGACGAGGAACTCGCCGCCTCCCATGAGCGCATGACGCAGCACCTCATCTACACATACGGCGAGACGGAGTCGCTCGACTACACGATCCTGCGCCTCTTCGATGTGCTGGGCGACCGGCTGGAGATGCTCCCGCGTGCGGACCCCACGTGGCCGGTGGCGCAGGTACGGGACGCCATCGTGGCCCGCGAGGCGCGCACGGTCCGGTTGCAACCGGAGGACCTCTATGTGCGCACGCTGGTCTACGTGGAAGACGCGGCGGAGGCCGTGGGACTCGCCATCCGCAATGACCAGTCGCGCGCCTCGGGCGAGGTGCTCAACGTCGGTGAGCCCGCGAACCGTGTCTCCCGGGACGACCTGGCCCGCCTGGTCCTGGAGCGCTACCGGGAACAGTTCTGGGATGGCCGCTCCCCCCTCCCGCTGATCGCGGACTCGGATGTCGCGGTCGCCGACCGGAACCTGCACCTACGCCTCCCCAGCATCGAGAAGGCGGTGCGCCTCCTGGGCTGGCGCCCGCGCTGGTCGCTGCTCGCGGCCGTGGACGCCGCGCTGGAGACGCTGCTGGCGACCATGTCGAGCCCGAATGGGAGCGCGCGCGGCTGATCCGCCCCCGCATATACACCTCGGCATGTGCACCTCGGCATGCTGCGGCTTTGAGACTGCGGTGTGGGTGCTGTTATGCCGCCCCGACCAGCGGCGGGCGACGCTCAGGTGGCTGACCAGAGCCATATGAGCCAGAGCCACGTGAGCACGAAACGAAAGGCCCTGTGCATGCCGGACGAAGCCACCCTCCCCGCCAGGATCGAGCGCCGCTTGGAACTGTCCGGCTACCAACTCCACATCGAGGACGACCGCGACGCCCTCGTGCTGACCGGCGTCGTGACCACGGAAGGGGAACGCCAGGCCGTACTCGACACCGTGCGGGAGATGGCGCCGGACGTCCGCCTCCGAGACAACATCACGGTGGCCTCCGTCCTCCCCGGGGAGATGCTGGAGGGGTCCCTCAGTGGGGTCGAGGTGGCGGGCTTCGAGGGCGCCGAGGCGGGGCTATCCGAACCGGAGAGCATGATGCCGGGCGACTTCACGGATCAGCACCGCGTCCGTTCGGCCCACTCGATACAGCCGGGGAGCAGCAGCGGCGGCGGACGCGCCCTGACCTCGGACGACCAGGCTGTCACGGAAGGTGACGCCGTCTACACGCCTCCCATCGACCCCGTCGGCACGAATACCGAGGTCATCGGCGGCTTCTCAGCGAGTTCGATGGAGTCGATCGAAGTTGCTCGCTCCAGTGATGGCACGCTGGGCGACGAAGCGATCGCGGACGCGATCCGCCGCGAACTTCGGGAGGACGCCGCCACCACGGCGTTCGACCTGGAGGTGGAAGTACGCCGAGGCGTGGTCTCGCTGCGCGGCAGGGTCTGGGACGTCGCCGACGTCGAGAACGTTGAGGAAGTCGCCTCACGTGTGCCCGGCGTGGTGGAGGTCTCTGAGGAACTGACCACTGACGGCATGAAGCGTGACCGGATCGCACGTGACCGCCGCGAACGTGAAGGGGGACGCTGAGTGGTCGCCATCGGCTACATGCTTGCCAGCGAGGAGCACTCGGCGCCAGAGTTGGCCACGAACGCCCAACGTGCGGAAGAGGCCGGCTTCACGTTCGCACTCGTCTCGGACCATTTCCACCCGTGGGTGCACGCGCAGGGCGAGAGCCCCTTCGTGTGGGCCACCCTGGGCGCCATTGCGCAGACCACGGAGACGATCGCCATCGGCACGGGCGTGACGTGCCCGCTGATCCGCACCCACCCGGCCATCATCGCGCAGGCGGCCGCCACCACGGCGACGCTGATGCCGGGGCGCTTCTTCCTGGGCCTGGGTACCGGCGAGAACCTGAACGAGCACATCACCGGCGAGAAGTGGCCACCCATCCAGCAACGCCAGGAGATGCTGGAGGAGGCGATCGAGGTGATCCGCATGCTGTGGCAGGGCGGTCGCCACTCCCACGAGGGCGCGTACTACAGCGTGGAGGATGCCCGCCTCTACAGCCTGCCGGAGGAGATGCCGCCGATCCTGGTCGGTGCGTCGGGTCAGAAGTCGGCAGCGCTCGCCGGGCGCGCCGGGGACGGCCTGATCTCCACTGCTCCCAACCCGGAGACGGTGCAGTCCTTCACAGGGGCTGGCGGCAACGGCCCGCGCATCGGCCTCTTCCATACCTGCTGGGCGGAGAGCGAGGAGGCCGGCCGTGACCTCCTCCAACGCCAGTGGCCCAACAGCGGCCTCGGCGGCATGCTCGGCCAGGACCTGCGGCTGCCTCGTGACTTCGAGGCCGCGACCGAGCCCCTCACCGCCGAGGAGGTCTCCAGGCACGTGCCGTGCGGGCCCGATCCCGCCCCCTACCTGGAGCAGATCCGCCAGTTCGCGGAAGCCGGGTTCGACCATGTCTACATCCACAACGTGGGCCGGGAGCAGGAGGGCTTCTTCCGCTTCTTCGAGGCAGAGGTCCTGCCCGGCCTCCGCGCCGACGTGGAGCCCGCCCGGATCACGCCCCAGGCGGCATAGTGCCGGACCCGCGTCCCGCGTCGCCGGCGCCGGGCCCCGCCGCACTCCTGCCCTCGGCATTCGACGCGCTCCCGCGAGTGGCGGAGGCTGCCGCCAGCAAGCGCCTGGCGGTCTTCCTCGACTACGACGGCACGCTCACCCCCATCGCCGCGACGCCCGAACTTGCTGTGCTGGGCGACCACACGCGCGAGGTGGTGCGTCGCCTCGCGGCGGTCGTGAGCGTGGCGGTCGTGAGCGGGCGCGACCTGGCCGACCTCGTGGAGCGGGTAGCCCTCCCCGGCATCGCCTACGCCGGCAGCCACGGCCTCGAGGTGCAGCACGCGGACGGCGCACGCAGCACCGTCCCCGGCGCATCCGCCTACCTCGATGCGTTGGCGCGCGCCGGCGACCTGCTGGAGGCGCGCCTGCGCGAGGTCCCGGGCGCACGTGTGGAACGGAAGCGCTTCGCCCTGGCGGCGCACTTCCGGCTCACGCCGGACGTGCGCGTGGACGAGGTGCGTGCGGCAGTGGCGGCCGTGGCCGGTGCGGTGCGCGGACTGCGCATCACTGGCGGCAAGCGCGTGCTTGAACTCCGCCCCGACCTGGACTGGCACAAAGGCCGCGCGGTGCGCGCGCTGGCGGATGCGCTGTCATCGCACGCCCCATCGCTCCCGCCCTATCCCGTGTACCTCGGCGACGACGTCACCGACGAGGACGCCTTTCGCGAGGTCGCCTCGGACGGCCTCGGGGTGGTGGTAGGCGAGCCGCAGCAGACAGCGGCGCGGGCGCACATGGAGAGCGTGGTCGAGGTGGTGCGATGGCTGGAGGCGCTCACCGAACGCATCGAGGCGCCCTCGGCGTAACGCGCCCGGAAACGCCTGTTACGCCCGCTCGCAAGGATGCGATTTTGCCACGAGCCGCATGAGAGGCGCGACAGGGGTGGCACTGTTCGCCGGGTACGGTCGTGGTCACCACCTTGTCGGCCAACCCCTGCCCTGCCCTCGCGGGTGCGCGCGAGGAAGCCATAGGACATCCCAGTCCGTGGCCGCTGCACGGAGCGCGTACTGGAGAACCCACCATGACACCCCTGACGGAACCCGCCAGTCCCGGCTCGCCCATCCCCGCCCCACGCCTCGTCGTGGTTTCGAACCGGGTACCCAGCCCACGGCCGGAAGGGAGCCTCGGGAACGGCGGCGGGCTCGTGGCGGCGCTGCGGCCGGCGCTGGAGTCTGCGGGGCGGGCGCTCTGGTTCGGGTGGAGTGGCAAGCACGCCCAGGCCTCCGAAGGACCAGGCCGCGTCACCCACCGAGGGGTGGAGTACGCCACGATCCCGCTCACCGCGGAGGAGCATCGGGGCTACTACCTGGAGTATGGCAACCGCATCCTCTGGCCCTTGCTGCACGGCCTCTGCGAGCATGCGGCGCCTGAGGCCGCCTCGTCACTCCCGGTCTACCGAGCCGTCAACCGGCGCTTTGCGCGCGGCCTCTATCCGTTGCTCCAACCAGGCGACCTGGTCTGGGTGCACGACTACCATCTGATCCCGCTGGGTGAGGAACTCCGACGCCTGGGCTGGACCGGGCGGGTGGGCTACTTCCACCACACCCCCGTCCCGGACGCTGCGACGTGGGCCACCATCCCGGGCGCGCGAGGGCTGGAGGAGGCCCTCGAGGAGTACGACATCGTCGGTGTGCAGACGGCGCGGGACGCCGCCCACCTGCGCGACATCTTGCCCGCGGCCGCCTCGCGCGTCCGGCCGTACCCGATCTCCATCGACCCGGAGCGATACCGCGCTGCTGCCAGCCGCGAGGAGGTGTTGACGCTCCCCGACGACCGCCTGCTCTACTTCGGCGTCGACCGGCTGGACTACACCAAGGGCATCCCCCTCCGCCTGGCGGCCTTCACCCGGGCGCTGGAGGAGCACCCAGAGATGGCGGAGGGCGCGCGCTTCGTGCAGTGGGCGGCGTCCTCCCGGGACGGGGTGCCAGAGTACCGACGTGAGCAACGCGCGGTGGCCGCCGCCGCACGCGCGGCGATGGAGGCGCACCCCGAGGCGGTGCAGGTCGAACTGAAGTCGCACCCGCCTCGAGCGGTGGGGGCGGCCCTGCGTCGGGCGGACGTCTGCGTGGTCACGTCGCTCGTGGACGGCATGAACCTGGTGGCGAAGGAGTACGCCGCCCTGCATTCCGCCGCCAACCCGGGCGTGCTGATCCTGTCGGACGCCTGCGGTGCTGCCGAGGAATTGCGGGATGCCCTCATCGTCCCCGCAGGCGACCTGGACGCCACGGCGCGCGCTCTGTGGCGCGCCTACGTCATGCCGGAGGACGAGCGCCGCGAGCGGTCCCAACGCCTGCGGGAGGTGGTGGACCGCCGCACGAGCCGTGAGTGGCGCCAGGCGTTCGTCCGCGACCTGCGCGCCGCCAGCCCCGTCGCGCCCACCAACATCGAGGCGACGCCAGCGGCGACAGTGACGACAGCGGCGACGGTCGGACGCAACGAGGCCAGAGAACTCAGCGACCGCGTTGAGGCCCGCCTGCGCTGGTTCCAGGCGGACGAGACCGTCGACCGTACGTGGGCGCGCGACTACTCGCTCTGGCAGCCCTCGGACGAGGGCGTGGTGGAGCGCCTCGGCTGGCTGGAGGTGGACCGGCTGATGGCGGAGCGCGCACCGCATCTGCGGGAGTTCGCCGGGGCCGTGGAGCGCGATGGCTACACCACCGCCCTCCTGCTCGGCATGGGCGGCAGCGCCGTGGCCCCGCGCGTCTTCGCGGAGGTGTTCTCGGGCGCCGCGCGCGGCCTGCACCTGGAGGTGCTGGACTCGACGGTCCCGGACGCCATCCGTGCCGTCGAGGAGCGCCTGGACCCGGAGCGCACGCTGTTCGTGGTGTCCAGCAAGTCTGGCACCACGGTGGAGACGCGCTGCCTGCTGGACTACTTCTGGGCGAAGCACCCGGACGCGCGTCGCTTCATCGCGATCACCGATCCCGGGAGCCCCCTGGAGCACGTGGCCCGCGCACGCGACTTCCGGGAGGTGTTCCTCAACCCGGCGGACATCGGCGGGCGCTACTCGGCGCTGTCCTACTACGGCCTCGTCCCTGCCGCGCTGATGGGGGTGGACCTGCACCGCGTGCTGGGCAGCGCGGCCCTGATGCGGGACGCCTGCAACGTGCGCGCGCCCCACCAGAACCCCGGGGCGCGCCTGGGGGCGGCACTGGCGGAGGCCGCGTTGATGGGCCGTGACTTGCTGGCCCTCCGCCGGCGCTCGGAATTCCCGGGCTTCGGCACGTGGCTCGAACAACTGATCGCGGAGTCCACGGGCAAAGGCCACGCCGGCATCCTGCCCGTCCTTGGCGCGCGCGTCGGCCCCGAGGGCGGCCTCGACGAGGCGGACGCGGTGGACCTGGACGAGTTGTGGTCGATCGCCGGAGCGCCCGTGACACTGGACGCGTCCGACCCCTATGCACTGGGCGGCGAGTACTTCCGCTGGGAGTTCGCCGTCACCCTGGCCGCCCGCGTGATCGGCGTCAATCCCTTCGACCAGCCGGACGTGGAAGCCTCGAAGCAGGCCACGCGCGACCTCCTGGACGGCGACTCATCCCCCTCCACGGCACTCACCACGGCCGAGGCGCCGCCGCCCGAGGAAGTCCTGCGTCACGTGGAGCCAGACCAGTACGTTGCCATACACGCCTACGTCTCGCCGTCACGGGAGCACGCGGAACGCCTCCGCCGCTTGCGACACCGCCTCTCCGAGAGCACCGGCGTCGCCACCACGCTCGAGTACGGCCCGTCATTGCTGCACTCGACCGGCCAGTACCACAAGGGCGGCTTCCGCCACGGCGCCTTTGTCCAGGTGGTAGAGGACGAGCGCGCGCCACTGACGATCCCCGGACGCCCCTACGACTTCGGCGCCCTCAAGGTCGCGCAGGCAGAGGGCGACCGGCGAGCCATGGAGCAGCGGGGGCGAGCGGTTGCCCGCGTCACCCTGGCGGAGGCGGACGTCTGACGCGCGGCGGTATCGAGGCGCGGGCTACGGCCAGGACGTCTCCCGCATCGGGATCACCGTCACTTCCGGGATCACCGTGCCTTCCGGCTGTTGTAAGACGAAGAGGATGGTGTGCGCCACCGCCTCCGGCGGCTGCAACACCTCCGGGTCAAGGTCCGGGAAGCGGTCAAAGAGGAACGGCGTCCGCATGCCGCCGCTGACCACGGCGGTCACCTTCACCCCGTAGGCGCGCGCCTCCACGTGCAGCGCGTGGCTCAGGCCCAGCAACCCCCACTTGCTCGCGTGGTACGCGGACGCGTTCGCCCACGCCCGCTTCGCCGCCGTGGAGGCGACGTTCACGACGTGCCCGCCGCCCTGCTCACGCATCGCCGGCAGCGCGGCGCGCGACATCCAGAACGGCCCGTCCAGGTTCACGCCCATGATCCGCCGCCACTCCTCGGGCCCGATCTCCTCGGCCGGGAGCGTCACGTCCACCCCCGCCGCGTTCACGAGCACGTCCAGGTGGCCGTGCGCACCGAGCACGCCTTCGACCGCCCGCGCAGCCGACCGGGCGTCCGCCACGTCGACCTCCAGCGCCTGTGCGTGCCCGCCGGACGCCTCGATGCTCTGCGCCACCTCGGACGCCGGGTCGAGGCGGAGGTCGGCCACGATCACCGTGGCGCCGCCAGCCCCGAGTGCACGACAGGTGGCGGCGCCCAGGCCGCTGGCGCCCCCGGTCACGAGGGCGACACGCCCGGCAAAGGCGCCGTCCGGCGTCGGTTCGGTGTGCTCGCTCAGGTCCGTCATCACGCTCCAGACCGTATGTCCACGGGCGTGGAGAAGGAGTCGCGGCGGCGCCGCGTCCCGGGAGAGCCGGCTTGCAAGTCCTCGGTGAAGCAGGCAGGCAGGAGGGCTTTTTTGGGGCCTGCTGCCTGCGACCTAGCAATGTCATATCAATCCCGGTAGGAGAATCCGGACGGGATAAGCGGATGGCATACTGGCGCCGCACCATGGCCCACCAAAACCATCCACAGACCATGACGACACGCCCGGCGGCCCCTCCCTCCGCGCCGCAACGCGAGGGGTGGAGCCCCAACACGCCTGCCCGCGAGTCCGAGGCGACCGACAGGCTCCACTCGCTGGACGCCCTCCTCGGCGCGTCGCCCGATGCGACGGCCCTCGTCGCCGGCGACGGCCGGTACCTGCACGTGAACGACGCACTGGCCCGCCTGGCTGGTGTCAGCCGCCGCTCGCTGATCGGACGAGCGGTGCAGGACTTCCACCCGGACATCGGTCAGAGCATCGCCCGCTACCTGGAGGACGCCCGCGCTGGCGAACCGGGGACACCCATGCCGCGAGAGTTCGACCTGACCGTGACGGCGGCGAATGGCGACGACCTCGAGATGCTGGTCTGCCTCTATCCGGTCACCGGGGTGGAGGCCCGGCTGCTCGGCCTGGGGCTGAGCCTGACCGACGTGACCGCACAGCGCCGCTCCGAGCGTGCCCTGCGCGAAGCGAACGCGCTGAAGGACGAGTTCCTCTGCATCGCCTCGCACGAGTTGCGGAATCCCGTGGCCACCGTGCGCGGCGCGGCCCAGTTGCTGGCGCGCAGCCTGAAGCGCGGCCTGCTGGACGAGGAACGCCTGCAGACGCACCTGGAGGCCATCCTGGCCGCCAGCGAGCACCTGGCCGCACTGACGGATGACCTGCTGGACGTCTCACGGCTGCAGCGGGGCCTGTTCCCCGTCCGGCCGCGCCGGGCCAGCCTCCGTTCCCTCACCGACCGCGTGGTGGCGGGGCATCCGGCCGGACTGCGCTGCCGCGTGCGCGCGATGCAGGGCGCGCCCCTGGCGTACGTGGACCCCGAGCGCTTCGAGCAGATCCTGGAGAACCTGCTGGATAACGCGCACAAGTACGCGCCAGGCAACAGCCCGATCGAGTTGGACCTGGGCCCGCTGGACGACGGCGTGCTGCTGCGGGTGCGCGACTACGGGATGGGCCTTCCTCCCGGTGGCGCGGAGTCGATCTTCAGACCGTTCGGGCGCGCCTCGAACGCTATCGCGAACAACGTCCCGGGCCTGGGCCTGGGGTTGTACATCTGTCGTCGCATCGCCGAGCAGACTGGTGGGCGGCTCTGGGCGGCGAGCGACGGTGAGGGAGTAGGGTCGACGTTTTTCGCATGGTTCCCATGCGATCCACCGGCCCAGTCAGGAAGCGAACCATGAACCAGCCATCCACTCATCCGCCCACCCGCGAACGCCGAGCGCTGATCGTGGAGGACGATCCGATGATCGCGCGCATCCTGGCGGACACGCTGACGGACGAGGGCTATTGCGCGCGCCACACCAGCGCCGCACAGGAGGCGTTGGACGTGATGGACGGCTGGCTGCCGGACGTCATCCTCCTGGATCTCATGCTCGCCGGCATGGACGGCTGGGCCTTCCGCCGCGCCCAGCGTGACCTGGGCGACGCGCGCGCCGAGGTGCCCGTGGTGATCGTGAGCGCCACCCGCGCCACGGAGGCGCGTATGCGCGAGTTGAGCGCCGCCGCCGAGTTGCTCAAGCCGTTCGACCTGGAGGAACTCCTCGTCACCATCGACCAGGTCTGCGCAGACCGCCTCCGCGCCGGGTAGGCGGCGCCCGGCCCGGAGGCGGAGAAGAACTGCAAGGTCGCTGTCACTTCACTGCTCCCTGCGTGACGTCCGCGGGATGGGTGTGTTCGTACGTTCGGCGACGTAGCCCCCTGGCCCGTCTTCCCGGTTAGACCGCTTCCCGAGGGCTACGCGGCTCAGAGCAGCCGAACCACCTGTCCCGGATCCCAAGGGAGTGCGCCTTGAGCAGTCAGGGCATTGCCGTCGTTCGCCCTCTGTACCTCGGCGACCTGCTCTGCGCGGTGCCGGCGCTGCGCGCCCTCCGCCGGGGTGTGCCGGACGTACCGATCACGCTCATCGGTCTGCCGTGGGCGCACGCCTTTGCACGGCGCTTCAGTCATTACCTCGACGGCTTCGTGCCCTTCCCGGGCTGGCCCGGCATCCCCGAGCGGGAGCCCTCCCGCGCCCGCCTCTGCCAGTTCTACACCCAGCACCGAGGCCGCCCGTACGACCTGGTGCTGCAGATGCACGGCGACGGGCGTGTCATGAACGGCTTCGCTGCTTCGATCCCGGCCCGCGTCCGCGCCGGCTTCGCCCCAGGAACCGAGACCCGCCTCTCACCGCTCGATATTCCCTATCCAACACATATTCCCGAGCGCCTCCGACTCACCTGCCTCGTCGAGCACCTCGGCATGCCGGTGGACGACGCGACGATGGAGTTCCCGCTCACCGAGGCTGACCGCCGTGAGGCGCGGCTGGCTCTCGAACACGCCGGGCTGCCCGACGATTGTGTCGATTACGTCGTCCTCCACCCCGGTTCACGTTCGCCCGAGCGCCGCTGGGCGCCCGCGCACTTCGCCGCCGTCGCGGACGCGCTGGCCGGGGAGTGCACCGTCGTACTGACGGGCACCGAGGCGGAACGAGACGTCGTGCAGGCCGTCCGCGAGCGCATGCACACACCCGCGCTGGACCTCACGGGCGCGACGTCCCTTGGCGGCGTGGCGGCGGTGGTGGACGGGGCCCGGCTGCTCGTCTCGAACGACACGGGCGTCGCGCACCTCGCGGATGCCCTCGGCACGCCCGGCGCGGTCGTCTTCACCGGCTCGGACCCGGCACGCTGGGCGCCCCAGGACCTGGAGCGCCATCGCGTCCTGGGCGCCGGCAACGGCGCTCCGCATCCGACCCCGGGCGAGGTCCTCGAGGCGGCCCGCGACCTGCTGGGGCGGGCCGCGTGATCGGGCGTTGGCAGCAGGCGCGCCGCATCCTGCTGGTCAGACTGGACAACGCCGGCGACGTGGTGCTGCTCTCACCGGCTGTTCGAGCGCTGGCGGAGGCTCTGCCGGGTGCGCGCCTCACACTGCTCGCCTCGCCGGGTGGCGCGCCGGCAGCGGGCCTGCTTCCGGAGGTCGACGAAGTCATCGTCCACCGCGCGGCCTGGCAGCAACTCCGCCCCGGCGTGGCAACGGCTGAGGGCGAGGCGACGCTGATCGAGCGCCTGCGCGGGGAGGCGTTCGATGCGGCCCTCGTCTTCACCTCGTTCTCCCAGACCGCGTACGCCGCCGGCTACGCCTGCTTCCTGGCCGGCGTCCCCCTGCGGGCGGGCTTCGGTCAGCACTTCGCCGGCCAGGTGTTCACCGAGCAGGTGCCGCCCCCGCCTGATGCAACGCACCAGGCCGACCGCAACCTGCGCCTCGTGGAGGCCCTCGGTGTCTCTGTGCGCGACCGCTCCCTGCGCCTCGCCCCGTCCGAGACTGCACGTGCGGAGGCCGCCTCCGTGCTTGCGGCAGCGGGGATCGAGGCGGCGCGTTATGTCCTGATCGCCCCCGGCGCGTCGGCCCAGGCGCGTCGTTACCCCCGGGCCGCCTTCGCCGAGGTCGCGCGCGAGGTCCACCGCATCACGGGCTTGCCGGTGCTCGTCACCGGCTCCGAGGCGGAACGGGCGCTCGTGCAGGCGGTCGCGGCCGGTAGCCCGGGCGTGGGCGCCCTTGCGGGCGCCGTGTCGGTGCCGGGGCTCGCGGCGCTGGTGGAGCAGGCGGCGCTCGTCGTGGCGAACAACTCGCTCGCCATGCACCTCGCGGAAGGCCTGGGGGTGCCGAGCGTGATTACCTACGCCGGCACCGACCCGGCCGAGCGCTGGGCGCCGCGTCGCACCCCGTCCACGCTGCTCTCCCGCCCCGTGCCCTGCGCCCCCTGCTACGCGATCGTGTGCCCGTACGACCGTGAATGCCTTGACGTGCCGCCGCAGGAGGTGGTGCGCGCGGTGCGGGATGTCTTGGGCCTCGCGGTGGCGGGCGGCGTCCGATGACCGCGGTGGCGAGCGGGACGCCTCGCGTGCTGACGTGGCACATCCACGGCAGTTACCTCTACTACCTGGCGCAGACGCCCTGCGAGTTCATCGTCCCGGTCAAGGACGGCCGGCCCGAGGCGTACGGCGGTCGCGGCGGCCACTTCGACTGGCCGGACAACGTCCGCGAGGTCCCCGCCGAGGAGATCGCAGATTTGGACCTGGACGTGGTGCTCTACCAGGCCGCGCGCAACTATCGCCACGACCAGCACGAGATCCTGAGCGACCGCCAGCGCGCGCTGCCTCGGATCTACCTGGAGCACGACCCTCCCCGCGAGCACCCCACGGACACGCGCCACCTGGTGGACGACCCGGACGTGCTCCTGGTGCACGTCACCGCCTTCAACGACCTGATGTGGGACGCAGCCCGCACGCCCACGCGCGTCATCGACCACGGCGTGACGGTGCCGGACGACGTGCGCTACACCGGCCGCCGCAGCCGCGGCATCGTGGTGGTGAACGACATCGCCACGAGGGGCCGGCGGCTGGGCTTCGACGTCTTCCTGCGCGCGCGCCGCCAGGTGCCGCTGCACCTGGCGGGGATGGGCTCGGAAGGCCTGGGCGGCCTCGGCGACCTGCCACGCGAAGACCTGCTGCGGCTGGAGGCGGAGCACCGCTTCTTCTTCAACCCCATCCGATACACCAGCCTGGGCCTGGCCGTGCTGGAGGCGATGATGCTGGGCCTGCCCGTGGTGGGGCTAGCCACGGCCGAACTCGCGACCGTGGTGCAAGACGGCGTCTCCGGATACGCCTCCACGGACGTGGGCAGACTGATCGACCGCATGCGCCACCTCTGCGACGCCCCGGACGAGGCCGCCCGACTGGGCGAGGCCGCCCGGGAGCGTGCGCTCGACCGATTCAACATCGAGCGGTTCCGACAGGACTGGCTGCAGACGCTGACGGACGTTGCGAACCGTCCCGCGCGCGCCGCCGCCGGGCCGCGCCACTGGCAGGAGTACGAGCGATGATCGAAGCCACCTTGCACCGCCGCGCTCAGAGGCGCATCGCCATCATCAGCGAGCACGCGTCACCCCTCGCACTCGTGGGCGGCGTGGACAGCGGGGGCCAGAACGTCTACGTCGCGCAGGTCGCGCGACGCCTGGCGCGGGCAGGCCACGCCGTGGACGTCTTCACGCGCCGAGACGACCCCGCCCTGCCCGAGGTCGTGCCGCACGAGGGCTACCGGGTGGTGCACGTGGAAGCCGGCCTGCCCTGCCACGTGCGCAAGGAGGATCTGCTGCCGCTGATCCCGGAGTTCACGGAGCACGTGGCCGCCTTCGCGGCGCGGCAAGCGCGCCCGTACGACCTGGTCCACGCCAACTTCTGGATGTCCGCCATGACCGCCGCCGAATTGAAGCGCCGGTTCGACATTCCCTTCGTCGTCACCTTCCACGCGCTGGGCAAGGTCCGCCGTCAGCACCAGGCCGAGCGCGACGAGTTCCCGGAGGAGCGCGCGCAGATCGAGGAGGCGCTGGTGGCACAGGCGGACCGCGTGATCGCGGAGTGCCCGCAGGACGAAGTGGACCTGCTCAGTCTCTACAACGCCGACCCCGCCCGCATCGCCATCGTCCCCTGCGGCTACGACCCGGACGAGTGCCGCCCGGTAGACCAGTCCGAGGCGCGTCGACGCCTCGGACTGCCGCAGGGCGTGCCCATCGTGCTGCAACTCGGCCGGCTGGTGCCTCGCAAGGGCGCGGACAACGTGCTGCGTGCGTTCGCGTGCGTGCGGCGTCGTGTTCCGGACGCGCTCCTCGTGATCGCGGGGGGCGAGACGGACGAGCCAGACCCGGAGGCGACCCCGGAGATCGCGAGGCTGATGGAGGTGGCGCGCGCCTCGGACGTGCGGGAGGCCTGTCACTTCGTGGGACGGCGGCCACGGACCGAACTCAAAGACTGGTACGCCGCAGCGGACCTCTTCGTGACCACCCCCTGGTACGAGCCCTTCGGCATCACCCCCGTGGAGGCCATGGCCTGCGGCACGCCCGTGGTGGGGTCACGGGTGGGCGGCATCCAGTACACGGTGGCGGACGGCGTCACGGGCGCCCTCGTCCCCCCGCGTGACCCGGAGGCCCTGGGCGAGGCGATGGTGCGCCTGCTGCAGGACGAGCCCGCCCGCCGTCGGATGGGCGCCAACGGCATCCGCCGCGCGGCTGACCTCTTCACCTGGGACGGGGTGGCGGATGCCCTGCTGGACGTGTACGAGCGCGTGATCCAGGAACAGGCGGACCCGCTCCACTCTCCGCGCGACCAGCGCCAGATCATCAACCAGGGCTTCGACGACCTGGTGGACACGCTGGTCTCCAACCGCTCGCGCCTCCTGGCTGAGACCACCCTGGTCGCCCGGCTGCTGACCAGTTGTTTTGCGCAGGGGCGCAAGGTGCTGGTCTGCGGCAACGGCGGTAGCGCGGCTGACGCGCAGCACTTCGCCGCAGAACTGGTCTCCCGTTACCGCTCGGAGCATCGGCGGGCGCTGCCGGTGATCGTGCTGGGCGCGGACATGGCCTCCCTCACCGCCTGGTCGAACGACATCGGCTACGAGAGCGCCTTCGCGCGCCAGGTGGACGCGTTCGGCGCCGCCGGCGACGTGCTGCTGGGCATCAGCACCAGCGGACGGTCGCCCAATGTGGTGCGCGCGTTTGAGCGCGCCCGCGCCCGAGGCATGCACACGGTGGGCCTCCTGGGCGGGGACGGCGGCCACCTGCTGCCGCTCGCCAGCGCGTCCATCGTGGTGCCCACGTGCGACACGCAGCGCATCCAGGAGGTGCACGGCCTGCTCATCCACCTCATCTGCGAGTTGATCGAGCGCGAGTTCGAGCAGCCACCTGTCATGGCGGAGGCCTCCGGATGAACGCCGCCGTCTTCCTCGACAAGGACGGCACGCTGGTGGAGGACGTGCCCTACAACGTGGATCCCGCGGCGGTTCGCCTGTCCGAGGGCGCAGGACCAGCCCTCGCACGCCTCGTGCGGCAGGGATTCCGCCTGGTGCTCGTCTCCAACCAGTCGGGCGTCGCGCGCGGGTACTTCGAGGAGCCGGTGCTGGAGGCGGTCACCGAGCGCATCCAGGCACTGCTGCGCCCCCACGACGTGGCGCTGGACGCCGCCTACTACTGCCCCCATCACCCGGAGGGCCGCGTCGCGCCGTTCGCCATCGGGTGCGACTGCCGCAAGCCTGGAGACGGCATGCTGCGGCGGGCCGCAGCAGACCTCGGCATCTCGCTCGAGCAGTCGTGGATGGTGGGGGACATCCTCCATGACGTGGAGGCGGGCCGGCGAGCGGGCTGTCGCACGGTGCTGCTGGACGTGGGCCACGAGAGTGAATGGTTACTCACCCCCGGCCGCATGCCCCACTACCGCGCCCGCGACCTGCACGCAGCCGCCGACGTAATCCTGCGTGCCGGCCCGATCAGGCCGAGTCGCGCCGCGAGCGTGGAGGTGGCGCGATGACCACGGACCTCCTCGGGATCATCGGTCGCTTCCCCACCCTGCGCGTGCTGGTGGTGGGCGAGGCGATGCTGGACTCCTACCTGCTGGGCGACAGCACGCGCATCTGCCGCGAGGCGCCGGCACCGATCGTGGACGTGACGGAGCGCCTGGACGCGTGCGGGGGCGCCAGCAACGCCGCCGCCAACGCCCGCGCGCTGGGGGCGGACGTCACGTTCCTCACGGTCTTCGGCGATGACGACGATGGCGACCGGCTGCTGGCCTGCCTGGGCCAGGCGGGCATCCGCGCTGACCACGCTCTCCGCAGCCGCGAGCGCGCCACGCTGACGAAGCAGCGCGTGGTCGCCGGCCCGCAACTGCTCGCGCGTTTTGACCAGGGGAGCACGGAACCGTTGCCGCCGGACCTGGAGGCGGCGTTCATCGCGCGCCTGCGTCACCTTTACCTGCGTTCGGACGTGGTGATCGTCTCGGACTACGGCTACGGCCTGCTCACCCCGGGGGTGGTGGCCGCGCTCGCCGACCTCCAGCGCAGCGCACCCCGCCCGCTCGTCGTCGACTCGAAGGATCTCGCGCGCTACCGCCACGTTGGGGTCACCTGCGTGAAGCCGAACTTCGAGGAGGCGGCCCGCCTGCTGGGCGGCGCGGCCCGGCTCACGGGCGAGCGGGCCGCCTCGGTCGTGCGCCGCGCATCAAGGCTGTTTGAGCGCACGGGCGCGGAGGTGGTGGCGGTGACGCTGGACGCGGAGGGCGCGGTGATCCTGGAACGTGGAGGCGAGTGGTACCGCACGTACGCGGAGCCCGCCCCCAACTCCCGTGCCGCCGGCGCCGGCGACACCTTCGTCGCCACCATCGCCATGGGCCTCGCGGCCGGAGCAGCGGTGCAGTCTGCGGCCGAATTGGCGGCGGCGGCCTCACAGGTCGTCGTGCGACGAGACGGCACCACGACCATCACCGGCCAGGAACTGGAGGCCGCGATCCTCGGCGTGGACAAGGTGGTGGGGGGCCTCCAGCAGATGCGAGCGCTGACCAACGCCTACCGCCAGCAGGGCGCGCGCATCGTCTTCACCAACGGCTGCTTCGACATCATCCATCGCGGTCACGTGACGTACCTGAGCCAGGCCAAGGCACTGGGCGACGTGCTGGTGGTGGGGGTGAACTCGGACGAGAGCGTGCGGCGCCTCAAGGGGGCGGCCCGCCCTGTGAACTCGTTCGAGGGCCGCGCGCAGGTGCTGGCCGCTCTGAGCAGCGTGGACCACGTGGTGCAGTTCATCGGCGACACGCCGGAGGAGTTGATCCGCCTCATCGGCCCCGACGTGTACGCCAAGGGCGGCGACTACTCCGTGGACACGCTCCCGGAAGCGCCACTGGTGCGCGCCCTGGGCGGCGAGGTCGCCCTGCTCCCTTATGTTGAGGGTAACTCCACGACCAGCCTGATTGACCAGATTCGCGGGACGCCTCGGACGGCCGTGCCCTCTGGCACGGGCACTGGCGCATGACCGAGGCCGCCCGCTGGCAGGAGGCGCAGCGCATCCTGGCCGTACGCCTGGACGGCGGCGGCGACGTGCTGATGACCACGCCCGCCCTGCGCGCACTCCGTGAGTCCGTGTCCGGTCGCCACCTGACCCTGCTCGCCTCGCCCGCCGGGGCGGCGGTGGCCCGACTCGTGCCTGAGGTGGACGAAGTGATGGAGTATGCCGCGCCCTGGATGAAGCCCGCGTCGGCCTCGGACACGACCGTGCACCTCGGCATGGTGGAGGCGCTCCGAGTGGGGCGCTTCGACGCGGCCGTGATCTTCACGGTCTACAGCCAGACACCCTATCCAGCGGCGTTGCTCTGCACGCTGGCCGGCATCCCCCTGCGCCTGGCCCACGCCCGCGAGAAGCCGTACGGCCTGCTGAGCGACTGGGCGCCGGAGCCCGAACCGGAGCGTTTCATCCGCCACGAGGCCCGCCGCCAACTGGACCTGGTGGCCACAGCAGGCGCCACCACGCCGGACGAGCGGCTCTCACTGCGTGTGCCAGCCGAGGCTGCGGAACGCGTGGGCGAGATGCTGACACGCATTGAGCGCGGCCGGCCGTGGTGCGTCCTCCACCCGGGGGCCTCCGCGCCATCCCGGCGGTACCCGGTGGAGTCGTTCCGGCGCGTGGTGGACCTCCTGGCCCGCGAACATGGATGGCAGGTCGTGCTCGCGGGCGGGCCGAGCGAGGTGGCGATGACCGCGTGGATCGCCGCGGGAGGCGCACCGGGAGTGCTGGATGTGAGCGGGCGCCTCGGACTGCCGGAGTTGGCCGCGCTGATCGAGGCGGCGCCCATGCTGATCTGCAACAACAGCCTGCCGGCGCACATCGCCGCAGCGACCGGGACGCCGGTGGTGGACCTCTACGCGCTCACCAACCCGCAGCACACCCCGTGGTCCGTCCCGCATCGCGTGTTGTTCCACGACGTGCCGTGCCGCAACTGCGAGGCGAGCGTCTGTCCGCAGGGCCACCACGACTGCCTGCGACAGGTGCGCCCGGAGCAGGTGGTGGCGGCGGCGCTCGAACTGGTTCAGGGCACGCAACCCTCGCACGTGAACGCACCGCTCGCGCTACCGGTGGTGCGAGGTCCGGCCTGAGCCCTGGGTGAGCCCTCGGGCCAGGTGGGGGCTAGCGTTCGCCGTTCCAGCGCGGCGCGAGGTTCAGGGCAATGCCGATCTCGCGCCCGCGGCGGTTCAGCGTGTCCACCGTGCGTGCGAACTCGCGGTTGGCCACGGTGGGCAGCGCGGCCGGGTCGACCCATTGCTCGCCCGGTTGCAGCGCGACCACTGTGGCGAGGCCCACCAGGTACCCCGCACGCCGGTGCAACTCCGCCAGTTCGTCGCGCGATCCGGCGATGCGGGCTTCCAGGCGCAACTCGGAGAACAGGTCCAGCAGCGTCATCAGGCGCTCACGCGCACTGGGCGGGGAACGGCGCGCGGTGCCCCAGTTCGCGACGGCCATCAAGAGGCCTCCACGGGATCCAGGACGAACGTGATCAGCATCGCCACCTGGTATGCGGCGATGCCACCGTCCTCGATCTCCACCTTCTGCTCCTTGACCCAGGCGCCCTTCACGTTGCGCAGCGTCTGCGTCGCGCGCTCAATGCCGGTCTGGATCGCGTCCTCGAAACTCGTCTCAGAACGAGCAGTGATCTCGGTCACCCGTGCCACTTCGCTCACGGAAACACCTCCCCGCCTGCGCCGGGCGCAACGGAGCGCCCGGAGTGTGGGATCACCCTACGGACGGAGGCGTATCGGAGGCGTGATGCGGGTGGCGCTGCTATCGCACTGCTATGACCACCCGCGGCACGAGGGTAAAACGTCAGGAACGAGCGAATGCCGCGCTGATCGTGTAGCCGATGCCCCAGCACGTCGTGATCGCATCGCCAAGGCCGGCGGCGGCCAGTTCCCGTCGCAGACGAGAGACCTGCGTGTGCACGAAGCCGGCGTCCTCCACGTGGCGGTGTCCCCAGACCAGCCGCGCCAGGTCGTGGTTCTGGACCGGGTGCGGCGCGTGATCCGCCAGCACGTACAGCAGGCGGTGGCGGATGGGCGTGGTGGTGAGCGGCCGGCCGTCCACCATCGCCGTGGCGCGCGTGACCGTGAGCGAGCGCGCGCCGTCCGAGAGTGTCACGGGACGGCGGCGCCCCATCCGCCGCATGAGGGCGGCCAGGCGATACTGCGCCTCCTCGGCCGGCAGGTCGGCGTCCCAGACGTCGTCCGCGCCGGCGTCGAAGAAGAGCAGCCGCCCGGGGTCACCTCGCTCCGCCAGGCCCACCACGGCCACGCCGTCCAGCGCCGCCCACGACAGGGCGTGCTGGTGCGCGGCGTCGGTGGCGATCTCCGTCGTCAGGAAGAGGTCGATCCCCTGCCCTCCGGGCATCGCCCCCGGCCCGAGCGAGCGGCCGGACGAGGCCTTCCAGCCGATCTCGCGCAACATGCGTCGGGCGCGCCTCGCGAGCGGGCCGGTGCCGGCCACGTAGCCGCGCAGGGGTTCCTCGTCCAGGCCGTAGGTGGTCATCCCGCCGTCGCCGTCATGCGCTGGGGCTCCTCCGTGTTCCTATGACAATCGTCGGCAGGATCACGGCTTCGTATAGCCCTCGGCCCCGCATCGTGAGCGCGCCCCGTAGAGCCAGGTACGAGGGGCTGTCCACCGGAAACTGCGCGTAGTTCGTTCAGAATCCTGTCGACTGTCCGTCAAACGCCTCCTGCCTCCTGATCGCGCAGGCGAGCGGCGCCTTCCCTGCCGAAGGTTGAACGAGGGCGCCAGGGATCGGCGCCGGGGCGGAAGGAACCAGGAATGTCCATCCCACGTATGCCCAGTCTGCGGGCGATCAGGGCAAGGCTGCCGCGCCTCGGTAAGTCCGAGGCGCGCCCAGAAACGCCGGAGACGCCAGCACCGGCCCCCACGCCGGCGCCGGCGCCTCCGGAAGCGATCGATACGGCCGTGCGCCATATCGCGCCGCCGCCGCGGGCGAGCGCCGCAGGCCCCGCCGTGCCAGAGCCGAGCCCCACCGGGCGCGGCCTCCGCTTCACGGTGCGCCGCAAGTTGATCGCCGTCTCGGCCGTCACGGCCACCCTTACGCTGGCGGTCGCCGGTGTGGCGCTGGTGGCGCAGGGCCAGAGCGAAGATGCGGCGCGCGGGTCCGTGGAGGTCGGCGCGGAGGTTGCGCAGATCGCCACGGAGTTGCGCCTGTACCAGCGTGAACTAGCCACCCTGCAAGTCACGGTGGTGGAGGAGTTCAACATCTCCGGCCAGGCTGCGCTGGACCTCCACCGTGACTGGTTCGACCGCGTGGTGGGCCAGATCAACGAGAACGCGGACCGCGCCATGGCCCTCCCCATCAGCGAGGCGGACCGCGCGTTCTTCAGCGACATCAAGGCGGAGACCGTGGTGCTGGCCACGGCGTACCGAACTCTGGAAGACGCGCTACGCCTGCACGGCGACGAAACGGCGGGCGCCGCGTCGCTGTTGCGGGGCTCGGAAGCGAAGTTCACACAGGTCTTCACCCGCAACACGGCCGCGGACGCCGCGGCCCACGCCGCGCTGGCGGACGGCGCCGTGCGCGGCCTCACCGCCGAACCTTCGGAAGCGCTTGAGGCGCTGCCGGAGGGCGAGGTGGCCGCGTCCGTGGAGAGCCTGCGCGCCGCCACGGAGGCGCTCACACTGCTCACAGGCGCGCAGGCCTACAGTGTGGCGGAGACCTCCTACCTGCGCGCCATGGCCATCCAGCGCGAGTTCAGCGCCACCCGCAACCCCTCGCTGGAGGGGGCGATGAGGGCAGAGGTGGACCGCCTGAAGGGGCACATCCGCGCCATGGACCTCTCCCCCACGGAGAAGGCGCGTGCGCTGGACACGGCGGACCAGTACTACGGCGCCTTCGTGGCCTACGTGAACGTGCAGGCGGACATTGCCGCCGCCCGCGTCGCGTTCGACGCATCCATCGACCGCATCGACGCGGCGAGCGCGGAGGCGCTGGTGGCGGGACTGGCGCTGAAGACAGAGCGCTACCAGACCTTGCTGGACATCACCTCGGGCACCCGCACGCTGGTGATCGGGGCGGGCGCGGTGGCGGTGCTGCTGGGCGCCGTGTTCACGGTCTGGCTGAACCGCACGCTGGCCCCCATCACCGCCGTCACGCGCGCCGCACACAACATCGCGGCCGGTGACGTGGCGCAGGAGGTCACCGGGCACTCCAGCGACGAGATCGGCGACCTGGCCGGCTCCATGCGGGAGATGGTGGCCTACCTGACGGAAATGGCCGGCGTTGCGGACGACATTGCCGAGGGCGACGTCACCGGACACCTCACCCCGCATAGCGAGGCGGACGCACTGGGCAACGCCTTCGTGCGCATGCAGGAGTACCTGCAGCGCGCCGTGGAGGCGGCACACCTCATCTCCGAGGGCGACCTGACGGTCGAAGTGGAACCCGTCGGCCCGCGCGACGCCCTGGGCCACGCCCTGCGCACCATGGCGGAGTCCATCCGCGCGGCGATCTCGGACGCCGCCAGCACGGCGGAGGCCCTGGCCCTCGCGAAGGCGGAACTGGTGCGCGTGGCGGACGAGTCGGCCCGCGCCACCCAGGACGTCTCGCGCGCCTCGGAGCAGGTGGCCGCCGGCACGGCCCAGCAGGCGCGCGGCGCCGAGGAAGTGGCGGAGGGCATGCGTGAACTCGCTGCCGCCGTGGCGCAGGTGGAGGGTGGCGCCCTCCAGCAGCGCAGCGCCGTGGACGAGGCCTCCAGCCTGGGCAACGACGTGATCGAGGGCGCGAAGGTGGTCTCGGAGGACTCGCTCTCCGTGAAGGAGGCGGCGGAGTCCGCCGGCGAGGTCGCCCGTGACGGCGCCGAGCGCGTGAACCGCACCATCGAGCGCATCGCCCACATCAAGGAGTCGATGGACTCCGCGGGCGCCACGGTCACCGAACTCGGCGCCCGCTCCGGCGAGATCGGCAAGATCGTCGCCGTCATCGACGACATCGCGGCGCAGACGAACCTCCTGGCGCTGAACGCCGCCATCGAGGCCGCCCGTGCGGGCGACCAGGGCCGCGGCTTCGCCGTGGTGGCGGACGAAGTCCGCGTCCTGGCCGGCCGCGTGGCCGCCGCCACCAAGGACATCGAGGAGTTGATCGGGTTCGTGCAGGCGGGCGTGGGCGCCGCCGGGCAGGCCATGGAGGACGGCGCGCACCAGATGGATCGCGGCATGACCGCGGCCGCGGAGGCCGGCGAGGCGCTCGGGCGCATCCTGCAGTCCGTGGGGGACGTGACCGGCCGCGTGCGCACCATCTCCGAGCGTGCCGACTTGCTCCGCACCAGCGGGGACCGCATGTCCGAGCGCCTGGAACAGGTGAGCAGCATCGCGAGCCAGAACCAGGCCGCGGCCGAGGCCATGCGCGAGGTGACGCAGACGGTGAACGACTCCGCCGCCTCCATCGCCGCGATCGCGGAGGAGAACTCCGCTTCGGCGGAGGAGACGTCCGCCTCCGTGCAGGAGATGTCCGCGCAGGTGGAGGAGATCTCCGCCTCCACCCAGGAACTGGGCGCCATGGCAGACGCCCTGCATGCGCTCATCCAGCGCTTCCGTCTGACCTCGGACGCTCCGAGCGCCGAGGCGGAGGAGCGGCTGGCGGCATAGGCCCGGCGGCATTCGGTGGGGCCGGGGGCGCGCGCGTCCTCGGCCCCACCGGCTACCGATCCCGCCCCGGCGACCGAGGATCACGACATGGCGATGCTCTTCCAGTGCGATGTCTGCCGGTCCACCCTGGACCGGCGCGAGGTGTTCGAGGTGGAACTGGCGCTGGGCGCCGTCCTGCTGGGCGAGAACATGGAGACGCGCTTCGTGCAGGGCAAGCAGGCGGAGGAATACCTGCTGTGCGCCCGCTGCTGGGACTACTTCACCCGCGCCGTGGCTGCGCTGCGTCGGGAGACGCAGCAACCACAGGCCGGAGACGGCGACGCGCAGGCAGGCCAGGAGGCGGCGGCATGATCACCTCGCGCGCGTGCGACCTGTGCACAGGCCCCCTGCAGGCCGAGGTGGTGCGCCTCACTCTGCGAGCAGGAGAGGTGGTCTTCCTCGTGCAGCAGCGCTGGCGCATCCAGGCGCGGCCGGCGGGCTTGCAGGTGATGACGATCTGCCTGGACTGCCACGGCTACCTGGCGGCGGCGGTGCAGTACCTGGCGCAGGAACTGGGCGCCGGGACGCCGGACCCCAGCCGCTCCGCGGACGGCGACATCGTCGCCGCCTGAACCCGCCCCACACATCACCCACCCCACGCCCCGAGCGGCACGCGAACGCGCGTGATGTTCCGGCCTACGCCGCGCGCTGGCCTCGTGCCTCGGCGCGGCGGTAGAAGTTGCCGCCCATGCGCTCGAAGCCCTCCAGGTCCGCGCCCAGCAGCGCCTCGGTCGCACCGATGAACAGCACGCCGCCCGGACGCAGGGCGCCCTGGAAGCGCCTCAGCAGGACGCTCTTGACCTCGGTCTCGAAATAGATCATCACGTTGCGGCAGATCACCAGGTCAAAATCGCCCTCGAACGGGTCGGCGAGCAGGTTCAGGCTCTGCGCCGTGATCCGAGAGCGGACGCGCGGCCGGGTGCGGTAGAGCACGCCATCCCCCAGCGAGCGTTCCCGCGCGAAGTAGCGCTCCCGTTCGTCCTCACTGAGCCCGGCGACCTCGGACGCGCGGTACGGCCCGCCCGCCGCCGTGCGCTCCACCGCCGCGTGGTCGAAGTCCGTCGCCAGGATCGAGGCCCCCCCCAGGCGTCCGAGGCGGTCCAGCGCGATCGCGAGCGAGATGGGCTCCTGCCCGTGCGAGCAGCCCGCGCTCCACGCGCGCAGCCGCGGGCGGCCCTCGAGTAGCGCGGGCAGCACGCGTTGCTCCAGGGTTGCCCACTGGACAGGGTCACGGAAGAACTCTGTGACGTTGATGGTGAGCATGTCCCGGACGTCCTGCAGGAAGTCCGGCTCCGCCCGCAGGCGCGCCAGGAACACGTCCGGGTCGCCCTCGCAATGGCGGGCGACGAAAGAAGCGAGGCGGCGCCGCATCTGGGTGGGCTTGTAGGCGCGCAGGTCCAGGCCCAGCAATTCCTGCAGCGCATCGCGCACGCGGGGGTAGGCGAGGTCGTCCACGGCTACGCGACGTCTCGGTCCGGGGCGGCGGCCCGACGGCTGGCGTGCCGCACGATGGCCGGCGCCACGTCGCCCAGCGCCACCACCTCGTCCGCCAGCCCGGCCTCCACCACGGACCGAGGCATCCCGTAGACGATCGAGGTGGCCTCGTCCTGCGCGAGCACGGTCCCGCCCGCGCGGCGCACCAGGCGCGCGCCGCGCACGCCGTCACGCCCCATACCAGTCAGGATCACCGCCAGCGGCCTCGCGCGAGGCAGCGCGGACACGGACTCCAGCGTGACGTTCACCGCAGGGCGCACGCCGTGCTCGGGCGGGGCCTCAGACAGCACGGCGCGGGAGCGGTCGTCGAACTCCAGGTGGTGGCCCCCGGCCGCGAGCATGATCTGGCCCGGGAGCAGCGGCATCCCCGGCTCCGCCTCGGCGCAGGGCAACGGGCCCAGCGAGGCGAGGCGTTCCGCCAGGGAGCGGGTGAAACCGGGGGGCATGTGCTGCACGATGACCACGGGCGCACCGAAGTCCTCCGGAAAGGCCGCCACCACCTGCTTGAGGGTCTGGGGCCCCCCGGTGGAAGCGCCGATCACCACCACCCGCCGCTGCCACGCGACCGGGCCGCGCGCGGTCAGGACGCGCAACGGCGGCTCGGCTGCGGGCGCCGGGCGGGCGCGGGCGGCGTTGGCCAGCCGCTCCACGATGCCGGGCACACCGTCCCCGGCCAGGCTGGCGAACGAGGGCTTTTCGATGAAGTCCACCGCACCCAGTTCGAGGGCGCGGATCGTGGCCTCGGCGCCCTCGCTGGTGAGCGTGCTGACCATCACCACCGGCACCGGGCACTCCGCCATCAGCCGCCCGAGCGTGGCGAGCCCGTCCATGCGAGGCATCTCCACGTCCAGCGTGACCACGTCCGGGCGCTCGCGGGCGATCACCTCGAGCGCCTCCAGGCCGTCGCCGGCCACCCCCACCACGGCGACGCCAGCCGCCTCCAGCGCGCGCCGGAGGATGGCGCGCACCGTGGCGGAGTCGTCCACCAGGACCACCCGCAGCGGGACGTCCCTACCGGGGAGAGAGTGCATGGCCTCTAGCCGATGAGTTTCCAGAGGACGGACTGGATGCGGTCTGGGTTGAAGGGCTTCACCACGAAGTCCTTGGCCCCGCTTTTGATCGCCTCCATCACGATCTGTTGCTGGCCCATGGCCGTGACCATGGCCACGCGCGCGCTGGGGTCCAGCGCCACGATCTCGCGCAGGGCCTCCATGCCGTCCTTGTTGGGCATGGTGATGTCCATCAGCACGGCGTCCGGCCGGGCGGACTTGAACAGTTCCACCGCCTCCACCCCATCCGCGGCCTCGATCACCTCGTGGCCCATCTCCCGGATCAGGTTCGCGCTCTTCATGCGCATGAAGGCGGCGTCATCGGCAATCAGGATCGTTGCCATCGCAGGCTCCTCTCAGGCGGCCAGCCGGTTGAGGGCCGGCCCGCCCGCTCCGCGCAGGGTCAGTTGCCCGGTGCCCACGTGCAGCCGCACCGTGCGCCCGGTGGTGCCTCCCACGTCCTGGGAGGTGACGGTCAGTCCGTGGCGGACGCAGGCCAGGCGCGCGGCCTCCACGTTGCGCTCGCCGATGCGCAGGCGGTCCGCCTGGCTGCTGAGCATGCTCGAGCCGCCCACCAGGTGGACCTGCAGGTCGGCCAGGCGCGCGCCCAGGGCGGCCACGCGCTCCAGCACCAGCGGCACCGCCACGTCCACGTACCGGGCGCCCACCAGGTCAGGGGGCCGCCCCAGCGCGGAGTCCGGCAGCACCGTGTGCGCCATGCCCGCCACGTGCCGGGCGGCGTCATGCACGATGAAGGCCACACAGGAGCCCAGCCCCAGGCAGGCCAGCACGGACGTCGGGTCCGCGCTCACGGCCCACTCGCCCAGGCTGAGCGTGGTCTCGTGCTCCCGCACCCTAGGCTGCCTTCGCCGCGATCAGCGCTTCCAGCAGCGCCTCCGTCGGCAGCACGAGGAACACGCCGCTCACGTCGTGGCCCTTGGCCCGGAAGGTGGTCTCCGCCAGGTCGGTCTCGTCCCGGCGCAACAGCACTTCCGAGGAGACCACGTCCAGCAGCGCGCCGGCCATGTCCGTCATCACCTCCGGCGGGGAGGGCTGCAACGACAGCCCGGTTGCGTCGGAGATGGCGTTCAGGAAGAACGCGCCGATGATGTTCCCCATCTCGCCCAGGGCAGAGCGCCCCATCTCGTCCAGGCTGGTGGTGCTGCCCGGCGTGTCGCCCATCAGCAGGTCGATGAAGGCGTAGGCGATGCGCGGTTCGTACATGAGCATCAGGTGGCCGTTGGCCCCGCCGGTCACGGTCAGGTAGATGCCCACCGCCTCCGTCTCCGGGCCGCCGAAGAGACTCGGTATCTCCTCCACCGGCACCTGCGTCATCGCCAGCCCGGCCACCTCAATGTCCTCGCCGATCATCTCGGAGAGTCCGGCCATTGCGCGCTCGGTGCCCACGCGGACCAGCCGAGCCCACTCCGCCGCCGCTGCGTTCGTCATGATGCGATCCTTTCGAACGCGAGGGCGTCTGCCCCCGCGGAGGCCCCCTCCGGGCCCGTCACAAGCGCTCCACCACTGGTGCTGGCGCTGGCATTGCGCGACGCCTTGATGAGCGCCGGCACGTCCAGAATCAGCGCCACCTGGCCGTCGCCCAGAATGCTGGCCCCGGCGATGCCGCGCGTCCCGCCCAGGAACCCGCTCAGCGACTTCACCACGATGTCCTGGTGGTGGATCAGGCGGTCCACCGCCAGCGCCACCGGCGTGTCCGTCTCCGACTCGGAGGCGCGCACCACCACCACGTACGGGTGGGCGTCTCCGCGTCTCCCGCGCCCAGCGGGCCTCGAGCCCAGGCGCAGCACCTCGTCCAGGCGGGCCAGCGGCATCACCGTGTCCGTGGTGCGCAGGTGCAGGACAGCGCGGCCGTTCACGGTGTGGATCTGGTCCGGCGCGGCGCGCAGGGTCTCCTGCACGTACGTCAGCGGCACCGCGTAGGTCGTGGGGCCGCACGCCACCAGCAGCCCCTGGAACGTGGCCAGCGTCAGCGGCAGGCGCAGGCGGAACGTGGTGCCCTCGCCCGGCACCGTCTCCACCTCGATGCGCCCGCCCAGCGCTTCGATGTCGCGCCGCACGATGTCCATGCCCACGCCGCGGCCGGAGACCTCCGTGGTGGTGGCGGCGGTGGTGAGGCCGGGCTCAAAGATCAGGTCCACCGCCTCCGCGTGGGAGAGGCGGCCCGCCATCTCCGCGGTCATCAGGCCGCGCTCCACCGCCTTCGCACGCACACGGTCAGCGTCCACGCCCCCGCCGTCGTCCGCCAGGGCCATCACGATCTGTCCCTGCTCGTGGTGCGCGGTCAGGCGCAGGATGGACTGCTCCGGCTTACCCGCCACCATGCGTCCCTCCGGCGTCTCGATGCCGTGGTCCAGCGCGTTGCGGATCAGGTGCACCAGCGGGTCCTTGATGCGCTCGATGACGGAGCGGTCGATCTCCGTGTCCTCGCCCTCCAGGTCCAGGCGCACGGACTTCCCGAGCGAGCGGGAGAGGTCACGCACCAGCCGAGGGAACTTGGAGAAGAGCATGCCCACCGGCAGCATCCGCACCTGCATCATGCGCTCGTGCAGTTCGTCCACGATCTTCTCAACGTGGGCGGCGGTCTCCGCCAGTGAGCGCACGTGGTCGTCGTCGTACTGCGCGCTCAGGATGCGGCTGAGTTCGGAGACGCGCGTGCGGTCGATCACCAGTTCGCCCACCATGTTCATGAGGGCGTCGATCTGTTCCACGTCAACCCGCACGGTGCTCTGCAGCGAGTCCACGCGCGCTCCGCCCACGCCCTCGATCGCGGCCGCAGCCGCGGCCGTCGTCTCGTCCGTGGCGCGCAGGTCGAACGCCGCCGCCGTCACCTCCCGCACGTCCTCGATCGTCCGCAGCGGCGCCAGCAGCGACTCCACGTCGCCGGCGTCCACATCGAGCACCACGATCGCTTCGAGGGCGTCGCCCACCGCCTCGCGTTCGACCTCGGCCGGCGTGGGGACGGAGGCCACCACCTCCGCCACCCGTTCCATCTCGTTCAGCAGTTGGAAGCAGCGCACCGCGCGCCACTCGCTCGCCGGATCCAGCGTGGCATGCACCCGCAGCACGGCCCGCCCGGCCCGGAAGCCCTCGCGTACGCGCTCCACGGCGGCCTCGTCCAGGTCAAGGTCGTCGGCGGGCGCCTCCTGGACGGGGGCCGGCCCCGTCTCCGCCGTGCGCCGGAGCATGGCCACCAGGCCGTCCACGTCCAGGTGCGCCTCCGCGCCGGTGGCCAGGCCGTCCTTCAGCACCTTGAGCCCGTCCAGGCTCAGGAGGAGAGCGTCGATGATCTCCTCGGTAATCACGATCGTGCCCTTGCGGACGCGATCCAGGATGTCCTCCATCGCGTGGGTGAGCGCGGTCATGCGCTCGTATCCCAGCATGGCGCTGGAGCCCTTCAGGGTGTGGGCCACGCGGAAGATCTCCTGCACGAACGCGGGGCTGGCGCCCTCCTGCTCCAGCCGCAGGATCTGATCGTCCAGCGACTCCAGCAGTTGTTCTGCCTCTTGCAGGAAGACCTTCAGGTCGTCCGGGCTCACCTCAAAGGACATCGGTGGTCGCCTTCCCTGGCGTCACGCTGGCTGGCACGGCCCGCTACGCAGCCTGCGCCGTTTCCGCGATGGCGATGGCCTGGTTGCCCAGCGCCCGTGGCAGGCTGAGCAGGATCAGCAGGTCCTCCTCTAGCCGCGCGATGCCCTCGATGTAGTAGGAGTCTTCCGTGGTGGCGATGGAGGTGTCCGCCTGGATGTCGGCCTCCGGCACGCGCTTGACCTCTGTCACCGCGTCTACGATCACGCCGATGTCCTCGCCCTCGATGTCCACCACGAGGATGCGGACGTCCGCGCCTCGTTCCACCTCTGGCATTCGGAAGCGCTTGCGCAGGTCCACCACCGGGATCACGCGGCCACGGAGGTTGATGACGCCCTCCACGCAGTCCGGGGCGTCCGGCACGAACGTGACCTTCTGCATGCGGATGATCTCGCGGACGGTGTGGATCTCCACGCCGTAGGTCTCCCCGTTCAGTTCGAAGACCACGAGTTGGCGTTCCTCCCCGGCGACACGGCCGTCGTTCCGGCCGCTGGCGCGCTCGGCGCTGCCACGAGGGTGGGCGCGGTTGCCCTCCACAGACATGCTGGCTCCTTCGCACTGCGCGCGGCTCTGCGCTACACGGCGCGCCCCCGACGCCCCCGGTGAGGCGAGGGGGCCAGGGCGTGCAGCCGTCCCGTCGTCGTCCTCCTGATACTCGGCACGATCCGCGGCGCGTGGAGGGGTAACCGATCAGGAAAGACCCGTACGCCGCATGACACCGTCGCTGGCAGAGAACTGACAGACCGCGGAGGCGAGCGCGGTGGCACGCGGGTGCATGGATGCATCCAACGTTCGAGGGCTGCCGGACGTGTTGAGGCCGGACGTGTTGAGGCCAGGCGTGTTGAGATCGGACGTGTTGGGCAGAGTCCGCCCGCTAGGCGGGACGCTCGTCCGGCTCTTCCACCGTGACCAGGGTGCGGGCCACGCCCCGGCCGTCCACCTGCGCCACCTGGAAGCGGAGGCCCTGGTAGCGCACCGCGTCGCCCATGCGGGGTGGGCGTTCCAGCAGGGCGAGGACAAGGCCGCTCACCGTCTCCACCTCGTCGTGGGTCAGGGAGTGACGCAGGTACTCCTCGAGTTCGTCGAGGCGGGCGGTGCCGGCCACGTGCAGACGGCCGGTGGCGTCACGGAAGATCTCGCCTGGGTTGTCGCTCTCCGCCACGCGGCCCAGGATCTCCGCGCTCACGTCGTCCGGCGTGATGATGCCCGCTGTCCCGCCGTGCTCGTCCAGGACTACCGCGAACTGCACCTGCTGAGCGCGCATGCGTTGCACCACGGACTCCAGCGGCATCGACTCCGGGATGTAGGGCACGGCCTGCACCACGCTCGGGTCCAGCCCGCGCCCGTCCACCAGCGCCGGCATCAGGTCGCGCACGTGCACCACGCCTCGGATGTCGTCCAGGTCGTCGCGGTAGACGGGGTAGCGAGTGTGCGCGTGCGTCCGCAGGGCTTCCGCGACCTCCTCGGCAGAGGCGCCCTCGCGGAGGCCCTCCACGCGCACGCGCGGCGCCATCACGTCCTCCGCCGTGAGCGCACCGAGGTCGAACAGTTCGCGGAGGACGCGCCCGGAGCCGCGCTCGATCAGGCCGGCGCGCAGGCTCTCCTCCACCACGAACTCCAGTTCCTCCGCGGAGTAGTACTGGTCATGACTGCCCTCGGAGCGGTTGATGCCCACCAGCCGCAGCAGCCCGTTGCCGATGGCGTTGAGCGTGTAGACAAGCGGGTAGAACACCGCGCGGATGACCAGCATGGGCCCCGTGACCGCGATCGCCGTCCTCTCCGCGCGCTGCAGCGCCAGCGACTTCGGCACCATCTCCCCCACCACGATGTGGAAGTACGTCAGCACGGACACCGCCAGCACCGAGGCCAGCGTGTGCGCCGCGATCCAGCCCGGCAGGCCCTCCCAGCCCACGAGGTGCTCGTTCAGCCAGTGCGCCAGGTGATGCTCGCCGTACATGCCGAGGCCGAGCGAGGCGAAGGTGATGCCCAGTTGCGCCGTGGCGATGTAGCGGTCCTGGTTGCGTGGGTCGGAGAGCACGCGCCACACCCGTTGCGCACCGCGGTGGCCCTCGGCCGCCTTCCGCTCCAGCGAGGCGCGGGGCGCGCCGACGATGGCAAACTCGGCGGCCACGAAGAGGCCGTTGACCAGGATCAGGGCGGCCACGATCAGCACGGGCACGAAGGGGGTCATCGTGCCGCCTCCTCAACCTGCGGGCGCGGCCACGCCAGCACGGAGTGCACCACCACGTCGTCCGCGCGCTCGACCTCGATCTCCACGCCGTCGATCTGGACACGCTCGCCCGGGTCCGGGATGTGGCCCAGGCGCTCGGAGACCATGCCGCCCACCGTGTCGCTGTCGCCGTGCCAGATCACGCCCAGCAGTTCGTGCGCCTCGTCCACGCGCAGGCGGCCCGGCAGGCGGATGCGCCCGTCCGGCAGCGTCTCCGGTCCCGCCTCGTCCGCCCGAGGCGGGCGCGGGTCCGCCAGCACCTCGCCCAGCAGATCCTCCAGCGTCACCAGTCCGGCCACGCCGCCGTGCTCGTCGATCACGATCGCCTGCTCCGAGTGCTGACGCCGCAGTTCGGAGACGAGTCGCTCCGCGCGCATAGACTCCGGCACCGTGGCGATCGGGTGCATGACTTCCTCCACGCACCGGTCGAAGTCGCCCGCGGCCAGGCGCTGAGCCACCTCCTTGGCGTGCACCACGCCCACCACCGTGTCCAGCGTGCCTCGGTAAACCGGGAAGCGCGTGAAGCGATGCGGGGCCAGGTGCTCCTGCGCCTCACGCAGGGTCCAGGACTCCTCCGCACCCACGATGTCCAGTCGCGGCACCATCAGCCGGCGCACCGGCAGCAGGCTCAGGCGCAGCGCGCGGTCCAGGCGCTCCTGCTCGCGGTCGGAGAGCAGGCCGCCGTCATGGCTCTCCGCGATCAGCAGCGAGATCTCCTGCGGCGAATGGATGTGTCGGTGTCCCTCCGCCGGGGCGCGCAGCAGCCGCAGCAGGGTGATGCCGCTGCCGTTCAGGACGGCGATCAACGGACGCAGCACCCAGAGCGAGACGCGCATGGGCAGTGCGGTGTAGAGCGCGGTGCCGGTGGGGTACTGCAGGGCGATGGACTTCGGCACGAGTTCCCCGGCGATCACCTGCGCGGAGGTCAGGCCCACCAGCACGATGAGGCTGCCCGTGGCCAGCGCCGCCGCCTGCCCCGTCCCGGATGCGTCCTGGAGTGCGTCGGCGACCACCGGTGTCAGCGCCGCCTGCCCGTAGGCGCCCAGCAGCAGGCTGGAGAGCGTGATGCCGACCTGGCACCCGGCCACGTAACGGTCCAGCGCGTGGCTGTCCTCCACCACGTGGAGCATCCAACGGGCTGCCCGGTTGCCGCCGTCCGCGGCCTCTCGGATCTTCGTGCGGCGCGCAGAGACGGCCGCAAACTCGCCTGCGACGTAGAGGGCATTGGCCAGGATCATGCTGACGATGACGGTGACGGCGAGGATCATGTGCCGTCCGTGCCGCAGGGGAGGACTGGCGACGGCTGAGGCCGTCGACCGGTACTGGAAGGCTCCATGCGCAGAGCATAGCGGCTTGTGGCCTCATGCATAGGGGGCCGCGGACGCTCCTCTATCACGCCGTTGGGGGGGACGCCCGTCGTGCTCAGGAGCAGCGAGCCACCAGCGCCTGGCCGGCGGGCAGGCCGTCCGCGAACCGCGTCAGCCATGCGACGTTCACGAACGGCGGCGCGGATGCGATGTACCCCACGAAGGCGCCCCGGCCGTCCGACGCAAAAAAGGACAGCCGGTGGATGTCCGGGCACGCGCTCGCCAGTGCCGTGGACACCAGCAGCGAGGTAGGCCCGCCGCTGAACGTGATCAGGCCGATGCCACGCGACGGGATCGTGCCGGAGGTGATGGTGCCCGTCCCCACCGTGTAGACGAAGGAGACGTCGTCCACGCTCGCCAGGTTGCCGGGCATCACCACGCTTACCCGCGCGAAGGTGACCTTGCCCGGCGTGACGGAGGCGGGGACCACCGCCCGGATCTCCTGGCCGTTGACCACCACCACGTCTCGAGCCGCCTCCTCGCCCACCAGCACCTCGGCCCCTGCGCCGAAGCCGCTGCCGGTGATGGTGATGCGGGTGCCCCCCGAGCCAGGGCCGGCAGCCGGGGTGACCGTGGTCACGCGCGGCGGCGACAGGTAGAGGTAGGCCGCCGCCAGGTGCCCCGTCTGCCCATCCGGGTTGCGCACGGTGACCGTCGCCAGTCCACTCCCCGCCGGCGTCAGCGCCGTCGCCGAGGTGGTCCCGGTCACCTCCACGTGGCTCGCCGCCGCGCCGTTGACCAGCACCGCCATGCCGGGCCGGAAATTCGTCCCGGTCAGCGTGACCGAGCGGCCACCGGCGCTGGAGCCGCTGGCGGGCGAGACCTTGGTGAGCGTGGGCCCCTGCACGTAGGTGAAGGCGCCCGTGGCCCGCGCATGCTTCGAATCGCTGTTGGTCACCGTTACGTCCACGCGCGTGGCGTTCGGCTGCGCCGGGGCCAGCACCGTGATCTGGCTCGAGGTCACCGAGAGCACCGTGCCCGCGACCGATCCGAACGTCACGACCGCTCCCGCGTTGAAGTTCGAGCCGATCACCGTCACCGCCGTCCCGCCCGCCTGCGCGCCGGTGCTCGGCGTCACGATCGTGACGGTGGGTGCGGGGGCCTCGAAGTAGGTGAACGCGTCCAGACGCGTCGCGGTCTGGGAGTCGGCGTTCGTGACCGTGACGGAGACGGATTGCCCCACTACCCCCGCCGGTGCGGTGGCCCGGATCGAGGTGGCACTGACGAACGTGGCCGCGCTCGGGGCGGCGGTCCCGAAGCGCACGGTGGCGCCGGGAGCAAAGCCCGTGCCGGTGATGGTGACCGGCGTGCCACCGCCGTGCGTGCCGGCGCTGGGCGACAGGCTGGAGACCGTGGGCGGCGCCGCCTGGGTGTAGGTGAACGCGCCGGGCAGCGAGGCCGACTGGCCGTCCGCGTTCTTGTAGACCACGTCCACCCCGCCCACCACGCCCCACGGCGTGCGTGCGGTGGCGCTCGTCGCGCTCGTGATGCTCACGGCCGTGGCGGCACGGCCGCCCACGGAGACCGTCGCGCCGGCGGCGAATTCGGCGCCGGTGAGCATGATCGAGGTCGCGCCCGTGGTCGGCCCGCTCGCGGGGGACACTGCGGTGAGCGTGGGAGGCGGCCCCAGGAAGCGGAAGGCGCCGCTGAGCGTGGCCGACTGCCCGTCCGGGTTGCTGACGGTCACTACCACCTCGCCGGGCGCGCGCGCCGGCGTGGTGACCTCGATCTGCGAGGCGGTCACGTTCGTCACCACGCCCGGCTGCCCGCCGAAGTCCACGCTGGCGCCGGCGGCGAAGCCCGTGCCGGTGATGACGGCGGGAGTCCCACCCACCAGCGGCGCCGACGACGGACTGATCGAGGTAATCGAAGGTGCGGGCGCGGCCTCGGCGGCTGCGGAGGCGAACACGAGCAGGAGGGCCGCGCACAGGGCGGCCGCGCTCCAGGGGATCCGTTGCTGCGCCCGCAGCCAGAGACGGTGCATCGCCCCCGGATGGTATGGACGGCGCGCCGCCAGCCCGATCGGGGAAACCACGCATCCCGTGGGGGCATGAACCCCCGGATCGCGGGGATCAGGGACGGGATCGGCGGTACAGTGCAGGCCCAGGAGGACCACGTGCCTGACGCCAACGATCTCATCGCTCCCGGCACGCCACCGGCCCAGGGCCCTCTCAACCTCGCCCGCGCATGCATCGAGACGTGGGCGACCGACCCGGCCCACGCCCAGCGGCCCGCCTTCACCTTCCTCGCCGCCACGTCGCCAGAGGGCGACCGCACCTGGACGTTCGAGGCGTTGTGGGCGGATGTGCAGCGCATCGCGCGGGGGTTCCTCGCACGCGGCCTGCGCCCGGGGGACCGCGTCCTGGTGCGCGTGCCGCACTCGCCGGAGTACGCGCTCGCCTTCCTCGGCGCCACGCTCGCGGGAGGCGTCCCCATCCCTGCCTCTCCCGTGCTCACGCGCGAGGAGGCCGAGTTCCTCGTCACGGACGCGGAGGCGGCATTTCTGGTCGCGACGCCGGATCTAGATTTGCCTGGTTTTGCCGGGGAATCCGTCTCTGCCGCGGACCTCGGCAGCATGGACGGGCCGGGCCCGTTGCCGGAGACGGCCGCCGAGGACCCCGCGTACCTAATTTACACGTCCGGCAGTACCGCTCGGCCCAAGGGCGTGCTCCATGCACACCGCACGCTGCGCGCGCGGCGGCTGATGCGGGACGCCTGGCAGGGCTTCACTCCCTCCGACCGCACGCTGCACGCGGGCACCCTCAACTGGTCGTACACCCTCGGTGTGGGGTTGCTGGATGCGTGGGCCGCCGGGGCGCATGCGCATTTGGTGGAGCAGCCGGTGGAGCCGGCGCGCTGGGTGGATCTGATCGAGCGCCTGGACGTCGCCGTATTCGTGGCCGTGCCCACCATCTACCGCCAGATGCTGAAGTACGGCGACGTCGACCGTGAGCGCCTCCGCGGCCTCCGCCACGGCCTTTGCGCCGGAGAAGCGCTCACGCCTGCCTTGCTCGAGGAATGGCGGGCCGCCGCCGGCCTCGAGTTGTACGAAGCCCTCGGCATGACCGAGGTCAGCACGTACATCTCCACCGCCCCCGGCTCGGAGGTGCGTCCCGGGTCCGCCGGCAAGCCGCAGCCCGGCCGCCGCGTGGCCATCCTCGAGGAGCGGGAGGACGCGCCCGGGCGCACGACCGGCCGGGAGTTGCCTCGCGGCGAGGTGGGCTTGCTCTGCGTGCATCGCTCCGATCCCGGCCTCATGCTCGGATACTGGCGCCGGCCGGAGGAGGAGGCGCAGGTGATGCAGGGTGAGTGGTTCGTGGGGGGCGACCAGGCCTCCATGGACGAGGACGGCTACATCTGGTTCGCCGGCCGCGCCGACGACATCATCAAGTCCTTCGGCCTGCGTCTTTCACCGGTCGAGATCGAGACAGAGTTGGCACGCCACCCCGCCCTGCAGGAGGTGGCCGTGGTGGGCCTGCCCGTGGACCCCACGAAGACGCTGGTGGCCGCCGCGGTCGTCCCGCGCGAAGGCGCCCGGCCGTCCGAGGATGACCTCCGCGCCTTCGCGAGGGAGCATCTGGCGGAGTACAAACAGCCACACATCTACCGCCTGGTCGAGTCACTGCCACGCACGCGCAACGGCAAGATCCAGCGCCGCGTGCTGGCGCAGCATCTGCTCGAGGAGTCCGGAGCCGCCCCATGACCGCCCCCACCCGCCCTCACGTCGAGAGCCCCGGCGCCACGAGGCGTCTCGCGCAGTTCCTCGCCGGCGCGCGCGTCCCCGAGGACGTCCGGGCAACGACGCGCCGTTATGTCCTTGACTGGCTCGGCTCCGCCCTGGCGGGTGGCGAGATGCACCCGCCGGGCCTCGTGCGTGAGGTGGTCGCGGAACTCGGCGGAGCGCCACGGGCTACCGTGCTCACGGGAGGCGAGCGCACGTCCGCGCCACTGGCCGCGCTGGCGAACGCGGCGGCGTCACACGTCCTGGAGATGGACGATCTTGACCGCGCCTCCGTCTCGCACCCCGGCGCCCCGGTCGTCGCCGCTGCCCTCGCGCTCGGCGAGGCGGAGGGCGTGGACGGCGAGGCCTTCCTGGACGCCGTCGCCGTGGGCTACGAGGTCTGCATCCGCGTGGGCGAGGCGCTGGGCACCACGCACTACGACTACTGGCACACCACCGGCACCGCGGGCACCCTGGGGGCCGCCGCCGCGGCTGCCCGCCTCCTGCGCCTGGACGAGGAGGGCGCGGTGCAGGCTCTGGGCAGCGCCGGCACCACCGCGGCTGGGCTCTGGGAGTTCCTGGCGGACGGCGCCATGTCCAAGCAACTGCACCCGGCGAAGGCCGCGCACGACGGGATCCTTGCGGCGCTCCTCGCGCGGCGCGGCTTCACCGCGGCGACCCGCGTGCTGGAGGGGCCCAAGGGCCTCCTGGCCGCCATGTCGCGCAACTCGGACGCAGGGCCGCTGACCGAGGGGCTGGCGGAAGAGCAGGCGCACTGGCGCGTCAGCAACGTCTCGTTCAAGTTCCACGCCTGCTGCCGCCACATCCACCCCGCGGCGGACGCGGTGCTCGCGCTCCGAGCGCAGGGCCTGCGGGCGGAGGACGTGGAGTCGCTCCACGTCCGCATCTACAGCCAGGGACTCGCCCTCCTCGACGGTGTCGAGCCCACCACGCCGTACGCCGCGAAGTTCTCACTCCCGTTCGCCGTGGCGGCGGCGCTGCGGTTCGGTGACCTGGGCCTGGAGCGCTTCACGGACGCCGCGATCCTGGACGCGGAGACCCTGGCCCTCGCCGAGCGCATCACCTTCGCCCCGGACCCGGAACTGGACCGGCTCTACCCGGCCGCCTGGCCCAGCATCGCCACCGCACGCCTCCGCGACGGCAGCGAGCGCGTGGCCCGCATCGACCATCCTCGAGGCGACCCGGAGGCGGGCGTCACCGGGCAGGACCTGACGTCCAAGTTCGTCCTGCTCACGGCCGGCATCCTGGGTGAAGCCCGCGCGCATGACGTGGCCGCCGAGGTGTTGGACGGGACGCCGTCGCCGGCCCGGATCGCGGAGTTGTCTCGCCCCGAATAAGGCAAATAGACACGTCCGCAAGTTGCACCGAGGCCTAACGAGAACCTTCAGACTCGCCGCTCACCAAGGCGGGCGATGTCCGGCCGGCGATTTCCGGCACTCTCTGGTCAGAAAAAGTCGAGAACTTCGACTCCAACCAGTTGAAGTGATCCTGCACTTGGCGCATTCTGACGATCGAGCGGGCGGCTCGAGAGGTAACCGTTGGCCAATTCGCCTGTGGGACGAGTTTCGCTCCCGTACGTGGGAGCGCTGGATGGTCTGCGCGCCGCCGCGGTGGTGGCTGTCGTGGCGTATCACGCCTCCCTGGACCAGGCGCCAGGGGGCTTCTTTGGCGTCGACGTCTTCTTCGTCATCTCGGGATACCTCGTCACCTCGCTCTTCCTCGCGCGTGCGCCCGGGGCGAGCGGCCCCGGGCGGCCGGAGACGATCGAGTTCTGGCGCCGCCGTCTCTACCGGCTGGTGCCCGCCTCCGTCGGCGCGGTAGCCCTCACCTGGGTCGTCTTCGCCCTGCTTGACGTGCGCTCCATCGGCGCACTGACGTCCGAGGGCCTCGCTGCGCTGGCCTACGGCGCGAACTGGTTCTTCCTGTTCCACGAGCAGTCCTACTTCGAGACCATCTCCTCGCCCTCACCGTTCCTGCACTTCTGGTCGCTGGCGGTGGAGGCGCAGTTCTACCTGCTGTGGCCCCTGCTGCTGATGGCGGCCCTGCGCTTCGGCGGGCGGCTGTCCGCGTTCGCGCTGGCGGTCTCCCTGGCGGCCATCTCCACGCTGGTGGTGGCGAGCCTCTACGACCCGCTGGCGGACCCCTCGCGCGCCTACTACGGCACGGACGCGCGGATGGCCGGCCTGCTGCTCGGCGCCGCTGCCGCCATCGTGCTGCGCCCCGGCGCCCACGGCCACGGCTTCTCCGGGCGTCGGATGCGCGTGGCGGCGGAGGCATGCGGGTGGCTGGGCCTCGTGGTGATCGCCTACCTCGTCACGCAGGTCAGCGAATTCGACCCGTTCATCTACCGCGGCGGCTTCTTCCTGGCCTCCACCGCCTCGCTCGGCGTGCTGCTGGCGACGCTGCACGGCGAGAACAGCGTGGCGCGGATCCTGGCGCTCCCGCCGCTGCGATGGGTAGGCGAACGTTCCTATTCCATCTACCTCTGGCACTGGCCGGTGTTCGTCCTCACCCAGCCGCAGTTGAGCATCGAACTGCGCTCGATCAGCCTGCTGCTGGCGCGCCTGGGCGCCACGCTGATCCTGGCGGAGTTGTCCTACCGGCTCGTGGAGAACCGCTTCCGCGCCGGCCGCACCCCCACGCTCCCGCGCTTCGAGTGGGGCTCCGGGCCCTACCTCCAGCGCCCATGGGCGCGCCCGGCGGGCGTGATGGCCGTGGGCCTCCTCGCCATCGCCGTCGCTGGAGGGCTGCCGATGCGCGTCGGCCTGGCGGGCCAGTCCGCGCCGGACTTCGCCGCCGCCGCCGACGCCTGGACGGACTCGGGCGACCTCGTCGCCGCACCGTCCACCACCACGCCCACGTCGCCACCCGCGTCCTCGACGTCCCCCACCTCCGAGCCCACGCCCGAGCCAACGCCGACGCTCACCGCGGATCCGGACGCCACTCCCTCGCCCCCGCTCTCGCCCGGCTCGCTCGTCGCGCAGTCCGCGACGACCGCGACGCCCACGCCCACCCACGCCCCGGTAGCGGACACGCCGGACGCCGATGCCGATGACCCTGGCTCCTCGACCGGTTCGTCCTCCTCCGTCTCGGACGACGAGCCCGCCTCCGTGACGCCGGAGGCCACCCCGGCTGCGGACGCGCTGGGAGTCACCGTGACCATGATCGGCGACTCCGTCCTCCTCGGTGCGGCGCCCGCGCTCGCGGAGACGCTGCCCGGCGCCCTCGTGGACGCAGAGGTGGGCCGCCAGTTCTTCTCCGCGCCCGGTGTGATCGAGGGCCTCCGCGCCCGCGGCGCCCTGGGCCAGGTGGTGGTCATCCACCTGGGCGCAAACGGCCCCTTCACCGGCGAGCAGTTCCAGGCCGTGATGGCCTCCCTGGAGGACGCCCGCGCCGTCATCTTCGTCACCGTCACCGTCCCCCGCCGCTGGGAGGGCGAGGTGAACGACGCGATCCGCTCGCGCACGGCTGGCCTGCCGAACGTCTCCGTGGCAGATTGGAACAGCCTGAGCGCGGACCAGGCGGCCTACTTCGGTTCCGACGGCGTGCACCTGACGGGGACTGGCCGCGACGCCTACGCGGCGCTCGTGCAACAGGCGGTCGCCGCTGCGGTGGCCGCCTCCCAGCCCGCCGGCGACTGACCGAGGCGTCCCGACCGAGCCATACCGACCGAGGCCGTGCGACGCGCCCGACTCGCTACCGTGGCGCCTCGGTGGCAGGCGCCGCCTCAGACGGAGCGAGTAGCGTCAGCGCCAGGAAGGACAGCGCCAGCCACAGCACCTGGGCGATGAACAGGTGCAGCAGGCCGGTCGCCAGCGGCGTGAGCAGCGCGATGTGCACGAAGCCCAGCATCGCCTGTACCGTCACCCCGCCCACGAGGATGCGGGCCGGCCACGGGTGCCCCCGGCGCTCGCTCACCTCAAGACGTCGCCACGCGAACCAGGCCAGCAGGACGCCGCCGCTGACCGCGATGATGGGGTGGAGGATGCGCAGGCGGACGATCAGCGCGGACTCCGCGTCGAAGTCCTGCCGGAGGCCCTCCGCCATCGTCTCGGCGGCGAAGAGCGTGTCCGCGAGCGAGGTGGTGGCGCCGGTGGCCGCCATCAGCAGGAGGACGCCCGCCAGGCCCAGCAGCAGCCAGAACTCGCGCCCGGCGGCGCGCAGGCGCGGGACGGCGTTGCCGGACATCAGCCAGAGCGTGAGCGCCATGAACGCCGTGAGCAGGAACGTGTTCACGAGGTGCAACGGCACGGAGACCTGCCGCGCCACCGAGCGGTCGTCCGTCACCCACCCGTAGAGGACGATCACCGCGCCGATCAGCGCCTCGAAGATCAGGAATGCCAGCGTCCAGCGCACCGCGCGTCGGGCGGGGTGCGGCGCAGCGAACGCACGATGAACCGCCAGCACGAGCGCCGCCATGGCGATCAGGCTGAGGCCGGAGATCAGGCGGTGCGACAACTCGATGAGGTGGGCCATGTCGCTCGTGCCGGGCAGCACCAGCCCGCCCTCGCAGCCCGGCCACGACTGCCCGCAGCCGTCCCCGGAGTGCGTCGCGCGCACCACCGCCCCCATCACGATGGTGGCCAGGACAATGCCGAGGGTGATCCACCCCAGCAGCCGCGCCCGCGAGCGTGGCGTGTGGAGGGCAACCGGCGCGGCCAGCGCGTCCTGGGCGACCATGCCTCTAGAGTGCCTCGCTCCGCGTTCTGCCGCCAGTGCCAATCGCCCCGCCGGCGGGGGGACGAGGCCGGGCGCGAGAACGCCGGGCGTGCCTCGGGCCTACCTCGGGCCTACTCCCGCATCAGGTCGATGGCGACGGGGATGGCCGTAGCGCGCCACTCCGTCAGGTCCTTCCAGCCTTCCTGGTACTTGCCCACCAGCATGTCCCGAGCGCGCTCGTGCTCATCGCTGTCGAACTCCACGGAGCGCGCCACGCCTCGATACTGGCGGTCGCCGATGCGGACGGTGGCGACCGGGTCGTTGCGAAGGTTCAGGACCCAGTCGGACTGGCCGGGCGGGCGTGCGGCGCCACCGCCGTTCATCAGGTAGACCGTGTTCCCCACCGGCGCGAACCAGATCTCGATCTCGTGCGGTTGGCCGGACGTGCGCCCCGTGGTGGTGAGGTAGCAGTGCACCTCGTCGGCGTGACGTTCCTCCACCGTGCTCGTCTCGATGCGGTCGCTCATGGCGCATCCTCCTCCGGGCCGCTCCGCCCACGCCGAAAGCGTACAGCCCGAGGCCCAGCGGGGCCGCGACGCGCGGTCGACAGAATTCGTCGTGGTCAGGGCCCGCCCGTAATGGTGTACTGGACGCATGACCACCGTCCTTGAACCGCCGCTGCTGCCCGTGGGGCCGGTGCCGTGGTGGCTGCGAGGCAGGCACCTGGAGACGATCCTCCCCTCCTTCCGTGGCCCCTGGCACGTCCCGTTCGACTCGGTGCGCCACCTGGTGGAGGTCGGCCCCGGTTCCGCCGTGGAGACGTGGGACACGCCCGCGCGGGTCGCGCGGCCTCGAGGCTCGGTGCTCGTGGTGCACGGCCTGGGCGGGTCCGCGGACCGGCCGCACGTGCGGGCCATCACCGCCGCCGCCCTGCATGACGGCTGGCACGCCGTGCGGGTGAACCTGCGCACCCACGGCGGCACGGCCGCGCTCTCCTCCACGCTGTTCAACGCCGCCCAGAGCGACGACATCGGCGCGGTGCTCGCGGACATGGAGGCCCGGGGCCTCCCCCGGCCATACGCCGTCCTCGGCATCTCGCTCGGCGCGAACATGGTGCTGCGCTACGCCGCGCTCGCGGGCGACGCCTGCCGTGCGGACGCCGTGGCCACGCTCAACCCGGCGATCGACTTCTTCCGCATCGAGCAGGAGATCCTGCGCCCCAGCAACCTGCTCTACCGCTACAACTTCGTGCTCGGCCTCTGCCGCATGCTGAACGAGGTGCGCGCGCTACGGACGGTGCCCGGGCCTCCCGCCTCCGCCTGGCGCATCCGCACCGTGCGCACCTTCGACGGCCATTTCACCGCGCCGGCCGGCGGCTACACCTCCGTGGATGAGTACTACGCGGACGCCGGGGCCGGGACGGTGCTGGAGGGCGTACGGGTGCCCGCGCTACTGGTCACGGCCGTGAACGACCCGTTCGTGCCGGCGGACATCGTCACGCCGCACCACGGCGCGGCCGGCGGGCGCGTGCAAGTGCGCCTCGCGGCCCGCGGGGGCCACGTGGGCTACCGCGTGACGGGCGAGGACGGGCGACCGGCCTTCTGGGCGGCGCAGCCGTTGCTGGCCTGGACGCGGGAGATCCTCCGCACGTAGGACTGCCAGAGGCCCCTCCGCGCAGCCTCGTTGCTTCGCCACGCTGGTGCTTCCGGGGTGCGAGACGGGGAGGCGAGGCGATGACGGACTGGCAGGCGTTCATCGGGATCGCGGCGGTGCCCTCGGTGCTGCCGCTACTGGTGGAACACGTGAAGGCGGCCGTCCGGGCCGCCCGCGGGCATTCCCAGGGCACGCCGTGGCCGCTTGTGACAGACGCGGCGGCGGTGGGCTGGGTGTTCGCGCTCTGGGACGCCGGGCTGCTCAGCGAGGCGACGCTGCGGCCCACTACGGTGCTGCTGCTGGGCCTCGCCGCAGGAGCCGCTGCCGGACTGGGCTACGACGGCTGGCGGCGGTTGCGCTCGGGGCCGGGTGACACCGCCGGCGACCCGTAGACGCCGAGGGCTGAGGCTCGCCCGCATCCGTCCTACGCTCCACACTTGAGATCTACCGGGTGTGACCCGGTGGAGGAGGACGCATGCCGGACGACACGACGCCGCGGACGACGGGCAACCCCCGCGTGGCCGACCCCGAGATCGTGGGCCCGCAGACGGAGGACCACGCGGAACGGAACTTCCTCGCCGGGCCGGACGACCGAGGCTCGGAGTTCGTCCGCGTCCTTCGCATCGCGTGGGAGTTCATCCGTGGCTTCCGCGCCTTCCACTTCGTGGGCCCCTCGGTCACCGTCTTTGGCTCGGCGCGTGTCCAGGAGGGCGACCCGGAGTACGAGATGGCGCGGGAGGTGGGAGCCCGCCTCGCGCGGGCGGGCTTCACTGTGATCACGGGCGGTGGCCCGGGCGTGATGGAGGCGGCCAACCGCGGGGCGCGGGAGGCGGGAGGGCGCTCGATCGGCGCGAACATCCTGCTGCCGCAGGAGGAGGCTCCCAACCCCTACCTCGATAAGTTCGTGATCTTCCGGTACTTCTTCGTCCGCAAGGTCATGCTCGTGAAGTACTCCTACGGCTTCATCGTGCTGCCGGGCGGCTTCGGCACGCTGGACGAGGCGTTCGAGACGGCCACGCTCATCCAGACGGGCAAGATCCGTGACTTCCCGGTGGTCCTGATGGACTCGTCGTTCTGGCAGGACCTGCTGGACTTCCTGCGCTCCCGCCTGGCCGGCACCGGCAAGATCATGCCGGAGGACCTCGAGCGCTTCGTGGTCACGGACTCGCCCGAGGAGGCCGTGGCCACCATGCGGGAGGCGGCGATCAACCGCTTCGGCGTGCGCTCCAGCCACCGGCCGCCGCCCCGACGCCGGCGCTGGATGCTGGAGTAGGCGTGCCACGCCTCTCGCGGCGCTCCTTCGCCTTCGTCGCGGTCTTCGGTGTGGTCTCCGCGCTGGGGCTCTTCGGCCCGTTCCCGCAGCCGCTCTCGGCGCCTCCGCCCACCCCTGCGTCCGAGGCGAGCGCAACGCCGCCTGCCGCCCTGTCGACGACATCCCCCGGCCCTGCGGTCGCCCTCGACCTGGCCGTTGCCGAGGAGGCCGAGCGTGTCGCGGCCGCCCTGGAGGCCGGGGGATACAGCGTGGCCGAGGAGGCGCCTGTGCGCGTTGCCGACGCCGCACACCCCGAGGCCGAGCGTTATGTCGTTACGGCCTGGGCGCTCGTCGTCCATCCGCGTGCGCCTGTCCTGGACCTCACAGCCGCCGAGGCGGACGCCCTCCTCGGTGCGCGGGGTGGCTCCTGGGCGGCACTCCTGGGGGAAGACGCGGCGGACGAGGGCGACGTGACGCTGCACGTGCAGGACGCGGCGCTGTCCTGGCTGGCGGAGGCCCACCCGCTCCCGGGCCGCGCCCTCGAAGCGGCCACCGTGGAGGAGGTCATGGCGGCGGTCGCCGCCGACCCGGCGGCCGTCGGCCTGCTGGACGCCACCCTCCTCGACCCACGGGTGCGGGCGCTGACCGTGGGCGGCTGGGACCCCTACCGTGACGGCGCGCAGGACGCTCCGCTGGCGCAGGCGCGCTGGATCAACGCGCCCACGCAGGACGAGGCGGACGCCCTGGCCCATGTCCTCGGTTGGCGAGGCGTCGAGGCGCCTCCCTCCGCCGGGTCCGAGGGCCCCGTGGGCTTCCTCGCGACGGGCGAGATGATCCCCGCGCGCTGTACGCAGGCGCTCCTGAGCGACCACGAGGACGGCTTCGACGCCATGTTCGCGGGCACGCGGGGGCTGGTCGGCGCCGCTGACCTGGCCATGGCGCACTGGGAGCCCTCGGTCGTGGACGCGGAGGCCACGCCCTGCACGGCGACCTTCAACATGTCCACGCTGCCCGCCGCCGCAGAGGCCACCGCCCGCGCCGGTGTGGACGTCGCCCTGGCCATTGGCAACCACATGGGGGACTGCTGGAGCGGATGCGCCTACCCGGACGCGGTGCTGGAGACCGTCGGGCACCTGGAGGCGGCCGGCCTGCTCGTGGCCGGCGCGGGCGCGGATCTGAAGGCCGCCCGCCAGCCCGTGCTCACCACCGTGGAGGGCGTGACGTTCGCCTTCCTCGGCTATGACGAGATCGCCTCGGAGTTCTACGGGGCCACGGAGGAGACCGCCGGCACGGCGCCGCTGCGGGAGGAGACGCTGGCGGAGGATGTGCGCGCGGCGAAGGCGCGGGCGGACCACGTGGTGGTCGGCTTCTCCTGGGGCGTGGAGTACGTGGCAGACCCCACGGATCGCCAGCGCGAGGCGGCGCGCATCGCGGTGGAGGCGGGGGCGAGCCTGGTCGTCGGCAACCACCCGCACTGGGTGCAGGCCACGGAATGGCTGCCCACGAACCGCGGCGGCGCGTTCGTCGCGTACAGCCTGGGCAACTTCATCTTTGACCAGGACTGGTCCGTGGAGACCACGCAGGGCGCGGTGCTGGAGGTGGGCTTCACGCGCGACCGCATCCTGGGGGTGCGCCTGCGCCCCACGTCCATCCTGGAACGACACCTCGTGGAGTGGGTGCGCCCCGCCAGCACCGAGGGCCGCGCGATCCTCGGGCGGATGTGGGACGCGACGGACGCGCTGCCGCCGCGGGCGACGGACGCGTCCGGGGACTCCGACGAGTCGGTTGAGGCGGCGCCTTAGTCTGCGGCCCGGCCCGTCCGGTACTCCTCGACCAGTGCGGGGCGCACCGGCTCGGGGGCGTCCAGGAAGCCGGCGCCAAGGACGAGCGCGGCGAGGGCGGTGGTGATGGGCACCGCCGCCACAATGCCGATGCTGCCGGCCAGCGTGCGCACGATCTCCGTGGTCAGTTGTTCGTAGGAGACGAGGATGCCGAGCGGCTGTGACTGGCCGGCCAGGATCATGAGCAGCGGCAACGAGGCGCCGGCGTAGGCCAGGAGCAGCGTGTTCGTGGTGGCGGCGATGTGATCGCGCCCCACGTTCATGGCGCGCCCGAACAACTGGCGAGCGCCCAGCGCGGGGTTCGCACGCCGCAGTTCCACCACCGTGGACGCCTGCGTGGAGGTGACGTCGTCCAGCACTCCCAGCGCGCCGATGATGATGCCGCCCAGGAGTAGCGCCCCCGCGTCGATGTCGCCCGTGAGGAACGAGAGCGTGGCGGCGTCCTCGTCGCCGAAGCCGGAGAGGCGCGTGGCGCCCACGGCGACGGCGGCGAGCGCGCCCGTGAGCGCAAGGCTGCCCGCGGTCCCGGCCAGCGCGATCCACGTCTTCACGCTGGGCCCGTGCCCAATCACGAGCGCCGCGGACATGATCACGAGCGAGCCGAGGATCGCGGTCAGCACGGGGTCCCAGCCGCTGAAGATCGCCGGCACGATGAAGCGCACGATCACTAGGAACGAGATCGCCAGCGCCCCCAGTGAGAGCGCTCCCTGCCTGCCCCCCACCGCCACCACGAGCACCGCGAAGGCGAGTGAGAGCATCCAGACCGGCGCGCGGCGGGCGCGGTCCTGGATCAGGTAGCGCGTCTCGCCCGTGACGTCGCTGCTGGAGACCAGGATGTGGTCGCCAGCCTCGAAGGTGTAGCCACCGGCGCCACCCTCCACCACCACGTTCTCGATCTGCACCTGCTCGCCGCCGACGGCCACGAGGAGCACCTGGTGGCGCACGTTCCCGCGCTGGGACTCCGTGCGTTCGTCCGAGATCACCTCCACGACCTGCGCCTCGCGCACGTCCTCTGCGCCCACGGGCAGCACGGGCACGCCGATGGCGCCGGTGGCCGGCAGCACGAGGGTCACGAGGGCCACCAGCACCAGCACGGCGGCGTAGGCGACGAGCGGGGCGAACGGGGAACGGCGGTTGAGCATGGGGCGTCTTTCTCGCCGAGGGCCAGCGGAGGGCCGGCGATCCTCGGCTCTGGCTATCCTCGCCGCCGCCCGCTCAGGACGCCAGTTGCCGGTCCGTCAGCGCACATGCAGTGAGGCCCGGGTTGCCCCGGGCCTCAGCCTCCCTCGGTCCTGGCGCAGGCGCACATGGCGCCGTTACCGGAGCCGAAGGGTGTCGGACTGCCGCTCGACAAGGGTGCGCCGGAAGTCGGCGCGGGCCTCGTGGATCGACGGGCGGCCACTGCGGCCGTCCCGGACGATCTGGCTGTAATAGTCAGACAGACGCACGGTCGTTGCTCCTTCCACTCCGCGCGGGGCCTGTCGCCCTCGTGCGGGTGCTCGGTGAGCGCTGGGTGGACTCCGGGGCGCCGGGGGTTCCCTGGGTATGGGATAACGCGCCCCGCCGGCCGAAGTTAAACGTGGACCCCGGCAATTCCCTCCCCGTCCTGGCACGGGCATGGCGCCGGCCCCGTCACGGGCACGAGGCGGGCCGACCGAGGTCAGGTCAGGAGGGCAGACGGGCCCAGAGGAACACTCGCGGGAACGGGTAGAAGAACGGCGCCTGCTCGCCCGCGGCCTCCAGCAGGCGCTCCGTGTAGCGCTCGACGAAGGGCTGGCGCAGGCCCTCCGGCAGGCGCGCCAGGTACGCCGTGAGCAGCGAGCCCTTCACCCACTCCACCATGGCGCGGGTGTCCGGCAGCAGGTGCCCGTACACCTCCAGGTACACCCGTTGTTCCGCCGCGCCGACCTCCCGGTGCAACAGGGACGCGTACCAGTCCGGCGCCTGCACGGGATCCTCCCGCAGCCACCCGCCGAGGGCGCCGCGGTAGGGCTCCTCTTGCGCGACGGCCGCAGCGGTGCGGTGGCTCACGTGGCCGCCGTTGGCGGGCATCTGCACGGCCAGTTGTCCACCCGGCTTCGCCAGGCGCGCCACGCGCGGGATCAGCGACTCGTGGCCGGTGATCCACTGCAGCGCGGCGTTCGAGAACACCACGTCGAACTGCCCGGCGTACGCCTCCGTCGCCTCCAGGATGTCCATACGCTCGAAGCGCACCCCCGGACGCACGTGCGCCTCGCTCTGCGCGAGCATCGCCTCGGAGGAGTCGACGCCCACGGTCTCCGCGGCGCCGAGTTCCTGGTGCAGCCACGCCGTCAGTTCGCCGCTCCCGCAGCCAAGGTCGGCCACGCGCGGGCCGGGCGACCCCGATTCCGACGGCAGCACCAGCGCCGCGAGGTCGAAGAACGGCTGGCGGCGCTCGTCCTTGAAGCGGTCGTACTGGGTGGGGTTCCAGCCCCCCTGGCTCACGGCGACCTCGGCCATACCTGTGCCTCCTCCCTCGCTGCTCCTCGGCGCGAGCATAGGCGTCGACGCGCGGGAGTAACATCGGCCCGGCCGGACGGCGAGAGCGGACAGCGGAGATGGGGGCGACATGAGCGACCAGCAGGCACGGTGGGACTGGATCCGGGCGCAGACGCCCGTCATGGCGCGCAACACCTACCTCAACTGCGGCTTCTCCGGCGCCATCTCCACGCCGGTGGCGGACGCCATGCGACGACGCCTGGACCTGGAGGTGGAGGAGGGCCCGGTCACCCGCACCGTGCAGGACGACAAGGTGGCCACCATGACGAGGCTGCGCGCACTGGGCGCCCGCCTGCTGGGCGCCGACGACGGCGAGGTCTGCGTCACCGGCAACACCACGGAGGGCGTAAACATCGCCGTGAACGGGGTCAGCCTGAAGCCCGGCGACCGCGTGGTCACCACGTCGCTGGAGCACGGTGGCGGCATGATCCCGGCCTACTGGGCACGGGAGAAGCGAGGCGCGGACCTTGCCATCGTGCACATGGAGCCGGACGACGGGCCGGGCGCGATGGTGGAGAAGTTTGACCAGGCGCTGGGCGACCGCGCGGCGCTGGTGATCCTCTCGGAGATCGCCTACTCCAGCGGGCAGGTGCTCCCGCTCCGCCAGGTCACGGAGATGGCCCACGCCCGAGGCGCCACCGTGGTGGTGGACGGCGCGCAGACCGCCGGCCACATCCCGGTCGACGTCCACGAGAGCGGCGTGGACGCCTACGCCGTGCCCTCGCACAAGTGGCTCTGCGGTCCGGACGGGCTGGGGCTGCTCTACGTCCGGCGCGACCGCATCGCGGACCTGGATCCGGTCAAGGTGAGCGCCCGCGCCGCCGAGGCGTTCGACTTCGAGGGGCACTTCACGCCAAACCGCGACGACATTGGCAAGTACGAGGTGTCCACCATGTCCACGCCGGCCGCCGCCGGCATGGTGGCCGCGATCGAGCAGTACCTGGAGCACGGCCCGCAGGCCGTCTGGGATCGCGTGCGCGACCTCACCCGCTACGCCGAGCGCACGTTCGAGGCGATCCCGGGCGTGGAGGTCACGTCGCCTCGACACGAGGAGACGCGCAGCGGGCTGTTCCTGTTCAAGGCCGGGGACCTGGACTGCACGCTGCTGGCGCCGTGGCTCTGGACGGCCGGCCGCGTGGTCTGCCGTTCGGTGAAACAGGCGGACTCGGTCCGTCTCTCCCTGCACGTCTACAACAACGAGGCGGACATCGAACGCACGGCGGACCTCGTACGGCGCGCGCTGGCCGAGGGCCTGCCGGAGGACGTGCAGGCGGCGGCAGAGGCGTAACGGGCGGCGCTGCTACCATCCGGCCGTCAACGCGTCCCTGGCCGTCTCTACTCGCTGAGGGGGAACGATGTCCGCGCATCCACTCGACCCGATCTTCCACCCGCGGGCGATCGCCCTGGTGGGCGTGCCGTCCGGCGAGGCCAACGTCGCCCAGGGCTTCTTCACCTCCCTGCTGGAGCATCACTTCGAGCGCGACCACGGCCTCTACCCGGTAAACCCGAAGGCGCAGGAGATCCGCGGCGTGCGCTGCTATCCCACGCTGCTGGACACGCCAGACCCCGTGGATCACGTGATCTCCCTGGTCCCGGCGCGGGCGGTGCCGGTGCTGGTGGAGCAGGCCATCGAGAAGGGTGTGCGCTCGGTCCACTTCTTCACCGCCGGCTTCTCGGAGACCGGTGACGAGGAGATGGCGGCGCTGGAGCGCGAGATGGTGTCCCGCCTGAACGAGGCCGGCATCCGCGTCTTCGGCCCGAACTGCATGGGCCTCTACGTGCCGTCCGAGCAGATCGCCTTCATGGCCGGCTTCCCGCCGGAGCCCGGCAACGTGATGTTCGTGTCGCAGTCCGGCGCCAACGCCTCGGACGTGATCCGCAACCTGGGCGCGCGGGGCGTGCGCTTCTCCAAGGTGATCTCCTTCGGCAACGGCGCGGACCTGCGCGCCCACCACTTCCTGGACTACGCCGCCCACGACCCGGAGACCGAGGTGGTGACCGCCTACATCGAGGGCGTACAGGACGGCCGTCTCTTCTTCGAGGCCGTCCGCCGCGCCGCCGCCGAGAAGCCGGTGATCCTCCTGAAGGGCGGGCTCACCGGCGCCGGCGCGCGCGCTGCACACTCCCACACCGGCTCGCTGGCCGGCTCCACGCAGATCTTCGACGCGCTGTGCCGCCAGGCCGGCGCCTGGCGCGCGGAGACCATGGACGACCTGCACGACGTCACCATCGCCGCCACCACGCGCCTGCGTGACGTGCAGGGCCGAGGCGTCGGCCTCGTCGGTGGCGGTGGCGGCATCGCCGTGCTCTCCGCGGACGCCCTCGCAGCCGCGGGGCTGGAGGTGCCGCCTACGCCGGAGGAGACGAAGCGCCAGTTGCACGAGTTCATCCCGATCGCCGGCACCAGCGTGAACAACCCCATCGACACCAACATGGGCAACGCGGAGGCGATGGAGCGCACGCTGGGCATCGTGGCGCGGGCGGAGAACATCGACCTCGTGGTGACGAACCCGCCGCTGGGCCGCGTGGGCCCGGCCGGCGCGGAGCGGCCGCCCGACGCGGAGCGGGATCGCGAGGAGGCGGAGGCGGCCGTGGAGCGCATCGCCCGCCTGCAGGAGGAGACCGGCGTGCCCTTCGTCGTGCTCGTGCGCGGCGCGGCGTCGCCGCAGATGGAGCACTTCGCGCAGGAGGCGTACCGTCGCGGCATTGCCGTCTACCCCTCGATCCATCGCGCGGCGCGGGCAATCGCGGCGATCCTCGCGTGGCGCGAGCGTCGGGAGGGCCTCCCCGCCGTGGTCTGACGCGCGGCCGGCGGAGGCGGCGACCGGGAGGGGTGCGATGCTGATCGTCGGCCAGTCGCTGGAACTGCACCGCCGTCCACTCGCGGATGCCCTCACCGCGCGCGCGGCGGCCCCACTCGTCGAGCGCGCGCGCGAGCAGGTCGAGGCGGGGGCGCAGGCGCTGGACCTGAACCTGGGCACGCAGGGCTGGGCGGACGACTTCCGCTGGGCCGTGGGCGCCCTCCGTCGCGGCGGCGTCAGCGCAGAGTTGTGGCTGGACGGCGCCTCTGCGGCCGAACTGGCGGCCGCCCTCGACGGCTGTGCGCTCGCCGGCCTCCCCGGTCCCCTGGTGGCCAACGCCCTCCCCGCCGGGGCGGCCCTCGGCGCGGCGGAGGGCGCGCTGCTGGCGGCTGCCGCGAGGCAGGGCGCGGGCCTCGTGATCTCGCCGCGCATGGTGGACCGCGGCGGGGTGGCGGGCGCCGAGCCGGAGTGGGTGGTGCACGAGGCCGTGCAGGCGGTGGAACGCGCCCGGGGCTGGGGCGTCCCCGGCCCACATTATGTCGACGCCCTCGCCTGGCCGGCCCTGCTGGACGTGGCCGGCTGCCGCCGCTCGCTGGACCTGCTGCGCCGCTATCGCGACGCCATTCCCTACGCGGAGCGCCTCGCCGCCGTGGGCAACGTCTCGCACGGCGTGGGCCGCGAGGTGGGCGCCGCCTTGCGCCAGGTCTACGCCGCCGCGGCCGCCGGAGCGGGCGCGAGCGCGCTCATCCTGCCGGTGGAGGAGCGCGCCGCCCTGCGTGCCGCCCTCCTGGGCGCCGGCGAGGCCAGCCCGCGTGACGAGGTCGAGGGCTACCTCGTGATGGTCGCGCAGGCGCAGGAGGCCGCCGTCACGCCCCCGCCGCCCCCGGACGGCACGCCCTCCACGCTCCACGAGGCATGGCGCCTGATCTTCGACGCCAGCCGCGACCCCGGGTCGGGCATCGGCCTGTAGCCACCAGCCTCGGAGTGTTCGTGGCGCGGGCGTGCGGCGTCCCGGGGTCACCAGTCCCGGCGGGGGCGGCCACGCGCTGCGGCCGACGAGGCGAGAGGCAGCGGCGGGCCTCGTCCGTCCTCAGGTGCGGCCGAAGGAGCGGTCCAGGGCCGAGCGGCTGAGGTGCAGCATTGTGGGGCGGCCGTGGGGGCAGGTGTGGGGCGTCTCGCAGGCCTCCAGCGCGACGAGCAGGGCGCGCTGCTGTTCCGCCTCCAGGCGGTCACCCGCCATCACCGCGGCGCGGCAGGCCAGGGTGGCAGCGGCGCGGTCCGGGCCCGTCAGGCGCTCCTCAGCGCCGAGGCGGTCCAGGTACTCGGCGAGCGCCCGCGCAGGGTCGCGCCGGCGGAGGTCGGCGGGCACGGCGCGCACGATCACGGAGGGGCCGTCCATCTCCTCGACCTCCCAGCCCACGCTGAGCAGGGCCTCGGCCTCCGCGCCGGCGAGGACGGCCTGCGCCGGCGATAGGTGCGCCACCGCCGCGTCGAGCAGCGGCTGCGAGGCCGCCGTGCCGGCACGGCGACGCGCCAGCGCGCGCTCGTACAGCACGCGCTCATGCGCGGCGTGCTGGTCCACCAGGTAGAGGCCATCCGGGGCTTCCGCCACGATGTACGTGGACTCCACCTGCCCCAGCGGCCGCAGCGCCGGCAGCCGCTCGTGCATCGAGGCGTGCCCGTGCGCCTCCTCCGGCGGAGCGGCCTGCGCCGCCGTCCGCGCCGACGCGACCACGGCATGCCCGGCGCCGGGCCGGCCGGACTCCGCACCCGGGCCGGCCAGGTCATCCTGGCCCTCGGACGCCTCGATGACCACGCGATCCTCAGCGCCCGTGAGGTCTTCGATGCCCTCGAGCGGCGTGCGGGGCGCGGTGGGCGGCCAGGCGAAGGGCGCGGTCATCGCCTCGGGGCCCGCGCTCGGTGCGGGGACGGGCGCGGCGGCCACGCCGGAACCGGCGATCGCGGCGCGCACGGCCGCGCCCACGGCCGCGTAGACCACGCGCTCGTGTCGGAAACGCACCTCCGCCTTCGTGGGGTGCACGTTCACGTCGACCTGCTCGGAGGGCACGGTGATGCGCACCACGGCCACGGGGTGCCGCCCGGCGGGGATGAGGCCCTCGTAGGCCTGCTCCAGCGCGTGCGCGAGCGGCCGCGAGACGATGGCGCGTCCGTTGGCCACCAGGTGCTGGTACTGCCGGTTTGCCCGGTGCAGCGAGGGCGGCCCGGCCAGCACGGTCACCTCCGCCCAGACCTCCTCCGTGCCGCCCCCGACGCCCTCCCCTACACCCTCGGGGCTGCTCCGGTCGCCGCGCTCGGGCGGCGGGTCGCCTCGCCGCGCCCGCCCGGGGAGGAGCGCCCCCGCCACCTCCGCGCCGTGCACCGCGACCACGGCGTCGCGCGGGTCGCCGGTGCCGGGCGACTGCAGCGCCACCTTCCCGTCCGAGGTCAGCCGGAAGGCCACCTCCGGGTAGGCCAGCGCGTAGTCCGCCACCACCTGCGCAACCGCGCGCGCCTCGGAGCGAGGCGTGCGCAGGAAGCGTCGCCGCGCCGGCAGCGCCGCGAAGAGTTCGCGCGCCTCGACCGAGGTGCCGGCGGCGCTGGCGGCCGCGCCCTGGCGCTGCACGCGGCCGTCGCGCACGCGCACCGTGGAGGCCGCGTCGGCGTCGTGGGGGCGCGTGGTCAGGTCCACGTCCGCCGCTGCCGCGATCGCCGCCAGCGCTTCGCCGCGGAAGCCCAGCGTGCGCACCTCGTACAGGTCGTGCTCGGAACGCAACTTCGAGGTCGCGTGGCGCTCGAAGGCGTCCACCACCTGGTCCGGCGGGATGCCGCAGCCGTCGTCCAGCACGCGGATGCGGTCGATGCCGCCGCCGTCCACCTCCACCTCCACGCGGTGGGCGCCGGCGTCCAGGGCGTTCTCCAGTAACTCCTTGACCACGCTGGCCGGACGCTCGATTACCTCGCCGGCGGCGATGCGCGCGGCGACCTCGGGCGTGAGCAACTGGATCCGGGCGCGGGCGGCTACCATGGCCGCCTCCGGCGGTCTGCCCTCCGGGCGGGCGTGGGGGCGGCCGAGCGTGGCCACTTCGCAGTTCGTCGGTTGCTGGCGGATCGGGGGCTCGGTACTCTGCTCGAAATACTCTCCCACAGGTGAGGACGGACGATCTGGGCGACTGGCGACCGCTCGCAGCAAGCCTCCTCCTGGGCGTGCTGCTCGCGGCGACCGCGCTGTCCGCCGCAGACAGTCCCGCCCGGAGCGCCGCCGCGTCCGCCGGCGCCTCCGTCGTGGTGGGCGAGACCCCCGCCGGCGCTGACTTCCTCTACGCGCAGGCCCTCCCCGGCCTGCGCCCGGACGCCCTGGCACGAGCCGTCGCGGCGCTCGGCTTCGACGTGGCCGGGGGGCCCCGAGGCGAGGGCGTGCGCGTGCGTGTGCCGGACGGTGCGGACGCGCAGGAAGTGGCCGGGCGCCTGGCCGCCAGCGGCCTCGTGCGGAGCGTGGAGGCGGACGGCGTGGTGCGCGCCTCCGGCGTCCCGGACGACCCGCTCTACGCGGGCGCCCAGCACCGCTACCTGCACGTGGTGCGCGCCCCGGAGGCGTGGGCGCGCCAGCATGGCGACGCCGGCGTGGTGATCGCCGTGGTGGACACGGGCCTGGACTGGGACCACCCGGACCTGAGCGACCGGCTCTTCGTCAACACGCGCGAAACCTTCATGAACGGCCGCGACGACGACGACAACGGCTGCATCGACGACATCGTGGGCTGCAACTTCGTGAGCCTCGCTACCGCAGACCCCTCCTGCCGCTACCGGCATGACCCGCCCAACTGGCGCGCTTCCGACGACGAGGGGCACGGGACGTTCGTGGCGGGCATCGCCGCCGCGGCCGGGGACAACGGCACCGGCATGGCCGGGATCGCCTGGAACGCGCGCATCCTGCCGGTGAAGGTGCTGGACTGCACCGCCACCGGCCGCATCTCGGACGCCGCCGCCGGCATCCGCTACGCCGCCAGCATGGGCGCCGACGTAATCAACGTCTCCTTCGGCACGCTCACGGACTCGCCTGCGCTGGCGGAGGCCGTGGCGTTCGCGCGCGCCCGCGGCGCCGTGATCGTGGCCTCCGCCGGCAACGACGGCCGCCGCGGCATCACCTACCCTGCCGCCTACCCCGGCGTGGTCTCCGTGGCCGCGAGCGGCCTTGAGCGCCCGGACGGCGTCGACTACCGCGCGACGGCGCCGTTCGCGGACTTCGGGGGCGAGGTGGACTTCCTGGCGCCGGGCGTGGACCTGATGAGCACCGTGCCCTCGCGCCGCTGCGGGCTGGACGGCTGGGAGTGCGTGGAGGAGGGCCCGTACGGCTTCGGCACCGGCTCCTCCTTCGCCACGCCCATGGTCGCCGGCAGCATCGCCCTGCTGCGCGCGCAGTACCCGCGTGTCTCCGGCGACTTCCTGGTGGCGTTGCTGCAGGGCGCGCGTCAGCCCGGCGCCAGCCCGGGGGAGGCGCACCTGCTGGATATCGCCGCGGCGCTGGAGCGCACATTCACCACGGTGGCCGCGCCCGGCGTGAGCCGCACCGGCGGCGGTGGCGAGGCGCCCCTGACCGGCCCCGCAGGGCCGGACGCGGGCGCCGGCGGACACGACTGAGGCCACGCTAGCCCTCCACCGCCAGGCGCCGCCGTGCCTGCGCCCGCAGGTCGTAGAGGCGCTGCAACGCCTCGATCGGCGTCGTCCCGTCCGGGTCCAGGTCCGCCAGCCCGCGCAACAGCGCCTCGTCTTCCGCCGCCAGCAATGACATCTGCGCGTCCGGCTGCCTCCCCGCCGGCGGCCCGCCGGCGAGCGTGCCGGCGAGCGCGCCCGCCTCCAGGTCCGCGAGCAGTTCGCGCGCCCGTGAGACCACGGCGCGCGGCAGCCCCGCGAGCGCGGCCACGTGCACCCCGTAGGAGCGGTCCGCCCCGCCGTCCACGATGCGGTGGAGGAAGACCACCTCCCCGCCCTCCTCGCGCACGGCCACGGAGCGGTTGGCGATGCGCGGCAGCGTGCCCGCCAGCGCCGTCAACTCGTGGTAGTGGGTGGCGAAGAGCGTGCGCGGCGTGCCGCCGGGCCGGTGGTGGAGGTATTCCACCACCGCGCGCGCGATCGCCAGGCCGTCGTAGGTGGAGGTGCCCCGCCCCACCTCGTCCAGGATCACCAGCGAGCGCTCCGTGGCGTTGTGCAGGATGGTGGCCGTCTCCAGCATCTCCACCATGAAGGTGGACTGCCCCGCCGCCAGGTCGTCCTGCGCGCCCACGCGGCTGAAGATGCGGTCCGCCATGGGCACCCGCGCGCGCGAGGCGGGCACGAAGGAGCCGCACTGCGCCAGCAGCACGATCAGCGCCGTCTGGCGCAGGTAGGTGGACTTGCCGGCCATGTTGGGTCCGGTCAGCACCACCAGGTCAGCGTGCGGCGCGCCCAGGTGAGCGTCGTTCGGGACGAAGGCGCCGCGCGGCAGTTGGCGCTCCACCACCGGGTGCCGTCCGCCCTCGACCTCCAGCGGGCCGCCCTCGTGCAGTGCCGGCCGCACGTAGCCCTGGTCCACCGCGAGCACCGCGAGGCCGGCCGCCACGTCCAGGCGCGCCACCGCCTCGGACGCGCGCTCGATGGCGACGCCCGCCGCCATGACCTGCCCGCAGAGGCGCTCCACCACGCCTCGTTCCGCCTCCGCCAGCAGGTCCTTGGCGCCCAGGATCTCCGCCTCCAACTCGCCCAGCGGCGGGAAGCGGAAGCGCTGCGCGTTCGCCAGCGTCTGGCGCGGCTCGTACTCCGGCGGCGCCTTGTCCGCGTGCGCGCGCGGGCATTCCAGGTAGTACCCGAAGACGCGGTTGTACCCCACCTTCAGGCTGGCGATGCCGGTGCGGGCGCGCTCCGCGCTCTCGAGGGCCGCGAGCGCGTCCCGGGCGTTGGTGGCCAGCCCGCGCAGCCGGTCCACCTCGGCGTCGAAGCCGGCGCGCACCGTGGGCGTGTCCCCCACCTCCGCCGGCGCGTCGTCGTCCAGCGCCGCCGCGACCGCCGCCGCCACCTCCTCCACGCCGCGCAGGCCCGAGGCGGCTCGCGCCGCCACCTCGCCCGCACGGTCCGCCGCCGCGCCAGCCTCCGGGAGACGCTCCAGGCCGCGACGCAGTTGCGCCAGGTGGCGGGCGTGCGCGGTCCCGGCCCGCACCCGCCCCAGCAGGCGCTCCAGGTCCGGCACTCCGCGCAGGGCCTGCCGCAGCGCCTCCCGCGGCAGCGTGGCCTCCACGAACGCCGCCACCTCGTCCAGGCGCGCCTCGGCGTCCGCGGCCCGGCGCAGGGGGCGGCCCAGGCGCAGGCGCAGCAGGCGCGCGCCCATGGGCGTGAGCGTGCGGTCCAGCGTCTCCACGAGCGAGGCGCCGCCGCCCGCCACCTCGGCGTCCGCAGCCCCGCCGGCCCCCCCGCGCGAGGCCTCCCGCGCGCGTCCACCGCCCTCGAACAACTCCAGGTTGCGACGGGTCTGCGGGTCCAGGTAGACGACCTCCGCGGCGCGCACGGCGCGCGGCGAGCGCAGGTGGGCCAGCGCCTGCGGCCACATCTCCTCCAGGTACGCCACCAGCGCCCCGGCCGCGCCCACCGCCGGCTCCAGCCCCTCCAGCCCGAACCCGTCCAGGCTCGCCACGCCCAGGCGCTCCGCCAGCCGCGCGGCGGCGCGCTCGCGGCGGAAGTCCCGCGGCGGGCGCGCGGTGAGCATCGCCTGCCCTCGCACGGAGGCGCCAAGGTCGGCCGCCAGTCGCTCGGGCACGCCCTCCGGGGCCAGCGCCTCGCGCGGGGCGATGCGCGCCCACTCGCCGGCGAGCGCGTCGGCGTCCACGACCTGCAGTTCCAGTTCGCCCGTGGTGACGTCGCACGCGGCCAGGCCCCAGCGCGCGCCCGTGGCCGTGGCGGGCGCCAGCGCGAGCAGCCAGTTATGTCCGCGCTCCGAGAGCAGTTCGCCGTGGTCCACCGTGCCCGGCGTCACCACGCGCGTCACGCGCCGCTCCACCAGGCCGGCCTCGCCCCCCTTCGAGGGCGGCAGCGACACCTGCTCGCCGATGGCGACGCGGTAGCCGGCGGCCACGAGTTGGTCCAGGTAGCGGTCTAACTGGTGGTAGGGGATGCCCGCCAGCGGGATGCGCCCCTCCTCCCGCCCCATCGGGCGCGAGGTCAGCGCAATGCCCAGGACGCGCGCAGCGACCTCGGCGTCCTCGTCGAACGTCTCGTAGAAGTCGCCCATGCGGAAGAGCAGCAGGGCGTCCGGATGCTGGGCCTTCAGGTCCAGGAACTGCTGTCGGGCAGGCGTGGCCAGGGCGGATCGCCCTCTCGCGGGGAGTCGCGGGACGTTGCAATGCCGGCCCTGCGAGTGTAGGAGCGCCCCACCCTCGCCCTCAAGGCGCGGGCGGCACGTTATGTCGAAGCCGTGGGGCTGCGCGGCTGGGGGCTACCCCTCGCCGCGCTCGTCCCGGCTCGTGGCCTCCACCGGCTCGGGGGCACGGGGCGTGTCGAACAGGGAGATGAGCGCGGCGCCGAGGGCCGCCGAGAGTCCGACCGGCTTGCCGACGGCGCAGTCCACGGCGCCGGTCGCGCAGGCGGCGAAGGCGAGCACCGCCACCACCAGCAGCGCGCCCCAGAGACGGCTCGGCGTAATCGAGGTGAGGGAGGTCATCGGCTGCTCCTTCGCATCCCGTACTCCTGCCATCCTACCGCCTCCCCGCGCGCTACGTAAGCGCGAGGATGCCGGGGCGGGCGGTCTTGGGCTGCTTGGCCATGGCGTTGGGGGCCACCTCCAGGCAGGCGCCGCAGCGGATGCAGAGGTCGGCCAGCACCTTGCGGCGGCCCTCCTCGCCCTGGATGGCGCCGGTGGGGCAGATGTCCACGGCGGCGGGAAGTTGCGGGTCGCGCTGGTTGGCGACGACGACCTCGTATAGGCCTTTCGCCGTCAGCGTGTGGTCCACGCCCAGCACCGCGCGCTCGTAGTCGTCGTGGAAGTGCTGCAGGATGTTGCGCATGATCTTGGGGCTCAACTGGCCGTGGGCGCAGTTGGAGAACTGGATCGTGCGGTCGATGAAGTGCAGGTTGGGCTCATCCTCGCGGCGGCCGTCGCCGTCGATGATGCGGCGGACGATCTCGGTCTTGCGCTGGTTGCCGCCGTGGCAGGTGGTGCAGCGGCCACAGGACTCCACCTCCACGAACTCGGAGAACATCTCCACCAGCACCATGACGCTGGTCTGGTCGTTGCAGAAGACGATCCCGCCGCCCCCGAGGATGGCGTCGTACGGCGCGAACGAGGCGGGTTCCAGGACCAGGTCCTCGATGACGTGCCCCGGCACGAGCGAGCCCAGCGGGCCTCCGGGCTGGATGGCCTTCAACTGCCCGCCCTGCACGCCGCCGCAGACGTCCAGGACGCGCGCGAGCGATGCGCCGAAGCCGAGTTCCATGAAGCCCACACGCGGGATGTCCCCGGAGAAGGAGAAGATCTTGGTGCCGCTCTGCCGCTCCGTGCCGAATTCGCGGTACCACTCCGCGTTGTGCATCAGGATCAGCGGCACGTTGGCGTAGGACTCCACGTTGTTCACGTTCGAGGGCTTGCCGAGCGCGCCCACCGCTGCCGGGAACGGCGGCTTCACCCGCGGCATGCCGCGGTCGTCCGAGATGGACGACAGCAGGCCGGTCTCATCGCCGCAGACGTAGGAGCCGGCGCCGCGGATCACGCGCAGGTGGAAGGACACGCCCGTGCCGAGGATGTCGTCGCCCAGCAGGCCGGCCGCCTCCGCCTCGCGGATGGCGTGCTCCATGCGCTGGATGGAGAACGGGTACTCGTCCCGCAGGTAGATGAAGCCTTCCCGGGACTTGGTCGCGAAGGCGCCGATCAGCATGCCCTCCAGCAACAGGTGCGGGTCGCCCTCCATCACCACGCGGTTCACCCACGCGCCGGGGTCGCCCTCGTCCGCGTTGCAGACCAGGTAGTGGACCTCGCCGGGGGCGCCGAAGAGGAAATTCCACTTCACGCCGGTGGGGAAGTTCGCGCCGCCGCGTCCGGTGAGGCCGGCCTCGTTCAGGACGTTGCGCACCGCCTCCTCGCTCTGGTGGCGGCCCATCATGCGCGCGGCGGCGCGGTAGCCGTCCCGTGCGATGTAGTGCTGCAGGTTGTCCGGGTCGATCAGGCCCAGGTTGCGCGTCAGCCGCCGCTCGCGCGGTTCCAGGCTGAAGAACTCGTGGTCGCGGATGGAGGGAATGTCGTCCCGCTCGCCCGCGATCATGCCGATGCGCAGGTCCGCGGCCGCGCCCCAGATGCCGTTCGCCTCGTCCAGGAGGCGCGGGGCGTCCTCCACGCGTACGGGGCCGTAGAGGACCGTGGCGCCGTCCGGGAAGGTGACCTGCACGGTGGGGTGGAGCCACTGCATGCCGTAGCCGTGCACCTGGCCCAGGTCCACGTTGGCGTTGCTGGAGGCGATCAGCCCGGCCAGCGCCCGCCCGGTGTCCTGCGCGCCATTGGCGAGCGACGAGGTGTCCATCGCAATGTCGATGCGGGGGCGATCCGGCATCCGCCACGCCTCGTAGACCGCGTCCGCGTCAAGCCGGAGCGCCTCGTAACGTTCGAGCGCGTTCAAGGTCTCAGCCATTGCTCACCCCCGACCCGGACGGCGTGCGTTCGAAGGCCGCGTCCAGCGCGCCCTCGATCTCCGTGCCGTCGCGCAGGGCGCGGGCCATGCGGATGGCGCTCGCCGCGGTGAGGTTGCCCACCGGGCGCACTGTGTGGGTCTCGTGCTGTTCCAGCCAGACCATGGGGGCCAGTTCGCAGCAGCCGTTGCACTGCCCGTTGATGACGCCCACGCGCCCGTCCTCCGTCTGCTCGTGGATCTCGTCCAGGCCGAGCGTGGCGAGCATCGCGTCGCGGATGCCGTTGCTGTTGCGCAGGCGGCAGGCGGGGCCGGAGCACCAGCGGATGTTGGTGTGGGCCGGCGGCTCGAAGCGGAACTCCTCGTAGAACGAGGCGGCGCCGTAGACGTGGGCCGGGAAGAGGTCGAGTTGTTCGCCGATGACCTCCATCGCCTCGCGAGAGAGGTAGCCGAACTCGTGCTGCACCTTATGCAGGGTGGCGAGCAGGTCGCCGTTCTCCGGCCGGAACTCACTGATCAGGGCGCGGACGCGCGCCTTGGACTCGGTCTCCAGGGGCATTGGGCACCCTCTCCACCGCACGAGCGCGTCGCATACCCGGTGGCGCTGCTCGTGCACGATTTCACGCGCCCCTGCAATCTACCAGCGGCGGCGGCTCGGGGAAAGGTGAGGACGGACATCCCTCCCGGCACGACTACTGTTGGTCCCCAGATTCGACCTGGAACGCAGAGACAACGGCAGGGCAGGGCGAAAGCGACGATTCAACCTCGGTAGCGCGGCACAAGACTAGCCACATCGGGGACGCCTCCGCTTCCGCTCGGATGAAGGCCGCGAGCAATGTCTCGTCGTCGCCCCGCTCGGCATGTACCTCCACCCGGACGCTGCGACGGTCCACGAACGGCCCGGTGCGAGCAACCACTCGGTACCGCTCAAAACCCGCATACCCCTCGATGGCCCTCGCGTACTCCTCCGCTTCCTCGGCGGGACTTCGCGCACCGCCGATCTCCAAGACTGAGACCGACGCCCGGTCAGCACTTGAGGCCGCTTGAAATGCGCTCCTGTATCGTCCGGTGAACCCGTCGGGAGGAGGATCATCGAGTCTTATTTCCTCCCAATCGGAATCCAGGTGGATCTCCCACTCCCCTTCGCGTCGCTCCACGAGAGCCCCATGGTCGCTTGCGCATGAGATGCTTACAGACACCAGCAATATCGCCAATGCAAAAGTAAATACTGTAAGATAGTCTATCTTGATTGAAAGCACTGTCTAGTTTGGCAGGACAACACTTCGCTTTTGGCATGGACGTGCACCTCGACGCGTTCTGCGTCCGCATCGAGCCCGCTTCCCTCGGGCAATTCCTGCTCAAGGGCGAAGATCCGGGTGGTCTCGCCAGCCCACGAGGACTCGCCGATCTCTGAGAAACCACGTGCTGCCAGCACATCGAGCGGTGTTATCTCGGTGATTCCCGCGGCTGGTAGCAGCACGGTCGTAGTGTGGGTTCGCCCCGAACGGAGGTCGTGTGTGGTTGCGACCGGGGAGCCAGAGGCGAAGTCGGTGGCGCTAGAGACTATCGCGGTTCCGTTCTCGTAGAAGATGCTCTCCGTCCGCTCTGGCGTACCGTCAGACACACGGTAATAATCGATAACCTTGAGTATCTCGGTCGGGCCGCCTCCGTAATTCTTGTAGTGGGATTGCACCACCCGGTAGGACTCGTGGTCGGGGACTCCGAGGTACGCAGCGAAGGGGGATTGCCCACTTCCGAAGACAGACGAGGACATCAATCCCTGTACAATCACGATGGACATTGCTGCACCAACGAGTGCAGCGACAGAGCGCCGCTCAACCTTCAGTCTCATGCGATCCTCCTCGATGTCGCGATGCACGGTGACATTTTCGTCACCGCCACCAGACTTGTCGTCATCGAAACGATGGGTCATCTCATCGTTTCGATGATGATTTTGAGCCCAGCACGCGCTAATGGCCCGCAAGGATGCAACAGGAGGAGGTTGAGTAGATCGGGCCACCGCGCAGGGATCTACCCTAAAGCAAAGTCGCTCTCGACGAGGTCGGCGACGCGGCGGCCCATGCGCAGGCTGTAGTTCTGGCCTCGGTCTTCCGGGTAGATCTGCGTCGTGTTTGCCAGGTAGAGGCCGGGGACGGGGCTCCGGTGAGGCGGGATGATCTGGTGGTAGCCCATGCGCACCACGGGCTGGCCGGCGCGGTCGCGGAAGACCCACTTGTCGCGCACCCAGGAGCGGTCGAAGTCGGGGTTGATCTTCTTGATCCACGGCTCGTAGAGGTCGAACAGTTCGTCCGCGCTCATGTCCACCATGGGGTCGCCGGGGCTCATGTAGTCCGAGAGGTAGAGCACGTGGTTGCCCCCGTACGTGGAGGGCGGCAGGAAGTTGGTCTGTTCCACGGCCACCACGAAGGGGGCGTCGTCGTCGGTCATCGTCAGCCAGTAGATGTCGCTCAGCGGCCGGTCCAGCGTGAGCACCATCACCGTTGCCCACTGGTACTGCACCTCACCCAGCATCGAGGCGTACTGGGCGCCCTCCGGGCCCATCTCCGGCAGGTCCGGGACGATCTTCTGGAAGAGGCCGCTGGGGGTGGTGGCCAGCACCACGTCCGCGCGGTCTTCGCGGCCGTCGGGCAGGCACACGCCCACAGCGCGGCCGTCCTCGATCAGGACGCGCTGCACGGGGGCGCCGGCCTCCATGTGCGCGCCCTTCGCGCGGCAGGCGTCCACCAGGCCGTCGATCAGGCGGCCAAACGAGCCCTCCAGGTAGCCCAACTGCTCCTTCGCCAGCAGCCCGCCGATGACCGGGAGGCCGGTCTTGGGCCGCGAGGCGAAGCGCAGGTAGATCTTGCCCCAGAACCAGACCATGGAGACGTCTTCCGCGTGCTCCGAGAACTTGGCGCGCAGCAGGGGGCCCCACACGCGGTCATAGCCCTCCTTGCCCACCTTGGCGCGGATCCACTCGGCAGCGCGGGTGCCCTCGTAGCGCTGGTAGTCGGAGATGCGTCGCAGCCAGAGGGCGGTGAGGCCCAGGCGCAGGCGCGAGAGGAGGGAGACGCGGCTGAACTTCAGCAGGTCCAGCGCGCCGACGAACGGGTAGTTCTTGCCGCCCCCATGCAGCCCCACGTTGGAGTCGATCCAGGTGAGGTCATCCTCCAGGCCCAGTTCGCGGATGATGCGAATCGCCTCGTCGTCTGACTGGAAGAGGTGGTGGTAGAAGATCTCGATGCGGCCGCCGCCGATCTCGAACGTGCGCACCTGGCCGCCGAACTCCGTGCTCGCCTCGTAGAGGGCGACCTCGTGGCCGCGCTTCACCAGTTCGTACGCGGCGCCCAGGCCCGCCACGCCGCCCCCGATCACGATGACCTTCATGCACCCACCCTCGTCTCGTGACCCCACACGCTCGCAGCGCCGGCCCCATCCGAGGCGGCACGCCTGCCCGTCACCGTACCCGACCCGTCACCAGTCATCAGGCGCCAGTCATCCGGCGCCCGACGTACCGGCCGTCTCGAGGTCCTCGACGCCTTCGGTGCCGCCGGTGCCTTCGCTCGCGGGGCGGCCCGCCGGCGGCGCACCGCTCCCCCCGGCGGCGGCGGCCTCCATGTCGTCCATGTCGGTCTCGGCCAGTGCGCGGATACCGAGGTCCTGCCGCCACACGAGCAGCAGCCCCACGATCGCCACCGGCACCAGCACCGTGGCGTGCAGCACCAGCGCGAAGGCCGTGCCCGTCGCCGCACCCACGCCAAAGCGGCCCACCACCTCGCGCGCGAAGTACTCGTACGGACCGATGCCGCCGGAGGTGCTGGGCGCCGCCATGGAGAGGTTCGCCGCTCCCGCCACCCCGAAGTAGATGCCCGGATCCAGTCCCAGGCCGAACGCCTGCCCCACGGCCCACGCGGAAAACGCCTCGAACGACCAGGAGACCACGGTCAGGCTCGTGACCGTGAACCAGGCCCGAGGCGTGCTCATGGGGGCGAGGCCGGAGAGGAAGCGGCTGGCCCAGCCGTGCGCCCTCGCGCGGATGCGTCCGGGGAGGAAGCGCACGCCGAACGCCACCATGCGGTCCGCCAGGGCCGGGCGCATGGCGAACAGCGCCAGCACGGCCGTCAGGAGCAGGAACGCCCCGCCCACCAGCGCGGCAAAGAGGCGGAGCACGTCCGTCCCGCCCGCCAGCGCAATGGTGGCCGCCAGGAAGATCGCCAGCACCAGGCCGTCCAGGATCCGCTCCACGATGATCGTGGCGACCACCGCGAAGCCGGAGACGCCGTAGCGCCGCTTCAGCAGCACCGCGCGCACGATCTCCCCCGTGCGCGCCGGCAGCACGTTGTTCGCGGCGAGGCCAATGGTCATCAGCGAGGCGGCCTCGGCCTGTCCGACGGGTGCGATGGGTCGCAGGATGGCGCGCCACCGCTGGGCACGCGTCCACACGCCGGCGCCAAACAGCGCCACCGCCGCAGCGATCCATCCCGGCGACACCTGGCGCAGGGCGTCCAGCAGTTCGGCGCGGTCGACCTTCGCCAGCAACAGCACGAGGAAGATCGCGCTCACGGCGACGCCAATGACGATGCGGAGTGGTCGCACGGACCTCTGTTCCCTCCGGGGCAGACGCCGGATCAGGCGGCTGCCAACCTCTGGTGATCCCGCCTCCGGTGATCCCGCCTCTGGTGATCGAATCCCGCTGGTGGTCACATCCCTCTGGTCGTCAGATCAGTGTGCCGGGTGCCGGTGACTGGCGAAATAGAGAGTGCGTGAAGGTTTCCTAACGTCTCCAGCGCGCCGACGCCGCCCGATCGCCCGCCGCCGGCCCTCGCTGCGTGGCGCCTCGAGGCTATCGAGGCGGCTCGAACCCGCGCGGATCCACCTCTGCGGAGGGCGGGAAGAGCACTTCTCCGTTGCGATACAGCAGCGGCGACCGTGGGTCGCGCTGCAGGAGGAACTGCCACCAGTCGTCCACCAGCGACGCATTGGCAATGCCGCGGCCCAGGCTCCCCCACGTGACGTTTCGATAGCCGGAGTCGTGCGGCCACTCGTAGTGCGTGTACTCCACCCGCCGCCAGCCGTCCGAGGCGCGCAACGCCCGGAGGATGCCCGGCGTGCCGATCACCACCGGTGCGCCCTCCAGCGTCCCCGCGTCCATGTCCTTGCCGTCCTGGTAGAGCACCGGCTGGTGACGCAGGTACCACGCCCACGGCCACGTCAGGTTGGCCTGGTTGTCGATCAGGACGCCCGTCGCGCGGCCCGCCTCCACTTCCTCGATCACCGCATCCGCCAGCAGGCGCGTGGTGTGCGTGGTCTGCGCGTACATGAACGGCTCGATGGGCGTGTCCGGGTGATCCACGTTCAGCCCGTAGTTCGTCCACAGCGTGAGCGCGGACATCGCCACGAGGCCGGCGAGGGACACGCCGCCGGCGCTCCATTGCCACGAGGAGCCTCGGCCCGCACGGGCGGCTTCGAACGCCCGCGGGAGCGCGCCGCCCAGGGCGTGCGCCGCGAGGAAGACGAGCGGGAGCGCGAGGTGGACGGTGAGCCACGGCATCTTCTCGCCCGCGTAGGACAGCGCGGCGAACATGCCCAGGAACCACCAGAGGAACATCGCCGCCACCGGATCGCGGCGACGCAGCGTGAGCCACAGGCCCCCGATCAGCCCCGGGACGAGCACGAGCATCTCGTAGAGGGGGGTGAGCATGAAGTAGTAGAACCACGGCTGGTTGGCCCGCTGCACCTCCTGCTGTTCGATCCAGTAGTCCAGGGAGGTCCAGTAGATGCCGGCCACGCCCGGCATGTTCGTGCCCCACGCGGTGTAGAGCGGCACCAGGACCGCCGTGAACACGGCGAAGCAGATCAGCCACTCCCGCCGCCGCCACGCCAGCCCCACCACGGCCGAGGCCGCAAGCAGCGCGATCACCACCGCCGCGCCCGTGCGCTCCTCGTCCGTCAGCGAGCCGCCGAAGACCGAGGTCGCGCCGTCCACCAGCGCGAACAGCGGCGGCGAGAGGATGAAGTCCACCACCACGTCCATGACCGCGCCCACGCCCAGCGGCAGGCGGTGCAGGAAGCCCCGCGCGTGCGGCAGGAACGCCGCCAGCAGCGGCAGCGTGAGCGTGCCGGTGAGCACGAGCAGGTCCGCGTCTCGTGGGCGCTCGCGCCAGGCGAAGCGCGCGCGCAGGCCTCGCAGCAACGGCCACGCCGTCACGATCGCCCACGCCGAGGGCACCAGCCACGCCCCGTGGAGCGCCTGCACCCGCCAGGGCGGCCGCTCACCTCGTTCCCGGCGCGGCGCCCAGAACAACTCGTGCGCGGTGGCGAAGTTCAGGTAGAGCAGCGCGAGCGCGGCGACGATGTAGGCGGTCTCCTTCGCGGCGAACTGCACCGCGAGCGCCGCCGTGAACACCGCCAGCCAGCGCAGCCGCCCGCCCTCGCGGTAGCGCAGGATCGCGAGCAGCATCAGCACCGTGGCCAGGGCGACGAACGGCTCGTTGCGCGCGAACCGCGAGTAATACAGCAGTGAGGGCGACACGAGCAGGAACAGCGACGCCAACACGACCGCGACGCCGCCCAGGTGCCGGCGGAAGAGCAGCGGCGTGGCCACCAGCGCGATACCCGCCAGCGCGTGCGGCAGCCGCCCCACGAACTCCGAGTCGCCGAACAGCGTGAAGAACGCCGCGATCAGGTGGAACTGCAGCGGTCCGTGCATGAGCGGGTTGTGCTGGTACCCGCGCCCCTCCGCGAAGTACCAGGAGTACTGGAGGTGCAACGCCTCGTCGTGGTGGACGGCGCGCGCGCTCAGCCCCACCAGGCGCGTCACCACCGCCAGCACGGTCAGGCCGATGACGATCCACGCCACGCGGTCCAACGAGCGCACCCACGCGACTGCGGCCTCGGCCGGGGCGCGCCTCGCGGTGTAGGTCGCCGCCTCCTCCGTCACGGGCGGGCCTCCGGCGACTGGTCGGGCGCCCCGGCGGGCGCCAGGTAGATCGTCGCGCCCTCCGCAGCGAACACCACGGGCAGCGAGGCGAAGCGCAGGTCCACGTCCCGGCCGTACGCGCTGCGCTCCTCGCGCCCCACGTAGACGTGCGTCACGTCCCACTCGTCCAGCGCCGCGCGCATCTCCAGGGGCGCCCCGGCGTAGATGCGCTCCACGGCGTCGCGTCGAGCCGCCTCGCGGAAGTCGCCCCTCCACTGACGCTCGTGTCCCGGCCACCCCAGCAGCGTGGGGACGGCGGTATAAGAGGCCAGCCGGTTGCCAGGGGAGTACGCCTCGCCGATCCACTGCACCAGCACATGCTCCTCGGGGTCCAGGTGTGTCCGCGTCCACTCGACCGCGGCGCCCAGCGCAGGGTCAGCCTGCTGAAGGTAGGCGATCCCGCTCAAGGCGCGCTCCTGCCCCTCCCGCGCACGGCTCACCGCCATGAACGCCGGCGTGCTCATGGTCACCACCCACAGCGCGACCACGAGGGTCGCGAGGCCCACCCCAGCCATGACGCCGCCACGTCGCAGCGGGTTCCCGCGCGGCCACCGCAGCCTCCCCGTGTGCGTCTCCGCCGCGCGCCCCAGCAGGATGGCGCCCGCCACCGAGAGGATCGCCCAGGACTGGAACCACAACTTAAACGCGGTGTTCCAGCGCCCGGGAAAGGCGTCGTCGATGTGCACCAACTCGGTCGTCAGCAGCACGGCCAGGCCCGCCGCCAGCAGCCAGAGGCCGGCCGCGAGCGCCCGGTCCCGCCCCCACGCCGCCGCGCTTGCCGCCCCTGCCCACGCGACGCCTGCCACGAGGCCCGCGAGCACGATCCATCCCCACGAGCGCGCGAGCACCTCCCCACCCTCGCCGCGCGTGAGGAGCCACGCCGCCCAGAGCAGCACCGGCAACGCCGCGACCCCGAGGCCTACCGCGAGGCCTCGACGCGTGGCCAGCGGCCGCAGCAGCGCCGCTGCCAGCAGCGCGGGCGCCAGCGGCGGCAGCCAGACCAGGAGCCAGCGCGGGTCGGAGGCAACTCCGACCGTGGGCGCGAGGCCGAGCGGGGCCGGGTCCAGCGTGCGCATGAAGGGCCAGGCCAGCAGGAGCCCCAGAGCCGCCGGCGCCAGCGCCCACCTCGCGGCGACCACGGCTGCGAGGTGTACCGGCCAGCCCGTGCGCGCCACCGCCCACCACGCCGCGACCGCCCAGACCACGCCGAAGGAGACCACGTCCCAGGAGTTCGTCAGCATCAGCGCGGCGAACAGTCCAGACGTGAGCGCCCAGCGCTCCGGCTCGCGCAGCCAGCGGCGCCACGTCAGCGGCTCGCCGCCCTGGGACACCTGCAACGCCAGCGCGAGCGCCGCCAGGCCAAGGGGCAGCGCGATCAGGTGCGCGTGCGGATCGCCCAGCAGCAGCGTGAAGGCCGGGTACTCCGCGATCACCTCGGGGACCACGCGGGTGGTGGACCACCACCACCAGAAGGTGGAAGGCACAATGCCCTCCGTCTCCGGCGGCACGGGGACGCCCTCGATGGCGAGCCAGCCCCAGGCGCCCTCGCCGCCCAGGCCGTTGGCCGCCAGCACCTGCACCAGCCCCACGAGCGTGCTCGCGAGCAGCAACCCCGCGAGCGCCGCCGCGCCCCCCGCGAGCGGGCCCCGTCGCCGCCGCCCCTCGACGCCCGCGAGGGCGAGGCCGTCCAGCACGAGGCCGAGCGCGGCGACCCCGGCGGCGGCGCCGGCCGTGGCGGTGGCGAGGTTGAAGGCGACCTCCGTGGGGTTGCCGGAGAGGCGGGCGAGGCCGTCCATCTGCACCGGCCCCAGGTGGTAGTAGGACAGGCGGTAGCCGCTCAGCCACGGGTCCACCGGCGGCAGGGTCTCGGAGCCGTGCACGGCCGCCAGGAACATGTAGTCCGCCGGCTTCTCGGTGTTTATCGCGGCGGGTGTCTGCGACCGCAGCAAGGCGATGCCCACGAACAGCACGAGGAACACTGCCTCCCCGAGCGCGATGCTCCTCCAGCGCGCGCGCACGTCCCCCACCAGCGCGGGCCGGCGCCACCCGATCCACGCCGAGGCGCCCGCCAGCAGGGCGAGCGACGCCAGCACCACGGGGGTGCCGTACACGAGCGGGGTGAGGTGGACCGCCAGCCAGGTGACGAGCGCCATGAGCGCCATCGCCAGGGGGCGGGCGAGGAAGACGCCTCGGGACGGGAGGCGGTCAAAGAGGAGCGCCGCAGGGAGGAGCCCGGCGACACCCACGGCGAGGAGCGACAGGTACCAGGACGCGCTCTCCGCCATGCGCCGCCCGGCCTAGCGGTCGCGCGCCGCGGGCTCGCCGAGCAACGAGGCCACGAACGAGCGCGGATCGAACTCCGCCAGGTCGTCCTCGCGCTGCCCGATGCCCACGAAGCGCACGGGCAGTCCAAACTCCTGCGCGATCGCGAAGACAATGCCGCCCTTGCCGGTGCCGTCCAGTTTCGTGAGCATCACGCTGGTCACGTCCACCGCCTCCGCGAAGGCCCGCGCCTGGGAGAGGCCGTTCTGGCCGGTGGTGGCGTCCAGCACCAGCAGCACCTCGTCCGGGCCGCGCGGCACGTGACGCTCGATCACGCGACGCACCTTGGACAGTTCGGCCATCAGGTTCTGCTTGTTCTGCAGGCGCCCGGCCGTATCGATCAGCACCACGTCCGCCCCGCGCGACTGCGCCGCGCTGATCGCGTCGAAGGCCACCGCGGCCGGATCCGCGCCCTGGCCCTGCGCAATCACGTCGAAGCCCACGCTGCGGCCCCAGCCCTGGATCTGCTCGATGGCGGCGGCGCGGAAGGTGTCCCCGGCGGCGGCCATCACCTGGTAGCCCTCCTGGATGTAGGCGTGCGCCAGCCTGCCGATGGCCGTGGTCTTGCCGGTGCCGTTCACGCCCACCACCAGGACGATCCACGGTCGCTCAGGAAGCGGCGCGTCCTCCGGCAGTCCCCACAGGCGGCCCCGGGGCGCGTCTGCGGCCTCCAGGATCGCCGTCAGTTCCGACGCGATCGCTGCGCGCACGTCGTCCGCCTTGCGCAGGTTCTTCGCGCGTACGCGCTCCACCAGGTCGAGCGTGGTCTGCACGCCGGTGTCGGCGCTGATCAGCACCTCCTCCAGCGTCTCCCACGTCTCCTCCGTGACGTCCGCGGCGAAGACCTCCGTGATGCGGCCCAGGAAGGACCGACGGGTCTTCTCCAGCGCGGCGTCTGTGGCGGCCTGCTCGGCCTGCTTGTCGCGGCCACGGCTGAAGAGCCCCAACGCGTGCCTCCTGCTCATCGCTCAACCGAACGGGCTGCTCATTGCTCAACCGAAACGGGCGGTGCTCCCGATCCTACCGGAGCCACCGCCCGTCAGTCGCTCGTGCGCCGTCTGCCCCGCTAGGAAGCCTTCGGCAGATCAGCCAGGCGCAGTGACAGCACCTGGCTGGTGGAGTCGTCGCCCATGGAGACGCCGTAGATGGCGTCTCCGGCTTCAATGGTGCGGCGGTTGTGGGAGATGACCACGAACTGGCTGCGGTCCCGCAGTTCCAGCAGCGTGTCCACGAAGCGTCCCACGTTCGCCTCGTCCAGCGCGGCGTCCACCTCGTCCAGCACCACCATGGGCGCCGGGTTCACGGACAGCAGCGCGAACAAGAGCGCCACCGAGGTCATCGACCGTTCGCCGCCGGAGAGGACAGCCATGTTGCTGATCCGCTTGCCCGGCGGCTGGGCAAAGATGTCCACGCCGGGCTCAGAGTCCGGGTCATCCGGGTCGGCCTCGATCAGGCGCAACTCCGCCTGGCCGCCTCCAAAGAAGCGGGTGAAGTAGGTGGAGAACCGCTCGTTCACCACGTGGAAAGTCTCCACGAAGCGCTCACGGATCAACTTCTTCAGGTCGCGGATCGCCTCGCGCAGTTCGGCTTCCGCGCCTTCCAGGTCTGCGACCTGCGTGGTGAGGAAGTCGAACCGTTCCTGCTCGGTGGTGAGTTCCTCCACGGCTTCCACGTTCACGGGGCCCAGGGCGCGGATGTCCCCGCGCAGTTCCGTGATGCGCTCGCGCAGCGCCGCCACGTCCACGTCCGCCCCACCCCGCACGGCCACCGCCGCGAAGGCTGCCGGGTCCCCCTCGTCCCCCTCGAGGACATCGAGGTCGTTCAGGGCGACCGCGACGTTCGTCTCGCTCTCGTCCGAGCCGGCGGCCGTGGGCAGCGGGCGCACGGCGCCGTCCTCCAGCACCTGCATCCCCTCCTCTGCGATCTCTCGCTGGAGGGCCTGCACGCGTTCCACCTGGCGGCGGAGGCGGTTCTCCGTCTCCAGCATCTCCCGCTCCGCGGTCAGCAGGCCGCGCTGGGCGTCGCCTCGGGAGGCGGCCAGGCCTCGTTCTTCCTCGGTCAGTTCGGCGGTGGCGGCGTGCGCCGGGCCGATCTGCGCCTGCACGTCCGTGCGCTCCGCGCGCAGGTTCGCCTGGCGTTCGCGGCGGTCCCGCAACGTCAGTTCCAGGTCCTCTTGCTCACGGGCGATGTTCGCGAGCGAGGTGCGCCGCTCCTGCAGTTGCGTCAGCGCCTGCTGGCGCGCGGCAATGCGCTCCTCGCGCTGAGCCACCAGCGAGCGGCGTTCCGCTTCCACCGCCGCGAGCGCCTGCGTGGCCTCCGTGACGCGCTGCGCCACGGTGTCACGCTCCGTGCCGACGGCTGTCGACCGGTCGCGCAGCGCCACGATGCGCTCCGCCACGTCCGTGATGGTGGCGGCGGCGGCGTCCGCGCGCTCCTGCAGTTCGGCGGCGCGACCGGCGTCCGCCGGGTCGTCCTCCAGGCGGCGGGTGACGGCACGCGTCTCCGATTCCACCTCCGCCTGCCGTCGTTCGATGGCCGCGCGTCCGCGCTCGTGGTCGCGCCGGGCCTCCTCGGCCTCGTCCACCGTCCGGCGGGCCTTCGCCACGGCATCTCGTGCGTCCCCCACGATCGCCTCGTGGTGCTCCACCTGTGCCCGCGCCGGCGCCAGGGCGGCCTCCGCCTCCTCGACCTGCGCCGGGAGGGCCTCGAGTTCTCGCTCCAGCGAGAAGCGCTCCGTCATCGCGCCCACGCGGCCGCCGTACAGCGCGCCGCCAGGCTTCAGGAGGACGCCATCGCGCGTGACCACGGAGCCCAGGCCGCGCTTGATCATCGCCTCGCCCACGCGCAGGTCTTCCACCACGATGGTGCGGCCCAGCAGCGTGTCCACCAGCGGCCGGTATTTCTGCTCGCAGCGCACGAGGCGGGACGCGATGCCCACCACGCCACGCTCGTTGAACAGGTTCAGCGGGTAGCGCTGCTCCATGTCGGCCAGCGGGTAGACGGTGGCCGTGCCGGCGCCCTGCTCCCGCAGGTACTGCAACGCCGCGACCGCGTCCTCGTACTTCTCCACCACGATCGAGGAGAGGTGCTCCGCGAGCGCCGCCTCGATCGCCGTCTCCATGCCCTCCGGCACGCGGATCAGCCGCGCGACGGCATCGAGGACGCCTGCGAGCGGGTGCGGGTCACCTTCCGCGGCGCCCTCGACGGGCTGGTCCTTCGCTTCCAGCAGGGCCTGGGCCCCGCCGGTGGCAGAGGGCAGCGACTCCTGCAGCATCTCGATCAGCGACTGGCGTTCCTTCAGCGCCCGCACGCGGTCTTCCGCCTCGCGCAGCGCCTGTTGCGAGGCCTGCAGGTCGCGCTGGGCCTCCTCCAGCCGGCGCTCGGCGGACTCGCGGCGTTCGCGCGTCATGCGCGCGGCCTCCGTGCGGGCTTCCGCCTCCAGCGCGTGCGCCTCCAGGACGCGACGCTGCTCGACGGCCTCCACCTGCAGCGCCTCCAGCGCCGCCTGTGCCTCCGCCTTTTCCTCCACGCGCCGCGCGATACGCGCACGCTCCTCCTCGATGCGACGCACGAGGTCCTCGCGCTCCGCCTCCAGGCGGGCCCGCCGCGCCTCCGCCTCCGAGAGGTCGCGGAGGGTGCTGCGGGTGGCCTCGTCCGCGGAGGTCAGCGCCTCCCGCTCGCGGGCCAGGCGGGTCTGTTCCTCCGTGACGCGGGCGTCCAGCGCGGCCAGCAGGGAGTCGAACGAGCCACTCTCGTCCTCCGGCACGTCCGCCTGCGCGATCGCCGCCTCGAGTTCGGCGCGGCGCTCCGCCAGCAGTTCCAGGCGCTGCTGGGCCAGGGCCACCGCCTGCTCCAGGCGCAGGCCCTCCTCCGCCAGTTCACGCTCCTTGCGCTGGAGCGTCTCCAGCGCGGTGCGGTGTTCCGTGACCACGCTGGTCAGTTCGCCCAGGCGCGCCTCGATCTTCGCAAGGCCGTCACGGGCCTCGGCAAAGGCCTGCGCCTTCTGGTCATGCTCCGCCTGCGCACGCGTGCGGCCCTCCTGCGAGTCCCGTAGTTCGTGCTCGAAGTAGACCTCCAGGGCATCTGAGAGTTCGGCGGCCAGTTCCTTGTAGCGCGCGGCGCGCTTCGACTGGCGCTGGAGGGCGCGGATGCGCGGCTCCACCTCGCGGATGAGCATGCGCACGTGCCCCAGGTTGTCGCGCGTCTCCACCAGGCGACGCTCCGAGAGCGTCAACTGGTGGCGGTGGCGGCGGAGGTCAGCGGCCTCCTCGATCAGGGCGCGGCGGTCCTGCGGCTTCAGCGCCAGCACCTCGTCCACTAGGCCCTGCGACATGTGGGCGTAGGAGTTCTGGCCCACCTGGGCGCGGCGGAACAAGTCCACCACGTCCGTCAGGCGCACCTGCTGTCCGTTGATCAGGTACTCGTTCTCGCCGGAGCGGTGCGCCCGGCGCGTCACGGAGACCTCCGAGAACTCGATGGGCATCCAGCCCTCCGAGTTGTCGAGGATGAGCGTGACTTCCGCCATGCCCATCTGGCGTCGCTTCTCCGAGCCGGAGAAGATGACGTCCTCTGTCTTGCGGGCGCGGATCTGGCGCGCGGACTGCTCGCCCAGCGCCCAGCGGATCGCGTCCGCCACGTTTGACTTCCCGGAGCCGTTGGGCCCCGCGATCACGGTCATCCCCGGGCCGAACTCGAACCGTTGCCGGTCCGCGAAGGCCTTGAAACCGTGGACTTCTAGCCGTCTGAGGTACACCTAGGATCCACTTCCGGGGACCGCCGTGCCACCGGCTGTCCCGTGTTCCCCCGCCTCCGGTTGTCCGATCCGTGCAAGGGCGTCACGCCGAGTCTCCTGACTCGAGCATGGCGCGCACCCTGGGCAGCGCCTGACGCGCCGCCTCCTTCTCCGCTTCCTGCTTGGTCCCCGCCCGGCCCTGGCCCAGGCGTTCGCCCCGCAGGTAGACCTCTACTGTGAACTGTCGGTCGTGTTCCGGCCCCTGCTGGTCCACCAGCCGGTAGTCCGGCCGGCCCAGCGAGTCCTGCGCCAGTTGCTGCAACGTGCCCTTGGGGTTCAGCACCCCCGGGTCGCGCGCCAGCGCCTCGAACTCGTCGCCCAGCGTGCGATGCACGAAGGCGGCCGCGGCCTCCAGGCCACGGTCCAGGTAGATCGCGCCCACCAGCGCCTCGTACGCGCGCTCCAGGTTGCCCTCGCGCTCACGCCCGCCCGTCTGCTCCTCGCCTCGTCCGAGGCGTAGCCACGGCCCGAGGTCGACCACGTCCGTGGCCACGCGCGAGAGCGTGGGGCCGCAGACCAGCGCGGAGCGCCACTCCGTCAGGCGCCCCTCCTGCACGTGCGGGAAGCGCGTGTAGAGCGACTCCGCCACGATCGCGCCCAGCACCGCGTCCCCCAGGAACTCCAGCCGCTCGTTCGTCGGCGCGGGGTCCTCGGGGTGTTCATTGGCGAAGGACGGATGGGTGAGGGCCGCCACCAACAGGTCGACGGACTGGAATGGCACGCCCAGCAGGCGCTGGAGGTCGTCCACGCTGCCCCCGGGTAGCGGCGCACCGTCGGCGCCAGCCGTGTTGCCGGGAGTGCCAGGGGTGCCCGTGGTGTGAGAGTCCCCGTCGTCGGGGGGCGTGTCGGTGGGGTGCATATAGGGCGCCAAGGTGTGCAAGCCCGACCCAATCTCAGCGTACCCGCCCCACCCGCGGCGTACGATGTGTGCTGCATGAGCCACAGCGGCGGGTCGGGGAGAGAGAACGCCGCTGGTCAGGGCATCGTAGGAACCCACACTTCCCAGTGTCAAGAAACGCTCAAATGCTTACGCGCCTCACGATGTCTGCGCTGAATGCCCGCCTGCCCCCCAATCTGGGCCGCCTCCTGCGCGCCTCCGAGGCCGCCGCCCGCGCCACGCAGTGCGACCTCTGGGCCGTCGGCGGCGTCGTGCGCGACCTCGCCCTCGGGACGCCCGTGAATGACCTGGACCTGGCGGTGCGGGGATCGCTGGATGCGCTCGTGACGGAGGTCGCCCGGCGCACGCAGGCGGATCCGGCGCTCGTGAAGCACGAGGCGCGCTTCGGCACCGCGAGCGTGAGCATCGACGGCGCCCGGCTGGACCTCGCGCACCTCCGCGCCGAGGATTATGTCGCGCCCGGTGCACTGCCCGTCGTGCGCCCCACCGACAGCCTGGAGGCGGACCTCCACCGCCGCGACTTCACCGTGAACGCCATGGCCTTCGGCCTGGTGGGGGCCGACCGCGGGCGGCTGGTGGATCCGCACGGCGGCCTCGCCGACCTCGAGTCGCGCACGCTCCGCGTCCTGCACGAGCGCTCGTTCGAGGACGACGCCACCCGCCTGTGGCGCGGCGCGCGCACCGCCGCCCTCTTCCGCCTGGCGCCAGACGCCACCACCCTCCGCCTGATCGAAGCGGGTGCGCGCTGGCTGGAGCCCATCTCCGGCGAGCGCCTGTGGGCCGAGTTCGCCAACACCGCCCGTCGCCGGCGCTCGGGCCGGGCGGTGGACCTGCTGGACGAGTGGGGCACGCTCCGCGGCGCCCATCCGCAATGGACGCTCCCGACGGCCTCGCGCGCCGCGCTCCGGCGGCGCGGCCCCATGCCGGCCGCACGTCTCGCGGCCGTGCTCCTCGCCCCGCTGCCGCAGGCAGCACGCGAGGCGATCCTCCTGCGGCTAAGCGCGCCGCGAGAGGCGCGGCAGGCCGTGGCGGACGCCGCCCGACTGCTGGAGGCGGGCCGCCTCTCCGCCGACGGCATCGACCCCGCGCGCCTCGCGGGCCTGGAGGGCGTGCACGCGAAGGCGCGGACGGCGGCGGCGTGGCTCGCCCCGGAGGAGCAGGCGCCGCTGCAGCGTGAACTGCGGCGCTGGGAGCGCACGCGGCCGCCGCTCACGGCCGAGCAACTGCTGGCCCTGGGGGTTCCGAGGGGCCCCGCAGTGGGCCAGGCGCTCGCAGGCTTGCGCCGAGCGCGTTACCTCGGCACGCTGGGCAGCGGCGCGGATGTCCGGCGCAACGCGCGCGCGGCGATCCGCCGCCGCATGCAGCGCGAGGCCGGCCTCGCGGATGCGGAGGGGTGGGACTGATGGCGGGTACACCGGCCCAGGACGACCTGACGTGCGCCGTCTGCGGCGAAGTGGCGGAGGCCTCCCTCTGGCTCTCTGAGTGCTTCTCTTGCGGACGCTACTTCCACCTCAGCCCGTACAACGCGGACTCCGGGATGGCCGGCAAGGACTGCGGGGACGCCGTCCTGGGTGAGTCGCTGGGCGTGGAGACGCACTGCGGCGACTGCATCGAGGCGGAGCGTCGCACGGCGGAGGCCGCCGTGGGGCCGGGCCGAGCCCGCGCGGAGTCCATGGTCCGTACCCTCTTCGGCGACGAACTCCCGCTCCCGCCACCCTCGCCCCCCGCCCCGTCCGAGCGCCGCCCCTTCCGCCGCGTCGAGGACGATTAGCCCGTGAGCAAGCAGCGCCCCGCTGATCAGCCCGCCGGGCGTCCGTCCCGGATGCGCTACTTCTTCCTGTTCGTCCTCGGACTGTTCGCGGGGCGCGTGGCCTCCGACAACTTCGGCCCCGGCGCGCTGGACGCCGTGGACCTCCTCATGTTCATCGGCATCGCGGTCTCGCTCGTGTGGTGGTGGCGCTCATGGGCGCGCGACGCCTTCGAGCAGCGCCGACGCCAGGCCCTCGAGCGCCAGCAACGCCGCGACCGGGCCGCCGAGAAGCGCGCCGACCACGAGGACTAACGGGGGCTCTCGCGAGGTCAGGCCTCGATGTGCGCGGGCAGGGTGGAGATACCCAACGATTGTGTCGCCACCAGCAGCCGAGCGTCCCACGTGGCGACCACGAGCGGGGTGCTGGCGAACAGGATCGCACTGGCCAGGTGGACCGCGTCGAGCGCCGTCAGAGAATGGGCCTCCGCGACCTCCGCCGCTACCTCCGCGAGTTCAGCGGTGACCTCGACCATCCGGACGGCGGCCCGGTAGCGCTCCCAACTGCCTTTCGCCGCCAGATACGCACCGTCGTCCAGCCGTTGCGCCCGGTGCGCAGCGGCGAGCGCCACGCGGACCTCGGTTTGAGCGAGGCGGCTGGTGACCACCGCGTCGGCGCCGTCCCAGAGCAGCGCGACGTCTTCGCTGCCAGTCTCGTCGATGAAGAGTTTGACCAGCGCGCTCGCGTCGAAGTAGGCCAGCGTCACCGGCGGGCGTCTCGCGCCTCGGTGACTAGCGCGGAGACCTCACCATCCGCGCGGATGCGGCGCTCTCGACTGGCGCGAGGGCGTTCGGCCCCGGTCGGCCGGCTCACACGCCCTGCTGCCACCAGTCGATCGATAAGCGGCGCCGCCTCGATCGAGGTGAGGCGAGCAACGGCCCTGCCACGGTCGGTGACGATCACCTCGTCACCGGATCGGACGCGGTCAACCCAGTCTTTCAGCGTGCGACGCAGTTCTGTGATCCCCACCTCTGCCATGAAGTGACTCCTGTACATCTCGATATATCCCGATTGTACGTCACTGCGGATGGGATCTGGAGCGCTCGATCGGGCTGAAGGGCTTACTCGCCTCGCGGGGGTTTCCGCGAGAACCAGGTGGCGTCGCCGGGGTCGTCAGGGCGTTCGTGCGACGGCACGGGCGTGAAGCCCGCGCGCAACGTGAAGTAGAAGCCGCGACCGTTCGTCCGAGGCACGCGCACGAGCATCCGGCGCGCGCCCTCCGCGATCAGCCGGCGCTCCGTGGCCAGCAGCGCCTTCGTCGCGCACGCCCGGCCCCGCGCCTCGCGGGCCACGGAGACGGCGAGCAGCGTGCCCTCGTCCGGCTCCAGGCAGCCGCGCAGCACGATGGCGACGCCCACGTCCGCGCCGCGCTCGCGGATGCGGTACCACTCCGCCCGAGCGGGCGCGTCGGGCAGCACCGGTTCCGCCGAGCGGTCCCAGCCGTCCGTCAGCCCTCGCAGGAGTGCGGGGTCTGCGGCCACCTCTTGCGGCGTGGCGCGGACGAGCGATACGCCCAGGTAGCGCGCCCAGACGCCGCTGCGCGGCGTGCTGGAGGAGGGGCCGGCCTCGGTCACATCAGCCATCGTTCCACGTGGGCGGCCAGGTCTGCAGCGCGCAACGTGCGCACCTCGCAGTCCGGCAGGCCGTCCAGGAACGCCTCGCCGTACTGGCGGCGCACGATGCGGCTGTCCAGCACCACGAAGACGCCTCGATCCGTGGAGCCGCGGATCAGGCGTCCGAAGCCCTGGCGGAAGCGCAGCACCGCCTGGGGCAGGGCGAACTCGGCGAAGGGGTCGTCGAACTGGCCGGAGCGGCCCTCGTAGATCGGGTCCGTCGGCACCGGGAACGGCAGGCGCGCGATCACGATCTGGGAGAGCGCCTCTCCCGGCACGTCGATCCCCTCCCAGAAGGCGGCGGTGCCCAGGATGACCGAGCGCGGGCGCTCGTTCAGCAGGCGCAGCAGGCGCGTGGGCGAGCCGTCCACGCCCTGGGCCAGCACACTGATCTCGTCCTGCGCCAGCGAGTCGCGCAGGGCTGCGGCGGTGGCTCGCACGGCCGCATGCGACGTGAACAGCACCAGCGTGCGCCCCTGGCTCGCCCGCACCAGCGACCCGATGGTCTGCTGGAGCGACGTGTCGTACGAGGGCATCCCGGGGTCCGGGAGTTCCTCCGCCAGCAGGGCCAGCACGGCGCGGCGGTAGTCGTACGGCGAGGGCACGATCAGCGTGTCCGCCTCGTCCAGGCCCAGGCGCTGCGTGGCGAAGTCGAACGATGCGCCCGCCGCCAGCGTGGCGCTGGTGGCCATCACGGACTCCCGCCCGGCCCAGATTTCCTTTGCCAGGTGTGGAGCCACCTCCAGCGGGGCGCGGCCGATACGCACGTCGCCCTCGGCGCGGGTCACCCAGGCCACGTCGTCGCGGTGCGGCCGCAGCACCGTGCGCTGCACGGTGTCCCGAGCGGCGGCGAGCGCCTCCGCGTGGCGGTTCGCCTCCACCTTCAGGTCCTCCGGCAGCACCACGCCGCCCTCCGTCATGCTGGCGACCGTCTCTCGCACCTGCGTCAGGCGCTCGCCCAGCACGCGCAGGCCCAGGTCCAGCGTGACCGCGACGGTCTCGACCTCCTCCCAGGACGCCTGGCCTCGACGCGCCGGGGTGAGGGAGACGTCGCGTCGAGGCGTGGCGTCGTCCATCGCCTCGTCCACGAAGCCGCGCAGCGCCTCCATGAACGAGCGCACTTCGTCGCGGGTGCCGGTGGCGGCGGTGTCGATCTGCGTGGCGAGCGGTGCGAGGCCCGCCGCAGGCGAGAGTGCGAGCGCCTCGGCGCCGCCGGCCAGGCCCTGGAGCCGCCTTGCGAAGCCCGGTTCACCGCCGCGGGCCGTGATGCTCAGGGACTCCACCAGGTCACGCAGGTCGCGGGTGGAGAGCGTGGCGCCGAAGTGCTGCGTGGCCACATCCTCCAGGCGGTGCGCCTCGTCGACCACCAGGTGGTTGAAGGACGGCAGCACCTGGTCGTCCCGCGCGGCATTGGCAAGCAGGAGCGAGTGGTTCGCGATCACGATGTGCGCCGCCGCCGCCCGCTGCCGGGCGCGCCAGAGGAAGCACGTGCCCTCGCGCACGTACGAGCAGCGACGCGCCAGGCAGTCGTTGCTCTCAGCCGAGATCTGTGGCCACCACGGCTGTTCCTGGGAAGTCATGTACAACTCCGCCAGGTCGCCCGTCTCCGTCTCCGGGAGCCACGCCGCCACGCGGGCGAAGAGGCGCACCTCCGCCTCGCCTCGGGGCGCGGGGTCCTGGCGCACCTGCGCCCAGCGCTCCAGGCAGAGGTAGTTGGAGCGTCCCTTCAGGACGGCCACGCGCGCCGCACCCGGCGCGTCCAGGTAGGCCTCCACCAGCGCGGCGGCGGCGGGAGCGTCCTTGCCGGCCAGTTGGTCCTGCAGGTTGCGCGTGTGCGTGGAGACCACCACGCGGTCGTCGTTGCGCATGGCGTGGAGCAGCGCCGGCACCAGGTACGCCAGGGACTTGCCGGTCCCCGTCCCGGCCTCCACCGCCAGGTAGCCGCCGTCTCGCAAGTGTTCCGCTACCGCGCGCGCCATCTCCTCCTGCCCGCTCCGCCGTTCGAAGGCGAGCATCAGGTCCGGGCGCTGCGCCGCGATCGCGAAGACCTCGTCCACCTCGCGCGGCTGCACGCGGATGCGGGGCTCGCGCGGCACGAGCGCAGGGTACGAGGCGGACGGCGGCAGGATCGGCAGCGTGGCCATCACCGCGCGCGCCTCCTCCGGGCTGATCGTGCCGGCGCCGGCGCGCTCCAGGGCGTCCTCCAGCAGTGGGGTCACGGACCAGCCCGCGCGGCCGGCGAAGCCGCGCAGTTCCACCAGCAGCGAGCGCGGCATCGCCTCGAGGCGGCGCAGCAGCGCGAGGAACACGTCACGCGTGGCCTCGGCGTCTGCGAGCGCTCGGTGGGCCACGGGCATGTGCACGCCCAGGATCTCCGCGATCGCGCCCAGGCCCAGGCGGTCCGCCGTGGGCAGGAGGACGGAGGCGAGTTCCCACGTGTCGAACGCCGGGCCGGGCGGGACGAGTTGCTCGGCATTGAGGAACGCCAGGTCGAACGCGATGTTCTGGCCCACCACCGCCCGCGTCCCCAGGAACTCGCGCAGCGTCTCCCGCACCTCCGAGAACCGAGGGGCGTCCGCGACGTCCGCGTCAGAGATGCCGGTCAGTTCCACCACTTCCGGGGGGATGTGGCGGCCGGGGTTGATGAACGTGCGGTAGTTCTGGAAGCGGCCGGAGCGGTCAAAGCGCGTGGCGCCCACCTCGATGATGAGGTCGGACTCCAGGCTGAGCCCGGTGGTCTCCAGGTCGAGGGCGACGAATTCGTCGAGCATGCGCCAGGCGATTCCAGGCGCGCGGTGGGGTGCCGGGCGCAGTGTCAGTCTACGGGATCTCTCCCGCAGCCACGGTCAGGAGATGTCATCAGCGCCGCGCGTCAGTCCGGGGAGCCGGTGGCTTCTTCGATGGAGCCCTGTTCGAGGCGTACCCAGCGCTTCTCGCGCGTACGGTGGATGGCCTCGAAACGTCCGCCGTGTAGTTCCTCCAGGAACTCCTCCGGGGTGGTGACGTGCTTCTCGAAGCCGGTGGCGAAGGTAGCGATGCCGCTGGTGGAGTGCGCGTCCGAGCCGCCGGTGCCGGGGATGCCCAGGATCTGCGCGACCTCCGCCGCGAAGTAGTTCTCCTGCGGCGTGTTGGCCCCATTACCGATCTCGATCGCGTGGACGAGTTTGAAGACCGGCATGGTCTCCGCGGCCTGCTCCGGCGTCAGTTCGAACTTCTCGCCCGTGCGCATGGCGGTGACCGGGTCGAACAGGCGGCGGAACGGGTGCGCGACGATCAGGTAGCCGCCCAGGCGGTCCAACTCCTCGCGCAGTTTGGCGGCCTTGCGGATGCCCTGCAGGTAGGTGGGCAGCCCCACGGCGATCATGTGGCCCATGTCCGTGGAGACTTCCATCCCGAAGTTGATGAAGAAGTCCGGGTACTGCTCGCGGAAGGCCTTCTGCTGGTGCGACTCCAGCACCTTGTCGTGTTCGGTCATGTTCACGCCGGTCAGGCCCATGTCCTGGGCAAGCGTGATCAACTCGTGGGGATCGAGCATCGAATCCGACGAGGCCGGATTCGTGTGCACGTGCATCTCGATGATCGAACCCTGGAGTCCGTCGTGGAGTTCCAGTGAGCCCTCCTCTGGGCGGTCGCCCCGCTGTGGTGCGCCCCGTGTCCCGGTGACGCCCACCCCACATCCATCATGCCGTCCCGCGGCCGGCGAGGCTCGCCCGAGTCTACGAGGCCGCCCGCGTGAGGGCTACCCGTTCCCGAGCCCGCCCGCCACGCGGCCGCCCGCTAGACCTCGATCCCCGCGAGCCACGGCAGCATGCCGCCGAAGGCGAGGCCGAAGACCAGCAGGCTGCCCAGCACCAGCGGCGCCTCCGCGCTCCGGATGCGGCCCCGGACGAAGGCGTAGAGGGCGGCGGACGCCAGCACGATGGCGGCCAGGGTTACGGGGAACAGCCCCGCGCTCCCATCTGCGGGGCGGGTGTTGTGGTGCAGCGCTCCCGCCACCAGCCCCACCAGCGTCAGCGTGATCACCATCGCGTTCACGACCACGATGCCCAGGATCGGCAGCCGCACCTGCATCGGCAGCCGCCGAGCGCGTTCCGGGCTGCGCGCCAGCCACACCAGGACCAGCATTGTGGTGGCCAGGCCCGCCGCGGCCCCGGAGACCCAGCCCGCCAGCAGGCTCTGCATCAGGTCTGCGTTCACCCCTCGGTGGCCTCCGCCGGGCGCTCCTCGATCGCGATGGCGTCCCGGCGCAGCGTGCGCGCCTCGAAGACCGTCGCGCCCACGGCCCGGAAGTCTCGCCGCAGTTCGGAGGCCTTCGCGTCCTCGCGGATAAAGAGGTAGACCGCCGGCCCGGCCCCGCAGAGGTGCAGTTGCAGCGCCCCCGCCTGCCCGTAGCGCGCGTAGTGCGCCACCAGTTCCGGGTCCGTCCGTTCGATCACGCGCTCGAAGGCGTTGACCAGGTCGCCCGTGGGCGGCGGTGCGTGACGCGCGATGCGTGCCGCGAGGCGCCTCGTGCGGTCGCCGTTCGTGAAGTCGTGCGGATGCAGCGCGGCGTAGCGCTTCGCCGTCTTCTGCTCCAGGCGCGGCACCGGCGGCAACAGCACCAGCAGGCGCAGCGGCCGCATGTCACGCAGCGGCTCCACCACCTCGCCGCGCCCGGTGCAGCGTGCGGCGCCGGCGTGGAGGAAGAACGGCACGTCTGATCCCAGCGTGGCCGCGATCGCCTCCAGGCGCGGCATCTTCCAGCGCAGCCCCCAGAGCCGGTCGAGCAGCCGGATCACCGCCGCCGCGTCCGAGGCGCCCCCGCCCAGACCTCCGGGTGAGGGGATGCGCTTTTCCACCTGGATGCGCACGTCCGGCTCGATCCCCGCGGCCTCCGCCACCCGGATCGCCGCACGGCGCGAAAGGTCGTCATGCGGGTCGATGCCCTCGGCGTAGGGGCCGGTCAGCACCACCTCCAGCCCCGCCCCCGTCTCCCGAGGCGTCACGGTCACACGGTCCGCCAGGTCGATGGTGGTCATGACGGTCTCCACCTCGTGGAAGCCGTCCGGCCGCTTGCCCAGCACCTCCAGCGCCAGGTTGATCTTCGCGGGCGCTACAAGGCGCAGCGACGTGGCCTCACTCACGGTCGTCCTCCGGCTCTGCGTCCGCGTCGTACCCGGCGTCATGCTCGGCGTCCGCCTCGTCTGTCTCCCACTCGCCGGGGTCGAAGGGCGGCGGCGCTCCGTCGCGGGCGCCCTCGGTCACGTCGAGTTCGCCGGGGAACTGGCGCTGGAAGGCGTGAAAGATGCGCTCCCAGTCCTCCAGGCCCAGGTGCTGCGGCCGCGCCACGGGGTCCACGCCCGCCTCCTCCAGCATGGCGACCACGCGGTCACGGGGCAGGCCACTCTCGTCCACGATGCTGTTGTGCAGTTGCTTCCGAGGCTGCGCAAAGCCCGCCCGCACGATGTGGAAGAACGCCTCGATCTCCCCACGGGTGAGGTCCAGCGCGGGCGCGGGTAGACGCACGATCTCGATCACTGCGGACTGCACCTTGGGCGCGGGCCAGAAGGCCGTCTCAGGCACCTCGAACAGGATGCGCGGCTCGGCGTACATCTTCACGCTCATGGACAGCAGCGACTCCTTGCCCGGCCCGCCCACGATGCGCTGCGCCACCTCGCGCTGGATGAGGATCACGATGCGCTCCGGCGGCGCCGAGGCCTCCAGGAGTTTCCGGACGATCGGCTGGGTGATGTAGTACGGCAGGTTTCCGACCGCGACGTACGGAGTCTCCGGCGCGACGCCCGCCTCCTCCAGTAGTTCGACCGCCTCGAACTCCATCACGTCGGCGGCCAGCACGGTCAGGCCGTCGAAACGCTTTAGGCGCTCGCGCGTGAGGGCGGAGAGGTCCTCGTCCAGTTCGATGGCGACGACGGTCTGGGCGCGGGCGGCGAGTTCCTCGGTCAGTCCGCCGGGGCCGGCCCCGATCTCCAGCACGGGCGTGGCGGGATCGTGCACGGCGGCGTCCGCGATATCGCCCAGCAGGAACTCGTCGATGAGGAAATGCTGCCCCAGGGCCTTGCGCGGATGCACGCCCAGGCGCTTGAGGTACTCAGGCGGCTGGGGCGTCTGATCCGGTCCACGCTTGCGGGCGCCGGTCTTCCGCCGCGAGGCCGAGGACGAACGACGGCGGCTCATGTGCGCCTCCTCGACCGGGCGGTGGTAGTGGTGTGTGGGGTGGTCGTGCCCCGCCGTCGGACGGCCCTTCAGGCTTGCTCTCGCTGGCCGGCTCAAGCCCGGCGACCCCGTGGCGCCCGACGCTACCGGCTTACCGTTGCTGCCTTCCGGCCCTGGCGGGGTTCACTGGACGTCGCCGCACGGGACCAGGCTCTCAACGCCGCCTGGCGTTCGCAGTCCCTTCAGGATCGTTCTCGGACGGGCATTCAGCCCCGCTGTAGCGGATTGCGGGTACAGGGCGCCGCTAAGGCCCCGCCTAGCACGACCACCTCGATCCTATCAGCGCATCCGAAGAAGCGGACAGACCCCGCGGCCCGCCCCTGTGATATTCACCATTCCGACGCCTTCCCGCCGTCGATCCAAGAGGTTCAAGGGCTCCGGCCTCAGGCACCGTCTCCGCGGCATCCGGCCGCTACTCCTCGGGCAAGGTGTCGAAGTCATCGGCCATCTCTATACGGCCCTCCCAGCCTCCCGGCGTGCGATGACCGCGCCGGCCTCGGGACGGCAGGACCCACGTGATCGGTCGCGACAGGTGCCCTCGCACTCATCCGTCGCAGCATGTTCGGCTCCTTCGGGCAACGGTCCTGGTGGCTCCCTCATCGTCGCCGGCCTCGGCACGCCCGCGTGGCTGCTCGTCGCGCGCGTCGCACAAGGCGGTGGCAACGAGTAGCCTGTCCGTTCGAGCGAGATCAGCCGCGAGGCTCGCGGCGTTCCCTGTGAGGAGTCACTGTGCGCGTCCTCTCCCTGGGCCACCGGCTCCAGCACCGAAGCATCGACAACCACACCATCCTCAACGCGCCCAACCTCGCGGACTATCACGCCATCGTCCTGGACCCGGCCGCCACCTTTGACGTGGTGCGCGCCGCCGCACGAGCCCAGGGCGAGTTCGTGACGCACGCGGACGTGCCCGTGGTGAACGGCGACTCCTCGGACGCCACGGCCGGCCTCGCCACGCTCTTGCAGCGCCGCCGTGACGAGATGGCGCGGGCGCTGGAGAACGGCGCCACCGTGTGCGTGTTCCTGGCCCCGCAGTCCCGCTTCCACGGCGTCACCGGCCTGGGCGGCTTCGACCGCTACTTCTTCCTCCCCGCCCCGGACGGCATGGGATGGGACGAGGAGGCCGTGCGCGGTTCAGAGGGCACCCAGGTGGCGGTGGAGGATCACGCCCATCCGTTCATCGGCGTCTACGGCACGTTCGAGAAGGCGGTGCTTTACCGCGCGGTGTTGAACGAACGTGCGCCCGGCTTTGCCAAGCACGCGCGCGTCTTCATCCGAGCCGCGGGCGGCGATCCGGTGGGCGTGGAGTTCCCCGTCCTGAACGGGCGCGTCGTCTTCATGCCCTACCCCAAGGAGCCCGGCGCCAACTGGCTCGCCGGGCCCGAGGGCTCCGCGATGGTGGAGGCGATGTCCGAGTCCCTGGGCCGCCGTGACGAGGTGGACCCGCGCTGGGCGAAGGAGTTCATGCCCGCAGGCCTGGAGGAGCGCGAGACGCTGGTACGCCAGGCGCGCGCCACCGTGGACCAGGCGCAGGCCGCGCTCGAGGCGGCGGAGGCGGAGGCCGCCGCGCTGCACGCGTTGCGCGCGGTACTGTGGTCCGCGGGGGACACGGTGCTCCTGCCTTCCGTGCTCGCCTGCGCCGAGGAAATCGGCTTCAAGCGCGCGGAGGCGCCCTCTGGCGAGCCCGTCCTCACGGACGGCGCCACCACGGTCCAACTCGCGGTCGCCGGGTCTACCGAGGCCGTGGACATGGCCCCCCACTACCGCCTGCGCCAGCGCCTGGACCGCATCATCGAGGCGCGCGCGATCGCGCCTCGGGGCCTTGTGGTGGCGAATGGACAGCGTCTGACGCACCCCACGGAGCGCAAGCGAGAGTTCGTGGACGCCCTGCGCGTGGCGGCGGAGGCGGTGGGCTACGCCCTGGTCACCGCCCCGCAGTTGTACCGCGTGGCCCACGCTGCCCGCGCCGGCGCCCCGGAGACCATGCTCGCCGAGGCCCGCCGGCGCCTGGCGACCACCGACGGCCTGGTCGACTTCGACGACCTCTTCGAGGCCACTCCGCCGCCCGCCTCCGAGGAGCAGTCGGAAGCCACCCCGGAAGCGCAGGAGTAACGGCGGACCTCCGCCATCCGGCCCCCGCAGGGGCGCAGCGTGCTGCGCCCGCCCACCGAAGGCGTTCGGGTCAGCAGGGTCAGCAGGGTCAGGCGGGCGCCACCCCGAGGCAGGACCGCGCCGCCTCGGCGCGTCCGTCCGTCAGGCGCCGGCGTTGAGCGGGCGGTCCACCTCGCTCGGCTGGTCGTAGTCGATGCCGTCCACGCCGAAACCGAAGAGTTTCTGAAAGTCGCGCTTGTAGCCGTCCCAGTCCGCCAGTTCGGACATGGTCTCCGTGCTGATGCGGTCCCAGGACTCCGCCACCACCGTCTGCACCGAGTCCGCCATCTCGCGGTCGTCCAGGCGGATGCGACCCTGCTCGTCCGTGGCGGGCTCTCGGCCCGGGCCGGCGTGGTCCTTGAACAGGCGCACGATCTGCTCGATCACGCCCTCATGCACCCCCTGCGCCTTCATCACCCTGAAGGCCACCGACATATAGAGGGGTACCGCGGGGATGGCGCTGGACGCCTGCGTCACCACGCTTTTGTTCACGCTCACCCACGCCGCGCCGCCGTGTGCGCGCATCAGCGCGTCCACCTCTGGCGCCGTCTGCTCCAGGTGCTCCTTCGCCTTGCCAATGGTGCCACGGCGGTAGATCGGCGCCGAGACCTCCGGCCCGATGTAGGAGTAAGCGATCGCCCGGGCGCCGGGCGCGATCAGGCCCTCGTCCGAGAGCAGGCGCATCCAGGCGAGCCAGTCCTCGCCGCCCATGACCTTCACCGTCGCCTCGATCTCCTCAGGCGTGGCAGCCTCAATAGAGGCCTCGGTCACGGTCTCGTTGCGCAGGTCGAAGGCCCGGCCGTGGTAGGCCTCGCCGATGGGCTTGAGGGCTGAGTTCCACACCGTGCCGTCCGGATCACGGCGTCGGGGCGCGGCGAGCGAGTAGATCACCGTGTCGGCCGGGCCCATGGCGCGCAGGGCGTCCACGACCTCGCGCTTCACCTCGTCCGAGAAGGCGTCGCCGTTGATGGTGCAGTAGGTGCGGCCCTGTTCCGCCGCCAGGCGGGAGGCCTCGGCCGCGTTGTACCAGCCCGCCGTACCGGTCTTGCCGCCCTCCGGCGCCTTCTCGAAGCCCACGCCCAGCGTCTTCGCCCCGTACCCGAAGCAGGCCACGAGGGCGCTCGCGAGTCCGTAGCCGGTGGTGGAACCGATGACGAGCACGGTGCCGAGCGAGCCCTCCAGGCGCGCGCGCTCGATCACCTCCACCTGTTCACGCACGTTGGCCGCACAGCCGTCCGGGTGAGCGCTGAGCGAGATGAACCCGCGTATCCGAGGTTGGACGACCTGCAACGACATACCCGGCCCCTCCGTGACCCCCGCCGCACTGTATCGCACACTGACGAAGCGTCGAAACGGCCTATCGCCTGAACGGCCCCGGGAAGCCTTCGGGGTAGCCGATCTCCATCATGATGCGGTGAGGATGGCCGAGCGTGTCGGTGACGTCTTCGTGCGCGCCTACAGGCGACCTTCGGTCAGTCGTGGACCTTGAGGACGGCCATGAAGGCTTCCTGGGGCACCTCTACCGCGCCCAGCATCTTCATGCGCTTCTTGCCGGCCTTCTGCTTCTCCAGCAGTTTGCGCTTGCGGCTGACGTCGCCCCCGTAGCACTTGGCCAGCACGTTCTTGCGCATTGCCTTGACCGTCTCGCGGGCCACGATCTTGCCGCCGATGGCGGCCTGGATGGGCACGTCGAACATCTGGCGCGGGATCAGTTCCTTCAACGCGGACACCAACTTGCGCCCCTGCGCGGGCGCGTCCGCAGTGGGCACGATGGCGGAGAGGGCGTCCACGGGTTCGCCGTTGACCAGGATGTCCAGCCGCGAGACCCGGGCAGGGCGGTAGCCCTCCATCTGGTAGTCCATGGCCGCAAAGCCAGAGGTGCGCGACTTCAGGTGGTCGTAGAACTCCACCAGGATCTCGGACAGCGGCAGGCGGTAGGCGGCCAGCACGCGGCTGTCCCCCTCCTCCTCCGCGTGGTCCAGGTACTCCATCTTCTCGAACTCGCCGCGACGCTCGTCCACCAGGCCCATGACCGCGCCGATGTAGCGCGCCGGCACGGTAATGGAGACGTGGACCCACGGCTCGCGGATCTCCTCCACCTCGTTGGAGGGCGGGAGTTCGGCGGGGGAGTCGATGGTGATGGTCTCACCGCTGGTGCGGACCACCTCGTACTCCACGGAGGGGGCGGTGGCGATCAGGTCCAGGTCAAACTCGCGCTCCAGGCGTTCCTGGATGATCTCCATGTGCAGCAGGCCCAGGAAGCCGCAGCGGAACCCAAAGCCGAGCGCCGCGCTGGTCTCCGGCTCCCACTGCAGGGCGGCGTCGTTCAGCGTCAACTTCTCCAGCGCCTCACGCAGGTCCGTGTAGTCGTCCGGGTCCGTCGGGTAGATCCCGGCGAAGACCATGGCCTTCGCCGGGTTGTACCCGCCGAGGGGTTCCGTGGCCCCGCCCTGATCCAGCGTGATCGTGTCTCCCACGCGGCTCTCGGAGACGCCCTTCAGCCCGGTGGCGATGTAGCCTACCTCACCGGCCGTGAGGCGGTCCGTCTTGCGGAGGGCGGGCGTGAAGAAGCCCAGTTCCACCGGCTCGAAGCGGGTGGCGCTCTGCATCAGCCGCAGGCGCGAGTTGTGGGTGACCTCGCCGTCGAAGACGCGGACGTAGGCCATCACGCCCTTGAACACGTCGAACTTGGAGTCGAAGACCATCGCCCGCAGCGGCGCCTCGCGGTCCCCACGCGGCGGAGGGACGCGGTCCACCACGGCCTGGAGGATCTCCTGGATGCCGATGCCGCTCTTGCCGGAGGCGTACAGAACCTCGTCTTCGTTGAAGCCGATGACGTCCTGGATCTCCTTGCTCACGCGCTCTGGTTCTGCGGAAGGCAGGTCCACCTTGTTCACCACGGGGATCAGGAGCAGGTCCAGGTCCAGCGCCAGATAGACGTTGGCCAGCGTCTGCGCCTGGATGCCCTGCGTGGCGTCCACCACCAGGATCGCTCCTTCGCACGCCGCCAGGGCGCGCGAGACCTCGTAGCCGAAGTCCACGTGGCCGGGCGTGTCGATCAGGTTCAGTTGGTACTGCTGGCCGTCCGCGGCGGTGAAGTCCATGCGCACCGCCTGCGCCTTGATCGTGATGCCCTTCTCACGCTCCAGGTCCATGGAGTCGAGCAGTTGTTCGCGCATCTCGCGCGCCTCAACGGCGCCCGTCGCCTCGATCATGCGGTCGGCAAGGGTGGACTTGCCGTGATCGATGTGCGCGATGATGGAGAAGTTGCGGATGTGAGATTGGTCGTCCACGTCCCCATCCTACGTGGACGGCGGCGTATGCGGCGAGGCGCAGCGCCCGAGGGCGCCCGTCCGTCCGGACGTGGCGTCCGAGACTGGCGCCGGAAACTCCGAGACCGGCCCCGGAAACAGAGAGGCCCCGCTCGCGCGGGGCCTCTCGATAGAGCCTCGGACAGCCGCGCGGCTAGACGCGGTGGCAGGCGACGAAGTGGTTCGGCGCCATCTCCCGCCACTCCGGGACGCGCTCTCGGCACTCGTCCACGGCGATCGGGCAGCGGGTGTTGAACACGCAGCCCGGAGGCGGCCGCAGCGGCGAGGGCACGTCACCGGTCAGGATGATGCGCTCACGCTTGCGCTCCAGTTCCGGGTCCGTGATCGGCACCGCGGAGAGGAGGGCCTTGGTGTAGGGGTGCAGCGGGTTCTCGTACAACTCGTTGCGGTCGGCCAGTTCCATCATGCGGCCCAGGTACATCACCGCCACCCGGTCAGAGATGTGCCGGACGACTGCCAGGTCGTGGGCGATGAACAGGTAGGTCAGGCCGAACTGGCCCTGCAGGTCCTCCAGCAGGTTGATGACCTGCGCCTGGATGGACACGTCCAGCGCGGACACCGGCTCGTCGCAGACGATGAACTCGGGCTCCACCGCCAGCGCCCGGCCGATGCCGATGCGCTGCCGCTGGCCGCCCGAGAACTCGTGCGGGTAGCGGCGGGCGAACGTGGGGTTCAGGCCCACGGCCTGGAGGATGTACTGGATGCGCTCGCGACGCTCCGCGCCCTTGTACAGGCCGTGGATGGCGAGCGGCTCGCCGATGATCTGGCCCACGCTCATGCGCGGGTTCAGGGACGAGAACGGGTCCTGGAAGATCATCTGCATGCGCCGGCGGAAGCGGCGGAGTTCGGTGCCCTTCAGTTTGGTGAGTTCCGTCCCACCAAAGTTCACCGTGCCGGCCGTGGGGCGGTACAACTGCAGCAGGGCCCGCCCGGTGGTGGACTTGCCACAACCGGACTCACCCACCAGGCCCAGGGTCTCGCCCTTGGTGACCTTGAAGTCCAGGCCGTCCACGGCTCGGACGTCCGCCACCTTGCGCTGGATGAACAGCCCGGCGGTGACCGGGAAGTACATCTTCAGGCCCTGGACGTCCACGAGCGTCTCACCGTGCTTGACGGTGCTCTCGTACGCCTTGCTGCTCTGGGTCTGCGTCTGGATGGTCATGGGGGATCCTCCGGGCTCTAGTTGCCCGCTGCGGCCGCGCCGGCTGGCATGCGAGTGCGCTCGTCCGTCTGGGGATTGCGGTGGCAGCGAGCCCAGTGGCCGGGCTCCTTCTCCTCGAGTTCCGGGTGATCCGTGGCGCACTTGTCGATCGCCCAGTCACAGCGCGGGCGGAACGGGCAGCCCTGGATCTCCTGGATCAGCAGTGGTGGCTGGCCCTCAATGGTAGCCAGCCGCACCTTCTCCGTGGCGTCCAGCCGCGGCACGGAGGCCATCAGGCCCACCGTGTACGGCATGCGAGGCCGCTTGAAGACCTCGATAGCGGAGCCGCTCTCGACGATCTCGCCGGCGTACATGACGTTCACGCGGTCCGCGTAGCGCGCCACCACGCCCAGGTTGTGGGTGATGACCAGCACGGCCGTGTTCAGTTCCGTGGCCAGGCGGGCCATGATCTCCAGCACCTGCGCCTGGATGGTCACGTCCAACGCCGTGGTGGGCTCGTCAGCGATCAGCAGTTTCGGGTTGCAGGACAGCGCCATGGCGATCATCACGCGCTGGCGCATGCCGCCGGAGAACTGGTGCGGGTAGTCCTTGATCCGCTGGTCGGCTTCTGGGATGCCCACCAGTTCCAGCAGTTCCACCGCGCGAGCGTTCGCTCCGTCCTCGTCCAGTCCCAGGTGCAACTGCAGGGCCTCGCGGATCTGCGCGCCCACGGTCAGCACCGGGTTCAGCGACGTCATGGGCTCCTGGAACACCATGGCGATGCGGTTGCCACGGATGGAACGCATCTCCGAGTCGCTCATCTTCAGGAGGTCTTTGCCCTCGAAGAGGACGGTGCCGTCCACGATGCGCCCGGGCGGGTTCGGGATGAGCCGCAGGATCGACATCGCGGTGACGGACTTGCCGGAACCCGACTCGCCCACCAGCGCGAGGGTCTCGCCCTCGTCCAGGTGCCAGGACACGCCATTGACGGCGCGCACCACACCTTCATCGGTGAAGAAATATGTCTTGAGGTTGTTGACCTCGAGCAGCCTCGCCATGGACCCCTCCGCGTCGGTTCTAGGCCGGCGCCTTCCACGTGACCTGTTCGCCGGCTCACGAGTGAGCCGTGGTGGGGAAGAGGAGACTCGAACTCCTACGCCTTGCGGCACGTGATCCTAAGTCACGCTCGTCTGCCAGTTCCGACACTTCCCCGCGCGGAACGGCCCCTACCCGCGATTTCCCCGCCGCGGATGAGTCGAGTGGTGAGCCCCCAGGGATTCGAACCCTGAACCGGCTGATTAAGAGTCAGCTGCTCTACCATTGAGCTAGAGGCCCGAACTCGGCAGGAACGTAGCAGTGAGGTTTTGGCGTGTCAACGAATCTGACCGACCGTCAACCCGTCTCACCGGCTGCTGGCGGACAGTGCCCGTGCACCGCACGGCAGGCCTGAATCTCGCATCGAAGGGTGGCTGCAAGGCCTGCCGTTGACGGTCACCACAGGGTACCATAGCGTCAGCCTCCGTCCCTTCTTCGCTGCCGGCGCCGCCGGCCGGGACCGAGTTTCAGCGTGGGTGGTTAGCTCAGTTGGTTAGAGCGCAGCGTTGACATCGCTGAGGTCACTGGTTCGAATCCAGTACCGCCCACCATTCCCTCACCCGGTCGCCGCCTCGCAAAACCATTGCAGGCACTGGCGTTTGCGAGGGAGCGCCCCGTCGGTACCTCCCCACGCCCGTCCCCCGGACCTCCCCTCTCGAACGAACGCAACGAGGCCTCTCCAGCCCGCGTCCGTCGCCTCCGCCTCGTCTCCCGCGTGCACCTCGAGCCCCGTCTCGATCCCGTCGGCCGGGACGCCGAGGGCGACCGGGGGGCCGGCCCGCCGCTCCTGAAATCTCCCCGCTGCCTCCGACGCCAGCGCCCACACCTCGACACCACGGCCGCGTAAAAGACCTCGAAATAATGTTACGTATATGAGGCGTCCCGCCCTCGATCTGGGGCGGCGACGGCTCGGGCCGCGCGGGGTCCGTCACCTGGCGCCAGCCTCGATGCGTGCGCTTCGGCCGTGGCGTTCACCGCAGCGCGCGTCGGACTGTTGACGTACAGTGATCGCAGCCGTGCCGCCGGCCGTGGGGCCGGGCGGCGCGAGAGATCGAGCGCAGACGGGGACACGCCCTGCCTGGGCCGCTCGCAGAGAACGGGATCCGCATCGAGGCAGCCGCCGCGGTGAGGTGCTGAGAGTCCCGAAGCGGGCCGGACAGACGGCACCACCCCTGAGCCCGCGGGCGAACCCGCGGCGGATTGCCCCCGTTACCGGGCCAACGAGCCTCGCGCCGCGTCACTGCCGTGCGCGCGAGGAAAGTCGGGTGGAACCACGCGTGCATGCGCCTCGCGTCCCGTCGGGACAGAGGCGCATGTGTGTTTGTGGCACGGCCGCAGTGGCCGACGAGGAGACCGCCCGATGGTTGAGCACGATCCGTCCGCACGCCCCGGAGACGCCGGACACCCAGAGCCCGGACGCCCAGAGCCCGGACAACCAGAGCCCGGACATGGCGAGGACGTCCGTTTCAAGGACCTGCCCCCGGAGGAGCGCCTGTTCCGCCAGCGTCACTCCGCCGCCCACGTCCTGGCGGAGGCGGTGCTGGAGATGTTCCCGGAGGGGAAGTACGCCATTGGCCCGCCGGTGGACAACGGTTTCTACTACGACTTCGACCTGCCTCGGACGCTGACCCCGGACGACCTGGTGGCGCTGGAGAAGCGCATGCGGGAGTCAGTGAAGCGCAACCTGCCCATCCACGGTGAGCAGATCGCGAAGGAGCGGGCGCGCGAGATCTTCCGCGACCAGCCCTACAAACTCGAACTGATCGAGGGCATCGAGGAAGACACGGTGGGCTACTTCCGCCACGGTGACTTCCAGGACCTCTGTCGTGGTGGACACACGGAGACCACGGGGCAACTGGGCGCGTTCAAACTCGACCGCGTGGCCGGCGCCTACTGGCGCGGCGACGAGAAGAACCCCATGCTCCAACGCGTCTACGGCCTGCTCTTCCCCAACAAGCAGGAACTGGCCGCCTACCTCGAACTGCGGGAGGAGGCGGAGAAGCGTGACCACCGCCGCCTGGGCCGGGAACTGGACCTGTTCCACCTGGACCCCATTGCGCCCGGATCGCCGTTCTGGCACCCAAAGGGCACGGTCCTCTACAACGGCCTGGTGGACTACATCCGCGAGTTGTACGAGGTCTATGGCTACCGCGAGGTGATCACGCCCCAGTTGTTCGGCGCGGACCTCTGGAAGACCTCCGGCCACTACCAGAACTTTGGCGAGGACATGTTCCTCTTCACCACGGGCGACGCGGAAGACGGCGAGGAGATCGGCGTCAAGCCGATGAACTGCCCCGGCCACTGCCACTACTTCGCCAGCGGCCACCACTCCTACCGCGAGTTGCCCCTGCGCCTGGCTGAGTTCACGCGCCTCCATCGCAACGAACGCTCCGGCGTGCTGCACGGACTCACCCGCGTGCGCTCCTTTGCCCAGGACGACGCCCACATCTTCTGCACCCCGGAGCAGTTCGAGTCCGAGGTCTTCGGCGTCTTCACGTTCATCGAACGCGTCTATGACGAACTGGGCCTGGGCGCGCCGGAGATCCGGCTGGGCACGCGTCCCGAGAAGTTCGCGGGCGACCCGGGGGACTGGGTGGAAGCGGAGCGCCTGCTGGGGGAGGCGGTCACCAACGCCGGCAAGACCTTCACCCTCTCACCCGGGGAAGGCGCCTTCTACGGACCGAAGTTGGAGTTCCACTTCAAGGACGCCATCGGCCGCTCCTGGCAACTGGGCACGGTGCAGGTGGACATGTCCATGCCCGCCTCCTTCGACCTCACCTATGTGGGCGAAGACGGCCAGGAGCACCGGCCGCTGATGCTGCACCGCGCGGTGCTGGGATCGCTGGAGCGCTTCCTGGGCGTCTACATCGAGCACACGGGCGGGCACTTCCCGCTGTGGCTGGCGCCCGTGCAGGCAGTGGTCATCCCCATTGCCGACCGCCACGTGGACTACGCCCAGCGAGTGCGATCGCGGCTGCGCGAGCGTGGCCTGCGCGTGGAGGTGGACGAGGGCGCCGACCGCATGGGGGCCAAGATCCGCAAGGCCCAGTTGCAGAAGGTGCCCTACATGCTGGTGGTGGGCGACCGCGAGGAGGAGGCGGAGGCCGCTTCCGTCCGCGACCGCACCGGCGACGACCTGGGCGCCATGCCCCTCTTCCAGATCTCCGACCGCATGGTGGACGAGCGCGACAGCCGCTCCGTGCAGGCCCGATAGGCCTGGGAGGGGCTCGGACGGAGGGCAACCACAGGGCCTCGAACCGGGGAGCGCCGCACAAAGTCCCGTCATGTTGGGACCAAAGATGGCGGCGCTTCTCTCCCCCGTACGTCATAGTGCGATCCGGAAAAGAACGCGCTACAGTCCGGCGCATTCTCGCGGGCACGTTCAATACAGAGGGGGAATCCATGAGGCATGCACGAGCCTGGGCAATGATGGGCGTCATGGCGGTAGGCGCTCTTGGATTACTTGCCGCATGCGGGAGCGAGGACGAAGGCGGCGTGAACCAGTTCCGGCGCGGGGGCGCGGAAGTGGAGGAATCCGTCGCGGGGTTCATCAACGGGTGGGTACGCGGATCAGGGCCCGCACGCGACACCATCGCCGCCTCGCAGACGCGGCGCTACCTGGGGGGCGCGCTCGGCGAGCGGGTGGCGAGCGCGAAGGTAGGCGGCAGCCAGACGGAAGAGCCGCTGGAGAAGGTCTTCAACGAGATCGTCGGCATGCCCTTCCCGCCGGACGGCGACCCGGCCTTCGAGATCACCGAGAGCATTGCCACGAGCGACACGGAGGCCACGGTCACGGTGACGCTGAACTACACCCCTGGAGCGGCCGCCGAACTCGCCGCCCTCGGGCTCATCGGCTTTGGCGACGTCGCCGGGTTCCAGGAACAGGTGAGCAACGACAACGTGCGCACGCTGGAATTGACGAAGGACGAGACGCTGGGCTGGCAGATCCACACGATCACCGACCCCGAGTAGGCGCAGCCCACCACCGGTCCTGCGGCGTCCCGGCGCCGCCGGCTCCCGGTGGTGGCGGAACCCCACCGTCCCGGCTGGTGTATTGACTGCGATGCTGACGAGGGGCTCCCGGAGCCCCTCGTCGCCTGTCCCTCGTACCGTCCTGTGACGCGTCGAGGCGGGCACGGCGGGCCTTGCCGCCTGCCATGCTGCATGACAGTCTGACCAGCGGCCTGCCGGGTTCCAGAGCGACCGCTCAGCGGCAGGCGCAAGCACTCCAGCGGACGGGAAGCGCATGTTCAAGCGAGTATTGATCGCGAACCGAGGCGAGATCGCCCTCCGCGTGCAGCGCACCTGCCGCGAGATGGGCATTGAGACGGTCGCCGTCTACTCAGAGGCGGACCGCAACGCCCTCCACGTGCGCAACGCGGACCGCGCCGTGTGCATTGGCCCCGGCCCCTCCGGCGAGTCCTACCTGGTGATCGAGAAGATCATCCAGGCGGCCAGGGACACGGGTGCGGACGCCATCCATCCCGGCTATGGCTTCCTCTCGGAAAACCCGGAGTTCGTGGAGGCCTGCGTGGCCGCGGGCATCACCTTCATCGGCCCGCCGGCGGAGGCCATGCGGGCGCTGGGCGGCAAGATCTCCGGCCGCCGCCTGATGGAGGAGGCCGGCGTCCCCATCGTGCCCGGCGCCAACGACATCGCCCTGGACGACATGGAGACCGCGCACCGCGAGGCGGAGCGCATCGGCTTCCCGCTGCTCGTGAAGGCGTCCTCCGGCGGCGGCGGTCGCGGCATCCGCCTGGTGCAGTCTGCGGACGAACTGGAGAACTCCATGCGCGCCTCCGCCGCGGAGGCCGCCACCTCGTTCAAGGACGCCACGATCTTCCTGGAGAAGTACGTCTCCCCCGCCCGCCACATCGAGGTGCAGATCATCGCGGACGCCCACGGCAACGTGCGCGCCTTCGGCGAGCGCGAGTGCTCCGTGCAGCGCCGCAATCAGAAACTGGTGGAGGAGGCGCCCTCCGTCGCGGTGACCCCGGAAGTCCGCCAGCGGCTGTGCGACGCCGCCATCGCGGCCGCCAAGTCCTGCGGCTACCGCAACGCCGGCACCGTCGAGTTCCTGATGGACCAGGACGGCAACTTCTACTTCCTGGAGGTCAACGCACGGCTGCAGGTGGAGCACCCCGTGTCAGAACTGGTCTACGGCGGCGTGGACCTGGTGGCCATGCAGTTGCGCGTGGCCGCCGGCGAGCCGGTGCCGGACCCGGACGCCCCCCTGGACCCGGTGGGCTGGGCGATCGAGTGCCGCATCAACGGCGAGGATCCGTTCAACAACTTCATCCCCTCCCTGGGCCTGGTCGACTTCCTGCGGGCGCCCGCCGGACCCGGCGTCCGCTTTGACACCATGCTGTTCGAGGGCTTGGACATCCCCGTCTTCTACGACTCGCTGCTGGGCAAATTGATCGTGTGGGCGGAGGACCGCGAGCGCGCCATTGAACGCATGAAGCGCGCCCTGAAGGACCTGATCGTCTCCGGCCCCATGACCAACCAGGCGTTCCACCTGGAGTTGATGGATCACCCGGACTTCCGCAGCGGCGACATCTACACCTCCTGGCTGGAGTCGAACTTCACCATGCCCGCCCTGCCAGAGGACGACCCACGGCTGGAGGTGGCGCTGACGGCCGGCGGGCTGGCGGCAGGCCTCGTCCAAGGCGTCTCCGCAGATGGAGGCGCACGCCCCGCCGGGCTCACCCGCTGGGTGAAGTCCGCCCGCAGCATGGCCCGACGAGGCATTCGCATTGAAGGAGGGACCGCCGGATGGCGACGCGGCAGCGCTTCCAGGTAGACGGCGTCAACCACGCCGTCCAGGTAGACGAGTCCACACAGGGCGTCCTCACCGTCCGCATCGACGGCGGCGAGCCGTTCGAGGTGGACGCCACCACGTCCGGTGTGCCGGGGCTCTTCTCCATCATCCGTGATGGCGTGCCGTCCCAGGCGTACGTCACGCGCGAGGGCAAGGCCCTGCGCGTGCTCGTGGACGGGCGCGTGTTCATCCTTGGCCCCGTGGGCTCGGCCGGGCGCGGCCGCGGCGCCGCCAGCGGCATGGGCGACCCGCCGGGCAAGGTCTCCGCGCCGCTCGCCGGCGTGGTGGTGGACGTGCGCGTCAAGGAGGGCGACACCTTCGAGGCGCGCCAGACGCTCGTGGTGGTCGAGGCGATGAAGATGCAGAACGAGGTGCAGGCCCCCGTGGCCGGCACCGTCACCCGCGTCTCCGCCGTCCTGGGCGACCGCGTGGAGAAGGGCGACATCGTCGTGGAGTACGACCCCGCAGAGGAATAGCGCCCGCCCCGACGCTTCGAGGGCCCTCCAGAGGTCGAGCGAGGCGGATGCAGGGCGTGATGGCGTCCGCCGCCTGACCGTCGCGTCTCGGGATCTGCACGGATCGCGTGCCGGCGGCCACACGTTCAGCGCGCCTCTTTGGTAGAATACGGACGTGTAGGCGGCCCCAGGCAAGGCGGCCGCGGCTGTGGAGGTATGTCCGATCGCTAAAGACCTTCGACTGAACGAGCAGATCCGCATCCCGCAGGTGCGTGTGATCCGCGGCGACGAGCAGTTGGGAATCATGGACACCCGTGAGGCCCAGCGGCTGGCTGACGAGGCCAACCTGGACCTGGTGGAGATCGCTCCAACGGCCAGTCCCCCCGTGGTGAAGATCATGGACTACGGGAAGTTCAAGTACGAACAGGCCAAGAAGGAACGGGACGCCAGGCGCGGCGCCAAGCAGGTCGAGTTGCGCGAAGTGCGCATGAAGGTCAAGATCGACACTCACGACCGCGACTTCAAGATCCGCACCGCCCGCAAATTGCTGCTGGACGGCGACAAGGTCAAGGTCTCCGTCATGCTCCGGGCGCGCGAGAACACGCACCCAGAGGTGGCGGAGGAACTGCTCAAGAAGTTCTACGCCCGCGTGGAGGACGTTGCAGACCTGGAGCGCCCGCCTCGGCTTGAGGGCCGGTTCATGTCCATGACGTTGGACCCCGCCAAGAAGGCGGCCGCTCGCAAGGTGGCGGACGAGAAGCAGAAGAGGGCTGACGCCAAGGCGACCAGCCAGCAGAATGAGCCACAGGCGGTTGCCTCCGAGCCATCGGAAGCCACTGCTGAGACTCCTACCGAGGCCGTCGCGGCGGAATAGCCGTCGCGACGAGCCACTGACCGAGGGGAACACCCGCGTGCCGAAGATGAAGACCCACAAGGGTACGGCCAAGCGCGTCCGCATTACGGGGACGGGCAAGGTCATGTTGCGTACGTTCAACCCGAAGCGCAGCAAGCGCTCGCGTTCGAAGATGTACCAGAACCGCGAGAACGTGGCGGCGAACTCCACGCTCGTGAAGGCGATCCGTCGGAAGTTGCCGTACGCCTCGCCCACCCCCGCGCCGCACAAGCAGCCGAACGAGCAGGGCTCACCGCGCGTGAGCACCAACTCCTAGCGGCGCCGAGTTACCAATAGCAGTCCGGCCAATAGCAGTCCGGCCAGTAGCAGTCCGGCTTCACGAGTAGCAGTCCAGCCCCCAGCAGATACAGAAGGCTCCCCACATGGCACGCGTCCGCTCCCGGGTCCAGGCCCGCAACCGTCACCGCAAGGTCCTCTCCCTGACTGAAGGGCATCGTGGCAAGCGCCGGACCAACTACAAGGTCGCGCACCAGTCCATGATCCACGCCCTCCGCTACGCGACGATCCACCGCCGCGACCGCAAGGGCCAGTTCCGCCGCCTCTGGATCACCCGCATCAACGCCGCCGCCCGCCTCCACGGCCTCTCCTACGGCCGCTTCATCGATGGCCTGCGACGCGCCGGCATCGAACTCGACCGCAAGATCCTCGCAGACCTCGCCGTCCGCGAGCCGGAGGCGTTCGGCCGCGTGGCGGAGCAGGCCAGGGCAGCCCTCGCCGCGTAGGCGTCCCCCCTCCCCACTCTTAGGTGTGTTCCCGCGTATTCGGTCGGATGGCGGGCTATACTCGCATCGGGAGCGGGGCCGAAATGACATACGAAGACGGCATGACCGATGCCGAGATCGAACAGCAGGTCTTGCGCCTTGCTGCTGCGGCCATGGCTAAGGGCGATGCGGCAACTGACATCGAAAAGCGAGCGCTCACGGCTTGGCAGCGCCAGAGGAGGACCCTGCAACTTTTCCAGGACGAGATCGCGACCGGGTCGCGGGCGCCTTCACTCGCAGGGCCACGTGCCCAGATGTGGTGCCGTGTGCCTTTGCTTCATCGCCTTTGCAACGGCTACCGCTTCGAGATACTTGATGGTGAGAAAGCCGAAGGCTTGTGTACATGCACCTGCCACCATCTCGCCGTCTCTGGCAGTCACGGGGCAAGCCATACAATGAACTCGACGGACGATCCGATCCGGTTCGAGATGGCCCGTCAGGTTAGCGGGGAACTGAACAGTCGCGCTGGGCTCGTGGACGCCGACGGACAGTAGCCCACCCTTCGAGATAAACCGAGAAGCCGCTCCCCGACTGATGGGGGCGGCTTTTCTTATGTCGCTCATCCTGCGCTCGCCGCCCCTACCAGCCGAGGGCGTCCCGAGCGTTGGCAGACACCATGCGGCGCACCTCGTCCTCGCTGAAGCCGGCCGCCAAGAAGACCTCCGCCCACAGCGCCAGGCCCACCGCCGGGTGCGGGTTGCCCGCCTGTCCGAGGTCTGTCGAGAGCACCACGCGCTCGACGCCCACCGCCCGCGCGTCCGCCACCATGGCCGCTGCCTGCTCCGCGCCGTCCTCCTTGAACGAGGTGTTCGCGCAGTGCTCCACGTACGCGCCGAGCGCAGCGCACTGCTCCTGCACCGCCCGCGGAATGCCGAAGGGCGTGGGGTGCGTCACCACCGTGCGGATGCCGCGTCCTCTCGCCTCCTGGACGACGGCGAGAGTCTCCTCCGGCGAGAGGTGTCCCGTGCATAGCGTCGCCTCGTGCTCATCGACCAGCGCGAGGCACTCACGGGCCTCCGGGAGCAGGGCGCCGCCGGCGTCCAGGACGCGCACCGGCTCGCCCCGACTGTGCCAGCGGCCGAAGTTCGCGCGCGACCACGCCGTGTCGAAGGTGGGCATCCAGACCACGCGCGTGCCCATCCGCAGCGCCGCCTCCAGCGCATCCGGGTTCAGCCCGCCCACTCCGCGGTCCAGCGCGATCGCCCCCGCGATGCGGATGTCCTCCACAACCTGCGCCACGGCCCAGGCGAGCGCCTGCGTTGGATACTCGTGGCTCTTGAGGACGAACCCGGCCAGCCCCGCCTCGCGGTAGTCGCGCGCCAGCGCCAGCGCGTCCAGCCGCCGCTCAGCGAAGGGGTCTGGCCCCGCGTGTACATGGAGGTCGACCGCGCCGTAAAGGAGCGCCCTCGCACGTTCGGGGACGCCAGCAAGCGTCTCGGGGAACGGGCCTGCCATGGTCCTCGCCTCCTGTCCGTGGCGAGGGTAGCGGCTGGAGGCGAGGCCTACCCGCGCAGGGTGGCGCCGAACTCGCGTTCCAGGCGCTTCAGGAGTTTGGCCTGCTCCCGGTTCGCGTCTTCCGAGGTCAGCGTGCGGTTGGGCGCCTGGTATCGGATCGCGAAGGCGATGCTCTTCTTGCCCTCGCCCAGGCGCTCGTCGTGGAAGACGTCGAACACGCGGGCGCTCGTGACCAGCGGTGAGCCCTCCAGCACGGCCTGGATACGGGCCGCCGGCACCTCCGCGTCCACCACCACCGCCAGGTCCTGCTCCACGGCCGGGTAGCGCGGCACCGACTGCGCAGCCCGACGCCCGCCCACGTGCGGCAGCAGCGAGGGCAGGTCAACCTCGAAGAGGAGCACCGGCTGCCCGATCTCGAAGGCGTCCAGTACGTCCGGGTGCACCTCGGCCAGCACGCCCACGGGCGCTTCGCCCACCAGCAGGTGCGCCGTGCGGCCGCGCATCATGCCGAACGCCTCGGCGGCCTGGAACGTCACGGGCGTCTGAAGGACGTCGAACAACGCCTCCACCACCCCCTTCGCGTCGTAGAAGTCGAGCGCGCGGTCCGTGGGGCGCCCCCAGCGGTCGAGGTCGTGCCCGGAGACCGCGCCGATCACCACCTCGCGCTCCTCGGGAAGCACGCCATCGCCTTCGGTGTCGCCGCCCCGGCGCGGGAGGTAGGTCCGCCCGGACTCGAAGACGGCAATGCGCTCCGCACCCGCGCGGATGCTGCGCTCGACCGTCTCCAGCACCGCGTGGCGCAGGGTGGGACGCATGACCTCGCGGTCGGAGGAGAGCGTGTTCTTGAGGCGGAGCGGGCGGATCACCTCCAGGTCCTCGCGCGGCATCACGCGCAGGAGCACCTCGTCCGTCGTGAGCGAGTAGGTGATGGTCTCCTGCATGCCCGCACCCACCAGCGCGTCCACCACCCGGTCGCGCAGGTCGGGCATCGGCGAGGGCTCCCACGCCGGGATCGCGGCGCGGATGGCCGCCGCCGGCAGGCGGTCGTACCCGGCCAGGCGCACCACCTCCTCCGCGATGTCGTCCGGAATGCCGATGTCGGTGCGCCACCAGGGGGCGCGGATGCGGAACGCGCCGTCCGCCTGCTCTCGGTCCGTCTCCAGCACCTCGAAGCCCAGCGTCTCCAGGATGCTCACCACCTCCGCGGTGGGCACGTGGACGCCGATCACAGTGTCCAGGCGACGGCGCGGCACGGTCACCTCGGTGCGTTCGGCGGGGGCGGGGTAGACGTCCACCGCGCCCGCCAGCGCCGTGCCGCCCGCCACCTCCACGAACAACTGCGTCGCGCGCCGCGAGGCCTCCATCGCCAGGTCCGGCGAGAGGCCGCGCTCGAAGCGCGAGGAGGCCTCGGAGCGGAGGGCAAGCCGGGTGGAGGTGCGGCGGATACTGACCGGGTCGAAGCGGGCCGCCTCCAGCAGTATGCGCGTGGTGCCCGGGGTGACCTCGGTGTGCTGGCCGCCCATGACGCCGGCCAGCGCGATGGGGCCGGCCTCGTCCGTGATCACCAGCGTGTCCGGCGCCAGCGAGCGGTCGACGCCGTCGAGGGTCCGCAGCGTCTCGCCGTCGCGCGCCAGGCGCACGCCCACCTCGCCACGCACGGTGTCCAGATCGAACGCGTGCAGCGGCTGCCCCAGTTCGAGCATGACGTAGTTCGTGATGTCCACCACGTTGGAGATCGGCCGCTGCCCGGCAGAGCGCAGCCGCTGCTGGAGCCACTCCGGCGACGGCCCCACCTGCACGCCCTCGATCACCGTCGCCACGTAGCGCGCGCACAGCGCGGGGTCCTCGATGGCGACCGAGACGGCCTCGGACGCCGGCACGTCGCTGGTGGGGTAGTCGGCGGACGGCGGGCGCACGGTGGCGCCGAGGACGGCGGCCACCTCGCGGGCGATGCCGGTGATGCTCATCATGTCCGCGCGGTTCGGCCAGATGTGGACGTCCAGGATCGTGTCGCCCAGGTACTCGGCCAGCGGCGTGCCCACGGGCGCATCCTCCGGCAGGACGACAATGCCCTCGTGTTCCTCGGACAGGCCGAGTTCGCGCTCGGAGAGCACCATGCCCGCAGACTCCACGTCGCGGATCTTCGTGCGCTTCAGCGTCATCTCCTTGCCAGAGTGCCCGTCCCGCACCCGCGCCCCCTCGCGCGCGAACGCGATGCGCTGCCCGGCCTGGAGGTTCGGCGCGCCGCAGACGACGGTCTGGGGCTCACCGCCGCCGAAGTCCACCGTGGCCAGGCGCAGGCGGTCTGCGTTGGGGTGCGGGTCCACCTGCAGCACGTGTCCCACGCGGATCAGGTCGCGGTCCCACTGGGCGCCCAGGCGCTGGATGCCCTCTACCTCCGCGCTGGCCATGGTCAGGCGGTGCGCCAGGTCGTCCACGTCCACGTCGTTCGGGATGTCGACGTACTCACGCAACCACTTCAACGACACCAGCATGTACGGCTCCCAGCAGGATGAGGCGAGCAAAGGGGCTCACACGAAGTCTCGAACACCCGGCGCTTGCCTGCCACCCTCCCCCCGCCAGGAACGCTGGACCGGCGCGCTCAGGACTGGCTCGCCACCTCGCGTACGAGGGCGGCGATGGCCTCCGGCTGCTCGATCTGCGGGATGTGGGCGACGCCCGGCAGCACCACGAAACGCCCCTGCGGGAGGCGTTCCGCCAGCGTCTGGTACGGTCATCCTCCGCCGATCGGCGGGACGAGGTAGATCTCCGCGTCCGCCTCCACGGGCGTCAGCAGTCCGCCTTCCTCGATGATCGAGCCGTCGATGGCGACCGCCATGTCTGGCCGCAGTTCGCCGTCCGTGGCGATGCGCGCCGCCAGTTCCGGGCACTCGCGGCCCACCGCCTCCACGACCTGCCGGAGGGTTGCCGCACCGGGGACCTCGAAGCGCTCACGACCATCTGTCAGCGCCCGCAGCGAGGCGGGGACGTGCAGGATGGCCATACGCCAGGCGGGGTGGGGGTGGCCCCCTACCCCGCGGCCTCCGTCGTCGTCGTGCCCGCGCTGCCCTCGAGCGCGTCGAGGCCCTCGAGGATCACGCGGGGCGAGGCCGGCAGGCGCGTGACGCGGACGCCCACGGCGTCATAGATGGCGTTCGCGATCGCCCCCAGCGGCGGGACGATGGGCACCTCGCCCACGCCGCGCACGCCGTAGGGGTGGCCGGGGTTCGGCACCTCCACGAGCACGGTCTCGATCATCGGCAGGTCGTTGGCCACCGGCATGCGGTAGTCCAGGAACGAGGCGTTCACCATGCGCCCGTCCTCGTCGTAGACGTACTCCTCGTGCAGCGCCATGCCGATGCCCTGCACGGCGCCGCCCTGGATCTGGCCTTCCACGTAGTCGCGGTGGATCGCCTTGCCCACGTCCTGGATGGCGGTGTAGCGGAGCACGGTGACCTTGCCGGTCTCCCGGTCCACATGCACATCTGCGATGTGCGCGCCGTAGCAGGCGCCCACCTTGCCCACGTTGGTGGAGACCACGTTCGCCTGGCCCTGGATGTTGCCGCCGCTGCCGGGGAGGCGGCGTGCCGCCTCCTGGAAGGTCATCGACTTCCCCTCGGGGCCCTTCAGGGTGGCGTCCTCGGGGTCATAGGCCACCTCGGACGGATCGCACTCCCAGATGCGGGCCATGCGCTCTTCGAGTTGCTTGCGGACGTCCATGGCGGCCTGGTACACGGCCCAGCCGGTGGCGAAGGTGGTGCGGCTGCCCCCGGTGTTGCCGGTGAAGCCGATGCTGTCCGTGTCCCCCACGAGCGAGGTGATGTCCTCGTACGCGATGCCCATGGCCTCCGCGAACTGCATCGCCAACGCCGCACGCTGCCCGCCGATGTCCACGGAGCCGGTGATGAGCGTCACCCGCCCGTCCGAGTGCACATTCGCGTACGCGGAGGACTCGCCGCCGCCGTTCTGCCAGAAGCCCACCGCCACCCCTCGGCCGATGTCCTGGCCGGTGATCTCCGAGCGGTAGTGCGGGTGGTTGACGAGCGCCTCCATGGTCTCGCGCGCGCCGATGCTGCCGTGCGTAGCGCCGTCGCTGCGAGGCGTGCCGGGGACGGCGGCGTTCTTCAGGCGCAACTCCGTGGGGTCCATCTGTAGCCGCTCCGACAGTTCGTCCAGAAGCGACTCCACCGCGAACTCGGAGGCGGGCGCGCCCGGTGCGCGGTACGCCGCCACCTTCGGCCGGTTCAGGACGATGTCGTAGCCCACGATGCGCTGGTTCGGCACGAAGTATGGGCCCAGGGCGCAACGCGCGCCGCCCGGCATGGGCGAGCCGGGGTAGGCGCCCGCCTCGTACTCCAGGCGGATGTCGGCGGCCACCAGCGTACCGTCACGCTTCGCGCCGATGCGCACCCAGGAGCGGGTGCCGGACGTGGGCCCGGTGGCCTCCAGCACCTCCGTGCGGTTCATCGTGATCTGCACCGGACGTCCGGTCTTCTTCGAAAGGAGCGCGGCCAGCGGCTCCAGGTAGACCACGTTCTTCGCGCCGAAGCCGCCGCCGATCTCGGCCGGGACGACCTTCAGGTCGCCCAGCGGCAGGTTGAGGATGCGCGAGACGTTGCCGCGGATGCCGAAGGCGCCCTGCGTGCTGGTCCAGATGGTGACCTTGCCGTCGCTGTTCCACATGGCGGTGGCGTTGTGCGGCTCGATGTAGCCCTGATGCGCCATCGCCGTCTCGTAGACGCGCTCCAGCACCACCTCGGACTCCGCGAAGCCCGCCTCCACGTCGCCCAGGCCGAGTTCCAGCGTGCGCGCGATGTTCGTGGGACGGCCGTCCACGGGGGTGAAGAGGCCCTCCACCATGTCCGCCTTGCCGTCGTCGTGCAGGATGGGCGCACCGGCGGCAATGGCGTCGTCCATGGTGACCACCGCCGGCAGCACTTCGTACTCGACCTCGATCAGTTCGAGGGCATCCTCGGCAATGTGGTGGTCGGTAGCGGCGACGGCTGCCACGGGGTGGCCACGGAAGAGCACCTTGCGGCGGGCAATGATGCGCTCGGTGTCCCAGTCAGACGGCTGGGGGCCGCGGATCGTCTGCATGATCGGCTCGGACGGCGCCGGGAAGTCCGAGTGCAGTACCACCGCGAGCACGCCCGGCAGTGCGAGGGCCTTCGACACGTCGATGCGCTTGATGATTGCGTGAGCGTGGGGGCTGCGCTTCACGCGACCGTGCAGCAGGCCGGAGAGGCGCACGTCCGCACCGTACACGGCGCGCCCGGTCACCTTCTCGACGCCGTCCGGCCTCCGTGGGCTCGTGCCAATGATCCGGTACTGCTGCGCGTCCTGCTCGACTGTCGTCATCCTGCTCTGTCCTCCCGTGCACCCGTCGGCCTCGAACACGTCGAGCCCGCCCCCCGAGTGCGGCCTGCACGCACGGATGATACATCCCGCCGACCCCCCGCCCGCGTTGCACCGCTGGCGGGATTCGGCCGGGCGTGCGCGAGGTCACTATCCCCGCCATCACCGAGGCTCCTGCGTCCAGCGGCGCACGGCAGCGGGTGCTCGAACGGCTGCGGGCGAGGCAGGCGGCGCAGTGAGCGACCTGGTGATGGCCGGCATCAGGTGCGCGAACGGGTGCCGAGACAAGTACGGCAAGCCGTTCATCGTGGCGCAGGTGGACGTGAAGGCCGAAGGCGTGGATGCGTGGTACGGGAAGTGCCGGCGGACGACCTACTGGCGGCGGAAGGCGGCGGTCGCGGTCTAGCGGTTGTTCTGGCGTTCCCGGAGCCGCTCGATCACCCGCTCTCGGGGCGTCAACTCCGCGACCCCACCCCTGCACTCATCCGGCAGCGGTTCGCCGATCCGGGCTGCGGCGTAGCAACCAGCGTGCCCCGCCGTGAACAACGCCCAGTGGTCATCGGCGATCTGGTAGCGAACGGTCCAGACCTGGTTGGAGCCCGTCCGCCCCTTCCACACCACGACCGGCTGATCGGCTGGCGGATCGTCCTGGCCGAGCGCGTTGACGGCAGCGCCGAGCGCGAACACGCCGACGACCACGAGAGCGAGGGCCCAGCGGTTCACGCTTCGTTGCGGTCGCGCTGCTTGTTGCGCCACTCCACGTAGCGGAACTCGCCCACGAAGATCATCGCGATGAAGCCGACCAGCCCGCCGAGGAAGCCGCCTGCGAGTAGTCCCCACACCTGAGCCTCGAGATCCGGGCCAGAGCCGAGCAGAGTCAGTACGGCGGTGCCGATCCCCCCGATGAGCCCGCCGCGGGAGATGTAGTCGGCCGGGTAATGCGCGATGACCTGCAGATCCTCCAGGGGGATCGGGGAATGGTTACGGTTCGCAGGCTCGCGGTTCACGTTGTGGGGGGTGGTGTCTTCGCTCATGTGTGCAAGCCTAGTGCTTCATCACGGACGTGGCAAAGCACCCCCCATTCACGTAATTTGCGTAAGTATAACGGTCAAGTAACGTGCTTCCAGACCTGCGGGCGCCACTACTTGACGGTTATACCTACGCAAATTGCGTAGGTAGGTGGCCGATGCAGTCGGGGGGTGGTCAGTGGAGGACGGGCACGTCGGCGTAGTCGTCGCCCGCGCCGCCTGTCGAGCGGGGGCCGTCCACCATCTCCATGAGGTATTCGAGCGCGGTCATCAGGTGGTCGTTGACCTTGATGATCTCCCGCCGCCTGGGGTCGCCCGCGTTGCACCCGCTGCCGGGGTGTCGCGTCGTTCCCTTCGTGTCCTTCAGTGGCTACCGAGGCCGTGCTGGGGGACGATGACGAGCGTCCCGGAGGACGTGAGAGCAGGTGGCGTCGTTGGGCAGGCCAGAGTCCTCCGCCAGCGCCGAGTCAACCGCGCGCGCTTCCTCGATAGTGGGGGCTGCCGGCGCGGCCCTGCGCGACGCCGTACCGGTGGCGATCTCCGTGCTGCCGTTCGGCATCGCCGTGGGCGCGGCCATCTCCGAGACGGCGATGTCGAACCTCGTGGGGTGGGTGGCTACGCCGCTGGTGTTCGCCGGGTCCGCGCACCTGGCCGCGGTCACCCTGCTGGGCGAGGGCGCCGCCTGGATCGCGGTGGTCGTGGCCACGCTGGTCGTGAACGCGCGCATGCTCATCTACAGCGCCGCCCTCAGCCCGCTCTTCCGAGGCCAACCGCGCTGGTTCCGCTGGGCCGCGCCGCACCTGATCCTGGACGAGACCTTCGCCCTGGTCTTCGCCCGCCGCCCCGAGGAGCGCGGGGACCGGCGCTGGTTCCGGCGCTACCTGGTCGCCTCCGGAGGGTTCCTCGGCGTCGTGTGGCTCGTGGCCGTGACCGCGGGCGTGCTGGCCGGCCACGTGATCCCGGAGTCCTGGCCCGTGGAGTTCGCGGCCCCCGCCGCCCTCACCGGCCTGCTCGCCCCCGCGCTCCGTGGCCGCCCGGCCGTGGCGGCGGCGATCGTGGGGGCGGCGGCGGCGGTCGCGCTGCGGCCGCTCATGGACACGGGCTCGATCATCGCCGGGGCCGGCTTCGGCATGCTCGCGGGCATCGTGGCGGCGCGCTTCTCGCCCCCCACTGACGCCACCGGCGCGAGCAGCGAGAGCGAGGGCTGAGCATGGACATGCCCGTGTGGCAGCAGTTCGCGGCCATCGCCGTGATCGCCCTGGGTACCTACGCGATGCGCGCCGTGTTCATCGTGATCCCGGCAGCGCGAGGCGTGGCGGCGTCGCTCGACCGCTGGCTCGTGCACGCCCGCCCGGCGATCCTCGCCGCCCTCGTGGCCAGCGTGCTCGCGGGCACCGCAGAGGCCGAGGCGACGGCCACGTTCGAGGCGGCCCTGCGGGTGTGGGCGCCGCTCCTCGTCGGAACGGCGCTGGCGCTCGGCGCAGGGCTGCGCTGGGGGCTCCTGGGGGCGCTCATCGCCGGCATGGCCGGCTACGTGGCCGCCGGGCTGGTCGTCTGACCGCGCCTGGCGCCCACGTCAGAAACACGTCAGAGGCACGTCGTGAGGCTGGTGCGCGGTGAAGGGGGCCTACGGCCGCTCGAAGAGCGCCGCCAGGCCCTGGCCGCCGCCCACGCACATCGTCTCCAGGCCGTAACGCGCACTTCGACGCTGCAACTCGGGGCTCATGGTGGCCAGGATGCGCGCGCCCGTGGCCGCGATGGGGTGGCCCAGCGAGATGCCGGACCCGTTCGGGTTCAACTTCTCCAGGAAGTCGCGGTCGTCCGCCACGCCCCAGCCCTGCAGCACGCCCAACACCTGGCTGGCGAACGCCTCGTTCAGTTCGACCACGTCGATGTCCGCCAGGCCCACGCCCGTCTTCGCCGACAATTTCTCGAACGCCGGCACCGGGCCGATGCCCATGTACGCCGGGTGCACCCCGGCGGACGCCCAGCCTCGCAGGTAGAGCGACGGTTCGAGGCCCAACTCGTCCAGTTTGTCCGCCGCCACCACGAGGCAGAGCGAAGCGGCGTCGTTCTGGGAACTGGCGTTGCCCGCCGTCACGGAGCCATCCGGGCCCATCATTGGGCGCAGGCGCGCGAGCGCCTCAGGCGTCGTGTCAGCGCGCGGCCCCTCGTCCTCCGCGAACACGATCGGGTCGCCTCGACGCTGGGGGATGGTGACCGGGACGATCTCGCCGGCGAAGCGGCCCTCCTGCTGCGCGGCCACGGCGCGCTGGTGGCTGCGCACCGCGTACTCGTCCTGCGCCTCGCGGCTGATGTCGTACTTCTTCGCCACGTTCTCGGCCGTCTCGATCATGCCGGAGATGTAGCCCACGATCTCCTCGGGCGCGGCGCAGGTGCGCGAGCGGTCGAGGCGGTCCTTCAGTTCGATGCCGCCCTGACGCACGCCCCAGCGGATGTCCGGGGAGGTGTAGAACTCCACGCGGCTCATGGACTCCACGCCGCCGGCCAGCACCACGTCCGCGTTGTCCGTCTGCACGAGCATGGCCGCGTTCAGGATGGCCTGCAGCCCGGAGGCGCACCGCCGGTCCAACTGGTATCCCGGGGTCTCCACCGGTAGTCCGGCCTTCAGCCCCACGATGCGTCCGATGGCCGGCTCCTCGCCGCCGGGGTAGCCGTGGCCCAGCACCACGTCGTCCACCCGGGCCGGGTCCAGCCCCGTCCGTTCGAGGATCGCCTTCGCCACCGTGGCGCCCAGGTCCGCGGCCGGAATGTCCTTCAGTGATCCACCAAAGCGCCCCACCGCTGTCCGCAGCGGCGACACAATCGCGACCTCGCGCATCCTCATCCTCCTCCAGCCCCGGCCCCCACCCCCACACATCGAGGGGTCTCGAGGCTCCTCCGGCATCCTAACGCAGGACACCGATACGCCAGTATTCGCACGTAATTTCAGGGTCTCGCAGAGGCCCGGGTTTCGCAGAGGCCCGGGTTTCGCAGAGGCAGAGCCCCCTCCGTTCGACCGGAGTCGGACACACGGGGACACCCTGTGCAGGGCGAAGGGGTCAGATCAGAACTGGGCGAGGAAGCGAGGGTCGTTCGCGTGGAAGTCGCGGATGTCGGAGACGCCCAGCATCACCATGGCCACGCGCTCCACGCCCATGCCGGCGGCGAAGCCCGTGTACCGCTCCGGGTCGTAGCCCGCAGCCTCGATGATCTCCGGGTGCACCATGCCCGCGCCCATCATCTCCAGCCAGCCTGAGCCTCGACATACCGAGCACGCCGGGTCGTCGCCCGGGCAGGCGAAGCAGTCGACCGCCACCTCCACGCCCGGCTCCACGAACGGGAAGTAGGAGTTGCGTAGCATCACCTTGCGGCCGGGGCCGAACATCTGGCGCGCCCACTCCTCCAGGGTCCCCTTCAGGTTCGCCATGGAGATGCCCTCGTCAATGGCGAGCAGTTCCACCTGCTCCAGCATCCACTCGTGCGTGGCGTCCGTGGCCTCGTAGCGGTAGCACTTGCCGGGGACGGCCACGCGGATGGGCGGCTCGTGGGACTGCATGTGGCGGATCTGCATGGGGCTGGTGTGCGTACGCAGGAGGAGCGGCGTCTTGCCGTCCACCTCCTCGTCGAACCAGAACGTGTCCCACATGTCGCGCGCGGGGTGGTGTTCCGGGATGCGCAGCGCGCCGAAGTTGTACTCGTCCAGTTCCACCTCGGGGCCCTCGATGACCTGGAAGCCCAGGCGCTCGAAGACGTCCAGGATCTTGCGGCGCACCTGCGTGACCGGGTGCAGCCGGCCGATGCCCACTGGCCGGCCCGGCAGCGTCACGTCGAGGGCGTCCGCCTCCGCCGAGGCCAGCGCCGCGCGCCGGACCGCCTCGCGCCGCGCTTCGAGGGCTGCCTCCAGCACCTGCTTGGCGCGGTTCGCCTCGGCGCCCACGGCCTTGCGCTCCTCGGCCTCCAGCCCGCCGATGCCGCGCAGCACGCCCGTCAACTCCCCCGACCGCCCCAGCACCCGCGTCCGCCACGCCTCGATGCTGGCGTCATCCTCGGCACTGGCGAGCGCCGCCAGGGCGTCGCGCTCAATCTCGGCGATGCGGTCAGTGGTGGAGGTCATGGTGGGGATTGTATGGGGAGGGAGAGTTAGGCGAGACCGTCAGCCACCCGCTCGGCCTGTGCCCGCATGATGATATAGGGCCGCATGAAGGGATCAACAAAGCGGTAGAGGTAGCGCTTCTCAGGACCAGTGCGTTCGAGGAGTGGCCCCCGCTTTTCCGCGATCAGCTCGCCCAGATGGTAGGCAAAAGTCTGTTGGACGACCTCTTGGCCGCGTATCTGCTGCAACGCCTGTAGAACTGCCCGGGAATTAAAGAAGCCACGGTCATCCGCCGACGCCAAGGCACATGCGACCACTACCGGTACCCACAGAGAAGCATCCCCACCTTGGACCGCCCGATGGTACGCCTCGCGGTGCGTCTGATCGGCGGTCTGGACGGCCCGATCCATTCCTCCAACGACGTGCTGCTCGGTGATCTCGAGCGTCCCGTCGATTGCTTGTCCCTTTTGCTTCGCCTCGTTTAACGCCGCTAAGCCCGTGTACTGTGCGATCAGATGAGCGTAATGCGGGAAGCCGTGACACGACCGCACGATTCTGCTCATCACTCGACTTGTGCTGGTGCAGTCAGCTGCTGTAAACCCGGTATCGACGATCTCGGTGAGTTCGTCCTCCGACATCCGCGGCATATGAATTTGCATGAGGTTGCGGACAATCGATCCATGTTCGCCTACCAATTGATTGACCGATTCTGCAACACCGACAATCACGACAGTCGATCCAGACCGGTCGTCAGAAAGAGACTTAATAAAGTCTGCGAAGGCCGGTACTTGCTCTGTGGGGAGGCGGTCGAACTCGTCAACCACGACGACCAGGTCATAGTTGAAGTTCGCAAGCGTCCGAGCGACCTGATCGGGGAGCAGCGGGCTCTCGCCCGGTAGAGCAGCCGCCAAGGCGTACTGAACTTCAGTCTGCTGACGCACGAAGCCCACAGCGGGCAGCGGCAATGTCAGCTGGTAGGAGGCGAACGCCCGTCGAATCAGGGTCTCGAAGGTGTCGCCAGCTGTTGCGCTAACGTGGGCAACGGCTATCGCTTGGCCCAGCCACGGGCGCAGAACGTTGGCCAGTGAGGTTTTACCAACCCCTCGCTCGCCGTAGATGACGACATGCCGACCGACCGTCCGGATCGCTTCTACTACCAGCCGCCGTTGCTCAGAACGACCGTGAAACACCTCGGCTTCACTTACCGGAGCGAACGGACTAAAGGCATCCTCCAAGAGACGCCTTCTGCGGTCGTACTCGTCCAACGTCATTTGCGTCTGATTCACGAGCACATTCTACCGCACGCGAACGGAATTGATCCTCAACGACGCGGCGTCGCTACCCCTCCCCGCCGCATAGCGCGCCACAAAGTCCTCCACGGGCGTCCGTTCGATGGCTTCCCCCACCACCTCCAGCGGGAGGTCCTCCAGGTGGCGGAAGCGGACGCAGGACTTGCCCATGTCCAGGCGCTTCCCCGTCGCCCGGTACGCCTCCTTGAACCACGCCTCCTGCGAGTCGTCGCCGTAGACGTTGTTCAGGTAGAGGGCCTTGTCGTTCTTCTGCGAGGCGAGGGACGCGAGGGCCAGTGGCTGCTTGTTGTAGGTGTCCGGGAAGCGCGAGAGCGGCACCACGTACGAGATCATCCCGTACTGCATGACCTCCTGGTACCCGGCTGTCCGCCCCCGTGGCGCCTCGGGGCGTCGAGTATGCTCCCCTCCCGGCGAAAGCAGCAGTCCGAGGAGGAGCGCACCATGATCCGAGGCTTCGTCCTGGTGGAGACCGAGGTGGGACGCACGCTGACGGTGTCGGAGCACATCCGGCGCATCGGCGGCGGGGCCGGCGCGGGCGAGGGGCGCGTGACGGCGGTGGACACGGTCACGGGCCCGTTCGACGTCATCGTGCAGGTCGAGGCGGAGGACCTGGACGCACTGGGGCGGACGATTACCTCGGAGATCGCGTCCACGCCGGGGGTGCAGCGCACCACGACCTGCCTGGCGGTGAACCTGGGGTAAGCGGGCTCTCGGGGCCGGAGGGCTGGGCTTCGCCCGGCGCCACCCCCTCCCTCGCCCTCCCCCCTCAAGAGGGGGGGACAGAAGCGGAGCGCTCCGCAATCTGCCTGAGCCTGTCGAAGGGCGCGCGGGCAACCGGGGGTTCGAGGTGCCTCGAAAGCATGCCCCCACCCCAACCCTCTCCTTCCGTAGGAAAGGAGAGGGGGCCGGAAGGTCTGCCGCCAGGGATGGGCTAGTCCTGGTGGTCCAGGAAGAGCAGGCGCCAGACGAGGGATTCGATCGCGTCCAGGTCACCGGACCACTCGGCGGGCTGCTCGTGGCGGAGCGCCTGGATGCGGTCCAGCAGCGCGAAGCCCTCGGCGCGTGGGTCGTGGAGGTCAGCGGCGCTGGTGGCCGGCAGGCGGTGCGGCGTGTACGCCTCGACGTTGCGCGGCGTGCCGGGACGTCCGGCGCTGCCCGTCGTCGCAGTCATGGCGGGGGTGGCAGTCGTGGCGGGGGTGGCGGTAGCGGCGACGTCGTCTGTCCGCTCGGGGACCTGGCGGGCGACCACAGGCTCTCTCACTTCCCTGGGGAGGGCGCTACCTCCAGAACGCACGAGGGGCCTCGGACGTTCGGTTGCGGGGACATGACGTCCTGTCCGGCGGGGCAACACGCGGTAGACTGGCGCGCATGGCGCACGAACACGAGCAGACCTACTCCGCCACCACCACCGGCACCCGCAGCATCCTCCCCGCCGACATGATCTCCGTGGAGGACGCCCGTTCGAGGATCCTCGAACGTTTCGAGGTGCTGCCGGCGGCGGACGTGCCGCTGATGGAGGCGCTGGGCCTGATGCTGGCGGAGGACGTCCGCTCGCACCTCGACATTCCGCCGCTACCGAACACGGGGATGGACGGCTACGCCGTGCGCACGGAGGACACCGTGGGCGCGACCTACGAGTCGCCTCGCAGCCTGCGCGTCATCGGCTATCTGGCGGCGGGCAGCGTCTTCCCGGGCACGGTCGCGCCGGGTGAGGCCGTGCGCATCATGACGGGCGCCCCCATCCCGGACGGCGCCGACAGCATCGTCCCCTTCGAGGAGACGGACGAGTACGACTGGGCCACGCGCGAGGCGGCCCGCGACCCTGGCGCCTGGCAGGAGCGCCCTCGTGACGAGGTGCGCATCGACGTGGAGGCGCGGGCGGGCGCGAACATCCGCCGCGCCGGGGAGGACGTGCGGCAGGGCGAACTGGTGCTGCCGGCCGGCACGGTCGTAGGCCCCGCGCAGGTGGGTGTCCTCGCGTCGCTCGGGCTCGCCTCGGTGCGCTGCCACCGCCGCCCCGTGGTGGCCATCCTCTCCACCGGCGACGAACTGCTGCGACCCGGCGAGCCGATGCAGCCCGGCAAGATCTATGACGCCAACGCCTTCTCGCTCGCCAGCCAGGTCCGCGCGTTCGGCGGCGAGCCCGTCATTCTCGATGTCGCCCTGGACACGGTGGAGGCCCTCACTGCCCGCATCCACGAGGGGCTGGCGCGCGCCGACCTGCTGGTCACCAGCGCCGGCGTCTCCCGCGGCGACTTCGACGTGGTGAAGACGGTGCTGGCGCAGGAGGGCGAGGTTGGCTTCTGGACGATCCGCATGAAGCCCGGCAAGCCGCTCGCCTTCGGCGCGTTCTCCACCTCGGACGGGCGGGTGGTGCCGCATCTGGGGCTGCCCGGCAACCCCGTCAGTGCCATGGTCACGTTCGAACTCTTCGGCCGTGCCGCCATGTTCAAGATGCTCGGCCGCCTGCAGGCCAATCCCGAGGCGTGGCGGCGCCCCTCCGTGCGCGCGGTCGCGCTCGACCGCATCGTCAACAGCGACGGCCGCCGCTTCTATGCGCGCGGCGTGGCGGAGGAACGCGAGGACGGCCGCTGGCAGGTGCGCCTCACCGGCCCCCAGGGCTCCGGCGTGCTGACGAGCATGTCCCTGGCCAACGCCTACGCCATCTGCCCGGAAGACGTCCCCGCCATCGAACCCGGCGAGGAGTGCGAGGTCATCCTCGTGGACCGCGAGACCCCGATCCCTCCACCCGCCCGCTGACGCCCGCGACCCTCCGCTTCTCCCTCCGCTTCTCCCTCCGCTCCCCGGCAGGGCGCAGCGTGCTGCGCCCTCATGGCCCCGGGAACTTCGGCGCCCCTCGGACGTCCGAGGGCTACCGCGCGTCTACGCCTCCGGAGGGCGGGGGAAGATGCGCTCGCCGTCCGGTTCCACCTCGAACATGCGGAGGGTGAACGCGACCTGGGTGTAGAAGCCCACCGTCGCCGCCAGTTCCACCATGCCCCGCTCGCCGAAGACGGCCAGCCCACGGTCGTAGAGGGCCTGCGAGAGCGACTTGCCCTCCAGCAACGCCTCGGAGATCTCGACCGTGGCGAGGATGTCCTCGCGGTCGGTTGTGGGCGCACGGCCAGCGAGTACGTCGTCCATCACGGACTGGGGGATGCCGTACTCCACGGCGCGAGGCTCGTGCGCGCGCCACTCCACGTTCGCCTGCCAATACCGACCCGCCACGCAGATCGCCAGTTCCACGATGCCCCGGTCCAGCGAGGTCCGCTCCCAGACCAGGCCGCCGAAGCGCCTGAGCGCACGGGACATCTCGGGCGAACGCAACCACGTGTCGAACGGGCCACCGAAGGTCCCGTCCGGCCGCGGCGGGCGAGCGCGTGCGAGATGGTCATATTCGTCGCGTACCTCCTGTGGCTGCTCGTCGAGGTTCAGTGGGGCGAGCCGGCTCATCGTTTCCTCCCGGTCGGTCTATCGCGCTGAAGTCGTCGCGCCGCGATACGCCTCGATGCACCTCGATGGGCGGTCGAGATTACGCAGACGGCGGTGGCGCGCATCCTACCCCCTACGATCGAGGGCGACCGGGAGGTGTCTTGTGCCGGAACTGTTGCGAGTCGTGGGTCCCGCCGGGGCGGGCAAGTCGCTGCTGATCACGTCGCTCACGGAGTCGCTGCGCTCGCGGGGCTATCGCACCGCCTCGGCCGTCCAGCGCGGTGAGGCCACCACGGTGATCACGCTCAGCACCGGCAGCCGCTCCACGCTGGACCGGGCCGTGCCCGCGTCCTACCTCGGCACCGTCGTGTCGTGGGTGGATCCCAGCGTGCAACTCGTCTTCGCCGAGGGGTACGACGACGCGCCCGGCATCCGCGCGATCGAGGTGCGACCGGCTGGCGCGGAGCCCTACGGCGTGGACGGGGAAGACCTCTTTGCCGTGGTTGCCACGGAAGACCTCTCGACGGCCTTCGCCGAGGGCGGGCCCGGGCAGGCCCTCCCCCTGGCCGACCGCGTGCAACGCGAGGTGCTCGGCGACTCCACTGCCCCCGAGACAGCCGAGGCTCCTGCCTCACCGGGCGTGGAGCGGCGCATCGAGCGTGGGTTTGGCTTCGGACGGGTGATGCGCCGCTTCCGGCGCCGGGGCTAGATCGCGGCGTGAGATGCCCGCGTAGGAGTCGCGGTCAGATGATGGCCTCGAAGCCCACGTAGTCGCCGGTGTGATCCTCCCAGCGGAAGGTGACGCCCTCCACGCGAGACATGGGCGGGCCTTCGCGCAGACGTTCGACGAACTGCCGCAGCGTGCCCTCGTCCGCCTCGCCCAGCACCTCCACGCGGCCATCCGGGAGGTTCCGCGCGTAGCCCGCCACGCCCAGCAGGCTCGCCTCCTGCGCGCAGAAGGCACGGTAGCCCACACCCTGCACTCGGCCCTTCGCCAGGGCGACGATCTGGCGCTGGCGGCCTCGGTTCACCATCGTCGGTTCACCATCTCCGGTTCACCATCCACGGTGCTCCTTCATCGACGCAGCCTCTTCGGCGCACCTTCGGCCCATGAGCGCGATGACGGGGGACGCGGGCGCGGGCGGCCTGGACGCCGGGGGCATGGGCCTACCCCCGCACGAGCGCGGCGACGGTGCGCTGCACCAGGTCGGCGGGCACGTCGTTGCGGACGGTGGCGCGGCCCACGGACTCCAGCAGCACATAGCGCTGGCGGCCCTGTTCCACCTTCTTGTCGCGCTGCATGGCGTCCAGCACCACGGTGCCGTTCACGCCCGGCGCCACCAGCGGCAGGCCGAAGGCGCGGATCAGGTCGCCCTGCCGGTCGGCCGTCTCCTGGTCGATCAGGCCGAGTTCCACCGACAGCCTGGCGGCGCCCATCATGCCCACGGCCACCGCCTCGCCGTGCAGGTACTCCCGGTAGCCGGTGGCCTGCTCGATGGCGTGGCCGATGGTGTGGCCGTAGTTCAGGATGGCGCGCAGCCCTCGCTCCTCCGGGTCGCTCGACACCACGAGGGCCTTCACGCGCGCGGAGCGGGTGGTGACCTGCGCCACCAGGTCCCAGTCCGGCGCGCCGGAGGAGAGGGCGGCGGCGTGCTCCTCCAGGATGCGCAGCAGCGTGCGGTCCAGGATCAGGCCGTGCTTGATGATCTCCGCGAAGCCCTCGATAAACGAGCGCTTCGGCAGCGTGCGCAGGGTGTCGATGTCCGCGATCACGGCGGTGGGCTGGTGGAAGGCGCCCACCAGGTTCTTGCCGGCGGGCAGATCCAGCGCCACCTTGCCGCCGATCGCGGCGTCGTTCATGGCCAGCGTGGAGGTGGGCAATTGCACGAAGGGCATGCCTCGGAGGTACGTGGCGGCCACGTGCCCCGCGAGGTCGCCCACCACCCCGCCACCGAGCGCGACCACCACGTCACGGCGCTCCGCCTTCTCCGCGGCCAGCCACGCGTAGATCTCGTTCGCGAGGCGGAGGGACTTGGAGGCCTCACCCGGGGGGATGACGTAGGAGGCGCCCGGGATGCCGGCGGCGTCCAGCGCGCGCGCCACCACCTGGCCGTGGGCCTGGATCACGTTCTCGTCCGAGATCAGGAAGACTCGGCGGCCCTCCAGGCCCACCTGGCGCAGACGTTCGCCCAGGCGCGCCAGTTCGCCGGGGGCGGCCCAGATCGGGTACTTCGAGTCACCAGTGTCCACCAGTGCCGCTGGCCCTCGTGGTGGCGTCTCCGCCGCGAAACGCTCCAGCCGGCGCTCGTTGCCCAGCACCCCCGCGCCGTCCGAGGCCCACCCGCGCAAGATGCGCGAGACGGCGGCCTCCGGGTCCGGCAGTTGCACGGGCACCCACTGGTCCGCCAGCAGGTAGGCGGCGCGACGTTCCGCGCCCAGTTCCTCCAGGCGGCCCTCCAGGTCTTCGCCCAGCAGGGGGCGCGCCTCGGCCTCTGGATCCTCGCGCAGGCGGCGGGCGAGTTCGCCGGGAGTGGCGTCCAGGAAACACACGTACCCGCGTGCCGCCAGGGCGCGGCGGTTGTCCGCGCGCTGGAAGGCGCCCCCGCCCGTGGCGATCACCGCCGGCTCACGCTGCGAGGCCTCGGCGACGACCTTCGCCTCCACCGCCCGGAACGCCGCTTCACCCTGCTCCGGGATCAGTTCGGCCGGCGAGCGCCCCTCGCGCTCCGTGATCAGGTCGTCCGTGTCTACAAATGGCCATCCCAGGCGTTCCGCCAGCATGCGCCCCACGCGGGACTTCCCCGCGCCGGACAGGCCGACGAGCACGATCTGGCGTGGTGCAGCCGCCATCAGGCCCTCGCTTCCGGTGCGGGCTCCGGCGGGGTCGCCTCGCGCGGGCCCACCGTCGCCTCGAACGCCTCGAAGTTGCGGCGCATCTCTGCCAGGTGGTCGCCGCCGAACTTTTCGATCAGGGCGCCTGCGAGCACGATGGCCACCATCGCCTCGCCGATGACGCCGGCAGCGGGGACCACGGCCACGTCCGAGCGCTCGTAGAACGCCGTGGCCTCCTCGCCGGTGAGGAGGTCCGCCGTCGGCAGGCGGCGCGGCACCGTGGCGATGGGCTTGATGAACCCCCGCACCACGATGTCCTGGCCGTTCGTCATGCCGGCTTCCAGGCCGCCCGCGCGGTTGCTGGCGCGCTCCCACTTCTTCCGCTCCCAGGCGTCGGCGGGGAGAATCACGTCCTGCACTTCGGAACCCGGCAGTTCCACGTTGCTGATGCCGTCTCCGATCTCCACGCCCTTCACGGCGTTGATCGACACGATCGCCTGCGCCAGTTGCCCGTCCAGTTTGCGGTCCCAGTGGACGTGGCTGCCGAGGCCGAACGGCACGTTCGTCGCGCGCACCTCGAACACCCCGCCGATGGTGTCCAGCGCCTCCTTGATGCGGTCCACCTCGTCGATCATTGGCTGCTCGGCGGCGCGGTCGGCGACGCGGACGGGCGAGGCGTCCACGGCCGCCCAGTCGATGCGCCCCGGCACGTCCGCGCGCACCGAGCCGATCTGCAGCGTGTGCGAATGCACCTCGATGCCAGCGACGGCGCGGATGAGCGCGCGAGCCACGGCGCCCACCGCCACGCGCGCGGCGGTCTCGCGGGCGCTGGAGCGCTCCAGGATGGGGCGCACGTCGTCGAAACCGTACTTCTGGGTGCCCGCCAGGTCCGCGTGGCCGGGCCGGAGCAGCGTGACGCGCTCCACGTCCTGGTCCACGGGCTCCGTGGCCATACGGACGTTCCACCCCTGGTTTTCAAAGTCGCGGTTGATCAGCGTCAGTGCGATCGGCGAGCCGATCGTCAGTCCGTGACGCACCCCGGACATGATCTCCGCGCGGTCCTGCTCGATCTGCTGGCGCTTGCCGCGACCGTACCCCTGCTGCCGCCGGGCCAGATCCGCCGCGATCTCATCTGCCGAGAGGGGTACCCCGGCGGGCATCCCCTCCACCACGGCCACCAGCCCCTTGCCATGCGACTCACCAGCGGTCAGCCAGCGGAACCCCGTCATGCGTCCCCGTCTCTCTCGTGCATATCGTCGTCACCTGCGTCGGCGCTCGGATCGAGGCGAGGCGCACGCAACGCGTCCTCGGCCGCCTGCACCGCCTCCGGCGCCCCGGGCTGGATGATGGCGTCCTGGTCTGGGTCAGCCCACGCCTGGCCGGAGGCCTGCCGGGTGTCCCACTCGTCCAGGATCTCGCGCTCCGGATCCTCGTTCCAGCCGGCGTAGGCCGCCTGCTCCCGGGTCACGCGCGTGGTCAGGAGGCAGCGCGTCTCGGCCGCGCCATGCGGCTGACGGAACTCGGTCAGCACATCCACCTGGGCGTGCTGGAAGGAGACGTAGGGCACCTCGTACATCAGGCGCTCCACCATGCGCACGGCGGCACGTTCCGCCACCACCGCGGCGGAGGAGACCTCCTCCCGGCGGCCTTCCACCACCTGCACGTCCGGCTCCGCAAGGATCGAGACGCGGATGCGCTCATGGTCCGCGGCCACCAGCGCAGCGCTGTGCAGCGCGCGCCAGTCCGCGGGCGGCGTGCCGCGCTTCGGCCGCTCCCGCCGCCACGCCTCGAAGGTGTCGTCCAGCAACTGGGAGAGCGCGCCGGAGTCACCCTCCGCGATCACACGGCGCCACTGGCGGGCCGCGAAGCGCGCCTGAAACACCATGAAGCCGACGATCACGAAGATCGCGACACAGATCGCAATGGCCAGGCCGAGACCCACACGAACCTCCAGTCCCCGATCGCGCCGCGGCACAGGTGCGGCGCGGCGCCTCGAGACTGTCGCTGGGGTCAGTGTCCCTTGCCGGGCGGGTTCACGTCGAGCGCTCGCGCTCGTCCAGTGCGGCGCGCGCGGCCTGGAACATCACCTCCAGCGGCGGTTCCACCCCGGTCCACAGGCGGAAGGACTCCGCGCCCTGGTGGATGAGCATGTCCAGCCCGCCGATCGCCACCGCCCCGCCGGCCGAGGCCTGGCGCAGGAACGGCGTCTCCTCCGGCGTGTAGACCAGGTCGAACGCCACCTGCCCCTCGCCCACCAGGCCGGCGGGGACGGGGGATTCGCCCTCCGCAGGCCCCCCACGCATCCCGACGGAGGTGGACTGCACCACCACCGCCGCCGTGCGCAGCGCCCTCCGCATGGTCTCGTCCTGGACGTCCAGGGGCGCGAAACGCAGGTCCAGTTCGTCCCCTGCCAGCGGCGCGAGTTGCGCGGCGCGCTCCAGCGAGCGGTTGAGCACGGTCACGCGCGCCGCCTGGGCCATGCGCATCGCCACCACGACGGCCCGAGCCGCGCCGCCCGCGCCGATCAGGACGACTCGCTGGCCCGCCAGTGGCACGCGGGCGCCCTCGAACGTGCGGAGGATGCCGGCCACGTCCGTGTTTGTCGCCTCCAGCACGCCGCCCCGGTTCACGATGGTGTTGGCGGCGCCCACCCGCTCGGCCAGCGCGTCTGGACGGTCCACCAGCGCCATGACGGCCACCTTGTGCGGCACCGTCACGTTCGCGCCCATGAGGTCGCCCGAGCGCAGGCGCTCCACGGCGATGCGCAGGTCCTCCGGCGGCGTGTTCCACGCCTCGTAGCGCGCGGGGATACCGAGCCCGTCCAGCGCCGCCTGCTGGAAGCGCGGCGAGAGCGAGTGCTCCACGGGGTGGCCGAGGAGCGCGATGATCCGCGTCTGCGGTGAGGAGGTGGGGGCCATGGCGCGCTACTCCTCCGCGGCGCAGGAGGAGGCGCGGAAGATCTCCACGTTGGCGTTGTGCGCGTCCAGCGTGCTGGCAAACAGGTGGCGCCCGTCACACTCTGGCCCGGCCACGAAGTACAGGTGGTCCACCGGCGCCGGCCGCACCACCGCGCGGATCGCCTCGATGTCCGAGTTGGCGATGGGGCCTGGCATGAGGCCCGGGTAGTAATAGGTGTTGTAGGGCGAGTCCAGCCCCAGGTCATCCAGCGTCAGGCCGGCCTTCCACCAGCCGTACTCCTCCACGCTGGCGGGACCGCCCTCGCCCAGCGTCAGGGCGAACTGGACCGTGGGGTCCGCCTGCAGCGGCATACCCTGCTCCACCCGGTTCCGGAAGACGGCTCCCACCTCCGGCTTCTCGTCGTCGTGGACCGCCTCCTTGACCACCACGGAGGCCAGCGTCAGCACCTCGTACAGCGACCAGCCCTGCGACTCCGCCTCCGCGATGAGGCCCGGCGTGACCTCCTCCTCGAAGCGGTCGAGCATGGCGGCCAGCAGGTCGGCGGCGGTGGTCTCCGGCTTGATCTCGTACGTGCCGGGCATGAGGAAGCCCAGGAAGTCCGTCTCCCTCTCCATGAACGGCCGCGGCGGGGTCCCCGCGACCGCCTGCTGCCACTCGGCCGCCGTGAAGAGGTCCTCGCGCTCCAGCGTCTCGCCGATCTCCTGCACGCGCAGGCCGGGGCGGAAGGTGATGCGCTCGATGAGGTCTGGCCCCACGCGTAGCCGCCGGACGACCTCGGCGGGCGGGGTGTTCAGCGGGAACTCATACTCGCCGGCGCGCAAGAGGCCGCCGGTGGAGGTGAAGTAGAGCAGCGCGCGCAGGCTCTCCGCGTCCTCCACCACTCCCGCAGCGGCGAGGCGGTCCACGATCTCGTCCGGCAGCGCGCCCTGCTGGATGGTGACCCGCACCGTGCCTTCCACGGACACGCGGCCAGCGGTCACCGGGCTGCGCTCCTGGATGCCGGCGGCCACGGCGTCTTCCGTGGCCGCGATGCGGTCCAGCCCGAACGCGCCCACCGCCGCCACGAACACGCCGAGGATGACCACCGCGATGGTCTGCGGATCACGCATCGTCATGCGGCGCCGGCCCTCCTGCCGGCGTGCTGCGCCGGTCCAGGTACTGCTGCAGGATGATCGATGCGGCTACATCGTCCGAGGCCCTGCCTCGCCCCACGGCTTGCTCCGCCGCCTGCGAGGTCAGCGTTTCGTCCTCGTATTCTACGGGCACATCCAGCGTCCGGCGCAGCCGCTCGCCCAGGCGCCGGGCCATGCGGGCGGCGTCCCCCTCGTCCCCGGAAGGCAGCCGCGCCAGCCCGACGACGATGACGGCGATGCCCTCGCGGGCCACGACGGCGCGGATCGCCGGGAAGGCGGCGCTGGCCGGGAGCACCTCCAGCGGGATCGCGTAGCGCCCCTCCGGATCGGAGACCGCCAGTCCCACGCGGGCCTCGCCCGCGTCCACCCCCAGGAAGCGCATCAGCCCTCGTCGCCGCCGTCCGTGGCCACGGCGTCGCCACCCTCACCACTCGCGCCGTCGCCGTTCAGGCCGTCCGGCTGCTCGCTCTCCGCCGGCGGTGTCTCGTCGCCCTCGGGCGTCTCGTCGGCCGGTGCTTCCTCCACCTCCGGGCCCGCGATCACGATCTCGATGTGGTCGGCGCGGCGAGGCAGCCAGAGCCACGGGATGAAGTTGGGACGGATGTCGATCACCGGCGCCGAGTCCAGGTCCAGTTGTTCCTGGAGCAGCGCGCTCGCGTCGCCCGGGGACATGCCCACCACCTGCTCAGCGATGGCGGCGATCTCCTCGAGGGCCGCGATGCGGCCGGAGGCGTTGACCGTCACCTGCCCCCCGCGTTCCTCGGGCGGGATCACCTCCGCCGTCACCGAACCGGGCAGGAGCGCCTGCCCGGCGGGCAACTCACGGCGGATCAGCAACTCGCCGTACTCGGCCGCCTGCGCCGGCGACACCACCAGTCCGGCCGCGATGATCGTGTACTCCACCACCAGCACGTCTGCGGCTTCGTCCAGCAACTGCCGCGGTTGCTCGCTGAAGATCGCCGCCGTCACGGACGAGGCGATCAGCGTGCCCAGTTCCCCTTCCTCCACGGCCAGTTCCAGCGTGGCCACGGCAATGCCGTTCAGGACGTCGTCCGCAATGGCCCGCACGCGGTCCACGTCCTCCTGGCTGACCCCGGCCACAAGGCGGTTCGTCCCGCCGGTGCCGGGCGTGATGTTGGTGACGGTGATGACCTCCGGGAGGTCTTCTGGGGTGACCACGGCGCCGCTGGCCACGTTGCCAGCGATACCGGGGAACTCCGCGGTGGCCGTCACGTCTACCTCGCCGTCCGCGGGGACGTCCACCACCTCGTCCGTGCGGAAGGCCACGCCATCTTCGGCGGCCACGCGCGCGCCCTGGGGGATCTGCACCATCTCCCCGCTCGCGTTGGCGAAGCGCAGCGTGAGCGTGGCCGCCAGGTCGCCCACCTCCACCTCGCCGGTGGTGGTGGTGGTCACGGCGGTGACCAGCGTGCGGCGTAGCGTGCTGGCCACAATGGTCGCCGTATCCACGTCCGCGACGTCCACGATCGCGTTCGGGCGCGCCTCGCCGGAGGCGAGGAACGCCTCCGAGTCCGGGATCAGCCGGATCTCCGCGGACGGCACCTGGTAGCACCCCACCACGAGCACGGCCCCGAGGAACACGAGGATCATGGAACCGCGGATGATGCGGCCCCAGGGCACGGGCGGCACGGTGAAGTCGCGCTCGCCCACCCGCAGCACGTAGTCGTCCGGGCGCAGGCCGCCGGGCGTCCGTGCCGCGCGCAGGCCGTTGTCCCGCGCGTAGGAGCGCACGTCCCCTCGCGACGCCACCACGCCGAGGACGATGCCGCGGCGGCGTGTGTGCGCCGCGATGTGCGGCCAGGCGGTGGGACGGCGCAGCGCCTTGGCGTCACGCCGCACCACGAGCACCACCTCCAGCGTGTCGGCAGTGTCGATGCGCCCCACCACGGAGGCCACGTCGTCGTCTCGGGTGGCGATGACCACGGCAGCGTCGCCGGCCAGGTCGCGGCGGGTGTCCACCGCGGCCCCGGCGCTGGAGGCGCGCTCCGCCTTCTCCTCCGCGCTGCGTGCGCGGCGCTCGCGGCGGTCGGCCCACCAGCCGCGCAGGCGCACGGCCACGTCCTCCGCGGTGTCGCGAAGGGCGTCCCAGGCACGAAGGGCGGCCGCCAGCAGGCGGTTCAGGAATTCCTCCACGGAGAGTTACGCCTCCCCGAGCCGCTCACCGACCGCCGCCCGCGCAGCCCGGAGCGCCTCGTCGATCTTCGAGGCGTCGCGGCCGCCGGCCTGCGCCAGTTGCGGACGGCCACCGCCGCCACCCCCGGCAATGCCGGCGGCGAGTTTCACGACCTCGTCTGCGCGGAGCCCGCGGGCGACCACGTCGTCCGTGGCGGCCGCGATGAAGTTCGGCTTTCCGCCAATGTCCGCAGCCAGCGTAATGAAGGCGGTGCCAAGTTGCTGGCGCAGGCGGTCCACCATGGGGCGCAGCGCCCCGGCGTCCGCCGCCTCCACGCGGCTCACCAGCACCTTCACCCCGTCCACGTCCTCCGCGCGCGCTGCCAGGTCGTCCGCCGCGCCGGCGGAGGCACGACGCTGCGCCTCCTCCGCTTTCTTGCGCTGTTCGTCCAGCGCCTGCTCCAGCGCCTGCATGCGCGCCGGCACCTCCAGCGCCGGCACCCGGAAGTGCCGCGCCAGCCCGTCCAGCACCCCCAGCCGCTCCTCGATGTACGCCTCCGCCGCGGCGCCGGTGAGTGCCTCAATGCGCCGCAGGCCGGCGCCGATGGACGTGTCCGCAACGATCACGAACGAGCCCACCTGGCCCGTGGATTCCAGGTGGGTGCCGCCGCAGAGTTCGCGGCTGTAGCACTCCGGCGTGTGCCGGTGCGCCGGATCCTGACCGCGCGAGTCGCAGTACTCCACCATGCGCACGCGCTCCGTGTAGCGATCCTCGAAGAACGCGATGGCGCCGCGACGCATCGCCTCGTCGTAGTCGAGTTCGAAGGTGGCGCTGCGGATGTCCGCGCGCACCTTCTCGTTCACCGTGCGCTGGATCGTGCGCAACACCTCGTCCGAGGGCGCCTCCGGGTGTGTGTAGTCGAAGCGCAGGCGGTCCGGGCCCACGTACGAGCCGGCCTGCCGCACGTGCGTGCCCAGCACGAAGCGCAACGCCGCGTGCAGCAGGTGCGTGGCGGTGTGGTTGCGCGCCGTGTCCAGCCGCCACGTGGGGCTCACCTCGGCGTGCGCGCGGTCGCCCAGGGAGATGCTGCCGGCGGTGACACGGCCAAAGTGCACGATGGCGCCGCCGTAGCGATGCGTGTCCATCACCTGGAACACGCCGTGCTCGGTACGGATCACGCCGCGGTCGCCCACCTGGCCGCCGCCCTCCGGGTAGAACGAGGTCTCCCCCAGCACCACTTCGCCCTCCGCGCCCTCTTCGAGCACGTCCGGTTTGACGTGGACCACCTGGGAGTCGTGGTCCACGGCGGCATAGCCCACGAACGTGGAGTCGACATCCACCGCGGCGTACCGCTGCGCGATGTCGTCGTCTTCGCCCTGGAAGCGCTCGTCGCCGCGTGAGCGTTCGCGCTGCGCCTCCATCTCGCGCTCGAAGCCCTCGCGATCCACCTCGAATCCGGCGGCCTGGGCGACCTCCAGCGTCAGTTCCAGCGGCAGTCCGTGGGTGTCGTAGAGCGTGAAGGCGTCGCGGCCGGGGATGCGGCGGCGCTCCTGCTCGCGGGCCATGACGTCCTCGAGCAGGTCCAGGCCGCGCTCCAGCGTAGCGCGGAAGCGTGCCTCCTCCACGTTGGCGATGCGCAGGATGAACTCGCGCTGCTCCTCCAGTTCGGGGTTGGCCGCCAGCGACTGGTCGACCGCAGCGGCCACGACCTTCGCGAGGAACGGGTCGCGCACGCCGATCTTGTGTGCGAAGTAGACCGCGCGGCGCAGCAGGCGGCGCAGCACGTAGCCGCGGCCCTCGTTGCTGGGGAGTACGCCGTCCGTCACGAGGAACGCGAGCGCCCGGCTGTGCTCCGTCATGGCCCGCAGCGCGAACGCGACCTCCGGGCTCTCGTCCGGCTCGTACGTGCGGCCGGACGCCGCCTCCGCGGCGGCCACGATCTGGCGGAGTTCGTCGGTCTCGTAGACGTTCTTCTTGCCCACCAGCACGGAGTTGAGGCGCTCCAGCCCGGCCCCCGTGTCGATGTTGGCGGCCGGGAGTTCGGTCTGGCTGCCGTCTTCCTCCCGGTAGTAGGTCATGAAGACCAGGTTCCAGATCTCCAGGAAGCGGCCACAGTCGATGTCCGGGTGACAGGTGTCCGCCTCGCAGTGGCGGCAGCCCGGCGTCTTGCCCCAGTCGTAGAAGACCTCCGAGCAGGGCCCCATGGGGCCGGTGTCGCCCGGCGGGCCCCACCAGTTCCCCTGTTCCGCCGTGTAGCGCAGGACGCGCTCCTCCGGCACGCCCCTGGCCCGCCAGAGGTCCGCCGCGTAGTCGTCGTCCACGAAGACCGTGACCCAGAGGCGCTCCGGGGCGATCTTCAGCACGTCCGTCAAGAACTCCCAGGCCCAGTCGACCGCCTCGTCCTTGAAGTAGTCGCCCACGCTGAAGTTGCCCAGCATCTCGAACAGCGTCAGGTGGTTCTCGTCGCCCACGTCCTCGATGTCGGTGGTGCGGAAGCAACGCTGGATCGAGGTCAGGCGGCGCGCGGGTGGATTCTCCAGGCCCATGAAGTACGGCTTGAACTGCACCATGCCGGCCGTGGTGAACAGCAGCGTGGGATCGCCGTGCGGTACCAGTGAGGACGAGGGGATGCGACGATGGCCGCGCTCCTCGAAGAACGTCAGGAAGGTCTGTCGGAGTTCATCGACCTTCACGGTTGACGATCTTTCGGGTGCATTGGGGCGGGTGGCAGTGGAGGTGAACGGGGGTCGAGTGTAAAATCGAGAGGATAGGTGGTCAATTTCGCCCAACCTCAGTTTCAACCCTCAGTTGCAGCCTCAGTGACCGGCTCAGCCACAGTCTCACCCAAACCGGCATCGGCCGCACGTACCGCCAGCCGATCGCACTCGATCCTGACACGATCACCCGCCAGAGGACGGCCCCCGCCTGACATGACACCCCCCTACGGCGCTTCCGCGCTCGTCACCCCCCTGACCACCCCTGTTGCCTCGCTGGAAGGCTGGACGGCCATTGTGCTGGCCGCCGGGCCGGGCACGCGCATGCGCTCCGCCCTGCCCAAGGTGCTGCATCCCGTGGCCGGCGTGCCCATGGTGCGCCTGGTCTGCGACCTCCTGCGCGAGGCCGGCTGCCGAGACGTCATCGTGGTCGCCTCGCCAGCCACGCGCGAGGCCATCGCGGAGGCGGTGGGCGAGGCGCGCGTGGTGCTCCAGGACCACCCCCTGGGCACCGGAGACGCCACCAAGGCGGCGCGCGACGCGGTCTCCGGCGGCCGGGTGCTGGTGGCGCACGCAGACATGCCGCTGCTGACCGCCCGCACGCTGCTGGAACTGGCCGGACGCCACCTGGCCTCCGGCCACGTGATGTCGTTCCTCACCGCCTACCTGGACGACCCGCGTGGCTACGCCCGCGTCCAGCGTCGCAACGGCCGCGTGCACGGCATCGTGCAGGAGGCCGACCTGCCCGCCGCCATGCGCGGCCAGCCAGAGGTGAACGCCGGCCTCTACGCCGCGGACGCCACCTGGCTCTTCGAGACGCTGGCCGCCCTGCCCTCCAACGATCGAGGCGCCACGGTGCTGACGGAACTGATCGGACGCGCCGTGGCTGCGGGGGGCGTGGACGCCTACCAGGTGACGGAGGCCGCGGAAGTCCAGCAGATCAACGACCGCATCGACCTCGCGGGCGCCGAGCGCGTCCTGCGCGACCGCATGCGTCACAAACTGATGCTGGAAGGCGTCACGATCCTGGATCCCCCGTCCACGTTCATCGACGCGGGCGTGGAGGTGGCGCCGGACACCACGCTGCTGCCGGGCGTGCACCTGCTGGGGCGGACGCGTGTGGGCAGCGGGTGCCGCATTGGCCCCAACGCCGTGGTGCGCGACTGCGACATCGCGGACGACGTGGAGATCGGCAGCAGCACCATCGAGGCCGCCACCATCCAACGAGGCGTGGAGATCGGCCCGTACTGCCACCTGCGGCCGGGCGTCACGCTGGAGGAAGGCGTGCACCTCGGGAACTACGTGGAGGTGAAGGCCTCGCGCCTGGGCGCACGCACGCAGGTTGGCCATTTCTCCTATATTGGCGACGCCGAGATCGGCGAGGACGTGAACTTTGCTGCCGGATCGATCACGGCGAATTATGATGAGGGCACTCGCATCAAGCACCGCACGGTGATCGGCGCGGGAGCCTCAATTGGCAGCGGCACGGTGCTCATTGCGCCGGTCCGCGTGGGAACAGGTGCGCGCACCGCCGGTGGTTCGGTGGTGACGCGCGATGTCCCGGACGGCGCCCTGGTGATGGGCGTGCCGGCGCAAGCCCGGCCCGGGGTAGAAGGAGGTCACTCGGCGTAGGTAGCCCCGTGTGCCTCGCCCCGTGGTTTTGGATACAAACTCACTGGTATTCCTCATCATCGCCATCACCTCCGCCATCCTGCTGGCGGTCATTGCCGCGGCCGAGGCGGATGTCATCTCGCTGGCCAGACGCAGACTCCGAGGCGTGGAGACGCCCGGCCTCACCTCACTCCTCCGCACCTACGTCCGCGAGCGTCAGCGCATGCTGCGCCACCTGCGCTTCGGCTCGTCCCTGGCGGTCACCTCGATCGCGCTCTCGTCCGCCGTTCTGCTGAACGGGCTGTCCTGGCAGACCGCGCTGCTGGCCGGCGCGCTGGCCATCGTGGTGGTGAGCATCACCCGCAGCACGGCGCGCATCATCGCCCTTTCCCACCCGGAGGCGGCGGCGGCGCGCCTGGCCGCGCCCGTGATGGCGCTGCAGACGCTGCTGCGCCCGCTCTCCTGGGCGGTGAGCGCTCCCGTCACGCTGCCGCTGCGGGCGCTGGGGCTAAAGGGCACCTCCGAACGCATCGACCCCGGCGAGGAACTGGTGGGCGTGCTGGAGGCGGCGGACGAGGACGCCACACTCATCGAGGAACGCCGCATGATCCGAGGCGTGCTGGAGATGTCCGACCAGACCGTCCGCGAACTGATGACGCCTCGCACGGACATGACCACCGTCTCCACAGAGGCCTCGTTTGGGGACGTGATGCGGCTGGTCTCCCGTTCCGGCTATAGCCGCATCCCCCTGTACCGCGACTCGCTGGACCGGATCATTGGCGTGATCTACGCCAAGGACCTGCTGGCCTACGTGCAGAACGGCAACGTCACGCCGGATCTGGCGGACGTGGCCCGGCCGCCGTACGTGGTGCCGGAGACGAAGCGCGCCAACGAACTGCTGGCGGACATGCGCCGCGAGAAGGTCCACATGGCTATCGCCGTGGACGAGTACGGCGGCACCGCCGGCGTCATCACCGTGGAAGACCTGGTGGAGGAGATCGTCGGCGCCATCGAAGACGAGTACGACACCGCCGCCCCGGAGGTCCAACGCGTCTCCGAGGACGAGGCGGTGGTGGACGCCAGCCTCACGATCGATGAGTTGAACGAGATCTTCCTGACGGAGATCCAGACGGACGACTTCGACACCGTGGGCGGCCTCATCGTCACCGAACTCGGCCGCCTGGCTGTCCCCGGGGACGAGGTGGTGGTGCCCCCCCTGGAGGACCTGGATGACGAGCAGGTCGCCCTGCACCTGCGCGTGATGTCCATCCTGGGACGCCGCATCAAGAAGGTGAACGTGCGGCGCTACGAGCCCCAGCCCGTGCCCACACCCCCCGAACCGACCGAGGCAAACGAAGCGGCGGAGGTCGTGTAACCACCGCCTGCCCGCCCCCAGCGGCAGGCACACCCGCCTCGGTTGACCGGGACGCCTACCCTGTCGCCCGTGGCCAACGAGACAGCCCTGCACTCCGCCGCCGGCGCCCAGCCGGCAGACCTGCCCTATCGCGTGGCGCTGCACCGCGTCCACCGGCTGGGCAGCGTGCGCTTCGCCCTGCTGGAGCGCGCCTTCCCCTCCATGGAGGCGGCCTGGCGCGCGTCCGAGGGCGAACTGGTGGAGTGCGGTCTGGACGCGCGCACCGCGCAGGCCGTCGCCCGGGCGCGCAGCGAGATCGACCCGGACACGGAGATGGAGCGCATGGCCCGGGCCGGCGTGCGCCCCTACGCGCGTACGGGGCCCGGCTACCCGTCCCGCCTGCGCGAGATCGATGACGTCCCGCCCATCCTCTACGTACGCGGCGAGTGGGCGCCGGATGACGAGTGGAGCATCGCCGTCGTGGGCACGCGCCGCGCCACGGCGTACGGCCGCCAGGCGGCCACTGAACTGACACGAGGACTCGCGGCCAACAGCGTCACGGTCGTCTCCGGCCTCGCCCGGGGGGTGGACACGATCGCGCATCGCACCGCCCTCGACACCGGCGGGCGCACGGTGGCGGTGCTCGCAAACGGCCTCGATACGATCTACCCGCCGGAGAACCGGCGCCTGGCGGACGAGATCGCGGAGCGCGGCGCCGTGGTCTCGGACTATCCGTTGGGCACCAAGCCGCGGGCGGACTTCTTCCCTCGACGCAACCGCATCCTGTCCGGCCTCTCGCTTGGGACGCTAATCATCGAGGGCGACTACCAGTCCGGCTCCATGATCACCGCGCGGTTCGCGCTCGAACAGAACCGTGACGTCTTCGCGGTGCCCGGGTCGATCTTCTCGCCCCAGTCGCGTGGTCCGCTGTCCCTGATCCGGGACGGCGCGATGCCCGTGACCGGCGCGGAGGACATCCTGGAAGCCTTGAACCTGACGCAGATCGGCTCGCAACTGGACTTCGGTCGGGCAGCGCCCCCGGAGTCCGCGGACGAGCAGGCGCTCATGGCAACCCTGACACGGGAGCCCTTGCACATTGACGAGGTGGTGCGACAGTCTGGTTTGGCCCCCGCGATCGTCTCCGGTACGCTCGCGCTTCTGGAACTCAAAGGACTGGTACGTGACGTCGGCGGCATGAACTTCGCCCGCGTCCGCGAGGACGAGGCTTCCTACGACGTCTCCCTACCTCCCGAATCGGCCTCGGCCCCGGACACGACAGGTCGCTCTACTGATGGCACCGCAAAGGATGGACGCGCGTCTTGACCACTGACACCGCGCGCAGCACTCGCCCCACACGCCGAGCCGCCTCGGCCGCCTCCAACGGCGCCGGAGACCACCCGCGACGCCTGGTGATCGTGGAGTCGCCTGCCAAGGCGCGCACCATCGGCCAGTTCCTCGGCGACGATTATGTCGTGGAGTCCTCGATCGGCCACATCCGTGACCTCCCCTCCTCCGCGGCCGAGATTCCGGCCGCGTACAAGAAGGAGAAGTGGGCGCGCCTGGGCGTGAACATCGAGGCCGGCTTCGAGCCGCTGTACGTGGTGCCTCCCAGCAAGAACGATCAGGTCAAGAAACTCCGCGCCCTGCTGAAGGACGCGGACGAGTTGTACCTGGCCACAGACGAGGACCGCGAGGGCGAGGCGATCGCCTGGCACCTCCTGCAGGTGCTCAAGCCGCGCGTCCCCGTCTACCGCATGGTCTTCCACGAGATCACCCGCCAGGCCATCGAGGAAGCCCTCGCCAACCCTCGAGAGATCGACGTGGACCTGGTGCATGCCCAGGAGGCACGCCGCATCCTGGACCGCCTCTTCGGGTACGAGGTGTCCCCCGTCCTCTGGAAGAAGGTCGCGCCGCGGCTCTCGGCCGGCCGCGTGCAGTCCGTGGCGGTACGCCTGATCGTGGAGCGCGAACGCCAGCGCATGCGCTTCAAGGCCGCCGCCTACTGGGACGTGGACGCCACCCTGGCCACCCGCGAGACGTCCGCGGCCGCCACGTTCGGCGCCCGCCTGGTGGAGTTGGACGGACGCCGCGTGGCGCTGGGCCGCGACTTCGACCCGGAGACCGGCGAACTGGCCAGCAGCGACGTGGTGTTGCTGGACGAGTCGCGCGCGCAGTCCGTCGCGGAACGGCTCACCTCCGCCACCTTCGTGGTCGCGGAGGTCAACGAGCGTCCGTTCACCCAGCGCCCCCCCGCGCCGTTCATCACCTCCACCCTCCAGCAGGAGGCCGCCCGCAAACTGCGCTACTCCGCCCAGCGCACCATGCAGGTCGCCCAGCGGTTGTATGAGAACGGCTACATCACCTACATGCGTACGGACAGCCCCTCGCTGTCCTCGCAGGCCATCCAGGCCTCCCGGGAGCAGGTGCGCGCCCTCTACGGCGACTCCTACCTGCCGGACCGGCCGCGCGTGTACACCTCCAAGAGCAAGGGCGCGCAAGAGGCGCACGAGGCGATCCGCCCGGCGGGTGAGCGTTTCCGCACGCCAGAGAACGTCGCGCGGGAACTCGACCCAGACGCGCTGCGGCTCTACGACCTGGTGTGGAAGCGCACCGTGGCCTCGCAGATGCGGGACGCCACCGGACTGCGCACGCAGGTGCGCCTGACCGCAGACGCCGGCGATCACGGCACCGCCACGTTCCACACCAGCGGCAAGGTCATCACCTTCCCGGGCTTCCTCCGCGCCTACGTGGAGGGCTCGGACGACCCGGACGCGGAACTGGAAGACCAGGAGCGGGTGCTGCCGCCGCTGGCCACCGGCCAGGAGGTGGACCCCCGCCAGGTCGAGGCCAAGGGCCACGAGACCCAGCCGCCCGCCCGCTGGACAGAGGCGAGCCTGATTCGCGAACTGGAAGAGCGCGGCATTGGCCGCCCCTCCACGTACGCCTCCATCCTGCAGACCGTGCAGGACCGTGGCTACGTGTGGAAGAAGGGCACCGCCCTCATCCCCACGTTCGTCGCCTTTGCGGTCACGAACCTCCTGCAGCAGCACTTCCCGGACCTCATCGACCTGGGCTTCACCGCCCGCATGGAGGAGCGCCTGGACGAGATCGCGGAGGGCGACCGCGAACACAAGCCGTGGCTGCACACCTTCTACTTCGGCGACCCGAACGCCCCGGACGACGAGGGCATGGCCCGCCACGGCTTGCACAAGACCATCAACGAGGGCTGGGAGGCCATCGACGCGCGCGCCGTCTCCTCCATCCCCCTGGGCACAGACGACGAAGGCCGCGAGGTGGCTGTGCGCGTGGGCCGCTACGGCCCGTACGTGCAGGTGGGAGACACGGACGAGCGCGCCTCGCTGCCCCCGGAGATCGCACCGGACGAGGTCACCATCGCGGACGTGGAGCACCTGCTGCAGCAGGAGGCACTGTCCGACCGCGTGCTGGGCAACGACCCGGACACCGGCCTGCCCGTGACGCTGAAGACCGGCCGCTTCGGCCCCTACTTCCAGTTGGGCGCGGACCCCGAGCCGAAGTCGAAGGAGAAGCCGCGGCGCGCCTCGCTGTGGCCGGGCATGACCATGGAGCACGTCACGCTGGAAGACGCGCTGATGGCGCTGGAGTTCCCCAAGGTGTTGGGACAGCACCCGGAGACCGGCAAGGACGTCACCGCACAGGACGGCCCCAACGGCCCCTACGTGAAGAGCGGCACCGAGAGCCGCAGCATCGAGGGCGGCCACTCCCAGATGGCGGACCTGACGCTGGAGGAGGCCCTCCGCATCCTCGCCGAGCCGCGGAAGTTCGGCCGGCGTGGCCCGTCCGCCTCCGTCCTGAAGGAGTTGGGCGAACACCCGGACAACAAGGGCACGGTCACCATCCGTTCCGGCAAGTTCGGCCCCTACGTCACGGACGGCACCGTGAACGCCTCCCTCCCCAAGGGCCGCGACCCACAGGCCATCGAGATGGACGACGCCATCGAACTGCTCGCCGCCCGCGAGGAGAAACTGCGCGCGGAGGGCAAGGACCCGCGGGCCAAGAAGCCCACCACGAGGCGCCCCGCCACCCGCCGGAAGTCCACAGGCACTCGCAAGCGCTCGGCGTAGCGTTCGGCTGGGGGGCTGTGGGGCTGCGAGGCTGCGGGGCTATGGGGCTGCGCCTCGCCCTCCACGCCGCTAGAGTTATGTCCAACGTCCGAGGGCGGGGAACCCGAGGATGGACCGATGCCGCCGAACCGAGAGCCTGCGAGACGAGTCTCTGAGCAGCGTGCCTCCGCGCCACGCGCCTCCAGGAAGCGCGCGCCCTCACCCGTGCCGCCCGCGCCCGTCGCCAGCGCCGCGCGCGAGGCACTGGAGGGCTACCTCGCCCACCTCGAGCGTGTGCGGCGGCGGTCTCCCCACACCCTGCGCAACTACCGCGCTGACCTGGAGGGCTTCCTGTCCTTCCTGGCGGAGCGCGAGACGCCGTTCGACGAGGCCGGCCGCTCAGACGGGCGCTCATACCTCTTCGCGTTGCGGAACGCCTCGGTGGCGGAGGGATCCGTGAAACGCATCGCGACCACCATGCGCGGTTTCTACGGGTGGCTGGACTCGGAGGGCGTCGCGCTGCAGAACCAGCCCGGCGACTCCATGCTGCGGCTGCGCTTCCCTCGCCAGACCCAGCGGCTGCCTCGGTTCATCTCGGCGGAGGACGCGAGCAAACTGGTGGACGCGCCAGACGCGGAGACCCCCACCGGCCTGCGCGACCGAGCGATCCTGGAGGTCCTCTATGGCGCGGGACTGCGCGTGAGCGAGGCCGCCAACCTGGACGTCCGGGACGTGGACCTGGCCAACCGCCAGGTGCGCGTCACCGGCAAAGGCGACAAGACCCGCATCAGCCTCTACGGAGAGCCGGCGCGAGACGCGATCGGGCGCTACATCCAGGACGGGCGCCCGCACCTCGTGACGGGGGCGCAGGCCGCGCTCTTCGTAAACCGCTCCGGAGGACGACTCAGCGCACGGTCGATCCAGAGCATCGTGCGCAATGCAGGCACGGAGGCGGCGCTCGCACGCCCCGTGCACCCGCACATGCTGCGCCACTCCTTCGCCACCCACCTGATCGAGGGCAATGCGGATCTGCGCATCGTGCAGCACCTGCTGGGGCACTCCTCGCCGGACACCACGCAGGTCTACACCTCGGTGGGCCACCGGCAGCGGGCGGGCGTGGTGGGGGAGGCACTGGCGCGGGCGCGGGCGGTCGAGCGCGGGACGCCTCCCGCCGCTGGATCCGCCGGCTGACCACACTCGCTGGCAGCCCCCCTGACCGCACCCCTGACAGGGCCCCACTGACGCTGGGCCGGGGCTGCGGGTACCATCGGCCCTGACGCCATGCGGGAGGCTTCCATGCGCATCCTTGTCCTGAACGGCCCCACCCTGAACCTGCTCGGCGAGCGCGAGCCGGAGGTGTACGGCCGCGAGACGCTCGCCGACATCGAAGCGGCGGTACGTGAACGCGCAGCCGCCCTGGGCGACCTGGAGATCGCGTTCACGCAGACCAACCACGAGGGCGAACTGATCGACCTGATCCTGGGCCACCGGGACTGGGACGGACTGATCATCAATCCCGGCGCCTACACCCATACCTCCATTGCGCTCGCGGATGCCATTGCGGCGACGAAACTGGCCGTGGTGGAAGTGCACCTCTCCAACATCCATCGGCGCGAGGCCTTCCGCCAGCGCTCGTACGTGGCCAGCGTGGCCTGGGGGCAGATCACCGGCTTCGGCTGGCGCGGGTACCTGGCGGCGCTGGACCTCCTGCACGCCCACCTGGCCGAGGCGGACCGGGCATGACCAGCGGCCCCGCCACCATCGCCGCGCGCCTGGAGCGCCTGCGCGCACGGCTCGAGACGCTGGGTGTGGACGCGCTGCTCGTGACCACCCCCTCCAACCGGCGCTGGATCAGCGGCTTCACTGGCAGCGCCGGGATGGCGCTGGTGAGCCGTGACGAGGCGCGCTTCGCCACGGACTCGCGGTACTGGGAGCAGGTGGGGCAGCAGTGCCACGGCTACACCCTGGTGCAGGTGAGCGGCGCCAACACCGGCGTGGCCCCGCAGGTCCTGGAGGGCATGGGCGGGCTGAAGGTCGGCTTCGAACCCGCGGACCTGTCCTACGCGGGGTACGAGGCGTGGACGGGTGCCCTGGCGGAGATGCCCGCGCACTCCCGCCCTGCGTTCGTCCCGGCCCCCCGTGCCATTGAGGACCTGCGCATGGTGAAGGACGCCGAGGAGATCGACGCCATCACGCGCGCCGTCCTGCTGGGGGACGACGCCTTCCGCCACGCCGCGAGCCGCCTGGAACCGGGCATGACGGAAAAGCAGGTTGCCTGGATCATCCAGGAGTACGCGCACCAGCGCGGGGCGGAAGGCCTCTCCTTCGCCTCGATCGTTGCGGGCGGGGCGCATGGGTCGCTGCCGCACTGGCGCGCCTCGGACACCCCGTTGCAGGTGGAGACCGGCGTGGTGATCGACATGGGCGTGGTCGTGGACGGGTACTGCTCGGACCTGACGCGCACGGTCTGGCTGGGCGAGCGGCCCTCGGCCGAGTTCACGCGCATCTACGACATCGTGCTGACGGCGCAGGAGACGGCGGAGCAGCGCATCGAGGCGGGTATGCTGGGGAAGGTGGGCCATGAGATCGCCCACGAGGTCATCCGGCAGGCCGGCCACGGCGAGCACTTCGGCCACGGCCTGGGCCACGGGGTGGGCCTCGACATTCACGAGGATCCTCGGCTGGCGCCCTCCGGCGAGATCCCGCTGGCGGACGGCCACGTGGTCACGGTGGAGCCGGGCATCTACATCCCTGGATGGGGCGGTATCCGCATTGAGGACCAATGCGTGATGGAGGACGGCCGCCTGCGCGTGATCTCGACCGCGCCCAAGATCGACCTCTAACCTGTTCGTCCCGACAACGCAGGAGGACACATGATTTCGACCTCGGACTTCAAGAAGGGCACCACCGTGGAGGTGGACGGCTCCCTCTACCGCATGGAGGACGTGCACCACGTCAAGACGAAGAAGTCCGCCGTCTACCGGGTGAAACTGCGTGACCTCCGCGCCGGGCACATCACGGAGCGCACCTTCAACGCGGGCGACAAACTGCCCGTGGCCCGCGTTGAACGCCGCAAGATGCAATACCTCTACGGCGACGGCGACCAGTACACCTTCATGAACTCCGAGACCTACGACCAGGTCATGATCCCCCGCGCCGTGGTGGAGGACTCCCTGCCCTTCATCCGCGAGAGCGACGAGGTGCAGGTCATCCTCTACGGCGACGAGGCGCTGGGCCTGGAGTTGCCGGCCGCCGTGGAACTGGAGATCACCCAATCCGACCCCGGCGTGAAGGGTGACACCGCCACCGGCGCCACCAAGCCCGCCACGCTGGAGACCGGCCTGGTGGTCAACGTCCCGCTCTTCCTGGAGCCGGGCGACGTGGTGAAGGTGTCCACCTCTGACGGGAAGTACCTGGAGCGCGTCAAGGGCAAGTAGCCCGCGACCGAGCGCTCGGGTGCGCACGAGCACGTCTGCGCGCACCCGAGCCTGTTGAGGCGAAAGCGGGGTTCCAGTGCCGCCAGAGGTCCGTGCCGTCTGGCAGGTCGCCCGCTACCTCCGCGAGCGCGTGGAGGGCGATCCGGCCCTGCGTGACCTGTGGATCGGTGGCGAGGTCTCCAACCTCACCATCGCGTCCTCTGGCCACATGTACTTCACCTTGAAGGACCAGGGCGGCGCCTTGCGCTGCGTGTTCTTCCGCAACCAGAACATGCCCCACCGCAAGCACATGCAGGCGGGCGCCTCGCTCGTCGCGCACGGGCTGGTCTCCTTCTACGCGGAGCGGGGCGACCTGCAGTTCATCGTGGACTTCGTGCAGCCGGCCGGCGTGGGCGCCCTCCAGGCGGAGTTCGAACGCCGCCGCGCCCAGTTCGAGGCGGAAGGTCTGTTCGACCCCGCCCGCAAGCGCGCCCTGCCGCTGTTCCCGCGCCGCATCGGCGTGGTGACCAGCGCCAAGGGCGCCGCGCTGCACGACATCACCACCGTCCTGGAACGCCGCTGGCCCCTGGCCACGGTGCTCCTCCAGCCCGCGGCCGTGCAGGGTGATGAGGCCGCGGTGGACATTGCCGATGCGATCCGGTCTATCGCGCCCCAGGGCCGGCCAGAATTGTGGCCGGACGTGCTGATCGTGGGACGCGGTGGCGGTTCGACCGAGGACCTGTGGGCGTTCAACGAGGAGCCGGTGGTCCGCGCGATCTTCGGCTGCCCCGTGCCCGTGGTCTCCGCCGTGGGACACGAGACGGACACCACCCTCGCGGACCTCGTGGCGGACCGGCGCGCGGCCACGCCCTCCGCCGCCGCAGAACTCGTTGCGCCCGACCGCAGCGAGGTGGCGCGGCGCGTGCAGTCGCTCTCGGCGGGCAACCTCATGCGCGTCACACGTCGCGTGGCCGCGGCGAGGCAGAACGTGGACCGCGTGGTGGGGCGCCTGGACCGGCGGCTGTCGGACACCCGACCGCTGCACCGTGGCGTCTCCACACGCGCGGACCGCATGAAGCACGCCGTGGGGCGCGACGTGGCCCAAGCGCGGGAGCACATCGCCTCCGTCGCGGCGCGCCTGCGCACGCTCTCCCCCCTCGCCACGCTGGACCGCGGCTACGCCCTGGTGAACCGCGAGGACGGCACGCCCGTCTCCCACGCCGCCGGCACGCAGGGCGGCGACCGCGTAGCGATCCGCTGGCGGGACGGTACGCGCGCGGCGCGTGTAGAGTCAGGGCAGTGAGGGGCGCCGTGAGCAACGACCATCCCGGATATGACGACGCCTACCGCGCCGGCCAGCAGCCGGCGGGCCAGCAGTCCGAACTCGCGCTGGAGGGCGGCACCTTCGAGGCGCTCTACGCCCGCCTGGAAGAGGTGGCCCAGCGCCTGGAGGCCGGCGACCTCACGCTGGAGCAGTCCGTCACCCTCTACGAGGAAGGCATGCGTCTGGCCGAGGAGTGCCAGGGCTTGCTGACGGACGTGGAGCAGCGCATCGAGGTGCTGCGTCAGCGCGCCAACGGCGCGTAGGCCCGGCCCGTGACGCGCCCCCTGGCACGCCCATGACCCTCCGCATCGGCTGGTACACCACCCGCGGTCGCTCCTCGCGCGCCATGTTCGAGGCCGTCCTGGGCGCCATCCGCGCCGGCGACCTGGACGCGGACGTGGCCTACGTCTTCTCCAACCGCGATCCCGGAGACGATCCCGTGACGGACGCCTTCTTCGACCTCGTACGGGCGGAGGGTGTCCCCCTGATCACGCTCGGATCGGTGGCGTTTCGCAAGGCGCGCGGGGGCGAGCGCTCCCGGCCCGGCCAGCCGCTCCCCGCCTGGCGCGCGGAGTACGACGCCGAGGTGGCCCGCCTGGTGGAGGCCTACCCGACGGACCTCGGGGTACTGGCCGGCTACCTCCTGATCTTCACGGAGGACTTCGCCAACTCGCATCCCATGGTGAACCTGCACCCGGCGCTGCCCGGCGGCCCCATCGGCACCTACGTGGAGGTGATCCGCGAGTTGATCCGGGCAGGAGCCTCCGAGAGCGGCGTGATGCTGAACGTGGCCATCCCAGAGGTGGACATGGGGCCCGTGGCCGCCTTCGCCCGCTACGCCACCCGCGGCGAGGGCTTCGACGACGCCTGGGCCGCCCTGGATCCCGGCGTCGACGATGAGACGCTCGAGGCGAGCGCGCTGTTCCAGGCGCTCCGCGCCGCGCAGGTCCGCCACGAGGCGCCGTTTCTGGCCGCAGCGCTGCAGGCGTTCGCGGACGGACGCCTGCGCCTCGACAACCTCGACGCCCTCGACGAGTCCGCCCCCCTGGACCTGACGGAGGACGTGCGCCGCCGCCTGGGCGACGGCTGACGCGCACCGGGGGAACGAAGGGGTGAGGGGCGCCCAACGCCCCTCGTGTAGTACGCTCCCAATCCGAAGACACCGCCAACGCGCTTTCCCCCAGGAGCCTCGCGTGTCCGCCACCGGTCAGTCCATGACGCCCACCACCGTGACCGCGCACCCCGTGGCCCGCTCCACGGTGGTGGGCGCCCTCGCGCCGATCGCGCGGCGGGCGATGCCGCTGGTGACGGCGTCCGTAGGCACCGCGCTGGCCACGCTGGCAGCGGAGCGCGCGGTGGCCAGCCTGGCGCTGCGGGCGGCGGAACGCACGGGCCTGGTGCGCGCCCGCCCGGTCCAGGACGGCGTCACGCGCGTCGTGGTGACGCACACCACCGTCGTCGAGCGCGTCACGCGTTCCCGCTGACACCCCCGGCCCCTCCCAAGCCATTGCCTGAAGCCCAAGCCATTGCCTGAAGCCCAAGCCATTGCCTGAAGAACGCCTCCAGAAGATCCTCGCGCGCGCCGGCTTCGGCAGCAGGCGCTCGGCGGAGGGCGTCATCAGCGCCGGCCGCGTGCGCGTCAACGGCGCCGTGGCCACGCTCGGCACGAAAGCGGACGCCGAACGCGACCGTATCGAGGTGGACGGAGAGCCCATCACGCTCGAGACACGCGAGTCCACGATCGTGCTGCACAAGCCGGAAGGGCACGTGGTCACAGCGCACGATGAGGAGGGCCGCCCCACGGTCTATGACCTGCTCCCCGGCGCGCCCGCGCACCTGCGCTACGTGGGCCGCCTGGACATCGACACCTCTGGCGTCCTCCTGCTCACCACGGACGGCGAACTCGCTCACCGCCTGAGCCACCCACGCTACGAGGTGGAGAAGGAATACGAGGCGTGGGCAGAGGGCGTGGTGAGCGAGCGTGACCTGGGACAACTGCGGCGCGGCGTGGAACTGGACGACGGCGTCACCGCCCCCGCCCGCATCGACCGCTGGCGCGGGCCGGAGCCGCCCACCCGTGTGCGCCTCGTGATCCACGAGGGCCGCAACCGCCAGGTCCGGCGCATGTTCGACGCGATCGGCCACCCGGTCTTCCGCCTGCGACGCAGCCGCGTGGGCCCGGTGGAACTCGGTACCCTGCCCCTCGGCCAGTCGAGGCCGCTCACGGCGTCCGAAGAGCGAGCGCTCAGGCAACTCGTGGGCCTCGACGCCTCTGGCGGGCCGGAGACGCCGTAGCAGGCGGTTGCACTCGGCTCTAACTCCCGGCGCGGTTATGATGCGGCGAGCCCGGAGGCCTCCCGGCCGTGCGGGCAAGATGCGGAGGGCAACGATTTCGGACTCCCTGGCTCGTAGCGTTGCCATCGACGGGCCCACGGCCTCTGGCAAGAGCGTGGTGGGCCGCGCCCTGGCGGAGGCGCTGACCATTGGCTTCTTCGATACCGGCCTCATGTACCGCGCCTGCACCCTGGCCGTCATGCGCGCGGACGTGGACCCGGAGGACGCCGAGGCGGTCACGGACCTGGTGCGCCACCTGGACCTGGACATGCGCTGGGACGACCCCACGCTACCGCAGGTGATCCTGAAGGGCGAGAACGTCACCGGCGTGCTGCGCACCCCGGAGATCGAGCAGCAGGTCTCCCTCATCTCGCGCATCCCGGAGGTCCGCAACGAACTCGTGCGTCGCCAGCGCACCATCGCCTCCCGGGAGCCGGTGGTGATGGCCGGCCGCGACATCGGCACGCGCGTGCTGGCAGAGGCGCGCACCAAGATCTTCCTGGATGCCTCCGCCGAGGTGCGCGCACGCCGCCGCCTGGGCGAGGAACTGGACTCCGGACGCCCCTCCACGTTCGACCAGGTCCTGCACGCCACCAGGCGCCGGGACGAACTGGATAACAGCGGCCATCGCGCCATCAAGCGCGACCAGGCCGCGGAGGGCGCCCTGGTCATCGACACGGACGCGCTCGGCATCGACCAGGTGGTGGAGAGCGCCCTGGCGCACTATCGCGCCTCGAACGGCGCGTAGCACTCGGCCTGGAGGCCTGGCGAGGAGATGGCGACACCGGGATGAAGAACCGCCTCTCTTCGGTCGTCTATGCCATCTCGACCTGGTCGCTACGGATCGTGATCTTCCTGTTCGCGCGCTGGACCGTGAGGGGCGCCGAGCACCTGCCGGCCAGCGGCCCGTTGATCCTGGTGGCGAACCACGCGCACATCCTGGACCCGCCGCTGGTCAGCGCCGCCTCCACCCGCCGCGTGCGCCCGATGGCCAAGCGAGAACTCTTCGAGACGCCGCTCATCGGGTGGTTCTTCTGGGCCTACGGGGCCTTCCCCGTGCGGCGCTTCTCCGGCGACATGGGCGCGCTGCGCGTGGCCCGCAACTATCTTCGCGACGGTGAAACGGTGCTGATGTTCCCGGAGGGCACCCGCTCCAGGGCCGGCATGCGGCCGGCGCTGCCCGGGGCCGGCATGGTCGCCCTGCTGGCGAAGGCGCCGATCGTCCCGGTGGCCATCACCGGCTCGCGCATCAGCCTGCCCACGGTCTTCTTCCAATGGATCTGGCGCCGCCGGCCGGAGATCTCCGTGACCTTCGGCGAGCCGTTCGACCTCACCGGCCTGTCCTCGGACGGGCGGGCTGCCGAGGCAGGCACGGACCTGATGATGCGCCGCGTGGCCGCGCTGTTGCCGCCGGAAATGCAAGGCGCATACGGCCCGGAGACGGAAGGCCAGATCATCATCGCCCGCCAACGCGCCGAACCCGGCGAGGAACCGCCGCCCGAAGCCTCTGACGCGTAGGCGCGAGCACCGCTCGCGCGCCTTCATACGCCTCGTCACGCCGGGCGGCGCACCGGCACTCAACCTGGTCTCGCGCGCCCGCGGGGGGACTGCTCTACACTCTGACAGGCGGGCGCCGGGGAAGATGCGGGAGTCTGCCTGATGTGTGGGATCGTCGGTTACACGGGGCGCCGCCCTGCGGGGCCCATCCTCCTGGACGGCCTTCGGCGCCTGGAATACCGCGGCTATGACTCTGCCGGCATCGCCCTGACGGACGATGACCAGCGCATGTACGTCGCCGTGGCCACGGGCAAACTCGATGCGCTCGTGCAGAAGGTGGAGGGGCACTACCCGCCCGCCACGTCCGGCCTGGGCCACACCCGCTGGGCCACGCACGGCGAACCCAGCGACCGCAACGCCCACCCCCAACTGGACCCGGACGGCCGCGTGGCCGTCATCCACAACGGCATCGTCGAGAACTTCGAGGCCCTGCGCGCGAAGTACGCGCGCGGCCCCTTCGCCTCCGACACGGACACGGAAGTCCTAGCCCACATGCTCGCTACCCGCGTGGAGGCCGGCCTGGACCTGCTGGACGCCCTTCGCGAGGTGGTGGGCGAGGCGGAAGGTGCGTTCTCCGTGGTGGTCATGGCCGTGGACCAGCCGGGACGCCTGGTGGCGGCGCGCGTGGGCAATGCGGGCGGCATCGTGGTGGGGGTGGGTGATGGCGAACACCTGCTTGCGTCCGACCTCAACGCGCTGCTGTCGCAGACCCGCCGCGTGACGTTCCTGGAACCGGGCGAACTGGTGGACATCACCGCGGACGCGGTCCGGTACGTGGACCTGGACGGCGCCGACCTGGCGAAGCAGGTGGAGGTGCTCTCCTACGACCCGGTCTCCGCCACCAAGGGCCCGTACAAGCACTTCATGCTCAAGGAGACCTTCGAGCAGCCGGAGGCCGTGCTGAACGCCATCCGAGGCCGCTACCTGGTCCACCCCCACCGCGTGGACCTCTCCGCGGAACTCCCGCCTGAGCGCTTCAGCGAGACCTGGGCGCGCGACCTTTCCCGCATCGTGATCGTGGGTATGGGCACGTCCATGCACTCCGCCATGGTGGGCCGGCACTACTTCGAGCGCTTCGCGAACCTGCCCACGGAAGTCGACAACTCCTCGGAGTTCCGGTATCGCCAGCCGGTGCTGGACGAGCGCACGCTGGTGATCTCGATCGCGCAGTCCGGGGAGACCGTGGACACGCTGGCCGCCATGGACGAGGCGCGGCGCGCGGGCTGCACGCAGATCACGATCTGCAACACGCCCGGCGCCCAGACCACGCGCGTGGCGGACGGCGCGATCCTGATGCGCGTGGGCCCTGAGATCGCGGTGGCCAGCACCAAGACCATGCTCGCATCCATGGTGCTGCTGCACAGCCTGGCGCTCTACCTCGGCCGGCTGCGCGGCGCCCTGTCCGTGGAGACGGAGGCGCAGCAGGTGGAGGCCGTCCTGCGGCTGCCCTCCGCCGTGGGCGAGGCGCTGGACCTGGCTCCGCAGATGCAGGCGCTGGCGGAGCAGTACGCCGGCGCGGAGGACTTTCTCTTCCTGGGACGCGGCCTGGGCCTGCCCGTGGCCATGGAGGGCGCCCTGAAGTTGAAGGAAGTGTCCTACATCCACGCGGAGGGCTACGCCGCCGGTGAGATGAAGCACGGCCCCATCGCCCTCATCGACGAAAAGATGCCCACCGTGGCCCTGGCGCCTCAGGACGACGTGGCAGACAAGATGCGCTCCAACATCGAACAGGTGCGCGCCCGTCGCGGCGAGGTGATCGCCGTGGTCTCCCACGGCGACCGCGGGTTGGAGGGCGTAGCCACGCACCTGGTGGAGTTGCCGGAGGTGGACGCGTTGCTCTGCCCGATCGTGAGCACCGTTCCCCTCCAACTGTTGGCCTATTACATTGGTCTCAGCCGCGGCGCGGACGTCGACCAGCCTCGAAACCTGGCGAAGACCGTGACCGTCGAGTAGTCACACGTCACAGCACTCAACCACCGCCGACGCTCCCCAGGTCGTGCGGCAGGGGTACGGCCGAGCGGCGTCGCCTTCACGGGCGGCGCCGCTCCTTTTTATGTCGTCATACCCGCCCCGTGCGCCCCTCCCTACCCCCGAGGATCTAGGCACCGCCCCCGGCGATATGGGCATGGATGCCGACGAGGCCCGCCGCCTTCGCGGGCAAGATGACATCAGTCAACGAGTCCCCGCATCACGAAAGGGAGCGGGCATCATGGAACAGACCATCGCCCTGGACCGCCACGCGGCCATCCCATCCACTACACACCAGGCCGCCCACGCACGGACGGCGGAACGCGTCTCCTGGAGCCACAAGGAAGCCGCCCGGCGCGCCCTCCTCCTGTGGAGCGGCATCGACGGGCCGTGCGCCTCGTCCGACGTGGCAACCAGCGGCCTCTTCGCGCCGGACGGGAGGTGCTGCGCCTTGCGGAGACGTATCTTCGGGCAGGCTCGGAGGTGCTGAGCGCCTAGGATGCCGGCTCCAGCAGGCCCAGTTCGCCCGCGCGGCGGGCGGCCTCGCGGCGGTTGCGGGCGTCCAACTTCTGCAGGATGGCCGCCACGTGGTGGTCCACCGTGCGCGTCGACAGGACAAGTTCGTCCGCAATCTCCGCGTTCGTCCGTCCGGAGGCCAGCAGCCGCACCACGTCCACCTGGCGACGCGTCAGGCCGGCCGGGTTCGCCCGCGTCGCCCGCTGCGGCCCTCGGGGCACGGTGACGCCTCGGCGCTGGAGGTCCGACCGCACCATGGCGGCGCGCGGCCCCGCACCCAGCCCCTCCAGGATGCGCAGCGCCTCCTGCATCGCCTGGGGCTGGCCGGTGCAGGCCAGAGCGTCCGCCTCCTCGTACGGGCAGCCGAGGTCGTGCCACATGCGGGCCGCCTCCGTCCACCTGCCCTCGATCATCGCGGTGTAGGCCGGCTCGCTCACCGCCGGCGGCGCCTCGAGCGCTCCCGCGCGCTGCAGCCACATCGCCGCCTCGCCCGCCACGCGTCCGATGCGCCCCGCCTCCGCGAGGGCCAGCGCCTGTCGCAGGCGCGGCACGGACGCGGCGAGTGAGCCGCCCTGCAGGAACGCCAGTTCCGCCGCCAGGCTGGCCGCCGGACCGATGCGCTGCAGTTCACCCGTGGGCTCGGCGGTGGCCCAGGTGCGCTCCACCAGCGCCGCCGCCGCCGCGTCGCCTCGACGCGCCAGGATGCGCGCGGACACGTAGAGCGTCGGGAAGGCCGTGACCGGCAGGTCGTCGCGCGCGACGAAGGGGCGCGCCGCCTCCACCGCCTCGTCCCAGCGCCCCACGTCCAGGCAGAACATGCAGCGCGTGGCCGTCATGTCCGCGAGGTAGGAGAGCAGTTCGTGGTCAGAGGCGAACGCGGAGCCTTCCTCCAACAGGCGTTCCGCCGCCGCATAGTCGCGGAACGCGTTCTTCGTAAACGCCAAGTTCATGTAGGCGCGCGCTACCTCGTCATGGAGGCCGGCCGCCTTCGCGAGCGCAATACCCTCCATCACCATCTCGTCCGCGCCCGGCCGCGCCGACACCAGGCCCGACAGGCCGAGGGCGATCATCGCCAGCCCTCGGACGCCGTCCGCGCCGAGGTCCGTTGCGAGGTCGATCGCCCGGGGCGCCCACTCCGCGACCACGTCCAGGCGCTGGGTGATGACGCCCAGTTGTGCCCGGAAGGCGTAGGAGCGCGCCAGTTCCGGGCTGCGCCCCAGCGGTTCGAGCGTCTCGATCGCCCGGTCGCCGTACGTCCACGCGTCCGCCGTCCTGCCGTCCCACCACGCCACCCGCCCGCGCCAGCGCAACGCCCGTCCGAGCGCCTCGGCATCTCCGAGGGCCTCCCGCAGGCGCAGCGTCTCCTCTGCCGAGGCGACGGCCTCCGCGCGGTCCTCTGTGTTGAAGCAGACCAGTGAGTATTCCTCGTGCAGCGCCGCACGCTCCGCGGGGTCGAAGCGCTCGGCGTGCGGGAGCACGCTGCGGAAGTGCGCCTTCGCCTGCCGGAACGCGCTCGCCTGGGCGGCACGCCTCGCGGAGGGCGGGCCGAACTGGACGATCGCCTCCACGTCTCCGATGTTTACGGCGTGGTGCATGATGTTCGCCCAGTCGCGCCCCCGCTCGCGCATGGCGCCGAGTATCCGACGCTGGCGCAACTGTCGCCGCGAGGGCGACAGGGCTGCCTCCACCGCGCGTCGCGCCAGTTCGTGCCGGAAGCGCAGGGCGTGGCCCTCCAGCCTCACCATCTCGCGCCGCTCTGCGGGCTCCACGGCGTCCGTCCACCCCGGCTGACAGTGGTCCAGGACGTAGGTGTCCGTGCGCCCCGGCGTGACCGAGAGCAACTCCAGGAGATCGCGCGCCGCCTCCGGCAGCGCCGCCACGCGCGCAAGGACGGCGTGCTGGACTGCGGCGGGCACGCCCTCCGTCCGTGCGGCCAGTACCTCGCTCACGTAGAACGGGTTGCCCTCGGTCTCCCGGTAGAGGAGCGCGCCGTCTAGGCCCGCCTGCTCACCCAGCGTGACCACGGCCCCCTCCGTCAGCGGCCCGAGGGCGACGCGGATGGACGAGCGCGCGGCGATCAGCGCGTTCAGGAAGCGACGCACGCGCGAGGTCTCGTCCAGGTCGCTCTCGCGGACGGTGAGGACCAGGAACACCGGGAGGAACTCGATACGGCGGATGAGGAACGTCAGCACGTCCGCCGTGGCGTCGTCTGCCCAGTGGATGTCCTCGATGATGGCGAGCGTGGGGTGGGGGCCACGGCCGAGTTCGGCCTGCACCTGCGCCATCACGTGATCGCGGTCCAGGTTGCCGCCCATCAGCGCGTCCCGCAGGTCCGGCGCCTGCAGCGCGAAGTCCCGCACCGGCCCCAGCGTGCGAGGCGTGGTGAGGTCGTCGCAGGCGCCGAGGAGCACCCGCCCGGCCGGCCTCGTGTCTACGAGGGCGCGCAGGAGGCTGGTCTTGCCCGCCCCGGCCTCGCCTGTGACCAGCGCGACCTTGCCCTGGCCGCGCCCCACCTGGGCCAGCGCGTCCTGCAAGAGGGCAAGCGGCAGTTCACGTTCGATGAGTCCAGTCATGGCGGTTCGGCAGGCCTTACGCGTAGCACATTCATTATTCGCCCCAGGCCGCCCGAGGCAAGTTACGAGCGAGTTTGAACTCACAGGGCACGCGCAGGATCAGATGCGGGAGCGGTTGGTCACCGAGGCCATGGTGGACGCGGTTCTCTCGGACCCGCTGCGTTCGCCTGCCACCTCTCGTGGAACTCGATACGATGGAATCGTCCCCGATGGGCGGATGCTGACCGTCATCGTGGACGAACGAGGAGTGCGTCCCCGGGTGATCACAGCATGGTGGACGCAGAAGGGCCGTTGAGGTGAGCCAGATCCTCATCCGCTTCGATCCGGAGGCTGACGCCCTCTACGTCGTGTTCGCCGATCGCCAGCCTGGCGATGTCGCCCGGACCGAGGAGATCGGTGACGGGCGGCAGGTGGACTACGACGCGGGCGGCGCGCTGCTCGGCGTGGAGTTCCGCGGTGTCTCGCAGGGAGTGAACCTGGCCGACGTCCCCCGAGCGGACGAGGTGAGCGCGGCGCTGAAGGCGTTCCCCACCCTCACCGCCGCGTAGCCCCGGCCCGTCGCCCCCCACTGCGGCGAGGGCTACCGTGGGGGTATGAGAAGCGCGCGCTGGTGAAGCCCTGGGAGAACCTCGCGGAGGCGCGGCTGCCGGACGGCGGCGTGCTCACGCTCGTGCACCACGACGGCGAGTACGTGATCCGCGCCGAGGGCTACGACCTGATGACGAGCCGCGCCCGCAACTCTGAGCAGGCGATGATGGCCCTTGCGTGCCCGGAGCCGCCGCCCGGCGCCAGCGTCTTGGTGGGCGGCCTCGGCATGGGGTACACGCTGGCCGCCACGCTGGAGCAGGTGGACGCCGCCTCCACCGTCCTCGTCGCGGAACTCGTGCCGGAGGTGGTGGACTGGAACCGCGGCCCCATGGGCGACCTGGCCGGCCGCCCGCTGGAGGACCCGCGCACCGAGGTCTACGTGGGTGACGTGGGCCGCCTCATCAAGGCCAGCCGCGACCGCTTCGACGCGATCCTGCTGGACGTGGACAACGGCCCCGACTCCCTGACTGACCGAGGCAACTACGCGATCTACACCCCGGCCGGCCTGGCCGCCGCGCGGCGCGCGCTCCGCCCCGGGGGCGCCCTCGCGATCTGGTCGGTCGGCGCGGACGGCACGGCCCAGCGTCGCCTCAGGGCTGCCGGCTTCACCCCCTCCGAGCACCGCCTCCCCGCCCACGGCAAGCGAGGCCGCTCGCACGTGGTCTACGTGGGGCGCCGGGGGGACTGAGGGCGGATCCGGCTTCTTAGTGCGCGCTGGGCAGGCCCTCGAGGGTGTCGCCGTCCAGGGCGGCCTGGGCGGCGGCGAGGCGGGCGATGGGGACTCGGTACGGGGAGCAGGAGACGTAGTCCAGGCCGGCCTCGTGGCAGAAGTGCACGGAGGGCGGGTTGCCGCCGTGCTCGCCACAGATGCCCACCTTCAACTTCGGCTTCACGCTGCGGCCGCGCTCGATGCCCATGCGGATCAGGCCGCCCACGCCCTCGCGGTCGAGTTCCACGAAGGGGTCGCGCTCCAGCAGGTGGTGCTTGATGTAGGACGGTAGGAAGCGGCCCGCGTCGTCCCGGGACAGGCCGAAGGTGGTCTGCGTCAGGTCGTTCGTGCCGAACGAGAAGAAGTCCGCGTGCTCGGCGATGCTGTCCGCCACCACACATGCCCGAGGCAACTCGATCATGGTGCCCACGGTGTAGTCCACGGTGACCTGCATCTCTTCGCAGACGCGGTCCGCGGTCTCCTCGGTCAGGGCGCGCAGTACCTGGAGTTCCGTGTCCATGCCCACCAGCGGGATCATGATCTCCGGGTGGACCTCCAGGCCCTCCTTCTTCAGGGCGCAGGCGGCCTCCATGATGGCGCGCACCTGGATCTCGTAGATCTCCGGGTAGGTAATGGCCAGGCGCACGCCTCGGTGTCCCAGCATGGGGTTGAACTCGCTCAGGTTGTGGACGCGCGCCTCCACGTCCGCCGCCTTCAGGCCGAGCGCCGCGGCCAGTTCCGCCACCTCTGGCGGCGTGTGCGGCAGGAACTCGTGCAGCGGGGGGTCCAGCAGGCGGATGGTCACGGGGAACGGCGACATCGCCCGCAGCAGCCCGGCGAAGTCCTCGCGCTGGAACGGCAGGATCTTCTCCAGCGCCGCCCGGCGCTCCTCCTCGGACTGCGACAGGATCATCTGGCGCATGGCCAGGATGCGATCCGTGCCGAAGAACATGTGCTCCGTCCGGCAGAGGCCAATGCCCTCCGCCCCGAAGGCGCGAGCGCGCTCCGCGTCCTCCGGCGTGTCCGCGTTGGCGCGGACGCCCAGCGTGCGCTCGCGATCCACCCAGGACATCAACTCGTCGTACTCCGGCGGGAACAGCGCCTCCGCCAGTGGCAGCGCGCCCAGCATCACCTCGCCCGAGGTGCCGTCGAGGGAGATGACGTCGCCCTCCCGGACGACCACGGAGCCTTGGCCCTCCACCTGCACGTGGAACTCGCGGCGTGCGTAGTCGATCTCCAGGTCGGCGCAGCCGGTGATGCAGCACTTGCCCATGCCGCGCGCCACCACCGCCGCGTGCGAGGTCATGCCCCCGCGCGCCGTGAGGATGGCGCGGGCTTCCTTCATGCCCTCGATGTCTTCCGGGCTCGTCTCGTCACGGACGAGGATGACGTCCTCCCCGCGGGCGGCCCACTGCACGGCGTCCGCCGGGGTGAACACCACCTTGCCCACGGCCGCACCCGGCGATGCCGCCAGCCCCGAGGCGATCACCTCGCGACGCGCGCGGGGTTCGAAGACCGGGTGCAGGAGTTCGTTCAACTGCTCCGGGTCCAGCCGTAGCAGCGCCTCGCGCTCGCTCAGCAGGCCCTCTTGCACCATGTCCACGGCGATCTTCACCATCGCCTGGCCGGAGCGCTTGCCGTTGCGGGTCTGCAGGATCCAGAGACGGCCCTGCTGGACGGTGAACTCAATGTCCTGCATGTCGCGGAAGTGCTTCTCCAGCGTGGCGCAGGCGGCCGCCAGGTCGCGGTACGCCTCCGGCATCTGGGCTTCCAGCGACGGTGGATCGTGCGGGCCGCGCGCGGCCTCCGAGATGGGGCTCGGGGTGCGGGTACCGGCCACCACGTCCTCGCCCTGCGCGTTCACCAGGAACTCGCCGAAGATCAGCGCCTCGCCGGTGCTGGGGTTACGCGTGAAGAGCACGCCCGTGGCGCAGTCGTCGCCCAGGTTGCCGAAGACCATGGCCTGCACGTTGACGGCGGTGCCCCACCAGCCCGGGTAGCCGTGCATCTCCCGGTACACCACGGCGCGAGGCGTCTCCCAGGAGGAGAACACGGCGCCAATGGCGCCCCACAACTGCTCCTTGGGGTCCTCGGGGAACGGCGAGCCGGTGCGCTCCAGCACAAGCGCCTTGTACTCCGCCACCAGTTCCTTCAGGTCCTCCGCGCTCAGTTCGGTGTCAATGGAGACGCCGCGGGCGGCCTTCTTCGCGTTCAAGAGCGCCTCGAACGGGTCGTGGTCGGTCTCGGAGGCCTTGCCCACGCCCAGCACGACGTCGCCGTACATCTGGACGAAGCGGCGGTAGGAGTCGTAGACGAAGCGCGCGTTGCCGGAACGGGCGGTCAGGCCCTCCGCAGTGGCGTCGTTCAGGCCGAGGTTAAGGATGGTGTCCATCATGCCGGGCATGGAGACACGCGCCCCGGAACGCACGGAGACCAGCAGGGGGTTGTCCGGATCGCCGAAGCGCGTGCCTACGCGCTCCTCGATCTCACGGATGCCCTCGGCGACTTGCTCGTCCAGTCCTGCCGGGAACTGGCGTCCGTTCTGGTAGTAGGCGGAGCAGACCTCCGTGGTGATGGTGAAGCCGGGGGGCACCGGAATGCCCAGGCTGCTCATCTCCGCCAGGCCAGCGCCCTTGCCGCCCAGCACGGTACGGTCTGCCGTGGCCGCTTTCCCGTCACCAAAGAAGTGGACCATCTGCTCTGATAGTCGGGCGTCCGTCTCCTTTGATGCGAGTGTCATGGCGGACCTTCCAAATCGGCGTCGCCCCCTGGAGGCCGACGTGGGCCTGGGGACGGCGAAAGCAGATTCCACGCCCGGAACGAGGCCTCCGGCCATCACGCCGGGCTCGCACGTTCATCGGGGCCGTGGGGAGTGGCAACAGCGGTCGACAGGGTGCTCACACCCGGCCGATCCCTGCTCGAAGTATACGAGGGCGGCGCGCTTCCGGCATCGACGATGGGTGAATGAAGCGTGACTGATCGTATACTCCCGTTATCGTTTTGCGATGCGGCCCCCGTCAGGCGCTGCATCCGCCCCAACAGATTGGCCGGGATGCCCGAGCAGCCGTCACCGTCACCCTCACCCTCGCCCGCACTCGCCCGCGTGCGCCCCGTGCTGGAGGCGCGGGAGGCTGCCCTGCACCCGCTGGCGGCGCGGGAAGCGACTTCGGCCGGCCGTGACCTCCCGGAAGCGCCGGATCCCACACGGCTGGCGTACCAGGTGGACCGCGACCGCATCATCCACACGCGCGCGTTCCGCCGCCTGAAGCACAAGACGCAGGTCTTTGTGCATCCGGACTCTGACCACGTGGTCACGCGCATGACCCACACCATCGAGGTGCAGCAGGTGGCGCGCACCATCGCGCGCGCCCTCAACCTGAACGAGGACCTGGCGGAGGCCATCGCGCTGGGGCATGACATGGGGCACACGCCCTTCGGCCACGCCGGCGAGGAGACGCTGGCGGGCCTGCTGCCAGAGGGCTTCCGCCACAACGAGCAGTCGCTCCGCATCGTGGAGGTGCTGGAGAACGGCGGTCGCGGCCTGAACCTGACCGCAGAGACGCGCGAGGGCATCCTGAAGCACAGCAAGGTGCGGGAGTCCGTGGCGGCTGAGGCGTGGGGATTCGCCTCCACGCTGGAGGGCCAGGTGGTGAAACTCGCGGACTCGCTGGCCTACCTCAACCACGACATCGAGGACGCGATCCGCGCCCAGTTGATCGCGGAGTCCGACCTGCCGGACCTAGTGCACCAGGCGCTCGGCCGCTCGCACTCGCAGCGCATCGAGACGCTGGTGACGGACGTGGTGGAGGCCTCTGCGGCGACGTTCGAGATCGACCCTCGCATTCGGCTCTCGCCCGCCGCGTTGCAGGCCACGGACGCCCTACGCGAGTTCATGTTCGAGCGCGTCTACCTGCACGAGGACACGCTGGTGGAGGCGCGCCGCGGCCAGCAGGTGGTGGAAGCCCTGTACCGCTACTACGAGTCGCACCCGCAGGAGATCACCGGATTCTCGATGCCGGACGACCCGCCGTGGCGGCGGGCGGCGGACTACGTCTCCGGCATGACGGACGGGTATGCGCTGACCCGTGCGCGCGCACTCGGGCTGCTGCGGTGACGGCTACCATGTCCTGCGGCTGCTCTCCCCGCATCCGACCTGTCACACACGCAGTGACCGACTACGTCACCCACTGCCAGGCCGTTGGCTGCCAGGCCGTTGGCCGCCAGACCGCTGGCCGCCAGACTGCTGGTAGTCAGTCCACGGGGGAGGACAAGTGATGCGTCCACCGACCATCGCGGGCGCGCTGGTGATCCTGGTCGCCGGCGTGATCATCGCGGGCGTGTGGGCCCTGGGCGGCACGGAGGGCGAGGCGTCGCCCAACGGCGGCCCCACCGCTACCGAGACCGCGGTCATCGAGGGCCCCCGCGCACGCGTGGCGCTCACCTCGAACCTCTACGGCGCGCCCTCGCGCGCGGGTGAACTGGTGGCCATCGTCCCGGAGGGGCGCGAGGTGCGGGTGACCGGGCGCAGCGACGACTCCTCCTGGATCCGCGTGATCTACCCCGTGGCCTCCACGCTGGAGGGCTGGCTCCCCGCCACGAACCTGGTGGAGGCGAGCCTGCCGGAGTTGGCCGCCGTGCCGGACGTGGCCACCATCGGCGGGCCAGATGGCGAGGACGGCGGCGGCTCGCTCGTGGACGAGCCGGGCCTGCCGGACCTGACCGTGAGCAGTGCGGACGTGGGCGCCACGGGCATCCTCACCGTGCGCATCACCAACGTGGGACGCGGGGCGTTCTCCGGCTCGGTGGCGTTGCGGGTCACCACAGCAGAGGGCGAGATTGTGGGGGCGCTGGACATCGGCCCGCTGGAGTCGCTGGGCTCGGGCCGCAGCGCGTCCGTGAACACCGGCGTGGTGGTGCGCGAAACCGGCCTCTTCGTGATCGAGGTGGACCCCAACAACCAGGTGGAAGAGTCCAGCGAATTCAACAACTCCCGGCGCGTGGTGCTGGTGGGGACGGGCTCGTAACCGACGTGGAAATCGAAGACCCGGCGGAGGAACGCCAACGCTTCGAACTGATCGGCGCGGCCATCGCCTTCGTGGTGGTGGCCACCGTGGTCGCGTTCTTCGTGGTGGTCATCCTGCCCGCAGGCAGCGACGGGCCTCCCGCGACGGCCGCCACCAGCACGCCCACCCCGGACGCGAGCCCGCAGCGCGACGCCACGCCTCCCCCGCCCGAGGGGCCTCGGCTCACCCGCGCCATCGAGTTGCGCTCGGGGCCGGATCCGCGCGTGGCCATCGTCACGCGCCTGGCGGAGACGGACGCCATCCGCATTGTCGGACGCTCGCAGGACGCGGCGTGGCTGACCGTCGGGCTGGTGGACCGCCCCGGCATGGTGGGCTGGGTGCCGGCGGACGCCGTGGGCGGCGTAGAGGACGTGGACGCCCTCCCGGTCGTGGCCTCGGGCTCGGAGGCGACCTCGACACCGGGGGGCACGCTGACGCCGGACCTGCCGGACCTGGTGATCGAGCACGCATTCTCGCGGGACAACCGGCTCATGGTGCGCATCCTGAACCAGGGCGCGGGCGACGCAGGCGGCGAGTTCCTGCTCTCCGTGAACGGCGCGGACCCGATCGCGCTGGACGTGAAGCCCGGGGAACCGCTGCGCGCCGGCCAAGCGCTGGAGGCGCCCGTCCCGGACTTCACGCTGCAACTCAGGCAGGGCGTCACCCTGCGGCTGGTGCCCTCGATCAACCGTCCGGAGGAGGACGAGACCAACAACGACTGGCAGGGCTTCGTGGAACCCGACCAGCCGAACGACATCGAGGTGGTGGGCGCGTCCATCCAGGCGCCGGACGACACACTGGTAGTGGTGGTGCGCAACAACTCGCCCATCCCGCTCGTGGGCTCGCTCATCATCACCGTGCGCGAGACGCTCCCCAGTACCACCCTGCTGGGCCGCGAGTCCCTCACCACCGTCATGCCGCCCGACGAACTGATGGAGTTCGAGTTCGAGGACATCACGGACGTCAGCCTGTCCCAGATCACCATCAACGTGCACATGAACGCCATCCTGGACGCGGACATCCAGAACAACGTGTTCCCCCGCTGACCGGAGCACCCGCTGACCAGAGGAGCCACCAGAGACGATGCTTGACCCCGACGAACGCCAGCGACTCCGTGAGCGTCTGGACGCCTCCCGCGCGGTGCTCCTCGCGGCGCTGGAGGGCGTCACGGAGCGCGACTTCAGCAGCGACGTGGGCGGCGAGACCGTGGTGCAACTGCTCGCGCGGGTGGCGGCGGAGGAACGGGACGCGGTGGCGCAGGCGCTCGGGGTGGTCACGCAGGAGCGCACGGTGGAGAAGCCGCTGCCACCGCAGGTCATCCACGCGCTGGCCGGGGCGAGGTACCGCACCGCGCGCTACCTCGACTCCCCCACCGCGGACCTGGACACCGCGCGTACGCTGGTAGAGGCGGCCGAACAGCGCGAATCCGAGGCAGCACGGCGGGTGCGCGAGCGTCCGAAACTGAAACCGCTGCCGCCACCGCCCGAAATGCCGGTAATTCGCCCGTAATCCCCCTGGGGATGCGTAACGGATCGTCGGTCGTGGGGTCTAACTAGGTAGATGACCACGATTGACGACGTGAAGGCCCGCCTCGACATCGTCGATGTCGTGTCCGGCTACGTCCCAGAACTCAAGAAGTCCGGTCGGACGTTCAAGGCGTGTTGCCCGTTCCACAACGAGCGGACACCGTCCTTCGTCGTCGATCCCGAACGCCAGACGTGGCACTGCTTCGGCTCGTGCTCCACCGGCGGCGACGTGATCGAGTTCGTGCGGCGCCGGGAGGGCCTGGACTTCAAGGAGGCGCTCCGCCTGACGGCGGACCGCGCCGGCGTGGAGTTGCGTCCGCCCACCGCCCGGGAAGTGGAACAGCGCGAACAGTACGAACGCCTGCTCCAGGCCAACGAGGCCGCCGCGATCTTCTTCCGGTCAGCCCTCGGCGCGCCCGGGGGCGCAGAGGCGCGCGCGTACTGCGAGCGTCGAGGTCTGGACGCGGAGGCGGTGGAGACCTGGCAACTGGGCTACGGCCCGGACGACTGGCGCGCGCTGACGGATCACCTCCTGACGCGCGGCTTCACCGAGGACGACATTGTGGACGCCGGCCTGGCGATCCGGAACGAGACCGGCCGCGTGTACGACCGCTTCCGCAACCGCCTGATGTTCCCTACTCGGGACTTCCGGCGCCGCCTCATCGGTTTCGGCGCGCGCGCGCTGCGGGCAGAGGACGAGCCGAAGTACCTGAACACGCCGCAGACCCCGCTCTTCGACAAGAGCGGCAACCTCTACGGCCTGGATCGGGCGAACGACGCCATCCGCCGCGGCGACCGCGCCGTGGTGGTCGAGGGCTACATGGACGTGATCGCGGCGCACGCCTTCGGCTTCACGGAGGTGGTGGCCTCTAACGGCACCGCCATCACGCAGAAGCAGATGGACCTGCTGAAGCGCTACACGCACAACGTGGTGCTGGCCCTGGACGCGGACAACGCCGGCTCCGCCGCCACCCTGCGTGGCGTGGAGGTGGCTGCCGGTGTGGCGGAGAAGCGCACCACCGTGTCCCTGGGCTACGGCGGGCTGATCTCCTACCAGGAGGTGCTGGACGCAGACATCCGCGTGGTGGCGCTCCCGGAGGGCGAAGACCCGGACTCCCTGGTGCGCCGGGACACCGAGCGGTTCCGCGCCTTGCTGGACGGCGCGAAGCCCGTGCTGGATCACCTGTTCGAGGTGGCCACCACCGGTGTCGACCCCCTCGATGCGCGGGCCCGGTCGCGCGTCGTGGAGCAACTGGTGCCCTACCTCGGCCGCGTCGGCGACGAGGTGGTGCGATCGAGTTATGTCCAGCGGCTCGCGCGCTTCGCGCAGGTGGACGAGGCCACCATCGTGCGCCGCCTCACGGAGCGTCGCGCGTTCCAGGAGGGCCCTCGGCCCGTGGCGACGAAGCGCGAGGTGACGGCCGCGAAGAAGGAGCGCGCCGCCCCGCCGGACGGGGAGACGCAACTGCTCACGCTCATCGTGCAGCGGCACGAAGCGCGTGGCACGGCCCTCTCGATCGACCCTGGTCTGTTCGAGGATTCACTGAACCGCGCCGTGTACGACGCCTGGGCGGCGGACGTCGACCTGGCGGAGCAGGTGGCCGGACAGGCCGACGAGATGAGTGACGAGGTGCGCGAGCGCTACCAGGCGCTATGCGCGACCACCCTGCCGGAGTACGAGCCTCGGCACGTCCCGGAGATGGTGGAGGCCATGGCCCGCGAGGTCCGCACCCGCCGACAGGCACAGCGCCTGCTGGCCGTGGCCAGGGAACAGGCGGAGGCCCTGAAGGTCGCCCGCCTGGGCGAAGGCGCGCCGGCTGCACAGACCGCCGGTGACGCCTCGGACGGAGCGCACGCGCCAGAGGCGCCGGCGGCTCCGGTATCTGTGGTCGGCGACATTGCCGACGAATTTGTAGAGACGACGCGCCGTCAGCGGTCGCTGACGCGCGCATACCAGGTCGCTGCCGGGCTTCGATCCCGCGGGGACGAAGACCTGGACGAGAGAGGTGAACCATGACCCAGGCATTCGAAGATACCGCGCTGGCTGACGCCGGCCTGGACGCGCTGCTCTCCAAGGGCCGCCGCTCCGGTCACGTAAGCGCGGACGACGTCATCGAGGCCATTCCAGAGGCGGAACTGAACGCGGAGAAGTTGTCCGCGGTCATCGCCCAGTTGTCAGAGAACGGCATTTCCGTCCGCGTGGACCCCGTAGGCCGCGAGGCGAACGAGGTGGTCCAGGCCGCCAAGCGCATCGTGGACGAAGTCTCAGGCATCGACGACCCCGTCCGTATGTACCTGCGGGAGATCGGCAAGGTCTCGCTGCTGACGGCGGACGACGAGAAGCGTCTGTCGCGAGCCATCGAGGACTGGATCCACGTCGAAACCATCGTGGAGGACTACCACGAGGAGTCCGGCGACGACCCGACGTGGTCCGAGGTATTCGTGGAGTTGCTGAAGCAGTTCCACTCGGATCGGGCCGTCTACCAGTCCGTCTCGCGCTACCTGGACCTGCCGCGCCAGTCCGTGTCCGAGCGCATCCGCGACAACGACTTCCGTCGCACCGTGGACGGCGAGATTGACGAGGGCGCACGCGAGGCGCTGATGAAGGACCTGAAGTGGGACCAGGAGAAGGCACACGAGGCGCTGATCCGCCACTCCATCATCACGCACATCCTGCGCCCGGAACACATCCGCTGGGCCGCTGAGGTGGTGGGCACGGAGTCCAAGTTGTTCCCGCCGCCCAAGAACCTGGCGGAGAAGTTGGAGCCGGAGCGCGGCGGCGCGTACCAGTACTACTTCGAGAAGATCATCTACGACGGGAAGCGCTCCGAGCGCCAACTGACGGAGGCGAACCTGCGCCTGGTGGTCTCCGTGGCGAAGAAGTACATCGGCCGGGGCATGTCCCTGCTGGATCTGATCCAGGAGGGCAATATCGGCCTGATCCGCGCGGTGGAGAAGTTTGACTACCGCAAGGGGTTCAAGTTCTCCACGTACGCCACGTGGTGGATCCGGCAGGCCATCACCCGCGCCATTGCGGACCAGGCCCGCACGATCCGTATCCCCGTGCACATGGTGGAGACGATCAACAAACTCGTGCGCATCCAGCGCCGCCTGGTCCAGGAGTACGGCCGCGAGCCGACGCCCGAGGAGATCGGCGCGGAACTGGAACTGCCGCCCGACCGTGTCCGCGAGATCCTGAAGGTCTCGCAGGAGCCGGTGTCCCTGGAGACCCCGATCGGCGAGGAGGAAGACTCCCACCTCGGCGACTTCATCGAGGACCCCACGGCGCTGGCGCCGCAGGACGCGGCCAGCCACCAGTTGCTCAAGGAGCAGGTGATGGACGTCCTGTCGTCCCTCACCCCCCGCGAGCGCAAGGTGCTGGAACTGCGCTTCGGCCTGGAGGACGGGCGTTCGCGGACGCTGGAGGAGGTGGGCCGCGAGTTCAACGTGACGCGCGAGCGCATCCGCCAGATCGAGGCGAAGGCGCTCCGCAAGTTGCGCCACCCCACCCGGTCCAAGAAGTTGAAGGACTACCTGGACTAGTCGAGACTAGCCAGGCACAGTCCAGCGGGGCGCCTCGCAGAGTCGAGGCGCCCCGCACGTCGGTCAGCATCGGTAGTGGAAGACGGTACGGATGGCGATCTACGAGTATGGCTGCAAGAAGTGCGGCGAAAAGTTCGAGTTGATCCGACGCGTCGCCAAGCGCGACGACGCTGCGGCCTGTCCCCAGTGCGGCTCCAAGACCCCCAAACGCATCGAGATCCAGCGCGTGGCGGTCATCACCGGCGTAGCCCCTGACATCATGGCCGGCGACGGTGACCCAGAGGACTTCGGCTACGGCGGCGACGACGACTTCGGCGGCCTGGACATGGACGACTTCTAGCACCCCACCTCGAGGCTTCGAGGCCAACGCAACGCCCCGGCTCGCGCTGGGGCGTTCGTCGTTGTGACCCGCTGGTCGACAGCGGCGCCTGTATTCCTCGCGAAATCGGACGAGATGACGCGGCGCTGGTGCTGGGGCGGCTGCTCGTTCCGAATCGTCTTCCTGCTGTAAGTGATCCTGGCGCACGTCTGGCTCGAGTTCGTGGTCGTCGTCTGCCGCATCGCCAACCACGCTTCGAAACTCGAGCACAACACCCGGCGGTAGACGAGCCTCAGACCCCCGGCACGCCCTCGGGCACGGGGCGGCGGCGGCGGCGCTGGAGGCGGCGGCGCTCCTCGCGGCGGTCGGTGTAGATGAGGTAGGAGAGGCCGGCGAGGGCGACGAGGCCGCCCTGCAGGACGGTGAAGACGCCGACGGCGAGGGTGACGTCGAACCAGAAGTTCATGGGGAACATCTGCACCAGGCGGTCTGTGGCGGGGTTCAACTGCCAGAAGTCGTTGCTGAACGACAGGATGTGGAACTGCTCAAAGAGCGTGTCGAAGCCCAGCATCACCGCCACCGCCGCCATGCCCAGAACCCCGACCGTGGCTGCGCCTGCCGTGATCGCCTCGCGCGCCAGGCGTCGCAGCGACCGCTCGCGGGACCAGAGGTAGACCGCCGCCACGTAGGCCACGATGTAGACCATTGCGAACTCCTGCACGCGGAAGGAGAGCCGGAAGAGGTCGCGGACGTCACGCATGTGCAGGATCTCGCGCTGGTTGAACAGCGGGACGACCTCCTCGCCGCGCTGCACACGGATGTCAAGCAGCGCGCCGTCTTCCGAGGCCTGGAAGTAGCGCACAATCTCGCGGGCGGAGCGGTCCAGTTCCGGGCGCTCGATGCCGGTGACGGCGGGGACGTCGTACTGCGCGAAGGCGTAGTCGTACACCCGCTCCCACGAGGCCGCGATCCGGACGTTGGTCAGGACCAGGAACAGCGGGATGCAGGCCAGGAAGAGCGCGGTAGCCGTCCAACGGAGCGCCAGCATCCGGAAAGTATACTCGGCTCCATGGTTGAACCCGATCGCCCCGAGTCCCACCCTGCGCCCACCTCAGACTCTGGCCCTGACTTTGGTCCTGACTCTGACCCCTCGCTGGACGAGGTCGCGCACGCCCTGGGGCTGGCCGCGCACCAGGTGCACGCCTTCGACCCCGCCTTCCCGGACTTCGACGCCCAGCGCCCGCTGCTCGTGCTCGCTCCACAGTTCGAGGCAGCACGGCCGCTGGTGCGGCGTCGCTACCCACCCGCCGCCGTCGCCTCGGTGCTGACGTCGGTGCTGACGGGGGGTGAGGGCGGCCGGGGGCGGGCGGTTGAGGAGGCACGGGTGGCGGCGCTGCCGTTCGATGCGGCGGCGTGGCTGTTGCCCGCGCTCCTGCCTCACGAGGACCTGCGCTCGCTGAAGGGGCTGCGGCTGACCATGGAGCGCCTCTTCGGCCCGGACGGCTGTCCGTGGGACCGGGAGCAGACGCACGAGACGCTTCGGCCCTTCCTGCTGGAGGAGACCTACGAACTCGTGGACGCGATCGACCAGGGCGACATGGACGGACTCCTTGAGGAGGTGGGCGACGTGCTGGCCCACATGTTCATGCAGGGCGCCGTGGCGCAGCAGGACGGATCCTTCGAACTGGAGGACGCTGTGGCGTACGCCACGGCCAAGTTCGTGCGTCGCCACCCGCACGTCTTCGGGGACGCGGAGACGGACACCCCGGAGGCGCTGCTGGGCAAGTGGGAAGAGATCAAGGCCCAGGAACGGGCCGCCCGCAGCGAGGCTGGCGAGGACGCCGCGTCCGAGGGCGCGCTGGACTCCGTGCCGGCCGCCGCGCCCTCGCTCTCCCGAGCGCAGGCGCTCTTCCGCCGGGCGGGGCGGGCCGGGCTCCGGCCACCCGCCGAGGCGCCCCTGGACGCCCTTCGCGACGCCGTGGCGGACGAGGCGTGGCCGCTGGCGCTGGCGGCGCTGGCGCGCCTGCTACAGGCGGCCGACATCGACGCGGAGGAGACGTTGCGGCAGGCTTCGCAGCGGTTCACGCTGGCCTTCCGCGCCCTCGAACGCGAGGCGCGGGCCGCCGGCGCCGGCCACGAGGCCGACCTCGCGGCGCTGCCTGCGGACCGGCACGAGGAGGTGTGGCGCTCGCTGGAGGGATAGCCCAACGGTGGCCCTTGGACCGGGGGCACTGTAAATTTTCTGGCGTGATACCGTATGGCCGCTGGTCGCCACACCGCCAGCGGCCGTCACCACCGCACGCACGCCGCCGTCCTGCACGTCGCGGCTGTGCATGCTCAGCATCCGGTTCGAACAGAGGGTTCCAAGGAGTACCGATGACCGCGACTTCCACCATCACCCGCAAGGCCAGCCCGGCGAAGCCTGACTCCGTCGTCACGCCGGAGCGGTTCGCGCAGGGCCTCGACTCGTTCGCGTCCTGGCAGGCGGCGATCGAGAAGAACAAGGAAACCTTCGAGCGCCACTACAACGAGTGGGAGCCGGACCAGGCGGACGTGGACGCCATCAAGGCGCTGGTCTCGCAGCACGGCTTGAAGGCGCTGGTGCTGGGAGAGGACTGGTGCCCGGACGTCTGGCGCGGCCTGCCCGTCGCCGCCCGCCTGGGCGAGTTGACCGGCATGGAGGTCCGCTTCTTCCCGCGCGACGAGAACAAGGACATCATGGCGGAGTTCCTCAAGGACGGGGAGTTCGAGTCCATCCCGACGATCGTGCTCTACGACCGCGACCACAACTACCTGGGCCACTGGATCGAGCGCTCTGACCTCGCCAACTCGGAGATGGGCCAGTTGCGCGAGATCATGGCGGGCAAGGAGCGCGACACCCCCGAGTGGGAAGAGGCGCGCAAGCAGTACCAGGCCAAGACGTGGGACTTCGCGGAGGGCTGGCGGGACTCCCAGGTCGCCGAACTGCGCGCGCTGGTGGAGGAAGCCCTCTCCTAGCGTCGACTCCTCGGGACGGGCACGCACAACAACGGACAGGCCGCCCTTACGGGCGGCCTGTTTCGTGTCGCGGGAGTGCGAGGCGCGAGTGGCGGGGCGGTGGTGTGCTACTCGTCCTCCGCCGTGCGGCGTGCGGTGCGAGGGCGCACGGGCGCGGGGGTGGGCTCATCGGACGGCTGGGGCGCCGGGGTGCGTGGCGTGCGGGCGTTGGTGCCGCCGGTGGCGCGGGTGCCGCCGTTGGTCGAGCCACGCGGCTCCGCGCTGCGGGCCGCAGCCTGCGGCGGGCGGCGACGCTGGGAGCCTGCCTGCGCCTGCTGCGCCTGCTGTGCCTGCTGTGCCTCGCGCTGGCGGGCCACCTCGGCCGGATCGGGCTGGGGGCGGGGCTTGGGGGTGGCGCAGGTGGGGCAGACGCGCCAGGAGAACTGGAGCAGGCGACCGCAGGAGTTGCAGGGCGCCTTCAGCGCCGAGCCGCAGAACGCACACACCATGAAGTCGTCAGAAACTGGGCGGCGGCAGTTGGGACAGCCCGTGACTGAGTGCAACTCGGACAGGATCGCCTCCTGCTCCAGTTGCCGGTCGTAGGCCTCCTGCAGGGTCTCCTGCGGGCGCACTACCCAGTACACGGGCAGGCCTAGCAGCGGGAACACCACGGAGATGCCCACGCCGATCGCCTGCGTGATCGGGTCGCGGGTGCGCGCCTGGATGTCACGGTAGACCCAGAGGATCGAGGCGAACCAGAGGACGAGCAGGTACCCGCCGATGAGCGCGCCACCGAGGCGCAGCGTGGCCTGCCAGTCACCCCCTGGCCAAGGGATCGCGTCCAAGTCCACACGGTCCTCCGTGTTCCCCCCGCTTGTGATTCAGGCTAGCACGGCTCTTTCCCACGGTCGCCCGGATATCGCCACGCCCTGGGACGGGGGGATCGCGGCGGTGCGGCCGTCCGTGTGCCACCGTCCGCGGAGGCCCGCACGGGCGATCCACGTACAATCGGGGGGTGACCACTTCTTCATCCCACCCCTCGCAACCCTCGTCCACATCGTCCGGCGTCCTCAACGAGGCGCAGCAGCGCGCCGTGGAGACGCCCAGCGGCCCCCTGATGATCCTGGCCGGCCCCGGCTCCGGAAAGACCCGGGTGATCGCCCACCGCATCGCCTACCTGGTGCGAGAACAGCACGTCCACCCGTGGCGCATCCTGGCCGTCACCTTCACGAACAAGGCCGCCAGGGAGATGCGCGAGCGCGTGGAGGGACTGCTGGGCGCGGACGCTCACGACCTCTCCATGGGCACGTTCCACTCCGTGTGCGCGCGCATCTTGCGACGCGACGGTGAGGTGCTGGGGCTGCCTCGAGACTTCGCGATCTACGACACGGACGACCAGATGGCGCTGGTCAAGACGATCATGGCGGAGTTGCACATCGACCCCAAGCGCTACACGCCTCGGTCCGTGCTGTCCGCCATCTCCTCCGCAAAGAACGCGCGACGCGACCCGGCGGCGTTCCAGCGCCAGGCCGACCACTACTTCGAGGAGATCGTGGGACGCGTCTACGAGAAGTACGAGGCCGCCCTGCGCCGCTCTGGCGCCGTGGACTTCGACGACCTGCTGGGGCGCACCCTGGACCTGTTCGAGTCGCACCCGGAGGTGCAGGCGCGCTACGCGGAGCGCTACCTGCACGTCCTGATCGACGAGTTCCAGGACACGAACCTGGTGCAGTACGAGTTGTCGCGACAACTGTCCGCCACCCACCGCAACCTGACGGTGGTGGGCGACCCCGACCAGTCGATCTACTCGTGGCGCGCGGCAGACATCCGCAACCTGCTGGACTTCGAGCGGGACTTCCCGGACGCCTCGGTCGTGCTGCTGGAGCAGAACTATCGCTCCACGGGCAACATCCTGCGCGCCGCCCACGCCGTGATCGAGCGCGCCGAGGGGCGCCCGGAGAAGCACCTCTGGACCGACAACCCGCAGGGCGACCCGGTGGTGGAGTACGAGGCCGACTACGGCGACGAGGAGGGGCAGTTCATCGCCTCTGAGATCCGTCGCCTCTGCCGTCAGTTCGACTACCAGCCCAGCGACTTCGCCGTGATGTACCGCACCAACGCCCAGTCCAGAGGCGTGGAGGAGGCGTTCATCTCCTCCGGCGTACGCTACCGCATTGTCGGCGGCACTCGGTTCTATGACCGCCGCGAGATCCGCGACCTGATCGCCTATCTGCGCCTGGTCCACAACGAGGCGGACACGGTGGCGTTCGAGCGCATCGTGAACGTGCCCACACGCGGCATTGGCGCGAAGACGGTGGGGGAGATCCTGGGCGCTGCGTCGGACCTGGGCCTGACGCCTATTGCCGTGGCGCACCGCACGGCGAGCGGGGACACCTCGCCCGGCGTGCCGCAATTCGCCTCGCGGGCGCGGGGGGCGCTGATCGGCTTTCTGCAGATGTACGACCGCCTGGCCGCGCTGCGGGACACCGCCACCATCGCGGAACTGCTGGACAACGTGCTGGCGGAGACGGACTACCGCAAGCACCTGAAGAAGACCACGGACGGCGAGCAGGCGGACGTCCGCTGGGAGAACGTGCAGGAACTGCGCTCCGTGGCCGCCGAGTACGCGGAGGCGGAGCGGGACGCCACGCTCGCGTCCTTCCTGGAGGAGATCGCGCTGGTGTCCGACATTGACGACCCGAGCGCGGACCAGCCGGACGCGGTGACGCTGATCACGCTGCATGCCGCCAAGGGCCTGGAGTTCCCCGTGGTCTTCGTGGCGGGGATGGAGGAGGGCCTCCTCCCCCACCTGCGCGCCCTGGACGACCCGTCTCAGATGGAGGAGGAGCGCCGCGTCTGCTACGTGGGCATGACCCGCGCGCGGGAGCGCCTCTACCTGACGCGGGCGCGCCGGCGCTTCATGTACGGCAACGTGCGCGCCAACCCTGCCTCGCGCTTCCTGGGCGACCTGCCGGAGGACGCCGTCACCGCGCCGCTCGGGGCCACGCGTCGAGGCGCCTCGCTCACGGAGAGCGGGCTCCGTGCTGCCGCCTCCGCCCGCCGCGAGGAGGTGCAGGACACGGAGCCGATGTTCACCGCGGGCGAGCGCGTCCGGCACAACTCCTTCGGCATCGGCGTGGTGGTCGCGTGCACCCTGGTCCCCGGCGACCAGCAGGTGACGGTGGCGTTTCCGGAGAAGGGCGTGAAGAAGTTGCTCCAGTCCTTCGCGCGCCTGGAGGCGGTGGCCTAGCAGATCAGGGATCCGGGCTGGACTTAGCGGCCCACCTCGGACGGCTCGCGGGACTCCGTGGGCGCCTCGTCCGGGGCCGGGGGGATCTCGCCGAACTGCATGCGGGTCTGGATGTGGTTCAGGATGTCGCCTCGGGTGAGCAGGCCCACCAACTGGCCCTGGTCGATCACCGGCATCTGGTGGATGTCCCGCTCCGCCATCACGCGCACCGCGTCCGTCACCAACTCGCCGGGCGGCACGGTGGCCACCTGCTCCGCCGGCGCCATGGCCGTGCGGGCGCTGGTGGTCATCCATGCGTCGCGAGGCACCTTCGCCAGGTCCGTAGTGGTCAGGAGGCCGGTGACGCGGCCCTGCCGTTCCAGCAGTATGCAGCGGTCACCCTTCGCCAGGATGCGCTCGTCCACCAGCACCTGCACGGAGGAGGACTCCGGCATTGGCTCTGGGGGCGGCCTCATGAGGTCTCGGACACGAATGCGGGCCAGGGCGCGGTCCACCATCAACTGCCCGTAGGCGGCGTCTGCGGCCTGCTTCAGGAAGAGGCCGATGAAGATCCACCACAGGCCGAACAGCGTGAGCGTGAGGGTCACCACCACGCCGATGGCGATCATCACCCACGCGATCCCCACCCCCACGCGCGAGGCAATACGGGTGGCCTTCGCCAGGCTGCCCGTGCGTCCCCACATGATCGCCCGGAAGACGCGGCCGCCGTCCAGCGGGAACCCCGGCAGCAGGTTGAACACGCCCAGGACGCCGTTCACAAAGCCGAGGTAGAACAGGATTGAGCCGATGTTCCCGCCCACCACGATCGACGAGCCCATGAAGAGGACCGCGAGCAGGAACGACATGGCGGGCCCGGCCGCGGCGACGAAGAACTCCTGGCGCGCGGACTTCATCTCCGCGGCAATGCTGGAGACCCCGCCGAAGATGAACAGAGTGATCGAGGGCACCGGCAGCCCGTACCCCTGCGCCACGAACGCGTGCGACAGTTCATGCAGCAGCACGGACAGGAAGAAGACGATCGCGGTGATGGCGCCGCCCACCCAGGCCTGGGCCTCGCTCCACTCCTCGAAGCCTGCGGAGTAACTCTGCGCCACGGTCCACGTGAGCAGCGTGAAGATCAGCGACCACGACCAGTGGACGAGGATCGAGATGCCTCGGACTTTCGCGATCTGGAAGCCGCCAGTGATGTCCATGAATGCAGCATAGCGTTGACGCCCAGCGATGGCGTCCACGCACCGTGCGCCACGGGCGAACCGTCGCCGGACGTGTGGGCGAGGGGTGCGAGGTTTAGCCGGCGATCGAGGCGAGCGTCGCGTCGTCCAGCGCCGCCTTGATGAGCGCGCCGATGCGCTCCACCTTCGCCTCGTGCGCGAATGGGGTGGTGCCGAACACGCCCTCCACGTCGCGCAGCGTCTCCACGGTGCCCTCGGGCGCCAGCAACAGCGTGGTGCGCCGGGTGGAGGAGGCGCGATCCAGCAGGTAGGGGCTGGGCTCCTCCCCGCCGGTCAGGATCAGGCACTCGGACTCCGTGAGCATCGCCGCGAGCGCCAGGTCCACCTTCTCCACGCGCGAGATCACCGCGCGACGCGGGAAGCGCCGGAAGTGCTCGTCCGCCGGGTCATGCGAGATCGCGCCGACCACCAGGTGCTCCAGGATCGCCTCGTCACCCTCTTCCGAGCGGGCGAGGACACGCGCGCGGCTTGCCTCGATCAGGCGGGCCACGGTGGGCGCGGCCAGCAGGCGATCTTCGGCGACCGCGTTCGGGCCGGGCTTGCGCTGGTGGTTCAGGATCACCGTGGCCTCGGCCGGCGCGTCCACCGGCTCCAGGGCGACCAGCACGAGCCGCGCGCCCAGCCGCTGCGCGAGCGCGCCGGCCTCTGCGTCCGAGGCGCCCTCGGGCGCTTCGATGATGGTGACGGTGTCCGGGGCATCGGCGGGGACGGCGGCCTCCGCGACCGGCACAGCCGTGGCGTCTGCGATCTCCATCATGCCGAAGGTGGTCGCGTCCGCCTCGGCGCGAGCGTCGCCCTCGAGGCGTTCGAGGCGCACGTTGCGTCCGGCGTAGGCGAGGCGGTGGGCCAGGCCTGCAGCAATGGTGGTAGCGCCCGCCTGCGGGTGTGCGTTCGCAACGACGATCCGGCTCATGCCCCACCCATTCACATGCCGCGCCAAACCTCCGTCGGGAGGCTGGTGCCGAGGGCCGGGATCGAACCGGCGACACCACGATTTTCAGTCGTGTGCTCTACCAACTGAGCTACCTCGGCAAGCCGAATGCCAAGAGTAGCGGGCGGGGTTCACTGGGAAAAGGGGCCACGGTCTGGAGGCGGGCGCCGCCATGCGTGGCAGGGCATGCGTCTGGTGTCCGGAAGTCGAGGCGGTGACAAGCACGGCAACGGCTGCACGGCCAGCCCTCGTGGCTGACCCTCGTGGCTGACCCTCGTGGCTGAGCGGTGCTGGTAGGAGGTCGTATAGTCATCACGGCCCCGATATATGGGGGGGGGCCGCAGCGGGCAATCGGCTTCTGGTTCGGTGCGCGGCAGGCGGCCACCTGTTGTCCGCGCATCGTGGTGGAACGTGCATGTCTCGCCACCGAACCGGAAGGAAGATTGATGGCTCCTCGCCGCCTCTCCACGCGCATCCCGCGCCCGACCCACGCATTGCCGCTGCTAATCGCGGCAGGCCTCGCGTTCTTCGCCGCCAGCGATCACGCACGGGGTGCGGAAGTCGTGGGCACGGTTTCCGGATTCGACTTCCCCATAGCGGTCGCTCTGACACCGGGCGGCGCCCTGTACGTCACCAATTACCGCGATGGCACCGTCTCCGTGGTTGACACGACAACGAACGACGTGACCGCCAGCATCAGTGTCGGAAACAGCCCGATCTGGATTGCGGTCACTCCCGACGGCACTCGCGCATACGTGACGAACTCCCACGACGACAACGTGTCTGTCATCAGCACGGCCTCTGGGTTTGAGGCCCTGATCGGTACGATCGATGTCGGCAAGAACCCGGAGGGCATCGCCCTCAGTCCAGATGGGGCCTCAGCGTTCGTGGCGAACGCCTTCGCGAATACGTTGAGCGTGATCAATACGACCACGAATACGGTGACCGATACGATCCCCGTAGGAACGTTCCCCGTGAGGGTGGTCTTCGAGCCGGACGGCGCACTCGCCTACGTGACGAACAGCCAGTCCGGCACGGTGAGCGTGGTCGACACCGCGACGAAGGCGGAGGTCGGCACCATTACCTACGGCACTGACCCCTACGGCATCGCCGTGACCCCGGACGGCGATCACCTCTACGTGACGGACCGCGATGAGGGCGAGGTGGCCGTGATCGACACCACGACCCGCACCGTCGTGAAGACGATTGCAGTCGGCGGACAGCCATACTGGGTCGCGGTCAGTCCGGATGGCGCGCGCGCGTACGTCACCAATCAGTCGGCCTCGACGCTGCAAGTCATCGACACCGCGACGAACACGGTGAGCAGCGAGGTCACTGGATTCCACGGACCCGAAGGAATCGCGATCACTCCGGATAACGCCGTTGCCTACGTGACGAACGTTGTCGCGGGCACCGTCAGCGTCGTCACGCTCTCCGAGGCGCCCTCGGTCACCACCGCCGCGCTGCCGGACGGCCAGGCCGGCAGCGCCTATACGGAGGTGGTCACCGCGTCCGGGTACCCGGCACCGACGTTCGCGGTCACTTCCGGGACGTTCCCGCCCGGCCTGACGCTGGATCCGAACGGGACGATCACGGGTAAGCCGTCCGCGATTGGGAACTATGCCTTCACCGTCACCGCGACGAACGCGGGCGGCTCGGCCCATCAGCCGTACATCCTGGACATCGCAGCCGCGCCTGTCTTCGAACTTCCGACGCCTCCCCCGCCGGAGGTCGTGGACACCGGCGGCGGCGTGCGCGTGCCGGTGGTCAACCGCGTATCCACGGTCCTGGACGTCGCGGCCGGCGCCTCGGCATCCACGAGCGCGCCCGATGGCTCCGAGGTCAGCGTGCGGATACCGGCGGGCGCACTGGCTCCTGAGGATGCCGAGGGGCTGACGCTGGAGGTCGCGGCCGTCGCGGACCTGGGGACGGCCATGCCACCACTCCCCACGCCGCCGAACGCAGCGTACCTCGCCAATTTCGTGGTGCACCTCGTGGATGCGGAGGGCCACCTGGTCTCCGCCGAGTTCGCGGAGCCGGTGGCGCTGGAGTTCGTGGTGGCCGCTGGCACGCTGCCTGCGGAGGCTGCGGACCGCTCCCTGGTGCTGGTGTACTGGAACGGGACGATGTGGGTGGAGGCGCCGGCCAGCGTGGTCATCGCCTCCGACGGCACGGCGACGCTCACGGCGGAGGTCACGCACTTCACGTTGTTCAGCGTGCTACACGCCGCGGGCTGGGGGACGTTCGCGCCGACGCCATTCACCGCGGGGGTGACACTGACGGCCTGGCAGGGTGGGGGCTACGACCGCCTCGAAGTGGCCGCCGCCGGTGCGGTCTGGGTCGCGGTGGACGGCGACTGGCTCGGCTACCACCTGGGGGCGGCGGCGTTCGTGCTCAAGCCGTTCCTGGATCGGTTCTTGGACGGCCTCCCGGCTGGCATGCCCGTCCTGATCGTGCGGTAGGGCCGGCAGGACGATGGACGGCGCCGCCCGCGCTCCCCGACGCATCGCCGGACTGCCGGCGTTGGTGAACGGGCCGGCCCGTGCGCGGGGGACGCTGATCCTGGCGCATGGTGCGGGGGCGCCGATGGACCACCCGTTCATGACGACGGTCGCGGAGGCGGTGGCGGCGCAGGGCATCCGGGTGGTGCGCTTCGAGTTTCCGTACATGGCCGCACGCCGTGAGGGCCGGCGGCCGGGGCCGGACCGCGAGCCGGTGCTGCGGGAGTCCTGGACGCGCGTCGTGGCGGAGGCAGGGACGAGGGGGCGCACGGTGATCGGCGGGAAGTCGATGGGCGGACGCATCGCCTCGATGGTGGCGGACGACCCGAGCGTGACGGAGCGGGTGACCGGCGTGGTGTGCCTCGGCTATCCCTTCCACCCGCCGGGCAGGCCGGACCGCCTGCGCACCGCCCACCTGGAGGAGATCGCCACGCCCGTCCTGATCCTGCAGGGCGAGCGCGACATCTTCGGCGCCCGCGCAGAGGTGGAGGGCTACCGGTTGTCCGAACAGGTGGAGGTGCGCTGGTTCGAGGATGGCGACCACTCGCTCAAGCCTCGGAAGTCCTCGGGGCGCACGGAGGCGGAGCACCTCGCCGAGGCCGCGCGGCTGGCCTCGGAGTTCGTGCTGCGGGTCACCGGCTGAGGCGGGCCGGTGGCGGCTGCTGGTCGCTATCGGATTGGTAGTTGGTATCAGTCTCGGATATGCTCCAGGTGCCTGGATCTGGACCTGGATCTGGACCTGGACCTGGTGGAGGCGCCGTGACGCGCACCTATGAGACACAGCAGCACTGCCCCGTTGCCCGGTCTCTGGACGTGCTGGGCGACCGCTGGACGCTGCTCGTCATCCGCGATCTGGGCCTGGGGCGCACGAAGTTCGGGGAGTTCCTCGACTCGCTGGAGGGCATCTCCCCCAACCTGCTCTCGGATCGCCTGAAGCGGCTGGAGGAGGCAACGATCGTGCAGCGCGTCTTCTACAGCAAGCACCCGCCACGCGCCGAGTACCGCCTGACGGAGAAGGGCGAGGCGCTCCGCCCCGTGATCGAGGCGATCGTCGCGTGGGGGCAGCGCTGGGAGCCGCAGGACGCAGACTGACGGGCGCCCGCGCTCCATCCGCGTTGTCCCGCGTTGCCTTGGGTTGCCTCGAAAGACCGAGGGGCGAGCGCGGGCTAACCAACGTCCCGTCGGTGCTCTTCCAGTTCGCGGCACTCGCCGTCTGACACCTCGTACACGCGGGTGGCGACGCGCTCCAGGATGGCCGGATCGTGGCTGGCGCAGATGATGGTGCCGTCGTAGCCCTCGAGCGCCTCGACCAGGCGGCGGCGGGTGCCCACGTCCAGGTGGTTCGTGGGCTCGTCCAGCAGCAACACGTTGGAGGGCTGGATCAGGAACTTGGCGAGCGCCACGCGGCTGCGTTCGCCACCCGAGAGCACGGAGACGGGCTTGAACACGTCGTCCCCGGTGAACAGGAACCGGCCGAGGATCGCGCGCAACGGCCCATCGCCGGTGTCCTGGCCGGCCACGGTGCGCACTTCCTCCAGCACGGTACGGCCCGCGTCCAGCGCCTCGTCCTGGTGCTGGTCGTAGTAGCCCACGCGGGTGCGGTCACCCCACGTGACTGTGCCCTCCGACGGTTCGAGGAGTCCCGCGACGATCTTGAGGAGCGTGGACTTGCCGCTGCCGTTGGGCCCGATCAGCACGACCTTCTGGCCGCGCTCGACCTGCAGGCTCACGTCCACCAGCACGACGTGGTCGCCGTAGGCGTGTCCCACGTGGTCCACGTTCAGGACGCGCAGTTCGCTGCGGCCGGAGGACTTGAGGTTGAACGCCACGCCTCGTTCCGTGCGCACGCGCTCGACGCGTTCGATGCGGGCGACGGCCTTCTCGCGTGACTTCACGGCGGTGGCCTTGCTGGCCTTGGCACGGAAGCGCTCGATGAACCGCGTCTGCTTCTCGATCTCGCGCTCCTGGCGGGAGGCGGCCTGCTCCTGCTGGGCGATGCGCGCGGCCTTCTGGCGCTGGTAGTCCGTGTAGTTGCCGGTGTAGGACTGCACGCGGCCGTCCTTCAGTTCCAGCACGCGGTTCACCACCACGTCGTGGAACTCCGTGTCGTGCGTCACCAGCAGGACGGTGCCGCGGTACTCCGAGAGTTCCAGCGCCAGCCAGTCGCGCGAGGCGGCGTCCAGGTGGTTGGTGGGCTCGTCCAGCAGCAGGTTCGGCGGGCGATGCACCAGCACCTTGGCGAGGGCGGCCCGCATCTGCCAGCCGCCGGAGAACGCCCCGCACTTCTTGTCGCGGTCGGACGGCTGGAAGCCCAGGCCGGCGAGCACGCGGCCGATGCGCTGGTCGATGCGATAGCCGTCCAACGCCTCGAAACGTTCGAAGAGCGTGGACTGGCGTTCGATCAGCGTGTCCAGGTCGCCGTCGCCCTGCTCGATGAGGGCTGCGACCTCCGCGAGTTCGGCCTCCACGGCTCGGGCCTCCGGGAAGGCGGTCCAGAGTTCGTCCACCAGCAGCCGGCCTGGATCGAGGCCGGCCTCCTGCTGGAGGAAGGAGAGGTCGCCGCCGCGTGCGCCGGCGCGGCCCTCGTCCGCCTCGTCCACGCCCGCCACGATTTCGAGCAGCGTGGACTTCCCGGCGCCGTTGGGGCCTACGAGGCCCACGCGTTCGCCGTCGCCCAGCGAAAACGTGACGCCCGTGAGGACGTCCACGTTGCCGAATGACTTCCAGATGTTCTCTGCGTAGATCACGATGCGATCAGGCTACCGGAGGTCTTGCTTAGGCGTGGGCGCCTCGCGCAGCCTCCAGCGCGATCACCGCCGCCCCCAGCAGGCTGGCGTCGTCTCCCAGGGTGGTGGGCTCCACGGGCGCGCCGCCACGGTACCGAGGCAGCGCGCGCGCCTCCACGGCCTCCAGCACCTCGGCCCAGCGCGGCTCCAGCCCGCGCGCTACGCCGCCGCCCACGATCACGGCCTCCGGGTCCAGCAGCGCCAGCAGGCTCGCGATGCCGGCGCCGAGGTGGCCGATGGCCTCTCGCATGATCGCGTCGGCGAGGGGGTCGCCCTGCTCCGCGGCGCGCACCACGTCCTCGGCGCGTGCGCCGCGCACGAGCGCGGTGCGGTCGCCGGCCTCGATGCGTCGCGCGGCCTCGGCGGCGAGGGCGGCTCCTGAGGCCGCGCCCTCCAGGCAGCCCGGACAGCCCGCACCGCAGGCGGCGCCGCCGGGGTTCACGATCAGGTGGCCGGCCTCGCCCGCCCCGCCGGCGTGTCCGGTGACCGCGCGCCCACCGGACACGATGCCCGCGCCGATGCCGGTGCTGACGGTCAGGTAGACCAGGTCGCGCGCCCCTCGACGGTGGCCGAAGCGCGTCTCCGCCAGCGCCGCTACGGTGGCGTCGTGCCCCACTGCCACCGGCAGCCCAAGGGACGCCTCCAGGCCAGGCCGCAGCGAGCGTCCGTGCCAGCCGGGCAGGTTCGGTGGGAAACGGTACTCGCCCGTGGCCGGGTCCACCGGCCCCGCCGTGCACACCCCCACCGCAACGGGCGACGCCCCCGCCGCCACGCTCCGCACGAGTGCATCCAGGCGTCCTGCAAAGTCCTCGAACCCTCGTGCGGCCTCGGTGGGGAACCGTTCGCGCGCGCGCACCTCCGCCGCCGGCCCCGCGACGTGCACCAGCGCGACGCGCGTGGTGGTGGCGCCGATGTCCACGGCGACGACCGGCCCGAGGCCACCGCTGGCGTCCGTCATGCCCTCGATCCTCTCCGTCTGCGCGGAATGGGACATGACCGGCCCGCCTCGCGCCCGTACATTGGATGGCAGATGCCCATCTTCCGTCCACGCATGTCCGCCCTCGCGCCGCTCGGCCTGCTCGCGCTGGCGCTCGTCCTCGTCGCGTGCGACACGAGCGAGGGCGGCGCGACGACCGCGAGCCCGCCACAGGTGGAGGGCGGGGCGCAATGGGTGGACGACCCGTTCTCGGGCGGCTATCCGACCTACCAGGACGAGGCGAGCGGCATCACGGTGGTCTTCGGCACGCCGGACCTGGGGGTGGGGCCCTCGCGCGTCTCGTTCGCCCTCTTCGACCGTGAGGGGCTGGTGGCGCTGCCGACGGTGGACGTGGCCACGCGCTTCTACGCCGACGATACGGACGGCTACGAACCGGGCGAGCAGACCTCGTTACGCTTCCACCCCTTCCCGCTGGGCGGCCGCGGCATCTACACGGGCACCCTCACCTTCGACGCGCCCGGCCTCTGGGCCATCGAGGCGCGCATCCCCCGCGCCGAGGAGCCCCCGCGCGCCGAGACAACGGTGCTCTTCCCGGTGGAGGTCGCGGCGGCCCCCGTGGCGCCGGCGGTAGGGTCCTCTGTCCCCGCGAGCAACAACCGCACCAGCGCGGATACCGAGATGGCCGAACTCACTACCTCCACCGAACCGGACCCGACCCTGTACGACACGACCATCGCGGACGCGCTGAAGGCGGGGCGACCGTTCGTGGTGACCTTCGCCTCGCCCGCGTTCTGCACCAACGCGCTGTGCGGGCCACAGGTAGAGGTGACGAGCGAACTGGCGCGGGAGTACGAGGACCGCGCGGAGTTCATCCACGTGGAGTTGTACGAGAACCCCACGGAGATCCGCGGCGACCTCTCCGTGGCCCGGCGCACGCCGGTGCTGGAGGAGTGGGGCATCCACACGGACGAGTGGACCTTCGTGGTGGACGCGGACGGCCTGGTCGCCGCCCGCTTCGAGGGCTTCGCCCCGCGCGACGAGGTGGAGGCGGCCCTGCTCGCCGTGCTGGCCGCGCTGGACGCGCCGGCCGGACAGGATTCCTGACGCCGCGGAACCTCGGAACCCCTCGAGGCCTTCCGGCGCAGCGCTAGCCGATCGCCATCGGCTCCACCTCGGACGTGCAGGCGGGGCAGCGCGAGGCCTGGCGCGCGATCTCCTGCCAGCAGAACGGGCACTTGCGGGTGGTGGGCTCTGGCGTCTGCTCTTCCTGGTTCAGGCGCGTGAGCAGGTGGTTCACGGGGGTCATGATCAGGTAGAAGATTACGGCCGCCGTGATGACGAACGACAGCGCGGCGTTCAGGAAGTTCCCGTAGGTGATCTGGGAGTGGTTGATGGTGATCGCCAGGCTTGAGAAGTCCGGCTCACCGATCACCGCCGCGATCAGCGGCGTGAAGATGTCCGCCACCAGCGAGTCCACCACGGACTTGAAGGCCACGCCGATCAGCACGCCGATGGCCAGGTCCACCACGTTCCCGCGGATCAGGAACTTCTTGAACTCGTCCAGGCGCAGCACTCCGAGCACGCCGACCTCTCGCACGTCGCCACTCCCTACATCTCACTGATGCTGCGCGGCAGCGTACTCTGCTCCAGCGACGCCGTCAGGGGTGGTGAGGGGTCAGGTGGTGGCCCTCAGGCCGCGCTCTGCGGGCGGCCGAGCGCGAGCAGGCTGCTCACGGTCATTGGACGCAGGCCGGCCTCCAGCGCTCCCTCCAGCACGTCCGGCAGGACGTCCACCGTGCGGGAGCGCTCTTTGCGGCCGTCATGCAGGATCAGGATGCGCCCGGGCTCCAGCATCTGCCGGAACGCCCAGCGCATGTACGCCCGGGGCGGCTTCGTGCAGTCCGAGGTGTAGGCAGAGCCGATCACCAGCGTGTAGCCCCGCTCTCGCAGCATCTCCCGCGTCGTGACGCGGGCGACGCCGCTGGCCGGACGCACGAGGCGCGAGGGGTTCTGGTCGCCGAGGATGCGCTCCGTGCGCTCCAGCGACCGCAGGATCGCCTCGTTGGTCAGGAGGAGCGTGGCGCGTCCGTCGTAGAAATGGTTGGCCACCTCGTGGCCCTCGTCCACCATGCGGCGAAAGAGGCCCGGGTTGCGCTCGACCTGTTCGCCCATCACGAAAAACGTGGCGCGGGCGCCGTAGCGGGCCAACGTGTCCAGCACCGCCTCCGTGTACGGCGGGTGCGGGCCGTCGTCGAAGGTGAGGGCAATGGCCGGCTCGTCCGTGTCCACCTCGAAGACGATGTCCGGCCACGTGCGCTGCATGGCGCGGGTCAGCGGACGAGGCTGGTAGTACCACGGGGCCGCGACCAGCCCGGCCAGCCCGGCGGCCGCCGCAGCGCCGCCGGCTACGAGGAAGGCCCGTGTCGCCCGTTCCATACAAGACAGATTATCACCACCGGGATCGGCCCCCACCGCCGCTGCACGATCCGCCGCCCGGTCAGGCGCGTCACGCCCGGTATGCTGGAGGACGTCTCGCGGCCGGACGTCGGCCGTGCCCAGCCCGGAAGGCTCGCCCATGACCGCAATGCCCGCATTCGCCCTCGACATCCCGGTCGAGCGGCACCGGTTGGCGAACGGCCTGCGCGTGGTGCTTTCGGAAGACCGGTCGGCGCCCATCGTTTGCGTGGCGGTGTACTACCACGTGGGCATGCGGCTGGAGCCGCCCGGCCGCACCGGCTTCGCCCACCTGTTCGAGCACCTGATGTTCCAGGGCTCCCAGAACATGGGAAAGATGGAACTGGTGAAGTTGGTGCAGGAGAACGGCGGCACCCTGAACGGGTCCACCCGCTACGACTTCACGAACTACTTCGAGGTGATGCCCTCCAACGCCCTGGACCTGGCCCTGTGGATGGAGGCGGACCGCATGCGCGGCCCCGTCATCACGCAGGCCGAATTGGACAACCAGCGGGACGTGGTCAAGAACGAGATCCGCGTCAACGTGACCAACCGGCCGTACGGGTCCTTCCCCTGGCTGGAGATGCAGGCCCGCGCCTACGAGAACTGGCACAACAGCCACAACGGCTACGGCGACATGGCCGACCTGGACGCCGCCAGCCTGGAGGACGTCCAGGCCTTCTTCGACTCCTACTACTCGCCCGCGAACGCAGTGCTCGTGGTCGCCGGCGACGTGGACACCGGGCAGGCGCTGGACCTGGCGAGGCGCTACTTCGAGGACATCCCCGCAGCTCCGCCGCCGGCGGCGCCCGACCTGAGCGAGCCTCGGCAGGAGGAGGAGGAGCGCTGGTCCTACGTGGACCCGCTGGCCACTCGCCCGGCCCTGGCCGTGTCCTACCACGTGCCGCCGCGCGGGACCCCGGAGTACTACGCCATGGGCCTGCTCAACCAGGCGCTGGCGCAGGGCGAGGACTCGCTGCTGCACGGCGAACTGGTGCTGAAGCGCGGCCTGACCGGCGAGGTGGACGGCGGCATCAACTTCCTGGGCCACATGCACAACGCCCAGACGCCGCTCCTCTGGACCTCCAGCCTCATCCATGACCAGGACGTCACCGTGGACGCGCTGCTGGAGGCGTACGACGCGGTGATCGATCCGCTGCTGGACCGCCCGCTGGGCGAGGACGTGGTGCATCGCCTGCAGGCCAAGGCGCGTTCCGGCCTGCTCCGCACCATCGCCGGCGGCGCCTACCCACGCTTCGGCGTGGCGGACCTCCTGGCCGTTTTCGAACTGCTGGAGGACGACGCCGGCAGGGTGAACGAGATCGACGCACGCTTCGCGGCCGTGACGCCCGAGGTGCTCCTCCGCACGGCGCAGGAGTACCTGAGGCGTTCCAACCGCAACGTGCTGGCGCTGGAAGCGGGAGCCGCATCGTGACCCAGTCATCCACTCACCCCCGTCCGGAAGTGCCGCCCCTCGCCTCATCCGCGCTGCCGGCGCGTCGCGTGGAGACGCTGCCCGGCGGCATGACCGCCACGCTCGTCTCGGCGGGCGTGGTGCCGATCGCCGCGATCCGCCTGGTGGTGCACGCGGGCTCTGCGCATGTGCCCGCGGGCCAGACCTGGCTCGACCGCCTGGTGCACGAGTACCTCCGCGAGGGCACGCAGAGCCGTGACGCCGAGGCCTTTGCGAGCGCCCTTGCCGCCCTCGGTGGGCGGCTGGACATCGACGGCGACGCACATACGACCACGATCAGCACGGAAGTACCGTCCGAGCACGCCCCGGCGGCGGTCACGCTGCTGGCGGAACTGGCGCGCACTCCGCGCTTCCCCGCCGGGTCCGCCAAGCGCCTGCTGGAGGACCTTGAACGCACGCTGGACATCGCCGGGTCGCAGCCGCAGTGGCTCGCGCACGCCGGCTTCCGGCAGGCCCTGTACGGCGACCACCCGTACGGCCGAGTGCTGCCCACAGCGGAGGACCTCGCCGCCCTGAACGTGGACCGCGCCCGCGCGTTCTGGTCGGAGCGCGCTGGCCTGGCGAGCACCCGCCTGATGGCCGCCGGGCTCTTCGACGAAGACGCTGTCCTCCAGGCCGCCCGCGCGGGGTTCGAGGGCTGGAGCGAGGGCGCCGCGGCCTCCGTGCCGCCGTCCGAGGTGGAGACGGCGCGCGTCATCCGCATCGTGGACCGGCCGGGCGCGGAGCAGACCACGCTGCAGATCGGCCGCCGGGTGCCCGCGCCCGGGCACGACGATTATGTCGCGTTCGAGGTGCTCAACGCCCTGCTCGGCGGATCGTTCTACTCGCGCATCACGCTGAACATCCGCGAGGACAAGGGTTACACCTACTCGCCGCGCTCCTCCGTCTCCTCGCGCCCCGGGGACGCGTACTGGGTGCAGGCGGCGGACGTGACCACCGCTGTCACCGGCGCCTCCCTGCGCGAGATCCTGGGCGAGATCGACCGTCTCCGCGCCGAGCCGCCGTCCGAGGCGGAACTGGCGGGCATCCTCAACTACGTCGCGGGCGCCTTCGTCATCCGGCAGGCGACGCCGGGCGGCATCCTGAACCACCTGGAGTTCCTGGACCTGCACGGCCTGGACGCCTCCTACTCCGCGTCCTACGTCACGAAGGTGCGCGAGGTCACGCCGTCCGAAGTACAGCGCCTGGCCCAGGCGTACCTGGACCCGGCAGGCATGCCGATCATCCTCGTCGGCGACCGCTCGGCGATCGAGGCGCAGGTGGCGGAGTTCGGGCCGGTGGAAGAGTAGCGACGGGGGGCCGGGCGCGGCGGGCCCTCAGCGCGCCGCGCCGCCCTCGGCACGGGCGAGGGGCTCGACGGGCGTGCGCCGCCGCAGCGGCTCGGCGACGAAGAGGTACATGATCGCGGCCCCCAGCAGGCCCACGCCGCCCGTGGCCACCGAGGCCGCCCCCAGCGACAGCACCGCCGCGAGCCCTCCCACCACGAACGGCCCGCCCGCCGTGCCGATGTCCCCGATGAGGCGCCAGACGCCCAGGAACTCGCCGCGGCCTCGTGCCGGGGAAAAGTCCGCGCCCAGGGTCATCACGATGCCCGCCCCCAGGCCGTTGCCCAGCCCGGCCACCAGCCCCACCAGCATGAGCGTGGTGAACGAGTTGCTGACGGGGATGAGCGCCATGGATATGGCCAGCACCACCAGCGACGGCACGCCCACCCACTTGCGGCCAAAGCGGTCCATCACGGATCCCACGGGGTAGAAGAGCAGCATGTCGATGCCGGAGGAGAGGCCCATCACGAGCCCGATCTGGGCGGCGTCCAGCCCCACCTGGAGGCCCCACAGCGGCACCACTACCTGCCGTGCGTTGCGCATCACCTGCAGACAGATCACCGCAGACCCGGCCGTCACGAACGTCCGGCGATGGTCCACCACCACGGTGGCCACGCGCGAGTAGATCGAACTGTCGTGGATCTCCCTGGCGTCCTCGCTCGGGCTCAGCAGCATGAACATCATCGCGCTGGCGGCCACGGCCATCCCCGCCTGGAGCCAGAACACATACTCCAGGCCCACGGCCAGCGCGATGTACCCGCCCAGGATCGGGCCCACGAAGTTGCCGATGCGGTTCGCGCCACCCAGCAGCGAGAGCGCGCGGCCTCGCACCTCCACGGGCGCCTGCTCGGTGACGTAGGAAAGGCGGGCCAGCAGCCAGATCGACCACGCGCAGCCCATCACGAACACGAGCACGGCGAAGACGAGTGGTGACCGGCTGAACGACGCGCCGATGGCCACCACGGCCAGCGCGAAGGTGCCGATGACCATCGCGTAGCGGTCGCCGAACTTGCCCACCAGCACCCCGGCCGGGATGTCGAACAACATGGTGCCCACGCCGCGCAGGCCCACGATCATCGCGGCCATGGCCACGGACGCGCCCAGGCTGTCCGCGAACTGGGGGATCGTGGGAATGATCGCGCCCTGCCCCACGGCGAACAGGAACGTGGGGACGTACACGGAGAGGCCCAGCGAGCGCAGGCGGAAGGGTGGGCGGACGTCCGAGGACGGCGAGGCCTGGGCCTCGGCAAGCGTGGGAGGGCGGTCCGCGTCCGGCATCGACCGATGATAGGTGGGGCCGCGGTTAGGCGTGCTCGGGGTCGGCCTGGCCGGGGGAGGCGGTGCGACCTCGAGTCGAGGCGCCTGCGGCTGCGCTGTGGAGATGCGGGGGCGCGGCCGATGATCTCGTCACACCCTCCTGCGCCCGCGCGGGTGGAGGGTGGCGTCTCGGGGGGAGGTGCCGCATCCGCTGGTCAACGCCCTGGCTTCCGGCCGCCGCCTGGATCGCCACGCTCCTGGGAGCGCTGGGCGCGGCGCTGCTCGCCTTTGCGCTGAGCCCGGCCCACTGGTGGGCCGTGGAGGCCTCCGCCTGCCTGGGCCTGGCCGGCGCGTTCGTCGCCCTCGAGGCTGCGGTGCGAGGACGGGCAGCGGGCCGGCGCCAGCGGGAACTGCTCCGCCATATCACCACCCACCTGCCGGACGTGCTGTTCGAGGCCACCCCGGAGGGCGTGTTCACCTCGGTCAGCCGCGCCACGCGACAGGTGCTGCTCACAGAGCCGGCGGACGCGCGCGGGATGAGCATCACGGACTTCACGCGGGACCGCATGCCGCCCTTCGAGCCCGGCGCGGAGCACGTATCCTGGACCACGCTCTGGCACCTGCCGGACGGCACGCGCAAGGTGCTCAACGTGATCCTCCAGCCCCTCTGGGGCGAGCGCGGACGGCTGGCTGGCTTCCGAGGCGTGATCCGGGACCAGGCCGAGCGCCTCACGGCGGAGACCGCCCTGCGCGAGAGCGAGGCGCGCTTCCGTCGCGTGCTGGACGCGGCCCAGAACGGCATCATGCTCGTCACCCACGACGGCAAACTCCTGCTCACGAACGACGCCCTCCGCACGCTGCTGGGCTACTCCGCTGCGGAGATGCAGGCCCGCACCCTGGCTGACCTGGTGCATCCGGCCTACGTCGACCAACTGATGGCCCTCATGGCCTCTCGCGCGTGGTCGGACGCCGCACCGAGCCATTACGAGGTGCAATTGCTGGGCCAGCACGGCGCGTTGATCGAGGCGGAGGTCTCACTGGCCGCCTTCCGCGAGCGCGGCCACACCACCGGCGTCCTCATCGAGGTGCGCGACCTCACCGAGGCACGCCGGGCGTCCGAGGCGATCCGGCGCATGGCGGACTACGACCGCCTGACCGGGCTGCCCAACCGCGACCTCTTCGAGCGCCACCTCCAGCGTGCGCTCATCGACGCGCGCGCGGCGCAGACGCAGGTAGGCGTGGTGCTGCTGGACCTGGACCGCTTCAAGTTGATCAACGACACCCTGGGTCACGCCTCCGGCGACCGCCTGTTGAAGGCCGTGGCCGAGCGACTCCAGGGCCAGTTGCCGCCTCGACACCTGCTGGCGCGCTTCTCCGGTGACGAGTACCTGGTGCTCTGCCCCGACCTGGTCGGGGCGATGGCGGCGGACGCGGCCGTCCGACGCGTGATCGCGGCGTTCAACGCACCGTTCGAACTGGACGGCCACCTCCTGCAGGTCTCCACCAGCGCAGGTGTGGGCGTGTTCCCCGTGCACGCAGACGCGGCGGAGACGCTGGTGCGCATCGCGGACGCCGCCCTGCACGAGGCGAAGGCGGAGGGCGGCAACCGCTACCGCATGGGCTCGGACGACGCCAACGACCCGGCGCGCCGGCGCCTGGAACTGGAGGCGGACCTGCGCCTGGCGGTGGAGCGCGGCGAGTTGTACCTCGCCTACCAGCCGCAGGTGGACCCCGGGACGGGCCAGATCAGGGCGCTGGAGGCCCTCCTGCGGTGGAACCACCCGGTGCGCGGGCAGGTGGGGCCGGACGAGTTCGTGCCGCTGCTGGAGGAGACCGGGCTGATCGTAGAGGTGGGTGACTACGTCCTCCACGAGGCCTGCGCGCAGGGCAAGCGCTGGCACGACGCGGGGCATCGCAACCTGCGGGTGGCGGTAAACCTGTCGCCGCGCCAGTTCCTGGTGTCAGACCTGGACGCTCGTGTCCGCTCCGCCCTGAACGCGTCTGGACTGCCGCCGGAGGCGCTGGAGGTGGAGTTGACGGAGACCTCCGGCATGCTGGACCTGGACGTGGTGTCCGGGATGCTGGACAGCCTGATCGACCTTGGCGTCACCACTGCCATCGACGACTTCGGCATCGGCCAGTCGTGGCTGGGGCGGCTCCAGCAGTTCTCGATCCGCACGCTGAAGGTGGACCGCTCCTTCGTCCAGCGCGTGGAGGCGTCCAGCAACGACATCGCGATCGTGGCGGCCGTGGTCGCGCTCGGGCACGCGCTCGGCATGGCGGTGGTGGCGGAGGGCGTGGAGACGCAACGGCAGTTGGACATCGTCCGCGCGGTCGGCTGCGACCTCGTGCAGGGCTTCTTCTATGCCCAGGCTCTGCCCCCGGAGGCGCTGGAGGACTACCTCGCGGATGGCTTCGACCAGGAGTTCGACCGCCCCGCGGAGCCCCTCGCCGCCTGAGGCCTTCCGAGGCGCCGCGGGCCTCTCTCGCCTCCGGGACGGGGTGATCGTCAACGCCGGGTTATGATGCCGCCTATGCCCCGTCGCGCTCACTCCACCCTGGCCCACGCTCCCCTCGCCTCGTTCGCGGAGTCGCTGCGTTCGGGCGCCCTCAACCTGGAGGGCTACGTCCACGGCGCGCTGGACCGCGTGGAGCGCATGGAGCCGGTGCTCCGCGCGCTGGTGCCGGAACGGGACCGCGAGGCGCGCGTACGTGCTCAGGTGGAGGCGCTGCGGCGCCGCCATCCCGATCCCGCCTCGCGTCCGGCGCTGTTCGGGGTGCTGGTGGGTATCAAGGACATCATCGCCGTGGACGGCCTGCCCACGCGTGGTGGCTCCGCCCTGACCCCGGAGGCGCTGCAGATGCCCGAGGCGAGCGTGGTCACCCGCCTGCACGAGGCGGGCGCGGTGGTCCTGGGCAAGACGGTGACGGCGGAGTTCGCCTCCGCCTCCCCCGGGGCGACGACGAACCCGCACGACCAGGGCCGCACGCCCGGTGGGTCCAGCAGCGGATCGGCTGCGGGCGTGGCAGCCGGCTACACCCTGCTCGCGGTGGGATCCCAGACCGGCGGATCGGTGATCCGTCCGGCGGCGTTCTGCGGGGTGATGGGCTTCAAGCCCTCCTACGGACGCATTCCCGTGGATGGCGTCCTCTACCACTCCCCCTCCGTAGACACGCTGGGCATCTTCACCCAGGACCTGGAGGGCATTGCCCTGGGCGCGTCCGTGGTGGTGGACGGCTGGAACGCCGAGGCCGCGCGCACCTCCGCGCCGGTGCTCGGAGTGCCGGACGGCCCGTACCTGCGCTGGGCGGACGAGGACGGCCTCCAGGCGTTCGAGGCGAGCGTCCGGCGCCTCGTGGCGGCGGGGGTGGAGGTGCGGCGCGTGCCGTTCCTGGAGGACGCGGACGCCGTCCATCACCGCCACTCGCGCCTCATGATGGGCGAGTACGCGCGCGTGCACGCGGAGCGCTTCGCACGCTGGGGCGCGCTCTACACGGGGACGGAGGCGGGCTACTACGACCAGGGCGTGCGCGTCACGGACGCGGAGATCGAGGCCGGCCGCGAGGGCCGCATGGAACTGCGTGAACGCGTGTCGGCACTCATGGACCGCGAGGGCCTGGACGCGCTCATCAGCCCGTCCGCGCCGGGGCCCGCGCCGGAGGGCCTGCGCAGCACCGGGCGGCCGGTGATGAACGTGCCGTGGAGCCACGCCGGCGTGCCCGCCATCAGCCTGCCCGCCGGAGAGGTGGAACACCTGCCGGTCGGCCTCCAACTGGTGGGCCGCTTCGGGGACGATGAGGCGCTCCTGGCCACCGCCGCCGCCGTGCAGGCGCACCTGTAGCACCGATCGCAACATGCCGGACACGCTGCCCACCACGCCGGAGGAGATCACGGCCGGTTGGGTCGGCTCGCGCCTCGGCGCGCCCGTGTCCCACCTCGGACGCGAGCCGATCACGGACCGCTCTGGCCTCAACGGCGAGACGGTACGCCTGCACCTGACCTACGAGGCGCCCCACACAGCCGTGCATCCCGCGCGGCCGGCCTCCGTGATAGCAAAGTTGCCGGGGGCGCGGTCCCGAGGGGTGGCGGAGTACCAGCGCTGGTACGAGCGCGAGGTGCGCTTCTACCGCGAACTGGCGCCGCACACGCCCATGCGCACCCCTCGCTGCTTCTCCGCCGAGATCGCGGCGAACGACGACTACGTGCTGCTGCTGGAGGACCTGGGCGCGCTGCGGCAGGGCGACCAGGTCCGGGGATGCAGCCTCGCGGAGGCCCGAGCCGCCCTCGATGCTGTGGCCGCGCTGCACGCGCGCTGGTGGGAGTCCGAGCCGCAGGCGCATCCGTGGCTCCCTTCCACCACGGTCGGCCTCGAACGCGCGGGGCCAGTGCAGAGCGCCTTCGCCCGGGCGTGGGAGCACGTGCGGGACCGCTTCCCGGCCGTCGCGCAGGGGGTGCTGGACCGCGGCGTCGAGGCGTACCCGGACCTCCTGGCGGAGGTCGCCACCGGCCCGGTCACGGTCTGTCACGGGGACTACCGCCTGGACAACGTCTTCTTCGACGACTCGCCAGATCTCACCGCGCCGCACCTGGAGGTGGTCGCCTTCGATTGGCAGTTCGCCTGCCGCGCCCGCGGCGTGTACGACGTGGCGTACTTCCTGGCGCTCGACCTCGAACAGGGGTTGCTCGCCGCGCAGCGGGAGTCGCTGCTGGCGGGCTACCTGGACGCCCTCGCGTCGCGAGGCGTCACGGGCGCCGGGGCTGCGGCCTTGCGGCGGGACTACGCCATCTCGCTCATCCTCGCCACCGCCGTGTTCGCCATCGGCGCGGCGGAGCCCCATCCCTCCGAGGCGAGCCGCCTGACGCACGAGGCCGGCCTACGCCGCCTGGGCGCGGAAATCGAGGCCGTGTCCCGGCTGGGCTGGTTCGAGTCGCGCTAGAAGTCCGGCGCCAGCGAGGCGAGGAACTCCCGCGTGCGCTGCCTGGAGTCCGAGCCGTCCTCGAACGACCATGCGGCGAAGGAGGTGGCGCCGGACTCCCTCAACTCCGTGAGCGCGGCGCGCAGGGCCGCCTCGTCACCCACGAGCGCGGCGTCGCCCGGGGTCTCGGCGCCGGACCTGTCCAGCATGGCGCGGTAGGAGGGCAGGCGGCCGTAGTTCTCGAACTGCTCGTTTGCCTTCTCGCGCGCTTCCTGCGGATTGTCCGTCAGCGCCACCGGCAGCATGGCCACCACCTGCGGCGCCGGCCGCCCGACGGCCTCGGCCGCGCGGTTGATGCGAGGGGCAACGTGCTCGCGGATCGCCTTCGCGCCCGTCATCCACAGCGCCGTGCCGTCCGTGCGCTCGCCCGCCATGCGCAGCATGACCGGCGCCATGGCGGCGATGATCACCGGCACCTCCACCGCGTCGCGCACACGCAGGGCGCCTCGATACGTGAACTGCTCGCCCTCGTGGCGCACGGTCTCGCCGCGGAGGAGGGGGAGCACCACGTCCAGGTACTCCCGCATGTACGCGGCCGGGCGGTCGAACGACATGCCGAGCGCGCCCTCCACCACCACCTGGTGCGACAGGCCGATGCCCAGCGTGAAGCGCCCGCCAGAGGCCGCGCCCGCGCTCATCGCTGCGGAGGCCATGGCGGATGGGTGCCTCGGGTAGATGGGGGCGACGCCGGTCAGGAGCCTGATGCGAGAGGTCTGGAGGCCGGCCACGGTGGCGACGCTGATCGGGTCATGCCCGTAGATGCTGGGCACGACGAACAGGTCGAAGCCGGCGGCCTCCGCCTCCTGCGCCTCTTGCGCCATCCCCAGGATGCCGCCCGAACCGAGTGTGGTCACACCGATCTTCACGAGGCTGACCCCCTTCGCTTTCCGCTGTGCGTGGTACTTGCCGCTACTTGCCCTTGAACTCCGGGGCGCGGCGCTCCAGGAAGGCGCGGCGCGCCTCCTTGCCGTCCTCACTGCCGAAGGCCCTACCAATGCTGAGCAATTCGTAGCGGAAGTGGCCCTCCATGTCCGGCAACTGGGCCGCGTTGCGCACCACGCGCTTGGAGAGCCGCGCGGTGATGGGGGAGAGGTCCGTGAGGGAGTCCAGGTACTCGTGGAAGCGCGCCTCGAACTGGTCAGCGTCCACGACCTCGCCCACCATGCCCAGGCGGTGCGCCTCGTCCGCCTCTACCGTGCGGTTCTCCAGCAGGAAGCGCAGCGCCTGCTCGTAGCCCATCGACTGCAGGAGGGTCCACGACAGGCCGCCGTCCGGCGACCCGCCGATGCGCGGGTAGCCTGCGATCAGTCGCGCACCCCTCGCCATGATCTTCATGTCGCACGCCATTGCCAGTCCCAGACCGGCGCCCACCGCCACGCCATTGATGCCGGCAACCACCGGCTTGTCGCAGGCCTGGCGCAGCACCATGGGGAAGCGGCTGACCCAACTCAGTTCGTCCAGGTACTCGTCCTGCGGGTTCATGCGCGTGTAGGACTGCGTGGGAGGATCCGGCGAGAGGTCCAGGCCGGAGCAGAAGGCGTCCTCCACCCCCGTGATGCCGACCACCCACACGTCCTCCTCGTGGGCGGCGTCTTGCACCGCGTTCACCACGCCCCACGCCAGTTCCAGCGACAGCGCGTTCTTCTTCTCCGGCCGGTTGAGGCGGATGACGCGGACGTGGCCGCGATCTTCGATCTGCAGGACGTCTGACACGGGGACCCTCCATGCGTGCGCTCCCGCGCCAGTTGCGCGGTCGAGGGGGAGCGTAGCCCCACCGGATTCGCTTCGCACCTGGCGCGCGCACGTCCGGCATTTCTGACATTCGGCGCCCCGCCCATGCGATAGACTCGCCGACTCGCACCCCCATCACCCGGCGCCATCCGGCACCACCCCGAAGACCGCACGGAGGCATGCAGTGGGCGCAATCCTGGACCTGGCGGAGCAGACATGGCGCGGTGACGGTCGCCAGCATCCCTGGCGTGCCCTCAACGTGCTGGAGGAGGTCGCGCCCCGCACCTGGTTCGCCTCCTCGTTCGCCAACATGACCGTCTTCGACACAGACGAGGGCCTGCTACTGGTCGACCCGGGCGCGAAAAACAACGCCGCCCAGAAGCACGAGCAGGTCCGGGGGGTGCTCGACCGCCCGGTGCACACCGTCGTCTACACCCACGGCCACCACGACCACGTCTGGGGCGCTGACCTCTACCAGGCGGAGGCGCGCGAGCGGGGCTGGCCGCAGGTTCGAGTCGTGGCCCACGAGGCGGTGATCGACCGCTTCGAGCGCTACACGAAGACCGCCGGCTACAACGGCATCATCAACATCCGCCAGTTCCGAGGCGGCCTGGGCACGCCCTCCTGGCCCACGGACCACGTGCGCCCGGACACCACGTACCGGCACGACCTGGAACTCACGCTGGGCGGCGAGCGCTTCGAGTTGCACCACGCCCGAGGCGAGACCGACGACGCGACGTGGATCTACGCCGCCGACCGGGACGTACTCGTCACGGGCGACCTCTTCGTGTGGGTGGCGCCGAACGCGGGCAACCCTCAGAAGGTGCAGCGGCACGCGGGCGAATGGGCCGTGGCCCTGCGCGGAATGGCGGCCACCGGCGCGGGGATGCTCCTGCCCGGCCACGGCGTGCCCATCGTGGGCGCGGAGCGGGTACGCCAGGCGCTGGAAGACACCGCGCGCTACCTCGAATCGCTGGAGGAGCAGACGCTGGCCGCCATGAACCAGGGCCTGCCACTGGACGAGGTGCTCCAGCGCGTGTCACCGCCGGCGGACCTCCTGGGCCGGCCGTACCTGCAGCCGGTGTACGACGAGCCGGACTTCATCGTGCGCAACATCTGGCGGCTCTACGGCGGCTGGTATGACGGGATCCCCTCGCACCTGAAGCCGGCGCCGGAGGCCGACCTGGCGACGCAGGTGGCCCGCATTGCGGGGTCGCCGGAAGCGCTGGCGGGGCGCGCGAAGGCGCTCGCGGACGCGGACGAACTGTCCACGGCCTGCCACCTGGCGGACTGGGCCTGGATGGCCGCCCCGGACGACGAGGCGATCCGGGCCATCCGAGGCGACATCTACGCCCGTCGCGCAGCCCTCGAGCGGTCGACGATGGCCGTGGGCATCTATCGCACGGCCGCCCGGGAGATGGGCGTGGAGTTGGAGGACGAGCCGACGTTCCGGGCACAGCAGCGCGACTAGATCGCGAGCCACACGCCCCTCGGCGAGGTCCCCGACCGCGGGTGGCCTCGGTGTTGGCGTCACTCGGTTAGAATCCCGGCCACCGGAGGCCGGCAGGAGGTCCACCATGGCAGCACTGGACGGCATGCGTGTCCTGGACATGACGCAGTACGAGGCGGGCACGTCCTGCACGCAGTACCTGGCCTGGCTCGGCGCAGACGTGGTGAAGGTGGAGGGGCCTACGGGCGACCCCGGCCGCTACACCGGCAAGGGACTGGACGGCCACCCCGGCGATCCGCAGTACTTCATGAACTACAGCGGTAACAAGCGCTCCGTGGTGCTGAACCTGAAGACCGAGCGCGGCCGAGAGATCTTCCTGGACCTGGTGCCCCATTTCGACGTCTTCGTGGAAAACTACGGCCCCGGCGTCATCGAGTCGCTGCGCCTGACGCCGGACGTGCTCTGCGAGTTGAACCCGCGTCTGATCTACACGCGCATCAAGGGTTTCGGCCTCTCAGGCCCGTACAAGGACTTCAAAGTCTACGACTGGGTGGCGCAGGCCTCCGCCGGCACCTTCTCCGCTACCGGCGACACCGAGGGCCCGCCCTCGATCGTGGGGCCCACCATGGGCGACTCCGGGACGGGGATGCAGGCGGCTCTGGGGATCCTCGGCGCGTACGTGCAGCAGCAACGCACCGGACGGGGGCAGGTGATCGAACTCTCCATGCAGGAGGCGGTCACCATGTTCATGCGCACGCTGGACCTGGCGCAGTGGGGCAAGGGCCCCGCCGGACGCCACGGCAACGAGCGCGGACGGGCGGGGGGCGGCCTCTACCCGACGAGGGGCGGCGGCCCCAACGACTGGGTGTTCATCTTCCCCGCCACCACCCGGATGTTCGACGCCCTCTGCACCGCCATGGACCGCCCGGACTTGCTCGCCGATCCACGCTTCGAGTCCCCCCGCGCCCGCAGCGAGCACCTGGCCGAACTCCGCGAGTGTATCCGCGAGTACACGGTCCAGCACGACAAGCGCGAGGTGATGAGGACGCTTGCGGGCGCTGGCGTCCCCTGCTCCTACGTCTTCGACACGATGGACCTGTTCACGGACGAGCACCTGCTGGCGCGCGACTTCATCAAGGAGGTGGAGCACCCGGTGAACGGGACGGTGAAGTTGATGCGTCACCCGCTGCGCATGGACGGCCTGGTGGAGCAGGACCGCGCGCCGCTCCTCGGCGAGCACACCGACGAGGTGCTCGCGGGCCTCCTCGGCCTCGCGGAGGGCGACCTCGCGGAGTTGCACGACGCTGGCGTGACGCGGCCGACGCCGTACTGAGCGCCCCCCTACTCGCTCAATAGCCCTGCGACTCTTCGTGCGGTAGCCGAGGAGCAACCGTGACCGATAACCCGCCGCTCGATGCGTTCCGCCGAATCCAACGACGGCTCCTGGACGCGTAGCCCTACGCCTCGTCGAAGGACTACAGCAGTCCCACCACCTCGCCCTGGGACGTGAGGTCGATGTCAAAGGCGTTGGGGTCGCCGGGCAGTCCGGGGAGCGTCATGATGTCGCCGGCGAGGCAGATGATCTGCTTCGCACCGGCGGCGATGCGGAACTCCGTCACCGGGAACGTGTGGCCCTCCGGGGCGCCTCGCAGGCGCGGGTTCGCGGAGATCGAGAGATGGGTCTTCGCGATGCAGATCGGGAAGTCCCAGCCGTTGTCCTCGAAGCGTTTCGCCGTGGTGCGGGTCATGGGGCCCCAGGAGACGTCGCCGGCCATGAAGAGGTTGGAGGCGATGGTCTCCACCTTCTTCGTGATGCGCTCCTCGTCGTTGTAGAGCAGGTCCACCTTCGCCTCGCCGGACTCCGCCGCCTGCACCACGGCATGCGCCAGGTCCGTCATCCCCCCACCGCCGTCCGCGAAGCCCTTCGCCTCGATGCAGGCCATCGCCCCCGCCTCCAGCGCGGCGCGCGTCAGTTCGGCGATCTCGTCCGGGTGGTCGTCCGGGAAGCGGTTGATCGCGACGACCGAGGGCAGGCCGTACTTCCGGGTGATGGCGATCGCGTGGCGCAGGTTGGCGCTGCCAGCGTGGACGGCCGCCACGTTCGGGGTGGCCATGTCCTTCATCTCCACGCCGCCGTGCCACTTCAGCCCTCGCACCGTGGCCACGATGACCGCCGCCGAGGGGTGCACGCCGCCCTGCCGCACCTTGATGTCCATGAACTTCTGGAAGCCCAGGTCCGCCCCGAAGCCCGCTTCCGTCACCACGAACTCGGACGCCGACGTGGCGAGGCGGTCTGCGACGATGGAGGAGCACCCGTGCGCGATGTTGCCGAACGGCCCGGCGTGCACCACGACCGGGTTGCCCTCCTGCGTCTGCACCAGGTTGGGCTTCAGCGCGTCCTTCAGCAGCACCATCATCGAACCCACCGCCCGCACCTCGGCGGCGCGGACGGGGTCGGCCGCCTGCGTCCAGCCGAGCACGATGTCGCCGAGGCGCTCTCGGAGATCCTCGTAGTCTCGGGCTAGGGCGATGATCGCCATGATCTCGGAGGCGGCGGAGATGTCGTAGCCCGTCTCGCGCAGCGGGCCGTCCACGCGCCCGCCGATGCCGGTGACGATGCGGCGCAGCGCTCGGTCCTCCGCGTCCGTGACGCGGCGCCACGTGACGTTCTCCGGCGAGAAGCCTCGCACCATGCCCTCGCGGACGGCGTTGTCCGTCATGGCCGCCAGGAAGTTGTGGGCGGACTCGATGGCGTGAAAGTCGCCCGTAAAGTGCAGGTTGATGTCCACCGCCGGCTCTGCGGTGGCCCTGCCCCCGCCGGTCCCGCCGCCCTTGCGCCCGAACAACGGCCCCAGCGAGGGCTGCCGGATGGCGGCCACCGCCCGCCTGCCGATGGCATTGAGGCCGTCCGTGAGTCCCAGGCTCGTCGTCGTCTTGCCCTCGCCCGCCGGGGTGGGCGTGATCGCGGTGACCACCACCAGTCGCGCGGGATTCGTGGTCTGCGGGAAGCGCTCCAGCGGCACCTTCGCCTTGTCGCGGCCGTAGGGCTCCAGGTCGTCCCATGACAGGCCCAACGAGCCTGCTACGTCGGCAATCGGTCGCACGGGCGTCCTCCTGGGGAGTGAGGGGGGCGTGTGAGCACATTCGTGAAGCTGCGCGCGAGTATGCCTGCTGCGGCATGCCTCCGGCAAACGATCACCCGCGCTCGCCCTCGCAATGCGCGTGCCCGCGTGCATCCGGCCGTATCATCACCGACGTCATTGGAAGGAAGCGCCGTGCCGAACGTAGAGATCCGCCCCGCCACCGCGGAGGAGATGCCCACCGTTGCGCGGGAGGCCTCGCGGCAGTTGGGGAACGACCCCGCGATGTTTGCCGGGCTGTCCCCGGACTGGACCATGTGCGCACTGGTGGACGGGCAGGTGGTGACCACCTACGGCTTCTGGCCGCTGCAGGTGCGCTTCAACGGCCCCGCCGTCCCGGTGGACGGTGTGACGTGGGTCTCCACGCACCCGGCGCACCGCCGCAAGGGCTACCTGCGCGCCGTCACACGCAAGCACTTCGAGATGATCCACGAACGCAAGCACGTCGCCATCGCGGCGTTGCACCCGGCGTGGATGAGCATCTACCAGCGCTACGGCTATGGCTCCATCACCCAGCGCACCTCGTACGCCATCGAGCCGGCGCAGGTGCAGTTCCACCACCCCCTGGAGGCGCGAGGCAGCGTACGTGAGGTGGATATGGAGACCGAGTTCGGCCTGCTGGTGGACGTGTACCGTCGCTACCGCGAGGAGCGCAACGGCCTGGTCCACCGCGGCCGTGCGATGTGGGACGCGGGCCCCGCGAGCGCTCCCCCGAAGGACCACCGCCAGGTGATCCTCGCCTACGAGGAGGACGGTGATCCTCTGGGTTATGTCATCTATCACCACGGCGCAGGCTACGAGCGCGACTCGGTCGGCGCCGGCCAGTACCTCCGCATCACCGACCTGGTGGCCCTCACGCCGGAGGCCATCCAGGCGCTCTGGCGGGTGGTGGGCGGCTACGACAACGTGGCGCAGATCCGCTGGGACAACGCGCCCGTGGACGATCCCCTCGTGCTGATGCTCGCCGAGCCCCGGATGCTCAACCGCAAGATCCGCGACGGCATCATGGCCCGCCTGGTGAACGTGGACGACGCCCTGGCGCAGCGCCCCTACCCCGTCGCCTCCGAACTCACCTTCGACCTGGTGGACGCGTTCTGCGAGTGGAACGCCGGCCGCTGGGCGCTGACCACCGACCCCGAGGGCGCCGAGGCCCGCCGCATCGACGGCCAGGGCGTGGACCTGCGCCTCACGCCGGACACCCTCGCCTCCCTCGCCTTCGGCCGCTACTCCGCGTCCGAGGCCCACCGCGCGGGTCTGCTGGAGGACATCCGCGACGCCAGCGTGCTCGAGCGCTGGGACGCCGTCCTCCGCACGAAGTACCCCCCGCACGAGGCGGAGCACACCTGGTAGGCGCGACCGGCGATGCGGCAGCACCTGCGGGGGATTGGCCTGCGGGCGTGCGCTCCGTTAGTCTGCGCCCGCCTCGGAATGTCGAGGTGAACCGGACGAGCGAGGGGAGTCGCAATGCCGATCGTCCTGGGAGTCAGTGGCTCGATTGCCACGGGCAAGTCCTACCTCTGCCAGTACATGGTGGAACGTTACAACGCCGTCCATGCGGACGCGGACAAGGTGGTCCACCGCATGTACGACCCGGGCAAGCCCGGCTTCGACCGCATCGTCGCGGAGTTTGGCGACGAGGTGGTGGGCGAAGACGGGTACATCGACCGCAAGGTGCTGGGGAGCAAGGTCTTCGGTAACGCGGAGCGCATGGGCGCCCTCACCACCGCCATCGGTGACATCGGCGGCGAAATGAAGCGCCTCATCGACGAGTGGCGCGAGACGCTGCCGGAGGACCAGTTCGCGATCCTGGAGGCGGTGAACCTCATCGAGGCGGGCTACTCGGGCTGGTGCGACGCCACCTGGCTGGTGGCCGCCGACTACGACGTGGCGCTGCCTCGGCTCATCGCGCGCAACAACTTCACGGAGGCGGAGGCGCGCCAGCGCCTGGACGCCGCCCGCAAGTGGCAGGACCGCGAGCCGGCCAGCGACCGCCTGTTCATGAACAACACCACGCTGGAGGCCCTCCAGCAGTCCATTGACCGCGTGGTGGAGGAGACGCTGGAGCAGCACCGCGCCGGCACCCTGCCGAGGTCCCGCTGGCACCAGTGGTGGGAAGACACGAAGGAAGAGCGCGAGCAGATGCGTCTGGCCCGCGAGGCGGCCCGGAAGGCCGCAGAGGAGCAGCCGAAGGCGGACGCCTGAGCCTCCATCGCGCGTCCTCGCAACTTCCCGCGCTTGCCCACGGTGTACGAGCCGCTATGATCGAGGTCGTGCGGAAGTAGCTCAGTGGCAGAGCGCCTCCTTGCCAAGGAGGAGGTCGCGAGTTCGACCCTCGTCTTCCGCTCCATCGCACGCAAAACGGCCCGCCGGAAGGCGGGCCGTTTCCGTTGTCGGGCAAGGCGAAGGCGCGGTCGTTAGCGCTCCTTGCGGGGTGGCTGCTCGATAGCACCATCCCACAGCCCCGGCCAGTCCTCGACGGACTCCGGCGTAATCAAGTCGAATCGAGGCGCTCCCTCAGCCTCGGCAGCCCTCAACTGTCCTGGCAGTTGTACTCCGTAATGGAACCGGAGATGTCGTAGGCTCCGGAGTTATCAGCAACACAGGTTTGCCAATCCCGTGACGCCGAACCGCGCCGCTACCCGCCCAACGGGATCACCGTCCCTCATTGCGACCAGGACACGACGCTCGGCGGAAGTGAGCACTGGATGCTCCTTCATGAAACACCTCACTACGACCGTTCCACCCGCTGGGTTGGTGGGTCGCTGGGTTGGTGCCGCCTTGTCAAACCCTGGCACGTTAGTGATGACCGGCGTCACCAATCCGAGCGGGAAGGTGTGCCCTCACCTCCTAACACAGCCGCCGCACCAGCATCTCCACGTACTCCTCGTCGCGCTGGTGGAGGAGGGCTGCCGTGAGGTCGTGGCGGCCGGCGTCGTGCCATCCGGGCTCGCCCCCCGTCGTGTCGAGGGCGTCCAGGAGGTCCCAGAAGGGGTGGTGTTCCACGCCGGCGATGGCCTCATAGGCCTGCCGGAACACCTCGGCGGCGGGGACGCCGAAGAGGCCCGCGAGGTTGATGCGGCAGTGCGCGGCGTCCATGCCCGCGGGGCCGTTCGAGGCGCTCACCCAGTCCGTGACGCCGCTGAGCCGTCCGCGCGACCAGAGGATGTTGCCGGGGTGGTAGTCGCGGTGGATGAATGTGGGGCGCACCTGGGGCCAGGGCTGGGTGACGATGCGGGCGGCGGCCCGCCAGAGGTCAGGCTTTCGGGACCACGAGGGCGGCTCCGGCGGCGGCTGGTCTCCACTCACAGAGTCTGCGCCCATGAAGTACGGGTAGTAGGACGGGACGCCCTCGATCGGGCCGAGTGCGTGCAGCGCGGGGAGTGGCTCCGCCAGCGCTCGCAGGTACGCATCGAGGTCCGCGGGCACGAGTTCGGTGCCGCCGGGGACGCGGGTCATCAGGACGGCGGCCACGTCGCACTCGGCGCCGGTGGGGTCCACAGCCAGGAGTCGTGGCGCTGGCACATCGAGGCCCTCGATCGCCCGCAGGACACGCGCCTCACGCTCGGCTGCGTCCGGTTCCTCCTCGAACCAGTCGCTGCGCACGAAGCGTCGCAGCACAACTGCCTGCGTCTCGCCGCGGGCATCCCGCACCTGGAGCAGGTGCACCGCCGCCGAGGTGCCCCCGCGCAGGCGACGCACCGAGGTCACGCGGTAGCCGCGTCCCAGCGAGCGCTCCACCCAGCGGATCGCCTCGGGCGGCGGGCTGCGACGCAGGAAGAGCGGGAGGCGGGGCATCGAGGCGGTCGCGCGCTTCTACGCCTGCACGAGGCCGATGGACTGCCCATCCGGCGCGCGCACCAACGCGATGTGCGGACCGCCCTCGAACTGGCGGCGGACGGGGATGACCACGGTGGCGCCCAGGGCCTGCGCCTTCTCGAAGGTGGCCCGCAGGTCCAGCACGCGGAACCACGGGCTGAAGAACGGCTGCTGGCCCTCCTTCACCGGTAGGAACGAGCCCTTCGGGTCGAAGTCGCCCGGGCCGCGGGGATCGATGCGGCCGTCGTCCGTCACCTGCCAGTCGAACAACTCCTGGTAGAACGCGCGCCCCTCCGGCGTGGTGGCGATCTGCCAGAAGACGATGGGGTTCGGGTCGGGCATGGCGGCCTCCTGTCGGTCGGCCTCGCAGTCTATAACGGGCCAAGAAGGCCGCGTGTCTGGGGCCGCGTCCTGCTACGATGGAGGCTCCACGCCGGGGTGGCGAAATCGGCAGACGCAGCGCACTCAAAATGCGCCGGGCGTGAGTCCATGCGGGTTCGAGTCCCGCCCCCGGCACCATCTTCCCTCCACGCCTCATGCCCTCCCCATGCTCAGGCAGCGTCCGCCTCCACGAGGAACGCGCGGGCGCGCTGGAGCACGCCCGGGACGCCGCCCAGACGGCGGAGCGCCTCCGCAGTAGCAGGCAGCATCCAGTCCCGGTCCGGCGACAGTGTGTGGCCCACCACGTCCACGCCGTCCGTGACCCGGTGCGCCCGCGCGAAACGGCGCGCCCGCGCCACGATGCCGTCGAGGTCCCTCGCCTTGCCCAGTTGGGAGAGCGGCCACGCATGGCGCTCCACGGCCTCCACCAGCGTGGGCGGGAAACTCCAGGTGCGGGCCACGGCGGCGCCCAGTTCCGCATCCGTAAAGCCCAGTTGGTGCACCTGAGCGTCATGGACGGCGAAGCCCTCCGCCCGCGCCAGCATCACCGCGTCGCGCAGCCAGTCCGGCCGGTGTTGCGCCAGTGCCAGGCGTCCCACGTTGTGGACGACGCCGGCGGTGAAGCCCTCGTCGCGGTCCAGTCCCTCCGCGTCCGCGAGCACCTGCGAGAAGTACGCCACCACCAGCGAGTTCACCCAGAAGACCTCGTAGTCCAGCATGGCGCCGGCGATGCGGTCGCGGACGCTCGCGTCCACCACGCACGCTCCCAGCGCCAGCGAGCGCACCTCGCGAAAGCCGAGCAGCACGATCGCCTCGCGCAGGCTCGTGATGCGTCGAGGGAGGCCGAACGCGGGGGAGTTCGCCAGGCGCAGGATGCGCAGGGTGAGCGCCTGGTCGGTACGGATGGTGGCGGCCAGGTCCTGCGCGGAAAAGCGCCGGTCCTCCGCCATGGCGATCAGGCGCAGGGCGATGGCCGGCAGCGGTCGCAGTTCCTTGACCTCGCGGATCAGGTCATCCATCGCCTCCTGCTGCTCGGGCGTCCGATCATGCTGCGTGGTCAAATGCGCGCTCCTCACGCGACGATCATCGGCCGCGCGCACGGCGGCAGGATGGGGGAACCCCCGGGTACCCTCCGGCGCCGACACCTGTCGAGATAGCCCCGGTTCGACTGCTACCCTGCCCCCGGGTCGCGAAGAGACGCACGACCGCCATGGAGCGCCACGAGTTCGGAGGTTGGCGCAGCGTGGGCGCCGAGTGGCGGTCAATTGCGGGATTTGCGACGCTGGGAGGACGCTGGCGGATGGTGTAGCGGTAGCACACGGGACTTTGAATCCCTTAGCCCAGGTTCGATCCCTGGTCCGCCAGCCAGCGCAACCTCGCCAGCGCGCAACCTCGATAGCCCTCGGGTTACCGAGATCGGAGGATTCGAGGTTCACGCGGGGGTCGCACACCTTGCCTGCTGGCCTCGCCTGCGGCAAACTGGAACCCCACCGTTCCTCGATAGCTCAACGGTAGAGCAACCGGCTGTTAACCGGTAGGTTCGTGGTTCGAATCCACGTCGAGGAGCCACCTTTTCCCAGGGTGCCCCGAGCCCTCCGTGTGCATCCGGAGCCTCCTCTGCGGACACGCTCGATCACCTGGCTTCCTCTTCACACTTCGAGTGGCGCTGGCCAGCCTCCTGGCCGGCTTCGATCTCGCTGGCCGCGGCCTCACGGCACTCGCGTTCGGCGTGGCGGGCCTCGACGCGCCACGGGGATCGACGTCATGGCGCAGGACGCTACGCCGCTCGGATCGGATCTTCAGGCCGGGCGAAGACTCCCAACGCTCCACGTGCCGGTGGGTGCTCCGCGATAGCGGGAGATTGTGCGAGGCTGAGCCCCGAACGGAGGATCATGACCGCCGTGAACGACCCGCTCCTCGAGCAAGCAAGACTCCATCTCTCCCAGGTGCTTCGGCAACTTGCCGGTCCGGAGGCCACACCCCGTGGTGACCAGGTCCAGGCCGTTGCGGCGCTGCTGGCACCGGCTGCGCGGGTACTCGTGGTGCAGGCGACGGGGTGGGGTAAGTCAGCGGTCTACTGGGCGGCTACCTCCGCAATGCGGAGCGCGGGCGGCGGCCCGACATTGGTGATCTCACCGCTCCTGGCGCTGATGCGAGACCAGGTCAGCGCTGCTGAAGCAGCCGGGCTTCGCGCAGCGACGGTGAACAGCACCAATATCGAGGACTGGGATGCGGTGTACGGCGCGCTCTCGGCCGACCAACTGGACGTGCTCCTCGTGTCTCCGGAGCGACTGGGAAACCCTCGCTTTGCTGACCGCCTCCCCGCGTTGCTCGCCCGTGTCGGGCTGATCGTCATCGACGAGGCGCATTGCATCAGCGACTGGGGTTTCGACTTTCGTCCGGACTATCAGCGTCTTGCGCGGGCGCTCTTGAGCACGCCAGGCGCTTCGGTGCTCGCCACCACCGCGACGGCGAACCAGCGGGTTACGAGCGATGTCCAACGGCAACTCGGGGCCGAGGCGGTCACGTTCCGCGGTACGTTGGCCCGGACGTCACTGCGACTCTCGGTGGTGCCCGGGCTCTCGGCGGTCGAGCGCTACGCGTGGGTTGCGGAGGCGCTCGATGCGTTGCCGGTGTCAGGCATCATCTATGTGCTCACGGTCTCTGAGACTGTCCGTCTCGCGGCCTTTCTACAGGACGCTGGTTTCGACGTGGCTGCCTACAACGGCCAACTCGACTCTGTGGAGCGCGTGCACATTGAGGAGCGGCTGCGACGGAACGAGGTGAAGGCGGTGGTCGCCACCTCCGCGCTGGGCATGGGGTATGACAAGCCCGACCTCGGCTTCTGTCTGCACGTCGGGTCACCCAGCACGCCGGTTGCCTACTACCAGCAAGTTGGACGGGCAGGGCGCGCGCTCACACACGCCGAAGCGGTGCTGCTCCCGGGCGCCGGCGACGAGGCCATCTGGGAGTATTTCGCAACGGCGTCAATTCCCGAACCAGCGGCCGTCACGAAGGTGCTCGATGCACTCGATTCCGGTCCCTCCTCCGTGCCTGACCTTGACCGGATGACCGGGATTCGCCGAGGGCGCCTGGAGGCCCTCCTCAAGATCCTCGCAGTCGACGACGTTGTCTCGAAAGACGGGGCGAAGTGGCGGGCGAGCGGCGTGCCATATGTGAATGACCACGAGAAGTGGAGCGCGTTGAAGGCGACCCGCATGGCCGAGGCGGACCTGATGCGACGCTACGCTCGCGGCGAGGGCTGCCTGATGGCCTACCTACAGACCGCACTCGACGATCCGAACCCCGCTCCCTGTGGCCGATGCTCAGTGTGCACGGGGGAACTCCCGTCTCCCGGCGCCCGACCTGGTGACGCGCTCATCGTCAGGGCCAGAACCTTCATGAGAGGCACCGACGATCCGATCGAAACGCGCAAGCGGTGGCCCTCGGGTGTCTCGCGCAAGGGCACTATCGACGGGGTGGGCGAGGGACGGGCTGTCGCGTTTGCCGACGATCCCGGCTGGGTCGACGAGATCGCGGTACTCCAGCGCAGTCGTTACCGGGAAGTCCCCGACGGCTTGCTCGAGGGGGCCGTCGCGACGCTCTCCCGCTGGCGCAAGACGTGGCCGTCTCGCCCGGTCGCCGTGGTCCCGGCTCCCGCCTACGGCGACGCGATGGACGCGAACCGACAGTTGGCGGAGCACATCGGGCGTGTCGGGAGACTTCCTGTTGTCGACTGCTTCTCGTGGCAGGGCGGCCCTGCACCCACGGATTCGTCGAGCGCACCCACCGTCTCACACCTGGAGGCGGCGATTCACCTCGACCAGCGGGCCGGGCTCCCTGCGGGGCCAGTGCTGTTGTGCGCGGTCAACATGCGCACCGGCTGGGCCCTCACCGTCGCTGCTGCCCTCCTCCACGATGCGGGCGCCGGCACCGTGATGCCCCTGGTCATTCACAAGAGGCCGTAGCGGGAAGGGCGGGGGCGCTTGCGGGGCGCAGCGACCGCCCTCGGGTTCTCACCTCCCGCGCGTGCCGAGGCGAGCCGCTGTCCGATGGGCCACCGGCACCCCCGGCCGCCCACGCCCGACCTACTCCTCGCGGGCGTCGTAGCGTTCACGGGCGGCGTCTATGTCCGAGCGGTGGGCCTCGGCCCAGCCGATGAGCGCACAGACGGTGTCCAGCAGCGTCTCGCCCAGCGGGGTGAGCGCGTAGTCCACGCGAGGCGGCACCACGGGGTGGACCGTGCGGGTGACGAGGCCGTCACGCTCCAGGCCTCGAAGCGTGACGGTCAGCATGCGCTGGCTGATGCCGTCGATGCCGCGCCGCAGTTCGCTGAAGCGATGGGTGCCGGTGCCCAGCATGTGAATGACGTGGACGGACCACTTGTCGCCCACACGGTCCAGCACCTCGCGCACTTCGCACGCGGTGGGCGGGGTCAGCGGGCGGCGCACCTGGCTGGTCGTCATGGTTGCCTCGTCTCTGGCGGTGCGCCCGTCGATGGGGGTCGCCTGCCGATCGGTCGATGGTTACCCGGGGGTGACTGGGGCACCTCAAAGTGCCGTCTTCACACCGGGCTGTCGGTCACTCATGATGATATCAGTTCCTGATGGGAACCAACACGCGCAAACAGAACTACCTGTGAAGGAGCATCGTATGACCACCTGGACCCTGGACCACACGCACGCGGAGGTGGGCTTCTCCGCCAAGCACATGATGGTCGCCACCGTGAAGGGCCGTTTCACGGACGTCCAGGCGGACATCAAGATCGACGAGGAGCAGCCGCAGGCGTCCACGGTGGCCGCCCGGGTGGCCACCGCCAGCCTGACCACGGGCAACGAGGAGCGCGACACCCACCTGAAGAGCCCGGACTTCCTGAACGTGGAGGAGTTCCCGGAGTTGGTCTTCCAGAGCACCTCCGTGCGTCGCATCGGCGAGGATGAACTGGAACTGGCGGGCGACCTCACCATCCGCGACGTGACCCGCCCGGTAGTCCTGAAGGGTGAGTTCACGGGCCCCATCGCCAGCCCGTGGGGCGACCGGCGCGCCGGCTTCTCGCTCACCGGCGAGTTCGACCGCGAGGACTTTGGCCTCACGTGGAACGTGGCGCTGGAGGCCGGTGGCGTCCTGGTCAGCCGCAAGATCAAGTTGCACGTGGACGTGGAGGTCGCGGCGGCCCTCGAAGCCGCCGCCTAGCGCCGAACCTCAGATCAAGCGCGACCCCGGGCCCCGAGGCAGCGTCCCCGCGCTCCTCGGGGCTCGGGCGTCCGGGGCTCCTCCGGAATGTACGGTGGGGCTGGGCGTGCGGCTGGGATGCGCCGCTTCGACATCGTCGCCGTGCGCGCGCAGAGTGAGCGTTGGCTCAACGGCGGGGTCTGACAAAGTGACGGTCGCGCGATCCAAACGCTGCCGGTGTGCGTACTATCCCCGCATGTCGATGACTCAGGCCGCTGCTGGCGTGACGCCGATTGAACCGCCTCGCGGCACCGCGAGGGTGCGCGAGACCATTGCGGACACGGCCGTGCGGCTCTTCCTGGAGCAGGGCTTCGAGGAGACCACCATCGACGAGATCGCGGCGGAGGCGGGGGTCTCCCGGCGCACGTACTTCCGCTACTTCGCCACCAAGGACGACGCCATCCTGGAGTACATCGCGCTCCTCGCGGACCGCATCACGTGCGCGCTGGAGTCTCGTCCGGCCGGCGAGCCGGGGCTGAGGGCGCTGCAGAACGCCATGCGCGAGGTCCTTGTGGACGAGGTGCAGGACACGCCCCTGGCGCGCGCCCTGACACGACTGATCGTGGGGACGCCCTCGCTGCGCTGTCGCCAACTGGGCATCAACGCGAGGATGGAAACGCGCGTGGCGGGGATCCTTGCCGCGCGGCTGGGACTGCCAGCGGTGGACACCACCGCCAGCCTGGTGGCCGCGCTCGGCGCTGACGCGCTGGACCTGGGCACGCAGCGCTGGCTGGAGCACACGGACGACGACACCGGGCTGGTCGCGGAGATCGACGCGGTCTTCGACGCCATCCGCAAGGTCTACCGTCAGCCGAGCGCGAAGGCTCGTACTGCCGCCTCGCCCCGCGCCGAGGCGGAGCCGGCGAAGGCGTAAGACCCGAGGGGCGCCCGGGCTCACCCTCAGAGCCTGGCGCCGGCTCAGTCCTGCAGGCGCTCCGCCAGCGTCCGAGCGCTCACCACCCCCATCTGCATGAACTGGTCGATGCACCTTGCCACGCCGTCCGGCTCGTGGATGGCGACCTCGTGTCCGGCGTGGCTGAAGACCTGGAGCGTGGCGTTGGGCAGCCGCTGGAAGTCCTTCAGGTTCGCGCCCAACAGCCCGTCCGCCCGCCCGGCGATCATCAGGGTGGGCGTCTGCACGTCCGGCAGGCGGTCGCCCACGCTCAGCGCGCGCATCGCCGCCCAGGACTGCACGAAATGGCCGTCCGAGACTGAGCGGCGGTGGCGGAAGCGGTCCTCCAGCCAGGCATCCGGCTCCATGTCCGGCCGAAAGCGCATGCGGCGCCCGCGTTCGACCTCGGCATCGTGGTCGGCCTCGGTCGGCCGGGTGACCTGGGCCATGGGGCCGCTGATGCCGTCGGCGGGGATGGGGGCCATGAGCACGAGCCGCTCGAGCCGCCTCGCATGGTCGAGGGCGAGCCGGTAGCCGATGCCGCCGCCCATGGAGTGGCCCGCGTAGGTGAAGCGCTCCAGGCCCAGGTGGTCGGCCATGCCCGCCACGTCTGCGGCGTACTGCTCCAGCGTGTAGCCGTCCTCCGTGTGCTCGCTCTCGCCAGCGCCTCGACACTCCATGAGGATCACGCGGTAGCGGTCACGCAGCCGCTCCGCCACCGGCGCCCAGTTCACGCGGCTGCCGGTCCAGCCGTGATGGAAGAGGATCGGCTCGCGGCCGGAGGTGGCGTCCGCGTCCTCGTACCAGAGGCGGGCGCCGTTGACGGTGGCGTGAGGCACTAGCGCATCTCCCGCTTCAAGATCTTCCCGGTGGGGCCCTTGGGCAGGATGTCCATGAACTCCACCACGCGCGGGTATTTGTAGGCCGCTACGTGTTCCTTGCAGTAGGCGATGACCTCCTCCGCGGTGAGGGACTCGCCGGGCTTCAGCGCCAGCACGGCCTTCACCTCCTCGCCGTGCTCCTGGTCCGGGATGCCGAGCACCGCGGCCTCGGCCACGGCGGGGTGCTGGTAGAGGACCTCCTCCACCTCCCGCGGATACACGTTGAAGCCGCCGCGCAGGATCATGTCCTTCAGCCGATCCACGATCGCGAATGAGCCGTCGGCGGCGCTGCGCACGCCCACGTCGCCGGAGTGGAACCACCCCTGCGCGTCGATCGCCTCGGCCGTCGCCTCGGGGCGTCCGAGGTAGCCCTTCATGACGTTGTGGCCGCGGATGACGATCTCGCCGCGCTCGCCGTCGCCCAGCAGGGCGCCCTGCTCGTCCATGATCGCCATCTCCACGCCCCACACCGGGTAGCCGATGGAGCCGGGGTTGCGGGGCATGTCCAGGCGGTTGAAGGACGCCACGGGCGAGGTCTCCGAGAGGCCGTATCCCTCCAGGATCTCCACCCCGTACTTGCTGTTGAACGCCTTCAGCACCTCCACCGGCATGGGCGCACCGCCCGTGACGCAGAGGCGGAGGCTGGAAGCGTCGTACTGGTCCGCCTCCGGGAAGCCGAGGATGGCGAAGTACATGGTGGGCACGCCGGCGAAGAAGGTGACGCGGTGCTGCTGCACCAGCGCCAGCGCATCCTGTGGGGTGAAGCGCGGCAGCAGGACGAACGAGGCGCCGGCGGCAATGGCGGCGTTCATCACGCAGGACTGGCCGAAGGAGTGGAAGAGCGGCAGCGTGGCGAGCGCCACGTCGTCCGGGCTCAGCGGCAGCATGTCCGGCACCACGACCTTGCAGTTCATGAGCAGGTTGGAGTGCGTCAGTTCCGCGCCCTTGGGGCGGCCGGTGGTGCCGGAGGTGTAGAGAATCACCGCCGTGTCGTCCGCGGCGGTCTGCGCCGGGCCCTCCACCGGATCGCCGGCGGCCAGGGTGTCCACGGTCTCGCCCTCGCCGTCCGCCCAGATCAGGGGGACGCCGGCGCGTTCCGCGCCAGAGCGGGCGGGGGCCTCGAACATCGGGTGGCCCACCAGCAGGCGCGCCTGCGAGTCCTTCAGGTGGTACTCCACCTCGTCAGCGGTGAAGAGCACGTTCAGCGGCACCACCGCCGCGCCCGCGTACAGGGCGCCGAAGTAGGCCACCGGGAATTGCGGGACGTTGGGGAGCATGACCGCCACGTGGTCGCCGGGCTGGATGCCCTTCTGGCGGAGGGCCGCCGCAAAGCCACGGGCGGCTCGGTCCAACTCGCGATAGGTCATGCAGTAGTCGCCCAGCATCAGCACGGGCCGGTCCGCGTGCCGTGCGGCCGAGGCCTGCAGGATGGCGCCCAGGTTCAGTGACATCTCGTACCCCCTCCTCCGGGTTGCGCGCCGGGGGGCGACGCCAGGTCCCGGTTGGAACGAGGGGAGTCTATTACAGGCCGTATCGTCCGGTGCACCCCCGACTACCCGGGGTGGCTGAGTGCGAGGAGGGAGCCCTGCACCTTCGCTCGCCAGATCTTGATGCTCTCGATGTCCTCGCCATGCGAGTCCAGGCGTCTGTCCTGAACAGGCTGCTGGCGCTCGAATTCCTGGATGGTCATATTCGCCGTCGCCCTTCGTCCGTCGCCAACACGGCTGATATGCTCGCGGTCGCGTTGCTGCTTGGAGGTCGGGTTATGACTCGCATCAAGACTGCCGGCATCACCGCCGGTTTCGCTCTCGCGCTCGTGGTCGGCATCCTCGCCGGTGGCGTGCTCAGCACGGCAAACGCGGAGGGGCCGTTCCGTGACGCGCCCAATGCCGACCTCGCGCGACCAACGCTGGCGGATGGCACGGACGGTGCGGGTGGCATGCCGGACTGGGTGAAGAACCTCATCGCCGAGCGAGAAGCCGATGCGGGCACCGAAGCCCTCGTCGCCGAGCCTGAGGTCGTGCAGTGCAGCATCGTGGACGGGTGCACCGTCGAACTGGTCGACGCCGATGGCGAGGTCGTGAAGACCATGCACATCACGTTCACGGACGCTGGCGAGGCCGAAGTCAGCGAGTAGCACCCCTCGCGCCCCTTCCCGCGCCGGGGCGTTCAGCCCGCAGTCATAATTGTGCGGTCACGATTATGCGGTCACGATGCGCACGGCGCCGGCGTGCGTGCGGACACGCACCACCGGGGCGTCCTCTGGAGGACGCTCCAGGTAGTCCACGGGCAGTTCGGAGCGGATGGATCCCACGTGCGTCTCCGCGTCCATAAAGAACCGCGAGTCGCGCGTGACGGCCAGTTTCACCAGGCCGCTGTGCACCTCGATGTCCACGGGGTGCTGGATGCGGCCTCGGAACTCCACGGCGCCGGAGTGGGCGCGCACCTGCACGGGGCCGCGCACGTCATCGATCTGGACGCGGCCGGAGCGGCTCTCCACCTCCAGTTCGCCGCCGATGTCGCGGATGAGCACGTTGCCGTTGCGGCTGCGGAGGCGGGTGTGGCCGGTGACGGACTCCACCTCCAGGCGGCCGGAGCGCGCCTCCACGGCCAGGTCGCCGCGCACCTTGCGCACCTCCGTGGTGCCGCTACGCGTCTCCAGCGCGACGTCGCCCGCCACCTCCGTGACCTCGCTGTGGCCGTTGCGGGACTCGGCGCGGAGGCCGGCCTGCAGGCCGGACACGCGTAGCGGGCCGGAGCGCTGTTCCGCCGTCACCGCGCAGGCGCGAGGCACGCGCGCCACCATGTTCAGGCGCGTCCCCGACCCGCCGAGGCTGAGCGAGCCGATGCGCAGGCCCAGCACCACCACGGTGCCCCGGCGCTCCTCGAACTCTGGCGGGCCCACCTCCACGCCGCCGCCGGCGGCGGCCATGGGGACGTGGATGGAGTCCAGCAGGCGCTCGCCCTCGCGTTCGTTGTCCGCGTCCACGGCCACCTGCAACGACAAGGAGATGTCCTGCCGGTCCTCCCCGATCACGGTGAGTTCGCCGCTGCGGTTGGCGATCCGCAGGCGCTTGCTGTCCTGGGCAGGGAAGGTGCGTTCAATGTTCCGGTAATACTGCACTCGCGTGCCTCCACGGCTGTCCCTGGCGTGTGGTCCCTCTGCGTGCGCGGCGCCTCCGGAGGGCGGCCGCTATCCGCCGATCCAACCCTTCAGGCTCTGGCCCGGTCCCCGCCCTCCACGACTGCCGGGTCCCCCTCGGCGTTCCCGCTCGCGGCCGCGCTCCGGCGCTGCGCGTCGGGCCGCCTCGCGACTGACGAGGCGCGTAAGCCAGGTGTTGAGGGAGACGCCGTGCTGCTCCGCCGCCAGCGCCGCCAGTTCCTTCAACTCGGAGGGCAGCCGCAGCGTCAGCCGCTCGATCTCCCCGGTATCGAACTCGAACTCAATGGAGGCGCCCTCCTCCGCGGCCGGTGCGGCGTCCACGGTGAACTCCGGGCCGTCGGGGCCGTACGCGACCTCCGCGTGCAGGTGGCTCGCGGCGGCGTTCACCTCCTCGGCAATGGCGCGCACCAGGTCCACCACGGCGCGCTGGACGGAGTCCTGGCTGGCGTGCAGGATGCGCTCCAGCCGCTGTCGCTCCGCGTCGTCCACGAGGGCCAGGGTGCGCTGGAACGCCTCGAAGATGGCGTCGGTGTCGATCTTCATGCCGGCCTCCCTCGGCCTTTCCGCGCGCGGATCTCTGGGCTCTCTGGGCGCGGGGGTAACGATGGTGTCAATATGACACCACAGCGACATCATTGCAAGCGCGCGCCAGCCGAGTCCGCTCGAACCTGCGCGAGGCCGCGGCGTGCCCCCTCTTTACGTGAGTCATAACATTGCAGTCGTGATACGCACGCACCGCCGCGCGAGGAGGGCTACCGCCATGACGACGACTACCGCCACCACCCCACCCATGTCCCGGATCCCCTCGCGGTTGACGGACCTGACGCCGGAGTGGTTCACGGGCGCCCTCCGGAACTGCGGGGCGCTGGGCGATGCGTGCAGCGTGGCGGCGATTGAGGTGAAGCAACTGGGCGAGGGTGAGGGGTTCCTCGGTGAGTTGGGGCGCGTCCACCTGACCTACGTGGACGGGGCCGGCCCGGCCAGCGTGATTGCGAAGTTCCCGTCCCCCATCCCGGAGAACCGAGCGCTGGGCATGACCTTTGGCTCCTACGAGAAGGAGATCCTGGCCTACCGGGAACTGGGCCCGCATTTCACGGTGAAGGTGCCCCAGTGCTTCTTCGGCGAGTTCGAGACTCGCAAGCGCGCCGAGACGGTGGTGCAGCGCGTGCTGGCCTTCCTCCCGGACGCGGTCACCATCCGGCTGCTGAACTCCCTGATGTCGCAGGCCGGCAAGAGCGAGCGCCGCTTCGGCCTGCTGCTGGAGGACCTGGGCGCCGCGCGCGTGGGCGACCAGGTGAAGGGTTGCACGCCGGCCGAGGCGGAACTGGCGCTGCGGACGCTGGCGCGGCTGCACGCCGCCTTCTGGGAGAGCCCGCTCCTCGACCGCACGTGGCTCCTGCCGGCGGACGACGCGGTGGCGGTGCAGCACGCGATCTACCGTCGGGCCTGGCCGGTCTTCGAGCAGCGCTTCCATGACGCACTAACGCCGGAGATGCGCGCCATCTCCGCCTGGAACGACGTCCACGGGCCGGACCTGATCCACCGCGTGTCGCGCTCGCCTCGAACGTTGCTGCACGGCGACTTCCGCGCGGACAACATCATGTTCCACGACGACGGCCCGGAGCCGATGACGATCATCGACTGGCAGGGCGTCATGACCGGCAACCCAATGATCGACGTGGCCTACTTCCTCCGCCCCAACATGGCCACCGAGGACGCCGAGGCGCACGAGGCGGGGCTGGTGGACGCCTACCACGAGGCGCTCGTGGAGGCGGGTGTGCGCGGCTACTCGCTGCAGGACTGCCGGCGGGACTACGTCCTGGGGCAGTTGTGGGTGATGCATCGTGGCGTCCTGCTGATCGGTACGCTGGACCTGTCGCACGAGCGCGGCGCGCAGATCGTGGACAACGCGGTCTCACGCTCCATGAGGGCCGCGCCCAACATCGACCTCACCTCGATCAGCCTCTAACGTCCACACTCGCCAGACGGCGTCCGAGGCGGCGCCGGCGGTGGAGAGGCTTCCTCCCGCGAGGGGCTATCCTGTCCGCACGCGTCCCCGGTGGGGCGCCGCAAGGGGATGAGGGAGGCCGATGCCGGACTTCGAAGCGCTCCGCATCACTCAGCAACCGCACCTGCGCCAGCCCATCCTGATCGCGGGCTTCTCCGGCTGGAACGACGCCGGCGAGGCCGCCAGCAGCGCCGTGCGCTTCATCCAGCGCCGCTGGCGCGCGGAGACCGTGGCGGAGATCGACCCGGAGGAGTTCTACGACTTCTCCCAGTTGCGCCCCCAGGTCCGCCTGAAGGACGGCGAGCGCGTGGTGGAGTGGCCCCCCAACGTCTTCTCGGCGAAACGCGTGGAGCACCTGGACCGAGACGTGATCCTGCTCTCCGGCATTGAGCCACACCTGTCCTGGCGCACCTACATCGAGCAGATCCTGCAGGTGTGCCGCACGTTCGAGGTGGCCGGCGTGGTGGTGCTGGGCGCGCTGCTGGGCGAGGCGAGCCACGCCCGCCCGGTGCGCGTCTTCGGCTCCGCCACGGAGCCGTGGCTCTCGGACGCGCTGGGCCTGGGCGAGCCTCGCGCCTCCACGTACCAGGGGCCCACGGGCATTGTGGGCGTGCTGTCACAGACGCTGCGTGACCAGGGCATCCCGTCCGCGTCGCTGTGGGCCAACATCCCCTTCTACGTGCAACGCACCCCCAACCCCAAGGGCAGCCTGGCGCTGCTGGAGCGCCTGAACCGGGGCTTTGGCTTCGACCTCACCCTGCACGACCTGGAGGTCTTCGCCGCGCGCTTCGAGGCGCAGGTGGCCGCGGACATCGAGCAGAATCCGGAGGTCGCGGAGTACGCCCGCCGCGTGGCGGACGGCGTGGACGATGACGACGACGAGGCCACCGAGGAACCGCGGGCGCACGAGGAACTTCCAGACGCGGAAGACATGGTGGAGGACCTGGAGCGCTTCCTGCGCGAGCAGCGTGGCGGCCAGCAGGACGACTGACGCCTATTTCCCGGATATCGCTGATATCGCTCACCCCGATCAGCCGTTCCCCTTGAGCGAACGGCGGGACGAGGCGTAGACTGCTCTGAACGCACCTCGCGTTGTCTTTAAGCCGGTCCAGTGAGGCCGGGAAGGAACGCTCGAATGAGGACCCCGCGCTCCGGCGCACTTCTGGCCGCGCACTCTCCGGAGTGCTTCCATGGCTATTCCTCCCCCGGCCCGGTTTGCGGCGTTGCCTCCCCACTGATGGGGAGGTCTTTTTATGTCACCTCCTCCGCATGGCTCAGGGACACGGGGGCGGCCTCGTGGTGAACACGGCGCCGCTGCTGGACACGACCGGCGTGCGCCGCGCCCTGCGGCGCCTGGCCCACGAGATCGTGGAGGCCAACCAGGGTGTCGACGACCTGGTGCTGGTGGGCATCCAGCGCGGCGGCGCGATCATCGCGGAGCGCATCGCGGAGGACATCGCCACTATCGAGGGCGCTCGGCCCGAGTTGGGTGCGCTGGACATCACGCTGCACCGCGACGACCTGGACCGCCGCCACCCCACGCCCATGCCCTCTAGCCTGCCGGACGTGGACGGGCGCGTGGTGGTGCTGGTGGACGACGTGCTCATGACCGGCCGCACCATCCGCGCAGCCATGGACGCCCTGAACGACTTCGGCCGGCCTCGCATCGTCCGCCTGGCCGTGCTGGTGGACCGAGGGCACCGCGAACTCCCCATCCGCGCCGACATGGTCGGCAAGAACATCCCGACCGCGCACGAGGACGACGTGCGCGTGCTGCTGCAGGAGGAGGACGGCCGCGATGCGGTAATCGTCCTCCCAGGGAGGATCGAGGCATGACAGCCGCCGCATCCATCTCCCCCCACAACACCCAGGACGGACAGCACGGCGAGGCCACCCGGCAGCCGGCCTGGGACCACCAGCACGTCCTGGACCTGGACGACTTCACGGTGGACGAGATCCAGACGGTGCTCACCACCGCGGAGCGCATGCGGGAGGCGTTGGACCGCCGCATCGCCCGGGTGCCGGCGCTACGCGGCTACACGGTGGTGAACCTGTTCTACGAGCCCTCCACGCGCACGCGCGTCTCCTTTGAACTGGCGGGCAAGGTGCTGGGCGCGGACGTGATCAGCGTTGCCTCCTCCACCTCTTCCGTGGTGAAGGGCGAGTCGCTCATCGACACGGTGCGGACGCTGCGCGCGATGCGCGCGGACGCGATCGTGATGCGCCACAGCATCGCCGGGTCGCCGTACCTGGCGGCCGCGCACACGGACGCCTCGATCATCAACGCCGGCGACGGGGCGCACGCGCACCCCACACAGGCGCTGCTGGACCTGTACACCATTCAGAGCCGCCTCGGCAGTATCGAGGGCAAGCGCGTGGTGATGATCGGCGACATCGCCCACTCCCGCGTGGCGCGGTCTGACATGTGGGGGCTCACGGCGATGGGGGCGGAGGTGGTCCTCTGCGGGCCGCCCACGCTGATGCCGCGCGGCCTGAAGACCTCTGACCGCCCCGCCCACGCGGAGGCCGCCCTGCCCCGCGTCACGGTGGAGACGGACATTGACCGCGCGATCGAGGGCGCGGACGTGGTCATGGCCCTGCGCCTGCAGAGCGAGCGCCAGGAGGGCGGCCTGCTGCCCTCGCTACACGAGTACGCGCAGATGTACCAGGTGACGGCCGCGCGTCTGGCCCGCGCCAAGCCGGGCCACGTGCTGATGCACCCCGGCCCCAAGAACGAGGGGATCGAGATCGCGGGCTCGGTCGCCGTTGGACAGAGTTCCATCATCGAGGAGCAGGTCACGAACGGCGTGGCCATCCGCATGGCGCTGCTCTACCTGCTGTCCGGCCGCACTGAACTGCCCGGCCAGGACTCGAGTCCTGCATCGAGTGCTGGCTCGAGTACTGGCTCGAGTACTGGCAGCGTTCCCGGTGCGGGTAGCGAGGCGCGCTCGTGACGACCATTGCCATCCACAACGGCCGCGTGATCGACCCGGCGCTGGGCCAGGACGGCATCGCGGACGTCGTCATCGTGGGCGGGCGCATCGCCCGCGTGGGCCCCGGAGAGGGCGACGCAGTGATCGACGCCGAGCGCATCGACGCCACGGGGCTGGTGGTGGCGCCCGGCTTCGTGGACCTGCACACGCACCTGCGGGAGCCCGGGCAGGAGCACAAGGAGACGATCGCCACTGGCACGGCGGCGGCGGCGCGCGGGGGCTACACCACGGTCTGCGCCATGCCCAACACCACGCCCGCGCTGGACAGCCGCCCCGCAGTGGAGTCCGTCCTGCGCGAGGCGGACGCGACGGGCCGCGTGCGCGTACTGCCCATCGGCGCCATCACCATGGGCCGCCAAGGCAAAGAATTGACCCCGCAGGGCGAGTTGCGCAACGCGGGCGTGGTGGCGCTCTCGGACGACGGCGACGCGGTGGCGGACGCCAGCCTGATGCGGCATGCGCTGGAGTACTCCACGCAGTTCGCCATGCCGGTGGCGCAGCACTGCGAGGACCCCAGCCTGGTGCGTGACGGCCAGATGCACGAGGGCTGGGTGGCCACCCGCCTCGGCCTGCGCGGGCGCCCCGCCAGCGCGGAGGAGACGATGGTGGCGCGGGACATCGCGCTGGCCGAACTGGTGGGCGCGCACCTGCACATCTGCCACGTCTCCACCGCGGGCTCGGTGGCCCTGATCGCCGCCGCCCGGGAACGCGGCGCGCACATCACGGCGGAGGTGACCCCGCACCACCTCACCCTGACGCACGAGGAGGTCGCCTTCGACGGCGACTACGTCCACCTGCGCTACGACACCAACGCCAAGGTGAACCCGCCCCTGCGGGAGGAGGCGGACCTGGAGGCGCTGACAGCGGCCCTGCGCGACGGCGTGATCGACGCCATTGCCACGGACCACGCGCCTCACGCCTCCACGGACAAGGACATCGAATTCGACCTCGCATCGCCGGGCCTGACCATGCTGGAGACTGCGTTCGGCCTCAGCATGCGGCTGGTGCATCAGGGACGGCTCACGCTGCCCACGCTCATCGAACGCATGAGCATCGGGCCGGTGCGGGCGTGGGGGCTGGACGCGCTGGAGGGCCTGCAGGGCCTGGGCACGCTGGCGCCGGGCGCGCTGGGAGACGTGACACTGCTGGACCCGGACGCGGAATGGACGGTGGACCCCGCCGCGTTCGCGTCGAAGGGGAAGAACACGCCGCTGGGCGGCCGCACGCTGAAGGGGATGGTGGTGGCCACCATCTACGGCGGCGCGCTGGTGCATGAGACGGAACGCATCGTCGCGCTGTAGCGCGGCGGTCACAGACTGGGACTGACCGCATCGAAAGGGACCCTGTGAGCCTGCTGAACACCGGAGTGCGACCGCCCGCCCGCCTCGTCCTGGCCGATGGCCGGGTATTCGAGGGCGTGGGCGTGGGCGCCGCCGGACACACGACCGGCGAGGTGGTCTTCACCACGGCCATGACCGGTTACCAGGAGGCCCTGACCGATCCGTCCTTCAGTGGACAGATCCTGAGCATGACCTTCCCGCTCCAGGGCAACTACGGCACCAGCCTGTTCTCGGACGAGAGCAGGCAGGTGCAGGTGCGCGGCTTCGTGGTGCGGGAGATGACGGACCTGCCCTCGCACTGGCTCTCCGTCCACACCCTGCACGAATACCTGGAGGCGCGCGGCATCCCTGGCATCGCGGAGGTGGACACGCGCGCCCTGACGCGGCACCTGCGCTCGCGCGGCGTGGTCATGGGCACCATCACGCGGGACGAGACGCCGGAGCAGGCGCTGGCGCGGCTGCGTGCAGCGCCGGACTACGCCAGCATTGACTACGTCTCCGGTGTCTCCACGGCGGAGGCGTACGACTTCGAGGACCCTCGGGTACCCCTCGGCGTGGCGCCGGACGGCGGGCCTGCGCCGCACGTGGTGGTGGTGGACCTGGGCGTGAAGCGCAACATCATGCGCATCCTGCGCGCGCGCGGCTGCACGGTCACCACCGTGCCACACGACACGGACGCGGAGGCGATCCTGTCGCTCCGGCCGGACGGCGTCCTGCTGTCGCCGGGCCCCGGCGACCCCATGTTGCTGGATCACGTGGTGGCCACCTCGCGCGCGCTGGTGGGCAAGACGCCCATCATGGGCATCTGCCTGGGGCACCAGGTGATCGGCCGGCTCTTCGGCGCCTCCTGTTACAAGTTGAAGTTCGGCCACCGTGGCGCGAACCACCCCGTGCGGGACGAGATCACCGGGAAGGTGCACATCACCTCCCAGAACCACGGCTTCGCGATTGACGGCGACCACCTTGTGTCCCCGGTCCAGGTGGCGCAGGTCCACCTGAACGACGGCACGGTGGAGGGCCTGCTGCACCGCGAGGAACCGGTGTTCACCATCCAGTACCACTCGGAAGCGTCGCCGGGGCCGAACGACACGGAGTTCCTGTTCGACCGATTCCTAGACAGCGTGCGATCCTTGCGCCCCGGCGTCCGCTAAGGACGCGGCGAGGGGGCGCCCGTCCGGACACCGGCCGGCCGCGCCTGCAAGCGACACAGAGGAGACCCACCATGCCCTCGACGATCAGGCGCGCCACGAAGGCAGACGCAGGCCAGATCTCTGAGATCATCGCGGAACTGATACGCGAGCCGGACCCCGTGGCCCTCGCCGGCACCCGCACGCCCCAGGAGATCGAGGAGTGGATGGACCGCCAGGGCGACCACGGCGCGTTCTTCGTGGTGGAAGACGACCGCGGGCGCCTGCTGGGCTTCGCCACGGTGGACTTCAACTCCGCGGAGCCGGACGCCGCTACCTTCGGCGCGTGGATTCGGCAGCAGAACCGGCGGCAGGGGCACGGCACCGCGCTGGCGGAGTACAGCCTGGCCTTCGCCCGGCAGCAGGGGTACGGCCGCATCAAGGCGCGGCTGCCTCGGGACAACCAGCCGGCGCTCTCCTACCTCTCCTCCATCGGCGCACTCGTGCCGCTGTTCAACCCGGGCACCACGTTCGAACTGCCGATCTACCAGGAGGGCGAGCGCAACGGGGGCGACGAATGACGGCGGACACCAACGACACCCAGGCGCTGGCGCAGGCCTACGCGGAGCAGCGCGAGCGCGACTGGAACGCGTTCGTCAACGCCACCGGACCGCTGCCGGACTACTGGGCGCTCTGGGAGGAGCGCTCGCACGGCTGGCGCGTGCCCATCGAGTTCCTGCAGCCGATCGGCCTGGAGACGCCCTCGGCCTTCGAGGGGCTTGAGCCGGTGCTGGAGCGCCTGCGCGAGATGCCCGAGGTGGATGTGGTCCCCACGGAGTGGCTGCACACCACGTGGGTGCGCGTGGGCTTTCTCATGTCCACGGACATCATGTGGTCGCAGGTGGAGTCCTTCTACGTGAACGCCGCGCCGCGTCTGCGACGCCTTGAACCGTTGAGCGTGACGCTCCGAGGCGTCTCCGTGGGGGACGGCGAGCGCATCTACATGGGCGTGGAGGATGGCGGCGCCTTCCGGGAGGCGCGCCGACTTGCGAAGTTGGGCGTGCCGCTGGTGGGCCAGGTGCTGAAGGACGACCCGCTGATCACGGAGGACGGCGACCAGTTCGTCCCCACCATGGACATCGCCTACTTCACCGGCAAGGGCGAACGCCAGCGCGTGATCGAGGCGCTGGAGCCCTTCCGTGACCTGGAGGTGGGGACGGCGCCGCTGACGCACGCCAAACTCGCCCGAGTCCCCATCCTCCCCTACAACCACTACGAGACCATTGACGTCGTGGCGGAGATCCCGATGCTCGGCGCTGCCCACCGTGGGGGGTACCACAACTGACGACTACCGCTTCCACACCCACCCCCGCCCCGGCGGCGGATGCCGATACGCGCCCGTTCGAGAAGCCTCGCTCCGTCCTGATCATCGGGAGCGGGCCGATAGTGATCGGGCAGGCGGCGGAGTTTGACTACGCCGGCACGCAGGCCTGCAAGGCCATGCGCGAGGAGGGCATCCGCTCCATCCTGGTCAACTCCAACCCGGCCACGATCATGACCGACGAAGGCGTCGCGGACGTGGTCTACATCGAGCCCCTGACGGTGGAGGTGCTGGAGCGGATCATCGCGCGGGAACGGCCGGACGCGCTGCTCCCCACGCTGGGCGGGCAGACTGGTCTGAACCTGGCGGTGGACCTCGCTGAGGCGGGCGTGCTGGACAAGTACGGCGTGCGCCTGCTGGGCTCCAGCGTGCGCACGATCAAACTCGCGGAAGACCGCGAACTGTTCCGCAACCTCCTGCACGAGATCGGCGAACCCACCCCGCGGAGCGCCATCGTGGAGTCGTGGGAGGAGGCGCGGGCCGCCCTCACGGAGATCGGGCTGCCGGCGGTCATCCGCCCGGCCTACACGCTGGGCGGCACCGGCGGCGGCGTGGCCTACACGGAGGAGGACTACGAGCGCATCTGCAAGAGCGGCATCGCGGCCTCCCCCATCAGCCAGGTGCTCGTGGAACAGTCCCTCCTGGGCTGGAAGGAACTCGAGTACGAGGTGATGCGGGACGGCAACGACACCTGTATCACCATCTGCAACATGGAGAACCTGGACCCCATGGGGGTCCACACCGGCGACTCCATCGTCGTCGCCCCCTCGCAGACCCTGTCTGACCGCGAATACCACATGCTGCGGAACAGCGCCCTGAAGATCATCCGCGCCCTGGGCATCGAGGGCGGCTGCAACGTCCAGTTCGCGCTGGCGCCTCGGCCGGACGTGGTCGGCTGGGAGGGCGCGGGCGAGACGGACTGCCTCCCGTACCACGTCATCGAGGTGAACCCGCGCGTGTCGCGGTCTTCCGCCCTGGCCTCCAAGGCCACGGGCTACCCGATCGCGCGTGTGGCCGCCAAGATCGCCGTGGGCAAGCGCCTGCACGAGGTGGAGAACGCGGTCACGAAGCGCACCACGGCGGCCTTCGAGCCGGCGCTGGACTACGTGGTGGTGAAGATCCCCCGCTGGCCCTTCGACAAGTTCATCAGCGGTGACCGCCGCCTGGGCACGCAGATGAAGGCCACGGGCGAGGTCATGGCCATTGACCGCACGTTCGAGGGCGCCCTCCAGAAGGCGATCCGCTCGCTGGAGTTCGGCAGCCGGTCGATCCTGTGGCAGCACCCGGAGTGGGGCGACCACCCGCCACTGACCGCCACGGACGAACGCATCTGGGCGCTGCTCGCCTCGATCCGTCGTGGCGTGCCGCTGGCGGAGATCTCCGGCGACTGCGGCGTGGACCCGTGGTTTGTGGAGCGCCTGGCGCGCATCGTGGAGATGGAGAAGCGCCTGCTCTCCGAAGACCTGACGCCGGCGCTGCTGCGCCAGGCCAAGCGCCTGGGGTTCGCGGACCGGGACATCGCCACGCTGGCGGACCGCCTGCCGCAGCAGGTGCGCGCCCTGCGCGACGAGTGGGACGTGCGCCCCGTCTACAAGATGGTGGACACCTGCGCCGCGGAGTTCGACGCCGTCACGCCCTACTTCTACTCCACCTACGAGGAGGAGAACGAGGCGCCCCCCACCGGCCGGCAGTCCATGCTCGTCATCGGCTCCGGGCCCATCCGCATCGGCCAGGGCATCGAGTTCGACTATTGCTCGGTGCGCGCCGCCCGCGCGCTGCAGGAGGCGGGCATCGAGTCGATCATGGCGAACTCCAACCCGGAGACCGTCTCCACCGACTTCGACACCTCGGACCGCCTCTACTTCGAGCCGCTGGACGAGGAGTCCATCCGCGACCTGCTGGAGAACGAGGCGGGCGAAGACGGCGAGGCGCCGCCCTCGATCGTGCAGTTCGGCGGCCAGACGGCGGTGAACATGGCGCGGGCGCTGCATGCCTCCGCGCTCCCCATCGCCGGCTCGTCTGCGGACGCGATCGACCTGGCGGAGGACCGGGGCCGCTTCGGCACGCTGCTCGCGGAACTGGACATCCCCCAGCCGCCGGGCACCGCCGTCACCACGCTGGAGGACGCGCTGAGCACGGCGGAGGCCATTGGCTATCCGGTGCTGGTGCGGCCGTCCTACGTCCTGGGCGGGCGCGCGATGGAGGTGGTGCAGGACGCGAACGAACTCGTGCGCTTCTTCGCCGCCGCGCTGGCGGAGAACACCGGCGCCGTCCTCATCGACAAGTTCCTGGTGGGACCCGAAGTCGAGGTGGACGCGATCTGCGACGGCGAGACCGTGCTCATCCCGGGCATCATGGAGCACATCGAACGCGCAGGGGTGCACTCCGGCGACTCCATGGCCGTCTACCCGCCGCAGCGCCTGACGGCGGAGCAGCGCGAGGCGATCGTGGACTACTCCACGCGCATGGCGCTGGGCCTTGGAGTGCGGGGGCTGATGAACGTGCAGTTCGTGATCGCGCCGGAGAGCGACCCCACGGGCCCCGGCGTCTTCGTGATCGAGGTGAACCCGCGCTCCTCGCGCACGGTGCCCTTCCTCTCCAAGGTGACGGGCGTGCCCATGGTGCAACTGGCCGTCAACATCATGCTGGGCCAGTCCCTGCGCGAGCAGGGCTACGAGCCTGGCCTGTGGCCGGAGGGCGACCTGGTCGCGGTGAAGGCGCCCGTCTTCTCCATGCAGAAACTGGTGGACGTGGACACGTTCCTGGGCCCGGAGATGAAGTCCACGGGCGAGGTCATGGGCGTGGACCGTTCCTTCGCCCCTGCCGTCCGGAAGGCGATGATCGCCTCGGGGCTGGAGGTGGCGCCGGGCACGCCGTTCCTGATCTCGGTCTCGAACCAGACCAAGGCGCGCGCCACGGCGCTGATCCGCGACCTGCACGAGGCCGGGTGCCGCCTCTATGCCACGGAGGGCACGGCCACGCTCATCCAGGAACTCGGCATCCCTGTGGAGATGGTGACCAAGCGCCTGAACGAGGGCCACCCGAACGTGGTGGACGTGATCCGCGAGGGCACGGTCGGCGCCGTCATCAACACCATCGAGGGTGGGCGGGCAGACGCGCGGCGCGACGGCTTCCACATCCGCCGAGCGGCCACGGAGGTACGCATCCCCTGCTTCACCTCGCTGGAGACGGCGGCGGCGGCGATCGGCGCGCTGCGGGCCGGCGGCGACTACGACGTGCGCCCGCTGCTTGAGTATCGCGACGGCGACGGGCAGTGACCGCGACGGACGGCCGGCCCGTGCGCGCGGCGCTCTTCGACCTGGACGGCACGCTCGTGGACTCGCTACCCACGATCGCGCAGGCAATGGCGGAGGCCGCACGGATGCACGGCCTGCACGCGGAGCCGGACGCGATCGTCCCTCACATCGGCGCGCCCATGGACGTGCTGGTGCAAGAACTCTTCGGGGTCTCCTCGGAAGTGGCCCGCGCGGTCAACGCCGACTACCTGCGCGTCTACGAACACGGCTTCATCCAGCGCACCCCGCCGCACGAGGGCGCCGCGGCGCTCCTCCGCCAGGTGCACGACGCCGGCGTGCTGATGGGGGTGGTGACCAACAAGCGCGACCGAGGGGCGCGCCTGATGGTAGAGGCGCAGGGCTGGGATGACCTCTTCGCCGTGGTGCACGGCCGCGAGTCTGGCGCGCCCAAGCCGGATCCGGAGGCGGCGCTGTCTGCGCTGCGGCGCCTGGACGTCCCGCCGGAGGACGCGGCGTTCGTGGGCGACACGGAGTTCGACATGAACTGCGCCCGGGACGCGGGCATCCCGGTGGTGGTAGCCCTGCTGGGATCGCGGTCGCGCGAGCGGCTGATCACCGAGGGGGCGACGCACGTGGTGGACCACCTGAACCAGGTCGCGCCGATCCTGGTGGGCAGCCGCCGGCCGACCGAGACGGCCTTGTGAGGACGAGTCGATGAAGTCGTTCCTCGCGGAGGTCACGGAGAGCGTGCGGCTGTACGGCGATACGCACGCGCTGTGGCTGCGGAGCCCGGATCACCTCGCGTCCGCGGTCCCCGGGCAGTTCCTCATGGCCTATGCGGGGGAGTCGTACGACCCGCTGCTGGGCCGCGCGTTCTCGATCTTCCGGGTGCGGCGGGGGCCCGGGGGCCCGGAGTTCGGCGTGCTCTTCGACGTGGTGGGGCGCGGCACGGACTGGCTGTCCCGCCGCCGCGAGGGCGACCAGGTGCGCCTGGTGGGCCCGCTGGGCCGCGGCTTCGAGCCGCGCGAGCGCGTCCAAAAGATGCTGCTGGTGGGCGGCGGCATCGGCGTGGCGCCGCTGATCTGGCTTGCGGACTCCCTGGTCGCGGAAGGTCGCGAGGTCACCATGGTCCTGGGCGGGCGTACGGAGGCGCAGATCTTTCCGGCCGCCCTTCTGCCGTCAGAGGTGGAACTGGTGGTGACCACGGAGGACGGCTCGCTGGGCGAGACCGGGCGCGTGACCGCGCCCTTCGAGCGGCTCCTCCCCTGGTGTGACCAGGCCTTCGCCTGCGGCCCGGACCCGATGTTCGAGGCGCTCTATCGCGTGGCCCGGGACGCCGGCAGCAACAAGCCCATCCAGGGCCTGCTGGAAGCACGGATGGCATGCGGTCTGGGCATTTGTTACTCGTGCGCCGTCTTCCCCCGAAAGGGTGGGGTTAGACTCGTATGCACTGACGGCCCCATGTTTGACCTGAGAGACCTCTACGCATGAGCCGCTACCTGCAGCCAGCCTTCCTGCCCATCCTGGCCGGCCTCCTCCTCGGCATCCTCGCCGCGGCGACCATCATCGACACCCAGCCGGCCTACCTGGGCTGGCTTTTTGGCATCGGTATCGGGCTGATGGGGGGCTCGTTCCTCGCGGCCATCGCCAGCGGCGACTCGCTGGTCAGCGGCCCCTCCGCCGGACGCTCGCGTCCAGGCGGCCGCGGGAAGAGCGCCGCGCCCTGGCTCGACGGGGACGACGAGGCCTGACGGAGACGGGGCGCCACGCTCCGAGGAAGCCTGGAGGGAGGGTGTTGTTGGACACCCTCTCACATCGGTCTTGGCTCGTGCCTAGAGGATCTTGTCGACGACCCGGCCCAACTCCAGGTAGTGGTCCGCCAGGGCGCGCATCTCCAGCGAGGTGCTCCCCGCGAAGGCGATGACCTCCACGCGCACACCCTTCTGCTGGACTGCCTCCACCGCGCGGGCGAAGTCCGCGTCCCCGGAGACACAGGCCATCACGTCCACGCGGTCTGCCATCAACACCATGTCGATGGCCATCTCCACGTCGAAGTTGCCCTTGATGGAGCCGTCCGCAAAGCGCTTCAGCGGCTTGGTGACAATCCGGTACTCGTAGGGGACGAAGGGGGCCACGAAGCGCTGCTGCTCCATGGGCTCGCGCGGGTCGTCCGAGACTGGCGAATAGGCGGTGGCGCGCACCAGGTCGCGGCCCTCCGTCAGCATGTCCAGGATCTTGCCCATGTTCAGGGTGCCGTCGCCCTCGTAGCCGTAGATCAGGTTCGGCACGTCCACGAAGATCGCGATGCGTGGGCGGTAGCCGCTGAACGTGATGCGCTCGCCCAGGTTGTCGATGCCGCTCGCCAGCACCTCCAGCATGCGCTCCTGCTTCGACATGGTCGCGCGGAGCGACTGGATCTCGTCCAGTAGCGCGGTCGGTGCTTCTGCGGGCGCCGCTGCCGAGGCGGTTCGACGCGTGGCGGCGCGACGCGGACGCACCTCGGCGGGCTCGTCCTCGGTCTCCACCGTCTCGGCGGGGGCGGCCGCAGCGGGGGCCGCATCCCTGGCCTCCGCCTGGTCTTCCGTCGCGTCGTCAGCCGGCTCGGAGGCCTCGGACGTCCGGCGGGTGCGTCCGGCGCCGCCTCGGCGGCTGCGGCGCACGCGCGGCTTGCCGTCGTCCGCGTCCTCGTCGTCGTCCTCGGCCGCCGCGGCGCGCGAGGTGCTGCGGGCGGGCCGTTCGTCGTCGTCCGCCTTGGTACGGCGGCTGGCGGCGCGAGGCTTCTCGGCAGGCGTGTCGGCCTTGTCGGCTTTCTCCGCCTTCTCCGCCTTGCCCTCGCGCCCCTCGCGCCCCTCGCGGTCCTCGGCGGGGGCCTCGTCCGCCTTGCGGCGTCCGGCGATCATGGAGCCGAGGCGACGCGAACGCGGCGAGGTGCCACCGTCAGCGGCCTCCAGTACGGGTTCCAAGGGTGGGGTCAACGGGTGCCTGCCTCTCCGGCAAACTGCAGGACGGAGCAGCGCGCGGCCACTTGCTCGGCCAACTCGATGAATGCGGCGGTCTGGGGCGACTCCGGGTGCCCCACCACCACCGGCACGCCCACGTCGCCGCCCTCGCGGACGGTGACGTCCAGTGGGATCTCGCCCAGGAACTCCACGCCCAGTTCGTCGGCGGCCTCACGAGCGCCGCCACGTCCGAAGACGTCGCTGCTCATGTTCTCCACCACGCCGAAGATGGGCACGCCCAGCCGGTCGAACATGCCGACGGCCTTGCGTGCATCCTCGATGGAGACCTTGGACGGCGTAGACACGATCACCGTGCCGGCGATCAGGGCCTCCGCCGCCATGCTCATGGAGGCGTCCGAGGTGCCGGGCGGCAGGTCGATGATGAGGTAGTCCAGGTCGCCCCAGTCCACGTCGTGCATCAACTGGCGGACACCGGAGCCGATCATGGGCCCTCGCCAGACCACGGGGGTGCCGGGCGGGACGACGAAGCCGAGCGAGACGGCCTTGATGCCGTGCGCCTCCACGGGGCTCAGGCCCTGCTGGCCGCTGGCCTGCAGGCCGCCCTGGATGCCGAGCATGGTGGGGATGTTGGGGCCGGTGATGTCCGCGTCCAGCAGGCCCACGCGCGCGCCCAGGCGGCCCAGCGCCACGGCCAGGTTCACGGCCACGGTGGACTTGCCCACACCGCCCTTGTTGGACGCGACCGCGATCACGTTGCGGACGCCCGGGATCGGCGTGGGGCCGCCCTCCCGGAACGTGGAGCGCACCTCGGCGCCCCAGTCGATGTCGATCTCCTCGACGCCGCCGATGCCCTCCAGGGCTTCGCGCACGTCATGGTCGATGGTCTCGCGCAGGGGGCACGCGGGGGTGGTGAGAACCAGGGAGAAGGCCACGCGGCCACCCTCGACCTTGAGGTCCCGCACCATGTTGAGAGAAACGATGTCCCGATGCAGTTCCGGGTCCTGCACCGTCTTGAGCGCGGTCATCACCGCGTCTTGGTCGAGCAAGATGACGATCCTTACGTAAACAAGCGCGTTCCCGGGGGTCGGGAGGGACGCGGGAACCATCAGCGGGCCAGGAGCGTTATCAATGTGACAACGGATGCCTGATGGGGCTTCGGGGCCCGCGTCCAGCGCGCCACAGTGTGCTTCAAACAAGTATACGGAAGCGGACTCTCAAGGGCGAAACGTGGCAGCAGGCCGGGCTTTGGCCCCGGAACCCAGGCCTGCAACAGACCCGATAGCACACATTAGCGAAGTTGGGCACTTATTTAACACAACAACATTGACCCTCCTTGGGAACGGGCGGGATCATGCATCTCCCAGGGGGACGTGCAGTCCCCGGGCCGGCCCAGGGAAGGTCGGGTAGCCCGCAGAGGCGACGACAGGCTGCACACTCGGGGTGTCGTCACCGCTTCGGAGGACAGAGAAAGCATCATGAGCCAGGCCACGACTCAGTCGAAGACCGAGGACCGTGAAATCAAGCCGGTGTCGCCGCGTAACTGCGTGCATCACTGGATCATCGAGACGCCGAATGGCCGGGAGAGCGGCGGCGTGTGCAAGCGCTGCGGCGCCCACAAGTCGTTTTCCAACTCGACCGAGCAGGTGATGTGGGAGCAGACCAACACGCTCCGCAACGACCTGAACCGCTCCTACCGCTCGTCCAAGACGGAGGAGTACTCCCTGGCGGACGAGGCGTAACACCTCGTCCTCCCGGAGTGCCCGCTCCCGGAGTGCGGAGGACGGCCTCGGAACGTCCGAGATATTCGAAGGGCGGTTCCTGCGGGAGCCGCCCTTCTGCACGTCTCCCGTTCCGCACGCGCACCGTATGATGGAGGCGATCCCGGGAGCCCCATGGACCTGACCGTCAACCTTGCCCCGCATCACAAGACGGAACTGCGCCTGCGCAATCCGATCATGACCGCGTCCGGGACCTTCTCCAACGGCCTGGAACTGGCGAAGTATCACGACGTGGACGCGCTGGGCGCCATCGTCTCCAAGGGCACCACGCTCCGCCCGCGTCGAGGCAACGCAACGCCTCGGACGGCGGAGACGGCGGCGGGGATGCTCAACTCCATTGGCTTCCAGAACATTGGCGTGAGCGCGCTGATCAAGACTATCGCGCCGGTCTGGGAGCGCTGGGATGTCCCGGCCATCGTCAACATCATGGGCGAGACCCTGGACGAGTACGGCACCCTGGCCGCCCGCCTGGAGGGCGTCCCGGGCGTGGCCGGCCTTGAGGTCAACGTGTCGTGCCCGAACGTGGAGGCTGGCGGGCTGGAGTTCGGCCAGGTGCCCGAACAGGCCGCCGCCGTGGTGCGCGAGGTGGCCGCCCACTCCACGCTGCCGATGCTGGTGAAACTGACGCCCAGCGTCTCGGACATCCGCCCCATTGCCATGGCGGTGGAGGCGGCGGGCGCCCAGGCGCTCACCGTGACCAACACCATCCCCGCCATGGCGATCGACGTGCGCACGCGGCGGCCGGTGCTCTCCACGGGCTCCGGAGGCCTCTCCGGGCCGGCGGTCAAGCCGATCGCGATGAGGAACGTCTACCTGGCCTCGTCCGTGGTGGACATTCCCGTGGTGGCCTCGGGCGGGGCGATGACGGGGCTGGACGTGGTGGAGTTCGTGATGGCGGGCGCCACGGCGGTGCAGGTCGGAACCGCCACCTTCCTCGACCCCGCCGCGCCGTGGTCCATCCTGGCGGAGTTCGAGGCGTGGTGCGCCGCCGAGGGCGTCACCTGCGTGGACGAGATCCGAGGCGTGGCGAGGCGCCGGGACTAGCGCTCGCTGCGGGAGCGCAGACTGGCGGGGCGTGACTGACACGCCGCTGTCGGCGAAGATAGGAAGCGGCCAGCCCTCGGAGCGGCCGGCATCGGGGCGTAGCTCAGCCTGGCAGAGCGCTGCGTTTGGGACGCAGAGGCCCGCGGTTCAAATCCGCGCGCCCCGACCACTTTTCCTGACCTCTCGTGTCCCTCAGGCTGCGTCCTGTGCGCGGCGGTCGATGTTGCTGCGCACGATCTCGTCGATGGTGGGCCAGTCCTTGTGCATGGCGGCGTGGGGGTACATGTCCAGGTAGCGCGCGAGAGCGCGCTCCACGGTCAGGCCCTCCCCCGCCGGGCGCGGCAGCATCATCCAGGCGATGTCCAGCATGGCGGGGATGAGGAGCGTCACGGTCTCCGACGCTTCGAGGTTGATGCTCTTCCAGTCTCGGTAGATCCGTCCCACCAGGTAGTGCGCCAGCGACTGGTCCTGGTTGGTAGACGGCGCGGCTAGGCGTCTCGAGGCGCGGGAGGCGACCAGCAGGCGCAGTTGTGGCAACACCTCCGGCGGCGTGCCCGCGCGCAGGATGACCGCGCCCAGCCAGCGGGCGGCGGTGCTGATGGCGGACATCTCCTCCACGGTGGCGCCGGAGGTCAGGGCGTGGAAGAGCGTCTCTGCCAGGCGCACCTCGCGGCCTCGGAGCGAGCGCAGGGAGTCCGAGCCGCCGTGGTGGGCCCGCGCCGTGCGCGTGCGCTGGCCGCCGCCCACCTTGGCGTCGTACATCGCCTGGTCTGCGGCCTGCAGCAGTTCGCCCGTGGTCTCCGCGTCCGCCGGGGCTTCCGCCACGCCGATCGACACGCCGATACGCACCGGGGCGTCCGGGATCTCCAGGTGGGCCTCGTGCAAGGCCTCGTGGATGCGGTCCGCCACGGCGGAGGCCGCCTCCGTACCGGCGCCCTCCATCACGATCACGAACTCGTCACCCCCGGTGCGCGCGACGAAGTCCTGCTGGCGGCAGGCCGCGCGCAACTCTCGCGCCACAATCTCGATCACGCGGTCGCCGGACTCGTGGCCCAGGAGGTCGTTGAAGGTCTTGAGGTTGTCCATGTCGATCACCATGGCCGCGCTGCGCCCCACGTCCGTGATGCCCAGCCGCAGGTCGTGCAGGCGCTCCTGCAGGTAGCGGTAGTTCGGCAGGCCGGTCAGCAGGTCGTGCTTCGCGCTGTGGTCCGCGTGCTCGTACAGGCGCAGCCGTTCGATGGTGACCGCGAGCAGTCCGGCCACCTCCTCCAGCGCGTCCAACTCGCTCATGTCGTACTCGCCCACGTTGTTGTTCACCAGCGCGAACACCGCAGAGGTGCGCTCGCCCTGGCGCACGGGCACCGCGGCCACCTCGCGTGCGTCGTCGCCCAGCAGGGACCAGTCGAGCCCGGCGTGGCGAGGGTCGTCGCGGCGCACCGTCACCGCAGAGCCCAGGGCAATGGGCACGCTGGCCACGGAGCCAGCGGTGGGCGTGGGGCCCTCTGGCTGCACGTCCTCCGGGTAGGTGGCGTAGGGCTCCACGGCCTCGCCGCTCTCGTCCAGCAAGAACATCACCGCCCGGTCGAAGGGGATCAGCCAGCGCACCTCCTCCGAGAACGCGGCGAACGCCTCGCGCAAATTGACCACGGACGCCACGATGCGCGCCAAGTTGCTCAGCGCCTGGATGTGCGAGGCGCGCGCCGTGGCCTGCTGGTAGAGCGAGGCTCCGTCCAGGGCGAGCGACAACTGCTCCACCGCCTGCTCCACAATGTGCACCTGGTCGCTCCGGAGCGGACGCGGGACCACCACCACGGCCACGCCCAGCATCTGGCCCTTGGGCCGCATGGGCACCACCACGGCGTTCCGCGCGTCCTCCGGCACAAAGGCGGGCGCGTGGCCCTCGCCGCGTCGCCAGAGGATGGGCTCGCGGGAGGCGAACCACGGATGGGCGCCGTCTGCGGGAAGCGAGGGCCCGGGCGTGTCTGGCCGTCCGCGCAGCCCGAAGGCCGGCACGCCGGTGAGCAGGCCGGCCTCGTCCAGGCGGGCGATGTAGAGGTGCTCGTAGGGGAGCAGGTGATGGAGGGCGGTGGCGAAGCCGTTGTAGAGGCGCTCCACGTCCGCGCCGGACTGCATGGTGCGCGCCACCTCCGCCAGGCCGGTCAGTTCACGGATACGCTGCTGCTGCACGGCCACCAGTTCGTCCGCCTGCACGCGCCGCGCGATCACCTCCGCCACGCGGTGCAGCAGCGACGTCTGATCCTCCCCCCACGGCTCGGGCGACCCGGAGGCCACGAGGAGCGCGCCCGCCAGCGAGACGCCCGGACGCAGGTCGCCGGAGCCGTCGTCCGCGCCGCCTCGACGCAGGGTGGGCATCACCCCACTGCGCGTGGCGAAGATGGGCGCCACCACAACCGAGGTGACGCCGCGGGTCACGAGCGCGCCGGAGAGCGGGCTCTCGCCACCCGCGCCCAGCACCAGCGGCGCCGAGCGGTCGTTCACCAGGCTGGTCAGCGAGCGCGCGACCGGTTCGAGCCAGGAGGGCGCGTCGTCCACGGCGGCGGTGCCCGCGATCACGAAGTCGCGTGAGCCCTCGGGCAGCGACACCAGTAGCGCCTCCCGCGCGCCGGTCTGACCGATGAGCGCCTCCAGCACGCCGGGCAGCGCGCGCTCGCCGCGGGCGCCGCCGTTGAGGAGGCGCGTGACCTCCGCCAGGAACTCCTCGCGCGCGGCCTTCTCGACCGCCTCCTGGTAGAGCCGGGCGTTCTCCAGCGCCACGCCCATCTCTCGCCCCACGAGCAGCAGCAAGTGACGGCCGTCGTCGTCGCTGGTGAGCGTTCCGTCGCCGATGAGCGCGAACGAGCCGAGCACGCGGCCCTTCGCGACCAGCGGCACCACGTGGTAGGGCTCGCCCAGGTCCGGCAGTTCCACGTCCGGCTCCCAGTCCGGGTGCGTGGAGGTGAGCGGGCGGCCGGTGCGCGCAACAGAACGCAGCAGCGCCTCCGGCAGGCGCGGTGCGTGCAGGTCCTCTGGCGCCACGGTCACAAAGAGATCCACCACCTCGCCCGCGCGTTCACGGGTGTAGGCCTGCGCCGCGCGGACGCCCAGCAGGCGGGCCACCAGGCGCACGGCCCGCTCCAGCGCACGCGAGTCGTCCATGGGCTCGGCCAGCGCGAAGGAGACCGCGTTGATGATGGAGAGGTAGCGGTTACGTTCCTCCAGCGCGTTGGTCTGGAGGTCCACCTCCGCGTTCAACTGGCGGTTCCAGCGCCGCAACTGTTCCTGCGAGGCCTCCAGATCGTCGCGCACCGCGCGGAGGTCGCCGATGGTCCGTTCGAGGCGGCCTCGGATCTCGCGCGTGCGGCGGCCGCGGACGTGGAGGAACAGCGCGCAGGCCGGGAAGACCACGGCGGAGAAGACCAGCACCTCCAGCGGCTCCGCCATGCGCTCGGTGAGGCCCTCTGCCAGGCGGATGCCGCCCCAGCGAGGCAGGGCCGCCGCGAGCACGTTGGCCAGCGAGGCGCCTGTGGTCAGCACCGCCAGCGCCCTCCCCGGCAGGATCAGCGCGGAGTTGAGCACCATGAGGCCTAGCAGGGACGGCGTCAGCCAGGGCCACGGGGCCATGGCGGGCACCCCCACCACCACCAGCGCCATGTAGACCACGCGGAAGGCGACCACGACCCACACACGGGAGCCCTCGGACAGGCGCGGCACCAGCACCGCCTCCGCCTGCGTGAGGATCATGAACAGGACGCCGGGGACGAAGAGCGCGGGGAGCACCTGCCCCGTGGTGGCCCACGTCAGGAACGGCACCGTCAGCATGAGCGCGCTGACCACGCGGTGGGCGCGCCAGAGCGCCCGGATGTCGCCCAGCGGGGACGTGGTGACGGAGGACGACGCCTGCGCGTTGTCCCCACCCCCGGCCGTTGCTACGATTCGTCCTAGAGCCATGCCAGAAGGAATTCCCGCCTACGTCCTCGTCGCCCGGATCGGATCGATCCTGGGCATGTCGTTCTCACTCGCCCTGGGTCTGCTGATGCTGATCGGGGCGTGGTGGGTTCCGTCGTTGATCGCGTTCGCCTTCTTCATCCCCTCGTTCGGGATCATGGCGCTGGTGGAGCGCAAGGCGAGCAAGGACCGCGCAGCCGCCGCAGCGCGCTGACCGCGTCCGCCGCCCAACCGTCCGCCCCTCCCTGACCTACGCGGCATCTCGGCCCCGCGCCTGCGGGGGCAGGAGCGCCCGCGCCACCGCCTCCAGCAGCCCCGGACCGTCGTCCCCCGTGCGCGCCGCACGCGAGGCCGCCGCCACGGCCCGCATGATCACGACCTCGGTCTCGGGAGCCGAGGGCTGGCCGGTCGACTCCTCCACCATGAGGCGCAGCGCCGCGGCCAGGTGGTCCTGCGCATGCCGCCAGCGGTCCCCGTCCGTGCCTGCGCCGTCGGTGCGTGTGCCGTGGGTGCTTGTGCTGTGCGGGCCGTGTGGGTGTGCCGAACGCACCCCCGCGCGCTCGCGCGCGTAGTCCTGGCCTGCCATCTGGACAAGGGCGCGCACGTCCACACCGGGCAACGGGTGGCGGAGCACGGCGAACGCCGCACCCTGTATGTACGCCTCCAGGCCGGGGGCGATCTGGTAGTGCGGCGGGAGGAGACAGATCACCCGCGCCGCCGGGCGCCCTCGGCCTGCGGCGCGCAGGATGGTCAGCGCTTCGTCCGTGGTGCCCACGTCCGCGACCACCACGGCGAACTCGGAGAGGCGCAGCGCCGCGCAGGCGGCCGGGATGCCGCTGGCGATGCTGTGAGGCGTGCCCCACTGGTCTCTGCGGGCGAGCACCTCCGCCAGCGCGCCCAGGTCTGCCTCGGCGTCGCCAGCGAGCAGTACGGGCGCGTCCAATTCAGGCCATGCGTGTCGGCCACCGCCGGGCATACGCCTCCCCCTTCGCCGGGACTATCGGCATCTGGGGGCTGGCTCCGTACGGTGGGACGTCTGACGAAGGCGGTGGGGACCGGCGGCGACCTCGAGGCGCGCTACGCCTCGAGGTCTTCGCTACGCCGCGAGGCCCGCGTTACTCCTCGACGATGGTGACGGAGAGCATCTGGTCGCCCGGGTTCGGGTCAGACTCCGGGTCGCGGGTGCGGATGGCCTGCAGGACGTCCAGGCCCTCCTCCACCTGCCCGAAGGCGGTGTAGCGGCCGGTGAGGTGGGGGGCGTCGCCCAGCATGAGGTAGAACTGCGAGCCGTTGGTGTTCGGGCCGGCGTTGGCCATCCCCAGCACGCCCGTGACAAAGGGGGTGTCAGAGAGTTCGTCCGGGAAGCGGTAGCCGGGGCCACCGGTGCCGCTGCCCGTGGGGTCGCCTCCCTGCGCCACGAAGCCCGGGATCACCCGGTGGAAGGTGGTGCCGTCATAGAACCCCTCGCGGGCAAGGAAGACGAAGTTGTTCACGGTGTTGGGGGCCACGTCTGTCAGCAGACGCGCGCGGATCTCGCCATGCTCGGTCTTGATGACCGCCGTGTAGGACTTGCCCGGGTCGATCGTCATCGCCGGTGCGGCTTCGTACTGCTTGGCCATGTGGCTACTCCTCCAGGATTTCGATGCTCAGGATGGTGTCGCCCGTGGGCTGGGCGGGCCGGTCCGGGTTTCGCGGCGTCAGCGCTTCCAGCAGGTCCATGCCGTCCTCCACGCGGCCGAACACGGTGAAGTCCGCGTTCAGGTGCGGCGCGGGGCCCAGGGTGATGAAGAACTGCGATCCGCTCACGCCCTGGCTGGACCTGGCCATGGAGAGCACGCCGCGCTCGAAGGTGAGCGCGTTCGCCTCGTCCTGCAGGTTGTAGCCGGGACCTCCTGTGCCGCTGCCCAGCGGATCCCCCGCCTGCGCGACGAAGCCGGGGATCACGCGGTGGAACGTCAGGCCGTCATAGAAGTGGTTCTGCGCCAGGAAGACGAAGTTGTTGACGAAGCCCGGCGCCTCGTCCTCCAGCAGGTCGATCGTGACCTCGCCGGACTCGAGGCGGATGACTGCGCGGTAGTCCACGCCCTCCTCCAGCGCCATCTCCGGCGCCGCCGAGTAACGACGCTCGATGGGCGGCTCGGTGGGCGTGGCGTCCGGATCCGTGACGGTGGGGCTGGCGGTCGGCGTGGGGGTCTGGGCCACCTCGGTCGGTGACGAGAGGCCGCTGGCGAACGCGCCCGCGCCCACGCTCAGGATCATGAAGACGATGCCGAGCAGGAACAGGACCTTCCCGTTCCGCTGCATCCACCCCATCACGCCGGGAAACTCGACCTGGCCGATCGGCTCGTGCAGTTCGCCCTGCTGCCGGCGGCGCCGCCTTCGGTTGCTTCTACCCACGAGTCCCCCCGCGTGCCTCGATCGTCTGGACGATGGCGGAGCGCAGGCGCTCCGGCTGCCGACTGGAAATGAAGTATCGCGAGCCGTCCTGTAGCGCGACCGCCACGCCCTGGTTCAGGAACGGGACGGTCCACGCACGCCGGCGGCCGAAGCCCCAGCGTATCCCCCAGCCGCCGTACAACATCCACCGGTACGGCTCGCCCACCACGTCCGCGATGTCCGAGGGCCGCAGGCGCTTGGAGAACGGCCCGAAGCGCGCCACCACGCCGTCCGAGTCCACCCGGACGTGCAGGGTCATGAACCAGCGGTCCAGCACCAGCAGCAGCGCCACGGCGAAGGCGATGCTGAGCGCGGAGGCCCAGCGGTCGCCCTCGATCACCATCACCACCGCGCCGATGCCCACGGAGACGGCTACCACGCCCCAGACGAGCCATCTGAAGGCGCGTGTGGCGGCGATCTGTTCGGTATAGGTCTCGGTTTGTCTCATAGGTGAGGAAGCATCGTCCGGCGCGCTGGTCCGCCCGGAGAGCGAGTGGTACCCCCGGCAGGATTCGAACCTGCGCACCCGGCTCCGGAGGCCGGTGCTCTATCCCCTGAGCTACGGGGGCGTGCCTGCGAGTGTATCGACGCCGTCGCACTGGGGGCAATCGGCGCAACCTGCCGGCGAGCAAGACCGGCGCGGCCATCCGCAAACAGGCCCCCACGCTCGTGACGAACTTGCTCGCGGTGTCCGAGGCGCCCCGGACGCCGCGAGGTACGACGGCTGTACTGGAACGGGATCTTGAAGGGATGCGCCTGACGCCCACCCCATGGGATGGCCGACCACATCCTGATGACTCGCGCGAGTCATCGGGATGTGGTCGTCTAGAGGGCCGGAACGTGTTCCCGGGTCTGAGCGGAGCCCCCATTGGCGATCTCCCTGCGGCGCGCGCGCGCCCACCTCCTCGCGCGCCTCTTACTCCTCGGCGCCGTCGCCCTGCTCGCGGGCGGCTGCCTCGGCGGCGACTCGGACGCCACGCCCAGCGCCTCGCCGTCCCCGACGCGCGAGGCGACCCCGCCCCCCTCGCCCACGGCCGAGGAGTACGCGGTGGCGGAGTATGCCCGGGTGGTCCCGGAGTGGATCGAAGGCCTCGACACGCAGGCCGCGAGCCGCCTCCGCGACCCGTTCAACTATTACGCCACGTGGCCAGTGATCGACGGCTACCCGCTGCTGGGCGACGAATTGTGGGCCATCATCCAGGCCGCGCGCGCGGCCTTCGACGAGCACCTGGGGCCGCCGCTACAGGGTTCCCTGGCGATGCCTGAATTCAACGTCAGTTTCGAGTTCATCGTGGCGTCCGGCTCGGTGATCGGCGTGCGCCTGGAGCAGTATGAGTTCTTCGGCGCGGGCGGCGCGAACCTGGCCACCACGGTCTGGTTCGACACCGCCGCGCACCAACGCGTGCCCGCCACGGCGCTGCTGGACGGCGAAGCGGCGCTACAACAGGTGGTCGAGATCGTGCGGGACACGCTGCGGAACGAACGCCCGGACCTCATGGATGTGGAGTTCATGGAGCGCGGCACCGCGCCCACGGAGGAGAACTACGACGCGATCGGCTTCACGCCGGAGGGCGACCTGCTGATCGAGTTCGACGAGTACCAGGTAGGCCCCGGCGCGTCCGGGGAGCCTCGCGTGGTGATTCCGAACGCCACGGTGGCGCCGCTGCTCTCGGAGTTTGGGCTGCGGGCCCAGCGCGAGGTGACCAACCCGAGCGCGGAGATCGTGCTCGCGACCCCGACCCCGACCCCGACACCGACGCCCCCACCGCCCACGGCAACGCCGAGCCCCAGCCCCACGGCAACGGCGATGCCCACGGCAACGGCGATGCCCACGGCAACGGCCACCGCCGGCCCCACCCAGACGCCGGGCGCCTCGGTCCCACCGGGCGGCACGGTCGACTGCGAGCAGGTGGCGTGTGTGGCCCTCACGTTCGATGACGGCCCCGGCCGCCCCACCGGACGCTTGCTGGACATATTGGCCGCGCACGGCAGCCGCGCCACGTTCTTCGTGGTGGGCGTCAGCGTGCAATACAGCCCGGAGATGGTGGCCCGCATCGTGGACGAGGGCCACGAGGTGGGGAACCACACGTTCAACCACCGTGACCTCACGAAACTGGGCGGAGACGCGCTCCAGGAACAAGTGGACGAGACGAACGACGCCATCAAGGCGGCGACCGGCCAGCGCCCTCGACTCCTGCGTCCGCCGTATGGCGCCATGGACGAACGCACCGCGGCGCTGGTGGGGATGCCGATGGTGCTGTGGTCCGTGGACCCGCGCGACTGGGCTGACCATGACGCGGCGCTGGTGGCGCAGCGCGTGGCGGAGAACGCCCGACGCGGCTCTATCGTGCTCCTGCACGACATCCACGAGACGACGGTGGACGCGGTCCCGGCCATCCTGGCCGACTTCGACCGCCGGGGCCTGCACGTCGTCACCGTCTCGGAACTCCTCGGCGACGACCTCGTGGCCGGCCGCTCGTACCGAGGGCGTTAGCCAACCTCCGGCGGCGCCACGGCGCCACGCCACGGCGGGGGGCTCCCTCCGCACCGATCTGCGCCCGGCCTCCCACTTCCCCAGGCCCGCTGAGGTTTCATCACCGACGTACTGAACTCTCCGGGACCATCGTCCCTCGTTACCACGCGGGTAACGTTTAGTCTGTGCCTAAAGGTTCTTGTGATGTCAGTCACAAGATGGCACCGAGGGGGAGAGGAACGTTCCGATGCGTCTGATCAAGAAACAGTGGGTTGCCCTGCTGCCCGTTGCGATCCTCGCGGCGGCGAGCGTCGCCTGTGGGGGAGACAACGGGGGCAACGGCGGCGCCGCGACCACCGCCGCGCCGACGGCCACGCAGGGGGCGACGACCCCCGGCACGCCGGAACGCGAGATCGACGTGCTCATGAAGGACAACTTCTTCGAACCCACCGAGATCCGCTTGAAGGTCGGGGAGACCGTGACCATCAACGCGGTCAACGAGGGCGTGGCGATCCACAACATGCGCATCCTGAGCAACGCCACGGAAGGCAAGGACTTCGCCAGCGCGCCCCTGGTCAACCCGGGCGAGACCAGTTCATTCGACGTGATGTTCTCCACCGCCGGGACCTTCACGTTCCAGTGCGACTTCCACCTGCCAGGCATGGTGGGCGAAGTCATCGTCGAGTAGCGAACGAGGCGTAGCCGGCGCGGTACCGGCGGCCAAAGGAGCAAGCAGATGGCGGTCACGAGGCGAGAGTTCATTGCGGGTTCAGCCACCGGCGCTGCCGGCCTGGTGGTCGGCGGGGTGCTGGGCAAGACGCTCAGCGACGAGGGGGACGGGGCCTCCGGGCCCTCTGGACTGACGGGCGACGCGAACAGCGTGGCGGAGGCCCGCGGCCTCTCGCCTGCGGAGGTGGTGCAGGCCCTCAAGACGGTGGTCCCGCCCGGACGACCGGATATGGACGAGTTCTACATCCTGTCCTCGGGCGGCCACTCCGGCCAGATCCTGGTCATGGGCGTGCCGTCCATGAAGATCAAGAAGGTAGTGGGCGTGTTCACGCCGGAGCCGTGGCAGGGCTTCGGCTTCGGCAACGAGTCGGACGGACTGCTGGCGGAGGGCACCACGTCCGCCGGCGGGCCGTCCACCTCGGCCCACCGGTACCTCTCCTGGGCGGACACCCACCACCCCGCGATCAGCGAGACGGAGGGCGAGTACGACGGCCGCTTCGTCTACATCAACGACCGCGCCAACGGGCGCATCGCCATGGTGGACATGCGGGACTTCAAGACGAAGCAGATCTACGACGTGCCCAACCTGCAGTCCTCGCACGGGGGGGTGTTCGTCACTCAGAACACGGAGTACGCGCACATCTCCACCAAGACGCCCACGCTGATAGAGGGCGCGGACCCGGCCACGTCGCTGGAGAACTTCGCGGACGTGTACCGCGGCTACTCCACCTTCCTGGCCGTGGACCAGGAGACGGGGCGCTTTGACCTGGCACGCAGTTTCCAGGTGGAGTTGCCGCCGTACACGCAGGACCTGGCGGACTCCGGGAAACTGGTGAGCCACGGCTGGGTGTTCCTGAACTCCTACAACAGCGAGATGGCCACGGGCGGCAACCTGGAGGGCAAGCCCCCGATTGAGGTGGGCGCGTCCGCCAACGACTTCGACTACATGCACATCATCAACTGGCAGAAGGCCGAGCAGGTGGTGGGCTCGCGGTCCGTGGTCATCAACGGCATGCGCGTCATCCCGCTGGACGTGGCGGTGGAGGAGGGCATCCTCTTCCTGGCGCCGGAGCCTCGGAGCCCGCACGGCGTGGACGTGAGCCCGGACGGCGGCTACCTCTGCGTGGCCGGCAAACTGGACCCGTACGTCACCATCTACTCCTTCGAGAAGATGCTGGCCGCGATTGAGGCCCAAGACTTCGAGAAGCGCGACCAGTACGGCATCCCCGTCCTGAACTACGACTCCGTGGTCTCTGGCCGCGTGGAGGTGGGCGCCGGCCCGCTGCACACGCAGTACGACGCGGACGGGCACGGCTACACCAGCCTCTTCCTGGAGAGCGCGGTGGCCAAGTTCACCCTGGGCGAGCCGTACTTCAGCGGCGACCAGGCCTACAAACTCGTGGACAAGGTGCCGGTCCACTACAACATCGGCCACCTCTGCACCATGGAAGGCGACACCACCAAGCCCCAGGGCAAGTACCTCATCGCGCTGAACAAGTGGTCCATTGACCGCCACTCGCCGGTGGGGACGCTGAACCCGCAGAACTTCCAACTGGTCGACCTCGGAGGCGAGGTGATGGAGGTGCTGTCGGACACGCCCATCGGCATGGCGGAGCCGCACTACGTGCAGGCGATCCGCGCGGACCGCATCAAGGCGTGGGACCTGTACCCGCCCGGCACGAACCCACTGACGATGCAGCCAGACCCCAACGCCGTGGCGCAGGGCGAGGAGCGCATCGAGCGGGACGGCAACCGCGTGGAGGTCTTCATGTCCGTCACGCGCTCCCAGTTCAAGCCGGACATCCTGCGCCTGAACCAGGGCGACCAGGTCACGTTGCACCTCACCAACATCGAGACCACGCCGGACGCCACGCACGGGTTCGCCATCCCGCGCCACAACGTCAGCGTCAGCCTCGACCCGGGTGAGTACACGCGCATCGACTTTGTCGCGGACGTCCAGGGTTCCTTCGCCATGTACTGCACCGAGTTCTGCTCCGCGCTCCACCTGGAGATGCAGGGCTGGATGCTCGTCGCGTAGCGGGGGATCCGTGTGCCGGCGGAGGGGGGCCGCCGGCACACACCCCGCGGGACACCTCAGGAGGTGACGACCATGGTTACTCGAAGACGGTTCCTCATCCTGGCTGGTTCGGCCGGTGCGGTCGGGGTCGCCATCGTGGCCGTGCCGGCCCTCCTGGAGGGCGAGGACCTGGACCCTGACCGCGAGCCCGTGGTGCGCTACGGCGAGGAGGCGTGCGCGCGCTGCGGCATGATCATCGACGACGCGCGCTTCGCCGCCGCCTGGACGACAGAGTCCGGCGAAGTCCACTTCGACGACATCGGCTGCCTGGTGCTGGAGGCCGCTGAACGCCCCGCGCCGGGCGACGCTCGCCACTGGGTGAACACCTACGTCGAGGAGGCGTGGGCGCCGGTGGAGACGGCGACCTTCGTGCTGTCCGCAGAGATCCGCAGCCCCATGGCCTTCGGCGCTGCGGCAGCGCCGGACCGGGACGCCTCCGACCGCCTGGCCCAGGAGATGGGCGGCACGGTGGTCGCCTGGCACGCCCTGACGGAGCACATCCACGAACACGGGCCCTACCGGGAGCCCTCCCACGGCCCCGAAGGCGGCGGCCACGCGACGGAGCAGGAGCATCGGTAATGGCTACCCGACAGGACACGGGGGCGTGGGAGCGTCCAGAACGGACGGCCGAGGAGCCTCGGGAGGCGGGGAGCGCGGTGAGCCTGGCGTGGTCTCGCATCGACCGGGTGTGGGGCGTGTGCGCCGTGCTGGCGGCGCTGGCGGTGCTGGCGGCGGCCTTCCGCCCGCTGTGGCGCATGGAGTTGCTGGCGCCTCAGTACCCCGGCGGCCTGCACCTCTACGCCTACGGCACGCACATGGAAGGCGACCTGTCCGAGATCAACACGCTGAACCACTACGTGGGCATCCGGCCCATCGACCCGGACACGCTGTTGGAACTGAAGGCGTTCCCGTTCGTCATCGCGGGGCTGGTGCTGTTGCTGCTGGCGGGTGCGGTGTGGGCTCGGAGCACGCGTGTGCGGCTGCTCCTGGCGGCGGCGGTGGTCTCCGTCCCGCTGGGGATGCTGGTGGACCTGCAGTGGTGGCTCTACCAGTATGGCCATGACCTGGCCCCCTCGGCGCCGATCCGCCTGGAGCCCTTCACGCCCAAGGTGCTGGGCACCACCACGGTGGTGAACTTCCACACGGAGACCATGGTGGATAGCGGGTTCTGGATGCTTGTGGGAGCGGCGCTGTTGCTGGCCGCCGGCCCCCGCGTGGTCCGCTTCGTGCGCGAGAGTTGGAGCAACACCGGCGCCGCGGCCGTCGCGGTGCTGCTGGTGACGGGCGCCGCGCTCGCACTGCCCTCGGCCACCGCGGCCGCCTCGCCAGCCCTCGCCGCGGCCGACCTCAACGAGGCGATCGCGGCGGCGGTGGAGGGGAGCACGCTGGCGGTGCCGGCGGGCACGTACGTGGGCACGGTGGTGGTGGACAAACCGCTCACCCTGGTGGCGGACGGCACGGTGGTGCTGGACGGCGCCGGCATGGGCGACGTGGTGCAGGTCACCGCGGACGGCGTCACGCTCCGCGGCTTCACGGTCCGCAACTCCGCCCGCAACGTCTCGGACGAGCCCACCGGCATCCGCCTGTCCGGCAACCACGCCACTGTGGAGGGGAACCGCGTTGAGGACGTGCTCTACGGCATCTCCTTGCTCAGCAGCGGCGGCCACGTGGTGCGCGACAACTACGTGAGCAGCATGGCGGACCTGGCTCCGGAACGCCGAGGCCACGCGCTCTACCTCTGGTACAGCACGGACAACCTGATCGAGGGCAACACCATCACCCTGGCCAAGGACGGCATCTTTGCCGGCTTCGCCCGCAACACGCGCATCCACGACAACGTGGTGACGCACGTGCGCTACGGCCTGCACACCATGTACGCGCAGGACCTGCACGCCTCCGGCAACGTGTTCCGGCAGAACATCGCCGGCGCCAGCCTGATGTACTCGCAGCGGCTGACCGTGGTGGACAACGAGTTCAGCGGCAACCGCTCGCTGGCCTCGGGCTATGGGCTGCTCCTGAAGGACATGGACGACGTGCTGCTGCAGGGCAACCGCATCCACGGCAACCGGCTGGGGATGACCATGGAGGGCGCACCTCGCACGCCGGGCACGTTCGTGACGGTCCAGGGCAACCTGATCGCCTCCAACCAGATCGCGGTCGAACTCTTCACCACCACGGACGTCTCCTTCCTGGGCAACAGTTTCATCGGCAACCTGCAGCAGGTGGAGTCGCGCGGCGGCAACCTGGAGCACCGCAACCGCTGGTCCGTGGAGGGCCGCGGCAACTACTGGGACGACTACCAGGGCTTCGACGCGGACGGCGACGGCATCGGTGACCTGGCCTACCGCTACGAGGGCACGTACGACGAACTGGTGCAGCGCAGCCCGGCCGTGCGCGCATACTCGTTCACGCCGGCGCGCAGCGCGCTGGATCTGGCGGCCCGCTGGTTCCCCGTCTACCGCGTGACGCCGCGCGTGGTGGACGAGCACCCGCTGATGTCGCCCACCATCACGCTCGCCTCCGGCACGCCTCGGACGTTCGAGGTCATCCCCGCGCTGGTCAGCCTGGCCCTGACCGCCGCGGCGCTGTCGGTCTTCGTCGCAGCGAAGCGCACCATGGGAAGGCAGTGGACGCCATCATGCTGAGCGCACAGGGAGTCACCAAGCGATACGGCAACACCACGGTGCTGGACGGCGCCACGTTCGACCTGCAGGGCGGCCAGGTGCTGGCGGTGGTGGGCGCCAACGGCGCCGGGAAGTCCACACTCATCAAGAGCATCGTGGGGTTGATGCGCTTCCAGGGCCGCATCCTGGTGGACGGCGTGGACGTCGCCCGTGACGGCAAGCGCGCGCGCGGGCGCATCGGCTACCTGGCGCAGAACCCGGCGTTCCACGTGGACCTCAGCGTGCGCGAGACGGCCATGTTCTACGCGCGCCTGCGCGGCGCATCGGAAGAGCGGGCGCGCGAGGCGGTGGAGGCCGTGGGCCTGGGCGGGCACGCAGAGAAGATGGTGGGCGCGCTCTCGGGCGGCATGCGGCAGCGCCTGGGCCTGGCGGTGGCGCAGATGGGCGACCCGGCGCTGTTCATCCTGGACGAGCCCGCCACGGGGCTGGACGTGGCGGCACGCCTGGAGTTGCGCGACTTCATCCGCGCCCAGCGCGCGCGAGGCAAGAGCGTGGTGCTCTCCACCCACTGGCTGGAGGATGTCCCGGCCACGGCGGATCACGTCCTGGTGCTGGACCAGGGCCGCACGACCTTCCTCGGGCCCTCGTCCGAGTTCGTGCGTGCGAACGCCGCGCGCAGCCGCCTGTTCTTCCGCCTGAACGGCCACACGGCGCAGGCCATCCCCCTGATCGCCGCCGCCGCCGGTGAGGAGGTGGCCCGCAACGGCGACTGGCTGGCAGTCACCTGCCCCACCGGCGAGAAAGTGAAGGTCTTCGAGGCCCTGGTGGAGGGCGGCATCACCATCCTGGACTTCCGAGTGGAGGAGGCCACCACGGCCGATCCTCAAGCAGTGGGAGGCCCGTAGTGAGTACCCCGATGAATGCCCCGATCAGCACGCCGGGAGTGGCCACGGGGCTGGCCGCACCGGCGGTCCCGCGCACCGCCGGACTGGCCACGATCTTCGCGAAGGAACTGCGGGACGCGGTGCGCAGCCGCTGGCTGGTGGCGTTCGCGGCCACGTTCGCGCTGGTCGCGGTGGGACTGGCGCTCGTGCAGCAGGAAGGCGGCGTGGCGTCGCAGGGGTTCAACCGCACCACGGCCAGCCTGATCAACCTGTGCCTGCTGCTCGTGCCGCTGCTGGCCCTCATCCTGGGCGCCGGCGCCATAGCCGGCGAGCGCGACCGAGGCACGCTGGGCGTGCTGCTCGCGCAGCCCCTCACCGCCACGGAACTGCTGTTGGGGAAGTACCTGGGCCTGACGGCTGCGGTGTGGGCCGCCGTGATGCTGGGGTTCGGCGCGGCCGGCCTGCTCATTGCCCTGGTCAGTCCGGTGACGGACTTCGGGCACTACCTGCTGTTCGTGGTGCTGTCGGCGAGCCTTGCCAGCGCCATGCTCAGCATCGGCGTGCTGATCTCGGTGGTGTCCGACGGCCGGTCGAAGGCGCTGGCGCTGGCAGTGGTGACGTGGTTTGTGCTGGTGCTGTTCTACAACCTGGTGGGCATCGGCATGGCGCTCTCGGTGGCGTCTTCCGGGGAGACGTTGCTGCTCAGCACGCTGCTGAACCCGGTGGAGGCGGTGCGCATCCTGGCGATCCTCAGCCTGGAGCCGGATCTGCACGTGCTGGGACCGCTGGGCGCGTACATGCACGTGCGCTTCGGCGCGGCCACCAGCGCCGTGGTGCTCACCGCAGCGGTGCTGGCCTGGGCCGTCCTCCCCCTGGTCGCGGCCAACGCGATCTTCCGAAGGCAAGACGCGTGACCCGCTGCCGCGACCAGCGCTCGAGCCGGCACGGCCGCCGGGCGGACGCAACGGACGCAACGAGGGACGCCCTCACGAGGAGGGCGTCCCTGGTTTTGAGCCGTACCGGTGCGATCCGGTCAGGCGACCTTGGCGATGCGGATCACCCAGCGTTCCGGGCCCTGCTCCTGCGGGTCCCAGCCCACCTGGCCCGGCCGCTCCGCCTGCATCTGGTAGAAGAGCGGCCGTGGGTCATGGTCGTTCACCAACTGCAGCGCGCCGCCCACGGGCAACGCGTCGAAGGTGGCGAAGACCTTGGGGTGCTTCTCCCGCGGGGGCAGGGGCCGCACGTCCACCACCGGCTCCGCGCCGGCTGCCGCCTCGTCACTCTCAGTCACGCCTGCATCCTCCAGTTCCGTCAGCACCAGGTCCACAGCCACGCCGTGGGCCTCTGCCGCTTCGGTCAGCGTATGAGCGCCGCCGCAACAATTGTCGATCCCGTGGGCTTCCAGCACCGGCCCCGCCTCCGGCCAGCGCATGGAGATCTCCGCGATCGTCCGCTGCTTGAGGCTCATGCCCGCACCTCCATCCATCGGTCCATCTATCGATGCTCTCATCAGTTCCACGGTTCCACTCGTATCGGCGCCGGCATAGGGCAGAAGGTCGCCTCCCGGACGGGACTCTCTGCGGGAGGCCGGCCCACGGCGCTCGCCCTCGGCGCTCCTCCCTCGCCGCGTTCCTCGCCAGCCGCCGCTTCACGCGGGCGTCCAGCATGGCATGCTGTGTATCATCCACTTCGCTGGTCATCGTTGAGGCGGTTGTGATGCAAGTGACACTGGGACGCAAGGGGGACTACACGGTGCGGGCGGTCATGGACCTGGCGCGGCACCACGGCCAGGGCCGCCGCAAGGCGCGAGAGATTGCCGCCGAGATGGACATCCCGGAGCGCTACCTGCCGCAGATCCTCGCGAACCTCGTCCGCCAGGGCCTCCTGATCGCCGTGGCCGGGCCGGACGGCGGCTACGCGCTGGTCCGGGACCCTGCGGAGATCACGCTGCTGGAGGTGGTGGAGATGGCGGAGGGCCCCGTGGCCCTGGAGTCATGCGTGCTGCGAGGCGGTCCGTGCGACTGGGAGCACGCCTGCCCTCTACACGTCCACTGGAAGCGCGCGCAGGAGGCGCTGACCACGGAACTGAGCGCCACCTCGTTCCGTGACCTGGCGGAGGTGGACGCGGCGTTGGAGCGCGGCACGTACACGGAGCGCTCCGACCACGCCAAGGCCACCCCGCGCGCCGGCATCCGGGGCGGCTCCACGCCGAGGGCCACCGACTCCACCTCGTCCCGCCCGCCGCCCAGGCCTCGACGCCGCCGCGTGGAGGAGTAGCAAGCCGTGCCCAGCCAGGTCACGAACGTCGCCTCAGACGACGCGCTCACGGCGATCTACCGTCTCCAGTACGACGAGGAGGCGGAGGTGATCGCGGCGCGCCTGGCGGAGCGCCTGGAGATTACGCCGCCCTCCATGTCAGCCATGCTCCGCCGCCTGGAGCGTGACGGGCTGGTGGCGCTGGACGAGCGCAAGCGGGTCTCCCTGACGCCACCGGGCCTGGAGCGTGCGCAAGAGATGATCCGGCGCCACCGCCTGGCGGAGTGCCTCCTCGTGGACGTGCTCGGCCTCGAGTGGTGGCGGGCGTACGAAGAGGCGCACCTGCTGGAGCACGCGATCTCGCCGATCACGGAGGCGCTCATCGACCGCCGTCTCGGATCGCCCAGCCACTCGCCCTTCGGGTACCCCATCCCCGCCGCCTGCGGCGCACCGCCGGCACCCGGCTCCAGCGCCACGGTCGCCGACCTCACCACCGGCGACCACGCCGAGGTGGACCGGGTCTTCGAGGAGGATCAGGAACTGTTACGATTCCTGGAAGAGGTGGGCGTACGACCGTGCGTGCCACTGCGGGTGGAGGCTCACTCGCCGGTGCGTGGCACCATCGAATTGTCCGTGGCAGGCAATTCGGTGGTCATGGGATACCCGGCGGCCCGCCGCATCTGGGTCCGGCGCGCAGAATAGCCCGCAGAAGAGCCTGCGGAATCGCCCGGAACATCGCAAGCATCAGAACCCTCGCCCAGGCCTTCCAGTCGTCGCCAGATTGTCGCTGCAAGAAAAACAAACTACAGTCAACATTCGATGGCGCAAGCACATCTCACGGGCTCGAGGGACTCGATGAGCCGCCTCGGTGGCTCGGGCCCGACGCCGGCGCAACCGCGCGCCCTGCGCCACGGGTCACGCGACGCCGCCCCGCCACCTGAGCCTGTCGAGCATTATGTAGACTCCGCTGGCGGCTACCAACTCCTCCTCCGCGTCGCAATGAGCCGCCAACCAGACGTGCTGGGCCGCCTGACCTCCACGTTCGGCGCGCATGGTGGCAGCATCGTGAACCTCGACATTGTCGATGTGAGCGTGACCGCCATCACGCGGCTGATCCGCGTGCTCTGCCCCAGCCAGGACGCCGCGCGCCTCATCGCCACCGCCGTCGCCGCAATGCCCGGCGTGGAACTGCAGATGGCCTCCGACCGCACGTTCCAACTCCACCGCCGCGGGAAGATCGAGGTGCAGAGCCGCCTGCCGATCCGGAACGCGGCGGACCTGGCCCAGGTGCACCACCCCGGCTCGGAGGCCGTGGCGCGCAAGATCGCGGAACACCCGGAGGTCGGCTGGCGCGTCACCTCGCGCTCCAACACCGTGGCCGTGGTCACGGACGGCAGCGCCGTGCTGGGCCTGGGAGACGTGGGCCCCGCCGCCGCCATGCCCGTCATGGAGGGCAAGGCCATGCTCTTCAAGGCCTTCGCGGACATCGACGCGTGGCCGATCTGCCTGGATGCCCGCGAACCCGACGAGATCGTGCGCATCGTGACGGCGCTTGCCCCTTCGTTCGGCGCCATCCTGCTGGAGGACATCTCCTCGCCTCGCTGCTTCGAGGTCGAAGAACGCCTGGAGGAGGCCCTGGACATCCCCGTCTTCCACGACGACCAGCACGGGACGGCGGTGGTGGTGGGCGCGGCGATGCTGAACGCCCTGCGGGTGGTGGGGAAACGGCCGGAGGACGTGCGGCTCGTGGTCCTCGGGCTCGGCGCCGCTGGTATGGCGTGCACGCAGGGCCTGATGCGCCTGGGTATCCAGGACGTGATCGGCTTCGACCGCGAGGGCGCCATCCACCAGGCCATGGAGGGCCTCAACCGCAACAAGCAGTGGTTCGCAGACCACACGAACCAGGGTCAGTTCACCGGCTCGCTGGAAGAGGCGCTCCGCGGCGCTGACATCTTCCTCGGACTCTCGGGCCCCGGCCTCCTGAAGCCGGAGTGGGTGGCCCAGATGGCCCCGGATCCGATCGTGTTCGCCCTCGCCAACCCCGAGCCGGAGGTGCTCCCCAGCGAGATAGAAGGCCTTGCGCGCGTGGTGGCTACCGGCCGTTCCGACTTCCCGAACCAGGTCAACAACATCCTGTGCTTCCCCGGCCTCTTCCGGGGCGCCCTGGACGCACGCGCCACCCGCATCACCCCGGAGATGAAGGCCGCCGCCACCCGCGCGATCGCGGACTCCATCCCCGCCGACCTGCTGAGCGAGGAGTACATCCTCCCCTCCACCTTCAACCCCGCCGTCGCCACCGCGGTGGCAGACGCCGTCATGCAAGAGGCCCAGCGCTCCGGCCACGTCCGCCCCGCCGGCCCTCGCATCCTGTTGTAGGCGGATGCTCGCGGGGTGGCCCGGCCCCGCCAGCGGCCGATAGTGCCCGCAGTCATAATCAATCTCCCTATACTGACCGGAACGGATCGGAATCATTCAGGAGGCGCCGTGACCAAGGTGCGCGACCTGGATCAGGTGCTCGACGTTGCGGCGCGCCTCTTCGGCGAGCGCGGCTACGAGGCCACCCGCCTGGACGACATCGCCCGGGAACTCGGCGTCCTCAAGGGCAGCCTGTACTACTACACGTCGAGCAAGGCTGACCTACTCCGGCACATCAACGGGCGCCGTCTGAGCGAGTTGATCGACAACGTGAGCACGATCCTGGAGTCGCACGCGTCGGCTCGAGAGCGACTCGAACGGATACTGCGGGAGCACCTTCGCTTCATCGACCTCTACCACCCGGAGTCGTCGCAGTGGTTTGAGCCGATGACGACCACCACCCGCCGGACTCCACGGACTCGAGGAGAACCGCCGCCGGACGCGGAGCGGCTGAACCACCGCTACGCCGCCCTGGTGACCCGCGCGGTCGAGGACGGCCAGCGATCCGGCGAGTTCCGGCATGAGTTGGACCCGAAGGTCGCCGCGCTTGGCTTGCTCGGGGCGAGCAACTGGCTCACACGCTGGTACGAGAAGGGTGGCCGCCTCGGCGTCGAGGAGATCTCGGACACCCTCGTCACGATGCTCCTGCACGGCCTCACGACAGACGTCGAAGACGCGGGGCTCGGCGATGCCCGACCCGATCTCGGCTACGGAGGCAATACTACGGGGCCGTCTTCGGCCTCATGAGGGCCGGACGGGCCTTCCCTGCCGGCCGCAGCGAGACAAGCGAGCGCTTGCTCATCCACCCGACGGACGGTAGCATCCCGGACGCTGAAACAAACTGTGGTTGAAACACCTCGCCCCCGCATCACCGGGGTAGCGCAGCGGAACATCAAGCGGATCCTGTGCCGCAGCCCCCGCGCTGTGCAGGATCTGGTTCGCCAGCCCTACTCCGCGCGCCACCCTCGCGTCTCCTGGGGGGGTGGCGTTCTGACGGAGTCCTGACCGGTTGGCGCCCCCCGCCGCCGGTCGGGGCTCCCTCCCATCCCCGTGTCGCAATCAGGTGTCGTAATCAGGCCGTCCGGCCGCCCTCCTGGCGTTGGCCCTCCCCGCGTTGGCCTTCCGGGCGTTGGCCTTCCTGGCGTTGAAAGGTGTGGCGGCGGTTGGCCATCGCGATCAGAAGGATCACGGCGGCGGCGATGATGCCCTGAGTGATGAATGCGCCTTCGCCGCCGATCTGGTCCGCCAGGATGCCGAGGGGCAGCGCCATCAGGGGCATCGCGCTGAACGTGAGCATGGAGATGCTCATCACCCGCCCTCGGTAGTCGGGGACCGCCTCGGTCATGAGCATCGTCTGGTTCAGCGTCATGTACGCCGTGGCGCCAGCGCCGACAACCGCCAGCGCGAGGAACGCCCCCGGCGGGCCCATGACCGCGGGCAGCGCGCCCAGCACCACCAGCGCGCCTCCAGCGGTCAGCCCGAGGAGGAACTGCAGGTAGGGCTTGCGCGGGTGCTCGGAGAGCGCGGCCACGCCGAGGGATCCCAGCAGCCCGCCGATGCCGGATACGGCCACCATGGCGCCGAACAGTTCGGCGTGGCCCAGGCCGTCCGCGAAGCCGGGGAGCATCACCTGGTACGGGAAGATGAAGAGCGCGATCACCAGGCCGGACAACATCAACGAGCGCAGCGTGCGGTCACGGAAGACGTAGCCGAGACCCGCCCCCATGTCCGCGAGCAGCGCCGTGCGCGCCCGCCCGATGTGGGAGGACGTGCGCGGCACGTGGAGCATGGCGAAGACCGTGAACGCGTAGAGTGCGGCGGTGACGTAGTACGTGCCCTCGATACTCACGAAGGCGATCATCAGGCCGGCGACGGCGGGGGCCACCACCCGCGTGCCATTCATCGCCATGTTCTGCAGGGAGATCGCGGCCGTGAGTTCCTCGGGCTCCACGATCTCGGTGAGGAGCGCCATGCGCGCCGGGCCGTTCACGCTGAACAGGCTGCCCTGCACCACACCGCCGACGAAGAGCAGCACCACCGTGATCAGGTCCACCTGCACCAGGAAACCGATCACCGCAGCGAGTGCGCCGAACGCCCCCTGCGACAACACCACCAGGCGGCGCTTCTCCACGCGGTCCACGGCGGCGCCGCCCGGCAGGGACAACAGCGCCATGGGGATGGCGAACGCCGCCTGGAGCACGCCCACCACGGCGAACGATCCCGACAGTTCCCACCCCAGGATGCCCAGGGCGATCATCTGCATCTGCATCCCGGAGAAGGACGCCAGCGTGGACGCCCAGTGCCATCGGAAGTACGGGTTGCGGAAGGCGACGAACGCCTTCCGCAGGGACGGCCGCTGGCCGCCTACCGGGAACGGGGGTTGAGGGGGACGCTGCACCTGGGTCAAGGGGGACGGTTCTCCGGATCACAGCACGTGCCAGCCACCCGAGATCGATGACGGACATCGTACCGTGCGAGGCGATAGTTCGATAGACTGCGAGTATCCAGAACCCGTCGAATACGGGCAATCCGAGAGGGGGCGCCAGGATGACTTCGAAGACCAACCTCGTCCAGGAAATCCAGGCGCTGATGTCAGCGCTGGGCGCGGCCAACGCCACTACGCGTCCCACGCCGTGGCTGAACCTTGACCTCTCCATGACGCAGTTGAAGGCACTGATCGTCCTGCACCACCTGGGCGCCGTGCGCGTGGGTGCGGTGGCGCGTGCAGTGGCGCTCTCCCCCAACGCCACCACGGCCGTCCTGGATCACCTGGTGGACGAGGGCTATGCCCGCCGCGATCCGGATCCGGCAGACCGCCGCGCCGTGCTCGTCGGCCTGACCGAGGGCGGGGCGGATTATGTCACCACCCTGCTCTCCGCCAACATGCGCGCCTTCGGAGAGGTGCTGGAGCACCTGAGCACGGAGGAACTGGAGGCGCTGCGGCAGGGCATGGCCGCCCTCCAGCGCGCCACGCTCCTGCGCGCCTCCGGCCAGCGGGCGACTGCGGCCCACGGACGACTCGAGGTGGCCTCGCGCCCGTAGGCGACGACGGCGCGCCAGGTGGCCGGCCACGCCGTGCTGGTGCGTCACGACCAGCGCCTCGCCCGCGGGGGTGGGCGGTCTTGGACTGACTGGCCGGCTACTCGCCGCCGAGTTCGTTGGCGGCGGCGGGAGCCAGTTCGTCGTAACTGCTCACCTGGGCCGTGCCGCGCAGCCCAGAGGGCGCCCAGTGGGCATCCACGCCCTGCAACTCGATGATGCGGTGCACCTGGCCCTCCTCGAAGCGGAGTATCCAGACGCTCGTGCCTCGTTCGATCAGGGCCTGGTGTCCGCGGATCAGGCGCACCTCGCCGTCCCAGGGTGTGTCCAGGACGTTGGGCGGGGCATCCGCGAATACCGAGCCGCGCGCCACGACATCTTCTCGGGTGGGGTCTACAAACTCAGCCCAGCCGCATCCGATCCTCATCGGACGGCCTCCCATCCTCACGCCAGCCATCTCATGACCGGCCATCAGAACCAGGATCCGCCAGCGTCAGCAAGAGCGTGGAATCCTCGAGGGCCTCGATGCTGTGGCGCACGTTCGAGTCGAACGCCAGGACGCGGCCGTGGGGGACTTCCATCTCCTGGTCGCCCACCCTGGCGTGGACGCGGCCGTCCAGCACCTGCACCGTGGCAGCGCCCGGCGCGGCGTGCTCCTGCAGGGTCGCGCCGGCGTGGAGGTGGGTCAGCACCACCGACAGCCCGCCCTGCTTCACGAGCGTCACGCCTCGACGGTCCTGTCCCTCCGAATCTGAGTGCAGGTCGGTCACGGCCTCGCCCAGGTCGATCAGCAGATGCTCGCCGGACAGGTCGTGGGTTCGGAGGTAGGTGTGCTTAGCCATCGTCAGTCATTCCAATCTTGCCGCTCGGGCGTCCACCGTAGCATCCGCCCGTAATGTTTCCAGTCTGTTACCGAGCAGCACCCGCTCCTAACTGCTCACCGTGGTGATCGGCGTATTACGGGCTCTCATGGCGGCGATGCGCTGGGTGTACGCCACGTGGCCTCGGCGCGCGCGCCAGTAGAGGTAGCCGAACACGGCCACGGCGATGATGCCGATCCCGCCTCCGAGCGCCATCCCCCAGTCCGCGTGGTCGCCCGCGAGGCCGGCCCATGGCAGCACGCCTCGCAGCACTGCGGCGGCCGAGAGTGCGAGGCCGAACGCCGCCCCCCGCCAGGGGACCGGCGGGTTGACGATGCGCTCGCTGGCGAACTCCGGCAGCATCAACTGCGCCATGGCCACGATGGCGAGCGTGATCACGCCCACGGCAAAGACGTGCCGCACCGCGTCCAACTCCTGCATACCGATGGGGTTGCCCTCGACCGCGGCGCGGCCTCCGGCCCAGATCAGCGCCAGGCCCGTGAACGCGAGCCAGGCCAGGACGGGCTGCAGCGCAAACACGAACCCGCGCGAGGCCGCGGCCAGCCGGTGCTTGCGTCGCCCGAGGCCAAACGCCGCCACCGCCAGCAGGATGCTCACCCCCACCAGCGCCGCACCCACCGACCCGACCACGTTCAGCGTGTCCGAGCCAACGCCGTTGACCACCCGGATCACCGCCGCACCCGCCCAGACCGCCAGGCCGGCGTGCAGCAGCGTGGCCATGACCAGTCCCAGCGGGCGGCTGGTGGGCGGCATCCCGAAGAACGTGGGGAACGAGCGCATCCCCACGCCCAGGAGGGCGCTGAGCACCACGCCGAAGAACTGCAGGTTCACCAGCGCGGTGTTCCGCCCATGCTCCACGATCGTGCCGCCGTCGCGCGCGAGGTCCGTCAGCCACCACATGCCGAGGGCGGCCTGCACGGCGAGCCACACGGGCGCACCCACGAGCAGGACCGCGTGCGGCTGTGGGTTGCGCAGGGCCGGCGCCAGGGTGGCTCCGATGATCAAGACGAAGGCGAGGGCGGCCAGGAGTTCGGCCGCAAGCCCGGCTACCAGCATCGCGGCGAAGAAGCCGTGGTCGGTCAGGGGCTGACCCAGGGCGCGCATAAGGAGCCCGGCCACGAGCAGCACGAACGCCGGCGTCACCAGCGGCATGAAGGCCAGGTCGCCTCGGCCGAAGCGGGGGGAGAGGCGCATGGACATGCCCAGGACGAAGAGCCCGGCGAAGCCCACCACCTGCAGGTGGCCGTGCACCTGGGCGTGCGACACCCACGAGACGTCGAAGCCGCCCATCGCCCGCTCGATCGGCAGGCTCACCGCGAGGCTGAAGCCTCCGAAGACGCCCAGCAAGAGCGAGGCGTACAGGAAGGGGACGTGCACCCGGTCCTGTCGACCGGCGTCCGACTTCACAGCCTTCTCAGACGCCATCTCGCGCTCCCGTCTCCACCGGTATTCATGGTGCCCCCATCATGTCAGCCGGTGTCACGTCCAGGCCTCATCATGCGTGCCCCCGCTGCAACCCGCAGGGCAGAAGGTCACGTACCCCTCGGGACTCTCGCCCTCGCATCGGGTGGGCGCGGGGAGCATGATGGCTGCATGGACGTCCAGGCACGGGAGAACGCACCGGGGTATGCGGCGAGCGGCATGGCCGCCGCGCGGCGGCCGTTCGAGCGCAGCGTGCCGCCGGCGGTGCTCGTCCTGGTCGCGCCGATCGCCATCGCGCTGATCGCGGGACTGTGGTCCGGCCTCGCGCGGATCGGGGTGGAGGTGCCGGCGCTGGTTCGGTTCCTGACCGTGAACCACGGCGCGCTCATGGTGAGCGGGGTCGTCGGCACGGTGATCGGCCTCGAGCGGTCGGTGGCCATGGGACGGCCCGCCGCGTACGCCGGGCCGCTGCTCTCGGCGGCCGGTGCGCTGGCGCTGGTGGCGGCGCCGTCGTGGGACGGCGCGCCCGTGCTGTTCGTCGCAAGCGCCGTGGCGGTGGTGCTGCTGTTCCTCGCCTTCCTCCGCCGCCAGTTCGCCACGCCGCTCGCGGTGATGACCGTGGGCGTGGCCTGCTGGGGCGTGGGGAACGTGACGTGGATGGTGGAGGGCTGGGCGCCGCGTCTCATCCTGCCGTGGTGGATCGCCTTCCTCGCGCTGACCATCGCCGGGGAGCGCCTGGAGTTGACGCGCTTCCTGCCGCTGCGCTGGCCCGCGCGGGCCACGCTGTGGGGGGCGGCCGGAGTGCTGCTCGTGGGGCCACTGGTCGCGTTCGCTTCGGAAGAGGCGGGCCTGCGGCTGGCTGGTGCGGGGGTGCTGGCGCTGGGCCTCTGGCTTGTCAAGAACGACACCGCTCGCCGCACCTACCGTCGAGGTGGGCTCGCGTCCTACGCCGGCGTCGCGCTGCTGGCGGCCTACGGGTGGCTGAGCGTGAGCGGCCTGGCGCTGCTGGCGTGGGCGCTGGAGCCTGGCCTGCACTACGACACCACGCTGCACACGTTCTTCCTGGGCTTCGTCTTCGGTGCGATCTTCGCGCACGCGCCTATCATCCTGCCGGCCATCACCGGCCTGACCGTGCGCTACACGCTGCTCTTCCCCGCCGGCCTCGCGCTCCTCCACGGCTCGCTGGCGCTGAGGGTGGCCGCGAACCTCGCCGAGCAACCGACCCTGCGTGAGTTGGGCGGCTCGCTCAACGTGATCTCCGTGCTGGTGCTCGCGGCCGCCATCGTGGCGGGGCTGGTGCTGGGACGCAGGCGCGAGGGCTCGCCCGCCGCCGCCTGAGCGCGCAGAGTTGCGTAGTCGTGGGGCCGGATCAGCCGCCCGACGCGGGGGCGCCCTCCACCACCGGCGGGGCGCCGTAGGTGTCGGCGGTTCCCGGCTGCAGACGCCCGACCGGGATGGTCACGGCGACGGTGGTGCCGGCGCCCGGGGCGCTCGTGATCTTGAACTCGCCGCCCACCAGGCGCGCCCGTGTCTCCATGTTGCGCAGGCCGAACTGCTCCTCGCGGCGCTGACGAGTGGCGTCGAAGCCCACGCCGTCGTCCCCGATGGTGACGTGCAGATGGTCATCGTCCGCCTTGAGCGCCACCCGTACGCAGGCGGCCTGGGCGTGGCGGCGGATATTGGAGAGCGCTTCCCGCGTGAGGAGGAACAGTTCCAGCGCCACCGAGTCGTCCATGCGGGGCAGTTCCGGGTCTTCGTGGAACGTCATCTCCATGCCGGACGTGGACTCGAAGAGGCGCAGCAGCGCCTCCAGCGACTCGCCCAGGTCCCCGGTGAAGTCGGCCGGGCGCAGGTCCATGACGTATCCGCGGATGTCACGGATCGCATGGTCCAGCGCCGCGATCGCCTCCTGCAGGCCGGTACGAGTCTCCTCCGGGAGGTCGCTGACGCGCCGCACGATGCTCGAGAGTTGCAGGCCCACGCTGTACATGGTCTGCATCACGCCGTCGTGCAGGTCGGCCGCGATGCGTTCGCGCTCCCGGTCGATCTCGGTCTCGGCCAGGAGCATGCGGCGCTCCTCCTCCAGGCGGCGCTGCGCCGTGACGTCCCGCGCAATGCCCTCAATGGCGGTGAGTGCGCCGTCCTCGTCGTGCAGGGTGCGGAAGCGCTGCTCGTACCAGACCACGCTGCCGTCCGGCCGCACCGCGCGCAGGATCAGCCCCCCGTCCACCTCGTCCGGGGCCGTGAGCCACTGTTCGAGGAGGCTTCGATCGTCCGGGTGGGTGATCCGCGCGATCAGCCGGGGGTTCCGGATGAACTCCGCCGCGGGATGGCCGGTCAGGACCTCCACGGACGGGCTCAGGTACTCGAATGCGGGCGGATCTGACTCCAGCGAGATGCGGTAGACCACGTCCTCCGCGTTCTCCGCAAGCAGCCGGTAGCGCTCCTCGCTGGCGCGCAGCGCCTCCTCGATGCGGCGACGCTCCGTGACGTCGCGCACGGTGGCCACCACGTACATGTCGTCGTCCGTGTAGACCGGGCTCAGGCTGATCTCCACGGGCAGTTCGCTGCCGTCACGGCGGCGGGCGTGCAGGGCCAGGCCGCTGCCCATGGGCCGGGAGTGCGGGTTGTTCCAGTAGCCGCCCCGGTGTCCCTCGTGGATGTCGCGCATGCGTCCGGGGACGAGCATCTCCACGGAGGCGTCCACCAGTTCTTCGCGCTCGTAGCCAAAGAGGCGTTCCGCCTGCGCGTTGGCGAAGACGATGACGCCCGCCGGGTCCACCACCAGGAAGGCGTCCGGGGCGAAGTGGACCAGCGTCCGGAAGAGCGAGGCTGGCAGGGACATACGCGCATCCATCCAGTGTCGTGCACCGTCGCCACCAGGCGCGGCTGGCACGCGGACGTGGACTCCGGAAGCAGTGACCGGAGTCCCGGCCCCAACGGGACCTTCGTGACGGGGGCGCCGCCCGCAGTCTCTCTATGATAAGGAACATCAGCACCGGGACGAACCCACGGGACGAACCGAGGTCAAAGCCCGCCCCACGCGGACGCATCGAGGGCAACCACCATGGCGAACGTCACCACACAGATCCGGGTCATGATCGTGGACGACCACGCGGTCGTCCGTCGCGGCCTGGCCGACCTCCTCGCGGAGCGTCGCGAGTTCTCAGTCGTCGGGGAGGCGGGATCGGTCCAGGAGGCGATCCAGGTCGCCAGCACCACGGAGCCGGACGTGGTGGTGCTGGATCTGCGCTTGCCGGACGGATCGGGCATCGAGGCGTGCCGGGAGATCCGCACGGCCCGCCCGGAGACCAAGGTGCTGATCCTTACGTCGCACGCGGACCGCAACGCCCTCTTCTCCGCAGTGATGGCGGGCGCCTCCGGGTACCTGCTGAAGGACCTGGACCCGCAGCGCATCCAGGACGCGGTGCGCACGGTGGGCGAGGGTGGATCGCTCCTGGACCCGCAGATGGCCACGGAGGTGCTGGAGCGCCTGCGTAGCGGCAAGGCGGCGCACCCGGCGGACGACGCCTTCGCCTCGCTGTCGCCGCAGGAGGATCGCATCCTGGGCCTGATCGCGGACGGCCTCACCAACGGTGAGATCGCGCAGACGCTCTCGCTGGCGGAGAAGACCATCAAGAACTACGTGTCGCAAATCTACTCGAAGTTGAGCGTGGAACGCCGTTCCCAGGCCGCGCGACTGGCTACCGAGCGCCGCATGCGCAAGGCGCAGCAGGACTAACCCCCCCGCCACTTCGTGGCGGCCACTGGAGCAGCGCGACGCGGGTGATCGAGGCGACCTCAACGTAGGTGTCCGCCTGCGGCGAGCGTACCCGCCCGAGGCCCAGCCCCGCGGCCCAGCCCCGAGATCCAGCCCCGAGGGCCAGCGACGCCTCGCCCGGTGTCGAAGCGCTCCCAGGCGTGGCGACCGTGGCCGTCCGGATCGCCGGGTGGGGTCGGACAGGCGTCACCGACGGATGTGATGGGCTCCTGAGTGGGGTTTGCCCCTATTCCAGACGCGTTCGCACGCCCGGCCCCTCGCGGCCCGCACCCCCCGGTTCTCACGCTTGGACGAAGCCTCGACGCGAACTCAATGCCGCTCCCGCACGGTGACGACTCGCCTCCCCCATCCCGAGGGGCCCCGACGCCCGAGGCCCTTCCGACGCCGGCGCCTCGACCGCGCCATGTTGAAGGGTCCCTGCATGGCGACGTCCCTGTCCGTCCTATCACCAGCGCGGCAGCGCGAGGAGGCGGACGTCTGCGTCCTTGGCCTCGGCTACATCGGCCTCCCCACGGCGAGCCTCCTCGCCACCCACGGCCTCGCCGTCCACGGCGTGGACGTGAGCGAGCGCGTGGTGGAGTCCGTGAACGCCGCCCGCGTGCACTTCGTGGAGCCGGACCTGGACGGCATGGTGCGCGCGGCGGTGCACTCCGGCAACCTCCAGGCCGGCAGCCGGCCCGTCCCCGCAGACGTGTTCATCATCGCCGTGCCCACCCCCGTCCGGGCCGGCCACGCGCCCGACCTGTCCTACGTGGACGCGGCGGCCGAGGCCCTGGTGCCTGTGCTGCGGCCCGGGAACCTCGTGATCCTCGAGTCCACCAGCCCGCCCGGCACCACGGAGCGCATCGCCGCCACCGTGGGCCGAGCGCGCCCCGACCTGGCCCCCAATTCGGCCGAGGGCATTTCGGGCGAGGGCGTTTCGGGCCAGGGCGATTCGGCCGGGGGCGACTCGCGCGCGTACTTCGCGCACTGCCCGGAGCGCGTGCTGCCGGGGCGCATCCTGGTGGAGTTGGTGGAGAACGACCGCATCGTGGGCGGCCTGGACGACGAGGCGACCGAGCGCGCCGCCGCCTTCTACGAGCGCTTCGTGACCGGCGAGGTGCTGCGCACCACGGCGCGCACGGCGGAGATGGCGAAACTGGCGGAGAACTCCTACCGCGACCTGAACATCGCCTTCGCGAACGAACTCTCCGTGCTCGCGCATGACCAGGGCGTGGACGTGTGGGACTTGATCGAACTGGCGAACCACCACCCCCGCGTGGACATCCTGAAGCCGGGGCCGGGCGTGGGTGGCCATTGCATCGCCGTGGACCCGTGGTTCCTGGTGGCTGCGTCGCCGGAGCGCACGCCGCTGATCCGCGCGGTGCGCAAGGTGAACGACGCGAAGCCAGGCTGGGTGATCGAGCAGGTGCACGCGGCGCTGCGCGAGCGCCCGGACGCCGTGGTCGCCTCGCTCGGCCTCGCGTACAAGGCGGACGTGGACGACCTGCGCGAGTCGCCCGCCCTGCGCATCGCCAGCGAACTGCGGAACCAGTTGGGCGCACGCGCGCTCGCCTGCGATCCCCTCGTCCCCGGCCTCGAGTACCCGCCGCTCTCCACGCTGGACGAGGTGCTCCAGCGCGCCGACGTCATCGTGGGCCTCGTGGGCCACGAGTGCTTCCGTGAGATCGCCCCGGCGGACCTGGCCGGACGCCATGTGATCGACACCTGCGGGATGTTCCGGCGATGAGTCCCGTGCGCGTCCTCTCCGTCTTCGGGACCCGGCCAGAGGCCGTGAAGATGGCCCCCGTGGTGCGTGCGCTGGAGTGCGACCCCCGCTTCGAGAGCGTGGTCTGCGTCACCGCCCAGCACCGCGAGATGCTGGACGAGGTGCTGGACTTTTTCGGCATCGCCCCCCGCTACGACCTGGACGTGATGCGTCCGGACCAGACCCTGGCGGACATCACGACGCTGGTCCTGCAGGGCCTGCAGGCCCCCCTCCGCGAGGCGCGGCCGGACGTGGTGCTGGTCCACGGCGACACCACCACCACCCTGGCCAGCACGCTCGCGGCGTTCTACGCCGGCGTCCCCGTGGGGCACGTGGAGGCCGGCCTGCGCACGGGCAACCTCGCAGCGCCCTTCCCGGAAGAGGGCAACCGCCGCCTGGCGGACGGCCTGACGCGCTTCTGCTTCGCCCCCACGGAGACGGGCGCCTGCCACCTCCGCGCGGAGGGCGTCACGGAAGACCGCATCTTTGTCACCGGCAACACCGTGATCGATGCGCTCCTGGACGCCCGTGCGCGCGTGGCGCGGGAGGGCGACCGGTACGCCTCGCGGCTGGCGGCGCGCGGCTGGCGTCAGCGGCCGGGGCGGCGCGTGGTGCTGATTACGGCCCACCGCCGCGAGAGTTTCGGCGAGGGCTTCGTGCAGATCTGCCAGGCGATCCGGGTGCTGGCGGAACAGCACCCGGACGTGGACTTCGTCTACCCGGTGCACCTGAACCCCAACGTGCGCGGCCCGGTGGAGACGATCCTGGCCCCGGCCTCCCACCGTGTGCACCAGGAGTCCAACCTGTACCTGCTGGACCCGCTGGACTACGGCACCTTCGTCTCCCTGATGGACCGCTGCACGCTGGTCCTGACCGACTCCGGCGGCATCCAGGAGGAGGCCCCCAGCCTGGGCAAGCCCGTGCTCGTGATGCGAGAGGTGACGGAGCGGCCGGAGGCGGTGGAGGCGGGCATCGTGGAACTGGTGGGCGCGGACCGGGGGCGCATCGTCGCCGGCGTGGAGCGCCTCCTGGCGGACCGGGCGCACTACCAGCGCATGAGCCAGGCCCAGAGCCCCTACGGCGACGGCCACGCCGCCGAACGAATCGTGCAGACGCTGGCGGAGGCGCTGGGCTGATGACCACCATGCGACGCATTGACTTCCTCGGCTACCCCCTGGACGCCCTCACCACGGAGGAGACGCTGGAGGAGGTGGAGCGACAGGTGGCCTCGCGGCGGCCGCACCAGCACGTGGTGATCAACGCCGCCAAGGTGGTGACCATGGCGCGCGACCCGGAGTTGCGCTCCATCGTCGAGCAGTGCCCGCTCGTGAACGCGGACGGGCAGTCCGTGGTCTGGGCCGCGCGCCTGCTGGGCCAGCGCGTACCGGAACGCGTGGCCGGCATCGACCTGATGCAGGCCGTGGTGGCGCGCGCCGCCGAGCGCGGGTGGCGCATCTACTTCCTGGGCGCCCGAGAGGAGGTGGTGGAGCGCGTGGTCCAGATCTACCGCCACCGGTACCCCAACCTGCAGGTGGCCGGCTGGCGCGACGGCTACTTCAGCGAGGACGAAGAACCGAGGGTGGCCGCCACCATCCGCGAGCGGCAGGCGGACGTCCTGTTCGTCGCGATCAGTTCACCTCGGAAGGAGCGGTTCATCCACCGCTGGCTGGGGGAGATGAACGTCCCGTTCGCCATGGGCGTGGGCGGCTCGTTCGACGTGGTGGCCGGCCGGGCCTCGCGCGCTCCGCTGTGGATGCAGCACGCGGGCCTGGAGTGGTTCCACCGGCTGCTGCAGGAACCGCGTCGCCTGGGCCGGCGCTACCTGGAGACCAACACTCGCTTCCTGTGGATGGTCGCGAAGGCGAGATGGTCCGGCGGCGCATGACCGCCCCTACCGGCACCCCCGCGCCCACCCCCGCCGCCACGCCTCGCTGGCCTCGAGGGCCTCGGGGACCACGAGGCCACGCACGACCCCGTCCCGTGCTCCTGGTGGAGGACGGGACGCACGGCGGCATCCAGCGGGCCGTGGACTACCTGGCCGCAGAGTTCGAGGCGACGCCGGACGCCCCTCGCGTGGAGCGGCTGGCGCTACGCGGCCGCGGCAGCCTCGCCGCCTCGCTTTCGGTGTTCGCGGCTGCCCTCGGGCAAATCGCCTGGAGCGTGGTGCGGCGGCGGCACCGCCTGCTGCACGTGAACATGACGCAGCGAGGCAGCACCGCGCGCGCGTTCTTCGTGGTGGTCATCGCACGCCTCGGACGCACGCCCGTGATCCTGCACCTGCACAGCAGCCAGTACCGGGACTTCCTGGACGGCCTCCCGGCCCCAATGCTCGCCCTGGTGCGGTGGATGTTCCGCAGCGCCGACCGCGTGGTCGTCCTGGGCGACATATGGGCGGCGTACGTCCGGGACACCCTGGGCCTGGAGGACGACCGCGTGCTCGTCATGCGGAACGCAGTCCCCGGGCCGCAGGCACTCCCCGCTCGTCGAGCCGAGGGCACCCTGCGCATCCTCTTCCTGGGCCAGTTGGGCCCGCGTAAGGGTGCGGGCGACCTCATCGACGCGCTCGCGCGTCCGGACGTGGCCGCGCTGCCGTGGGAGGCGACCATGGCTGGCGACGGCGACGTGGAGGTGTACCGCGCACGCGCTACGGAGCACGCCCTCGCCGAGCGCATCCACTTCACGGGCTGGGTCGACGAGCCGGAGGTGCAGCGCCTCCTGGCGCGGGCGGACGTGATGGTGCTGCCTTCCTACGCCGAGGGCCTGCCACTCTCCGTCCTGGAGGCGCTGGCGCACGGCCTCGCCGTCATCGCCACGCCCGTCGGCGCCATCCCCGAGGTAATCGAGGACGGGACCAGCGGCCTCCTTGTGGCGCCTGGCGAGGTGGAAGCGCTCGCGGGGGCGCTGGAGCACGTGGTGCGCGACCAGGACTTGCGCGCCCGCCTCGCCATGAACGGGCGCGCCCGCTGGGAGCGTGAGCACGCCGTCCCGGTCTACGCCCGCCACATGGCCGCCCTCTACGATGAGGTCGCGCCGGCGCCCTAGCACCCGCACCCAGCACCCAGACCGGGCACCCGCACCGGGCACCCGCAGCGAGGCGTCCCGGCTGGCTGCCGCGCGCTACAGTGCCGCAATGAAAGAGCCTCCGCTGCGCGCGCTGCTGTTCGATGTCTTCGGCACCGTCGTGGACTGGCGCTCCGGCGTGGCCCGCGAGGGCGAGGCGCTCGCCTCGCGGTTGGGGTTGCCGCGCACGGACTGGGGGCAGGTGGCGGACCGCTGGCGCGCGCTGTACCAGCCGGCGATGGAGGAGGTGCGCAGCGGACGCCGCCCCTTCGTCCCGCTGGATACGTTGCACCGAGAGAACCTGGAGGCCGTGCTCGCGGAGTTCGGCATCAAGGACCTGCCTGCCGCCGAGGTGGACGAGTTCAGCCGGGCATGGCACCGCCTCGATCCGTGGCCAGACAGCGTGGAAGGACTCACGAGGCTGAAGGCGCGCTACATCGTGGCGCCGCAGTCCAACGGGAACATCGCGCTGATCGTGAACATGGCGAAGCGTGCCGGCCTACCGTGGGACTGCGTGCTGGGCGCCGAGGTGACGGGGCACTACAAGCCCGACCCGGAGTGCTACCGCGAGGCCTGCCGCCTGCTGGGGCTACGAGGCGAGGAGTGCATGATGGTGGCCGCGCACCAGGGCGACCTGATCGCCGCGCGCGACGCTGCGGGCGTGCGCACCGCCTTCATCCCCCGCCCGCTGGAGTACGGCCCAGGCGCCGCCCGCGACCTGACCCCGCGCGCGGAGTTCGACGTGGTGGCGGACAGCCTCGTGGCCCTCGCGGAGCGCCTCGGCTGCTAGCGCGACGGCGCGGCGGTCAGGACCGCGAGCAGTTCGTCGTGCACCAGCCCGTTCGAGGTCACCGCATGCCCGCGGTCGATGGCGCGCTCGCCCTGGTCGTCCGTGAGGCGGCCGCCCGCCTCCTCCACGATCACCTGGAGCGCCGCCAGGTCCCACGCCTGCGGGCCGTATTCGTACATGGCCTCGGCGGCGCCCTCCGCCACCAGGCAGTGCGACCAGAAGTCGCCGTAGCCGCGCTCGCGCCAGGCGGCGTCGTTCACGGCCTGCGCGTTCGGCCAGCGCTGGAGCGCGTACTTCATGCTCCCGTTCAGGACGTGCGACTCCGCGACCGTGGCGATCGAGGAGACGTGGATGCGCTCGCCGGCGTGTCCGCCCCCGGTGGCGCCTCGGTAGGCGCCCAGGCCACGGGCTGCCCACCAGCGCGTACCCAGCGCGGGTGCGGACGCCACCCCGACCTGCACCTCGCCGCCTCGCTCGTACGCGACCAGGCAGGCCCAGACCGGCAGGCCGCGCGCGAAGCCGTGCGTGCCGTCGATCGGGTCGAGGATCCAGCGGCCATCGTCGATGCTCTCGCCGGCGGTGTAGCCCTCCTCCTCACCGAGGATGGCGTGCTGTGGGTAGCGCCCCGCCAGCAGTTCGCGCAGGCGCGCCTCCACCGCCTTGTCCGCCAGGGTCACCAGCGATCCGTCCGCCTTCGTCGTCGTCCCCAGGTCGCCTCGGTAGAACGACATCGCGATGCGGTCCGCCTCGTCCGCCAGTTCGAGGGCGAAGGCGAGCAGGTCTCGGAGTTCGGGGGTGGCGGACGGCTGTGTCTGGGTCATGGATGCTCGCTCTCGATGCACTGGCCTACGGGTCGAGGTTCTCGAGTTCGCCGGTCTCCAGGTTGAGCCGCCGGTAGTAGCAGTTGCGGGGCTCGCCCTGGGCGTTCTTCGTGTGGCAGATCCCCCCGCGTTGAGGCCGCACGATGTAGACGAGCGAGTTTTGCTCGCAGTTCACCCGCACCTCCAGCAGGTCGAACGTCTCGCCGGAGGTCTTGCCCTTCTCCCAGAGTTCGTTGCGGGAGGTGCTCCAGAACACCGCGCTCCGCGTCTCCCGGGCCACCCGTAACGCCTCGTCGTTGACGTACGCGACAAGGATGACCTCGCCGGTGTCGGCGTGCTGCACGGCGCACGGCAGCACGTCCGAGGAGGCAGCGGCCTTGGCCAGTTTCTGGAAGTCCAGCGTGAGGGCGGTGCCCTCTTCCAGGGCGTTCGTGGACGTCATCTCAGCCTCCGGGTCTGCGTCCGGGCTCCCGTCCCCGTTCGTCCTTCGACAGGCGCAGGAGGAACGGGGAAGGGGAACAGGGCGTTCTGGACAGTGTTCGTCTCGGACAATGTTGTTGGCAGGAACACCGGACGGGGGGACGGGTGATCCTGCGTGCCGCCTAAGTCGTCAGTGTTTCCTTGGTGGACGGCACCTGGCCCGCAATCCGCGGGTCGAAGGCGGTCGCGGCGTCCATGGCGCGGCCCAGGGCCTTCATGGTCGCCTCCGCGATGTGGTGGTCGTTCGCTCCCGCCAGTTGGCGGACGTGCAGCGTGATCTTTGCGGTGGTGGCAAAGGAGCGCAGGACGTGGGACACCATCTCCGTGGGCACCTCGCCAATGCGCTCGCCGCCGAACTCCATGGAGGTCGCGGCGAAGGGCCGGCCGGAGATGTCGATCACGCACTGCACCAGCGCCTCGTCCAGCGGGACCACGGCGTCTGCCATGCGCACGATGCCCTCGCGGCCCCCGAGCGCCTCGTCAAACGCCTGGCCGAGGGACAGCGCGACGTCCTCCATGGTGTGGTGCGCGTCGATGTGGAGGTCGCCCGTGGCCTGCACATCCAGGTCGAAGCGCCCGTGGCGGGCGAAGGCGTTCAGCATGTGGTCGTAAAACCCGAGGCCGGTCGAGACGTTCGCCACGCCCGTCCCGTCCAGGTCCACGGAGGCACGCACCTGCGTCTCCGCCGTGTTGCGCTCCACGGTCGCGCGGCGCTGGCGCTGCACCAGGTCAGGCATTCGCAGTCTCCTCACCAATCTTACGGCCAATGTCAGTGAACGCCTGGATGATCAGGTCGTTCTGTTCCGGTAGTCCCATCGAGATGCGGATATGGTCCTGGAGACGCGGGTGGTCGATGTAGCGGGCGAAGATGCCGCGGCGCCTCAGCCCGTCTCGCACCGCGCGCCCGCTGCGGCCGTCCAGCCGCATCAGCAGGAAGACCGCCTGCGACGGGTACGGGTGCACCCACCCCAGGCCCGCGAGCGCCTCCGACACGCGCTCGCGCTCCGCCGCCAGCAGGCACGCCCGCTCGTCCAGGACGGCGACGTCCTCCAGCGACGCGAGGGCGGCGGCCTCTGCGGCGGCGTTGAGGTTGTACGGGTCTTTCGCCTGCATCAGGATGGCGGCCGTCTCTGGGTGCAGCACCGCATAGCCGATGCGCAGTCCCGCCAGGCCGCCCCACTTGGAGAACGTGCGCAGCACCACGAGCCCCGGTGTCTCCGCCGCCCGCTTGGCCAGCGAGGGCGCGTCCGAGAACTCGATGTACGCCTCGTCCAGCACGAGCATGTTGCCGGTCTCCAGCAACGCGTCTACCACGCCCACCGGCACGGGGTTACCCGTGGGGTTGTTGGGGCTGGGCAGGAAGGTGGCCTTCGCCTGCAACGCCGCGTCCACCAGGCCCTCGGTGTCGAAGGCCCACTGTTCCAGCAGCGGCACGTCCACCACCTCCGCCCCGGCGACCTGCGCATTGAACGCGTACATCCCGAACGTCGGCGACGACGTCACGATGCGGTCGCCCTCCTCCATGAAGAGGCGGAAGATCAACTCGATCACTTCGTCCGAGCCGGCGCCGCAGACCACGGCCTCCGGTGGCACGTCCAGGTACCGCCCGATGGCCGCGCGCAGCGCCTTCTGGTCCGCGTCGCCGTAGCGGTTCGGCTCGTACTCGACCGCGCGGAGGGCCTCCAGCGCCCGGGGGGAGGGGCCGTACGGGTTCTCGTTGCCGTCCACCTTCACCACGCGGGCCAGGTCCAGGCCGAACTGCGCGGCGACCGCCGCGGGGTCTTCCAGCGCGGCGTACTCCGGGAGCATCTGCAGCGAACGGCGGAGCGCCTCTCGCGGGTTGAACGTCGCCATCCTCAGCGGCCCTCCAGCCGTCGCTCAATGCTGTGCGCGTGCGCGGTCAGGCCCTCCGCCCGCGCCAGGTCGGCGGCGAACGGGCCTAGGCGCTGCACGTCCTCTTCGTCCAGGTGCACCACGGACATCACGCGCAGGAAGTCCAGCACCGACAACGGCGAGGCAAAGCGGGCGGACCCGCCCGTGGGCATGACGTGGCTGGGGCCGGCCGTGTAGTCCCCCAGTACCTCCGGAGACGACTCGCCCACGAACACCCCGCCGGCGGAGCGGATCCGAGGCAACAGCGACTCACCGTCCTGCACCAGCAGACAGAGGTGCTCCGGCGCGAACTCGTTGGCCAGTTCCAGCGCCTGGTCCAGGTCCGCGGCCACCACCGCGCCGCCGCGGGCGATAGCCGCGCGCGCGATGGACTCACGCTCTAGCACGGGCAGTTGCAGGTCCACCTGCTCCGCGATCGCCTCCGCCATGCCTCGGGAGAGCGTGATCAGCACCGGCGTGGCGAGCACGTCGTGCTCGGCCTGTGCCAGCAGGTCCGCAGCGGCGAGGTCTGGCGAGGCGCTATCGTCCGCCAGCACCAGCGTCTCCGTGGGGCCGTAGAGCGCGTCGATGCCCACCTTGCCGAACAACTGCTGCTTGGCCAGCGTCACGAAAACGCCGCCGGGCCCGAAGATCTTGTCCACGCGCGGGATCGACTCGGTGCCGTACGCCAGCGCCGCGAGCCCCTGCGCCCCGGAGGCGCGGAAGATGCGCTCGATACCGGAGAGGCGTGCCGCCACGATCTTGAGCGGGTTCACGCTGCCGTCCGCGCGTGCGGATGTCACGCCGATGATGTCGTCCACGCCGGCTACCTTGCCGGGCACCGCCGTGTGCACCACGGACGAGGGCAGCGCCGCATCCGCGCCAGTCATGTAGACGCCGGCGATCTTCAGCGGGCGCACCATCATCCCGGCGCCGCGCGTCTTGAACGACGTGGGCGCGTGCTCCATCTGCATCTCGTGGTATCGCCGCACCCGCCACACCGCGAAGGCGATGGCGTCGTGCTGCTCCTGCGTCACCTGCTCGAACGCCGCCGCGATCTCCTCCGGCGGCACCTCGATCGAGGTGTACGACGACCCGTCGAACTGCTCGGAGAAGCGCTTCACTGCGGCATCGCCCTCGGTGCGGACGGCCTCGATGATGCGTCGCACGTGGTCGGCCGGGGAGACCGGCTCGCCCCACAGGTCGTTGATGGACTGCTGGAGCGCGTCCGGCAGCACCGGGTCCGCCACGGGCTCACGCTTCAGCACGGTCTCCCGTGCCTGCTGGACGTCCTCCACAATGCGGAGTGCGCCCGTGGTCGGGGATGTAGTTGTCATCGGAGGTAGCCCCTCACGCGTTCGGTCATCTGGTCTTGCGCGTCTCGCCAGAAGCGATTGATGCGCTCCTCCGAGACGATCGCGAACGCCTCCTGCACAAGGTCCGTGGGGGCCTCGCACTCGCGTTCGATGGTTGCTTCGTCGTACCCGGCCGTCTGGAGGTGCCGCATCATCATGCGGCGGAAGCGGCTGTAGTCCGCCGGCTGCGCCGCCACGTCCTCCGAGACGATGGCCCATTCCACCAGGTGCTGGTCCTGGATGAACGGGATGCCCTGCACGGGCGCCGTCCGGGCAATGGCCGCCCGGATCTCCTCCATCATGCCGCTGTCCTCACGGTCGCGGCGGTCCAACTCGTACTGCAGCGCGCGGTCCAGGACGTTCGCCTTGGGATCGCCATCCCTGTCGGAGAACGCCCCGAAGTGCGGGCGATAGATCTCGCCGATGAACGACTCGTCTAGCACCAGGTGCGTCAGATACCCGGCCACGAACGCGGTGGTGGCCGCGTCCAGCCCGGACGGGGCCTGCAGGCCGGGGTGCTCCCGGAACATGCGTGCCACCGAATCCTGCGCGCCCAGTTCGGACAGGCGGAAGAAGTGCGTCACCTCCCGGTCAAGCCGGGTGATCACGCGGATGTCCGGCGCCGTCGCCCCCAGGTAGAACGCACCCCGGTCCGCCTCGATCTCCGGGAGGTCGAGGCGGTCCGCGACGATTCGCGCTCGCTTGAGGTGCGATCCCAGCGATGGCATGCCCGCGTCCCTTGCCCTCGCCTTCCCGCGTCCGCGCCTAGCCGGCCGTGGTTGCGGCCGCCGCAGTCGCCATGCGCGCGACAAAGTCGTCGCGCAGGTCGCCACGCCGGCCCGCAGGCCTGGTGGCCGCGCCAATGGCGCAGTTGGTGGACTCCATGATCACATCGATCATAGTCAGCCGGTTGGCCCGTAGCGTGGTGCCCGTCTCCGTGCCCTCGATCAAGATCTCCGCGTCCTCCGGGACAAAGCCCTCGGACGCGCCGGAGATGGGGATTACGCGGTACTTCCCCAGGTGCCGGGAGCGGGCGTACTCGTCCGCCAGCGACACGTACTCAGACGCCACCCGGATCGGATACTCCGGGTCGTCGCGCCGCCAGTAAGCCACCGCCTCGTCGATCGTGGCGACCGGGAGGTCCTCCGTCACCACGGCGCCCAGCAGGTACTTGGAGCGCTTCAGGTCGCACAACTCCACCACCGGCGCGGCCGGGAACGTGGCCAGGAACGCCCGCAGCCAGTCCCGCCCCGTCAATGCCAGGTCGATCTGTCCGAGGGCGACCGCACGCGGCATGTCCTGCGGCCGCATCACCTTCACCTGCACGTCGTCCAGGCCGGAGTCCGGGTAACGCTGCGCGGAGTCCTCCGCGTAGCCGGGGAAGGAGATGCCGGCATCCGCCAGCGCAGCCACAGTGTGCCGCTGTGCGTGGCCGTCCGGCACGGCGATGCGGAACACCTCGCGCTCCGGCGGGGGCGACGCCAGGCGTCGCGTGGCGGCCTCCAGCGGCGGCGGCGCCACCAGGCCGCCCGCCTCCGGCGCCAGCGGGATGCGCAACAACGGCTCGAGCGCCGCCGACAGGTCGCGCCGGGCCAGCGCCTCGCGGTTGGCGATCAGCCAGACGCCGCCGCGGTGGACCTCGCCGTAGACCTCCAGGCCTTCTTTGTCTGCGGCGCGACGGGTGGCCACTGCCATTTCCGCGTCCTGCGGAGGCCACGCCTCCGCCTGCGCCCAGACCTCGAACAGGCGGTAGTCCGGGACGCGGGCGTGGGCCAAGTAGTGCTGCGCCAGGTTGGGGTACTCCGTGGCCACGCGCACCGCGCCGGCCGAGGCGACCTCCGCCAGCGTGGTCCCCGGCGCGCCGGCCGCCACCAGGTCCTCGCCAGCCACGTCGATCTGGCGCAGCGGCACCACGGAGTCCAGGTGGTGCTTCACCAGCAGTTCGTCGATCCAGGTGCGGCTGGCAATGCCGAGGTCGTAGTGGCCCAGCGCCACCTGGATGGGGATGTCCTGGTCCGAGAACACGCGCACGGCGATGCCCGGGCGGCGCTCCACCTCGAAGCGGTAGGTGCGAGCGCCAGAACCGTAGCCCTCCACCACGAAGTCCACGTCGCGCAGGTGCGCGTCCACCGGGCCGCGCAGGTCGCCCCGAGGTAGCGCCACGCGCACCGGCGATGCCGAGCCCCCCGCACTCACGAGGCGTCTCGATCCGCCGCGGAGGCCTGCACCAGCGTGAGGGCATTGGCCGCCCAGCCACAGCCAGGCGCGTCCGGTCCGCCCAGGGTCTCGGACAGGCGGTCGTAGCGTCCGCCCACCAGCACCGTCTGGCCGCCAGAGAGGAAGCGGAAGGTCACTCCCGTGTAGTACTCGAAGTTGCGGGCCGTGCCGCTCAGGATGCGATACGGCACGCCGGCCTCGTCCAGGGCGCGGACGGCGCGGTCCAGGTCGTCCAGCGCCGGCTCCGCACCACCGATCACCGCCGGCATGGCCGCGCGCAGGTTGGCGATGTAGCCCGCGGAGGACCCGTCGATCTCCGCCAGCAGACGGATCGCGGCCGCCGCCTCTGGGTGCGTGGCAGCCAGTTCCGCCGTGACGCTCGCGTCGCCCTCCAGCATGCGGTCGTAGGCGGCCAGTTGCTCGCGCGTGCTGAGCCCGGCGGCGGCGAAGGCGGCGCGCGCCAGCCCGGCGTGGGCCACTTCGCACGTCACGTCCGCCAGCCCCAGCGCGTCCAGGAACGCCTGCGCCAGCGTCAGCAACTCCGCGTCCGCGACGTCCGAGGCGGCGCCGAAGAGTTCGACGCCGAACTGCCAGACCTCGCGGTCGCCCTCTGCGGCGAAGCGGAAGACCGGCTGCGCGTAGGAGACGCGCTCCACGCCGGGATCGCGCAGGTCGCCATACCAGCGGGCCACGGCCACCGTGGTGTCCGGCCGCAACACCACGCGCTCGCCGCTCCAGCCGTCCCAGTCCAGGAACGAGTAGACGCGATCCAGGGCCTGCGGCGAGAGCGTGCCGGACGCGCTGTACAGGTGCAGGGGCTCAATCGCCGGCGTGCGCACCTCGCGGAAGCCGGCGACTGCCGTCACATCGAGGAAGGCGCGCTCCACGCGGCGGAACTCGGCCATGTCGGCCGGACCCAGGTCGCGCATTCCGTGACTTCGCAGGCCGCGGTCCGGCATGGCGTCCTCCTGGGGTGACGTGTCGACCGAGGGCCCGGCTGGGCTGGTCCCGGGTGCGGTTGGGCTGGCTGGCATCATACGTCCCTTCGCGGTTTCGCCACTGCGCGACAACCTCACGAGACGCCGGACACGCCGGGACGCCGCGAGGCCTCTGGCCGCCGCGGCGATCATGCTTGCTGGTGCCGTGGGTGTCCCTGGACTGAAACGGGACGGAACGGGCTAGGCGAGCAAGAACGCGCGCGACGGCGTGACATGGTGATGACCATGCCCGTGCAGATGAGCCTGCGCCGCGTGTGCGTTCCGTTCCATCGTGCTCTGAGACTACGGAGCGCCCTCCGCACGATCAAGCAGTACGCCGGGGCCCCGAGACGGCGCCTCGGGGCCGCGCCTACGCCTCGACCGTACGGGCGTTGGTCACGTCGCCGGCCGTGAACGTGCGCCGCTCCCCGTCCGCCTCGATCACGAGCGCGCCGTCCGCCGTGATATCGACGGCGTCGCCCTCCACCACGCTGCCGTCCGGCAGCGAGAGCCGCACCCGGCGCCCCAGCGTGTTCAGGCGCGCGCGCCAGCCGGCCACCAGCCCGGCCGAGTCCCGCTCCGCCTGGCCCGCGCGCACCTCGAGGGCGCTCGACAGTCCGGCGAGCAGCGCCTCCCGCGAGGGCGCGGGCCGGCCTTCCTGCTCCACGCTGGTGGCGGCCGCCAGTATGTCCTCCGGCAGGCCGGAGGGCGTGCGCAGGTTGATGCCGATGCCCAGGAAGACGTCCGTGACGCCGTCCGCCGCGGGGCGCGCCTCCGCCAGCACGCCGGAGATCTTGCGGCCGCCGTGCTGCACGTCGTTGGGCCACTTCAGTTCGCAGCGCAGGCCGGCCACCACCTCCAGCGCCTCCGCCACGGCGAGGCCTCCCGCCAGGGAGAGCAGCGGGGCACCCTGCCGCGCACGGAGGTGGTACGTCACCCAAAGCCCCGCGCCCGGCTCGGACACCCACGAGCGCCCCATGCGGCCACGCCCCGCGCGCTGCGAGGCGGCCACGTAGGCGGTGCCCGCCGCGCGCCCGGCCTCGGCGCCCGCGCGCGCGTCGTCCATGGTGGAGCCGGTCTCTTCGAGGTGGGCGACCTTCACGCCGACAGTCTGGCTGCGGCGCAGGGCCTGGTAGCGATCGTGGTCGAATGGCATGGGAGAGAGGCTAGCGGGTTCGGGACGAACGATCGCCGGGCCTGACATCGAGGGATGGGAAGCGGGGCAAGCCCAGACGAGCAGAAGCCCAGACGAGCAGAAGCCCAGACGAGCAGAAGCCCAGACAAGCAGAGAGGGAGCCGCAAGCGGCTCCCTCTCCTGTTAGTCACTCGATCGGGGGCTAGGTTTCGAGCACCTCCTTGAAGATGCCCTTCCCCATCAACGAAATGTGACTATGACTGGCATCAGCCACGAGCATCACCCCCTTTCCTGCGGCACAGGCTAGAGACGGCATCATGGCTTGTCAATCACCCGCTCACCAACCTCAGCATTTCTCTTACGTCGTCCGGCCGGCCATCCCCCCCTCGCACCGAGGCGCCTCGGACGACTGGATCGGGCATGGAAAGTCGGGCCGCGGGGCCGCTCCTCCCGTAGCGTGATGGCCACGAAGGAGACATCGGAGCCGGTCGCGCCGGCTCCGATGTCACACTCAGCCTCGCGTCAGCCCTCGGTCACTGCGCGCACGGCCTTCGCCGCAGCGTCGACGATCTGGTCCACTTCGGACGCGTCGATGACGAGCGGCGGTGCGAAGAGCACGCTGTCGCCCACGATGCGAGTGATGACGCCGCTCTCCTCGCGCATGTGCTTCTGCACCGCCACCCCCACCCCGCGAGCCGCCTCGTACGCCCGCCCGGTCGAGGCGTCCTGGACGACGGAGAAGCCGGCCATGAGGCCCAGGTGGCGCAGGTCCGTGATGTGCGGGTGGCCGTCCAGCGCACCGCGCAGGCCCTCGCCCAGGCGGTCGCCCATGGCGGCGGCGTTCTGGACCAGGCGCTCGTCCTCCATGATCTGCAGGTTGCGCAGCCCCACGGCGGCGGCGGTGGGGTGGGCGCTGTTGGTGTAGGCGTGCATGAAGCGCGCGTCCGGCGGCGTGTCCTTCAGCGCGTCCAGGATCGCCTCGGACACCACGAAGGCCCCCATGGGCACGTAGCCGGAGGTGAGCGCCTTCGCGATCGACAGGATGTCCGGCTGCACGCCCCACCGCTCGAGGGCGAACCAGTGCCCGGTGCGACCGAAGCCGGTGATGACCTCGTCCGCGATCAGGAGCACCTCGTAGCGGTCGCAGATTTCGCGCACGCGCTGGAAGTAGCCGTCCGCCGGCGTCCAGACGCCGCCGGCGCCCTTCACCGGCTCGCAGATGATCGCCGCCACCGTGTCCGGGCCCTCGCGGAGGATGGCGTCCTCCACCCAGTGGGCGCACTCCCCGTCCGTGTTCGGCTCGCAGTCGCACTCCAGGTTGTCCGGCTTACGGGTGTGGACCATCTCCGGCACCATCGGGCCGAAGTACTTCCAGAACACTGACAGCCCCGTCAGGGAGGACGTGGCCAGCGTGCCGCCGTGATAGGAGCGCTCGCGGGCGATGATCTTCACCTTGTCCGGGCGGCCCTGCAGGTTCCAGTAGAAGCGCGCGGTCTTGAACGCACCCTCGTTGGACTCGGATCCGGAGTTGGTGAAGTACACCCCGCCCATGTTGTCGTACGCCAGGTCCACGACCTTCGAGGCGAGTTTGATCGCGGGGATGTTGGAGAAGCCGGTGTAGTTGTTGGTAAACGCCACCTTGCGCATCTGCGCCGCCGCCGCGTCCGCCAGTTCCTCGCGGCCGTGCCCCACCGCCACGTTCCAGAGCGACGACAGCGCGTCGATGTAGCGGTTGCCCTGCATGTCCGTGAGCCACACGCCCTTGCCGGACTCAAAGATCACCGGCTGGGTGTGGTCCGGCGCGTAGTACTGAGGGTGCAGCAGGTGCGCCTGGTCCGCCCGTGTCAGCGCCTCGTACGTCTCCTGGTCGACGGTCATCTCGCCTCCGGTCATCCCTGTGATCCACGCCTCGCCGGCCCCCGGCCGTCCGAGGAGTCTAGCCCGCCGCCCTACTGCCCGAGATGCGACGCCTGCGCCACACCCTCACGTTGACGGTAGGGTCCTGGTGTCGTAGCGTTCGCCTCCTCGCACCGCCCGGACTCTGCCACCGCGAAAGGGCCCCCGTGGCTCGCGCCCTTGACTCCACCGACGCCGATCCGAGCGCCCCTGAGGACGGCCTCCAGGACGAGCCGCCTCCCGCGCCGCGCCACCCCACCCGCCTTCCGGTAGCCGATGAGACGGTGGCCGCCACCGCCCGGGTGGACAGCGGAGGCATCTCCACCTTCCGATCGCTGCGGCATCGGAACTACCGCCTGCTGTGGATCGGCACCCTCTTCTCCTCCAGCGGCCTGTGGCTGCAACAGGTGACCATCAACCACCTGGCGTTCGCGCTGTCCGGATCCTCGTTCGTGGTGGGCCTGGCCAACGGGGCGCGCTCGGTGCCGCTGCTGGCGCTGGGGCCCGTCGGCGGCGTGATGGCTGACCGTTATGACAAGAAACGCCTGATGCTGTCCACGCAAGTGGCGCAGATGGTGACCACGTTCATCTTCGCGATCATCATCATTGGCGGCTGGGTGCAGATCTGGCACCTGGTGGTGTTCGGGCTGGTCAGCGGCGTGGCGTGGGCGCTGAACATGCCCGTGCGCCAGTCCGTGGTGCCCACCGTGGTGCCTCGAGAAGACATGATGAACGCCATGGCGTTGAACTCTGCCGGGTTCAACATCACGCGCATCGTGGGACCGGCGGCGGCGGGCATCATGATCGCCACCGTGGGCGCGGGCGAGAACTTCCTGATCCAGTCCGTCGCCTACCTGTGCGTGGCCATCACCGTGGCGCAACTCGCGCTGCCGGCCTCGCGCAGCGTGGCGAGGGCTACCGGCAGCGTGCGCGCCAACCTGGGCGAGGGCGCTCGATACGTCTGGGGCCACGCCACCCTGCGCACGCAGATGACGCTGGCATTCGTGCCGGTGGTGATCGCGCTGCCCTACATCTCGATCCTGCCCCAGTTCAACGAGGTGAACATGGGCGGCGACGCCACCACGTTCGGCCTGATGATGGCGGCGCCGGGCATCGGGGCGGTGGCGGCCACCCTGGTGCTCGCCTCCATGGCGAACCTGGAGCGCAAGGGCGTCCTGCTGATGGCCGCGATCTTCTGCCTGGGTCTGACGCTGATCGGCCTCGCGCTGTCGCCGAACCTCTGGGTGGCGTTACCGGTGCTGGTGCTGGTGGGCGCCACGCAGATGGCCTACATGACCACGAACCAGACCATCCTCCAACTCAGCATCCCGGACGAGTACCGAGGCCGCGTGATGGGCATCTGGATGCTGAACCAGGGCCTGCTGCCGCTGGGCTCCCTCTTCTCCGGCACCATGGCTGACGTCTTCGACGCCCCCACGGCCCTGATCGTGATGGGATCGCTGGTCTCCGTGATGGCCGTGATCTTCTTCTTCCGCGCCAGCACCATCCGCGACATCGCCGCCGCGTAAGACCGCCCCTGCCACCGCAGGGCTTGCGGGCGTTACGCCTCGGGCTGGCCGAAGCGGTCCGCGATCACCTCACGTGCCACGGCGCGGTCGTCCCACGGGCGCGGGCCGTCGGCGTACTCGATCGTGCTCTCATGGCCCTTGCCGGCGATGAGCACGAGGTCGCCCGGCTCCGCGAGGTCGAACGCCCGTCCGATCGCCTCGCGGCGGTCGGTGACGCGCTCGAAACGCTCGCCCTCCACGGCGCCGGCCGCCAGCATCGCCTGCGCGATGTCGTCGATGATGGCCTCGGACGGCTCACTGCGGGGGTCTTCGTCCGTGAGGACGGCGTAGTCCAACAGTTCGGCCGCCGCCTGGCCCAGGCCGGTGCGGCGCTCCTTCGCGCGCTCACCGGCGCACCCGAAGACCGCAATGAGCCGGCCATCCACCACCGGCCGCAGCGTGTCCGCCACCTGGCGCAAGGCGTCCCCCGTGTGCGCGTAGTCCACGATCACGGTGAACGGCGCGCCGGGGATGTGTTCCATGCGCCCCGGGACGCCCTCGCACGAGGCTACGCCGGAGGTCGCGGCGAAAATGTCGAGCCGCAACGAGGCGGCCAGCGTGATGGCGGCGGTGGCGTTCGCCACGTTGAAGCGGCCGGGTAACCGCACCGACGCCTCGACCGTGTCCTCGTCCGCGGTCACCGTGAAGGTGCCGCCGTCCGGCCACAGCATCAGGTCGTCCGCGATCACGTCGGCCTCGGGGTCGTCCAGGGCGTACGTCACCACGCGCGCCCTGGTGCGCCGCGCGAAGTACTCCCAGTTCGGGTCATCGCGGTTGAGCACCGCCACTGCCGGACGCCGCGCGTGCGTAGTCCGGGGCAGCATCTCGAAGAGACGTGCCTTGGCGGCGCGATAGGCGTTGAAGTCGCCGTGGTAATCAAGGTGGTCCCCGGAGAGGTTCGTCATTACCGCCGCCTGGAACTCGCACTCGTCCAGCCGGTGCAGGTCCAGGCCTATCGAGGTGGCCTCCACCACGGCGTGGGTGCAGCCGGCCTCCAGCATCTCCGCCAGCATCTTCTGGATGTGGGGCGCCTCCTGGCTGGTCAGGCGCGTGGGGTTCGGCGCCACCTGGTCGTCCAGGCGAGACTCGATCGTGGTGAGGAGGCCCGCCTTCAGGCCGGCGGCGCGCAGGGCGGCGTGGATGAGGAAGGACGTGGTGGACTTGCCGTCCGTCCCCGTCACCCCGATCACGGTCATCTTGCGCGCGGGGTAGCCCTCGTGCGCAGCACTCACACTGGCGAGCGTTGCGCGCGGGTCGGCCACCCCCACCACCGGCACGCCCAGCGCCCCGAGGTCGCTCGCTCGTCCCTCCTCGCAGACGAGCGCCACGGCCCCGGCCTGGACGGCCTGCGCGGCGAAGTCGTGCCCGTCGTTGCGCTCGCCCGGAGCACACACGAAGAGGTCGCCGGGCTGCACCTGGCGCGAGTCGAAGCGCACCTCGCGGATCGCGGGCAGCGAGGCGCGCTCGGCGGCCTCGATGCTGTCGGGCTCGATGCTGTCGGGGAGGCCCTCGCGCCAGTCGCCGCGGGGGTTCGGGGTCGCCTCGGGGTCTGCGGGGGTGGTCATGTGTCCATGCTACGGTCAGCCACCGCTGGCGTCCGTACCCGCCGCTCCGGACGGCGGACGCGGGGCGCGTGCCACTGTAGAATCCCCAGCGCCCTACCCCGGCGCCGAGCGCCCCATTCCTGCCGCGACACCGGACGGACGAGACGAGGTCACATGGCGGTTTCACTGACCGAAGAGATGCGTACGGCGATCAACAACGCCTTCACGGACGGCTTCCCCATCATCTGGGCGACGACGGGCGCGGACGGCCAGCCTGTCCTCGGCTTCTTCGGGACCACCCAGGCCTACAGCGACCACGAGATCGGCATCTGGATGCGCACGCCGGCCCGAGGCTTCCTCTCACGCATCGCGGAGAACCCGAAGGCCACCATGCTCTACCGCAACACGAAGACCCGCATGGCCTTCCAGATCCACGTGGAGGCCCGCCGCGTGGACGACGAGGCGGCCAAGCAGACCATCTGGTCCAACGCTGCGGAGTTCGAGCGCAACCAGGATCTGGAAATGAAGGGCACCGCCGTGGTCGCGGAGATCGTGCGCGTCATCCAGCGCGGCGAGGTCATCATGGAGCGCGACTAGCGCTGCGCCTCACCCTCTGCGCCACGCGGCTCGGAAACGGCCGAGGCCCCCACCAGTGACGGTGGGGGCCTCGTCGTAACGTGGGCAACCAGGGAGCCGATACGCCGGATCCTGTACCGCGCCTCGAGCCCAACCGAGGCGTGGCGACGGCCATCCATCTAGGGCCGCAGTTGCCTACGGCCTCAAGCAGCCTACCCGGGGGCAGCGCGGGCAACGCATATGCCCCCCTATTTGGCCTTGCTCCGGGTGGGGTTTGCACGGCCGCCGCGTTACCGCGACGCCGGTGCGCTCTTACCGCACCATTTCACCCTTACCGAGGCAGCCCGAAGGCCGCTCCGGCGGTTTGTTTCTGTGGCACTTTCCGTCGGCTCACGCCGCCCGGCCGTTAGCCGGCACCCTGCCCTGCGGAGTCCGGACGTTCCTCCCGTCCCTCCCACGAGTGAGAAGGACCGGCGACCGTCTGGCTTCCTGGTATGCCTCCAGGATACCGCCTCGTGGCACCTCGGAACCTCCGAGGCGGCCCGCATTCCTCCCTGGAGACTCTTCGCTCCCATGAACGAATTGAAGGGCGAGAGACCGAAGGGTGGGGAGGCGCTGGAACTGTTGGTTCACACGTCAGAAGTCTTGCCGCTCCTCTCCCGACGAGGGAGGGCGGGTCCAGTCAGCGTTCGCCCGGTCGGGAGCGGAGTAGCACCTACCGCCTGAGCGCGATGCGGACGTCTTTGTCGGCCACCACCACCTCCGCGACGGCAGCGCGCAGGAGCGTGCGGTGCGCCTCGGGATCGAGGCCGTCCCACGCCTGGAGCAGGCGACGGCGGGCTTCCTCGGCGGCGGGGGAGTCCTGCACGGGCGGGTCCTCCTCCTCCTGCAAGTCCCGCGCGACCGAGGCCACGCGCCGCACCAGTTCGTAGTAGCGCCACTCGCCCGCGATCCAGCGCTCCACGGCCTCCGTCAGCCGCCGTTCGAGGCGCCGCCGGCGCAGGACGCTGTCCGGACGCGGGCCGGGCCGGGCCGCCACGGGGTGCTGGCGAGTGGCCTCGCCCAACTCCTCGCGGACCGCGGCCAGCAGCACCTCCTCGCGATGTCCGCGCTCCTTGCACCGGCCCTGCGCGGTGGCCGCCTCACAGCGGTAGGCCACCACCACCCCGCTCTCCGCCCTGCGGCGTTCGCCGATCATCGGACTGGCGCAGCGCCCGCAACGCAGCAGGCCGGCCAGCAGGTACTCGTGGCGCTGCTGCTCCAGCCGCGACGTGCGCCGCGCGGTCATGCGCCGCTGCACCGCGTGGAACGAGGCACGGTCGATGAGCGCCGGGTGCGCCGCGGCTACCGCCACACCCAGCCGGCGGTAGAGCCCCGTGTACGCGGGGTTACGGAGGACGGTGCGCACGCTGCCGGGCGTCCACGTGCGGCCCAGGTGCGTGCGGATGCCGTCCCGGTTCAGCCCCGCCGCGATGCGTCGCAGGCCCTCGCCGTCTTCGAGGTACTCATGGAACATGCGCTTGACCACCTGGGACTCGCGCGGGTGGGGGACCAGCATGCGATCCTCCACCTGGTAGCCGTACGGCGGACGGCCCAGCACCAGGCCGCGCAGCGCCTTGCTCCGCATCGCCTCGCGCGCCCGGTCCCGGCGGCGCTCCGAGTCCGGCCGCTGCTCCCAGTCCTGTAGCAGCGCATCTTCCGAGGAGATGCCGTCCGCCAGGATCACGCGCGCTCCCTGCGCCTCCAGGTGCAGCAGGCGGCGCGCCCGTTCCAGCGCGGAGTCCCCCAGCACCCGCAGGGTGGCGAGGATGACCGTGGGCTGCCCCACGCCGGCTGGCGTCTCGTGCACCAGGCGGGCCAGGTGCCCATAGGCCGCGCGCCCCTCCGTCGCGCCCTCCTCGAAGATCTCGGGGGCGCCGAGGCGCTCGCCCAGGGCGCAGGCTCGCACGGCCGTGCGCTGGAGTGCCTCGTCCAGCGGCGGATCCTCGGCTGGCATGGGGCGCACGTAGGCGTAGAGCCCCGCGCCCGCGGCGCCGGTGGTCCCCGTCTGCCCGTCCGTCCTCGGTTCTGACATTGCTTCGAGGATAGACCGGGCGCCGGTCTGCAATGCGCCTCGGCTGTGACCGCCTCGGCTGTGATGCGGGGTGATGCTCCCCGGCCATGCGCACAGTGATAGCGGCGGTGATCGGTTCTGATGCCAGCGGCAGCGGCGCGGTACGATGGATGGGCCCCACGGAGGGGCCCCCCGCAGTGCTGATCAACGTTGCCACGCTGGCCCAGGAACCCATCGGCCATGCCCGGCGCTACCGCGTCGAGCAGGAACGCGTCTCCGTGCCCGACGTGGCCTTCGACCAGGAGATCAGCGGCGAGGTGCGCCTCATCCGTTCGGAACGCGGCGTGCTGGTCTCCGCTGACCTGGACCTGCTGCCCGTCTCCCTGGAGTGCGCGCGCTGCCTGGAGACGTTCGACGCCCCCATGCACATCGAGTTCGACGAGGAGTACGTGGTGGCGCGGGACGCCACCACCGGCGAGCGCATCGAGCGCGACCAGGACGAGTTCGTGGTGGACGGCACGTGGCATCTCGACCTCAGCGAGGCCGTCCGGCAATATGAGGAGTCCGCACTGCCCATCCAGGCGCTCTGTCGCCCGGAATGCCGCGGCCTGTGCCCGGTGTGCGGACAGAATCTGAACGAAGCGACGTGCGGCTGCGATACTGCGGCCGGCAATGACCGGTGGAGTGCCCTCGCCTCGCTGGCGGAGCAACTCAGAGACCAGGAGATGCGCGATGGCCCTTCCGAAGCGTAGGACCCCCAAGGCGAAGCAGAACTCTCGCCGCAGCCACCACGGCGTGAACGTGCCCAACCTCGTGCGGGACCCCGCCACCGGCGGCATGAAGGTCAACCACACCGCAGGTGGCGCGCGCGACCGCAAGGGGCGCCCCATCGACGCGGACGAGGCGTAACCGCCCAGCCCGATGAGCGACCTCTCTCTGACGCCATCATCCATCGCCTCCCAGGTTGAGGCGCTTCCGCTTGCGGCCGGCGTGGCCTGGCTCTTCCCGGGCCAGGGCGCCCAGGCCGTGGGCATGGGCAAAGACCTGGCGGAGGCCCACCCCGCCGCGCGCGCGGTCTTCCAGGCCGCAGACGACGCGCTGGGCGTCCCCATCTCCCGCATCTGCTTCGACGGGCCCGAGGACGAACTCACCCGCACGGTGAACACCCAGCCGGCGATCGTGACGCACTCGATCGCCGCGCTCGCGGCAGCCCTCGCCAGCGGGGCCGTCACGGAGCGCCCGGCGCTGGTGGCGGGCCACTCGCTGGGCGAGTACGCCGCCCTCATCGCCGCCGGCGCCGTGTCCTTCGAGGACGGCGTGCGCCTGGTGCGTGAACGCGGCCGCCTGATGCAGGAAGCCTGCGACCGCGAACCCAGCACCATGGCCGCCGTCCTGGGCATGGAGCCGGACGCGCTGGCCGCGATCTGCTCCCAGCACGGCGCGCACGTGTGCAACGTGAACGCGCCCGGCAACATCACCATTGGCGGGACGGCGCAGGCCGTGCAGGCCGCCTCGGACGCCGCCACGGCCGCCGGGGCGTCGCGCGTGGTGCCGCTCACGGTCTCCGGTGCGTTCCACACGCCGCTGATGCAGACCGCGGCGGACGGCATGCGAGACGTGCTGGCCGCGGTGGCGTTCACGGATCCGCGTATCCCCGTGGTGTCCAACGTCACCACGCGGCCGCTGACCTCGGGCGAAGCGCTGCCGGAGGAACTGGCTACCCAGATCACCAGCCCCGTCCTGTGGGCGGACTCCGTCCGTACCATGCAGGCGCAGGGCATCACCCAGGTGGTGGAGTTCGGCCCCGGCAAGGTCCTGAGCGGCCTGGTGCGGCGCATCGACCGGGCGGTGGGATCACGCAACATTGGCACCGCGGAGGAGGCACAGGCATGACGAACGCGCCAGACCCACGGTCGCTGGTGGGCCGGACCGCCGTCGTCACCGGCGGCGGCCGCGGCATCGGCCGCGCGATCGCCACGGAACTGGCGCGCGCGGGCGCCAACGTGCTCATCACCTATCGCGAGAACCAGTCGCTGGCGGACGCGGTGGCGCGCGACCTGCAGTCCACCTGGCACGCGAACGTCCGAGCCGTCCAGTGCGACGTGCGTTCCGGGCAGGACATCGAACGAGTGATGACGGAGGTGCGCCAGTCCTTCGGGGCGCTGCACATCCTGGTCAACAACGCCGGTATGACCGCGGACAACCTGGTCATGCGCCTCTCCGAGCAGGCGTGGGACGACGTGATGGACACGAACCTGCGCGGCACCTTCTTGGCCTGCAAGGCCGCCCTGAGGCCCATGCTGAAGGAACGCTGGGGCCGCATCGTCAACATCACCTCGGTGGTGGGCGTGGCCGGGAACCCCGGCCAGGCGAACTACGCCGCCGCCAAGGCCGGCATCATCGGCTTCAGCCGCTCGCTGGCGCTGGAGGTGGCCTCGCGCGGCATCACCGTGAACGCGGTGGCGCCGGGCTTCGTGCAGACGGACATGACCTCCGGGCTCTCGGACGAACAGAAGGAAGTCATCCGCCAGCGCATCCCCATGGGCCGCTACGCGGAGGCGAACGAGATCGGCCCGCTGGTGGCCTTCCTGGCCTCTGACGCCGCCTCGTACATCACGGGGCAGGTGATCAACGTGGACGGCGGGTTGGTGATGAACTAGCGGGCAGCCACGCCCCCCTGCGTCGCGCCCCCGCAGTGCCTCGCCACTGTCGAACCTGAGTCACGTCGAATCTGGGCCACTGTCGAACCTGATCACGTCGAACCTGACCGGAATTCCCCCATGCCAGAACCCAAACCGGCCCAGTCGCGCCGCCGTTCGCGCATCCTTGCCTTCCGCGTGCTCTTCGAGGCTGACTCCTCCGGAAGCCCCGTAGAGGTCGTGCGCATGCGCCAGTTCGCGGAGGCCGGCATGGGCCGCGAGGCCCTGGAATTCGCCGGCGAACTGATCGATGGCGTACGCGAACACCTCGAGGAGATCGACGAGATCATCCGGCGGCACGCCCCGGCGTTTCCCCTGGAAGACCTCTCACCGATCGACCGTAATGTCTTGCGCCTTGCAATCTACGAAGTTCGCTTTGATACTCGACGCGCTCCGCTTCGGGTGGCCATCAACGAGGCCGTCGACATCGCCAAGGGCTATGGATCGGAGTCATCCGGGCGCTTCGTCAATGGAGTGCTCGGCGCAGTGGCATTAGAGGCCGCCCGACTGCATGGAGCGGATGGGTCCGGACTGGACTCTGAAGCAGCGGGCGATTGAGAGAGGGACGCATTCAGTGGCTTCGATCTTCGAGCGGGTCCGGGGTCTGATCGTCGAGCAACTGGGCGTCGAAGAAGACGAGGTGACCAGCAACGCCTCCTTCGTCGATGACCTCAACGCCGACTCGCTGGACCTCGTGGAACTCATCATGTCCATCGAGGAAGAGTTCTCAAAGGATGGCGCGAACCTGGAAATCTCGGACGAAGATGCCGAGAAGATCCGGACGGTCCAGGACGCGATCGACTACCTGCGCGATCAGGGCATCGAGGACTAGCCCCGTCTACCGGGTCAACACCTTCGAATCTATGGGCGCGAGCCACTTCTCGCGCCTGGACGATGCGCCCCGGCAGTCCATAGGACTGGCCGGGGCGTATCATTTAGCAATATGAACTTTTTCGGTGTCGGACCGGCGGAAGCGGGGGTGGTCTTTGTGATCGCCCTCATCGTGATCGGTCCCCAGCGTTTCCCTGAGATCATGCGACAGGCCGGCCGGTGGTACCGGGTGGCCCGCGCGTACTCGAACGAAGTCATGAAGGACGTCCGGGCCGCCGTGGACGAGATCGAGCAGGAAGTCCGCGCGGAGACCGACGACCTGCGCTCCGTGCGCGAACTCACGGACCTGAAGGCGGATCTGAAGGACGCCCGCGAGTCCGTGGAGGCCATCCAGCGCGACACCAGGGACGCCGCCCAGACGGACGCGCCGGATGCCGCCAGCCCCCGCACAGCGCCCCAGGCGGGTTCCCGGGCCGACGACAAGGCCCAGGACAAGACCAAGGGCAAGACCGAGGACAAGCCCCAGGACAAGACCGAGGGCAAGACCGAGACGTCGGCCGCCTCGAAGCCCGGCGCTGCCCGCGCGGCCGACGCGAACGGCGGCACCGCCTCCGTGCGGCCGTCCGTGATCCGTGCGGTGAAGCAGGAGCCGGCCGCGGACCCACCGGCCTCCTACTACGAAGGACGCGACCCCTCCACGTTCGACCCGTTCAAGGCCAAGGAAGCCCGTGACCGTGCCGGCCAGCACGACGACGCCGAGCCCGGCAATGGTGCGCCGTGACCACTGAGACCCCCACGCGCATCGACGATCCGCTGGAGCCTGAAGAGGCCGTGACCGGCGGCGAGATGACGCTCATCGAGCACCTGCTCGAAGTCCGCATGCGCGTCACCTGGATGGCTATCGCAGTGGTGGTGGGGATGGTCCCCTTCTTCATCCCGCCCATCGGCTTCAGCCTGGTGGAGTACCTGCTGACCCCCGCTCGCGCCTCCGTTCCGGACTTCAAGCCGCAGTTCATCGAGCCCATGGAGAACATCGGCGTGTACTTCCGCGTGGCGCTGCTGGGCGGCATCACCGTGGCCATGCCGGTGGTGATTTACCACGTGATGCGCTTCGTGACGCCCGCGCTCACCAGGCAGGAGAAGCGCTGGGTGTTCCCCATCGTCTTCGGCGCCTCGGCGGCGTTCCTCGGGGGTGTGGCGTTTGGCTTCTGGGTGGTCCTGCCGTTCACGCTGGAGTTCCTGCTCACCTTCGGCGACTCCATCGCAGAGCCGGACTGGCGCATCGGCAACTACATCGACTTCGTGACGCGCATCCTGCTGGTCATGGGCCTGGTGTTCGAGACGCCGTTGATCGTGATGGGCCTGGCGCGGTTCGGCGTGGTCAGTGCGCGCCAACTGCTGCGCTGGTGGCGCTACGCCATCGTCCTGGCGTTTGTGATCGCGGCGATAGTGACGCCCACCATTGACCCCATCACACAGACCTTCGTGGGCGGGCCCATCGTGGTCCTCTACTTCGTCGGGATCGGCCTTGCCTGGCTGGTCCGCCGCTAAGGCAGTGTCGTGACGCCACAGGTGGCCGAAGTAATAACTGCTTACATGTTCAATCCGATGCGCGGATGATTGCCGCGCGGAGGTCCCGGTGCTACGCTCGTAGTGATGCGTACCGTGGCGTCTGTCCGCCCTGCGGCTTTCCACGCGCCACGGTCGGAGGCCGTCCGCGTGGTTGAGTCGCGCCCAAACACCCCCTCCTCGCTGGCGCCCCTCTACGAGGTTCCCGGCGGCGCCGCCTCGCTCTACGAGACGATCGCGGACTGCCCTCGGTGCCCCCTGGCACGGACGCGCACGCGCACCGTGCCAGGCTCCGGCCCGCTCCCGTGCGACCTGGTGTTCGTGGGGGAAGGCCCCGGCCAGCGTGAAGACGAACTCGGGCTGCCCTTCGTGGGCCGCTCCGGCCAATTCCTGGACGAACTCCTCGGCAGCATCGGGCGGTCTCGGCAGGACGTGTACGTGACGAACGTGGTGAAGTGCCGGCCACCCGGCAACCGAGACCCGGAGCCGGTGGAGATCGGCGCGTGCCGGGACTACCTGGACCAGCAGTTGGCCCTGGCGCGCCCCACGGTGGTGGCCACGCTGGGGCGATATTCCATGGCCCGCTGGTTCCCCGGCGAGCGCATCAGCGACATCCACGGCCGCGAACGCCAGTTCGAGGGCCGCTGGGTGATCCCCATGTACCACCCGGCCGCGGCGCTGCGGAACGGCTCACTGCGTGCAGTGATGAAGGCCGACTTCGCCCGCATCCCGGACCTCCTGGAAGCAGCAGCCTCATGACCACTCGCAAGTCCCCGAACGCCACCACTGACCGAGCCACGCCGGACGGCGTGCTGCGCGTCATCCCGCTGGGCGGCCTGGGCGAGATCGGCCGCAACATGATGGTCTATGAGTACGGCGACACCATGATCGCCGTGGACGTGGGCCTGATGTTCCCGGACGCCGAACACCCCGGCGTGGACCTGATCATCCCGGACTTCACCTACATCCTGGAGAACGCCCGCCGCCTGAAGGCCGTCTTCCTCACCCACGGGCACGAGGACCACATCGGCGCGGTGCCCTTCCTGCTCCGCGAACTCCAGGTGCCGGTGTTCTGCCTGCAACTGACGCGCGGCCTGGTCCAGGTCAAACTCAAGGAACACCGCCTCCTGGAGGGCTCCGAGGTCAACATCGTGGAGCCGGGCGACGTCATTGACGTGGGGCCGTTCTCCGTGGAGTTCTTCTCCGTGGCGCACTCCATCCCGGACTCGGCAGGCCTGCTGATCGATACCCCGCTGGGCACCGTGGTGCACACGGGCGACTTCAAGATCGACCACACCCCGCTCTTCGACCAGCACACCGACCTTTCGCGCCTCGCCTCCGTAGGCGAAGAGGGCGCCCTGCTCCTGTGCGCGGACTCCACCTACGTGGAGATGGAGGGCCACACCCCGTCCGAGCAACGCGTGGCGGAGGCGCTGGACCGCTTCATCGGCGCCGCGGAGGGGCGCGTGATCGTGACCACGTTCGCCTCGCTCATCTCGCGCGTGCAGATGGTGATGGACTCCGCGGCCCGGCACGGGCGGCGGGTATTCGTGACCGGGCGGTCCATGGTCAACAACGTGGGCATGGCCCGCGACCTGGGCTACCTGCAGGTGCCCGGCAACGTGATGATGCACGCGGGCGAGATGCGGAACCACCCGGACAGCAAGACGGTGATCATCTGCACCGGCTCCCAGGGCGAGCCCACCTCCGCCCTCACCCGCATGGCCAACGGCACCCACCAGCAGATCAACATCCAGGCCGGCGATACCGTCATCCTCTCCTCCAACCCTGTCCCGGGTAACGAGAAGGCGGTCTACAAGAACATCGACCTCCTCATGCAGTCCGGCGCGCACGTGATCTACAACCGCCTGGCGGACGTCCACGTGCGCGGGCACGCCTCGCGCGAGGAACTGAAGATCATCCACCGCCTGGTGCGGCCTCGGCACTTCGTCCCCATCCACGGCGAATACCGGCACCTGGTCCTGCACCGCGACCTGGCGATCCAGTTGGGTATGCACCCGGAGGACGCCTTCGTCCTCACGGACGGCGAGGTGCTGGAGATCGACGCGGAGGCGGGCGAGATCGTGGGCACCGTTCCGGCGGACTACATCTACGTGGACGGCGTCTCCATCGGCGAGATTGACGACTTCGTGCTGCGCGACCGCCAGCGGTTGGCGGACGACGGCTTCGTGGTCATCGTCGCCGCCATCGACCGCCACACCGGCAAACTCGCCCGGCCGCCGCAGGTCATGTCCCACGCTTTCGCCGGCGCGGAGGAAGAACCCGCGCTGATGGATGGCGTCCGCCAGTTGGTGGTGGACGTGCTGGGTGGCGAGGACACCGCCATCGACTGGTCGGCTCTCCACGAGTCCCTGAAGGACGACGTGGCCGAGTACCTGCACCGTCAGACCCGCCGGCGGCCCCTGGTCATCCCGGTGACACTGGAGGTGTAATCAAGGTCAGACGCAGGAGGATGATCCCGGACTGACAGCATCCACGCGCGCCTTGGCGGGGTACGCGCGCCGAAGGAGTGCATGGCCATGGCTCGAGCCAAGACCCGCCGCACGCGTCCCGCCTCATCGCGACGCAGCAGCGCCAGCAACAACAGCGTCCCCGACATCGTGACCGTCGGGCGGTTCCTGCTCCGCCCGGAGATCGCAGGGACGGCGCTCGTGGTGCTCGCCGTGGCCTCCGTGCCCTACCTCGTCCCGATCACCGGCGTCGTCGGCGACCTGCGCGACCGCCTCGTGCAGGCGTTCGGCCTCCACGTCTTCACGCTCATCGTCCTGCTGGCGGCCACGGGGATCGTGCTCACGCTGCGTCGAGGCCACCTGTTCAAGCGTCACGCGCGCCACATCGCCGGGCTGATCGCCATCCTCGTGTACCTCGCCGGTATCTTCGGGCGCTGGTACCCGGACGCCTCCGTGGGCACCGTGGACTTCGCCGTGGTCTCGGCCGGGGGCGACAGCGGCCGAGCGCTCACCTCCGGCCTGTGGTCCACGGTGGCGTGGTTCGCCATGCTGCCGCTGGGCTTCACGCTGCTGTGGCCGCGCACGGCCCAGCACCTGGCCCGCAACACGCCGCGCTGGTCGCTGGAGGTCGCGCGCTGGGTGTGGGACCTGGGCATCCACCACCGCCTGTGGGCCGTCCTGAGCGGCATCCCCGCCTTCGTCCGAGCCGTGAACCGCCGCTTCGATGTCTCCCAGCCCGCGAACGAACTGGACGACCTGATCGCCACCCACGACGAGGTGGGCCTGGCTGACCTGCCGCTCGACCCCGCAGCCCCTGCGGTCGACCTCGCCGTGGCCGGGCCGGCCGACCCCGACCTGGCCGAGGCCGTCCCGGCACGCTCGCGCCGCCGCAAGGCGGAGCCGGAGGAGGAGAAGACGCCCACGCAACTGGGCATGGACATGGAGACGCCGGTGGCGGACTGGCGCCACTCCGCGGACGGGTGGCAGTTGCCGCCCACGAAGATGCTGGCGCCGCAGCCCGCCGCCCAGGACCGGAAGGCGGACAACGAGCGTCGCGCCGGGCTCATCGAGCAGACGCTCTCCTCCTTTGGCGTGGACGCCAAGGTGGTGGAGGTCAACGAGGGCCCCACCATCACGCAGTTCGGCGTGGAGCCCGGATGGGACATCCGCACGCGCAGCGTCACCGAGCGTGACGCCACGGGCGCGGTCATCCTGGACGCCACCGGAAACCCGAAGACGAACGACGTGGAGGTGGCGCGCACACGCATCCGCGTGAACCGCATCACCGCGCTCCAGAACGACCTCGCGCTGGCCCTCGCCGCCCCCGCGCTGCGCATCGAGGCGCCGGTGCCGGGCAAGGCGATGGTGGGCATCGAGGTGCCCAACGGCTCCACGAGCATGGTGACGCTGCGCCAGGTGATGGAGTCGCCCGCCTACCGCAAGATCGCGAACACCGGGCAGTTGCCGCTGGCGCTGGGCGCCGGCGTCTCCGGCGACACGGTGGTGGCGGACCTGGCGAAGATGCCCCACCTGCTGATCGCGGGCGCCACCGGCGCCGGCAAGTCGGTCATGCTGAACGCGATCATCACCGGCTTGCTGATGAACTTCTCCCCGGAGCAGTTGCGCTTCGTCATGGTGGACCCCAAGCGCGTGGAACTCACCGGCTTCGCGCCCATCCCCCACCTCGCGTATTCCGAGATCATCGTGGACATGGACCGCGTGGTGGGCACGCTGCAGGCGGTGATCAACGAGATGGAGACGCGCTACCGGCGCTTCGCCCAGGTCGGCGTGCGGAACATCCAGCGCTACAACGAGAAGGAACCGCGCAAACTCCCGTACTGGGTGGTGATCATCGACGAACTTGCGGACCTGATGCTGGCCGCGCCGTACCAGGTGGAGCACCAGTTGGTGCGCCTGGCCCAGTTGGCGCGCGCCACCGGCATCCACCTCATCGTCGCCACGCAGCGCCCCTCAGTGGACGTCATCACCGGCCTGATCAAGGCGAACTTCCCCACGCGCATCGCGTTCGCGGTGTCCTCGCAGGTGGACTCGCGCACCATCCTGGACCAGGCGGGCGCGGAGAAACTGCTGGGCAAGGGCGACATGCTCTACCTGGCCCCGGACGCCCAGAAGCCGAAGCGCGTCCAGGGCGTCTACGTCGCCGACGACGAGATCGAGGCGATCGTGAAGTTCTGGACGGACGACCGCTTCAAGAACCTGGTCCCGGAGAAGTACGACCGGCAACTGGAGGCTGCCCTCGAAGCGGCCGATGACGCCGGCCCGGACGCCCTCCCCGGCGAGAACACGGACGACCCGATGCTGGCGAAGGCGACCGAGGTGGCGCGCGAGAGCGGCTCGATGTCCACCTCCATGCTCCAGCGCAAGTTGGGCATCGGCTATCCGAGGGCGGCCCGCCTGATGGACCTGCTGGAGGAGCGCGGGGTGGTGGGCCCGCAGGAGCCGGGCGGCAAGGCGCGCCCCGTCCTGATCGACCGAGACGGAGACCCCCTCGGCGGCGTGGATACCGCGGAGCCCGCTTCGCTGGCGGCGCACGCGGCGGCCTTCACGCCTCGACGTCCCGAGGGCGATCCCGACGCAGCGCCGCCCCCCGGGCAGCCAGCACCGCCGCGTCCGTTCGACGCTGACTAGACGTTCCCCCTCGGGACGCGCGGGATCGTGCTCGTGAGGACGAGCACATCCGCGAGCGCCGGTGAGGCCGAGGCGTGCTCGGACGCGGGCCGGCGCGCCTGGGTGCGCGCGTCGCCCCAGGCCGGCGATGCGCGGCATTGCCCCCGTGGCGCACAATGGACTCAGAAGAGAGACGAACAGGTTGCGCCGAGACGGGAGGGCCCTGCCGTTGAAGCAAGAAGAATCACCGGCATCAAGGTCGTTCCGGGTCGCACTCCGGATCCTTCGTGAAATGCCGAGCGTGCACAGCCGTTCCAGAGTCGAGGATCCGCGCTGACCTCGACGCCCGACCTCAAGAGAGTGCCTGCCGACTGCACTCCGGCTCACGCTCAGAGGCCTCCGGTCTCTCACCGGTCCCAAATGCGAGGACCAGGGTCGACCCGGACTGATCACCACCCCCGGTACACCACCGGGGGTGGTCTGCGTTCAGGGATACTGCGTTCAGGAGTACCTCGCACCGGTCGGCGCCCGTCCCCCACCTCTGGGCGCCCGCTCTAATCGCTCCCCGGCACGTGGAGGCGCCCCCTCACGGTGCCCGTGAGGTCCTCCAACTCCACCTCCAGCGCTCCCGCGATCTCCATCAGGATGTAGACGGAGACGTCACGCTTGCCGTTTTCGTAGTTCGAGAGCGAGGACTGCGTCACGCCCACGCGCTCCGCCAACTCCGCCTGCGAGACGCCTCGACGTTGTCGCCAGGTGCGGATGCGCTGTCCGAGTTGCCGGCGGAGCGCTAGCGGGTCACGGCGCTCCACGAGGCCAGCGCGGTCGCCCTGGCCATCGTCATCCGCAGCGGGCGGCTCACGAGTCATTCAGGGAGCCTAACCCGGACGAAGTGACAGGCTGCTCGCTTCCTGCGCGCGCCCATACTCGGGCGCTTGCGCCGTGGTAATTCGATTACGTCTTTGTCATACCGTGAGGCGCTCCCGCGATTCTTCTTCAATAATCTCACCCTCTTACCCGCGCCTACACGTTGTCCACATCGCTGGCGATCCTCCGCAGCGATGGGTCGGGCCTCTGTGTGCCAGTACGAGGGGGACCTACGGATGCCCACGCCCCGGATGACCTTGCTTGCCCTACTGACCCTGGTGGTCGCGTTCCACGCCACGCCCGCCGAGACGCACGCCGAACCGCTGGCGGACGAGGCCACCCACGGCCCGCTGTCGCGGCTGGCGGGCCAGGTCGAGACCGTGGAGTCCGCCAGCACCGGACAGGCCGTGCGCTCCCTCCTCGACGTCTTCGGGTGGAGCATCGACGGGCTGGGCGAGGCGATCGCCGGACGCCTCGCCCCGCCGCCGCTGGCGGACCCCGCGCCCCCGTGGAATGCTCCGCCGACCCTGCGCGCGGACGCCCCGCCGCCTCCGCCCTCCACGGCCCGCGGCGTGGTCATCCTGGACGAGGCCTCCATGGCGATCCTCTGTGAGCGCGAGGCGCACACGCGCATGGCGCCTGCCAGCCTGACCAAGGTCGCCACCGCCGCCCTGGCGGTGCAGAGCGGGCGCCTGGACGAGGTGGTGCACAACACGGTGGAATCCTGGCACATGGGCGGGAGCAGCCTCATGGGGCTGCATCCGGGCGACCGCTTCCCGCTGCGTGACCTGCTCTACGGGATGATGCTGCCCTCTGGAAACGACGCCGCACTCGCCATCGGCCGCCACCTCGCGGGGAGCGACGCGCTCTTCGTCTACCGCATGGGCCAGATGGTGCGACACCTGGGACTGGAGGACACCCGCTTCATCGACCCGCACGGCCTGGGTGGGCCCGGGCACTACTCCTCCGCTTACGACCTGGCGCTCATCTCCCGTTATGCCATGCAGAGTCGCGACTTCCGTGAGGTGGTCGGCGCCCACGGCTGGACGGCCGAGGGCTCTCGGTCGATCTCGATGCACTCGTACGTGGGGCCGTTCATCGACTGGGTGGAGGGCGCGGACGGCCTGAAGACCGGCTTCACGTACGAGGCGGGCCCCACGTTCATCGGCTCCGCATCCCGCGGCGGACATCGCCTGTACGTGGTGCTCCTGAACTCCCAGGATCGGTTCGGAGAGGCGGCCGCACTCCTGGAGTGGGCCTTCCAGCACCACGACTGGCCCAGCAATCAGCAGGTGGCCGCTGTCGCCCCCGCTGACGGTCCTGCTGGCGACGATGACAACGATGACGACGGTGTCGTGGAGGCAGCACGCCTGCGGGAGTAGCCGGCTGTCACACGCTTGTGATGGCATACACGACCGAGGTGTCGCTCCGAGCACGCCTCGGCCCCCATTCTCGCTTTATGGAAAGCAGGACGTTCAACCCTCGTTACGTGCCGGGGCGTGGCCACCGCCCCTCCCCGCGCCTCGCGCCGCATCGAGGCCCCCAAGGGCTCCTCGGAGCGGCGCTGGCGCTCCCCCTTCGCGGCCTGGCGTGGATGGCCGGGGAGGTGGCGCGAGGCTACCCCGCGCCGGCCGATGAGGACCTGCTCACCTGGAGGCCCCACCTGGAGGCCTCGCCGCCGGCGGCGGCAGCCTCAAGGGGGCGTGGGCTCCGAGGCTAATTGGCTAGTTGTGGCCGCGGCGGATGCGGCCGCCGCGCGCCTGGCGCTTGTCCGCCCGCCGCCCTCCGGGTTGGCCCATCTGGCGGAGCGACTCGGGCATGCCGTCGCCGATCTGCTCGCGGCGGAGTTCCACCACCTGGTCGCGCAGCAGCGCCGCGCGCTCGAAGTCGAGTTCCTTGGCCGCGGTCTTCATCTGCCGTTCGAGTTCCAGGATCATGCGGGCGAGTTCCTCCTTCGGGAGGTCGCTCGCTTCCACGTGGTACTCCGTGGACTCCTCCGCCACCTGCCGCAGGCGGTCGCCGATGTCGCTGATGGTCTTCTGGATACCCTCCGGCGTGATGCCGTGCTCGGCGTTATAGGCGGCCTGGACCTCGCGGCGGCGGTTGGTCTCGTCCAGGGCATAGCGCATGGAGTCCGTAATCCGGTCCGCGTACATGATGACGCGGCCCTGCGGATGCCGGGCGGCGCGGCCGGTGGTCTGGATGAGCGACCCGCCCGACCGGAGGTAGCCCTCCTTGTCTGCGTCCAGGATGCAGACCAGCGACACCTCCGGCAGGTCCAGCCCCTCGCGTAGCAGGTTGATGCCCACCACCACGTCGTACACGCCCAGCCGCAGGTCGCGGAGGATGTCGATCCGCTGGAGCGTGTCGATCTCGGAGTGCAGGTACATGGACTTCACGCCCATCTCCTGCAGGTAGTCGTTCAGGTCCTCTGACATCTTCTTGGTCAGGGTGGTGATCAGCACGCGCTCGTTGCGGCCGATGCGGTCCTGCACCTCGCCCAGCAGGTCGTCGATCTGGCCCTTCGTGGGGCGCACATCGATCTCCGGGTCCAGGATGCCCGTGGGGCGGATGACCTGCTGCACCACCTGGCTCGACACCTCAGCCTCGTAGGGGCCGGGCGTGGCCGAGACGAAGACCACCTGGTTGATGTGGCCCTCGAACTCCTGGAAGTTCAGCGGACGGTTGTCCATGGCGCTGGGCAGCCGGAAGCCGTACTCCACCAGCGTGCGCTTGCGCGCCGTGTCGCCCTCGTACATCCCGCGCACCTGCGGGATGGCGATGTGGGACTCGTCCACGAAGAGCAGCCAGTCGTCCGAAAAGTAGTCCAGCAGCGTCCACGGCGTGGAGCCCGGATCCCGCGCGGCCAGGTGCCGCGAGTAGTTCTCGATGCCGGAGCAGTAGCCCACCTCGCGCAGCGTCTCCAGGTCGTACCGGGTGCGCTCCTCCAGGCGGGCCGCCTCCAGGATCTTGCCTTCGCGCCGGAACACCCCGAGTTGCGCCTCGAGTTCCTGCTCGATGGCGACGACCGCGGCTTCCATGCGGTCCTCGGACGTCACGAAGTGCTTCGCGGGGTAGATGTTGGTCTGCTCCACGTCCGCCAGCACCTCGCCGGTCAGCGGATCCAGCGTCTGGATGCGCTCCACCTCGTCCCCGAAGAAGTCGATGCGGACGGCCAGATCCTCGTACGCCGGGTGGACCGTGAGCGAGTCACCGCGCACGCGGAAGGTGCCGCGCACCAGGTTCAGGTCGTTGCGGGCGTACTGCATGGCCACCAGTTGCCGCACGAGCGAGTTGCGGTTCACATGCCGCCCTCGCCACAGCCGCGCCACGAAGGACTCGTACTCCCCGGGTTCGCCGAGGCCGTAGATGCACGACACGGACGCCACGATGATCACGTCGCGCCGCTCGAAGAGCGCGCGCGTGGCGGCATGCCGCATTTTGTCGATCTCGTCGTTGATGTCCGCGTCCTTGGCGATGTAGGTGTCGGACCGCGGGATGTACGCCTCTGGCTGGTAGTAGTCGTAGTAGGAGACGAAGTACTCCACGGCGTTGTCCGGGAAGAAGTCCCTGAACTCCTGCGCCAACTGGGCGGCCAGCGTGCGGTTGGGCGCCAGCACCAGCGTGGGCCGCTGGTAGCGCTCGATCACGTTGGCCATGGCGAAGGTCTTGCCGGTGCCCGTGGCGCCCAGCAGCGTCTGGGCGCGCATCCCCTCCTCCAGCCCTCGCACGAGGTTGTCCACGGCCTGTGGCTGGTCTCCAAGCAGGCGGAAGTCGGACACCACCCGGAACGGGCGTGCCGGGACGCTGGGCGATTCGCTGGTGGTCACTACGCTCCCCCAAGGCTGCACACTTCAGTGTACGACGGGGGCAATCACAAGAACAGATGTACGGATCGCGCGATTCTCACGCACCCGCGGACACCCCGCTGCCCGCGGATCCCGAGGCCTCCCGGCCGTCCTCGGCACGCTCGGCCGCATCGTCGCCATCGCCATCGGCGTCCTCGTCCGGGCCGGGAAGCACCTCCGCCACCGCGGGCTGGCTCACGGTCTCCTTGGTGAACGTCCTGACGCGGTTGCGGCCGGTGCGCTTCGCCTCGTAGAGCGCCTGGTCCGCACGGCGGATCAGTTTGAACTCGTCCTGGTCGGCCTCGATGGGCAGCGAGGCCACGCCGATGGAGATGGTGACGCGGACCGATGGCTCGTGCGCCGGCGGCACGTCTCCCGCGCGGAACTCGACCTCCTCGATGGCCCTCCGCAGTTTCTCAGCGGCGACCAGCGCCTGTTCCGGGCCGGTCTCGGGCATCGCGAGGGCAAATTCCTCGCCGCCGTAGCGGCCGACAAAGTCGGACTCGCGGATATTGGCGGAGATGGTCTCGGCCGTCTGGCGCAGCACCTGGTCGCCGAAGGGGTGGCCCCAGCGGTCGTTGACGCGCTTGAAGTGGTCCAGGTCCAGCATCAGAACGGACAGTTCCCGCGCGTAGCGGCGGGAGCGGCGGAACTCCACCCCCAGCAGGTCGAAGAAGGCCCGCCGGTTCGCGATCCCCGTCAGCGCGTCCGTGCGTGCGAGACGGTCGAGTTCGGCGGAAACCTCGCGCAGTTGGGCGGCCGTGCGCACCAGCCGGCGCTCGCGCTGGAAGGCCGCGCGGTTGCTCACTGCCAACTGCCCCACCAGCGCGATGGACGCCACCGCGGCGACCACGCCCCACACGGACTCGTGCACTCCCAGGAACGTCCACTCGAACAGGTCGGCGCCGGCCACGCCAGCGACGAGCACGCCCCCGGCTACGAGGCCGCCTGCCACCAGCGGCCACCGCGAGCGCAGCCACACCCTCACCGCGCGCGCACTGCCGGGCGCCTCACGCCCGGCCCTCCGAGGGCGCCTCGCCCTCCAGCACCGCGCGCAGCAGGTCCTCCAGCGTCGCCATGCCCGGCCGAGCCTCCAGCGCGCGTTCCACCGAGCGTTCGGCGTCGCGCCGCGAGTACTGGAGGGCGACCAGCGCGTCCACGGCGTCCGCACGCAGGTCTTCCGTGGGCGCCACGGCAGCCGTGGGCGTCGCCTCGCCGCGGAGCAGAGCCTCCTGCGTCAACTTGCCGGAGAGTTGCGCCACGATGGTCTGCGACAGCCGCTGGCCAATGCCCGGCAGTTGCCGCAACGCCTTCACGTCTCCCGCCTCGATCCAGCGGGCGATCTCGGAGACCGGGCGGGTGAGGGCGCGCACGGCCTTCGTGGGGCCCACGTCCGGCACCTCGATGAACTTGCGGAAGAACTCCCGCTCCTGCAGGTACTGGAAGCCGATCAGGAGCGGCGCCGGCTGGCGCTCGGAGACGTGGTAATAGGTGTAGAGCGTGGTGTCCGGCACGCCCTCCACGGAGCCCACCCACTCGCCGACAAAGGCGGGGATGCGCACCTCGTAGACGACCCCCTGCACGTCTACCCAGGCCGTCGCGGTGTCCGGGTCATAGTGCGTGACCACGCCGCGCAGCGCCGCGATCATCGGGCCATCGCCTCCTCCATGCGCGCCTCGGCAAGTCGCGTGAGGGCGATCGCGGCGGCGTCCGTGACGTCCAGCGGGCCGGGCACCTCGGCCACGCCCAGGTGCACTGCGACCATCTGCGCCACCTGCTCCTTGGGCGCTCCGCCCCAGCCCACCACGGACTCCTTGATGGCCGCCGGGGTGAACTCGTACACGGGGACGCCGCTGGCGGCTGCGGCGACCATGGCCGCGGCGCGCGCCTCGCCGATCGCCATGGCGGAGCGCACGTTCTCCGCGACGAACTGCTGTTCCACGGCCAACTCGTGCGGCGAATACTCCGCGATGAGGGCGCTGACCAGGTCGAAGATGCGGTGCAGGCGCTCGGCCCGAGGCTGCGACGCCTTTGTCCGGAGGTGGCCGCTGTGCACCAGCGTGGCGCCGCCGGCACGGTCGTCCGCGACGCAGTAGCCGGTCACGCCCAGGCCCGGGTCGATCCCCAGGACCCGGCGCGGCAGCCCTCCACGAGGCGATGAAGCAGGACGTCCGACCATCTCGACCCCGTCACGGAGGCCGCGTTCTGGCTCCGAGGGCTACGCGAGTGCTTCCAGCACCGCGTCGTCCCACTCGGCGTTCGAATACACCCGCGACACGTCGTCGAGTTCATCGAGTCGCTCAAAGAGCCGGAATGCCGCCACCGCGTCCTTTTCGTCCAGGTGGACCTTGTTCTTCGGAACCGGGGCGAGTTCCGCACTCTCCACGCCAAGGCCGGAGGCTTCCAACGCCTCCCGCACCCGGTGCAGTTCTGCGGCCTCCGTCACCACCTCGATCGACTCATCGTCAGACATGTCGACGTCCACGGCGCCGGCCTCGATGGCCTGCAACTGCACCTCGTCCGCGTCGTGGCCGTCAAGCGAGAGCGTGATGAGGCCACGCGTATCGAACTGCCATGACACCGCGCCGCTGTCCGCCATGTTCCCGCCGCCCCGGGAGAACGCGTGCCGGACTTCAGCGACCGTGCGGTTTCGGTTGTCGGTGACCGCCTGCACGATGACGGCGGTCCCGCCGGGGCCGTAGCCCTCGTAGACCACTTCCTCCAGGGCGTCCGCTTCGCCTTCGCCGGTGCCCTTCTTGACCGCTCGGTCGATGTTGTCGGAGGGCATGTTCGCCTGTTTGGCCTTCTGGATGGCCAGGCGTAACGCTGCGTTCAGGTCGGGGTCTGGATCCCCGGCCTTCGCGGCCATCGTGATGTCGCGCGCCAACTTGGTAAAGAGTTGGCCCCTCTTGGCGTCGGTCGCCGCCTTCTTGTGCTTGATCGACGACCACTTGGAGTGACCGGCCAAACGTGCCCCCACAACGGGCCCTGCGGCCCAAGAACCAGGCGGTGAACCGCTCACCACCCTCTACAGATGTTTCGGAGACGACATAGTAACAGCGCCGCGCCGCTTCTCGAAACGCCCGCCCCCGGCACCCGATGCCAGGAGCGGACTGACGGCTGCCCGGGACGCGAAGCCACGAGGGGCCATCGAGGCTACGAGGACTGCACCTTCAGGATCGTATTGTCGATGAGACGCGCCCTGCCGAAGTGCACAGCCACGGACAGCAGCGCGTCTCGCTGCACCCGTCCCTCGCACTCCGCCAGCGTCTCCGCGTCCGCCAGCGACACGTAGTCGATGCGCGCCAGCGGCTGCCGGGCGACCTCGTCATGCACGGGGGCTCGAAGCCTCTCGGCGTCGCGCAGGCCGTCGCGCCAGGCCTGCTCCGCATTCCGCAGCCCTCGAGAGATCGCCAGCGCCTGCGAGCGTTCCTCGTCCGTGAGATAGGCGTTGCGGGAGGAGAGCGCCAGGCCGCCCTCGTCACGGACGATGGGGCAGCCCACTACCTCCACCGGCATCAGCAGGTCACGCACCATGCGGCGGATGACCATCAACTGCTGCGCGTCCTTCTGGCCGAAGTAGGCGCGGTCCGGCTGCGCGATGTGGAACAACTTGGCCACCACCGTCGCCACGCCGTCGAAGTGGCCCGGCCTGGAGGCGCCCTCCAGCACCGTGGCCAGGTCGCCCACGCTGACGGTGGTGCTGGCGCCCTCCGGGTAGACCTCCTCCACCGGCGGCATAAGGACCAGCGCAACGCCCTCCTCCTGGCACGCGGCCAGGTCGGCCTCCTCCGAGCGGGGGTACTGGGTGTAGTCCTCGCTGGGGCCGAACTGCGTGGGGTTCACGAAGATCGAGGCGACCACGGAGCGGCACTCCGCCCGTGCGCGTCGCATCAGCGAGCGATGGCCCTCGTGCAGCGCGCCCATGGTCGGCACGAGGCCGACCGGGCCATTGAGCCGCGCGCGGAGCGCACGGAACTCCGACACCGAACGGGCGATTTCCATGCGTTCCGGCGCTCCGAGGGTGTGCGGGTACGTTGGCCTAGCGGTCGATCCCCGGCACGGGGGCGTCCTGCAACTCGGACAGTACCTGCTCCGCCTGGCTCATGTCCTGGTCCGGGGTCATGCGCCGGATCAGGTCCAGCGCGCGCTCGTCCATGTAGAAGGACTCCCGCGCGGTGGGGAACTCGCCGGCGCGCACCGCCTCCACGTACTCGCGCAGCGCACCTCGGATGACGTCACCCACCTCGGCGAAGCGGCGTGCGTGCTTCGGGCGCAGGTCGTCGTACATGCCCAGGATGTCGTGCCACACCTGCACCTGTCCGTTGACGAACGGGCCGGCGCCAATGCCAATGGTGGGCACGCTCACCCGCTGGGTGATCATGTGCGAGAGGGCCGTGGGCACCAGTTCCAGGACGATGGCGTACGCGCCGGCAGCCGCCAGCGCCTTGGCGTCCGAGATCAGGTGGACCGCGTCACGCGGGGTCTTGCCCTGCACGCGGAAGCCGCCGGTCTGGTTCACGGACTGGGGGGTCAGGCCCACGTGGCCCATGACGGGGATGCCGGCCTCCACCAGGCGCGCCACGGTCTCCGCGGAGCGCTGGCCGCCCTCCAGTTTCACGGAGCCACAGCCGGTCTCCTTCAGGATGCGCGTGGCGTTCTCCATCGCCTGCTGCCAGCCGCCCTGGTAGGAGCCGAAGGGCATGTCCACCACTACGTGCGCGCGCTTGGCGCCTCGGACGGCCGCGCGGCCGTGGTGGATCATGTCCTCCACGGTCACCGGCAGCGTGGAGTCGTACCCCAGCACCACCATGCCCAGCGTGTCGCCGACCAGGATGAGGTCAACGCCGGCCTCGTCGGCCATCCTGGCGGTGGGGTAGTCGTACGCCGTCACCATGGTGATCGGCGTCCCCTCGTCCCGCTTCTTCTGCAGGTCGAGGATGGTTACGGGCTTTGCCATGTCAGAAACGTCCGATCCGTGCCGCGTGTGTCCCGCGGCCGATCGACGTCGTCCGCTCATGGGTGCGGGGGAATGGCCTCGCCGCCTCGAAGGGTCGACGGGCTCGTCCGTTGGTACCTGAAGTATAAGAAATGGGTAGGCCGCGTCAACGGTTGTTCTCTCTGCGTGAACCATCCATCACGACACGTATCTCGCCCGCCGCCCACTTCCGAGGGCTGCCCGAGCGCACGAGCCCTCTCGCTGGCGCCTCAGTCCGCCAGGCCGGGCACCCCGCCCAGGCGCTTCGCCTTGCGCACGCCGCTCAGCACCGCGCGCTCCACCGCGCGCGCGGCCATCGCCTCGATCGAGGGGTACTGGTCGTCCGTGATCTCCTGCTCGCCGGTCGCCAGCGCAAAGATCACGTCGCCGTCCGCGCGCGTGTGCACCGGCCAGATCGCGCGAGCAAAGCCGTCGTGCGCCACCGTGGCGATGCGGTTGACCTGCGTCTTGGTCAACCGCGCGTTCGTCGCCACCACCGCGAGCGTGGTGTTCGAGGGCGACTCGTCCGCGCCGACGGCCTGCTCTGCCCCCTGGTGCGCCTCGGACGCTTCGTGCGCCTCGTGCTTCGCTTCCACCTGGCGGCGGCCGCGGCCCAGGCGTAGCAGCGCATCCACGTCCAGGAAGCCGCCCTCGTCGTCTCGAGGCGCGGCCACCACCTCGCCGGTGCGGGAGTCGCGGATGGATCCCACCGCGTTCACGGCGGCGATGGCGCCCACAATTACGCCGGTGTCCAGCCGCTCACTGGCGGTGCCCAGGCCGCCCTTCCACGCGCGCTCGATGCCGGCCATCTTCGCCACCGTGGCCCCGGCGCCGGCCCCCACGGAGCCCTCCGCCACCCGTCCGCCGCCAGCACGCGCGGCGCGTTCTACGGCCTGCCAGCCCGCCTCGGCATCCGGCCACGCCGCACGGCCGATGCCCAGGTCAAAGAGGATCGCGGAGGGGACAATGGGCACCACGCCCGTCGCATACCGGAAGCCCACGTCCTGCGCCGCCAGGTAGCGCATCACCCCCGTGGCCGCCTCCAGCCCGAAGGCCGAGCCGCCCGCCAGGACAATGGCGTGGACCTCCTTCACCAGGTTGCCCGGGCGCAGCAGTTCCGTCTCGCGGGTGCCGGGGGCGGCGCCTCGGACGTCCACGCCGCCCACCGTGCCGGGCGGGCACAGGATCACCGTGCAGCCGGTAGCGCCGCGGCGGTCCGTCCAGTGGCCCACGCGGATGCCGGAGACGTCCGTGATGGCGTCTCGGAGGGCGCGCGGGGTTCGGTTGGTTGGGGCCATCGCTCGCGCAGTCTAGGGTGGCGGTCCCGGTGGGAATGGACGCAGGGGGTCAGACCGCGCGGGCCGGCTCCTGCACGGAGAACAGCGTACGGGCGGGCACGACCTCGTCGATGAACTGGAGGCAGCGGCGCATGTACGCCTCCGGCATGCGGGCGTAGACCTCTGCGTGGCCGTCTTCGTCCGCCACGATCCAGACGCGCACGCGCGCGTCGAGCGAGGCGGCCGCCAGGTTCAGGGAGTGCGAGGCGGGGATGACCTCGTCCGCCTCAGCGTGGACGAAGAGCACGGGAACCCCCACCTTCTCGACCGAACGCAGCGGCCGCAGCGAGGTGGGGTCGCACTTGAAGATGCGACGGCAGGCGTGGATCGCCGCCTCGAAGACCACGGCGGGCACGTGACGGTGGTGCGCCTTCAGGAACGAGCGCATGGAGGTGAAGGCGGAGTCCGCGATCACCCCGGAGACCTCCACACCGCGGGCGACGGCGTCCAACGCCAGCGAGGCGCCGTAGCCGAAGCCGTGGAGGAGGACGGGCGTGCGCCCGGTGCGACGTCGGACGTAGGCAACGGCGGCCTGGATGTCCAGGCGCTCTTTGCAGCCCAGGGAGTCGCGCTTGCCGCCGGACTCGCCGTGGGCGCGCAGGTCAAAGGCAAAGACGGAGAAGCCGCGTCGGACGTAGTCGCGCTGCAACTGGAGCAGGTTACGGTCGCGGTCAGCGCGAGTGCAGCCGGCCTCGTGGACCATGACCACGGTGGCGCGGGCCCCGGGCGCTTCCATGAACCAGCCACGCAGCGTGAGGCGGTCGGCCGTGAGGAACTGGATCTCCTCGTAGCGCAGGCCCATATCGGCCGGCGTGCCTTGCACGCGCACGCGGCGGCCCCCGGTCAGGGCATCCGCCACGTACACCGCGGCAAACAGCACGACGAGCGCCGCCAGGATGGCGAGCGCCGCGATCATCCAGATCATCGGCAGTAGTTTCTCGTTCCGCCGCCCAGCCTGGAGGCGGGATGCCTCCAGCACGAGATGTCGAACATTAGCAGCGGCCCCCGGATCGAGGCAATACGGTTATGTAACGAACACAAAGGCTATCCCCTACGGAAATACGATGATTCCCGAGTGGATGCCTGAGGCACCGGGTGTGTGAGTCAGGTTCGCGCAGGTTTCGCACGCGGCACCTTCGCCACGATCTCCCCTACGCGCGCTGGCACCGAGGGCAGTAGTGGGTGCCGCGGCCGGCCAGGCGCATCTTGCGGATCTCCGTGCCGCACCGCTCGCACGGCTGGCCCTCGCGACGGAAGACGTGCACCTGGACGTGATGCAGGCCCTCGCCCCCCAGGCCGTCGCGGTAGTCGCTGAACGAAGAGCCGCGCGCGCCCAGGGAGGCGTGCAGCGTCTCCAGCACGGCCGCGCGCAACGCTTTGACCTTCGCCCGCGAGAGGCTGCCGCCCTCCCTGCCGGGGTGCACCCGCGCAATCCAGAGGGCTTCGTCGGCGTAGATGTTGCCCACCCCCGCAGCGACCCGCTGGTCCAGCAGCAGCGCCTTGATCGGCGCGGTCCGGCCTTTCAGGCGCGCCTCCAGCCAGGCGTCGCTGAACGCCTCGGAGAGTGCGTCCGGGCCGCTCTGCGGCATGGCCTCACGCGGGTCCTCCACCAGGTGCCAGGTGCCGAACTTCCGCATGTCGTTGAAGCGCACCGTGCACCTGTCGTCCAGGTCGATGCGGGCCCGTTCGAAGCGGTGCGCGGGCATCGAGGCGTCCCCGTGCACCAGGGAGCCGGTCATGCGCAGGTGCACCACCCACGTCTGGCCGTCGTCCAGGTGGATGAGCAGGTACTTGCCGTGCCGCCCGAGGTCCTCGATCTTCCGTCCGGCGAGGGCGTGCTCCATCTCGCGCGGACTGTGTGAGATAGCCATGCGCTCGGAGCCCGGGTGGATGCGCACGCGCTCGATGCGCCTCCCGTGCAGGAGCGGCGCCAGGTCGCGGCGGATCGTCTCCACCTCGGGTAGTTCGGGCACGGCTACCTCCCGTGCCGCCGCTGGCCCGGGCGGTGCTCCCGCGGTCGATGCCTGTCCGTCGCGCTGGCAGCGTCCGCGCGGGTGATGGCGGCGGCCACACGCTGAGCAGCCGTTGGAACGATGTCGCTCGGCTGTAAGGAGCGCACGTGCGCGGCCGTCCACCCGTCCTCACCGCTGCGATCCTGCTCGGGCTGGGCCTGGGCGGGTTCGTGGACGGGATCCTGCTGCACCAGGTGCTCCAGTGGCGTCACACGCTCTCCAGTCACCAGCACCACCCCACGAGCACCCTCGCGGGCCTGGAGTCCAACGTCTTCGCGGACGGCCTCTTCCACGTCGGCACCTGGATCGCGACGGTCACCGGCCTGGGGCTGCTGTGGCGCGCGCGGACGGCGCCCGTGGCGCACTGGTCCACGGGCCCCTCCGGCTCGCGCAGGCACGTCACTCCATCTCGCCCCAGGAGCGCCCAACCTTCTCGTCCAGGTCGAGCGGCACGGCGAGTTCGATGGACGGCATCAGGCGCTTCGCCACCTCGCGCACGTCGTCCAACTCCGCACGAGGCGTCTCGAAGATCAGTTCGTCGTGCACCTGCAGGATCATGCGCGCGAGCGCGCCGGACCGCCGACGCTCCAGCAGTTCCTCGTCGATGCGGTTCATGGCGAGTTTGATGATGTCGGAAGCCGTGCCCTGGATGGGCATGTTGATGGCGATGCGTTCCGCCGCCTGGCGCACCACGCGGTTGCGGGACTTCAGGTCCGGCATGTAGCGGCGGCGGCCCAGCAGCGTCTCCGCGTAGCCGCGCTCGCGGGACTCCTCCACGGTGCGTTCGCGCCACTCCTGCACGCTGGGGTACGCCTCGAAATAGGCCTGGATGAACGCCTCCGCCTCGTCGCGCGGGATGCCCTCGCGGGTGGACATGCCGAAGGCGGTCAGGCCGTAGAGGACGCCGAAGTTGAAGACCTTGGCGCGCCGCCGGTCTTCCGCGGTGACGTCCGCCTCGTCCTTCTTAAAGACGTTGGCGGCGGTCGCCCGGTGGATGTCCTTGCGTGCGCGGAAGGCCTTGCGGAGTTCCTCGTCCTCGCTGATGTGCGCCAGCACCCGCAATTCGATCTGCGAGTAGTCGATCGAGAGGAGCACCGGATCCTCGCCGCAGTCGCTGGCCACGAACGCACGGCGTACCAACTGCCCCACCTCCGACCGCACGGGGATGTTCTGCAGGTTCGGGTCGTTCGAGGAGAGGCGGCCGGTAGCGGCGGTCACCTGCGAGAACACGGTGTGGACGCGCCCGGTCTGAGGATTGATCTGCCCGGGCAGCGTGTCCACGTAGGTCGACTTGATCTTGGTCAACTCGCGCCAGTTCAGGATCGCCTCCACCACCGGGTGCGCATTGCGCAGCGGTTCTAGCGCGTCTGCGTCCGTGGTGTAGCCGGTCTTCGTCTTGCGCGTCCGAGGCAGGCCGATCTCTTCGAACAGCACGTGGGAAAGTTCCTGCGGCGAGCCGATCTTCACCTCGTGGCCCACGGCGTCGTACACGGCCTGCTCGGCGGCGGCGATGCGGCTGGTGAGGTCGCGGTCCAGGCCGTCCAGCACCTCGCGATCCAGGCCCACGCCCCACTGCTCCATGCGCGCCAGCACCGGCACGTGCGGCATGTCCACGTCCGTGAACACCCCCAGCAGCGAGGCCTCGTCCAGTTCCTCGCGCAGCGGCTCCACGAGCCGGCGCACCATGTCCGCGTGGATGCAGGCGTACCGGGCAACGTCCGCCACGGCGGCCTTAGAGAACGGGATGGCTTTGCTGGCGGTGCCCAGGAAGGTCTTGGGGTCCACGGTGTCCACGCGCAGGCGGGTGAAGGCCAGGCGCTGGAGCGACATGTTGGCGTCGCCCAGCAGGTAGGCGGCCACCTGCGTGTCGAAGTCGTCCGTGGCGGGCCACATGCTCGCGTCCGCCATGCCCAGGGCCAGCATCCCGTACTTGCTGTCGTGCGCGTAGCGTTGGAGGCCGGGCTCCGTGAAGAGCGGCCGCAGGGCCTCGAAGACCTCGTCGCGGCGCAACTGGCCGCCGGCGGAGTCAGCGGCGTCGTCGGGCTCCCCTTCGTCCGCCAGCAGGCGCCCCTGCTCCTCCACGGCGTGGCCGAAGGGGATGTAGGCCGCCTGGCCCTCGTCATGCGCGATGGCGATGCCCACGAGGCACTGCGAGGCGCGCACGGGGTGGGCGGAGTCCGCCACCACCAGGTAGCCGAAGCGCCCCGCCGCACGCACGTCCGTCACCAGGGCGTCCAGGTCGGCGCGCGAGGTGATGGTGCGGTAGTCGCCCTCGGGCTCGTTGCTCGGCGCCACGGCGTCGTCACCGTCGGAGGCGGGCAGGCGGGGGAGGAGGGAGCGGAACTCCAGTTCATGGAACAGGTCGGTCACGGCCTGGCGGTCGTAGTCCCGGAGGCGCGCGGAGTCCATGTCCAGCACCACGTCCGGGACGTCCCGCACAATGGTCGCCAGTTCGTGGGAGAGTTGCGCCTCGTCCAGGCCGTTCTCCAGCGCCGTGCGCGTGCGCTTGGGCTCGACCTCCGACAGGTGGGCGATCATCTCGTCCAGCGTGCCGTACTGCTCGATGAGCGCCTTCGCGCCCTTCTCGCCGATGCCCTTCACGCCGGGGATGTTATCGGAGGGGTCGCCGAGCAGGGCCTTGTAGTCCACCATGCGCTCCGGCTCGAAGCCGAACCGTTCCCGCACCACGTCCGGGTCGTACAGGATGTAGTCCTTCTGGTACGGGCGGTACATGTAGACGCTGACGCCCGGGCGCACCAACTGGATCATGTCGTTGTCCAGCGTGACGATGATGACCGCCGTGCCCTGCTCGTGCGCCTGCTCCGACAGCGTGCCCAGCACGTCGTCCGCCTCGTACCCCTCTTTCATGACGACGGGGATACGGAAGGCGTCCAGCATCTCCCGGATGCGCGCGAACTGCGGCACCAGGTCGTCCGGGGCGTGGTCGCGCGTGGCCTTGTAACGCTCGTCCCTCTCCTTGCGGAAGGTGGCGGACGAGGCGTCCCACGCCGCGATCACGTGGGTGGGCTGGAGTTCCTTGAAGACCGTGAGCAGGCTGTTGGCGTAGCCGTAGACTGCGGAGATCGACTCCTGGGTGCGCGTGGGCGGCAGCACATCCCGGAGGGCGTAGTAGGAGCGGAAGATAATGCCGTGCGAGTCCAGGATGACCAGCAGTTGCTGCTCACCACCGGCGGCCTCGGCCACCTCGCCCGGGGCCGGTTCCGATGTTGCTGGAGGCTTCGAGGTTGGCGTCACCCGGCGAGTATAGCCCGGCGTATGCTGCCCGTTCCCACCGCCTGACACCGCCACCTGAGCCCCCTGCTCGCCTCCAGCACGTCGTCCCGGGCTGAGGTGGCTAGAATGCCGCGGATGATTCGCTTCCGGTCGCTGCCCCTCCTGGCCGTGCGACGCATGCGTCGAAACTGGCGCCTGCTCTCCAGCGTGGCCACCGGCACGCTGGTGGCGGCGGCCGTCCTGTCGGCGACCTCGATCTATTCGGACGCGATCCGGGACCTGGGGCTCCAGCACGCGCTGGAACACCAGGACGTGCGCACGCTGGACGTGCGCGTGCAACAGAGCAACATCCCGGTCACGGTGGAGACGTATCAGTCCGGCCGCCAGCGCCAGGACGCCACTGTCTCGGGCCTGACTCAGGGGGCGGTGCAGGGCGTGGTACGCCAGGCCCAGAGCGCCACCTTCTACCCCACCGCCCCGGGCGCGGCGGTGGCGGCGTCCGACCCCACCCGGCCGCGCGGCAACGTCCTGTTCCGCTCGGACTTCGAGCAGCACGTCCAACTGCTGGAGGGCGCCCTGCCCGCGGCCATGCCGGACCACACGGGCGCGCCCATGGAGGTGGTCGTGGGGCCGGGGACGGTGGAGGCCACCGGGCTGGGCGTGGGTGACGAGGTGGACCTGCACCCGTACTGGATGGCGACCACTGGCCCGGTGCGGGCGCGCATCGTGGGCGTGGTGACAGAGACGGATCCGGAGGAGCGCTACTGGGGGACGGCGGAGGAGCGCGTGGACGCGCGGCCTCGGTCCTGGGTCACCCTCCGCCTGTGGACCAACGAGACCACCTTCTTCGGCGCCCTGCGCGAGGCGATGCCGACGATGGCGGCGGACTACTTCAACATCTATCCCGTCCACCTGGACGCCCTGAACGCGCGCAACGCCGTCTCCATCGCGGACGGCCTCGCCCGCCTGCCGGTAGCCCTCCAGGCGACCGAGGAGCGCCCGCTGGTGACCAGCGGCCTGCCGCAGGTGCTGCGGACGTTCGACGAGAAGTTGTTCTTCACGCGCATCCCGCTGCTGGTGCTCCTGCTCCAGATCGGCGCGATCGTGGCGTACTACCTGATCATGGTCTCCACCATGCTGGTGGAGCGGCAGGGCGCGGAGATCGCCACTATGCGCAGCCGGGGCGCCACCACGGCGCAACTGCTGGGCATCTACGGCGTGGAGGGCACCCTGCTGGCCGCCCTGGCCGCGCTGGCCGGGCCACCGCTGGCGGCGGCCGTGATCAGCCTGCTGGGGCCCACGCCCGCGTTCAGCGCGCTCTCGGACGGCGGGGCGCTGTCCGTGCACGTCGGCGGGACGGCCTACCTCCTGGCGGGAATCGGCGCGCTGATCGCATTCCTGTCGCTGATGGTGCCGGCCTGGCGGGTGACGCGGGACAGCGTGGTGGAGTTCAAACGCGGCGCCGCGAGGCCGCACGGGACGCCGCTCTTCCTGCGCTACTACCTGGACGTGGTGATCGTCCTGGTCGTGGCGGCGCTGTTCTGGCGCCTCTCCCAGCAGGAGGAGTTGTTCACGGAGGGCCTCTTCGGCGAGACCACCGTGGACCCGGTCCTCCTCGCCACGCCCGCTGTGTTCATGGTGACCGTGGGCGTGGTCTTCCTGCGCCTGTTCCCGGTGGCGTTGCGGGGTGTCGCGTGGGCGGTGGGCTGGACGAGGAGCGTGGCGATCCTCGTCGGCATGCGCTCGCTAGTGCGCCAGCCGGCGCACTACACGCGCCTGATCCTGCTCCTGATGTTCGCGACCGGCGTCGGCATGTTCGGCGCCACCTTCTCCGCCACCCTGGGACGCTCCTACGAGGACCGCGCGGGCTACGAGTCGGGCGCGGACGTCCGAGGCCTGATGACGGCCGCCACCTTCCCCGGCGGGGAGGCCGCCCTCTACGACGCCGCCTCGCGGGTCCCGGCGGACGGGGCCAGCGTAGCCACGCGCATCAGCGGCTCCATCCTGGTGGACCCGCGTCGAGGCGACAGCGTGACCGTGCTGGGCGTGGACCCCACCACGTTCGGCGAGGTGGCCTACATCCGCGACGACTTTGCGTCCCAGTCCGTGGACGAGATCATGGCCACGCTGGCGGCCTCCTCCGTCCAGGTCGCCCCTGGCCCGCTGCTCCCGGAGGGCACGCAGCAACTGGGGATGTGGGTGCGCTTCATGGACATCCGGGGGCGCGTGAGCGTGGGGATCTCGCTCCGAGACGCCACCGGGCGCATCTCCAACCGTGTGGTCGCCTCGGCCGCGCCGGTGGACGAGGCGGCCGGGGAGTGGCAGTTCTTCACGGTGGACCTCAACCGCGCGCTCAGCCGCACGGGCGCCCGTTCCAACGAGCCGCCGCTGCAGGGCCCGGTGGAGGTGCTCGGCGCGTTCATCGGCCCGTCCGGCCGCATCGCCCAGCAGCGGGGGGTGGTCCTCATCGGCCCGCTCCACGCCTCGGCAGAGGCGGTGGCTGAGGGCGGCCCGATCGGCGAGGTGCGCGCCTCGGCATGGCCGGGGTCGACGCCGCTCGTGTCCTTCACCGAGCCGCGCTTCCAGGTGGTGCAGGGCCTGGTACCCACCGCGCCGGGTGACGTCGCCCGCCCGAGCGCGGACGACGCCCCTGCGGGTGAGTCGGGCGTCCTCCGCTACGAGTGGTTCGACACCCAGTTCTCCCCCAACGTCAGAGGCGTGAGCCTGGCCCCGCCGTCCGAGGTGTTCCCGGTCTACTTGGACCGGGGGACGATGCAGTTGCTCTCGCTTTCCGTGGGGGACACGTTCTCCCTGGTGACGGTCGGCCGTTACCTGCCGGCGCGGATCGCCGGAGCGCTGGAGTACTTCCCCACGTACGCACCCCAGTCGCGCGGGGGCCTGCTGGTGATGGACGCCTCCCGCCTCCTCGCCTCCCTGAACACCGCCATCCCGGACCGCGCCACACTCCCGAACGAACTCTGGTTCGACACCGACGATCCCGAGGCGACGATCGACGCGCTGGCGGCGCTCGGCATCACCAGCGTGGTGGACCGGGCGGCGCTTCAACTGGAGCAGCAGGAGGACCCACTGATCGCGGCCGGGTGGTCGGGCATCCTCGCCATTTCGTTCGGGGCGGTGCTGCTGCTCTCCGCGATCGGGTTCATCGTGTACTCGTACCTCACCGCTCAGGAGCGCGGCCTGGAGTTCGCCATCCTGCGCACGCTGGGTTTCTCCAAGCCGCAGATCCTGTCGGTGGTGCTGTTCGAGCACCTGTTCGTGATCGCGACGGGGATGGGCCTCGGCACCCTCGTGGGGCTGCGGGTGGGGAGCATCATGATGGGCTTCCTGGCCACGGACGAGACGGGGGCGGCGGTGGCGCCGCCGTTCATCCTCGGCGTCTCGTGGCCGCAGGTGTTCGCGGTGTGGGCGATCCTGGGGACGGTGTTTGTGGTTACCATCGGCGCGGTCGTGGCGCTCTACTTCAGACTGGCGGTCCACCGCGTGCTCCGGATTGGCGACGCTTGATGACCCAGCCCGGCACTCCCATCGCGGCCCCGCAGCCGGCCGAGACGCCCTACATCCACTGCGAAGACCTGTTCAAGATCTACAAGAGCGACGAACTGGAGGTCGTGGCCCTGCGCGGCCTGGACCTGCGCGTTGAACGTGGCGAGATGATGGCGATCGTGGGCGCGTCCGGCTCCGGGAAGTCCACGCTCCTCAACATCCTCGCCGGCCTGGACCAGCCCTCGGCGGGGCGGGTGATGGTGGGCGAGCGCAACCTGCTGACCGTCACGGACGAGGACCTGGTGGACTACCGCCGCCGCGACGTGGGCTTCGTCTGGCAGCAGACCGGGCGCAACCTCATCCCCTACCTCACCGCAGAGGAGAACGTGAGTGTGCCCATGGCGCTGGACGGCCGCTCGCGGAGGTTCGCCACCGAGCGCGCGCGAGGGCTGCTCGATCAGGTCGGCCTGGCGGAGAAGCGCAAGCGCCGGCCCACCGAACTCTCCGGCGGCGAGCAGCAGCGCGTGGCCATTGCCGTCGCGCTCGCGAACGATCCGCCGCTCCTGCTGGCGGACGAGCCCACCGGCGAACTGGACTCCGCCACCGCGGACGAGGTGTTCGAGGTGATGCGCCGCCTCAACCACGACATCGGCGTCACGGTGGTGATCGTGACACACGACCGCGAGATCACCCGCCGCGTGGACCGCGTGGTCGCCATGCGCGACGGCCGCACGAGCACGGAGATCGTGAGGCGGGCCCAGTTCCGGCGCGACGAGGGCGACGCCCTGGACGAGTACGCCGTGGTGGACCGCAGCGGCCGCCTGCAGATCCCGCGCGAGTACATGGACGAACTCGGCATCGGCCGGCGTGCACGCGTGACCATGCAGGACGACCACGTGGCGGTGCGGGCGGAGGCGGACGCAGACCAGGACGCCTCGGACGGACGGTGGCGGCGACGATGAGCGCTCAGCCCACCCCCCACGAACCCGGCGCCGGCCCCATGGTGGAGGCGCACGAGGTCACGCGCGCCTTCCAGAGCGGCGGCAGCACGGTCACGGCCGTGGACAACGTCTCGCTCACGGTGGCGCGCGGGGAGTTCCTCGCGGTGGTGGGGCGCTCCGGATCCGGGAAGACCACGCTGCTCAACCTGATCGCCGGGCTGGACCAGCCGGACGCGGGCACGATCCTGGTGGACGGCGCGGAAGTCTCCCGCTTCAACGACGCGCAGATGACCGAGTTCCGCCGGCACCAGGTGGGCTTTGTCTTCCAGTCGTTCGGCCTCCTGCCGTTGCTGTCGGCGGCGGAGAACGTGGACCTGGCGCTGCGCATCGCTGGCGCCGGCATCCGCGAACGAGGCGAGCGCACGCGCGAACTCCTGGCGCTGGTGGGCCTGACGGAGCGCGCGGACCACCGGCCCTACGAGTTGTCCGGGGGCGAGCAGCAGCGGGTGGCCGTGGCGCGCGCGCTGGCCAACCGCCCTCGCCTCATCATTGCGGACGAGCCCACGGGCGAACTGGACTCCACCACCGGCGCCCAGATCTTCGCCCTGCTGCACGAGGTGGCCCGCGCGGGCGTCACCATCGTCACCGCGACGCACGACCCCTTCGTCATGGAGCACGTAGACCGCGTGCTGGAGATGTCGGACGGGCGCATCCTGCCGGAGGGCGACGGCGTCATCGTGGGCCAGCACCGCTCCCGGCGCGAGCCGTCCTCCCGCCCCCCTCGCCCAGAGGTCCCGCCTGCGCGACGATTCTCTCGATGAACCAGCCCACCCCCGGGGCCCTCCACGTCGTCCACATCATCTCCGCCGCCCTCCGCCCCGAGGTGGACCCGGCGCTGGTCGATGCGGCACTGGAGCGTGCCCGCGCGCTCCAGGACGCCCCCGGCGCTCGGCGCGTGGTGCTGGCGCGGTCTGCGGAGGCGCTACTGGCCGCGATCTGGCTGGACGATCGCGCCGCCCTGGAGACCTTCGCGGCGTCGCCGGAGCACATGGGTTTCGTCATGCGCGGCCTGGCGCCATGCATCGCCGGCATGTGGAGCGCCGCCGTGGAGACCCCGGCCGATCCTCCGCCCCCCGACCAGCCGCCCGAGGCGCTCTGGGTGTTCGCCGTGCGTGCCTCCGACACCGCGTTCGAATGGCAGGTGCGCGACCTCGTGCAGTCGCTCGAGGCGCTGCCCGCCGGCGTGGGAGTGGTGGCCGCCGGCCCCACGTTCGAGGAACGCGACCGCTACCGGGCCGGCGGCGTGGCCTGCGTCACCGACCTGGCCGCGTTCCAGGACGCGCTGGAGCACGCGCGCACGGGCTGGGGGGAAATCGCCTCGGACATCGTGGCGGCCTCGGCCGGGGTGGTGCGGTGAGCCGGCGGCCGGGACGCAACGTCAACCGGCGCCACGTGGACATGGACCTGCGGCCGCTCCAACGTCAGCGGCGCGCGCTCAATCGCACGGGCCTCGTGATCGCGGGCCTGCTGGCCATCCTCCTGGTCGCGTCGCTCGTGGCGCACGAACTCACCAGCGGCGAGACCGGGCCGGAGGAGGAAGGTGGCATCAGCCAGCCCGTGGAGGGTGCCGTCCCCGTCTTCGTGCAGCGCATCATCGACGGCGACACGCTGGAGGTGCGCGCGGCGGGCACGGACATCACGGTGCGGCTCTACGGTGTGGACACGCCCGAGCGTGACGAGGCGTGCTACCAGGAAGCGACCGACCGCCTGGAGGCGCTCGCCGGCAGTCGCGTCCAACTGCTCCCGGACGCGCGCCTGACGGACCGCTTCGGCCGCGAACTGCGCTACGTGTACGCCTCGGACGGCACGCTCATCGACGAGGCGCTCGTGGCCGAGGGCTATGGCTACGCCTGGACGGACGACGGCAGCATGCGTGAGCAGATCATGGCTGCGGAGGCGGAAGCGCGCGCGGCGGGGCGCGGCTGCCTGTGGCGCGGGTAGCCGCTACTCGTCCGGCAACAACTCAAGCACGGACTGGCCGTTGTCCCAGCGCAGGACACGATGCGGCGCCGCCGCCTCGATCCAGGCGGTGCGCACGGCGCGGCCGGTGCGGAACAGCAGGCGGTAGGCCTCGAACTCTCCGGCTGGCACGGTGACGGTCTCGATCTGCGGGACGCGGATGTTCACCGCCTGCTGGTTGCGCTCGACCGGGTTCGCGGAGACGTAGTACGCCTCGTACTCCTCCACCAGGTCGATCGAACGCCAGAGCCAGAGCGAGGACTCGTTGTCGTAGTAGTGATCGCGCAGGCGCAGCGAGCGCTCGTCGCCGCCGTCACGCGAGACGACCAGCCGAGGCTCCTTGTCCTCCCCGCCGCCGGCCACGTATGACCAGGCGTAGCGGGTGGTCTCGGACCTCCCGTTGCCGTCGCGGCTGACCACGGTGCGCTCGCCACCCAGGGGGCGGAAGGTGTCCGGCTGCACCCAGACCACCACCTCGTCCGTGACCGGGGTGGCGCCGTCCGGCGTCTCTGCTTCGACGTATGTCTGACGGAGGGCCAGGCGGCCGTCCTCCGCGTCCGCGGCCAGCGTGCCATAGCCCACCAGCACGCGGTCGCCGCCGCCGATGTCGACCACCTCGTACCGCAGCGACTCGCCGCCCTCGAACGGCGAGCCCACGAAGACGTCCACGGTCTCCGAACTGGTCGAGGCGCCCGCGCACGCGCCCAGGAGGACGGCAGCGGTGAGAAGGGCCACGAGCATCGAGGCCATACGCAGGGCTGGGAAAGAACGCAGGGTGATGGTCATGAGGCGGCAGGCATCGCTTCCAGGACGCGCGCGATCTTGTCGATGGCGGCGTCGATGTCTTGAGCCGTCACGTCCAGGTGACAGGCCATGCGGATTCGCTCGGGGGCGGTGCCGGAGCACAGGACGCCCTCGTCTCTCAGGCGTGCACGGAAGTCGTTGCCGTCCACGCCGTTCAGGGTGAAGAACACCAGGTTGGAGTCCGTGCCGGCGGGATCCATCTCCACGTGCGGCATCTCAGCCACCGCGGCCGCCAGGCGCCGCGCGTTGGCATGGTCCTCGGCCAGGCGTTCCACGTTGTGCTCCAGCGCCCACAGGGCCGCCGCGGCCAGCACGCCGGACTGGCGCATGGAGCCGCCCAGCAGGCGACGGTTGAACCACGCGCGCTCGATGAACTCCCGCGATCCTGTCAGCACAGATCCCACGGGCGCCCCGAGGCCCTTCGAGAAGCAGAAGCCCACGGTGTCCGCAGAGACCACCAGCGTGCGGACGTCCGTCTCAAGCGAGATGGCGGCGTTGAAGATGCGGGCGCCGTCCACGTGCACCTGTGCGCCGGCTGCGTGGGCCACATCCGCCACGGCGCGCATGTCGCTGGCGGGGATCGCCGCCCCACCGCAGCGGTTCTGCGTGTTCTCCAGGCACACCACGGCCGTCCGAGGCCATGCCGGGCGCAGCCTCGCCTGCACCTCCACCGGGTCGATGCGGCCCAGCGCGTCGTTCTGCACGGAGCGCACGAAAAGGCCGCCCAGCACCACGGCGCCCATGCCTTCGTGATGCAGGATGTGGGACTCGGAACCCGCGAGCGCTTCGTCGCCGCGCTGGCAGTGGGTCAGCAGGGCCACCACGTTCGCCATGGTGCCGCTGGGGACAAAGAGGCCGTCCTCCTTGCCCATCGCCTCCGCAGACGCCTCTTCCAGGGCGCGGACGGTGGGATCCTCGCGCATGAGGTCGTCGCCAACCTCGGCGCGATGCATCGCGTCGCGCATCCCCGGCGACGGACGTGTGACGGTGTCGGAGCGCAGGTCGATGACGCGGTTCACTGGCGCGAGCGTAACACTGGCCGGCCTTGCGTTCTCCGACCGCCCCGGGCCGCCTGAACATTTCCGAGGACGCCGTCAGCCGCGGTCGCGTTCCCAGAGCGTCTCGTAGCCCTCGCCGCCGCGGATCAGGGCCAGCGTGTCCGCGCGCTCCAGCCGGCGGCCCTCCCGGAACGCCTCGCGCGCCATGCGCGCCGCCGGCTCGCCCGCCACCTCGGCCATGCGGGCCTCAATGGCGTCCCACAGGCCAATGTCGCGCAGGACGGTGATGGAGCGTGGCCACTGGAAGACCGTGATCTGCTCCGGCGGTGAGAGGCCGGGGCGCTCGCGCTGCAGGAAGCGGTAGCGCTCCTCCAGCGAGGACACCGGCGGCACGATCTTGATGTAGGGGCGGCCCTCGTTGTCCAGGCGCGCGTCCACCATCAGCCGGTGCTCCACCAGGCCAAACCGCACCACGAACACGTCCGCGGTCTGGATGACCTGCCGGATCGCCTCGACGTCCACGCCCTCGGGCTCAGGATCGGCCATGCGGCGAGTCTACCGTCCAGGGTGCAATACGCGTCAGGCCGGGAGTTGGTAGGTGCGGTCGAGATAGGGAACGTGGATCAGGCCGGCCATCTGCATGCCCAGCACCATCAGCACCACCCCGCCGATGCGGGTCAGCAGATCCAGGTGCTCCGTGACCGCACCGCCCGCGAACCCCGCAGACGCCCCGATCACCGCGAACACGGCCGTGAACCCCACGACGAATGCGAGCGAGTTGCCCAGCACGCGCGCGCGACCGGCCACCCCCTCCGTGGTGCCCAGCGCCGCTTCGCCCGCCACGTTCACCAGGTAGACCGGCACCAGCGGCAGCACACACGGCGAGAGGAACGAGACCACTCCGCCGAAGAAGGCGATGGCGGGGCCGAACCAGCCCTCCACGCTCCCGCTCAGGTCCTCCTCCACCGCCGTGGGGCCCTCGAACAGGAAGCCGGCGCTCTGGAAGTACTCGTTCAGGCGCTGGAACTCGCCCAGGAACATGAGCGCGCCTACCGCGATGAACACCACCCCCGCGGCGACCATCAATTTCTGCATGTGCGGACGCAGCGCCTTCATCCGAGGCGACAGCCACCCGAAGAACGCACCGAAGGCCATGAACCACACGCCCAGGCCCAGCGAGTAGAACACCAGCAGTAGCCCGCCCTGCTGCCAGGATCCGGTGGTGGCGGCCAGCGTGAGGAGGACACCGAGGATGGGGCCGATGCACGGCGTCCAAGCCACAGAGAACGTGGCGCCCACAAGCAATGAGCGCGGGTAGCCCCGCCCTACAAGCCGCTGCCATGCACCCGGTTCCGCCGCCTGCTCCACGCCCATCGGCCGCTAGTCCTCCACGCCAAGGAGGCGCTTGCGAGCCTGGTCATACCGCTGCTTGGCGCGCGCCTCGCGGTTCAGGAGGCCCTTGATCTGTTCGGGAGGCATGCGGTTGCCCTCCAGCAGCAGGTCGTGGACGCCTTGCAGGTGCTTCTGCCAGTCGTCGTACGCCTCGCGGTAGGCCTGCTTCGGGTCGTCGCTCGGTTCGTGCGCGGTCATGGTTCGAGTGTAGTCCGGCCGTCCGACGTGGACAGGACGCCGAGTGCCCTCATAAAAATGGTTACCGAACGGGAGGTAGTTGCCTCATAAGCATGGTTACCCAAGAGAGGTGGAGGGGCCATGACACGGGGCAGCGTTGCGGAGTACGCAGCGGCGGTGCGGAGCC